>NZ_BAAJMB010000001.1:0-1587170 GCF_057553355.1 Colwellia sp. SU-HH01172 | reverse complement strand
TACAAACCGCGTAAGTATTGGCTTTATTATCATCAAAGTGGGTGATTTTAGTGCCGTATCATTCTCACTTTCTATATTGATGTTTAATGTTACTAATGCTTTTTATTATGATTAGTTCGTTGAAATTAACTCTTTAATATTTGTTTTTTGCTAATATTAGCCTATGAACAACTAACAACGCCTATTTATGCAAAAAAATAACTTTCGAAGCTATCGCAATATTACTCCTATATTAGGCAGTAATGTTTATGTTGATCAAACAGCCGTTTTAGTTGGCGACATAACTCTTGGGGATGATACCAGTATTTGGCCTCTAGTGGCTGCTCGAGGTGATGTAAATAAAATCACTATTGGCAAACGAACCAATGTGCAAGACGGCACTGTGCTACATGTCACAAGAAAAAGTAGTAATAACCCTGAGGGCAACCCATTAGTTATTGGTGATGATGTTACCGTTGGCCATAAATGCATGTTACATGGCTGCTCACTAGGAAACAGAATTTTGGTTGGCATGGGCGCTATTATTATGGATGGCGCAATTGTTGAAGACGACGTATTTATTGGCGCGGGTAGTTTAGTGCCACCTAACAAGGTTCTAAAAAGTGGCTATTTATATGTTGGCAATCCGGTAAAACAAGCAAGAGAGCTAAAAGAAAGTGAAGCTAAGTTTCTTAAGCAATCGGCAATAAATTATGTTGAATTGAAAGAAGAGTATTTAGCAGAAAATAGTTAGTTAATAAGCTACCGCATGTTGATATGTATTTCATTCCCCTCTGGTTCATTTTTTTCGAGCCAGAGTTCGGTTACTTCCTCCAAGTCATACTTTAGGCAATTATCTATCGATGCCAATTGCTTTAATTGCATCGAATGAAAGTATATTGTAATTTTCTGCCCTGAGAGTTGCCCAGTGAAAGACCAAGCATCGTGGTGCTTATCAAAGTGTAAATCATCATTAAACAGAATTGCTTGGTTCATTTTTATTCACCTCTTATACCGACTAAAATCTACTGGTTTAAATCAGCTCGCAAAGCGCCTAACACTGGCTCAACATCTGGTAAAACACCCCGCCACAAATTAAAGCTTTCTGCCGCCTGCCCTACCAACATGCCTAAACCATCAATAACATGTTCAACAGCTAAATATTTTGCCTGCTTTAGAAAAGCTGTTAGTTCTTTGCCATAAACCATATCATAACAGGTATGAGCACTTGCTATTGTTTGATCAGCAATTGGTAAGCTTGCACCAGAAAGCCCAGCCGAAGTTGCATTGATAATAACATCAAAGGCAAGCTGTTCAGTGTCTTCAAACGTTATAGCACTTACGCTAGCTTTCGAATATTGATTGGCAATAGCTTGAGCTTTACTCAATGTTCTATTCGCAATGGTTAAAGATTGTGGAGATTGCTCTAGAATTGCTTGCACTACACCTTTAGCAGCACCACCAGCGCCGAGTAATAATATGTTGCTGTTTTGCAATTTCACTTGATGTCTAAGCAGATCATTCACTAAACCTAAACCATCTGTGGTATCGCCATAAACTTTGCCGTTAGTAAAAATTAACGTATTAACTGCTCCGGCTAATTCAGCTCTCCCACTCAGCTCATCACACAAAGCAAATGCTTGCTCTTTAAACGGCGCAGTAACATTGGCACCTTTACCGTTATTAGCGATTAACTCTTGTACCGCTAAAGCAAATTTATCTAATTCAACCAACTCACTTTGGTAATTCATTAATTGTTTTGTTTGCAAAGCAAACTGTTGGTGAATAAAGGGAGATTTTGATTGGGAAATGGGGTTACCAAAAACGCGAAATTGATCCATGAGGTTACTGGCTAGAATGTTTAATAGTAGACTAACCTAGTTGTTGGAAGATGAAAACCAAAAAGCAGTAATTGAATTACTGCTTTTTTATATCAATTATATCTGGTTAATAATTTAATTAAAATTTATAACCTAGCATTAAAGAGTAAACCATAGGGTCAACATTCACTTCTGCTTTACCAATATTATTTCCGGCAACATCAAACGTGGCATCAGAGTCAATATCGATATAGCGAATAGAAGCATTTAATGACCACTTTTCATCTAAATGATAATCAGCACCAATTTGTGCAGATAAGCCAAATGAGCCATCTAGTTCTAAGTTGCTTAAACCTAAACTTTTCGGCGCAGCAGCAAATTCCTCATCAAAGAAAACTGTATAGTTAATACCAACGCCAACATAAGGCTTAAATGCTGAGTTGGTATCAAAGTAATATAATGCACTTAGTGTTGGTGGTAAGTGTGAAACTTCACCTAAGTTTGCGCCGTCAACACCTAACACGGCGTTTTTATCTTGAATTGTAACGTCATGAGTAAATGGCGTTGCAGCTAAAAGCTCTACGGCCCAGTTGCTATCGTAGAAGTATACAAAGTTCAAACCTAACTGCGTGTTGTCATCAACGGTTAATGTCATTGTTGAGTCAGCACCCGCTAACATAATGTTAGATTTATCACTATCCGGAGTAATATTCGTTGCACCGCCTCGAACAATAAAGTCGCCAGCCTGGTTAGCTAAAGCAAGTGGAGATAATGTAAGAGCGGAAAGAATTAATCCATTAATTACTGATGTTTTCATGAGGCATTACCTTTTGTTAAATATAAAAAATATTAGATTTGTTCAATGGGGTAATTTTACGCCTGCTAAATAGTAGAGTAATTGATCTAGCGCAAGGTTTGTAAGAAACCGTAAAATAATTGTGGTTTTATATTAATGGCGAAGTTAAAAGCTTCTATTTTGTGATTAAACGCACAAAAAGCATATATTTAAATTTTCAAAAACATACTGCAGTGTGCGTTATTAGGATTTTGCTAGATTTATGATAACCAATCTTGTGGTAGTAGGTAGTTCTGTAGCTTTTCTTCGTCACTACCTACTTCAGCTTGAAAATTATATTCCCAACGTGCCAAAGGCGGCATCGACATTAATATTGATTCGGTTCTTCCGCCTGACTGCAAGCCAAACAAGGTACCACGATCAAAGACTAAATTAAATTCAACGTAACGACCGCGACGATATAACTGAAATTGACGATGCTCATCAGTAAATGGTGTGTCTTTACGTTTCTCAATTAACGGAACATAAGCATCAATAAAGCCTTCTCCTACAGCCTGCATATATTTGAAGCATTTACCAAACTCCCATTTATTAAGATCATCAAAAAACAAACCACCAACACCGCGCGTTTCATTTCTATGCTTTAAATAGAAATACTCATCACACCACGCTTTGTGCGCTGGATAAATATCATCACCAAATGGTTGGCAAATATCTTTTGCCGTTTGATGCCAATGCACAACGTCTTCTTTAAACGGGTAAAATGGTGTTAAATCGAAACCACCACCAAACCACCATACGGGTGCTTCGCCTTCTTTTTCCGCAATAAAAAAGCGAACATTGGCATGCGAAGTTGGAATAAAGGGATTTTTAGGGTGAATAACTAACGACACACCACATGCCTGCCATTTTCGGCCTGCCAGTTCCGGTCGATGTGCAGTCGCCGATGGCGGTAACTTATCACCAGAAACAACAGAAAAATTAACCCCACCTTGCTCTATTACATTGCCGTTTGTTAATACACGTGTTCTGCCGCCACCACCTTCGGCGCGCTGCCAATTATCTTCAACAAACTTGCCACTTCCATCTGCAGCTTCTAGGGCTGAACAAATTTGATCTTGCAATGATTTTAAAAATTCAATAACAACATTAATATCTATAGTACTCATGAGCGAATTACTTCCCCTGATAATGCATCAATAATAGTAGAAGGCTGTTCAAAGCCTAAGGTTTTACCTTTAATAATAAAGTCGATTTTATCAGACAATTCGCTAGGTATGCTCTGCCAGGTTTTAGCAGGCTCGTGACCACTTAAGTTGGCACTAGTAGAAACAATAGGCTTGTTAGTGGCTTTACATAAAGCAACCACATCAGGCTGGCTGGTTATACGCACAGCAATGGAATCAAATTTTCCTGATAATAGAGGTGATAACTGTGGCGCTTTTGCCACTACTTGAGTTATGCCATCAGGCCAACGAGATAAAACCTCAATGCGCTTTTCTTGCGGAATTTTACTATCGTCAATATAAGGTAATAATTGCGAGTAATTTCCCGCCAGCAAAATTAAGCCTTTGTCTGCAGGACGATTCTTTAGAGCGAGAAGCTTTTCTATCGCTTCACTATTATCAGGGTCACATCCTAAACCAAACACGGCTTCGGTCGGGTAAGCGATAATGCCACCTTGCTGGAATGTTTCTAACGCTGTTGTCATTGGGTTTTATTTCGTCGATTAGTAAAAGTAACTTATCGGTGATTATACGTTTTTTTAACTTTACTGCATTTTAATTTCCACTAAAGAACAACCTATCTTGTATATTTACAAAAAGGACTTTAAAGTTACTTTTAATTACTATCTAAGGTATTGTTAACAATATAAAACCATGGAATAGTTATTGGACACATTTTTGCTGAGTCCCCCATTATAGGCCTTTCAACAATATCTAATAACTAACTTAAATTAACGGAATAAAATATAATGAAGATACTACAAAGCCTATTACTATTTTTTACCTTACTATTTTTTAATTTTCCCATAAAAGCAAACAACTGGGACACTCTTTTTGATTACTCTCAATACCAGAATGCCAAAATATCTCCGGATGGAAAACACTTAGCTGTTCAGGCTCTTCATGAAAATAAATCCGTTTTATTATTCTTTGACCGCATAACAATGAAAGCCGTAGGCTCACTTAATATGGGTGGGAACTACGAAGTAGGTGATTATAGTTGGGTAAATAATGAAAGGGTTGTATCACGAATAGTTAAGCGGGAACCTTGGCTTGAAGTGCCACAATTTTACGGTGAATTATTTGCAGTTAACCTTGATGGTACTAAAAGAAAGCTTATCTATGGCTATCAATCAGGTGAAATGCAAACAGGTAGTGCAATTAAAAAGCAGAAGTCAACTTTTGGTTGGGGAGATATTATCGATATCTTACCGGAAGATGAAAAGCATATTTTAATTAGCTCAACCCCCATGAGTACAACAGGAGAAAGACTGGCCTCGGCACTGTTACTTAACGTATACACAGGTATTATTAAAAAGAAGGTACTTAAATCGCCAGTCCCTTTTGCAACATTTTTAACGGATACAAATGGTTCTATCAAAGCTGTTATGGGGAAAAGTCGAGATAATAAAAATAAAGTTTATTTGAGAAAAGAAAGGCAATGGCAAGAAGTCACCGAAAATATAATGGGGAATTCGGTAAAGCTAGTTTCAATTAATAAATCTGGAAAATATTTATATACTCTAGATAATAAAAATCAAGATATAACAGGCCTTTTCAAATTAAATTTAGAAGACTATTCATATAAAAAAGTTTATACCGATAAGAGTGTCGACATTACCGACATCGAATTAACAACGGATAAACGCTCCGCTTTTGCATTACGTATCGATGATGGCTACCCTGCCTACTTAATACTAAATAAGAGCGTGGAAGAAGCCGCAATATTTAAAAGCTTACTTAGTACATTTCCTTACAGTTCAATAAATATAACCAGTAGGACAGATGACGGACTATTTTATATCGTGTATGTTTCTTCAGATGTTGATCCTGGAAGCCTATACCTTTTTGATAATAAAAATAAAACCATTTCGTTACTATTTAGGTTCAAGTCAAAAACTAATACTAACGACCTAATGAAGACTGAGCCCATTCAGCTGTCAGCAAAGGATGGAACCAAAATTAATGGTTATTTTACTCCCGCAAAAAGCTTTAAGAAAGGAGCTCCAGCACCAGTAGTAATTTTAGTGCATGGTGGTCCTCACGGTGTTCGAGATTACTGGGGTTATTCATCTCAAAAGCAATACTTAGCTCTCAATGGTTATTCTGTATTGCAAGTTAACTACCGTGGATCAGGTGGATATGGACGAAACTTCGAGATATCTGGGCATAAAGCGTGGGGAACCTTAATACAACAAGATATTTATGATTCATACCAATGGCTGGTAAAACAAGGTAAAGCTAGCCCGAACAATGCTTGTATTATGGGTACAAGTTTTGGCGCATATTCAGCTATTCAGAGTGCAGCGATTTACCCTAGCACCTATAATTGCGCGATTGCAAACGCAGGGGTATATGACTTAGCGCTAATTCATGAGGAAAATAATAGTCGTGCTGTAGCAAGTTTCTGGAAAGACGTGTTAGGAACTGATACAGAACAGTTAAGAAAATCATCTCCGGTTTATTATGCCGATAAAATAAAAATTCCATTGTTATTAGCTCATGGCGAAAATGATAAAATTGCGCCAATGGAACATGTTGAGCGATTACAAACGGCCTTAGACAAAGCTAACAAACCTTACCAATGGTATGTTGTTGATAAAGAAGGCCATGGTTTCTATAAACCTGAAAATCAAAAAGCATATATGAGAAAGGTATTAAGCTTTTTAGATCAACATCTAAAACAACCAACAAAAACGTAATGTGTGAAATATAAAAAGGCTAACACTTGTTAGCCTTTTTATTCTAAGGTGGTAATTCTATCTAATCTTCAAATAATTCCTTAATCTTTTGGCGCAGTACAAACTTTTGCACTTTACCTGTCGATGTTTTCGGTAACTCACTAAAGACAATGGTTTTAGGGACTTTAAAGCCAGCCATATGTTCTCGACAATGCTGAATAATATCTTGCTCAGTTAAGGTTTGACCGCGTTTTAAGCCAACAAAAGCACAAGGGGTTTCGCCCCATTTTTCATCTTTTTTTGCCACTACGGCAGCTTCTAAAATAGCAGGATGTTTATACAACACCCCTTCCACTTCCACTGATGAAATATTTTCACCACCGGAAATAATGATATCTTTTGAGCGATCACGTATTTCGATATAACCGTCTGGGTGTTTCACCGCTAAATCACCAGAATGGAACCAACCATGTGCAAAGGCTTCATAGGTGGCTTTCTCATTTTTCAAATAGCCCTTCATGGTGGTATTACCGCGAAACATGATTTCACCAATAGTTTCGCCATCGGCTCGCACCGGCTCCATAGTGTCAGGGTTAAGCACATCAACTTCTTCTTGTGTCGGATAACGGACACCTTGGCGTGCTTTTAACGCAGCCCTTTCATCATCACTTTTATCATTCCATTCATCTTTCCATTCACTCACCACGCAAGGTCCATAAACTTCGGTTAAACCATAGCTTTGCGTTATTTCAATACCTAGACTTTCAATGCCCTTAATGACGGCGGCTGGTGGTGGCGCACCAGCGGTCATCGCTTTGATATTTTTAGGTAGTTGATTTAGTAACTCTTGATCAGCATTAAGGATCATATTAAGCACAATTGGCGCACCACAAAAATGGCTGACCTTGTTTTCAATCATGGAATTAACAATAGCCCCTACTTCCACTTGCCTTAAACAAACTTGCGTACCGCCCACCGCAACAATTGTCCAAGGGAAGCACCAACCATTGCAATGAAACAAAGGTAGTGTCCATAAATAAACCGTTTTATTATCCGTCGGCCAAATGAAGTTATGGCCAATGGCATTAAGATAAGCACCACGATGCGAATACACCACACCTTTTGGGTTACCGGTAGTGCCAGACGTATAGTTAAGTGCTAACGCCTGCCATTCGTCATGAACTAAAGAGCCTTCAAAGTTTTCATTACCTTGGTTTAGCAGTTCTTGATATTCAATAATTCCTAAACGTTCACCACCTGGGCCTTCAACATCATCAATATCAATCACCAAAGGCTTTCGCTTAGATAATGCCAATGCTTGCTTAATAACACCTGAAAATGCCGTGTCAGTTAGCAGCACATCACATTCACCGTGATCTAAAATAAAGGCAATGTTCTCAGCATCAAGGCGAATGTTGATGGCATTGAGTACGGCACCGGTTAGCGGCACACCATAATGAGCATCGAGAAATGCGGGAATATTCGCTGCCATTATGCTTACTGTTTGTCCGGGTTTTACCCCCTGATTAATAAGACCTGACGCTAAACGACGAACATTTTTACGATATTCATCATAAGTGAACTTTTGCTTACCATGAATAATAGCGGTTTTGTTAGGATAAACATCGGCAGTGCGATTTAAGAAATTTATCGGTGTAAGTGGCTGGCTATTAGCGGCGACTTTGTCTAAGCCTTGATCATAATTATTGTTCATCATCTTTCCTCATTGTAACAATGGGGTTGCTGGCTTATATAATTATAGAATTGCCTCCCCTTTATGCATATTGTCAGTGTACATATTTTAAATTTTTAACCTATGCGTCTTTAGTCTAGGATCGACTAAAGTATAAACAGACTGATTCGATGAATTTTCAAACAACTTGTTCAGAGAATATTTCCGTATTGAAGCAAACCTAGGTATAATGCGCGGCTTATTTTTTGAGGTAAAAAGCCTCTGATTTAGTAACTAATTATTAAGGTGAAAAATGATGAAAGTGGGTATTATCATGGGGTCAAAATCAGATTGGCCAACAATGAAGCATGCTACCGATATGTTAGATTTACTTAATGTTGCTTATGAAACAAAAGTTGTTTCAGCCCACAGAACGCCTCACTTATTAGCAGAATATGCTGAAGGTGCAAAAGATCGTGGCATCAAGGTGATTATTGCTGGTGCTGGCGGTGCTGCACATTTACCGGGCATGACAGCTGCATTCACACCATTACCTGTATTAGGTGTACCCGTTCAATCAAAAGCATTGAGTGGTCAAGACTCGCTACTTTCCATTGTACAAATGCCAAAAGGTATTGCCGTGGGAACATTAGCTATTGGTACTGCTGGTGCCGCCAACGCTGGCTTACTAGCAGCGCAAATTTTGGCAACACACGATCAGTCAATTATGGCTAACATTGAGAAATTTAGAGCAGAACAAACGGAAAATATTTTAAATAACCCTAACCCAGCAGAGTAGGTGTAAATATTTCATGAAGAAAGTATTGGTATTAGGTGCAGGTCAACTCGCACGCATGATGGATTTAGCAGGTTCACCGTTAAATTTAGATGTTAAGGCATTTGATGTACGCACAAATAAGGTTGTTCACCCGATTACTCCAGAACATACCTATGGTGATTTAACCCAAGGCATTGCTAATGCTGACGTTATTACCGCAGAGTTTGAACATGTTGCACATGATACGCTTGCTCAATGCCAAGCTTCAGGTAAATTATTACCAAGCAGCCAAGCAATTAAAATTGGCGGTGACCGTCGGTTAGAAAAAGCACTGCTTGAATCAACTAATGTCACTAATGCTAAACATGTCATCATTGAATCTAAGGCCGATTTTGATCACGCCTTAACCAAGCTAAACTTACCCATTATTTTCAAAAGCGCACTTGAAGGTTATGACGGAAAAGGTCAATGGCGTATGAAGTCTGCCGAGCAAGCAGACGAAATTTGGCAAGAAATGTCGGCATTTATTGCTGCGGCAACTTCTTCTGTGCCACAAGGCATTGTTGCCGAGCAAATGGTGCAGTTCGATAGAGAAGTATCACTTGTTGGTGCTCGTAATACTCAAGGAGAGATTGCGGTTTACCCACTAACTGAAAATCATCATACCAATGGTGTATTAACTGTTTCTGTTGCCGCACCAATTAATGAAGCTTTGCAAAAACAAGCAAGTGAAGCATTTACAAAACTAGCTGAAGAGTTGAATTATGTTGGCATACTTGCCATTGAATTTTTCCAAGTTGGTGAGCAATTACTGGTCAATGAAATCGCACCGCGCGTTCATAATTCAGGTCATTGGACACAACAAGGCGCAGACACTTGCCAGTTTGAGAATCACTTACGGGCAATTTGTGGCTTACCACTGGGTAGTACACAATTGATTCGCCCTACCGCTATGGTAAACATTTTAGGTGAAGACACAGTTCCTTTAGAGGCATTGGCAATTCCAAGTTTACGTTTTCATTGGTATAACAAAGAAACACGTGCCGGTAGAAAAATGGGCCATATAAATGTTAGTGGTGATACCGAATTGGAGCTGGCTCAACGTTTAAGCCAATTGGCTGAGCTATTAAATGCGCAAGCATTTCCAGATTTAGCAGACTTTACTGCGAAATATTTAGCAAAAGTTAGCACATAACCGTAAAGTTTTTATTGGTTAATAAACAAAAAAGCGAGTTAGATACTCGCTTTTTTTATCATTGAAAATGGCCACATTTTTTTTGCGCACATTGGAGTTTTTCGCCAGCAGCCATATTTCGCTTCAACAATAAACCAAAATTACATTTTTGGCACTTGCCTGCAACTGGAGGATGATTGACCGCATATTTACATTTTGGATAGGCATTACAGGCATAAAAGCTTTTACCAAAACGGCTTTGTCTTTCTATGAGCTGCCCTTTCTGGCAACTAGGACAAGTTATATCATGATTTGCTTTTACTTCTTCATGTTCAATATGGTGGCATTCTGGGTAATTAGTACAGCCAATAAACATGCCATATCGCCCTTGCTTAACCGCTAGCTCCTTGCCACATTCTGGGCATTCACTGCCCGCCAAAACTTTATCTTCAACACGTTCGTGCTCAACAACGGGTCGGGTATATTGGCAATTAGGATAGTTAACACAACCAAAAAAGGCACCTGACTTACCACGCTTTATTGCTAACTCTGCGCCACATTCAGGGCAAACTTCATATTCCTTTTCTAAGGCATGCTCATGACGAGAAAATAACGGTTTTTCGGAGTTTGACATAGTAAATGCACCTAAAAAATTAGATGCATATTATGCCATATATTCGGAAAGATGATGTAGTGTAATTTTTCAGCAACTATTTCCAGTCACAGTAAAACTAATGCAAAGGCCCTTCTTGTTCATCAAATATTAAGTCTTCCATTTGAGAATAAGCACTTTCTTTACCGGGCACATTAAATAGCACCATAAGCACCACCCACTTTAAATCATCAATAGAAAAGAACTTAGTATCAATTTCCATCACGCGATCTATCACCATTTCACGCGTGGTAAAGTCGAGTAAATTAACTTGCTCTAAGAACATTAAAAAACCACGGCATTCAACATCCAGTACTTGGTTTTCCTCATCTGTATAAATACGAATTGATTGACTACCAACACGAGTTAAATAAGGGTACGTTTCTGTGTCTTGCAAGGCAGCAAGTTTTTCTAACCAAGTTAATGCTTTATAAATTTCATCTTGGTGAAATCCAGCACGGGTTAATTCATCAGTGAGAACGTCATGGTCTACCATTACCTCTGCTTCACTATGAATATAATTTTCAAAAAGGTACATCAAGATATCAAACATAACTAGCCCCTTCTATAATTTAAGGTAGCCTCCTGGCACCGCAGACACCAGACCTCTAAGCTCAAGCACTGTTAATCGGGTTAGCACTACATCTATGGGCAGTTTACTCCGAGAAACCACCATATCCACGGGGGTGATTTCATATCCCACACTAGCTAACATTGGATCGTTACACAAGTCCTGTTTTTCACTTTTTTCTGTTGAGTTATCTTTCTCTTTGTTTCTAGATAAGTTTAGACCATCTAGAGAAAAGTCTTCTAGCTCTTCCACTATATCGTCAATTTCTTCAACAAGTTTAGCCCCTTGCTTAATTAACCAATGACAACCCTTAGCTTGTTGATTATATATTGAGCTTGGTATCGAAAATACTTCTCGTCCCTGCTCTAATGCACATCGCGCAGTAATCAACGAGCCACTTTTAAGGGATGCCTCAACAACCAACACTCCTAAACTTAAACCACTAATAAGCCGGTTACGCTTTGGAAAGTGCCCCGGTTTAGGAACAACACCCGGTAAAAACTCACTAATAATAAGACCGTTGTTTTGTAGAATATCTTTTTGTAATTTTTTATGTCTTGCGGGATAAGTAATATCTAAGCCGGTTGCAACCACTGCTATGGTAAAGCCGTTTGCTTGTAACGCACCTTGATGAGCATAAGCATCTATTCCCAGCGCCAGGCCACTGGTCACAACGAAATATTGGCTAAGCTCTCCTGCAAGCTTCGATGCTATTTCTCGCCCTGCAACACTGGCATTACGACTGCCAATAATGGCGATTTGCGGCTGAGATAATAACTCTATATTGCCACGAGCGAAAAAAATCAGCGGCGGATCATAAATTTCTTTCAGTAACTTGGGATATTCAGCAGCATCATAATGAATAATAGAACTATGACAAAGAGCGCTATCACTAATGATTTTATTGATCCGTTGCCAGTTAGGGTTTTGTATTGCGGCCAGCTGAGGCCTAGTTAAGCTTGATTGTGATAAATCACTATGCCCGTCAAACAAAGCTTCTAAGCCGAACATTTCAACTAGTGCAAGCTTTTTAGGGGCGGCTAGCCGTGGAATAAATTTCACGGCTAGCCAATAATGGACGGGGGTTAATTCACTTTCGACATTACTTTTGGCCACTTGCTTCTCCTTAAGAGTGGCTTATACCTTACGGCGCAGCAACTCCGTCAAGCACGCGTAGCGGCTTTTCAGAGCTAAGAATTAGCGCCATACTGACTTTGTCATAAACTTTAAAAACCATCACTTGCCCTATTGGCTCTTCCGGCATGTCGTAGTCTGAATTTTCAGCATTGGCCATGCGGTTCCAACGCGAGGTATCACTGGTATATTGTGGGCCACTCTCGGTTTCAACTACCGGTGGACTTTTACGACTTACCGTTAAAACATCGCCTGTTCGCACATTTTGGTCATTGCCTCGATTAATCATCACTACATCAAGTTTTGCAAACTCTCTTAATTCAATAGAGGAGCCGACAATCAAGCCATTTGTTGTATTTCCAGCACGCATAGTAAAAATAGAGGGATATTGTTGGTCGGTATTAACAGGAATAACATAAGCACCTGAACGAATTTCTCGTACCGCACTCTCAAGATATATAGTGCTAGGCTGTTTTTGGCTGATATCGCCACTTTGCGTCGCTTTACCTGTACCAACAAGTTTTACATTATATCCTAGCGTTTCTGAACTTTCTGGATCAACAATCGCTGTACCTTTATGGTAAATACCATAACTTTGCCCGACAACCAGATCGCTGTTTACATAAACTTTAAAGCCATCAAGGCTCGACTTATAGCCTTCATCACTACCAATTATATACGGTAATAGCGCCAACTCTTCCTCACTCTTAACACTTTCATAATGAATAAATGGAGCAATAACTTGTAATGGTATGGTGCTGACTGGATTTTGGTCTTTTAATTGTTTACGAATTTTTGGCGACCATTTTAATTCAGGTTTGCCTTTAACTAACATTGGCTGACCTTGCTCGTCGAAAACCAAACGCAGTTCATCACCCGGATAAATTAAATGCGGGTTATTTATATCAGGGTTTAAACGCCATAATTTAGGCCACAACCAAGGTTGTTTAAGAAAAATACCCGAAATATCCCATAGGGTATCCCCTTTCTTTACGATGTAAGTTTTCGGGGCGTTAGGATTCAACGTAAGTTCATCAGCCAACAATGCTAATGACATTGTCAGGCCAAGTATCAGTGAAATTGTTCTTATTAGCATGTTAATCTGCCTATTCTTATAGGTTTTATTCTAAACCACTATGATTAATTTTAATTAATGGCTAAAATTGAAACATAACACTCTATGCGACATTTCGCGAATCCTTTTGAAAAATTATGGCTATTTTACCTGTATTACGATTTCCAGATGAGAGATTAAGAACAAAAGCAAAACCCGTTACTGAAGTGAATGATGAAATTCGCACTATTATCAGTAACATGTTTGAAACTATGTATGCCGAAAATGGCGTTGGTTTAGCGGCAACACAAGTCGATATTCACCAACGAATTGTGGTTATTGACGTTTCTGAGAATAAAGAACATCCGTATGTATTAATTAATCCTGAAATTATTCGCAAGAGTGATGACACCTTAGTTAATGAGGAAGGCTGTTTATCCGTTCCTGGTTGTTACGCAAAAGTCGATCGTAGCGTTGATGTTACCGTTAAGGCACTTGATAAAAATGGCAAAGAGTTCACCTTAGATGGTGAAGAGTTACTGGCTATTTGTATTCAACACGAGCTTGATCACTTAAATGGTATTTTATTTGTTGATTACTTATCACCGCTTAAACGCCAGCGCATTAAAACTAAATTGGAAAAAGAAGCACGCTTAGATAAAGCCAACGCTTAAATATCCAAACACACTTTGACTAACTTGCATTCAGGGAACTCCTTTGTCCAACGCATTAGCTAAACCATTGAATATTATTTTTGCCGGAACACCCGACTTTGCCGCTCAGCACTTAGCGGCTTTACTGCAATCAGAGCACAATATTGTTGCGGTATATTGTCCTCCCGATAAACCCGCCGGCCGCGGTAAAAAGCTAACGGCTTGTGCAACAAAATTGCTGGCTTTGGAACACAACATTCCAGTAGAGCAACCTGAAAACTTTAAAGCATTAGAGTCACAGACAACATTAGCCAGTTACCAAGCCGATGTTATGGTGGTGGTTGCTTACGGTTTATTATTACCAACCGTGATATTAGAGACACCACGACTCGGTTGTATTAATGTGCATGGTTCAATCTTGCCTAAGTGGCGAGGAGCAGCTCCAATTCAGCGCGCTTTAGAAGCGGGAGATCCACAAACGGGCGTCACCATAATGCAAATGGATAAAGGCCTTGATACTGGTGATATGATACTAACCTCCACTTGTGATATTACTTTGCAAGATACTAGTGCCAGTTTATACGAAAAGCTGGCTAAGTTGGGTCCTGTTGCGCTATTAGATACGTTAGCAATAATGGCTAATGGCACATACACACGCGAACCACAAGATAATGAGCTAGCAACACATGCCGCAAAACTAGACAAAGCGGAAGCTGAACTAAATTGGCAATTACCCGCCGATATGCTTGAGCGAAAAATTAGAGCATATATTCCTTGGCCTGTGGCTCAGTTCACTTTTAACGAGAGCAACAAACAGCATCGCATACGCGTTTGGCAAGCAAGCGTAATGGAGATTGAACACAATCAGGCCCTAGGCAATATTATTAGCGCCGATAAACAAGGTATTGTCGTTGCCACTGCCGAAGGCGCCTTACGCTTGGAAGTTATCCAACTGCCAGGTAAAAAAGCCTTAGCGGTTGCCGATATTTTAAATGGCAAAGCTAATTGGTTTGCACCAGGTCTATCGATCAATGGACTTGATGATCAGATTGCTGCAACACAAGAGCAAAGCTAATTATGGCAGCAAACCTTAGAGCATTAGCAGCCCGTTGCACTTTTTCCGTGGTAGATAAAGGTCGAAGTTTAGCCGACGAACTACCACAACAAATAGCAAAAATAGACGCTAAAGATAAAGGCTTATTGCAAGAGCTTTGTTACGGTGTATTAAGACACTTACCTGAGCTTGAGCATGATGTAAGAGAATTCATTAAAAAACCATTAACCGGTAAACAGCGCGTTGGTCACTTTTTAATGTTAGTTGGCGTATATCAAATAAAATACACCCGCATTCCTGATCACGCCGCCTTTAATGAAACCGTCTCTGCATGTAAACCGTTAAAGTGTGACCACTTAAAAGGGTTGATCAATGGTGTATTAAGAAACTTCCAACGCCAACAGCAAGCATCAAATGATGATTCAGCAACTAACATTAGCGAATTACCTGATGCCATCGCCTTTAATCATCCATCATGGTTTATCAAAAAAATACAAAGTGCTTATCCTGAAAAATGGCAGCAAATTTTACACGCTAACATGCATCGCCCGCCAATGTGGCTGCGTGTTAACCAACTTCACCACAGCGTTGAAGAATATTTAACACTGTTAGCTGCGGAAAATATTGAACACTTACTCGTTGATAAGCAATCAGGTGCCATAAGGTTAACCGAAGCGATCGACGTTATGAAGTTACCAGGTTTTCAGCAAGGTTGGGTTTCAATACAAGATGGCGCAGCGCAACAAGCCGCACATTTACTTGATTGTCAGCCAGAAGATAATGTTCTAGATTGTTGTGCTGCACCCGGCGGCAAAACTTGTCATATTCTTGAATATAGTCCGAAAATAAAGGCAATGACGGCAATCGACATTGAAGCGTCTAGATTAGGGCGTGTGAATGAAAACTTACAACGCCTTAATCTGCAAGCCAATGTTATTGCGGCTGATGCAGCGACACCTGAGAAATGGTGGAATGGACAATTATTTGATCGAATATTGCTTGATGCACCATGCTCTGGCACAGGTGTCATACGTCGTCATCCAGATATAAAATGGTTACGAAAAAGCCAAGATATTGCGGTTTTAACTGACTTACAGCAAGATATATTAAAAAACATATGGTCTTTGCTAAAACCCGGTGGTACTTTGCTCTATGCAACATGTAGTATTTTACCGGAAGAAAACAGCCAACAAGTGCAGCAGTTTGTTGAGAAAAACAGTGATGCAGCGTTAATAGCCATTACCGAAGACGTCAGCGATATTGGCTGGCAAATTCTACCCAACGATGATTCGATGGATGGTTTTTATTATGCCAAACTCATTAAAAAACAATAAAATACCTAATAATAAAAGCAACTATAAATGAAAATAATAATTATTGGTGCCGGACAAGTTGGTGGCACGTTAGCGGAAAATCTCGTTGGCGAGCAAAATGACATCACTCTAATAGATACGAATAGTGAAACCCTGCGTGAATTACAAGATAAGATGGATTTGCAGGTAGTTACTGGCCAAGGCTCACATCCTGACGTACTAAAACAAGCCGGCGCTGAAGATGCCGAACTTGTTATTGCAGTAACCAGTGATGACGCAACTAACATGATCGCCTGCCAAATTTGTTATTCTTTATTTAATACAGCCAATAAAATTGCTCGAATTCGTTCTGGAAAAATTCTTAAGTATCAAAAAGAACTGTTTCAAAATAAAAATATTCCTGTCGATCACATTATCGCACCAGAACAATTGGTTACGCGCGATATTGCACGCTTAATTGATTACCCTGGCGCTCTACAAGTATTAGAATTTGCTAAAGGTAAAGTCAGCTTAGTGGCAGTCAAAGCGTACTATGGTGGTTTATTAGTAGGTCATGCCTTATCAACTTTACGAGAACATATTCCGAATATTGATACTCGGGTAGCGGCTATTTACCGTAACGGTAAGCCTATTCGTCCTTTGGGTACTACCGTTATTGAAGCCGACGATGAAGTATTCTTTATTGCCGCGACCATTCATATTCGCGCAGTAATGAACGAACTGCAAAAGCTAGAAGCACCCTATAAAAAAATAATGATTGCCGGCGGTGGTAATATCGGTGCAGGTTTAGCACGATTATTAGAAAAAAATCACCAAGTAAAATTGATTGAACATTCAGCTAAACGGGCGGCATATTTAGCGTCCGAGTTAAATGACACCCTAGTTTTTACCGGCGACTCTTCTGATCAAGAACTATTAATGGAAGAGCATATCGACCAATTTGATGTCTTTATTGCCGTAACCAATGATGATGAAGCCAATATCATGTCTTCGTTATTAGCAAAACGCTTAGGTGTGCGTAAAGCTATGGTACTGATCCAACGCAGCGCTTATATTGATTTAGTTCATGGCAGTAACATAGATATTGCGGTATCGCCACAACACGCCACCATTTCAGCGTTATTAACCCACGTGCGCCGCGGTAATATTGATAATGTTTATAGCTTGCGTGGTGGTGCTGCTGAAGCGATAGAAATAGTCGCTAAAGGCGATGAAAAATCATCAAAAGTGATCGGTAAAACTATCCAAGAAATTAAATTACCACCGGGCACAACCATTGGCGCTATCGTTCGTAATGAAGAAGTACTTATTGCGCATTCGAATACTAAGATTCAAGCAGAAGATCATGTGGTGCTATTTTTAGTCAATAAGCGCTATATCAATGACGTTGAGGCGTTATTCCAACTCGACCCACTGGCTTTCTTCTAATCAGATAGCGTTAACGGCCTTTTACGTACTTATTTAATAGCTTAAGTGCGCCAAAATGCTGGGGTAAATAGTACCAGCAAGGTAAAAATTTCTAAACGCCCAAACAACATAGCAACGATAAGCACCCATTTACTAAAATCATTTATCTCAGCAAAATTTGCCGCGACTTGCCCTAGCCCTGGGCCTAAATTATTTAAACAGGCAGCTACTGCGGTAAATGCTGATATATCTTCCATACCCGCAGCAAGTAGTAACAACATACAAATGACGAATACCGCTGCATAAGCAGAAAAGAACCCCCATATGGCTTCAACCACACGGTTCGGTAAGGCTTTTTTGCCTAATTTAATGGTAAACACCGCCTTTGGATGTACGAGTTTATTTAACTCTCGTAGACCTTGTAAATATAGTAATAGCACGCGAATAACCTTCATACCGCCACCTGTACTGCCGGCACAACCGCCAATAAAACTCGAGAATATTAATAATATCGGTAACAAAGTTGGCCAGTTTGAAAAGGCCACTTCACCAGAAGACGTTGCGGCAAAACCTGCTGTCGTGCTGATGGAAACCGCGTGAAAAAGTGCTTGCTCAAAGTTATCAAAACCAGACTGGTAAATATTAAAGCTCATCAGTACCGCAAAACAAACTAAAGTAAGCACTAACTGAATACCTAAAAAAGCCTTAAATTCAGAATCATAAAAGTAACTGCGTAAAGAACGGCTATTAACGACAGCAAAGTGCAAAGCAAAATTTACCCCGGCAATGAGTAAAAAGAACACACAAATAAAGTTAATTAATGGGCTATCAAAGTACCCCATGCTTAAATCGTGAGTCGAAAAGCCACCAATGGCAATAGTAGAAAATGAATGGCATATTGCATCAAATAAGTTCATACCTGCCGCCCAGTAACTCAAGGCACAGGCAATAGTTAATGTGACATAAATTAACCATAAATGCTTTGCGGTGTCAGCAATACGCGGGGTCATTTTTGAATCTTTTACTGGCCCCGGGGTTTCAGCACGGTATAGCTGCATGCCACCAATACCTAACATAGGTAAAATAGCAACCGCGAGCACAATAATCCCCATGCCACCAAGCCATTGCAATTGCTGACGATACCAAAGTACGGCATGCGGTAAGCCATCAATTTGCGTTAAAATAGTGGCGCCAGTAGTAGTTAAGCCAGAAAATGATTCAAAGAATGCATCAGCAATAGAAAGATTAGGTTCATCGAGTAAGAGCAAAGGCACCGCTGAGAAACTTGCCAGTACGGTCCAAAACAGCACAACAATCAGAAAGCCCTCGCGCGCCCTTAAATCGCCCTTTTCTGCTCGATTAGGATACCAAGACAATAAGCCAGCAAATAGACAAAAGACAAATGCCATTAAAAATGAAACACCACCGCCATCTCGATACAAAAGAGAAATAAATGCAGGCGGCAGCATAGTAACGCTTAGCAGCGCAACTAATAGCCCTAGTATTCGAATAATATTTTTAATTTGCACAGCTGTTTATTATTTTTTAGTTAATGTCTTTTTCAATTACAGGTTGTAATTTTAATTGCCCTGAAGACAATGTTTGCAAATGCTGCTGAAAGCTATTCTGTTTCTCTTCAGGTAGCGCAAGTGTTAATAATACATCTTCATTGTAATCTTGCTTTATAATCTCGCCACCTATCTGCTCAAGAAAATATAAAACATCGTTCACTTGTGTATATTGACACGCTAAGGTTTTGCGCACCATAGGAATTTTCAGTTTTGTCGTTAAAAGCGTTAATGCTTGTTTAACGCTACTACCGTATGCTCGCTGCAAACCGCCGGGCCCTAATTTAGTACCACCAAAATAACGTACAACAACGGCACAAAGCTCGCCTATATTACTGCCCATCAGCATACTTAGCATAGGTTTTCCAGCTGTGCCTGAGGGTTCACCGTCATCTGAAAAGCCATAGAGTTGACTGTTTTCTGAACGACCCGCAATAAAAGCATAGCAATGATGATTAGCTTGCGGATGCAACGCCTGTAGTTCTTTAATAAACGCCTTAGCCTGTGCGCTACTTGAACATGGCTTTAAATAACAAATAAAGCGGCTACGAGTTACTATCATTTCATCGATAACTTCTTCAGCCGCCACTAAGTATGGTGTAGACACAGTTTTTCGCTTAACCTAACTCAAGTTCTCGAGTCATATTTTCGTTATGCGATTGATGAACAATAATATTGTCCTCTATGCGAATACCGCCAAATGGGCGCATGGCATCAACATTTTGCCAATTGACCATTGCTGCATTTGTTGATTTTTTTAAGTCGGCAAGCAATGAATCAATAAAGTATAGGCCTGGCTCAATGGTAAATACTTGATTTGCTTCAATGACCCGAGATGTTCTTAAAAATGCATGCTGCTCTGGCGTATTAACATGAGTGCCACGTTCATCTGCCATAAAACCACCAACATCATGAACTTGCAATCCTAAGTGATGACCCAAGCCATGTGGGAAGAAGGTTGAAATGATGCCACTTTCTACCGCAGTATCAACATCAACATTGATAAAATCAAACTCACGCAGCACATTTCCGATATCTCTGTATGTCGCGATATGCAAATCAACATAACTGACACCAGGTTTTAAACCATCTACCGCTTTTAGCATCAACTCGTCCATACGAGCAATTAGCTCAGCAAAGCGGTCGCGTTTAAAAGAGTAAGTTCTGGTGATATCTGAGGCGTAACCATGGAAATTGGCGCCGGCATCTAACAAAAACGAACGATGAGCTTGTGGGACACCGCGCTCTAATGCGGTGTAATGTAATATTGAGGTGTTTTCATTTAAGGCAACAATATTACCGTAAGGAGTTTCACTTTCAACATGTTGTGTCGCTTTTAGGTAAGCCTGTTGAATATCATACTCAGAAGCACCATCAAAAAACGCTGCTTTCGCCGCTTTATGACCATTTACCGCGATAGCATTTGATTTACGCATACACTCTTGCTCGTAAGGCGTTTTATAAGCACGATGAAAATGTAAATAGTTAATTAATGGCTCAGGATTAATCTGTTCAAAACCTAACGCTTTAGCCACCTCGATATGCGCGCCAATATACGCAAAGCCCTTTTTGTCGTAAGGCAGTAATTTATCTACTTCGCTGGCATTTTTAAGTATTTTAATCTCAAAAAAATCATTCCAATAGTTATCCGCTAGTTCAATTACTTTATGCCAAAAATCTACTGGCTGATAATAAATCAAGGTTGGTTTATCGCTGCCATTAGCGATTAACCAACAATTAGGAATATCAACTAATGGTAGCCAAGCCTTAAAATGTGGATTCACGCGAAACGGGTAACTGTTATCATCCAAGAACGCTTTAATCTCCTGTCCTGAATGAATCACTACGCCATCAAGGTTTTCTCTTGAAAGTGCGGCTTGCGTTCTTTTTTGCAACTCAACGGCATGAGCTGGGTATAACTTGGCTAATGTATTCATCTAGTTTATCTCTGTATTTCTATTGGCGTATTATAACGCTTTTACCTGCCTAGTTAGGACATTTATTTCTTGCTGATATTCATAGCAATAATTTGATCAAATAATGACTTTTTTGAGCCAACTTTTTGCTGATATATTTGCTGATAAGCAAGAACACTTTTTACATATTCTCGAGTTTCTTTAAATGGTATGGTTTCAATCCAAACATCAGCAGGCAGTGACTTAGTGTTTTTTAACCAGCTTTTTACTCGATACGGACCAGCATTATAGGCGGCGGTTGCCAGCACCTGATTACCGTCATGACGGTCGAGTAAATTACGTAAATATTTAGTTCCTAATTTAATATTACTTTTTGCATCAAGTAACTCTCTTGTTGATACTTTTTTACGTGCCAACTGTTTTGCTGTGCCCGGCATAACTTGCATTAGTCCTTTCGCTCCTGCTGATGAGTTAGCGTCTGACATAAAAGAGCTTTCTCTACGGGCAATGGCAAATGCCCACGCAGGGTTAATTTTTTGATGACCGGAATAATGCTTAATTTCTTTTTCGAACCCTAACGGAAAACGCAAATTAACATCATCAAGGTAACCAACCTTCGCCAACGTAAAAATGGCTCTGTCATACCATTGCATTTCATTGGCAATTTTTGAAGCGACTAATTTATCGCGTTCATTCAATTTAGATAACCAATAATTCCACTCTTTACGTGCATGATGAAAACGACCAATAGCAAACAACTCAAAAGCCCTTTTTGCCGCTGGGCTTTCAAGAATAAGCGCTTTTTCATCTGGTGTGATTTCTAATGGCTTATTTTGAAAGTTTGCCGGCTGATTTAAAAAACTTGCGGCTAAAAAACCATAATAATGACGACTTTGTGCAAGTTCGTTTAATTGCTTATTGCCAGCTTCTACCTCATCGGTTGCCAATAAGCTTCGGCTAAACCAATAACGCCATTGCAAACTTTCTTGCGTTTTCTTCGGTAACTTTAATAGTTTTGCTTTAATATTTGGCCAGTTTTGCTCGCGTAGTGCATCCGTTATATACCACTGCGTAAGGCTACGACTAAATAAATCTTCATCAACTTTATCAAGCCAACTATGGGCTTGGTCATGATTCTTACTCGACAAGGCTATCGCAAATTTAAGTGTGATCTGCTGATGCTGCTGCTTAGTAAAGGGTAGTAAGCTTTTTGCAACTTCATAGGTATCAAGCGCTTCTTTTGGCGAACGCCAAATTAATCGTTTAAGGCCATAAGTAACAATAGTCGCCGCTTTTTCTGACTTGTTTTTAAATTTTGACAAGCGCTTCACATAACTTGGATCTCTTCGTACTTTATGCCATAAGCTCGCAAGGTATTGCTCATTAGCTGGCAATAGCTTAGTTAAATAAGGGATTAAGGTATGCTTACCACCATCAGCAGCTAGCGCAATACGCTGCCATACTAGCTCGTTCGTTCTGTACCCAGCCTTCTGCCACTGCTTAAATAAAGGATCACACACCTTAGGTTGTGATTTACCTACCAACCACAGTTTGGTTACTTTTGGTAAAACCCGAGATGGAGCAACACCAGTTTGTAATTGAAAACGGTAATACTGGCAGGTTAATTCAACATTGCTAGTGGCTTTAAAATAGTTTTGAAATAGCATCGGCTTTTTTCGTTTCGCCAAGTAATTTAACCATTTTTTTCGTAACGGCCAATCTAATGGCGTATTTTCATACTTGCTAAGAAAGTCACCAATTTCTGTTGCTGATGATAATTTCATTCTTGTCATTAAGCGCTTTTGATCTAAATATGGCTGTAATGGGTAGTAATGTAACTGATCATATAAACTTTGATAGGTGCTGGAACTGGCATTCCAAATTTGTTTTTCCGCTTGTAAGAATGTTTTGCGCTGACTGTTTTCATCAGCTGCTAACGATAATGAACTAGGAAAGAGGCAACAAAGAAAAACAGCTTTTATACAGCCAGTTAAGCTAGGGAATATATTTTGCGGCATTGGGGGGCCTTGGGAAAAAATGCATAACTCAATTATTCACTCATAAAATAACAAAGCAAGTTTAATCAAAGATATTATCGCTTAAATTGTAAAAAATCCTGTAAATTTTGATATCAGTTAATTCATTCTTAAGGAAAATTTAAAAAAAGCTTAATTACAGTTGCGTCATGATAATTTAAAGATAAACTTAGCAAATATTTTTAGGTGTAATTAATAGTATATTGAATTATTCATTTCAGATGATAATTAGTTCAGTTGAAATAAGGTAGATAATGAGCAAGGCATCATATCCTAAAGCAGATCACCAATTAGATGCCCTTGGACTACGATGTCCAGAGCCTGTAATGATGGTGCGCCAGAAAATTAGAAAGATTAACATCAATGATACTTTGCTTGTGATTGCTGATGATCCCTCAACCGCTCGCGATATTCCAAGTTTTTGTCGCTTTATGGAACATCAACTTGTTGAACAACAAACCCAGGAACTTCCTTTTCATTACCTTATTAAGAAAGGTTTATAGCTTACTTATTTTCTGAAAATAAAAAAGGAATGCGCAATGCATTCCTTTTTTGTATCCATGATAAACAGTATCAGAAAATAACGTTATTGCAGTAAAGATATATCTGCTATGTTCAAGAAGCTATCGCGGATTTTGCTTAACAAGGTTAAACGGTTTGTTTTAACTTGCTCGTCATCTGCCATTACCATAACGTTATCAAAAAAGTTATCTATCGGCTGTTTTAACGTTGCCAACTCTGCCAAAGCATTTTGATAATCTTTATTCGCCATCAATGGTAACACTCTAACCTTAACTTCGGCGAAGGTCGCAGCAAGTTCTTTTTCTTCTGCTTCTGAAGCTAGGTCTTGATTGAACTCAGAAAATAGTTCACCTTTAAATTTGACTAAAATATTACCAACACGTTTATTCGCTGCTGCTAACGTCGTTGATTCAGCTAAGGTTTTAAAGTGAGTCACGGCGTGGATACGCTTATCAAAATCTAAAGGCTTAGAAGGTGCGTTGGCTAAAACCGCTTGAATTACATCAACAGAGATATTTTGGTCTTGGTAATAAGCGCGATAACGGCCTAAGATAAAGTCTAAAACCTGTTTAGCAACATCTTGGTTAGATAGCTTGTCTTGGTATAACTCGACACTTTTGGCAATAAGCTCTGCAATATCAAGGTTGAGCTGTTTCTCAATGATTATACGGATCAAACCAATCGCAGCACGACGAAGCGCAAATGGGTCTTTATCGCCTTTTGGTGGTTGGTTAATACCAAAAATACCCACTAAAGAATCAACTTTGTCTGCAATAGCAACGGCACAGCCAATCGTTTGTTCAGGTAAGGCATCACCTGCATAACGAGGACGGTATTGATCTTCCAATGCCTGAGCAACTGCCTCCGGCTCACCATCATGCTGAGCGTAGTATTTACCCATAGTTCCTTGAACTTGTGGGAACTCAAGTACCATATCAGACATTAAATCGGTTTTACTTAGCAAACCTGCTCGGTAAGCTAAGGTTTTATCATCGCCAATTTTCTCTGCAACAAACTCACTTAAATTCGCAATTCGTTCTGACTTTGCTTTTACCGTGCCTAGCTGCTTTTGGAATAAAACCGACTCTAAACTAGCTAACCTAGACTCAAGTGTTTGTTTTTTATCTGTTTTAAAGAAAAATTCAGCATCAGCCAAACGAGGACGAATAACCTTTTCATTTCCTTTGATAACTTGGCTAGGGTCTTTACTGGCAATATTTGAAACAAAAATGAATTTATTCAATAACTTACCTTCAGGATTAGTTACTGGGAAGTATTTTTGATGATCTTTCATTGAATAAATCAATGGTTCCGCTGGCACATTAAGAAACTCTTCATCGAAGCTTCCAACTAATACAACCGGCCATTCTACAATTGAAGTTACTTCATCAAGTAATTCTTCATCCGGTAAAGCAACACCACCTAATTCTTTTGCTGCAGCATTAATTTGCGCTAAAATCGTTTGCTTACGTTCTTCATAATCAACCACAACGTGCGCTTCACGCAATATGGCTTCGTAATTATCGGCATGATTAATCGCCACTAACCCGTGGTGATGAAAACGATGACCAGTAACTAAGTTGTTTGACTTTACAGTTAATGTTTCACCGGCAATAATTTTTTCGCCATAAAGCATAGTTAAAGTATGCACTGGACGAATAAATTGTGTTCTGCCTGAGCCCCAACGCATAGGCTTAGGTACAGGTAATTTATTAATAGCAAAGTTAACCATGTCAGGAATCAATTGTTCAACCTGCTTACCTTGCTCTACCATTTTATGTAGAAGCCATTCGCCTTTGTCTGTTACTAAGCGCTCAGCATCAGCAACAGTAATGCCATTTGAACGAGCCCATCCTTCTGCTGCTTTACTGGCATTACCTTCTGCATCAAAGGCAACATTGACAGCCGGACCACGCTTTTCAATGGCTTTATCTGCTTGGCAAGCTATTAGACCTTCAACCTTAACAGCTAAACGTCTTGGTGTGGCGTACCAGTGAATGTCGCTATAAGAAAGCTCAGCGTTATCTAACTGTACTTTTATTTGCTCGTAAAACGTTGTTGCTAATGTTTTAAGAGATTTTGGTGGTAACTCTTCAGTACCTAATTCAATGAGTAGAGTTTCAGTAGTCATTATGCTTGTCCCTCTGCTGGTGCGCCATTGGCATTATTGTTTTTACATAGAGGGAAACCAAGCTCTTCTCGTTTCGCATAGTATGCCTCGGCACAGGCTTTAGATAATGCTCTAACTCTTAAAATATAACGCTGACGCTCAGTAACTGAAATTGCGTGTCTAGCATCAAGTAAGTTAAAGGCATGTGACGCTTTCATTACTTGCTCATAAGCTGGCAATGCCAATCCTTCTGCAATAAGTTTTTCACTAACCGCTTCACATTGATCGAAAGTTTTAAACAGGTCTGCAACGTCGGCATGTTCAAAATTGTAAGTTGATTGTTCCACTTCATTTTGGTGGAAAACATCGCCGTAAAGTACTTTGCCCATAGGGCCATCTGTCCAGACAAGGTCATAGATGCTATCAACATTTTGAATGTACATAGCCAGACGTTCTAAGCCGTAAGTAATTTCGCCGGTAACTGGAGCACATTCTATACCGCCCACTTGTTGGAAATAGGTAAATTGGGTTATTTCCATGCCGTTTAACCAAATTTCCCAGCCAAGGCCCCAAGCACCTAAAGTTGGCGATTCCCAGTTATCTTCTACAAATCGAATATCATGGACTAATGGATCAATGCCCATTTCTTTTAACGAGTTTAGGTACAACTCTTGAATATTGTCAGGCGAAGGTTTTAGCATAACTTGAAACTGGTAGTAGTGCTGCAATCTATTCGGGTTCTCACCATAACGGCCATCTGTTGGACGTCGACATGGTTGAACGTAGGCACTGCTCATTGGTTCTGGACCAATAGAGCGTAAGAACGTCATTGGATGAAATGTTCCAGCCCCTACTTCTAAATCTAATGGCTGAACTATTACACAGCCCTGGCGTGACCAATAATCTTGCAATTGCAATATTAGTCCTTGAAAGGTCTTTATATTAAACGTACTCATGAGAATCCGAATTTTTGGTTATATTTTGTCAAATAAGGCTAATTATACCTATTGTCACTTTATTAGCCTAGTGTCCTTGCTTCGATGTTTGAAATATATTCAATTTAAAAATACTCATGCTGCTTCAAAGCTCATGGGTAATTGCAAGGTTAGAAACAAAAAATGCCCGATATGGTGACCGGGCATTTTTTATCTGTTTTTTAAAAACTATACGTCTAAGTTTGCAACCTTAAGGGCATTCTCTTCAATAAAGTGTCTACGCGGTTCTACATGATCACCCATTAAGGTATTAAATAGTTGATCCGCAGCAATAGCATCTTCAATGGTTACTTGTAGCATTCTGCGCGTTTCAGGGTCCATGGTGGTTTCCCATAATTGGTCTGGGTTCATCTCACCTAGTCCCTTATAGCGTTGAATGTATTGACCACGTTTTGATTCTGCCATTAACCAGTTTAGTGCTTCTTCAAACTCTAATACGGGTTTTATTTTTTCACCACGTTTGACATAAGCGCCTTCTTCCATCAGGCCATTAATGGCTTTATTTAAAGCTTGAATTGCTTCAAATTCTTTTGACTCAATAAAGTCGTAACCACAGTCATAGCAAGTATCTATACCATGTTTACGAACATTGAAGCTTGGGTAATAAATATTACGTTCATGGTCTTGCTTAACTTCAACGGTATAAATAGAGCCATTACCATCTTGATCATCTAATTGCTTAAGCAAGCTTGCTGTCCATGATTCTACTTTATCTTTGTCATTAAATTCTTCGTTACTAATGACATCACCGTAGATCATTTTTTCAAGAATATCAGCAGGAATTAAGCGTGATACACGTTTTATCGTTTCATGCGTTTTACGGAACTGGTTAACTAGCTGCTCCAATGGCAAGCCTGATAGTGCTGGAGCAGATTCATTCACGTGAACCTCAGCATTTTCTAGTGCTAATGTTGTTAGGTATTCAGTTAGCCCTTCATCATCTTTAATATAGCGCTCTTGCTTACCTTTTTTTACTTTGTACAAAGGTGGCTGAGCGATATAGATGTAGCCACGCTCCATAATTTCAGGCATTTGACGATAAAAGAAGGTTAATAATAAAGTACGTATATGAGAACCATCGACATCAGCATCGGTCATGATGATGATACTATGATAACGTAATTTGTCAGGGTTATATTCATCGCGGCCAATACCACAACCTAAAGCAGTAATTAAGGTTCCGACCTCTTGAGAAGATATCATTTTATCAAAACGAGCTTTCTCAACGTTAAGAATTTTACCTTTCAACGGAAGTATTGCTTGGTTTTTACGGTTACGTCCCTGCTTGGCTGAACCGCCAGCAGAGTCCCCTTCCACAATATATAGTTCTGAGAGTGCCGGATCTTTTTCCTGACAATCAGCTAATTTACCAGGTAAACCAGCGATATCTAACGCACCTTTACGTCGTGTCATTTCCCTTGCTTTACGAGCTGCTTCACGAGCGCGGGCCGCATCAACAATCTTCATAATAATGGTACGTGCTACCGCAGGTTTTTCCAATAGATATTCACCTAACTTCTCGCCCATAGCTTGTTCAACAGCTGTTTTAACTTCTGAAGAAACAAGTTTATCTTTAGTTTGAGAAGAGAATTTAGGATCAGGAACTTTAACCGATATTACAGCCGTTAAGCCTTCACGAGCATCGTCTCCAGAAGCACTGGTTTCTGTACTACCACCTTTTTTAGTTTTATTTAAACCTTCTTTAACCATGTAACTATTAAGCGTACGGGTTAATGCGGTTCTAAAACCACTTAAGTGAGTACCACCATCTCGTTGTGGAATGTTATTGGTAAAACAATGGATACTTTCTTGGAAGCCATCGTTCCACTGCATAGCAACTTCTACAACAATGCCGTCTTCTCGCTCTAAATCGAAATAGAATATTTCATCATTTACAGGGGTTTTATTGGTATTTAGGTAGTCAACAAATGCTTGAATACCACCATCAAAATGGAAGTGATCTTCTTTACCTTCTTCACGCTCATCAATAAGTTTAATTGATACACCTGAATTCAAAAACGATAGTTCACGAATTCTTTTTACCAGTAAGTCGTAGTGAAATAGCACATCTGAGAAGGTTTCTTCACTTGGCCAAAATCTTACTTCTGTGCCTGTTTTATCGCTTTCACCAACAACTTTTAACGGTTCTTGAGGCTCACCTGCACTATAGATTTGCTCGTATAATTTCCCTTCGCGGCGAATATTAAGTTTTAATTTACTACTTAATGCGTTTACTACAGAAATACCAACACCGTGTAAACCACCAGAAACTTTATAGCCTGAGTCTTCACCACCGAATTTACCACCCGCATGAAGTACAGTCATAATAACTTCCGCTGCAGAAACACCTTCTTCAGGGTGAATTTCTGTAGGAATACCACGACCATCATCTTTTACAGACACAGAGCCATCTAAGTGGATTTTAACAATAATATCACTACAGTGGCCTGCAAGAGCTTCATCAATCGAGTTATCCAACACCTCAAATACCATGTGATGTAGGCCCGTGCCATCATCGGTATCACCTATATACATCCCTGGTCTTTTGCGAACTGCATCTAAGCCTTTAAGTACTTTTATACTTGCCGAGTCATATTCATTTTCTATTGTCATAGCTTGTAGCCTACTCACTCATTACTGATAGTTTGCCATGTTTCACGTGAAACATTTTATAGTTTTCTTTTTGAGGAACGAGTTGTTCCACTGCTGTTTTATCTATTGCTGTTACAATAACCTGGCATTCAATTGCTGCTATTGCATTATTCAATAACGTTCTTGAATGGTTATCTAATTCAGCACCAACATCATCTATTAATAAAATTGGCTTTACTCGATTAACTCTTTCTATAAGTTTTGCTTGTGCAAAAGTTAATGCCAGTAAAAACAACTTTTGTTGGCCTCGTGATAATTGATTATCCAAAGAGGTCCCTTTTAAAACGAATCGTACATCAAATTTTTGCGCACCAAATAAACTATACCCAGTTGCCAGTTCTTTTTCTTGATACTGATTTAATACATCAATTAATGATTTTTTCGAATTCCACCCTTGCAGGTATTGAATTACTATATCATCAGATACCGACGGTAACATGATTTTTAGCCAAAAGCTTAACTCTTTGGTTAACTCATCAACATACTCAGATCTTAAATTTGCAATTTGTTGCGAGCTATCAGCAAAAACTTCCGTCCAATAACTTAATGTCGCTACGTCGGCTTTATTTCTTAAACAAGCATTACGTTGTTTAAGAATTCTAGAGAATTCTCTCCAGTGTTCTGAAAAGGAATGTTTCACGTGAAACAATCCCAAATCAATAAAGCGTCTACGTTGTTTTGGACCACCAAAAAAAAGTTTAAAACTTTCTGGTGTTATAACCTGTACCGCAACATTTTTAGCAAGAGCTGAAAACTTAGATTGCTTCTCGCCATCTATTCTTATTTCAGTACTAGCTACGCTGGTGTCAAAACCTTTTCTTACGCCAAGTTGACAACCTTTACCGGTTTTTGCACTTACGGTAAAAGTGATCTTTTCGTGCTGTAACAAATTATCTACTTTTGAACTACGAAAAGACTTGCCGTGCCCTAAGTAAAAAATAGCCTCTAATAAACTACTTTTGCCACTACCGTTATCGCCAATAATAAAATTAACATCTGAATGAAAATTTATTGAAGCACTTTCTATATTACGAAAATCTTGAATAAATAATTTACCAATACTCATTACAGTCGCATTGGCATCACTACATACAAGGCTTCACCTGACTCTCCACCTTCAATAACTACGCTACTGTTAGCATCCGCCAAAGTAAATTTAACGTCAGTTTCTTTAATTGCATTTAATACATCTAATACATAACTTACGTTAAAACCTATTTCGACTTCTTCATAAGGAAAATCAATTTCAATAACTTCTTCTGCTTGTTCTTGCTCAGGGTTATTGGCAGTTATCTTTAACTCTGTACTAGCAAAGTTAAGTCGAACACCTTTAAATTTTTCATTAGATAAAATAGAAGCACGAGATAGTACTTGCCTTAATTCGTCTTTATTAGCATTCAAAATTTTGTCACCGTTACGTGGTAACACACGACGGTAATCAGGAAAACGGCCATCAACTAATTTGCTGGTAAAAGAGAATTCAGTATCAATAATACGAACATGATTGGAGCCTAAAAATACTTGTACATTTTCATCAACCGGATCTAACAAACGAATAATTTCTAGAATGCCCTTTCGCGGTACAATCACTTGTCGAGATGGCAACTCAAGTTCTTGATTAGAAATTTTACAAATAGCTAAACGATGGCCGTCTGTTGCGACAGAACGAATTTCTTTTCCTTCAGTCTCAATCGACATACCATTTAAGTAATAGCGAACGTCTTGGTTTGCCATTGAAAAATGTGTACTTTCGATTAAACGAAGTAATTCCGATTTTAACAGTTTAAATTCAACATCCCCTTTCCATTGTTCAATATTTGGAAAGTCACTCGCTGGAAGGGTTGAAAGCGAATATTTACTTCGGCCAGTACTGATCTTAATAACATCATTATCAGATTCAAAAGTAAGCGTAGAATCATCAGGTAAACTTTTACAAATATCTAGCAGCTTACGAGCAGGAATCGTAACTTTTCCGTCTTCTGCTTGGTTATCAATAGTTGCATAGGCTACCATTTCAAGCTCTAAATCTGTGGCGGTCAAAGTAAGTGATTGCCCACTTACATCAAAAAGTATATTACCTAAGATAGGGAGTGTACTTTTTCGTTCAACTGCACCAGAAACCAACAATAAAGGTTTCAAGAGTAATTCTCTATTTAATGAAAATTTCATTTTTGACCCACTTTTAACTTACTTATTATTATGATGACAATGTTCTTGTTAAGTTTGAATAATCTTCTTTTATATCGTGCGATTCTTCGCGTAAGTCTTTAACTTTACGACAGGCATGCAATACCGTTGTATGATCTCGACCACCAAAGGCGTCACCAATTTCAGGTAAGCTATGGTTTGTTAGTTCTTTAGATAATGCCATCGCAATTTGACGAGGTCTAGCAACAGATCGATTTCTTCGTTTTGAAAGCAAATCAGCCACTTTAATTTTATAGTATTCAGCAACCGTGCGCTGAATATTATCTATAGTTACCAATTTATCTTGTAGTGCTAATAAATCTCTTAGCGCTTCTCTAACAAAATCAATTGTTATCGCCCGGCCAGTAAAATTAGCATTTGCGATCACTCGATTCAAGGCACCTTCAAGCTCACGTACATTAGAACGTAAACGCTTGGCGATAAAAAATGCCACTTCGTCCGCCAAGTTAATATGACTCTCTTCAGCTTTGCGTTTTAATATCGCCACTCGAGTTTCTAACTCGGGCGGTTCAATGGCAATAGTTAAGCCCCAGCCAAAACGAGATTTTAAACGATCTTCAACATCAACTTCTTTAGGATAACGATCACTGGTTAATATTATTTGTTGATTACCTTCAAGTAAAGCATTGAAAGTATGAAAGAATTCTTCCTGAGTACGATCTTTACCAGCAAAAAACTGAATATCATCAATTAATAATGCATCTACTGAACGGTAATATTGCTTAAATTTTTCCATAGCATTGTTTTGCAATGCTCGAACCATATCTTGCACAAAACGCTCTGAATGCATATAGGCAATTTTTGCATTGGGCTTATTGAGCAAAATACCATTACCTACCGCATGCAATAAATGGGTTTTACCTAAGCCTGTACCGCCATAAATAAATAAAGGGTTGTATGCTGCACCAGGATTATCAGCGACTTGAGAGGCAGCAGCACGAGCCAACTGGTTTGATTTACCTTCAACAAAATTATCAAAAGTATATTTAACTCTCACATTTGTGGTTTTTGGTAAATTACTTTCAGGCGCAGTAGATTCTTTATTCACGGCTTTACTGTTAGGTTGCACTCGCGTAATACTGTCTTGAACATTTGTCGCTTGATTAGGAATACTGCCAACATCGAAGCGCAATAAAGGTGGGTTTGCACTGTCTTGCATGCCTACAAGTTCATTAATACGATTAACATACTTATCTCTTACCCAATCAAGTACAAAACGATTTGGGGCATATAAAGTCATAATATTATCAGTCACCACACATTGCAGTGGACGGATCCACATACTAAATTGTTGTGCGGGTAATTCCTCTTGAAGAACAGACAAACATTTTTGCCACAGTGAATGATCCAACAACCGACTCCTGATAATGACTATGCTTTATAAATTTATTCACGCGTTAAAATTAACCGTCAGATAAAGAGCATAGAAAAAGATAATAATTTTTATAATAGCGCTATTATCACCATAGTTATCCACAACATCAATATTGACATTTCAATAAACACGTTTTATTTTCATTTTTTTTTAGCAAACTCAACAAAATTGCGCTTTTGCTAAGTTTTTAATAGCAATTTAATGCTAAAAAAATTTAAATATACTATTTAATTATTATCAATAAAATGGCCTATTCTTTGATTAAAAATTCATTTTTGTTATAAAACTGTGGATACTTTTCTGATCACAACGATCCCACAATGATCTTTTTAAAATAGCTAAAGAATAAACATTGACAAAGCTTGCTTCTCTATATAGAATTTCGCCTCATTTTTAGACCCAGTGTGCTCATGAAGGCTGTTTTGCCAGGGCAACAACAACAGACGGATTAGCGTAATGAAAAGAACATTTCAACCTAGTGTATTAAAGCGTAAGCGCAACCATGGCTTCCGTGCTCGCATGGCTACGAAAAACGGTCGTGCTGTAATTGCACGTCGTCGTGCTAAAGGCCGCGCAAGCCTTAGTGCTTAATTTTTTAACTCGAAGTTTAAGTTAAAAAATTGGTAACCAACATGGTTACTTATGAATTTAATCGGGAGTCTCGTCTTTTGACTCCCGGTCATTTTCAAGCTGTTTTTTCAAAACCTCTTCGTTTTGGCTCTAGCCACATCACAATTCTCGTCACACCAAATTCTGATAATAATAATCGCTTAGGTCTAGCCATAGCAAAAAAACGGGTTAAATTAGCTGTTCAACGAAATCGTATTAAGCGACAAATTCGTGAAAGCTTCCGTTTAAATCAACATAATCTGCCCCATATAGATATAGTTGTTATGGTAAAGTCGGGTACTGACAAACTCGAAAACAAAGAAATTAATCAGCAATTGGAAAAAATATGGCGAAAAATAATTCAGCGCCACAAAAAATAGCAATTACTTTGGTAAAAGCTTACCAGCGTTGGCTTAGCCCACTGCTTGGTCCTAATTGTCGATTCACGCCAACTTGTTCTTTTTATGCAATAGAAGCAATTAATCGCTTTGGTGTAATAAAAGGTTGTTGGTTAGCAGGCAAACGTATACTAAAATGCCACCCACTAAATGCGGGAGGACATGATCCCGTGCCACTATCAAAAAAAGAGAAATAAGACATTATGGAATCTCAACGCAGTTTTCTTTTTATTGCGCTTATGGTTGTTACCTATTTGTTATTTAACCAATGGCAAATGGACAATGCTCCAGTTATTGAGCAACCAGCAGTAACTCAACAAACAACCACAACAAACAGTAGCGGCGATTTTGTTCCTGAGTCTTCAGCGACAGCATCACCATTAGGTAATGAAACAACAACGTCAGCAAGTGCGACGGTTATTTCAGTTACTAACGACGTGTTAGCATTAAAAATTGATACCAATGGTGGTGACATCGTTGAAGCTAAACTTTTAAAGTTTGATACCGAGCAAGGCAATGGCATTCCATTTACCATATTACGAAATGACACAGATCGCTACGTAGCCCAAAGTGGTTTAACCGGTGCTCAAGGTTTAGACCGTGTTATTAAAGGTCGTCCTATTTATCAAACATCAGCAACCTCTTATCAAACATCATCAAATGAACCGTTAATGGTTGATCTAAACTATGTTGATACTGATGGTTTATCGGTAACTAAACGTTTTACGTTTAACCACAGCAGTTACGCCATTAATGTTGAATATATCGTCAAAAATAACGCTAGCACTCCAGCCAGTGTGCAAATGTATGGACAGTTAAAACAAACTACATTAATTGAAACATCAAGCGGACTAATTCCTACCTACAAAGGAACAGCATACTCAACAACTGAAGATGTTTACGAAAAATATGACTTTGATGATATTGAAGAAAGCAATCTAAATGTTTCTACTCAAGGTGGCTGGGTTGCCATGTTGCAACATTACTTTGTCTCTTCATGGGTGCCTGAAAAATCTGCAACCAATCAACTTTATAGCTTATATTCTACAAATAGAGATGCCATTATCGGTTTCAAAGCCCCGGCAATAACAGTTGAACCAAATAGCACAGCAACTACATCTGCAACATTTTATGTTGGACCGAAAGACCAGGACGTTTTAGAAAGCATCGAAGAAAACTTAGATCTTACTATTGATTACGGTTTCTTATTTATGATCAGCCAACCATTATTTTGGTTACTAATCAAAATTCAATCGGTTGTAGCAAACTGGGGTGTAGCAATTATTTGTATCACGCTAATAGTTAAAGGCGGCATGTACCCATTAACAAAAGCGCAATACACCTCAATGGCTAAAATGCGTAATTTACAACCTAAAATGACGCAACTTAAAGAACGCTTTGGTGATGACAGACAAAAAATGTCACAAGCCATGATGGAACTGTATCGTAAAGAGAAAGTGAACCCAGCTGGCGGTTGTTTACCATTACTCATTCAAATGCCAATATTCTTAGCGCTTTATTGGGTATTTTTAGAAAGTGTAGAATTACGTCATGCACCATTTATGCTGTGGATCCAAGATCTGTCGGCACAAGACCCTTTCTATATTTTACCAGTATTAATGGGTATCAGTATGTTCATCATGCAAAAGATGCAACCGATGACCGTACAAGACCCTATGCAACAAAAAATAATGCAATATATGCCGGTTATGTTCACGGTATTCTTTTTCTGGTTCCCGTCAGGACTAGTACTTTACTGGTTAGTGAGTAACATTATCTCAATTGTACAAATGAAAATAATATTCTCAGGCATGGAAAAAGCCAAAGCTAAGTAAGCTTGCATCTAATATCAAAAAGGTAGCTTATGCTACCTTTTTTTATGTCCAAACCTTGCTCAGACATCCTGTCTTACAAGGCATTAGTGTGCCCCTGCACGTCGATGAACGATATGCCATGATCACAAGAATGTGAATGAATGGCGATTGCCAGAAACCTTCTTAACCATAACAGCCTACAATAGATTTACTGACCTTTTCCCTACTAATTAACGATTATTCACGACAATTATTGGCTCTGCATTTCCAGTGACTAATTAACGGTTTATAATATCGCCAATTAAACAACTTACAGTTAACTGAGATTTTGTCATGACCAACCTTGCTTTTTCATCGAGCCAAAAAGAAACTATCGCAGCCCAGGCGACAGCCCCTGGACGAGGTGGCGTTGGTATCATCAGAGTTTCAGGTCCAGAAGTGAAAAATGTCGCTCAGGCTATTTTAGGTAAATTACCTGAACTAAGAAAAGCAGAATACTTAACGTTCAAAGATCAGCAAGGCCAAGCATTAGATCAAGGTATCGCACTCTATTTTAAAGGGCCAAACTCTTTTACCGGCGAAGACATTCTTGAACTACAAGGGCACGGTGGCCCAGTGCTGCTCGACATGTTGCTAAAAGAAATACTCTCCTTACCAAATGTTCGTATGGCAGGCCCGGGAGAATTTAGTGAGCAAGCCTTCCTTAATGACAAACTCGATTTAACTCAAGCAGAAGCCATTGCTGACTTGATCAACTCAAGCTCAGAGCAGGCGGCTCGCTGTGCCTTACATTCATTACAAGGTGACTTTTCCAAACTAGTTCACCAAATGGTAAATGATACGATTCATTTACGTATGTATGTTGAGGCTGCAATTGACTTTCCTGAAGAAGAAATAGACTTTCTCGCCGATGAAAAAGTTGTTAATGATCTTAAAGCCATTATCAATCAAGTGGCTGATGTTAAAAACAAGGCCCAACAAGGCAGTATCATTCGTGAAGGTATGCGCGTCGTTATCGCAGGGCGGCCAAATGCTGGCAAATCTAGCTTACTTAATGCTTTAAGTGGTAAAGACAGTGCCATAGTAACCGATATTGAAGGCACGACTCGTGACGTGCTATCAGAGCAAATTCATATCGACGGTATGCCGTTACACATAATAGATACCGCAGGGCTGAGAGAAAGTGCCGATAAAGTTGAGCAAATAGGCATAGAGCGCGCTTGGCAAGAAATAAATCAGGCCGATCGAGTATTACTCATGGTTGACTCATCAACAGATATAACGGTAGATCCTAAAACAGTATGGCCGGAATTTTTTGACAAATTGCCTGCCAACATTGGCCTAACAATTATTCGAAATAAAGCCGATATTAGCCAAGCAAAAACGGGTTACAGCGAACTAAACGACACGCCTACCGTAACATTATCAGCTAAAACGGGTCACGGTATAACGGCATTGACAGAACATTTGAAGCATATCATGGGTTATCAAGGTAGTACCGAAGGTGGCTTTATGGCACGACGACGTCATTTGGTTGCCCTTGAACAAGCGCACCAACACTTAGAAATAGGCTTAGAGCAACTAGAGTCCTATGTTGCTGGAGAGATATTGGCTGAAGAATTACGTTTTTGCCAACAAGAGCTCAATAAAATAACCGGTGAATTTACCAATGATGATTTATTAAGTCAGATATTTTCATCATTTTGTATCGGTAAATAAAACTAAAAAATTACATAAATTTCCGTTAAAAATAAAACAATAGGAGCATTAAATGAGCTCATTTCAAGTCATCGTTGGTAGTATGTTAGGCGGCTCAGAATATGTTGCCGAAGCCTGCGAAGAAACATTAACAGCACTTGGTCATGAGGTAGAATTACATTTTCAACCTGATTTAGCGCAAATAAACAGCGAAAATCAAACTTGGCTAGTTTGTACCTCTACACATGGTGCTGGTGACTACCCAGACAATATTCAAGCATTTGTCGCAGATCTTGAAAATTGTGATCAAGATCTATCCTCAGTAAAATTTTTAACTATCGGCATCGGCGATTCCAGCTATGATACTTTCTGCTTTGCCGCTAAAAATATAAATAAACTTTTATTATCAAAAGGTTGTACTGAGTTATTACCTTTAATCACCTTAGATATGAGCGAAGATATCGATCCAGAAGAGCGATCACAAAACTGGTTAAGTGAAAACAAAGATCATTTATAAGCTATTTACCCACGAGTTACTCACAATATAGGTACTAAAAAACAATTAATGTGCATAACTCTGGGTAAAAGCTATTAATTTTCTATTATTATTCAGTAGATATAAATATGACTTTATTCTACTGTGGATAACTAGCTATTTAGATCAAAGCTTATACTAGACTTGATCAAGCTTTGATCACAATGTTTTAGGTCAATTAATGCTTTGTAATATATAAGGAAAAAGCACTTATCAACAGAAGTAAAGGATCTTAATAAGTAATAATAACAAGATCTATTTAAAGATCTTTATATATTATTTAAGGATCAAGCTAAGATCTTTTCCTGAATTTGATCATTCCCCTGCGTCAAAAAAAGCGCTAAAATACCGCTCTTATTTTTTAAAGTTAAACCAAACGAAGGTTATTAATTTATGTGGTATCAAGAGTCTTATGACGTCATTGTTGTTGGTGGTGGACATGCTGGAACAGAAGCATCCCTTGCTGCAGCTCGCATGGGATGTAAAACCTTACTGCTAACTCATAACATTGATACCCTTGGTCAAATGTCTTGTAACCCTGCTATAGGCGGTATTGGCAAAGGACATTTGGTAAAAGAAATTGATGCACTAGGTGGTTTAATGGCAACGGCAGCTGATCATGCAGCGATCCAGTTTAGAACCTTAAATGCCAGCAAAGGCCCTGCTGTACGTGCTACGCGTATTCAAGCAGACCGGAGTTTATATCGAAACTTCGTGCGTAATTATTTGGAAAATCAGCCAAACCTAACCATATTTCAACAACCTTGTGATGATCTAATTTTAGAAAACAATAAGATCGTCGGTGTATCAACACAAATGGGTTTAAAGTTTAAAGCCAAAAGCGTTGTCTTAACCGTAGGTACTTTTCTTGCGGGACAAATTCATATTGGTTTGAATAATTATCAAGGTGGCCGAGCGGGTGATCCAGCCAGTGTGAATTTAGCAGCACGTTTACGTGATATGCCATTTCGTATGGATCGTTTAAAAACGGGTACACCGCCGCGTTTAGATGCTCGAAGCCTTGATTTTTCTGTAATGGAAGAACAGCCAGGAGATGATCCTCGACCAGTGTTTTCATTTATGGGATCGGGTAATGATCATCCTGAGCAAGTATCTTGTTTTATCACTCATACTAACAAGAAAACCCATGAAATTATTCAATCTGGTTTAGACCGCTCACCAATGTATACTGGCGTTATCGAAGGTATTGGTCCAAGGTACTGCCCTTCAATTGAAGATAAAATTCATCGCTTTGCTGAAAAAGATAGCCATCAAATTTTTGTTGAGCCTGAAGGCTTAACGACTCACGAAATATACCCTAACGGTATATCAACAAGTCTGCCATTTGATGTGCAAATGGATCTTGTGCGCTCGATCAAAGGTTTTGAGAATGCTCATATCACGCGTCCGGGCTATGCCATTGAATATGACTTTTTCGATCCTCGAGATTTAAAACAAACGCTTGAAAGTAAATTTGTTGAAAATTTGTATTTTGCTGGCCAAATAAATGGCACTACAGGTTATGAAGAAGCCGGTGCACAAGGGCTGTTAGCTGCAACCAATGCCGCGGCACGTGTACAAGGCAAAGAAGAATTAGTATTAACCCGTGATCAAGCCTACATGGGCGTTCTTGTTGATGATTTAGCGACCTTAGGAACTAAAGAACCTTATCGTATGTTTACTTCTCGTGCGGAATACCGTTTATTATTACGTGAAGACAATGCCGATATTCGTTTAACGGAAAAAGGTCGAGAACTTGGCTTAGTTGATGATCAACGTTGGCAGCGTTTTAACGAAAAAATGGAAACAGTTGAAGTAGAACGTCAACGTTTACGATCGGTATGGGTGCAAAAGGATCATGCCGCAGCGCCACAAATAAATGAGTTATTAAAAACACCACTAAGCCGTGAAAATAATTTAGAAGATCTTGTTCGCCGTCCCGAAGTACGTTATGACGACTTAATGGCAATTGACGGTTTAGGTCCTCAGTTATCGGATAAGCAAGCAGCTGAGCAAATTGAAATTCAAATTAAGTACGCTGGCTATATTGATCGCCAGTTGGATGATATTGCGAAAAAGAAACGCCATGAAAATACTTTGATCCCAATGGATTTCGATTTTACTCAAATTTCTGGCCTTTCTAATGAAGTTGTTGCCAAGCTTACTGATGCTCGTCCAGAAACTATTGGTAAAGCTTCACGTATTTCTGGTATTACTCCTGCCGCAATTTCGTTATTATTGGTGTATCTGAAAAAACATGGTTTATTACGTAAAACCGCATAATAAACCAACACAATAATTAAGATTTCGCCTAATGACATTATCTGATCAGCTAGTAGCTCTAATAAATGAAACCTCGTTAGAGGTTTCTGATGAGCAAGTAGCTTTACTTATTCAATACGTTGAATTATTGAATAAGTGGAACAAAGCCTATAATCTAACCTCAATTCGTGATCCTAAAGATATGGTGATAAAACACCTTATGGATAGTTTAATGGTTGGGCCATTATTAGATGGTGAATCATTTATTGATGTTGGCACTGGCCCAGGTTTACCAGGAATTCCACTTGCCATCTTGTATCCTGAACGCAGTTTTGTATTATTAGACAGTTTAGGAAAAAGAATTACCTTTTTACGCCAAGTGGTATTTCAATTAAAACTTGAGAACGTGACACCCGTTAAAGCTCGTGTTGAACAGTATCATCCCGAGCAACCATTTGACGGGGTACTGAGTCGTGCGTTTTCGTCTTTACTTGATATGGTGACTTGGTGTGATCATCTTGTTAGTGCTGAACATGGAAAATTTTTAGCACTAAAAGGTCTTTATCCAAATGATGAAGTAGCAGCTTTACCGAGCAATATTTCCGTTGCGAAAAGTCATACTATTGTCGTTCCTCGGTTAGAAGGTGAACGCCATTTGATTGAATTAGTTAAATCATAAATAATAATAAACTTTTGATCAGAAAAGTATTTGAGGATCCTGTGGGAAAAATAATCGCGGTTGCAAATCAAAAAGGTGGTGTTGGTAAAACAACAACCTCTGTCAATTTAGCGGCGTCGCTTGCCGCGACAAAACGTAAAGTTTTGCTAATTGATCTCGATCCTCAAGGCAATGCGACTATGGGTAGTGGTATTGATAAATATGAAGTACCAGCAACCTGTTATGAATTACTGATTGAAGAACGTCCTTTTGATGATGTTGTTTGTAAGAACACTGCCGGCGTATACGACTTAATTGCTGCCAATAGTGATGTTACCGCAGCAGAAATTAAGTTAATGGAAGTATATTCTCGCGAGCATAGATTAAAAAATGCCTTATCTAAGGTAAAAAGAGATTACGACTTTATTATTATTGACTGTCCACCGTCATTAAATATGTTAACCGTGAATGCCATGACTGCTGCTGATTCAGTGTTAGTGCCAATGCAGTGTGAGTACTACGCCTTAGAAGGTTTAACGGCGTTAATGGATACCATTTCGCAATTGACTTCGGTTGTTAACGGTAAACTTCATATCGAAGGTATTTTACGTACTATGTACGATCCTCGTAACCGATTAGCCAACGATGTTTCTGAACAATTAAAACGACACTTTGGTGATAAAGTTTACCGTACTGTTATTCCACGTAATGTTCGTTTAGCAGAAGCGCCAAGTTTTGGTGCTCCAGCTATGTACTATGATAAGTCATCGACGGGAGCCAAAGCCTACCTTGCACTCGCGGGGGAAATATTACGTCGAGCAGAACAAAATAAACAACTTAAACCGCAAGCTACAACCGAGCAAGGAACACTATGAGTCAAAGTAAACGCAGAGGTCTAGGTCGCGGTCTTGACGCCTTATTAACAACACCGGCAACTAATTCATCTGAAGAATCGGGTGTTGCAAATGAACTTGGTAACAAAAATACCGAATTACAGAATTTACCTATAGAGCAATTACATCCCGGTAAATATCAGCCCCGTAAAGATATGTCGGCTGAAGCATTAGATGATTTATCTAACTCAATTAAATCCCAAGGTATTATTCAACCTATTGTTGTTCGCCCTATTAGTGAGCACAGTTATGAAATTATTGCTGGTGAACGTCGCTGGCGTGCTGCTCAGATAGCTGAACTTGATATGGTACCTTGTTTAATCAAACAAGTGCCGGATGAAGCGGCAGTTGCTATCGCGCTTATTGAAAATATTCAGCGTGAAGACCTTAATGCCATGGAAGAAGCTATTGCGCTTGAACGCTTGTTAATTGAGTTTGAACTAACCCACCAAGAAGTGGCTGATGCGGTTGGTAAATCAAGAACAACAGTAACTAACTTACTACGCTTAAATAATTTAAATAGTGAAGTTAAAACTTTGCTTGAACATGGCGACATTGAAATGGGTCATGCTCGTGCTTTGTTAGCGTTAGATAACGATATTCAAACCAACACCGCCCGTGTAGTGGTTGCTAAAGAGCTAACTGTTCGAGAAACAGAAGCGTTAATTAAAAAAGTACAACAGCCACCAAAAGAGCCAAAAGAAAAAGTTATCGACCCTAACACTAAAGCGTTAGAGCAAAATCTTTCTGAGAAGTTAGGTTCGCAAGTTGTGATAAATCACAATAAGAAAGGTAAAGGAAAAATGGTCATCTCATACAGTGATCTGTCTGAATTAGACGGCATTGTATCTCGCTTTAACTCTTTCTAAGCCCTATCAATATTAATACAAGAGTAAGTAACTTTTATTGCAATAAAGTTGCTTACGCATTTCTACTTTTCCTATCGTCTTGGAAATAAAAACTGAAAGTTTTCACAATCGATTATACATTAGTCGTAATTTGTTCGTTTAGCGTTACATTTCGCACATTATCTGGGCAATGAGAGCCCTCTTTTGTTGCATTAGCGCTGTAATTCAGTATACTTGCGTCGGCTTTTTAAAGAGGAAATTTTATCTTTAAAAAACTGTAATAATTACGAAGATTATCGTATGGAGTTTCTGGTGAGTTTATATATTCACAATGATTTAGCTAAACCAGGAAGAAAGTTTGCATTTATGCAAATACTTATCGCATTGATATTCGTTTTGATTTGCAGTGTAGCAACATATTTTATTTGGGGATTATCTTTCGCATACTCAGTATTAGCAGGTGGCGCGATAAGTATAATCCCTAATTTTGTCTTTGCTCATAAAGCATTTAAATATGCCGGAGCAAGATCGTCCGAAAAGGTTTTAGATTCCTTTTATAGTGGCGAAAAATTGAAAATAGTATTAACGGCCATTTTGTTTGCGCTAGCCTTCAAATTTTTAGCGATTGAGCCAGTAGCTTTTTTCAGCAGTTTTTGTTTAGTTGTGGCTTTACCTTTAATAACACCATTTGTTATTAAATCTCAGCGATAACTATAAAATTTTTAACTTTTTAACTTTTAAACTTTAATCATTGGGATAATTAATATGGCTTCAGGTGCTGAAATTACTAGCCAAGAATATATTAAACATCACCTTCAGAATCTAACCGTTGGAGATGGCTTTTGGGCCCTTCACTTAGATACTTTAGGCTGGTCTATATTTTTGGGCTTGATTTTTATTTTATCATTTCGTTCAGTGGCAAAAAAAGCAACTACCGGCGTACCGGGTAAGTGGCAATGTGCTGTTGAAATGATTGTTGAGTTTGTTGATGACAGTGTAAAAAGTACCTTTCATGGTAAAAACCCTGTAATCGCACCTTTAGCACTAACCATTTTCGTATGGGTATTGTTAATGAATGCAATGGACTGGGTTCCTGTTGATCTTATTCCACGAATTTTTGAGTTGTTTGGTGTTCATTACATGAAAGCCGTACCAACAACCGATCCAAATATGACTTTTGCATTAGCATTAGGTGTGTTTGTACTAATTATTTACTATTCAATTAAAGTAAAAGGTATTGGTGGCTTTATTAAAGAGCTTACAACTCAACCTTTTGGTCATTGGACACTATATCCAGTGAACTTTATCCTTGAAATGGTTACCTTATTAGCTCGTCCATTATCACTAGCACTGCGTTTATTTGGTAACTTATATGCGGGTGAATTGATATTCTTGCTAATTGCGACAATTGGTTTATTCCAATTACCTGTGCATTTTTTATGGGCTGCTTTCCACTTGTTGGTTATCCCATTACAAGCGTTTATCTTCATGATGCTAACGATTCTTTATTTGAGTCTAGCGCACGAAGATCACTAAATTTTTTGCCCTTATTACCTGAAAAGTTAATAGGGGCATGAATACAAGTTTCAACCTTAGTTTTTTTAACTTTATAACTTTACTTAAATAATCGGAGATAAATATGTTATATATCGCTGTTGCTTTATTAATCGGTCTAGGTGCTCTTGGTACTGCGATTGGTTTTGGTTTACTTGGTGGCAAATTCCTAGAGTCTGCTGCACGTCAACCTGAATTAGCACCTCAACTTCAAGTTAAAATGTTCATCGTAGCGGGTCTTATCGATGCTATCGCGATGATCGGTGTTGCTATCGGCTTATACCTATTATTCGCAGTTGGTGCTTAATTTTTTAAGTTGTTTTTTAACCGCGAATTTGAATAGGAGATACATAAATGAATCTTAATATGACCTTAGTTGGTGAATTAATCGCATTTATCGTATTTGTAATGTTTTGTATGAAGTACGTATGGCCGCCAATTATTGGTGCCATCGAAGCCCGTCAAGCGACTATTGCTGACGGACTTGCTGCTTCTGACCGTGCTGCTAAAGATCTTGAGCTTGCTCAAGAAAAAGCCACGGCACAACTTAAAGATGCAAAAGCGCAAGCTGCTGAAATTGTTGAAGCTGCTAAAAAGCGTGAAACGCAAATAGTTGAAGAAGCTGCTGCTAAAGCTCAAGCTGAGAAAGATAAAATCTTAGCATCAGGCCATGCAGAAATCGAAACGGAACGTAACCAAGCGAAAGAAGAACTACGCCAACAAGTAGCGGTTCTTGCAGTAGCTGGTGCTGAGAAAATTCTCGAGCGTTCAATTGATGCCGCTGCACATAGCGATATCTTAGATAAACTTGTAGCTGAACTTTAAGAGGGAATAGAGCTATGTCTGAATTGACAACCGTCGCTCGTCCCTACGCTAAAGCAGCGTTTGATTTTGCTATCGAAGCAAATGCCGTTGATAACTGGTTATCAATGTTAGTATTTGCTGCTGAAGTTTCTGAAAATGAAACCATGACGACTTACCTTTCAGGTGGAGCGTCAGTTGAACAAGCCACTGAACTTTTCTTAAAAGTTTGTGAAGATCAACTAGACAGCAATGGTCAAAACCTTATTAAGGTAATGGCTGAAAATCAACGTTTGTTGGTGCTACCACAAGTTCTTTCTCAATTTAGCGAATTAAAAGCTGAATATGAAAAAGAAATTAACGTGGATGTAACGTCTGCTGTAGAACTTGCAGCTGACCAAGTAACTACATTAAGCGCCGCGCTTGAAAAGCGTTTGGCTCGAAAAGTAAAGCTCAATTGTGTTGTAGACGCAAACGTAGTCTCAGGTTTAGTTATTAAAGCTGGTGACATGGTAATAGATGGTTCAGTACGAGGTAAATTGAACCGCTTAGCAACAACAATGCAATCTTAACGGGGAACAGAGCATGCAACTGAATTCCACTGAAATCGCTGAATTGATCAAAAATCGTATTGAACAATTTGACGTAGTTAGTGAAGCTCGTAACGAAGGTACTATCGTTTCTGTAACAGACGGTATCATTCGTATCCATGGCCTTGCCGATGTAATGCAAGGTGAAATGATCGAACTTCCTGGCAACCGCTTCGCTATCGCGTTGAACCTAGACCGTGATTCGGTAGGTGCGGTAGTTATGGGTCCTTATGCGGATCTAGCTGAAGGCGTAAAAGTTAAAGGTACTGGCCGTATTTTGGAAGTACCAGTAGGACGTGGCCTTTTAGGTCGTGTTGTCAACACTCTAGGTGAGCCTATTGACGGAAAAGGACCTATCGACAACGATGGTTTTGCTCCTGTTGAAGTAGTAGCACCAGGTGTTATCGATCGTAAATCAGTTGATGAGCCAGTACAAACTGGTATCAAATCAATTGACTCTATGATTCCAATCGGTCGTGGTCAACGTGAACTTATCATTGGTGATCGCCAAATCGGTAAATCAGCGATCGCACTAGATGCAATTATTAACCAGAAAAACACTGGTATTAAGTGTGTATACGTAGCAATCGGACAGAAAGCTTCTACTGTTGCGAACTTAGTTCGTTCATTAGAAGAGCACGGCGCATTAGATAATACTATCGTGGTTGTTGCTTCTGCTTCTGAAGCTGCTGCACTACAGTACTTATCAGCTTACTCTGGTTGTACTATGGGTGAATACTTCCGTGACCGCGGTGAAGATGCACTAATCGTATATGATGATTTGTCTAAGCAAGCTGTTGCTTACCGTCAAATTTCATTGCTTTTACGTCGTCCACCAGGTCGTGAAGCATACCCAGGTGACGTTTTCTATCTTCACAGTCGTTTACTTGAACGTGCTGCTCGTGTAAACGAAGCATACGTTGAAAAGTTCACTAACGGTGAAGTTAAAGGTAAAACAGGTTCATTAACTGCCTTACCAATTATTGAAACTCAAGCTGGTGACGTATCTGCATTCGTTCCAACTAACGTAATCTCAATTACCGATGGTCAGATCTTCTTAGAATCTAACCTATTTAACTCAGGTATTCGTCCTGCTGTTAACGCTGGTATTTCTGTATCACGTGTTGGTGGTGCTGCTCAAACTAAAATCATCAAGAAACTTGGTGGTGGTATTCGTTTAGCACTTGCACAGTACGCCGAGCTTGCAGCCTTTGCTCAATTCGCTTCAGACTTAGACGATGCGACTCGTGCTCAATTAGAGCATGGTCAACGTGTAACTGAATTGATGAAGCAAAAACAATACAGCCCATTGTCTATTGCTGAAACAGCAGTATCGTTATTTGCCGCAGAAAAAGGCTTCTTAAACGATATTGAAATCAACAAAGTTGTTGATTTTGAAGAAGCATTACGTTCATACGTAAACAATGAACACGCTGAGTTGATGGCTACTATCAACGAAAAAGGCGACTATAACAAAGATATCGAGTCTGGTTTAGCGAAAGCGATTGAAGCTTTCAAAGCTACTCAAACTTGGTAATTAGTTAACCTTTTCGCGGAGAATAGTCATGGCTGGTGGTAAAGAGATTAAATCAAAGATTGGAAGTGTACAAAATACACAGAAAATCACCAGCGCGATGGAAATGGTTGCAGCTAGTAAAATGCGCAGAGCGCAAGATAGCATGGCTGCTTCTCGTCCATACGCTGAAAATATGCGAAATGTGATCGGTCACATCGCGCTTGGTAATTTAGAGTATCGTCATCCTTATATGGAAGAACGTGAAGCTAAGCGCGTAGGCTATATCGTTGTCTCAACAGACCGAGGTTTGTGTGGCGGCTTAAATATTAACTTATTTAAGCAAGTACTTGCCGATGCTGGTAAACACCAAGCAGCAGGCTGTGAAGTTGATTTTGCAGTAGTAGGTTCAAAAGCTACTGCATTTTTTAACAACATGGGTGCTAAAGTCGTTTCACAGGTTTCAGGATTAGGTGATAACCCGTCACTTACCGATTTAATTGGTAGTGTGCGTGTTATGTTAAGTGCCTATGATAATGGTGAGATTGATAGATTGTTCATAGTGTATAACAAGTTTGTTAACACCATGACGCAAAAGCCAACGATTGATCAACTTTTACCTTTGCCTAAGTCAGATGATGACGCTATTAAGCATCGCTGGGATTACATATACGAACCTGATGCTCAAGCAATACTTGAACATTTATTGGTTCGTTATACAGAATCTCAAGTATATCAAGGTGTAGTTGAAAATCTCGCATGTGAACAAGCCGCTCGTATGGTTGCAATGAAAGCTGCAACTGATAATGCTGGCGACTTAATCGATGATTTACAATTGGTATATAACAAAGCTCGTCAAGCAAGTATTACTCAAGAATTGAGTGAGATTTGTGCCGGCGCAGCAGCGGTATAAGCAAAGGTTCTTGATTTATTTTATTAGTAAATAAGAGCACAGATTAGAGGATTAAACATGAGTACAGGTAAAGTCGTCCAAATCATTGGCGCAGTTGTGGATGTAGAATTCCCACAAGATGCTGTACCTCAGGTATATGACGCATTAAATGTAACTGAAGGTGACCTTTCAGGCTTAGTACTAGAAGTACAACAGCAATTAGGTGGTGGTGTAGTACGTGCTATCGCTATGGGTTCATCAGACGGTTTGCGTCGTGGTCTGACAGTAGTAAACACAGGTGATAACATCCAAGTTCCAGTAGGTACTGCAACTTTGGGTCGCATCATGAACGTATTGGGTGAGCCTATCGATGAAGCTGGCCCAATCGGCGAAGAAGAGAAGTGGTCAATTCATCGCGAAGCGCCAGCATATGCTGAGCAAGCGATGTCTAACGAACTTCTTGAAACTGGTATCAAAGTAATCGACTTGGTATGTCCATTCGCTAAGGGTGGTAAAGTTGGTTTATTCGGTGGTGCTGGTGTTGGTAAAACCGTAAACATGATGGAACTTATTCGTAACATCGCGATCGAGCATAGCGGCTACTCAGTATTTGCTGGTGTAGGTGAGCGTACTCGTGAAGGTAACGATTTCTACCATGAAATGAACGATTCTAACGTACTTGATAAAGTATCGTTAGTTTACGGCCAAATGAACGAGCCTCCAGGAAACCGTCTTCGTGTTGCGATGACTGGTTTGACTATGGCTGAAAAATTCCGTGACGAAGGTCGTGACGTATTATTTTTCGTAGATAACATCTACCGTTACACACTTGCGGGTACTGAAGTATCAGCATTGTTAGGTCGTATGCCATCAGCGGTAGGTTACCAACCTACACTTGCTGAAGAAATGGGGGTTCTTCAAGAGCGTATTACCTCAACGAAGAAAGGTTCAATCACTTCAATCCAAGCGGTATACGTACCAGCGGATGATTTGACCGATCCATCTCCAGCAACAACCTTTGCTCACTTAGATGCAACAGTTGTACTATCTCGTGATATCGCATCACAAGGTATTTACCCAGCAATCGATCCACTTGACTCTACTTCACGTCAATTAGATCCATTAGTTGTTGGTGCTGAGCATTATGAAACAGCTCGTGGCGTTCAATCAACGCTACAACGTTACAAAGAACTTAAAGATATTATCGCCATCTTAGGTATGGATGAGTTATCTGAAGAAGATAAGCAAACTGTATCTCGCGCACGTAAGATCCAACGTTTCTTATCTCAACCGTTCTTCGTTGCTGAAGTATTCACAGGTTCTCCTGGTAAGTACGTATCACTTAAAGACACTATCAGTGGTTTTAAAGGTATTCTTGCTGGCGAATTTGATGACTTACCAGAGCAAGCTTTCTACATGGTTGGTTCTATTGAAGAAGCAGCTGAAAAAGCTAAAAACATGTAATGAAGGCTGGCGACTAATGACTCTTGAGTCTGCCGTCGCCAATTAGGAGGTCAACATGGCAATACTTTCTGTAAATCTTAATGTAGTAAGTGCTGAAGAAAGCTTATTTTCTGGCAGCATTGAATCATTACAGATCACAGGTAGCGAAGGTGAATTAGGTATTATGCCTGGTCACGCACCTTTGCTGACCTCACTAAAACCTGGTATGGCGAGAATCGTTAAGAAAGGTGGTGACGAAGAAGTTATCTATCTTTCTGGCGGCATGCTTGAGGTTCAACCAAACAGTGTTACTGTACTAGCTGATATTGCGGTACGTGGCGGTGACTTGGATGAGCAAGCAGCAGAAGATGCTAAACAACGCGCACAAGAGAAGTTAAACGCTCATGGTGATGATGTTGATTACGCTGAAGCTGCAGCTGAATTAGCTCGTGCTGTTGCACAATTACGTGTTATTCAAGCGACAAGCAAGAAGTAACAAGCTATATAGAACTTACACTAAGTTTTAGTGATAAAAAAAGCGACTTTACCTTCGGGTGACAGTCGCTTTTTTATTTGCTGCTTGAGTTGTGTTAAAAAATTGTTAATAATGCTGTCGCTCATAATACTGAGATGGAGTTCGGTAGCTATTTTACATTGAAACTTCCATCCAAAAATAATAATAATGGAAGATGATAGTGAAAAAAGTAATCTCTATACTTGCTATAGCCGCTTTGTCAGCATGTGGTGGTGGCTCTAGTAGTAAATCAACACCGGCTCCTACGCCAACGCCTAATCCAACCCCAGTAGTTAATACAGCTCCTACAGCAAATAACGATGTTGGTCTTGCACAAAATAATCAGCCAATTGTACTGGATGTTTTAGCTAATGATACCGATGCAGAAGGCAGCTCTTTGTCAATTTCAAAAATTGTCACTATGCCAACCATGGGGAGTGTTGAAATTATTAACAACACTTTAGTTTATACTCCGAATAAGGATGTAGCATTAAAGGATACCTTGGAATATGAACTGTCAGATGGTGAGTTAACCGCTACAGCAAGCGTAGAAATCACAGTTAATCATACGCTTAACATTAATGGCAAAGTTACAGACTCTCCTATTGCCAATGCTGAGGTTACCGCTACGCTTGGCAATGACGTATTTACGACAACTGCGGATAATGAAGGCAATTATACGCTAGCTTTAACGATCAACTCTATGATACCTGAGCTAGTGGTTATTACAGCAAGGGGTAGCGAAGGTAATAGCCAACAAAATGTTGAGTTGATTGCAATTATTGATGACACTACAAGCTTGTTGTCTGAAGTGGATGAGAATAGAGATTTAGCCAATGATGACAATAGTGCTAATGTCACCCATGTAACGACTGCAAGTTATTTATTAACGGCTGATAGAAATGATAATGAAGCTGTAACCTCTATGGCTGATTTTAAAAAACTAGTGAGTGAGCTTGATAGTAATGAACTCATGTCGACGGCCGGTTTTATCAAACTTTTAGTTGATAACGATGACTTTGATATCCCTAATGGCGAAACAACCTTATCATTTTTAGCAGCAAATAATAATGAAGCGCTAAATACGTCTGATGCTATTAACAGTTATTTAGTCGAAAATGATTTGCTTGATGAAGATGGCCAACCAACAACGGCCTATGCAAATGCATTATCAGCCGCAATTGATGAAACGGTCGCAGACCCAGATGTTGTTGAACAGTTTACCGCTGAAATGTTTACCAACAAAACCATGATTAAATTAGCATCTATTAAAGAAGGTTGGTTACCTTACACAGGTGATACGTTAGTCTTTTCTGATAATGATTATACAGTATTCTACGATGCTAACTCATATTCGGATAACCCCGAAATAGTTTATACCCGTTCAATTGTTGATGGTAAGTTAAGATTGAAAACAGACCAATTTAAGTCGAAGTTTATTGGTACTCTTTATTACCCATTTAATAGGCTGGCAGATGAATATGGCTTTGATCAGAGTGTCGTTAACGAACTAATTGAAGCCTATCATTCAGGAAAAATATCAAACTATCTTAATCTGGATATGACAGAACATGTTGAATCTATCGACTATACGTTAATCAATAGCAATGATATTAATTATCAAGTTGCCATTGAAACTAGAAGCTACTATCAACTTGATATTCCAGAAGAGTTGGAGCTGAGTGAGAATGTTGCTAAATCAGAAGCTTTCACTAATAACTCTAATGGAGCGTTAATTCATTCTCCAGCTAAACAATGGTTAGATAAATCGTTAACAGATATCGCTGGTAACTGGTTATTTTACTTTGACGGGCACTTTAAAGACTATTTAAATAACCTTGAGGAAACGACAGCCCCTTTTGCCAAAATCACTGAAATTAGTTCATCAAATGCAACTGCTATTGTGGAAAATAAAGAATATAGTGTTGCTTTGGTTGATGGCGTTTTATCGCTAAATAGGGGTAATGAAAGCTATAAAGTTAAGCCTATTCAGGCGTCAACTAATGCCTATTTAGCTATTATAGAAAAGTGGTTAGATGGAAAGCTTGAATATGTACACGCCAGACAAATTGCTAAGCTAGATAGTGACTTTTCTGCATTTGCAAATGCAATAGCAACAGAGCTACCCAAAGTACAACTAGTCTATTTATATGGAAGTTTATCAGACGCATGGCAAGGAGATAAATTAAAGCTGGATTATGTTTATGGTCATCAGTTTTCCGATAGTGGAGATCTAAATCGAGGTTTGGCAGGTTTTTATGCTGGAGAAGGATTTGTAGAAGATTATCAAGTTGACCATTTTGATTTAGGGGACAGTCGTTGGAAGTGGAGCAGTGACAATGGCCGAATCAATTTAACACTTAACCTAGGTAATTTTATCGCTCATAGAACTTGGCAGTTAATATCTATTGATGAAAATGGTTATGCCATGGTGCTTGAACAATCAACCCGTGGCAATGATGACGATGATGATGGCATTATAGAAGATAGTGAAACAGGCCAATACATTCGTCCACGAGTAACTATCATTAAGCAAGATGATTTAAGTCGCTGGCAAAAAGCATGGCAAAACACGGTAGATTTAGGTTTAGTATCTCAGCAATCAAATGTTGCTGTTATGTTGAAAATTAAGAATAAAGCTAATATTAATTAATTTATAAAAAGAAAAAGCGACTTTACTTTCGGGTGACAGTCGCTTTTTATTACCTAAGTAATGATCATACTATGCAGGAATTTGCGCATTCTTTAACATCGAAAATAATTCATCTTTTAGATGTAACCTAGCGAGTTTTTGAGTTTCTAAATATTCATCTGCAGTTGACTCCACCCCCACTTCAATACGGTGCACTTCTTGGTCAAGCTCGTGATATTCTTTAAATAAGCGGGCAAAGCGACCATCAGACATTTTCAATTGACGTATCTCTTGTTCGAATTCAGGAAATTCATGGTGCAAATCGTGTTTTTCTATCATTATTGTTGCTCCTATTTAGCGCAATTAATACAAGTATTTATATAAGGTAAAACCTTTAAGCGTTCAGGGTTTATAGCTTCTGTACATTCACTACAGAGGCCATATTCATTATTTTCAAAACGAGTGATTGCTTGATTAACTAGGTTGAGCTCTATTTTAGCCTCGTGATGAATTTCATTAAGCACTTCGTTGTTTTCGTTTTCACTAGTTTGTTCTGAGAAGTCTTGTGAACGTCCTTTTTTAAAATCTGCTTCAATGGCATTAATGCGCCTTTGTAATTCCACTTTCTTTTCTAATAAGTCTTTTAGTATTAAGGTGTTCATAATGCGTATCTCCTATGGCTTAATTTCATTCTATGCCTCTTTAGGTAACTCGTTTTGATCTAGCGCAAAACTTTGTCCGAGTTTCGATATTGTTATACTGCAAAAATTAGCTGAATAAATTGCGATAAGTTGCACAATTTTGCGCTTAATCGACTAGGTTTATTATAGTTGAATAGGTAAACTAAATGAGTTTGTATTAATTGAGAAAGAAAATGATTCGCAATAAATTGTTGTGGAAAAACAGTCAGCATCAATATGGTGTGATCAGTAAACTGATACATTGGCTTTCAGCAATAACGATTATTGTGCTATTTGCCTTGGGCTATTGGATGGTTGACTTAGACTATTACAGCGAATGGTATCAATTAGCACCTCATTGGCACGAAAGTGCCGGCTTGTTGTTGTTTATTATTACACTATTTAGGCTAGTGTGGCGCGGTATAGTTATCAAGCCGGAGGCTATTAGTAGCCATAGTATGTTTGAAAGAAAGGTATCAGCTATTATGGTCTTTCTTTTGTATTTTGTTTTACTCGCTGTGTTAGTGTCTGGTTATTTAATCACAAGCGCAGATGGTAAAGCTATTGCGGTATTTGACTGGTTTAAAGTCTCGGCATTTGTACTATTTTCTGAAAATCAGGAAGATCTTGCTGGCGCCATACATTATTACATCGCTTATACATTAATATTTTTCGTGCTTTTACATGCTTTAGCTGCGTTAAAGCATCACTTTATTGATAAAGACGAAACCCTTAAAAGAATAATTAAGTGAAATTGAATCAACAGATAGAATATAAAAAATAATTAAAGGAATCATGATGAAAAAGATATTACTTGCTAGCGCCCTACTAACATCTAGTTTGTTAACACCGGCATTTGCAGCAGATTATGTTATAGATACTAAAGGAGCGCACGCTTCCATAAATTTTAAAGCAAGCCATTTGGGCTTTAGTGTTTTAGCGGGGCGTTTCAATACCTTTTCAGGTAACTTTTCTTACGATAAAGACAATGTTGCTGCTTCAAAAGTTACCGTGACGATTGACACTTCAAGCTTTGACTCAAACCATGCTAAACGTGATAAGCATGTACGCTCTGATGATTTTTTGGATGTCAGCAAATATGCCGAAGCAACATTTGTTAGCTCTAAAGTTGAAGATAAAGGCAATGGTAAGTTAGCGATTAGTGGAAACTTTACTATGCATGGCGTTACTAAGCCGTTAGTCATTGACGCGATAAAAGTTGGCGAGGGTAAAGATCCGTGGGGTGGCTACCGCGCAGGTTTTACTGGCACGGCAACGATAGCAATGGGTGATTTTGGCTTTAAGAAAGATTTTGGAAAGGTTGACTTAGAGCTTCATATTGAAGGCATTCGAAAGTAAACCAGCGATGTTTCATATTAAGGGCCTTTGGCCCTTTTTTTATGTCTGCAATAAATTAAAAATAAATATTTATAAACCTTTTAATGAAACTTCGGTATTAATAACTATAACGAAAAATAATTAGTGTGAAGCTAAAAATGAATATGCAATTTTACTGTGGGAATTAAAATCTGAAATGGTAAATGAAAAGGACGTAATGTTGCAGGTGCAAGCCGGGCAGCTAGATAAGCTCGCTATCTTGTACGAAAACAATAAAGTTAAGTTGTTTAATTATTTTCGCAAGAAAGGCAATAACGCTGCGCAAAGTGAAGACTTAGTACAGGAAACCTTTATGAAAATATTGGCTTACCGCAGCAGCTTTAATGGCTCTAGTACTTTTAGTAGTTGGATGTATGGCATTGCTAGAAATACCGCCGCTGATGTTTATCGAAAGAATAAAGGTAGTGTCGTGCACGAAGATATTGATGAGCATGAAGTGGTCTCAGAACATTGTGCAACCGAACAGGCCGTATCGGTGCAGCAGCAAGATATTTTTGACCAATCGTTGGCGAGTATTTCTGCGGAGCATAGGGAAATTATTATTTTAAGTCGCTTTCAACAGCTCAATTATCAGGAAATATCGTCATTACTTGATTGCAATTTAAATACCTTAAAATCAAAAATGCGCAGTGCTATTAGTAAATTACATGAACAGTACAGTAAGTTATCAGGTGAAATACAATGATCAATCATCAAACCATTATCGACTGGAAACTATCGAACACCAATAAAGATGTTACTAATGAGTTAGTACTCACTAATGAAATGCAGCACTATATTGAAGCGCACCCTGAGTTGGAAAAAGAATTAGCTTTTATTGATGCCTTTTGGCAAAACGATAATCAAGAACAGCCTTCAAGTGAACTGGATGAACGTTTTTATAAAATGCTACAACAAGCGCAAACAGCACAACAAGAAATTAGCAACAATCACATAACCGAGAAAAAATTAAATGCTGGCTTGTTAAAAAAATTGAAAGATATATTTACTGTTAGCCCAGTTAAACCTTTCGCCCAAGTCGCGGTATTAAGTTTAGTGTTTGTTTTAGGTTTCAATGCCAATGATAAGCCAGTTGATAACTCAACCGCTGATTCTGGCTTGTCAAACTTGCAGCAAGAGGTTTCCTCGCTAAGTACCATGTTAGCTTTATCTATGCTTGAAAAATCTTCAGCAGCAGAACGCTTAACAGGCGTTGCCTACAGCCAAGAAACGGATTTAACCAATCCGATATTAATGAAAACTTTGATGTCGACCTTAGAAAATGATCGTTCAACGGCGGTTAAATTAGCCATTATTAACACTTTCGGTAGCTTGCCAGACATTAGTGAACAAGAAAGCAAACTAATAGCGCTGACGCTAAAAGAACAGAACACACTGGTTAAAATTGAATTATGTAGCTTGCTACTCAATGTTGGTTCGCAGCAAACTAAATCTCGATTGCTAACTCAGTTAAAAGAAAGCGAATTAACCCCAGATATGGCTGAATTCTTAAAGAAAATTAACGCTATTTCTCATATTTAAATAAATTTATTGGAGTCATTATCATGAATAAACTTACCTTATTGTTAGCTAGCATGTTGTTACCGGCGTTAATGCAAAATGCGCAAGCTTTAGAAAGAACTTATAGTTTGCCTTTATCTAAGCCAGGAGAGCCTGCAACCTTAGTTGCTGAAATACATACCGGTGCTATATTCGTTGAAGGTTACGATGGCACAGAAGTGAAAGTGTCCGCCAAAGTTGAAGAGTTTCATGATAGCGATGATCATAAGGCTCATCGTCAAAATGATAATTATCGACGGGTCAATAAAAATAAGGAACGTTCTTCTGAAGGATTAAAGTCAGTTAAAAATAATATGATGCAGTTATCGATTGAAGAAGAAGATAATGAAATTGATATTTCCAGTGAATACAGCACCCAAAAAGTGGTTTTACATATTCAAGTACCTAAAAGTACAAGTTTAGATATTGAACTTTATCAAGGTGGCGATGTTGAAATTAAAGACATTGCTGGCGCAATTGAAGTATCAGCATTTAAAGGTGGCATTATTGCCACAGGTGTTTCTGGGCCTATGGTTGCTGAAACTCACAGTACAGATATTGTGGTTTCATTTGATAATTTGGCGCAAGAAAACCCAACCTCGTTAACCACACATAGTGGCAATATCGATATTAGCGTTAGTAAAAATACCTCAGCAAAAATAAATGTACAAAATTACAAAGGAGAGATTTTATCTGGATTGGCTACCGAGTTTGTTGTTTCAGAAGATGCTAAGCGAGTAAATAAAGGCGGCAAACAGAAAATTGTTATTGGCGGCATGATGAGTGCAGAAGTGAATGGTGGTGGCCAAGACATCACGTTGGCTACCTATAACGGGAATGTTTACGTACGCAGTAAATAAGCGCTACTAAAAGTCTTATAAAAAATGCCAATATTAATATGATATCGGCATTTTTTATTTTTTTGGAATGGTAAATTATTTACTAAATACAAACTCTTTTGGTGGAGTTACTGCCATTAAATGCTGAACAAAATAATCCCAGCGCTTACGCATCATGTAAGCTTCACGCGCGAAGCCATGACCACGATTAGGTAGCATTAGCATATCAAAGTCCTTATTGGCTTTAATCAAGGCTTCTACCACAACTAAGGTGTTATATGGCGGAACGTTAGTGTCAGTTGTACCGTGTGCAATTAATAACTTACCTTTTAAGTTTTCAACAATGAGTTGGTTGGCTTGGCTATCGTAATTGCTGCTGCCATCTTCATTTTTTACTAATACTCCGTGGTATTTTTCACCCCATTCGTCAGCATAGTTTCTGTTGTCGTGATTACCAGCTTGGGAAACAGCAACAGAGTAAAAGTCAGGGTAAGTTAATAAAGCGCGAGTTGAGGCAAAGCCGCCACCCGAATGTCCCCAAATACCCACTTTTGTGCTATCAATCCAGCTATGCTGTTTAGCTAATTGTCTAATAGCGGCAACTTGATCAGGAATGCCGCTATCGCCCATGTTTTGGTAATAAAATTCATGGAAGCTTTTTGAACGGCCTGGTGTGCCGAGCGCGTCAATTTCAATGACAATAAAACCTAGTTCTGCGATTGCTTGGTTATCACCACGAGCGGTTCTAAAATGACGACCACGAATACTACCCACTTGTGGACCTGGGTATAAGTAGTTAACCACAGGATAAGACTTGCTGGCGTCAAAATCGCTAGGCTTATACATTAGGCCATGAATGTCATGCTCGCCGTTGCGATCTTTAACAACAAACGGTGTTGGTGCCTGCCAGCCGCTATCGTTAAGCTTTGAAATGTCCATTTGTTCTACAACAAAACCTGACTTACTATTCGTACTGCGGATAAAGCTTGTTTCAGCTTGAGTTGGTGTTGATACGCGGTCTAAAAAGTATTCTGCGTTTTTGCTTAAGCTAATACGGTGATGCTTTTGCTCTGGCGTTAATAATTTAAGGTTTGAACCGTCTTTATTGATGCTATAAAGGTAATGAAAATACGGATCACCACCCTCTTTGCCGGCGCCAGTAAATATAAGCTTGCCAGTATCTTGATTAACATTTAGTAGTTCGAGTACTGTCCAGTCGCCTTGTGTTATTTGATTTTTAATCTTACCCGTTGTGGCATCAACTAAGTACAAATGTCCCCAATCAGAGCGTTGTGAAAACCAAATAATTTCATTGCTTTTATCTAAATATTTCCAACTAATACCACTAACACCTGATTCAAAGAAGCTTTCTTCAGTTTCAGTTAAAATGGTGCGAACTTTACCGGTATTGGCATCTGCCATTTTTAATATTGCGGTTTTATGATCGCGGCTTGACGATACAAAGGCGAAATGGCTGCTATCGCTAGACCAATCAACATCAAGTAAGCTACCGTCTCGTCCGGCAACGTGATCGGTAATGGTTGAACGGTGATCATCCGCTGGCATAGCTAAGGGAGTAACTTTCGCTTGCTCAACATCAATAACCACACGGTGAATTTTGAAGATATGTTCATCACCGGGCAATGGGTATTTCCAAACATCAATTTTAGGGTGACCAACTGCGGTTGAAACTATGCCCATTTCTCCAACTTTGCGACCATCGTGTTTAAATGTGCTTAGCTTTTTAGAGTCTGGTGACCATTTCACCACTGGCTTTTTACCGCGAATCCAGCCAGCGTTATTGGTGGCATAAGCAAAGTCTTCAATGCCGTCACTGGTCAACTGTTTTTCACTGTTATCATTAAGGTTACGCAGCCATAAATTATGTTCACGGATAAAAACAGCTTGCTTGCCATTAGGGGCAACTAACTCGTTTTTCTTCGCGGCGTTTTTCGTTAATTTACACAAGTAACTTTCAATATTACATTGATAAACCTTATCTTTAAGCTTTAGTGATATTTGATTTTTTTCTTTAATCTTAAAGCTTTTAAAAGGCAAATTTTCTTGGTTAACTTCCTGCTCAGTAATGCGAGCAAGAGCGGTGGCGAGTTTTTGATGATCGAACGCCAATTTCTTTTGCTTAGTGTTGGCATCAAGGATGAAAAATTGTTCGCCTTGTTCAGTGCGGCTGCGATATAACAATTGTTCATTGTCAGTCCAGCTTGGTGAGTCAACTGTGCCGGTAACCAACTTATCGGTAAATTTTGCTAGTTGTTGTTCAGCTTTTTGATATTTTTCAATATCTAGTGTTTCTGCATTGGCACTGATTGCGATATTCGCTAAACAGACCAATACCACAGTTGAAGAGAAGGATTTTATTTTAGAAGTCATGACTAACCTGTTTTATATCGACTATAAAAATTGCAATTTCAGCATTCTACCACTTCTTTGATTTTAACTACCCTATTTATCGACCAATCAATTATTCAACAGGATGGTTGACGGAAAAATAAAGTCTAATTCGCTGATTTTTATCTTTTATAGACTAAAGTCTACCCTGTTTTTAGCCCAGTTTAGACTTAGGTCTAATTTCTAAATGACTACTTACTCTCTAGTGTTAACTAGAGAATAAGCACATTTGAATAGTTTTCGTACAAAGTAAGGCAATAGAGAGAAGTATGAGTCATTTACCGCAACATAATGGACAACAAGCGCAATTATCTTGGTTGCAGTCATGCAACGGTGAGTGGTTTTATTTTCTTGATGATAATGAAAGTGAAAACGGAGCATTAGATAAATTGACGCAAGACTATATCTGGTTTGCCTGTCAGGAAAAGTCAGCACATAAAGTCAGTGGCTATCGCATTGAAAATCATAGGTTAGAAACGCTTATTGAGCAATTGGCTGCGGTTAAGCGAGTTGTTGTATTTGGTGTCCCTGATGAAAATAAAGGCAATTCAATTCATGCTCATGTGCAGTTGACTGGTGCCGCGATCGATTTATCAATATTGTCGCAAGCCATTAACGCCAAACTTATTGGTTGTTATGGTGATTTTGCCCGGCCAGAAGAGATTAAATTTGTTGATGAACTACCTGATATCAGTAACAGAAAAGTTTGTCGGCAGCTATTGAAATCACAAACGATGAATATCCGCTGTGCGGCATAACAGATTTAAAAATAACGATTTTCAGCAATAAAAATAATAAATGAAAAGGTTAACAAATAATTAAAACGATAAAAACACCGCCAGAGTATCAAAGCTGTTGCTCTAAGGTAAATAACACATGGGGAAAGTAAAATGTTGAATAAGAAAAAGCTTTTATTAGCATCAGGTCTTCTGGCTATGGCTGGCGGTGCAAATGCTGGCTATGAAATTAAGTTGTCTGATAAAGATACCATTACTTTTGGCGGTTATATTAAACTCGATACCCGCTATGTCGACGGTAACATCAATAGTATTACCAAGGATTATTGGGTTGGTGCCGGTAATGTCGGCGATATTTCGCAGTTTAGTTTCCGTGCTACCGAGTCACGCTTTAATACTAAATATGTTCATGGTGATGTTACTGGCTTTATTGAGATGGATTTTCATGGCGGCGGTGGTAATGAAATTGTTTCTAACTCATCAAATCCAAGAATTCGCCATGCCTTTATTAAGTATAAAAATATTCTTGTTGGTCAAACCTGGTCAACCTTTGTTAATACCAGCGCTTTAGCAGAAGCTGCTGACTTTGCTGGGCCACTCAATGCTGCAGCGTTCATTCGACAAGGCCAAATTCGTTACAGCCAAGGTAATTTTCAAGTGGCGATTGAAAATCCTGAATCAGACAAAGGTGATCCGAGCCAAGATTCAGTGCCAGATGTTATCGCAAAATATACCTTTAAAGGCGATTGGGGTAATGTTTCTGTTGCTGGTTTAGCACGGCAATTAAATACTGTCGGTGGCAATTCTGAGTCGGCTTTCGGTTACGGTGTTGCTGGTAGAATTAAAACCTTTGGTAAAGATGATTTTCGTTTTCAATACCACGGCGGTGAAACCGGTCGTTATGTTGGGGTTGTTGCCGCGCGTGATTTAGTCGGAGAAGAAGTTGAAGAAACAACTTCGTATATGGTGGCTTACCGTCACTTCTGGACTGATGACATTCGTAGTACCGCGTTTTATGGTAAAACAACCACTGAAGTAGCTGATGCCGATAGAAGGCATTGGGGTGTTAACATCTTTAAAAATTATACTAAAGAACTTTCATTTGGTTTTGAGATAGGTAATTTCGAATCGGCAGATCAAAATGCTGACTCTGATTACGTACAACTCTCCGCTAAGTATGTACTTTAGTTAGTGATAATGCACTTGTTCGGTTAAGCCGATATAAGTGCTAATGTTTTGCGTTAGTTAACCTCCCAACCGAGGTTGTTTTTGGGGAAGCTTTTGCTTCCCCTTTTTTATATTCAGGATGAATGGTCAGATTTATTGTTCCATACAAAATCTAAGTACTTACATCCATGTAAGCAATGTCGTGATCACATGGTCGTTCATAGCCATCCATGGCTTCACGACATTAATGAATCCCTTCATGTCAGTGTGATGAAACGACGATATTCAGGCTTCTCTCAAGCATCTTGTCTATTGTTAACTGCAGTAGTTAACTTGCCACTAGCGCGGCAGCAAAACCGACAAATATACCGCCGGTTGTTTTTCCCACCCAACGCTGACCAATTGCAGATAAGAAATATTGACGGAATCGAAAAGCAACCACAACATAAACTGACGTAAAAATAAAAGCATTACACAAGCTTGTGCCGGCGAGCAGCATGAACTGTGGCAAGATAGCTTGTGCTGGCTGAATAAATTGTGGAAATAATGCTGAGAAAAATACCAAAGCTTTTGGGTTACTTAGTCCGAGCAAAAGGCTTTGTTTGAATAGTGCTCGTTTAGCAGGAATTTGACTGTTTTTATCAGCGAAGGCCCAGGAGCCTTTACTGCGCCAAATAGCAATACCTATATAGACCAGATAGCCGGCGCCAGCATATTTAATCACGGTAAATGCTAAGTCTGACGCCATTAAAATAAGCCCTAAGCCTGATGCAGAAACCAGTGCCAAAATCATTACTGCGCTAACATGACCAAGAACACCTGCCAGTGCCTTTTTTCGGCCAAAATTTATGCCATTACTGGCGGCTAATATTACTGATGGGCCAACACTAATAGAGGCCAAGAGTGAAATACTGAAATAGAGAGAATAACTGCTGAGATCCATGAATATCCGAAGAAGAGTATGCTGAAGTGTTTAAAGGCGGCTATGGTAGCGAGCTAATTTAAAAGTGCAACGTTAAGATAGCGAGGAAGCAGACTTTTTTGATAAAAATCATTAATCGCCATTAATAAAGCCGCTAATTAGCGGCTTTTGAGTTTACGACAAAAATTTAATAGATTATTTTTTCAGTTTAGCAAAAGCATCTGCAAAGGCATTGCCCATAGCGGCGTTGTTAGCCGCTTTAGGTTTTTGCGTTCGTGCTTTATTGTTGTGCTTAGCTTTATTGTCACTATGTTTCGCTTTTGGTGATTTTTCTGCCGGCTGGCTTTTTACTTGTGGTGATGTTTCATCTAAACGCATGGTTAAACTAATGCGTTTGCGTTGAGGGTCAACTTCTGTGACCTTAACTTTTACCACTTCGCCGGCTTTAACAACTTCATGTGGATCACTAACAAATTTATTGGTCAGCGACGAAATATGCACTAAGCCGTCTTGGTGGACACCAATATCAACAAAAGCACCAAAATTAGCAACATTGGAAATAACACCTTCTAAAATCATGCCTACTTTTAGGTCATTAATGGTGTTAACGCCCTCTTGAAAAGTCGCAGTTTTAAACTCAGGACGCGGATCACGCCCCGGCTTTTCTAGCTCACTGATAATGTCTTTAATGGTGATTTCGCCAAATGTATCACTGGTTAACGCCTCAACGTTAATCGATTCAAGTGCTGGTTTATTTCCAATTAATTCAGCAATAGTACTGTTGTTTTGACTTAATATTTTTTCAACCACGGGATAAGTTTCCGGGTGAACGCCTGAGCAATCTAGTGGATTATTACCGTTGGCAATGCGTAAAAAGCCAGCGGCTTGCTCAAAGGCTTTTGGTCCTAAGCGCGCGACCTTTTTTAACTCGTTGCGATTGTTAAAGCGGCCATGTTCATTACGAAAGTTAACCACATTATTCGCCATGGTTTTATTTAAGCCTGATACTCTCGATAATAAAGGTGCAGAGGCGCTATTTAAATCAACGCCGACGGCATTTACACAGTCTTCAATAACATTGTCTAAGGTTTGACTGAGTTGGCTTTGGCTAACATCATGTTGATATTGCCCGACACCAATGGCTTTAGGGTCTATTTTTACTAGCTCTGCTAATGGATCTTGCAAGCGTCTAGCAATTGAAACTGCGCCACGAATGGAAACATCGAGATCTGGAAATTCATTAGCGGCTAATTCTGAGGCTGAATAAACTGAAGCCCCGGCTTCACTCACCATTACTTTTGTCGGTTTGTTTTTTTCGATTGTCGAGATCACCTCTGCAACCAACTTATCACTTTCACGAGAACCGGTACCATTACCTATGGCAACAAGCTCTACTTTGTGTTGCTGGCATAAATTGACTAGCGTACGTACAGATTTATCCCAGTGATTTTGTGGCGCATGTGGGAATATGGTCGCGGTTTGTAGTAATTTACCTGTGGCATCAACAATGGCGAGTTTACAACCGGTACGCATACCTGGATCTATACCTAAGGTGGTTTTTGGCCCTGCGGGTGCCGCCATAAGTAAGTCATTTAAATTCCGCGAAAACACTTTAATGGCTTCTACTTCCGCCTGTTCGCGTAAGGTTCCTAATAATTCGGTTTCTAAACTTTGACTAAGTTTTACTTTCCAGGTTGAGTTAACCACTTTGGTTAAAAATGACGCTGCCGCCTGCCCTGTTAAGCGCAAATTAAAATGTTCAGTAATCAGTTGTTGAGCACTTGAAAAAGCTCCATCTTGGCCTGGATCAACATCAATGGATAATGATAGTAAGCCTTCATTACGGCCACGTAACATAGCCAACATGCGGTGCGAAGGTACATTTCTTAATAATTCTGAATGCTCAAAGTAGTCTCGGTATTTTCCCGCTTCAGTAGATTTCCCTTTCACTAACTTGCTACAGAGATGTGCTTGCTTTAACAAGTGGCGACGTAACTTTTGAATTAAATTGGCGTCTTCAGCAAAACGTTCAACAAGTATAAAATGTGCACCATCAAGTACTGATTTTTCATCATTAAAGCCGTGCTCTTTATTGATGAACGCTTGCGCCTCTTGTTCAGGAACTGTTTGCCAATTATTGTAAATTTTATTGGCTAAAGGCTCTAAACCGGCAGTAATAGCTATTTGGCCTTTGGTTTTTCGTTTTGGTTTGAACGGTAAGTATAAATCTTCCAAACGCGTTTTATTGTCAGCATTGTTTAGCTCGTTAGCTAAAGAAGGGGTTAATTTTCCTTGTTGCTCAATATTGGCAATTATCACTTTTCTACGTGCCGTTAAATCTCTCAAATAAGTTAAGCGCTGAGCTAAGTGGCGTAAATGATTGTCGTCAAGCCCTTGCGTTGCTTCTTTACGATAACGGGCAATAAATGGCACCGTCGCCCCTTCATCTAATAATTCTATCGCCGTATTTACTTGGCTGGTTTTTACATCAAGTTCTTTGGCTATTTGCTCAGCGATTGGCGTCATTTACCTGGGATCCTAGTTCTTTAACAAATTGGGTGTTTACTGTATTTATATTGGCCGTATTATATACCCAAACATTTGTTCTTTTAACAAAAACCGTGCAAGTAGGTGGTTAAATTTTTATGTGAAAAAGTTTAACCAATTTGCCATATGCTAGATTTAGTCGAAATGTTGATAGAATTTTATGCGTGTGGCATTTAGAATAATGTAACAATGTTTTTAACATCATCTAATTTAATAAAAATAACCGGAAAAATTATGGCTCTCTCTGTTGTTATCCTCGCTGCGGGTAAAGGTACTCGTATGCGTTCTGCCTTACCGAAAGTTCTTCACCCTGTTGCTGAAAAACCTATGGTTGCCCATGTTATTGATGCGGCGCGTCAGGTTGAAGCGACGAATACTTATGTCGTTTACGGCTTTGGTGGTGATGTTTTAAAAAGCAAAATTACCGGTGACGATTTAACCTTCGTTGAGCAAAAAGAACAATTAGGCACCGGCCACGCGGTTGATATGGCGTCTCCGTTTTTAACTGATGATGAAGATGTATTAGTGCTTTATGGTGATGTGCCGTTAACTAAAGTAACTACATTACAGCGTTTAATTGCCGCAAAACCTGAAAACGGTATGGCACTATTAACCGTTCACTTAGCCAACCCAACCGGTTATGGCCGTATTATTAGAGATGAGTCGGGCAAAGTTGTTGGTATTATTGAGCAAAAAGATGCCAATGCTGAACAGCTATTAGTTAATGAAGCTAATACAGGTATTTTGATGGCAAACGGTGGCGATTTAAAGCGTTGGTTGGCTAATTTATCTAGTGACAATGCCCAAGGTGAGTATTACCTCACTGATATTATTGCTGCTTGTCATCAGGAAGGTAAGCCTATTGCCACTGCTCATCCGGATAGCGAAATAGAAGTTGAAGGTGCTAATAATCGTTTGCAGCTTGCTGGTTTAGAGCGTGCTTATCAACTAAGAAAAGCCGAAGAGTTGATGATTACTGGCGCAAGTTTACGTGATCCAAACCGTATTGATATTCGTGGTAATGTTGTAGTTGGTCAAGAAGTGGTGATTGACGTTAATTGCATTTTTGAAGGCAATGTTGAAATTGCCGACAATGCTCTTATTGGTGCCAACTGTATTTTGAAAAATTGCCGTATTGGCCAAGGCGCTGAAATTAAACCTAACACTATCATTGAAGACGCTATTATCGGTGAGTTAGCTTCTGTTGGGCCATTTGCCCGTATTCGCCCAGGCTCAGAGCTAAAACGTGATGCCCATGTTGGTAACTTTGTTGAAATGAAGAAATCGACTTTAGGTGAAGGTGCTAAAGCAGGCCATTTAACTTATTTGGGTGATGCGGAAATTGGCCCTAAAGCTAACATTGGTGCTGGCACTATTACCTGTAACTATGACGGCGTAAATAAGTCAAAAACGATTATTGGTGCCGGTGCGTTTATTGGTTCAAACGCTTCGTTAGTTGCACCAATCACCATAGGTGAAATGGCCACAACGGCAGCGGGTTCGGTTATCGTTAAAAATGTTGACGAAAATGAATTAAGTGTTGCTCGTGGTAAGCAGCGTAATGTTGCTGGTTGGAAACGCCCAACTAAAAAATAGCAGGAACTGATATTCGGCCATACAATTGCACTCGTTTAATCATGGGTGCATTTTTTTTGGTTAATGGCACGCAACTGTAACAATATATTGATAGTCATATGCTTCGAAATATTGAATTGGGCATAGTATTTGTCTTATCAAGTGATGAATTCATCGCGGATCTTTAGATAAATATTGTTTTTATTTTCAGCTTTTGTTCTAATAGCTAAGTTTTAAATCGAAACTTTTAAGAGTAAAACGAAAGAAATGTCAAAACGAAATACTCAACAACGTCGTCATACCATTATTGCAGAGTTAAGTAATTTAGGTGAAGTTAGCGTTGATAGCTTAGCTAAGAAGTTTGATACCTCAGAAGTTACCATTCGCAAGGACTTGGCGGTATTAGAGAATAGTGGTTTATTATTACGCCGATATGGCGGAGCTGTACCGCTGCCAAATGAAATAATAGAACCAAAAACAGAAAAAGTTTCGAAACGAAAGGTGTTGATAGCTAAAACGGCAGCGTCTTTAATTCGAGATCATAACCGCGTTATATTAGACAGTGGCAGTACAACTTCTGCATTAGTGCGTGAGCTTAGTGCTAAACAAGGTTTAGTGGTGATGACTAATTCGTTGGCGATTGCTTCAGATCTCCATGCTTTAGAAAACGAACCAACCTTATTGATGACCGGTGGCACTTGGGATCCTCATTCTGAGTCATTTCAAGGACAAGTTGCTGAAAATGTATTACGTTCCTATGACTTTGATCAGTTATTTATTGGGGCTGATGGTATTGATATGGCTCGTGGTACCACGACCTTTAATGAATTATTAGGCTTAAGCCGGGTGATGGCGGAAGTCTCAAGAGAAGTCATCGTAATGCTAGACTCTGAAAAATTAAATCGAAAAATACCCAATTTAGAATTACCGTGGAATAAAATTCATACGTTAATTACAGATGCTGATATGCCTGAAAACGTACGAAATGAAATAATTAAGCAAGGCGTTAACCTCGTTATCGCTAGTTAAAAAGGATAGAAATTATGTGTGGAATTGTTGGTGCAGTAGCACAACGTGATGTCGCGGACATTTTAGTTGAAGGCCTAAAACGATTGGAATATCGCGGTTATGACTCTGCGGGGGTTGCCATTATAAATAGTGACAATCAACTCAAGCGTGCTCGCCGTTTAGGTAAGGTACAAGAATTAGCAGACGCTTTGCATGCAAATCCATTAGCAGGCGGAACAGGTATTGCTCATACGCGTTGGGCGACCCATGGTGCACCGAGTGAAATTAACGCTCACCCACATGTTTCTTCAGAAACTATTGCCGTTGTTCACAATGGTATTATTGAAAATCACGAAGAATTACGTACACGTTTACAGGGCTTAGGTTATGAGTTTGTTTCAGAAACAGACACTGAAGTTATTGCCCATTTAGTTCATCATGAACTTAAATCTGCTGATAGCTTATTGGCCGCCGTGCAAACAACGGTAAAACAATTAGAAGGTGCTTACGGCACAGTAGTGGTTGATACCCGAGATAAAGACCGTGTTGTGGTTGCTCGTTCTGGTAGCCCATTAGTCGTAGGTTATGGCGTTGGTGAAAACTTTATTGCCTCAGACATGTTAGCGCTATTACCCGTTACCCGTAAATTTGCTTTCCTTGAAGAAGGTGACGTTGCTGAAGTGACTCGCTTTGAAGTGAATGTATTTGATGTTGACGGTAATGCGGTTGTTCGCGAAGCTAAAGAATCAGAAGTAAGCCATGATACCGGTGATAAAGGCGAATATCGCCACTACATGTTAAAAGAAACTTATGAGCAACCAACCGCTATTCGTAATACTTTGGAAGGTCGCTTGTTAGGTAATGTATTAGACACGCAAACCTTTGGTGAAGGTGCTGATGACATTTTTAAAGAAATAGAACATGTACAAATCATCGCTTGTGGTACTAGTTACCATTCAGGCATGGTCGCGCGTTACTGGTTAGAAGCGCTTGCCGGTGTTTCATGTAATATTGAAATTGCTAGTGAGTTTAGGTATCGCCAATCACATGTGCCAAAAAATGCACTTTTAGTGACTATTTCACAATCGGGCGAAACAGCTGATACCTTAGCGGCATTGCGTTTGGCGAAAGAATTGGGTTATCGCGCAAGCTTAACGATTTGTAATGTTGCCGGTTCTTCATTGGTACGTGAATCAGATCTTGCCTTTATGACCAAAGCTGGCGCTGAAATTGGTGTTGCCTCAACTAAAGCTTTTACCACACAATTAGTTGGCTTGTTAATGATGACCTTAGCTATTGGTCGACATCATGGCATGTCGCAAGAAAAGCAAACTGAAATTGCTCAATCGTTAATGACTTTACCGAATAAATTAGAAGAAGTGTTAGCGTTAGCAAGTTCTATTGAAGATTTAGCGGAAGACTTTGCTGATAAACATCATGCATTATTCCTTGGTCGTGGTGATCAATACCCCATTGCTATGGAAGGTGCGTTAAAGCTAAAAGAAATTTCATATATTCATGCTGAAGCGTATGCTGCCGGTGAACTTAAACATGGTCCATTAGCGTTAATTGATGCTGAAATGCCGGTTATTGTGGTTGCGCCGAAGAATGACCTAATTGAAAAGCTAAAATCAAACGTTGAAGAAGTGCGTGCTCGTGGCGGCTTAATGTATGTGTTTGCTGATTCGAGTGCTAATTTTAGCAGCGATGAAACCATGAAAGTTATCAACGTACCTGTGTGTGATGACTTAATCGCCCCAATCGTTTATACCTTACCGTTACAGTTGTTGTCATACTATGTAGCTATCATCAAAGGTACCGACGTTGACCAACCACGTAACTTAGCAAAATCGGTTACGGTTGAGTAATTATTACCAATATGTGCGTATTTGTAGATTCTAAATAAAGTTGGAAATATACAAATAAAGTTAGAACTACCGCCGCGTGAATTAAAGCGACTTACTCTTATGAGTAGTCGCTTTTTTGTTTTAACAAATTAAGAAAAATTATTAAATCTAGATCAGAGTACATTTAATAGAGTGTTGTTATTGTGGTGAACGGCATAAATAATTGTATATTGTCTAACGTGCTATAGGATGGACTTGATATGAAGACTGGCGCTTGATTAGCCTTTGATGAGTCATTTCCTCTCCCACACGAAATGAGGAAGGTAAACACCGTTAGGTTAACCAGTATTGACTAATTTGACATGAATAAGTGATATGGGGATGAATTCATTATTTTATATACTTCTACGGCTTATTTGGACAAGAAGATCGAACTAAAACTAGCCTATCGCTGTGATAAATATTTTTCGATTGCTTTAATCGCTTATTGAGGTTTTATTATTCATAATTTAGTTATTGATGTTTCATACATTGATAACGTAATTCTCCTATGAATGTTCTCGCTGCTGGGCCTAAACGATCCCCATCCTTAAAAATCAAATGAAATTTGCTACTGCGTTGTGCATTATGCTTGAGTTTCAGCGGCTTGAGAGTCCCTTCTTGTATCATGGTATTTATTGAATCTACCGGCAACCAAGCAAAGCCAAGTCCACTTGCAATCATGTTAATTGACGTATGCATATGGCTTACCGTCCAACGTTGATCTGCCCCTAGCCAGCCAACATCTTGACGTGTTGCAAGTGCGGAATCTCTTACAACAATTTGTCGATGAGACTTAAGATCTTCAAGTGTTAAATCTCGCTCGATAGCATGCAGTTTGTGTGATGGATGAGCTACGGCAATAAATTTAATTTGACATAATTCCTCATTATATCCGTCTTCTAAGGTAAAAGGTGAAATGGCAATATCTGCCTGAGTGTTGGCAAGCAACTCTTTCGCGCCCGTTAAAATAGATTCCATCAATTCTATGCGCAACATAGGATATTGTTTTGATGTTGCCGAAAGTACTTTATATAACAGTGATTGTGGAAAAACTTCATCAACAGCAATTTTTAGCAGGCTTTCTGTGCCCTCGCCTAAAGCTTGACCGATTGATTCAACTTTAGTTGCTTCGTCCAATAAATAATTTGCGCGTTGAAGCATAAGTTCGCCAGCTTCAGTTACGCGAGTTTTTCGGCCTTCTATTTTAAATAATTGAACACCTAAATTACGTTCAATCTTATGCACTGCACTATGAATACTGGATTGACTTTTATGGATTCCCTGAGCGGCTTGATTAAAACCACCATACTTAACAACAGCTTGAAACATTCGCCATTGTTCAAGAGTAACTCTTAACATTGTACATCCTCAAAATTACCTGCTCGCTAGATGTTATTGCGAACTAAACCAAGCTTATTTCATCATTATAATTGGAAAAAGCAGTTTGTTCTATTTAAACGAATGAAAGGTGCGTAATTTTGAATTTTAAATCTAAAAAATAGATTGATATGGTTGTTGCATAAGTAGAGCATGACGCAAAAAAGGTCTGTTTAAACGTTTAATTATCAGAGCTGCCAACGGCCATGTTCTTATAGCTTATTTCAGGTAAGTAACGGTAATTTCGATAGTGCAAACGGTACAAAAAGTCATTGGGTATTGTTTTCAATTGGAAAAAAACATCTGCATTTTGGCTATTTATGAGGTTATATGAAGTTGCTCACTTTTTATTGTCATTGCAAAAAGTAAGGTGATAGTGGGTCTATCAAACTATTGTGATACTAACTATTTGGCTAGCTACTTGAATTAATACTGGCATGCATTAGGTAAAAAAAATGAAAATTTTAAATATTCAAAAAGCGAAAAAAACTCAAGATGGTGATGGCGTTAATATTTCCAGAGTGGCTGACTTTTCAGGTAAAGCCTTGGACCCATTTTTAATGTTGGATGAACTAAAGTCTAATAATGAAAATGACTATATTGGTGGCTTTCCAGCTCATCCACATCGTGGCATAGAAACATTTACTTATATGATTAAAGGAGGCTTTGAGCATAAAGATCAACTAGGTAATAAAAAGGTCATTGAAGCCGGAAATGTTCAGTGGATGAGCACTGGCTATGGCGTTATCCATTCAGAAATGCCAATCGCTGATCCGAAAGATGGTATTCATGGTTTTCAAATTTGGCTCAATATGCCAGCTATAAACAAACTGCGGCCTGCTAAGTATCAAGGTTCGACTAGTTTACCGGTATTAGTCAACAAAACGGGAGCGTGTTTGAAGTTGCTAGCAGGCCAATGGCAGCTAAATGGTAATGAAGCGTCGTCACCTTTGGTCGATTTATCTGCAGGAGGTGCCATTGCAGATTTATCTTTACAAAGCCATGGTCAGGTAGAGCTTGATTTAGCACATTTTAATAATGTCTTGGTTTATGTTCATAGTGGCGCATTTTCTGAGCCTAAGGTTACAGCTGGCCATTTAATTATTGTAGAACCCAAAGAGCTATTAACTTTTACTGCTGATAAATATGGTGCTGGAGCGTTAGTTTTAGCAGGTAACAGAATTAATGAAGATATCGTTCATTATGGGCCGTTTGTAATGAATAGCGAAGAGGAAATTCGCACGGCAATTACAGATTACAATGCTGGAAAGTTTGGCACCATTTGATTTAAAAACTAACGTTTAACTCCAAAGTTTTTCATTAAAACATTAAGCGTGAAACTAGATCATGACTGTTGTTAGGTGATTTTTACAAAAAATATATGAGGAATATCTATGAAAGCCGTTTACATAGAAGAATACGGAAGTGTTGATAAATTAAAAATAGGGAAAATATCTCGACCTCAAGTTTCGAATACTCAAATCATCATCAAAGTACAAGGCGCGGGAGTTAACCCTGTTGATTGGATGGTAAGAGAGGGCTTTTTAAAAGATACCGATGTACATAACCTACCTTTAGTCTTAGGTTGGGATGTTGCAGGTGAAGTTATTGAAGTAGGGCGTGATGTCTCTAAATTTTCTGTGGGTGATACGGTTTATGCCTACATGCCCATTGCAAAGCAAGGAGCTTACGCAGAGTTTACAGCCGTAGAAAATCATCTCGTGTCCGCTATGCCACGCTCTTTAGACTTTTTCTCTGCTGCCGGAGTACCTTTAGCCGCTACTACAGCTTGGCAGGCGTTAACTCAGGGGGGTCATTTGCAGCCGGGCGAAAAAATATTAATACACAATGCTAGTGGCGGCGTGGGTAGTTTCGCAGTACAAATGGCAGAAGCATTAGGTGCCTATGTTATTGGTACAGCATCTTCTGCCAATGAGGAATTCGTGAAAAAATTGGGAGCGGATGAGTTTATCGATTACAAAACACAATGTTTTGAGGATGTTGTCGAGGAAGTAGATAGTGTGCTGGCTGCTGTTGGCGGCTCTAATGTTTTAGAGCGATCTCTGAATGTTATTAAATCAGGCGGCTATCTCATTTCTTTGTTGGATGAAATAGATGATGAAAAAGCGCGCGATGCTAACATTCATTATCAGCGCTGGTGGGTGAGTCCTAATGCGGGGGATCTAGAGAGAATTACTGAACTCATTGATACTGGAGAAATTATTGTGCACATAGATAGTATTTTCCCACTAGAGCGAGTAAAGGAAGCACATGCACTAAGTGAATCTCAACGAGCTAAAGGCAAAATCGTATTGAGCATGGATTAATGTTTAAATTCTTTCTCAAATAAAATTGGAGTGTACTATGGCGATTAAAACCGCTTTTCGTAATGAGAATCTACCTGACTTTAGTAATGCATTCAGTTGGGGATTAAAAATCAGTGACTTTCAAGAGGTATTTTTTGTTACTGGACATGCTGATTGCGATCTGAATTTTACTACTCAATACCCAAACAATCCGGTTGCCCAAACTCGGCTTATTTTAGCGCAAATGAAACAGTTTATAGAAAAGTCTGGTTTTACCCTTAATGATGTTGTTCGCACTGACTGGACGTTTGTCAATGAAGTAACTAGCAATGATTTTTCAGCGATAGCAACATTATGGGAAGAGTATCTTGTCGATGTAGAAGTGAAGCCAGCAACTGGCACTTTGCGTTATGTTCAGCGCTTGGGTATGCCAAATATGATGGTGGAGTATGAAATGATGCTAGCAAGGTAACAAAAAGAGGCAGAATGTGATGATTTTTAAAAGATCATGGTTTGTACGAAAATCGAACAATAATATTCGTATATGACGGAATATCATCTGTTTACCACATGTTTTGTCATCTATGTGCTACTAATTGTCACTTTTTTACTACCACTAAAGCATTGTTTTTTATTAACATAATTATAACATTGAAATAATTCGGCAATATTTGCATAGCTCATTACGAGCAACGAAATACACAGTTAAATCACCTTAATGGAATGAAAAAAAGGAAAATGGAATAGTGAAACCTGATATGAAAATATGTACCTTAGTTTTAGTAAGCATATTATGTGCGTGTAGTGGCGGTGGCAGTAGTAATGATAAAAAAAATGAAGAAGTTAAAAATCAAGCCCCTGTAGCTGCAATTACTCTTGATGCTACATCAATTGTACTTGATAACTCAATTACCGTCAGCGGCACAACCAGTAGTGACCCTGATGGCGATGCCCTAACTTTTCAATGGGCTATAAAAAATGAGGATGGCGATGATTACCCCTTAACAAACAACAGTGCAGATAACTTTGTTTTCACCCCTGAAGATTTTGGTGTCTATACAATAACATTAATTGTTAAAGATAGTGAAATCAGCAGCCAACCGATAACGTCAACAGTAACTGTCGAGCCAAATGCACAAAGTTACCCTGTTGCAACAATTAGTGGCGATAATCAAGTCAATAGCAATATTCAAACTAAAATTGGTGAGGTCAATTGGTTTAGTGCGGAAAATAGTACTGCCACGACAGGCCAACAATTAACCTACCACTGGACGCTAAGCAGCAAACCAACAGCAAGTACTAGCGTTATAGGCGATGCTGATAAAGTGAAAGCTTATTTAATCACTGATGTTGCTGGTAACTATGAAATTACACTTACCGTAACCAATACCATTAATGAACTTACCGCCACTAAAGTGCTCGCCATAGTTGCAGAAGAGCTATTAGTGAATAGCCAGCCTGTAGCTGCAATTAGTACTCCTTTGCCAAGCTACAAAATCGGCCAAACGGTGAAGTTAAATGCCAGTAACAGTTACGACAGCGATAATAATCAACTTACCTATTTATGGAAGTTAACTCCTCCCGCAGGTGTAGCAAACGTTTCACTAAGCGGTGATACTACCGAATTTGTTGAATTTATTGTTGAAGATTTAGGTGATTACCAAGTCACCTTAGAAGTTAGCGATGGCACATTAACTCATGAAACATCAATCATGATAAACGTAACTAATGACAATATCGCACCTGTTGCCAATGCCGGTGAAGATAAAATCGCTAATTTAGGTATTGCTTTAGAACTTGATGGGGGTGCAAGCTCTGATGCCGATGGTGATGATTTACAATACAAGTGGAGTGTTGTGAGTAAACCAGTTACCAGCGAATATGAGAACCCTAATGACTTTAATGGCTATCATAAGTTTAGCTTTATGGCCGATGTTATCGGTGAATACGTTTTATCTTTACAAGTATTTGACGGCATAAACTACTCAGCAACGGATCAAGTGCATATTAACGTGGTTGAAAACCAAAAACCTGTGGCAATTTTACCTGACGATATCGCCATTCAAATCCAAGGCGCTCAAACAATAACAAGCGCGGATAGTTATGATCCTGAAGGGCGACCATTAACATATACATGGGAATTGATTAACAAGCCTGAAGGCTCTGAAGCAAGCGCCCTTTCTTTGATTAGTGTACCAACAACACGATTTACCGTTGATCTAGCGGGCACTTACACCCTGCAACTAATCGTTAACGATGGCGTTCAAAATTCGCTCCCTACAACAATGAGCATTGTATACACAGCTGAAGAATGGCATGAAGTAAATGTAACTGGTCAGTTAGTTGATGATGGTGGTTTACCTGTACCTATGGTCAAAGTTACTGGCTTTTTTCAAACAGATGTTTTCAGCGATGAAAATGGTAATTTTGATATTTTATTGAAAAGCAAAGCAGAAGATGCCGCCTTAACTACATTATTGTTCCGTTTTACGGAACAATTAGCTGCCACATTACGTTTACCTGAAGAGTATGATGCGGTGCAAGCGTTAGGAAAAGTAAAAGTCCCTGTGTTTCAACGAAAAGACATTACTTTGACTGCTTGCCCTACTTATACTGGTGCTGAACAAGTTGAAGTCTCTTTTTATCTAACACCAGCTGGATATGGAAAGATGGGATTTGGTGGAACCACTGACATCACACTAACGGTAGGTGCAGAGCCTGTTGAAGTAAAACTTCCAGCATCAGGTGTAATCAACATTCGTCTTAAGGCTAATGTAGCAGGGCAAATTTATGGTGATGACGGTGAACCTTACTTTACTCATCAATATCAATTAGATGATTCGCAAGAAGACATATTGGCACTTACGGTTTGTAACTAATGCCCCTGAAGCTAATAGGCGATAATAAAACGCAGGCATTGTCACTACGATAATAATCACTAGCGTAGTGGCAATGTCAGAAAAATAGATGCGTTTAAGTATTAAAGCAATAAGGGTAACCATAAACTTCGAGGTGCTTGTCTTTTGCTAAAGCCATTGTTAATCAATCAAGGAATGATAGAAAAAACTTAATTTTCGCGTTTGTGCTAGCAAGTGTATTTTTCTTTGGTGGCTGTGGAGGCGGAGGCTAAAACACCACTAACACAGTCCCTGTACCTACTTCTGCAGTGACTCCTGTCGCGAATAAAGCACCAGGAAATTGCCATGGCGTTAACGCAAACCGTTGACCGTGGTAACTCGGTTATCTTAAGTGTCTCTGATCCTGATAATGTGAAGCTGCATTGGTAAACAGATGCTACTAATATAATCTTTTCAAACGCCGATGCGGCATCGACAGCTATTGCATTTCCCTACACTGATGTTGATATTGAATTAATCATTACATTGGTTGCTACCGGCAATAAAGGGATTGCTACCCAACATGATATTCTATTTACCGCCAAAGAAAGCCAACTCTTTAACTGTTTTACGTGCAAGGGCTTGCTGGTACTAATTGGTTAACTAGAGCCTAAAAAGAAGGGTTCTCCCACAACAATATTTTTTACCCAGCTATAAAGTTTTTAGTAATATGATTTAAAATAAACTTAACCTAATAGCCAAAAATACACCTGAAGCAAGCACCATTGGGTTGCGGTATGTAGATGAGATCTCCACCATGATTGATCATTATTTGTTTAGAAAGGCATAGCCCTATACCCGATCCCTGCTGCTTAGTGGTAAAGAAAGGTACAAAAATTACATCAAGAACATGTTCCGGAATACCTGCACCATTGTCGGCTATTTCCACATAAAATTGCTGACTATCGTTTTTGGCTACTGTTATTGTAATTTGTGCTTGAGCGGGCAAGTTATCGTGCTGACTCATTTGAACAGATAATGCCTCGATAGCATTTTTTATTAAGTTAATGAGCACCTGCTCTATTTGCGCACTGTCTAACATGACTAACTGTTGCTGCGCCATGTTAATACTCAATACTATATTGCGGTCTTTAAGTTGCTGATGATGCAAAATTCTGATGCGCTCTATAATGTCGTTCAAGGTTGCGGGCGCTAATTGAGGTGTCGGTAAACTGCTCACTTGTCTGAAACTGGCAATAAACTCACCTAAGTATTGAGTTCGAGCAGCCAGCGTTGTTAATGCTAGCGTTAAGTCTTGTTTATCTTCTTCATTACTAAAACTTAATTCTGCTGGCAGCAAGGCTTGGCAAGTTTGTGCGATAGAAGCCAATGGGGTAATGGTATTGGCTACTTCATGAGTTAACACTTGAGTTAAGCGCTTATAAGCCTGTTGCTCTCTGTTTAATAGTGTTTCATGTATCGATTGCAAGGTGATGATTTTATATTCTTGGCCTTGAATGTGCGCAAAACTTAGGTGAGCAGACAAAGTATCTATAGTTTCTCCGTGTTGCCACGGCACAGTGCTGCGGAAATTTTTTTTGGTGGCAGAGACTAATGAGGCAATATGTTTTAACTCATTCAGGTGTTTTATATTTTTTCCTAACAGCCGAGCAACAGCAGGGTTGGATTCAACCACTTTGCCGTCAATATCACAAACAATGACCGCAAGATCAATATGCACTAGTAGTGTTTTAACGAACTCGGTTTTATGCTCGGTTTCAAATTTTGCCAGCTGCATTTGCTGTTTAACCTGATCATAATAACGGCGCATAGGATGATGTTCTGAAAAGCCTAAGCTGTTATCACCATTGGCTAAGGCTCTGATAACCTGTACTAGTTGTTTGTTTTGTTTGCTAATGATGGATATCAAGGTCGCAATAAAGCAGGCGCATACAACTAAAATTAAAAACCAAGTCGATGAAAAACCAGAACTGATGTATAAGTGCGTGAGCAGTATAATACAGCCAATAATTAAGGCTAAATTGCTGATCATATAGATCAGCGGTTGTTTATTAATATTGTACATGTCGAGTCATTCTTAAAAGCTGGGCTTGGTCATGATGATTTAATATGTCAATAATATTGATAGTCGATAGTATAGACACTATAAATTGTATTTTTCTAATCGGCGATACATAGCGCCGCGCGTTAACCCTAATGACTTTGCCGCTTGAGTAACGTTGCCCTGAAAGTGCTTTAACGCGGCTCTAACTGCTCGCTGTTCTAAAATTTCTAAGTCAAAGGTATCGTAATGATCATGCTGTTGTTCAACGTTAGACGATGTCGCTGGTTGATCAGCATCAGCTAAGTGTTCTGCGGGCACAATAGAGCAAATATCTAAGTAATCATTGTCACTAAGAATAACGGCACGCTCTATAGCATGGGCAAGTTCACGGACATTGCCTGGCCAATGATATTGGCAAAGTCGTTGTAAATCATTAGACGCTATATTGAGTACTCGTTTATATTTTTGATTAAAGTAATTCAAGTAATATTCTGTTAGTAGTGGAATATCTTCGATTCTTTCTCTTAGTGGTGGTAGACGAATTTCAATGGTGTTAATTCGGTACAGTAAATCTTGTCTAAAGCTGTTGTTTACGACAGCTTGTTGTAGGTTTTCGTTCGTTGCGCAAATTAGGCGAATATCAATATCAATGGCTTTATTGCCGCCTACAGGAGTCACTTGGCGATTTTGTAACGCGGCAAGTAATGTTGCTTGTTGGTTGGCGGGTAAATTGGCCAACTCATCTAAAAACAAGCTACCGCCATGAGCGAGCTCAAAACGCCCAACCTTGTCTGATTTAGCATCGGTAAAAGCGCCTTTCTTATGACCAAACAGCTCACTTTCAAACAAACTTTCGGCCAGTGAACCCATATCTAAACCAACAAAAGCTTGCTCTTTTCGGTTACTGGCAAGATGAATTGCACGTGCGGCCAATTCTTTACCTGTGCCACTTTCACCGGTAATTAAAATATTCGCGTCGGTTTGGGCGGCCTTTTCAATGGTGTTAAACACGGTTTTCATCGCACTACTCTGGCCTAAAAACTTAAATGTTTGTGCTTTAAGTGCGTGATTTAAGCCCTGTGTTTGACGAGTTAGTTTTTCAACATTTTTTTTGTCTTGTGCATGTGAAAATGCTGCGGCAACGACACCAAGCAAATGTTCGTTTTGCCATGGCTTGGAAATAAAATCGGTGGCGCCAGCTTTAATGGCATCAACAGCGATTTTAACGGCACCGTATGCGGTCATAAAAATAACCGCGATAGATGAATCTTGCGCAATGATTTTTTTTAACCAATAGAAGCCTTCCTGACCACTAATAGCATCTAGATTAAAGTTCATATCGAGCAAGATCACATCTATTTGCTGACCTTTAATCTTTTTTTCGATATCAAAGGGGTTATCTGTGGTTAGTACCGTTTGATAATGTTGTTTTAGTAGCAGCTTTACTGCGATTAAAATATCAGGATTATCATCGACGACTAGAATTGTGCCTGCTTGCTTCATTCATTTCATCTCAAAGCTGTTTTATTTAGGAGTTGCTGAGCTTTTGGGGTTCATTTTCTTTTAACATCAACAGCCCTTAGTCTAACTGATTGTTATTTCGAGAGTCTACAGTGAACTTGTCCATTAATGGACACCATTGAAAAATAACTGTTCTATAGGTGGACACTTAATTTATCAACAAAAATCAATATTTAATTAAGTTGTTGTTTTTGATGTGTTTTGTTTGTTGGCACAATAGTTGTAATGTCTAAGTAAAAGGTAACGCAATTTTAGTGTTGGTATTTTGAGGAGTAGCCTTTATGGATAAAAAAATAACCCGGTCACCATTACAAAAACACCTTAAGAAAAGTTTTGTTGTTGTTGGTCTTATTGGTGCGGCCGCTATGTTTTATAGCATGAATCAATCGGCTGCTGGCGGACGGAGTCATAACCTTGAGCTTGCTAGCATTTCGGTAAGTGCTGTTAAACAAGGGGCATTTATCGATGCCTTGAGTATACGCGGGCAAGTTGTGCCTAAAACCACTATTTACCTTGATACCATTGCTGGTGGCCAAGTTGAAGAACGTTTAGTCGAGCAAGGTGAATATGTGGAAAAAGGCCAGGCACTGGTGCGTTTAAGCAATACTAATTTACAACTGGATGTAATGAGTAGAGAAGCGCAAGTAACTGAGCAACTTAACTTTTTACGTAACACACAAATGAATATGGAAACTAGTCGACTAAATTTACGCCGAGACTTGCTCGAAATTGACCTACAAATTAGCCACCTAAAACGCCGACTTAAACAGTCTCAATCACTGGTTATCACAGGGGCAATGGCAAAAGATAGGTTAGAGGAGCTAAGCAATGATCTTAGCTACTATCAACAGAGAAAAGAGTTGACGCTTGAAAGGCAAAAACAAGAAAACAGCATTCGTAAGGTGCAAGTGAAGCAATTAGAAGACAGCGCAATTATGCTCGATAAAAACTTAAATTTTGCGCGTAAAAATCTAGAAAACTTGCTCGTCAAAGCTCCTGTATCTGGTTACTTAAGTGAGATGAATGTGGAAATTGGTGAATCTAAGCAACGTGGTGCCCGGCTTGGGCAAATAGATATCCCTAATGAATATAAATTGGCAATTAGTTTAGATGAATTCTATTTAAGCCAAGTACGTTTAGGTGCTGATGTCATTCTTAAATTAGCCGCCGGAGATATCAAGGCGAAGGTAAGCAAAATTGATAGCCGTGTTAACCAATCACAATTTCAGATAGAGGTTGATTTACCTCAAACGGATAGCGGCATTAAACGTGGCCAGAGTATTGATGCTGAGCTCTTGCTAGGTGCCAATAAAGAAAATGCCTTATTGCTTAAACGTGGCGCCTTTTTTACCAGTAGCGGTGGCCATTGGGTGTATGTGCTTAACCAAGCGGGTGACAAAGCGGTTCGTCGTGATATTCGTCTAGGTAAGAAGAACCAAGATTATTTTGAAGTGATAGCGGGTTTGTCATTAGGAGAAGAGGTGATCACCTCAAGCTATGGCAATTTTGATAACGCTCAACAATTACAATTAAATTAGGGAAATAATAATGATTACAATAACTAACTTAAATCGAGTTTTTCGTACCCAAGACTTAGAAACAACAGCGTTGAGCAACATTAATTTACAGGTTAACGAAGGTGAATTTGTTGCCATTATGGGGCCGTCTGGTTGTGGTAAGTCTACCCTGTTATCAATACTAGGCATGCTTGACTCTCCTTCATCAGGCAGTTTTGAATTTTCTGGAAACGATATTGCCGGCTACAGTGAAAATGAGTTAGCAAAACTGCGTAAGGCATCAGTAGGTTTTGTTTTTCAAAGTTTTAATTTAATTGATGAGTTGACGGTTTATGAAAATGTTGAGCTGCCATTGCAATATCAAAACATCTCCAAAGCAGAGCGCAAGCAGCGAGTAGAAGCAATATTGAAACGGGTTGCTATTGATCATAGGGCTGAACATTTACCGCAGCAATTATCTGGTGGTCAGCAACAGCGCGTTGCCGTTGCTCGGGCCTTAGTGATAAACCCTAAATTAATATTGGCTGATGAGCCGACAGGTAATTTGGACTCTAAAAATGGTGATGAAGTGATGGCTATGCTTCGAGAGCTGAATCGTGAAGGCACTACGGTTGTTATGGTGACTCACTCCGAAAAAGAAGGTAACTATGCCGACCGCTTGGTGCGTTTATTTGATGGTCAAATCATGATTGATAAAGCGAATGACGCCGCAGTGCAAACAGAGGTAGCCTGATATGTTGATAAATTATGTTAAAACCGCAATTCGTTCGATAAATAAAGATAAACAGCACTTTTTCTTGAATTTAGTGGGCTTTAGTATTGGTATTGCTGCGGCTATTTTAATGGCGTTATTTGCGCAATATGAACTGTCGTATGATAAACAACAACCTGATAGTAAACGTGTTTATCTTGCTCATACTGACTATAGCGCTGTTGGGTTACAACAAATAGCGAGTAGTCGTTATAACATTGCCGACACATTAAAAAATCACAACGAAGTGGAAGAAGTATTTAAACTTACTGAAGCTGGCATGTTATTTGGTGGCGCCAACGAACTCGTAAAAATCGCAGACAATAGCTACCGATTAGATAACTTTTATGCCGCGACATCAAATATTTTAAATTTCATTAATTTACAAGCTATTTCTGGAGATATTGAACAGGCACTAAGCGAACCCAATCAATTATTATTGAGTGAAAAAGAAGCTAAACGCCTATTTGGTGATACGCAAGTTGTTGGTAAAACCTTAAATTATGATGGTGGCCAATATCGAGTTGGTGCGGTTTTTCGTGATATTGAAGAAAATACTCATTTTAAATTTGATAGTTTAAAGCAAATGCCTGCTGACTTTGAAGAACGCGGATTCGGCTATGCTTATTATAAGCTTATGGCGAATACCGATATTGCCAGTTTTGAGCAATACTTTTCAAAAGCTGCTTATGAATTTTTCGGAGAAAGCGGAAATCCTGCGATTACTAATAAATTGATCAATATTCGAGATATGCATTTACAAGGTGTTGGTCCGTTTTATATGAAAAAACCGGGCTCATCGTCGATATTGAAAATTTGCATAGGGCTAAGTTTTATTTTGGTTTTAGTGGCAAGTATCAACTTTATTAATCTGAATATTGCTCAGTCTGCTAAACGTGCCAAAGAAGTTGGTGTGCGTAAAGCCTTAGGTGCGACTAAAGGGCAAGTTATAGCTCAATTTTTAACTGAGTCATTGTTGGTAGTTGCACTCGCCAGTTTGCTAGCATTTGCTCTGGTAGAGTTTGCGTTACCACACTTTAACCAGATGATGGACCGACAGTTAAGTTTCTCGTATGGTTCAAGCTTTACCTTGATATCGCTAGCTATCATATTTTTTGTCGGCTTACTCTCGGGGTTGTACCCGGCATTATTTATTGCTTCCTTTAGTGCTAAACGGGTATTAAGTGGTGATTTAGTGCGTGGTGGTACCGCGATATTTGTCAGAAAACTGACCTTATGTTTTCAAGGTGCTTTGTCTATCGGTTTAATTATTGCTGCGGCATCTTTATATCAGCAAATTAATTTGATTAACAATTTACAAGTTGGCTATGAAAAGTCATCGCGTTTAGTGGTTAAAGAACTACCTTCTGCAGCCGTATATAAAAAGGAAAATAATAATTTAACTACCGCGATAAGAAACTTACCAGGCGTTGAACAAGTAACGGTATCAAATACTGATTTGACCAATGACATGGAATATAACTTTAACTTTACATGGCCTAATGGTGAAAGCGTTGAAGGCTTTCAGCCTACGGTTAGTACAAGTTTTTACGCTGTTGAAACTTTAGGGTTGAAATTGCTGGCGGGTAGAGACTTTTTACCGAGTTATAGTGGTGATTGGTATACGCAGGTTGCGGAAAATAACAGCACAGTTGGCGTATTAGTGAGTCGTAAAATGGTTGAGTTAGCTGGTTATCCTTCACCTGAATCAGTTATTGGTCTAACTATCATAGAGCCTAGATATAAAATATCTGCCAAAATTGTTGGTGTTATCGAGAATGTCAAAATAGGCTCAGCAAGGCAGCAAGCATTACCTGTGTCTTTTAATTTAGGACATAATCAGAATGCCACGGCGCACTTGGTGATTAAAGCGAATAGTACGAATATGACTGGACTAACAGAGCAGGTGAAATTACTTGTTGAGCAAGAGTTACACTTAAACGATGTGCAAATTGATTTATTAGCACAAGATTATGCTAATGCGCATGAAAATGAAAATAGAGCACTAGATATGGTGGCTGTTTTTAGTTTGTTTGCCATTTTCTTAACCTGTTTAGGTACTTTTGGTTTAGCCTCTTTTGCTACCATAAGAAGGCAAAAAGAAGTTGCGGTAAGAAAAGTGATTGGTGCTTCACGCCTTTCTATTGTTAATTTACTGGCTAAAGAGTTTTTATTGCTAGTATTGATCAGCATATTGCTTGCTTACCCATTAAGTTATTGGTTAGTAGGGGAATGGTTAGCTAATTTTAATGACCGAATTGAGCAAACATTGTCGGTATATTTAATGGCCGCTGGCAGTATTGCACTAATTACTTGGTTGACGGTTGCAATACTTGGTTTTAAAGCCGCAAGCGCTAGACCTTCACTTATTTTGCGCTATGAATAATGCAAGGTATTGATTTTTAATACACTTATAAGACCTTTATTTATTTAAGTCTACAGAGATTAAATTTTTATTGAGCTTTCATTTTTAGTGCTTATTGCATAGAAGAACTTGACTTAATTTATGTTTATATTAAGTCAAGTTTGATGCCAAATGTATCCAATCAGATATTAAATTTGTTGAGTTTTTAGTTGGTATTTCTGTTATTTTTTAGAGGTTTATCTTCAACGGCACTATTGAAATAGTAAAGGTTTAATCATTAATAATATTTTTTGCTTTAAACTGCGCCAATGCTTTTCTATGCGATTCAATGCTACTGGCTCGATGGTTATTTTTAATGGCTGTTGCCAGTGCTTGCTCATAGGCCAATAATGCTAGTTCAGGCATACTTAGCTTTTCATAAACATGGGCTAAGTTACGTAAAGCTCTACCTGAGGTTGGGTGCTCTTTGACACTCAGTAATGAAAGTTCAATTGCCTCTTTGCTTTGCTGCTGGTCAACATATAGCAAAGCCATATGATCTAATATGCCGATGGGAAGTACCGAAGGGTCGCGCTGAGCATAAAGTGCCTGTAATCCCTTTATTCCGCCTTTTTGTTCAAAATCGAGCGTGTTTTTAAAATGTGGCGCAGCCCATGCCGCATAATAATCTTGTAAGTCCTGATGAGCTTGCATCATCGAAATAGAACCATGAGACTCTTCTTCGCGTTTACTAAATTGCCATTTTAGTCCTGGTATTGGCTGCTTTTTCAAATGGTAAACCAATTCTTCTACCCCTTGATTCCAACCTTCATTGGCAACGCTTAAGTAAAGTTTTTTATTAATAGTCTTTTTGCTGTCAGAAACTTCATTGGCTTTTTTAACCAGTTGGAAGTCGCTGTAGTAAATACTTGGGCTAATGGCAAAGTAACCATTAAATTGTTCAGGTTGCTCTAAAAGTGCGCGTACGACAAATTCTCCACCCATAGAACTACCCATTAGTAAGTTTTCACCGTTAGTAGCATAAGTGCTTCCTATATAAGGTTTTAATTCTGTGGTGATAAAGTTTAGGAATGCTTTCGAGCTGGCTAAGCTACTTAAATCTGCAGTTCTATTTTTATTGGTTTCAATACCGACTACGATCATTTTAGGTATGCGACGAGAGAAATCGGCTAGATCATCGGTAATGGCGACGGTTTTTTGCATTTTTCTTCTGCCATCAGGGATATAAAGCACAGGGTATTTGTTCCCTTGGCTTGAATAGCCGGTAGGCAGGTGAACGTAGAAGGTTCTCTCTTCATTCAAGACGGTTGACTGGAAAGTAAATTTTTCAGCAATGACCAGTGGTTCATTACTTTCTTTTACCGGAGATTGGCTTGCTGACGCGTTATATGTTGCACAGAGTAAAGCAGCTAATGTGAACGGTAGTAAGTTTTTTTCATTGGTGATTTTCATCATGGTTATCTCTAATTATTATTTTGCTATCGCTAGCGCTAAAGTGATTTACCGTTAATGAGGCCTTAGCGCTAGCGTTCTGTTGTAGTTTACTCACATGAAAGTGAGTCAACGGGTTTGGCTGATGCGGCTTTAACTGCGATCACCATGACAGTTACGTAAGCGATGATTAAGCTAAACAATGCGCTAAGCAGGTATGCGCTATAGGGCATATCAATGCGATAAATAAAGCCATTTAACCAATCTCTCATCAGGAAATACGCCACGGGAAGTGCAATAATATTCGCTAATACCACTAAGCTTGAGAATTGATTTACCAGCATAAAGCATAGCTGTGCTGTACTTGCCCCTAGTACTTTACGTACGGCTATCTCTTTTACTCGTCGTTGGGTATTAAATGCTGCTAGTCCAAATAAACCAATTGCCGTTACGGCTATTGCTAAGAAAGTGAAAACATTTAGTAAGCTGGTTTGTTGGTTTTCATTGCGGTATGAAGCCGAAAATAAATCTGTTAACCAGTCATATTTAAAGGCTAAACTTCCGTTTAATCCCAGCCAGACTTGTTCCACATCTTTAATGGACTGGAAACTAGCGCCAGTTTTAAAGCGAATAGATACCCAACGTAATGGTCTGGCTTCAGGTTTTGCTGACAGCATATATGTCATGGGTGGTACGACATTTTTAGCATTAACATAATGACTATCTTCTACAGCCGCGATTATTTGGTGACTATGTAGGCCATCATTACCGCCCCCTAGCGTGATCATTTGGCCTACAGCCTCTTCAGGGCTCCAACCTAAGGTTGTCGCTAGTGTTTGGTTTATAATGAGTTTGCCGGTTGAACTTTGCCAGTCGTCTTTATTTTCTTGGTATGCGTCATTAACAAATGCTCTTGAAAAATCTCGACCTGCTAGTATTTTTATACCGAAAGTCTTGAAAAAGTCATAGCTGACCGGGTTATTGCCGGCCCAAATTTCGTTAGAAATATCATCAGCTCGTCTCACCGTTGCAGAGGTTCTTGTTGCTTTGGTCGGTACGGTATGAGACATAGATATTGACAATACATCCGGGTGTCTACTTGCTTGTTCCTTAAAAGCATTAAAAATTTCTGCACCACGACTAACAATAATAACATTTTCACGGTCAAAGCCCTGTGGCATGTCTTTGACATATTGCATTTGCCAGTTCACCACTAAACTGGAAACTACTAGAAACGCAGCAATGCCGAATTGCAGTATGATTAATGATTGGCGTAGTAACACGCCAGATTTCGAGGTGGTTACTAAACCTTTTAATACCTGTGCGGGTGATAAATTACTGAGATAAAAAGCGGGATAGCTGCCAGCAATAATCGCGACAAAGAGTGTTAACGCTAGCAATTGCATTAGGAATGAAATTGAAAGGTTCAAGCTGATATCCGCATTCATCAATAAGTTAAAAGCTGGTAAGAACAATTCAACGAGTAATAATGAAAAAATGGTCGCAAATGTTGTTAATAAAATAGCTTCCAGTAAATATTGGCTAATTAATTGGCCTTTGCTTGCCCCCAGTGCTTTACGTACACCGACATCTTTACCTCTGCGCATTGCAGCTGCGGTTGATAAATTAGTGAAATTGACACAGGCCAGTACCAAAATCATGATAGAAATAATGCTAAATACCGTCACCATAACGGCACTGCCTGGTGGAATAATGCTACCAGCAGTGTTGTTGTTCAAATAAATATCTAATAGTGGTTCAAAGGTCAAACGTCGTTTTTTGTATGAAGAAATTCCTTTAGTACGTTGGTCATAATACTCTCCCAGAGTATTCTCTAGTTGTGGAATGACAGTAGGGTTAGTAATTTTTGCAAAAGTAATGGATGCAGCGTAATTCCAACGCTCAGCCCAATCAGGTGCTGGTAACTGACGATAGAAATTTTCCATCGGCACCAGTAACGTTAAAGGCATGGTATTAGGTGTGTAGGTTTTTTTCACCACACCGGTTATTTGGTGCTCTTCACCATTGATTGTCAGTCGATTGCCAAGTACGCCAGTACGACGAGCAAAGTACTTGAACGCTAAATCTTCATGTAAAACCAAACCATCAGGAGAGTTTAAAGCGGTTAAGCTGTCTCCTTCAAGCAATTCAAAATCAAAAAAATTAAAATAGTTATTATCAGCATATAACGCGCGTTCTGAAAAAACATTTTCTTGATGCTTAACCGAAATGGTTGACCTAAAGACTCGTGTTGTTTCATCAATTTGCTTGAAGTTACTATCTAGCGCAGCGGCCAAGGCTAATGTTGTTGATGCTTGTGGTCTTCTATCATCTCGTTGAAGATTAATACGATAGATATCTTTTGCTGCGGTAAATTGACTGTTAAAACTGCTTTGATGATCAACATAAAGTTGAATTAAAATAAAACAAGCAATACCGATCACTAAACCAGATAGTTGAATAAAGCTAGTGAGTTTATCTCGACAAAAATTGCGCCAAGCGACAATAAATAATAATTTAACCACAAGCCACCTCCGTTAGATCTGCAGCTAATGTTTCTTGTTGAACGGCTTGATCTTTTAGTATTCTACCGTCCAGTAGTTCTAGTACTCGGGTGCCATAGCAAACATGCTCTGGAGCATGGGTTACCATGACAATAGTTGAACCTTCTTGGTTGAGTTCCTGCAAAAGCGCCATTACTTGTTCCGAATTTTTTGAATCTAAGTTACCTGTGGGTTCATCAGCCAGGATAAGATCAGGTTGGGTAACAATTGCCCGAGCAATGGCGACACGCTGTTGTTGCCCACCAGACAATTTGGCAGGTAAATGCTTGCGTCGATGCGCAATGTCTACCCGTTGCAATACTTGCTCGACCAAACGCTTGCGCTCTTCTTTTGGTACCTTGTGGTAATAAAGTGGCAGTTCAATATTTTGTTCTACGGTTAGCTCATCAATTAAGTTAAAGCTTTGAAAAATAAAACCTATGTGTTGCTTGCGTAGTTTGGCTCTTTGTTTTTCACTACATTGATCAACTTGATGCCCAATAAAAGTAAATCCGCCTTGGTCTATGCTATCAAGCATGCCTAAAACATTGAGTAAGGTTGATTTACCACAACCAGAAGGCCCTAATATTGATAAAAATTCGCCTTTATTGATGGTTAAGCTCATGTTGTCGATGGCGACAGTTTCTACTTCATCACCGATAAATGAACGGCTGATATTGTTAAATGTGATCATGTGAATTCCTTAATTTTTTTTAATTCTGTTATTTCTTACTTGGCAGAGATTAATCTGCCGCAGAAAGGTTGAGTTGTTCGGCATCAGCAAAGCTGGCGTAGGATGAGGTGATGACTTGCTCACCTGCTTGTAAGCCAGACAGTACTTCGATGGTTTGTGGGTTTTTTCGACCAAGGCGGATATTACGCTTAGTTGCTGTGCTACTAGAGGAGTCAACAACAAACACCCAACTACCGGCAGTGTTTTGCATAAAACCTCCGTTGGCGATTTGCAGTTTTGATTCACTAGCAGATAAGTTGAATTTCAGCTGTAGGCTTTGACCAAGCCTTAATTGCTTAACTAACTTGGTATCAGATAAGAAAAAGTCGACTTTGAATTTTCCGTTGTCGATGCCAGGGTAAACTTTGGCAACCGTTAATTGGTGGCTTTCTTGATTTAGTATAAAGCTTGCGGTTTGACCTTTATTAACGCGGCTAACATAAAACTCGTCAACTTGAGCACTGATTTTATATTGTTGAATTAAGTCGACTTGCCCTAAGCGCTCACCGTTACGTTTAGACTCACCCACTTTGGCATCCAAAAAAGTTAGTTGGCCAGCACTGGGGGCACGTATGACTAATTTATCTAAGCTGGCTCTAGAAATTGATAAATTACTTTCTAAGGTTTTGATACTTTGCGCCAGCTGCTCAAGTTGTTGTGTTTGTAGCAAAGCTTCTTTTTCTTGGCTTTCTTTTACGGTTTCACGGTACTTTAATTGAAAAGCCAATTCGTCTTGAACATCTTCAAATGCTTGCGTAGAAATGAGCTTTTTACCTATCAGGGTTTTGTTACGAGCAAATTCTTTTTCCAATCTCAGTACTTCAAAATCTAGTTCAATAACATCACGTTTTAGCTTTAGCTGATTTTGCTCTAATGCTAAGCGGGTATTGCGCATGTTATTTATTTGCTCAGAAACCTCAGCTTCACGCGCTAGTACATTGAGCTGTAAGTTGGTATTGCTTAGTTTTAGGATCTTTTGGTCTTGTTCAACAATGGCACCTTCCTGAACAAACACTTGCTCAACACGGCCACCATCAATAGCGTCAATAAAAATCGTGTCTTCTGGTTCAACAACACCACGCAGTGGCAGAAACTCAGCAAAATCGGCTTGTGCGACTTTGCTGATAACTAAGTTTTGTGTGGTTAAGTTATAAGTTTTGCCTGTAGAGTTTGTTGTATTACTTGCTGCGTAAACAGCACCAGCGACTCCACAGACAAATAATATTGCTAAGGCTTTTTTGTAGTTGTTTTTTGATGTTTTCTTGCTAATGGGTTTGTCCATGATGACACCTGCTGATTAAATGTTGAGTGCAGTGTCACGGATTTACTCTGGGAAAGAAGGAACAAAGCAGGATTTAAGCGTGATTGATAATGAAAAAGTTGTGACCATCAAGGCGGTCACAACTTTATATGTTTTAAATCATTGGCTTATTTGAATGTTTAGCGGTATGAAGTTTGAATTTTATAGCAATTAATTAGATGTGGTGCGCATGATATCAGCGACAGATTGCGTCATTTTGGTATAAACCATGCCTTGTTTGTTGGTGTCAAAATCAAGGTTGCGGGTATTATTAAGTAGAGTGCTATCAAATAGTGTGTTTTTACTCGTGCTTCCTTGTTCAATTGAATTAGGCCTAAGAAAGTCATGCTGAATAAAGCCAGCGTCATTAGCAGAGAGGCATGCAATTCCAGTTGCAGTTTCAATCAAGTTTAATTTTCTGTTTTTAAAGTTAGGCGCACAAACTAGTGCCGTTTTTTCTGGGCTTGAGTTTACGGTTTTTAGTTGCATGACTTGTGATGTTTCATCGGCAACCAAATAATAACTTTCCGTTGCTTGTGAGTATAGCCCTGCTTGATAACCTGACGGTAAAGGCGTTAACTGCTCACTCGTTATGTTGTATCGCATAAAATACCAAGCGTTGTTTTTAATAGTCGAAAACAATAAGTTTTGCTCATCTTGCCAGCTTGCACCTTGGATAGCGATATTATCGAGTGGTAATGGTTTGACAGATAAGGTACTGATATCGGCAATGTAGAGTTGGTTGTCGGCAACAATGAGTAACTGACTATCGTCTGGGGAAAAGGCTAAGTGATAGATTTTTACTGGGTTATTAAAAAAGGTTAATCGTTGAGTTTGTTTCGGGCTATTTGTTTTCTCGTCAATGGTAGATATATATACTTCAGCGGTTGTTGAGCGCTTAGAAACAAAAGCATATTGCTGTGAATGATTAGCTAGTGTCGGTAAATAATCCATCACGGACGAGTTATCAAGCGCATAAGAAATAAGTTCTCCAGCGTTATTTTCTTTATCTTGTTGGAAGAAAATATCTCGATTAAGTAGATAAGAAACAAAGGAAAAATCTTTACCGTTATTGATGCGTGCAAGATGCTTCACCCGAGAAGTATTACTGGCGAAGACAGCAAGCTTTTCACCTTTAAGATCACTTTGCCAAATATCATAGGCCGGATGAGGAGCAGGATGAATTATGGTGGAATTGTCATGGCCCCAGCGTACCGAACGCATTAAATACGGTAATTGCGCTGTTTGCGTTAATACTGAATCGGCAATATCTAGGGTATAAATACGAGTTTGTGGTGCAAATTCACTGTTAAGTAACACTAAACGTTCGCCGTCGGGTGAAATGTCAAAGGCATAATTGCCGAGACCACTAGTGATTGGTTGATTAACGATTTCTTTTTGCCCTGTTGATAAATTAACCCTAAAAACCTGATAACCATTGGTATTGGATTGTCGGTCATTAAAATAGAAATATTGGCCATTCGGAGAGAAAACAAATTGTGGGCTGCTGTCTGAGCCACATTCACTAATACTTTGCCAAGTGTCTTTATTTTTAATGTCAGCTATTGCTGCCGAAAATATCATGCAAACGTGATTGTGCTGATATAAAAAGGCGAGCTTATTCTCAGTGGGCGACCAAACAGGCTTAGACAACTTTCCTCTGGGATGAGCAATACTTTGTATCGCTTTTGATGTTAAATCTTCGATATTAATATAGTCGAGCTGGCCTTTTCGTTGTTTGGTGTAAGCTAATTTTGTCAGATCAGGGGAAACGGCAGGATAAATTTCATCAGCGATAGCACGGGTTAATGGCGTAATTTGCTTAGTTAAAATTTTCTCGGTTTGTTGAGAATCAATGGCATAGAACAGTGCGCTGATTGATAGTATCACTAAGGTTAATACTATAATTTTAAGTGCTGGGTCTTTCCCCCACAATTGGCCATTAGCTTGATTTTCCTGACGGTCAATTGGCGCTATTTCTGATGTTATATTTTTTTCAGCTTGATGGTTGGCTGATAACTCGTTGCTCTGAGTTAAACCTATCTGCTCAGTCTCTTCAAACGCAGCCGCCATACGGTAACCTTTGCGTGGCACGGTAATAATGAACTTTGGATTTTTAGGATCGTCGTCTAAGGCCTTTCTTACTTTTACTAAGGTGCGACTAATAGCGTTTTCAGTGACTATTGTCCCCGACCACACTTGCTCCATTAATTCATCTTTACTGATAACCCGTTGCTGATTTAAACAGAAAAAAACAAGTAGATCATAGACTTTAGGCGGTAATGCCTTTGATTCACCTGCCTTAATAAGTAATTGGTTGGCAGTGTCGATGTAAATGTCGTTAAATTTGAGATAACGCAATGATTTTCCTTGTGCTCTTTTTATGAATGCGCAACGGCACCTTACTTTATCCCGCATAGTTAGAAAAAAACATAGCTAAGAAAAAAGAAATGGTAACAAAGTAATAAATCGCTATTTTAATGACCTGATAAGCGAACAGAATGCTGCATTCATTGTTTGGTCACGAAATGTTCATGCGAAATCCGATGTTGTTCATTATTTTCTAGCAAGCTTTGATTAAGCTTGTTGGACATTATTTTACAGCAATAAATCGTGGAGATAAGAAATGAAAAAATTATTCAAATTATGTCTAGTATGGGGCATGGCTGTTCATTGGTTGCTAAGCGGTGCTGCGATGGCTTCGTCAACTAACAAGGAAGAGTTGGCTAACGTCTTAGTGGTTATTTCCAGTGATCAACATGGATATTGGCTACCAGAAGTGCTTGAGCCGTATCAAGTGTTAGAGAATGCTGGTTATGAAATTGATATTGCTAGTCCTGACGGCGGTGTAGGTAAAGCCAGCGGTACGTTTCGACTGACTAATGTGCAACAGCAATGGTTAAAACAATCATCATTATCAACAAAGTTAAGAAAACCTATAGCATTGAGTGACGTTAATGCTAAAAATTATGCGGCAATATATTTTGCTGGCGGTGCTGGCCCGATGTTTGATTTAGTTGATAATCAGGCGGCGCAAAATATTACCCGAGATATTTATGAAGCGGGCGGCATTGTCTCTGCTGATTGTCATGGCCCTGCCGCTTTAGTTAATGTTTTTCTATCTAATGGCAGCCGATTGATCAGCAATAAAAAGCTAACCGCTAAAGCCAATGTTGAAGAGGGGCGTTGGGCGAGAAAAAATTATCCCTTTTTATTGGAAGATAAATTCAAGGCGTTAAACGCAACATATATCGCCAAAGCTAAAAACCAGCCCAATGTTGTTGTTGACGGTCGGCTAATTACCGGACAAAATCCGGCTTCTGCCTTGCCAATGGCTCAGGTATTAGTTCAGCATCTTAATGCACAAAAAGTTGCTCATTAGTTACTCACGGTTTATGTTCAATGAGGTAGTTGATCAGAGCTTTTAGTGTTGAGTTCATTAACTTATTGGCTGGAAATACTAAGGAAACCGGTGAAGGTTTAAATTCAAAGTCACCCAATATTGGCACAAGTTCGCCACTATCTAAATATGATTGCATTAGGAATGTTGGCAGTTGTGCAATACCGTGCCCGTCAGCAGCAAGCCTTGCGGTGACATCGCCGTCATTGGCTTCTATAAAGGGAGTAACAGCAACAAGTTCTTCCTTTTGCTTTTCTAGATAGCGCCAACGGCCAGGTAGTCGATTAGAACTGTCGAGTATGCACTGATGATCTACCAATTCTTTTGGGTGCAAAGGTTTACCAAACTTTTCTAGGTACTCAGGGCTTGCAACAAAATGAACCTTAACCGTTGCATATTTTCGGGTGATTAAGTTTGAGTCGGGTAGCTCGCCAACTCTAATACTCAAATCAATGCCCTCTTCCACCATATTGACGAAGCGATTAATAAACATCCATGATACTTTCACCTCGGGATGTTGTTTTACAAACTCACTGGTACTTTGCAATACGCCAAGTTGTGTTGACCCTAGTGGCGCTGAAATACGAATATTGCCGGCAATTTTTTGTTGGCGTTCATGAGCAATGTTATCTAATTCATCAATACGTGACACTATGTCTTTAAAGCGCTCAATGTAAAACTCACCTTCGGCGGTTAAGTGCATTGATCTGGTAGTGCGGTATAACAGCTGGCAGTCGTAATGTGTCTCTATATCTGATACTTGCCGACTAATTGCAGAGGTAACAATGTTGAGCTCTCTTGCCACCTCACTGAAACTGCCTTTCTCAGCCACCAAAACAAAAGTATTCATGGCTTTGAGTAAATCTATTTTTCTTTTCATGAGAATAATCATTTCACATTGAGGTTATTTTTCTTATTTAACAAGTTAAATATACTTGTTTCAAGCTTAATTACTTAAAACATTTGGAGAGAGTTATGAAAATTTTACTTATCGGAGCAAGCGGTACAATTGGCCAAGCAGTAGCAAAAGCATTAACTAATGAACATGAAGTTGTTGCAGCTAACTATTCTGGCGGTGACGTTAACGTTGATATTGGTGATAAAGCCTCTATTGAAGCAATGTTTGAAAAAGTTGGCAAAGTTGATGTAATTGTTTCAACTGCTGGTTTAGCAAACTTTGCGGCATTGAATGAATTGACAGATGCCGACTACCAACTAGCTCTTAATAACAAACTAATGGGGCAAATTAACTTGATGCGTTTAGGGCAAAATTACCTTAACGACAATGGCTCAGTGACGGTAACTTCAGGGGTTTTAGCACAAGAACCTATGCAAGGCAGCAGTGTGATTAGTATGGCCAATGGTGCCTTAGAAAGTTTTGTCAAAGCCGCATCATTAGAATTAGCACACATACGCATTAATGCTGTTTCGCCTATTTTTGTCAAAGAAACGATGGCGATAATGGGCATGGATACTGAGGGTGGATTATCAGCCGAAGATACTGCCAAAGCCTATGTTGCAGCGATTACCGGTAGTATGAGCGGTGAAACCTTGGCAGCGACAAAATTTGTATAAAATTGGTTTTTAAACACAAACTCTTCACTGAGTTTGTGTTTTATTCTATTTCTACTTTCAAGAATTTTAGGCAATGCGTCGCTAATTTATAACCTCACCTTTCGTAATTTATAAAAAGTCTTTTCATATCAACATTATTTTTCTAAACCGTGCCCAAGCCTATGCTTAATGACAATAAAGATTTGCAATATAAAGGCGTTAACTGTCAGTAGCCATTTTATTAAGTTAGAAATTAGTCTGCACCTAACTGAGAGTTATTGAATATAAGGAATTATCAGGATGGTAAATTTTCAAGTTAACGGAGTCGATGTATCTTTTGATGAAGATCCGTCAATGCCGTTACTCTGGGTTATTAGAGAGAAAATTGGTCTCACAGGTACAAAGTTTGGCTGTGGTGCTGGGCTATGTGGTGCTTGTTCTGTGCACTTAAATGGCAATGTTGTTCGTTCATGTGTTCTGCCAGTTGCCGCTGTTGATAAGCAAAAAATAACAACTATTGAAGGTTTGTCGAATGACGCAAGTCACCCAGTGCAAATGGCGTGGCAAAAGGTGGATGTACCGCAATGTGGTTATTGCCAATCAGGTATGATCATGGCGGCAACTGCGTTACTTAATGAAAAGTCTGAAGCAACAGATGAAGATATTAAGGCAGCTATTACTAATCTATGTCGATGCGGCACCTATCAACGTGTTCGCGAAGCAATACACTTAGCGAAAAATATTGGGGGTGAAGCATGAGTGAATCACTGATTGATAAAAAGCTAAGTCGTCGAACATTTTTAGCTAATGGAATTAAGGTAATCGGCGGGCTGGCCATTGCAATTAATTTGCCTGTTATTGGGAAAGGAGGTGTCGCCTCTTTACAGAAGGCAACAAAACTTAGTCCTTGGATTCTAATTGCGTCTGATAACACGGTAACAATATTTTTGGGACAGTCTGAAATGGGGCAAGGCGTTTATACGGGCTTGCCACAGATTTTAGCGGATGAGTTAGATCTTGATTGGCAACAAATACGCGTAGAAACTGCTTATGGTGAGGAAGCCTATAAAACAGATCTAAATGGTTATGTTGCACAGTTTGTTGGTGGAAGTTTAAGCACTTCAACCTTTTATCTGCCGTTACGAAAATCTGGTGCGGCGGCGAAACAGGTATTGCTTCAGGCCGCGGCGAATATCTGGTCTGCCGATATTGAACAATGCTATAGCGAAGGCGGTTACGTCAAACTTACAGGAACCAATAAGTCTCTGAGTTATGGAAGGTTAGCTAAAGATGCAGCTAAGCTGCCATTGCCAGAAAACCCAACATTAAAACAAAGCACATCTTTCAATTTTATTGGCAAATCTATGCATAGATTAGACACTAAAATGAAAACCGATGGCAGTGCTATCTTTGGGGTTGATATTGATGTCGCGGAAATGTTGTATGCGACGGCGAAAGCAAGCCCAACACTTAATGGCAAAATTATTAAGTTTAATGAGGGCGAAATAAAAAGTATGACAGGCGTGAAAGCAGTTGTGCATGCACCGTTAAATTACGTTTTTGGAGTACCCGATAGCATTATTGTTGTTGCTGACGGATATTGGAACGCGAAAAAAGCTGTTGATGCATTAAAATTAACCATAGAAAAAGGTAGCAATAAAGGTGTTTCAACAGAGAGCTTAAGAAAAAAATACCATCAAGCATTAACTCAGCCCGGCGTGTCTGCACGACAAGAGGGTAATGTTGAAAATACCCTAGCTTTAGCAAAAACTATTCTAGAAGCAAAGTATGAAGTGCCTTACTTAGCGCACGCAACGATGGAGCCAATGAATGCTACAGCCAGCGTCAAAGATGGGGTAGCGACAATTTGGGCGCCTATTCAAAATCAATCGTATACTCACTGGGCATTATCTGAAACGTTGCAACTCCCTTATTCTGCAATTTCAATTAATACAACTTTTCTAGGTGGTGGCTTTGGCCGAAGAACTACCCCTGAATTTGTCGTGCAAGCTGCGTTAGCATCTAAAGCTGTTGGCAAGCCGGTTAAATTAATATGGTCGCGAGAAGAAGACATAAAACAAGATAATTATCGACAAGCCTACAGTGCTCAATTTAGTGCAGGCATAGATGACAATGGTAAACCTGTGGCACTAAAAGCCAAAATTGCTGCACAGTCATTATTTGGCCAAATTATGCCATCAGGAGTAGTTAATAATGTTGATGAGAGCTCTGTTGAAGGTATCGCAGATATGCCGTATACATTTGAAAATTTATCTGTCAATGTTGTTGATGTAAAAGCGAATATTCCTTTAGGTTGGATGCGCTCTGTTGGTCGAGGGCCAAATGGTTTTTTTCTAGAAAGCTTTATTGATGAGTTGGCTTTTACGGCAGAAAAAGATCCATATCTTTTTAGGCGAGAATTGTTGAGAAATGAGAAACGAGGTTTAGCGGTATTAGATGCAGTTGCTACGGCAGCAAATTGGGCTAAAGATGCGCCAAAAGGCAGGTTTAGAGGTATTGCTTATCATCCATATGTTGGCAGAACGGCAACTTGGACAACCCACGCCGCGGAAGTCGTTGAAATATCAGTAACCAAGTCAGGACAATTACATATCCATAAAATTTTCTGTGCGATGGATTGCGGTACTGTAGTTAATCCAGCACAAGTCGAAGCTATGGTGCAAAGTGCAATTGTTTTTGGCTTAACAGCGGCGTTAAAAGGTAATATCACTTTTGAGGATGGCCAGGTTAAGCAAAGCAATTTTCATGACTATCAATTATTAACTTTAGCTGAGATGCCGGAAATAGAAACCATACTTGTTCCAAGTGATGAACCTCCGGGTGGTACTGGCGAATCATCAATGCCTCCAGTCGCACCGGCGTTAACAAGTGCAATTTTTGCGGCAACTGGAAAACGAATCCGTTCTCTGCCTATTAATCAGCACTCATTAGTTTGATGACAATACATTGCTTAATGATTTTGCGCTGCCTTTATATAAGGCGGCGTGGCATTCAGCAATAATTGATAAAGCGATGCTTTCGGGCAACTCTGCGCCAATATTCAAACCTGCAGGGCCCGCTAATTTAAAAGCCAGCGCTTTTTTTGTCAGCTTTGCTTTATTCAGTATTTGCTCTTGTCGATGCAGGGGACCTAATAATGCACAATAGTTTAATTGTTGTTTTGCCAGTGTGAGTAATGCATCGGCATCAATTTCAATATTATGTGAGATAACAATGGCGGCATTGATGTCTTGCATCCAAGTTTCATTTGTTAGCTGACTTAACTTGTTTTTTCTTATTCGTGTTGCTAATGGAAAGTCTTCTCGTCGAGCATTTGCTGGTCTAGAGTCGACTAAGCTAGTTTCCCAGCCTAAGTGGTAGGCAAATGTGACTAAAGGTTTAACATCGATTCCGCCACCAATAATCAATAAATGAGGGGGTGGTGAAAGTGTTGAAACAAGCCATTGCTCATTATTAATATTTTTTATCTCGCTTTTATTTTTATCTCGCTTTTATTTTTTAAGAGCTTTGGCTTTTGTATCTCGACGAATTGATTTTCAATATCGCCCCACTTCTCTTGCGGTATCTTTTGGCGATATTCAACCAGATTTTGCATTTCTAATTGTTGATACACTTTGGTTAAATGAAGATAATTATTTGCCGCCGTGATGGGTTGCAAGAGAATATCGACTACTCCACCACAGCCTAACCCTAATGAAAAATTTATATCGTCTTCGTCGGAGGTGTCATACTTAACAGTAAGTGCGCGGTTTTCAAATAAAACTTGTCGTGCTTTTAGCTGTAAGTCAGCTTCTAGGCATCCACCACTTAATAAGCCAAACTTCTCTCCACAGGTATTAAAAAGCATATGGGCACCAGCTTTACGATATGACGAACCTTGGGTTTGGTAAATAGTGCCTAATACCCATTGATATTGATCTTTATTCGGATACCAATTATGTAATAAGTGTTTGATATGGCTACTCAAATTTTCTCTGCTTATTTTTTATTATCAAGTGCTTGCTAGTTTTTACTAATTAAATGGTCTTTGCCGATCACCTTATTATCAAAAAGCACTTGCCATCTTGTAAGGAATTCTAATAGCCTATGTATAGATGATAAATAACTAACAAACGAAAGGATTGTTCGTCATATGGGAAAGATAGACCTATTAAAAGCAATGCGAACGTTTAATGTTGTTGTTGATAAAGGTAGCTTTAGTGCAGCTTCTCGAGAGCTTAGCTTAGTGACGTCAGCAATTAGTAAGTAGGTATCAGATTTAGAGCAACATTTTTCCACGCAGCTGTTATATCGCACAACAAGAGCGATGCATTTAACTTCTGAAGGAGAGTTTTATGCCAAACGATTTCAAGAAATAATTTCACGGGTTGAAGAGCTCGAAAGTATATCAAGTAATCGTCAGCACACTATTTCTGGCAAGGTAACTATTTCAGCGCCTGTTGACTCTGAATCATTAGGAATTTTTAAAAGCACCAGTGATTTTATCAAAAATCACCCGTCCGTACGCATTTCGTGGCTGTTTGTTAATCGCTTTGTCAATATGGTTGAAGAAGGAATCGATTTAAGTGTTAGAGTAGGAGCCCTGCCTGACTCTAGTATGATTGCTCGGCATTACAGCACAACCCCGATATACTATGTCGCTTCACCTGAGTATCTCAAAAAAAATGGTTACCCTAAACACCCATTAGAATTAGCTAAGCATCAATGCATACTTGATACTTCTAATCGGTTACCTAGTCGCTGGCGCTACTGTGAGGACGGTGTGAAAAATCATATTCAACTAGATGCCTTTGTTGAAGCTAATGATGGTGTTGCTGCCGCAAAGCTTGCAGCCAATGGCCACGGTATTGCATTTTTACCCGCATTCTTAATGCAAGATTTTTTAGATAATAATAATTTAGTGCCGGTATTACGAAAATATGAGTTTGAACCGTCACCAGTGTCATTGGTTTTTCCCTCTTATCAATTATCTAATCCGACACTGAAAGCCTTAATTGAATATATTTTGCAAAATAAACCTTGATGAGGCGCATACTTGTCGACAAGAGGAAAGTTATCGCGCCATTAAGTAAGCAAATGTAAGCGCTATTTACTCGTTGATATCTAATAAAGTATAAGGGATTTTATTACTTGCACTTTGTTTAAAATTAGCAATAAGTTTGCGTTGGCGTTTTCTCTTACGTGCCCTTACAAACAACGGGAAATTGTTTTTATAAACTGGTTTTAGTTAATGCAATCTAAAGGCAGTTTATTATGAATTTTAAAAATTTTATGGCTTGTGTGCTATTGATGGCAACACTTGCTGCTTGTGGTGGTAGCTCGAATAAGTCTAATTCGGTACCAACACCAACACCAACACCAACACCTGTTCCAACTCCCGATTCAAATGAATTAGGTATATCAGCAGTGCCTGACGCACTTAAAAACACCTATACTACTGCGTTAAAGTTTGATCGCTATACTAAGGTAGATACACCTAATGGCGGTGCTATTCATATTGTTGCACAAGATGGCATTTTAACTAATCAAATAGTGCGCTCTCGGGCAATTTTGCAACACTTTCTAGCTGACTACCCTGGCTCATTGTATGGTGCAGATAAAAGCGCTGTCGCGAATAAAATGGCAGAAAACAATGCCACTTTGCTGTTATTAAACGGTGTTGACGATGGCACCAATGCAGCTGCTGAACTTGATGGACAACCACTTTATTATGGTGAAATGCAAGTTGAAGGGCATAGTTGGTATGTTAATCAGAACTATGAGCATCGAGATGCTTCATATGAAGAAATTCTTCATATGGTACATGATAATGGTATTGGCGTTGATCAAAACTCCTCTTTTGTTGGAGCGTTGCCGGAATATCAAGCAGAAATTCGTGCCGCACAAGTTACAGCTTTATCCGGTAAACTTTGGGCATGGCCAGCAGAACAAGCTAGCTGGATTGCTGAATTGACGGCTGAGAACAGCTTATCACAAGAATATTTAGCGTCGGTGATAGGTACTTACTACGGCCTTTGGGGGGCGTTTGATAGTCAGTACGGTATGTGGGGGATGTATATTGCTAAAGGTCGTTCTGATCTTGCAACAAAAGATCCCGAAGGTGCCGCGATAATGGATAACAAATTCTTTCACCCGTATCTGACTTACAATGCTCGCATTGATGAAAGCTTTAGCGGTGATTTTAGTTTGAGGTTTAATACCGCTTTAAAATATAGCCATCATGCTCAGTACCTAAAAGATATTACCTTAACAGGCAAGAATGATAGCAATGTTATTGTGAACCAATTCGATAATAATATTACAGGTAATGAAGGTAGCAACACGGTTACGTTTTCTGGGGCGTCCTCAGAATATACCGTCAGTAAAGCAAACGACGTCATCACAGTAACAGACATGCAAGATAACCGTGATGGAACTAATACCTTAACGGCTATCGAGAAAATAACATTCACTGATACAACAATAGTAACAAGTGATTTGTAGTGGTATTTTGTCAGTCTAGTTTTATTGTTGAGCTAGACTGACACGTTAACACTTAAGGGTAGTATGGTTTGATGAGCAAAGGCAGAATATTAATTGTTGAAGATGATGCTGAAATATCGCGTTTAACGGCAATGTATTTAGAAGCTGAAGGATATGAAAGTAGCATCATTCATGATGGTAGTGAGGCGTTAAAAGCTATCGAAAACTATCAACCAGATCTTGTTATTCTTGATTTGATGCTACCAGGATTAAGTGGGTTAGAGATTTGTAAACAAGCTCGGCTGTTTTACAACTCTCCTATTCTGGTTTTAACTGCAAGTGATGATGATGTAAGTGAAGTGAGTCTATTAAAGTTAGGTGCTGATGACTTTCTTAGTAAACCTTTAAAACCTCACATTTTAGTGGCAAGAATCGAAGCGTTAATTCGCCGCTCAAAGGCATCAAATATTGTAGTGTCTGGTCACAGGCACAGTAAATTATATCTTAACACGGCAATTCAACAGGCTTCTTTAGCAGGTGAAATTTTAAATTTAACTCATTCTGAATATGAAATGCTGAACTTGCTAGAGCAAAACATCGGTAATCCGGTATCGCGCGACGATTGTTGCAAAGCCTTACGTGGTATTGATTTTGAGTTTAACGATCGTTCTATTGATATGCGCATTTCAGCGTTAAGGAAGAAACTTCATGATGATAAACCACCATATAAACTGATATTAACCGTTAGAAATAAAGGATATATGTTGCTCAATGGCTAACTCGTTCAATCTATCACCATCATTTTTCACACGAATTTATTTAAGCATATTGAGCGCTATCATCCTAAGTTTTACGTTAACTCAATATGTTGTTGACGATATGATGACAAAAGATGCAATCGATGATTTTGTTAGAGACACTAAGCATATTTATAACAAAATCAACCACCAAATAGCTGAAAAAAAGTTGTTATTACCTCAAAGCGACATAGCAAGTCAGTTATTACACGAAGACTTTTCTGTGCGGTGGTTATCAGCAGCAAGCGATGAGCACTTATGTCAGCAATGCCAATCTTTAGCTAACGTTGACGGTGTAGAGGTTTTTGAAGGTGCAAATGGGCTGCTTGCCGTTTACCGTATAGAAAATATCGCTATGAGGTTAATCATTGCAGACAAAGTACGGCCTGATAATTTTGATGACGACATTGATCAAATAGAGCAGCTAGTTGGAGTTAGTGTCGAAGAAGCGGTTTTTATTTTATTTGTTTTAGTTTTACTTTTAATTATTTCACTTACTGTCTATTGGCCGATACGACAGCTACAAAAACAAATTAATAGTTTGGTTAATGTGACACAAGACTTTGGTGCAGGTCATTTAGAAACTCGAGCAAATGAGCAGCTAACTAAGCCCCTCAATAAATTGGCACAAAGCTTTAATGCAATGGCGAGTGCCATTTCAGATACAGTACAAGAAAATCAGATATTTGCCCAAGCGGTGCCTCATGAAGTACGTACTCCCTTAAGTCGAATTCAATTAGCAACAGGCTTGTTAAGGAAAGGAAGTACTAGTGAACTACATCTCGAATTACTTGATAATATAGATACTTATATTGACGATATTGATGAATTAATTAATCAAGTTGTCGCATTTTCAAAGCTTAACGCCGCATCTTATGATGAAAGTGATTTTTATGAAAGTATAGAGCTTTGCGCTTTTGTTGCATCTCGAATAGAAGCGTTTGCCCCCAAAAGTGAGCTTAACATTGTACTTGATATTGAACCCAGTATAGAAATCACCACCAACCCTGTTTATTTACGCTTGTTGCTTGATAACTTGATAAAAAATGCCATTAGCCACAGTAAAAACCTAGTTAAAATATCGGTGCAAAAAAAACAAAATAACATTGTACTTAGTGTTGAAGACGATGGCCCTGGTATTCCTGAAGCATTTCACGAGACGATATTTTTCCCATTTGCACGTTTAGATAAAAGTCGCAGTCGAAAAACGGGTGGTTTAGGGCTAGGTTTAGCAATCGCTAAATCTGCTACTAAGCGGATGTGTGGTGCTATTGCAGTAAAAAATAATTCTAACGGCGGAGCTTTATTTATTGTTGAGTTTTTATGTTGATATTTCTTTATAAAATTCAATAGGGTCAATGTAAATTTATGTAAAAAGTGTGGTATATTTCTTCACGGAAAAAATAATAAATTATTAGGGAAAATTATGATTAAAAATCTTTTTGTTAGCGCGATGTTTTTGTTGTTACTGAGTGGTTGTCAATCAACATTAATGGAGCCTGTTGCCGAACAAGCACAAACTAATGCTCAAGCCGGTAATGCACAAGTTATCTTTATGCGTTCAGCATTTGTCGGCCAAGCAATTCAAGCGTCAGTTTATGATGTTACTTCTGGCACTCCAAAGTTTATTGGTATTGTTTCGAATGACACTAAAGTAAGTCATATGGTATCGCCAGGTGAGCATATGTTTATGGTTGTTGGAGAAAGTGCTGATTTCTTAAAGGCTAACGTTGCTGAAGGGAAAACTTATTACTCGGTTGTAACACCGCGTATGGGATTTTGGAAAGCTCGTTTTTCTATGCACCCGGTAAGAAATGATGATACGGCTAAATTTAAATATGACTCGAAAGACTTCAAAGAAATGTTAGCTGATAGTAAGTTTGTTAAAAGTGGCCCAAAAGCTGAGCAATGGGCATTAAAAAATGCCAATAGTATTAGTTCTAAAATGAATGAATATCTTCCTGAATGGAAACAAAAAGCTTCAGAAAAGCAACAAGCTGCAACTATTGAAGTTATGGATCATATGTAAAACGGTGATGCCGGCATAAAAAGGAACAAAAAATGAAAAAAGTCTATATTTTAGCTCTCAGTTTGGTACTTGTGGTACTTACTGGCTGTAAATCTACAATTCCGGTACCACAATATGTTGATCAACCTGTTGCTCAATATGGCGATACAAAAAGTACGATTAAAGATGTTGAGCGCTCAATTGTTAGAGCGGCAGCATCTTTAGGTTGGAAAACTAAAGTAAAGTCTGAAGGTGAAATTCTTGCGACATTAGATATTCGTAAGCATCAACTCGTCGTGTTAATTAAACATGATGATAAGAATTTAACTGTAGAGTATCAAAGTTCATTAAACTTAAAATATGATGGTGAAAAGATCCACCGCCAATATGCGAATTGGGTAACGAACCTGTTAAGAGCTATTGACGTTCAAAACGTGACAAAGTAATTAATTTTTAGCTCTTAAATTTAAAGCCATAAATATTTATTTATGGCTTTTTTATGTTCAGGAGGAACTGTATATCGTGATCACATGGATGTGAAAGAATGACTATGTTTACCATTTGTTCAGGACGTTATCATCAAAGCGTTTATGTAAATCTCCGTGATGATTGAAATAGATAGGCACCTGCTCGTTTCTGTAGGCATCAATATAAAAATATGTTGGCCATGCGTGTGGCGCATAAGAAAGCTTGTTATTTATTCGAATGTCTGTGACATCAAATGTATAGGCATATTTTAAGTTTTGATTACTGCCAGGTACAGTATCTTTGGTATCAATATAACTATCGCTGAAATCTGCACAACTACCAAAATTATTTACGCCGTATTGCCAAAATATACCTGAATAAATTGAGACAGGATCAAGGTATGTTGTTTGAATATTTATCGATGGCTTTAGCTGTTTTAATTTTTCACATAAACCATAAATTACAAACGACCCACAGCTATGCCCAATAAGATGCACCGCTTTAAGGTTTGGTAATAAGACTATTTTTTCAGCAATATTTTCACCAATATTTTTACCAGTAACTGAACATACTAGGGCATTATCTGAATAGGGTTGCCAAGATAAACTTAGCTGACTTTTTTGGAACTCTGCAAGCTGCCCATTATTGGTTTCTTTAATCGTATTTTGTAGTTTATTACTCCAACTTTTAGGGGTATCTTTTACACCATGTACTGACAGCGACAGGTATTCTGTATGTGAGTCAATGGTGATAGAGATTATGTTGCTGTAGTCCCTCGGCCAATGAGCGTATAGCTGAAAGCCAACAGAAAATATAATAAATGGGATGCCAGGGATGATTACAGCCAGCCACCAAAACACTCTGAGCCAAATGTTCGTGCGATAAATTTTTAACAGTTTATTCATGGCGTAATTGTAATAGGTTGTCAGTGTGAATTAAATTTAGGTTCTGGAGTTCAATAGGATCAGTTTGTACAATCGATAGCGCAAACTGTTGATATTGCCCAATAGCATGATGATAGTGAAGTAATTGTTGTTTGGTATCTTGCTTAAGTACTTCTAAAACGGTTTTATTGGTAATTTTTGCAACAGCTTCTTTGAGTATCCAATATTGATAAAACTGACATTTTTCATTTTCAAGTAAAGCACTCACTTCAACTGGATGAAAGTAAGCCTCAATGAGCTGCTGAGTGTCTCGGTGCGGATTTTTAAATTCAATATCAACACCTACCTTTACTGTGCTCTTGGTGATAGCAAAGAAAATAATGCCTTTTGAATGGGCAAGAGATATATTGAGCGCTAAAGGCTTTGCGTTATAGATGGCTTTTAGTTGAGTTGCCTGTTCATCAAAGTCTAGGTGTAAATCTTGGTAAGGAATATTTAGGTATTTAGCAATATGTAATTTTATTAGTAACCTACTCGCAATATACTCTTTTTTAGCAATAATTTTTTTTCTTAGAGCAATAATTTTTTTTTCATTACAGTGAAGGAGTTCTGTAGTTAAAAGAGCAATGTCCTGCTCATTAATGTTGTTTGCGTCATATAAAGCATAGCTAGGTAGGGTTACATTTTTTATGCAACTGGTGCTTGTAATGGCATTGAAAAATTCATTAAACAAGTAGCGTATCCCCGTAAAGTAAGTAATGCCAAGTTATAGGTAAAAATATCGATATATTTTTATTAAAACAACTGTTTTAATTGCTTTGTTGGCCCCTATTGTATAACATTTCTTGCTACTTTTTACTGCTTAGTTATTTACGTTTCGGGAATTTACAATGAATATCAAAATACGCCACTTAAGTGTTTGGTATGCTCATTGTGAAGAACTTCCCATTGAGCAAGCGGTGAATTCAGATGAAAGAGAGGTAAATTGGCCTAAATTGGCTTTTGTGCCTGCTATGCAACGTCGCCGTTTGAGCCCTTTTGCCAAAATGGCGCTAAAAGTTGCTAATGACTCTATCACTGGTATTGAAAAAGACTTACCTATTATTTTTTCTAGTCGTCATGGTGATCTGCCAAAAACATCAACGTTATTAGCTGATTTAGCCGATAAGAATGCTATATCGCCAACCGCGTTTGGTTTATCTGTTCACAATGCCATTCCAAGTTTATTTAGCATTTTAACCAACAACAAACAGGCCATAAATGCGATTTCTGCCGGCCAAGATAGTTTTATGATGTCGTTAATAGATGCCTATGCACGGCTTAAGTCAGGCTTAGCTGATGAAATTCTTTTTATTCACGCGGATCAAAAACTGCCTGATACTTACCTTGGCTTTCAAGATGAGCAACAATTATCGCATGCGATCTCGATGGTGCTGTCTTTACCTGAAACTGAAAAAGCAACTGAGTGCGAGCAAAGCATTCATTTTTCCTTTAAGCAGTCTGCGAATACTGTGATAGATAGGATGCCGCTGTCTTTATTATTTTCGCAATGGTATGAAAGTAAGTACCAGCAAACACTGTTAGTGAGCAATAACTATCACTGGTCGTTAGAAAAAAATGTTTAAAAAGATTAATTATTTTTGGCGAGTGATTGCCACGGGGATCTGCTTTTCTCTGTTTGGTATTGGTGGCTTATTGCTTTCTCTGATTATTTTTCCGATTCAGCGATTGTTGATCAGCGATAAAAAATTACAAAAAAGAGTGGCTAGAAAAACTGTACATTACACCTTTAAGTTTTTTATTGGTTTTATGGGCTTTGTAGGCATATTTAAGTTTGATTTGCAGCAAGCTAAAAAATTAAAGTCACTTAATGGCCATTTAATTATGGCGAATCACCCTTCTTTAATTGACGTTGTTGTTTTAATCTCAATGATTCCTAATGCCGATTGTATTGTTAAAACTCACCTGTTTAAAAATGTGTTTTTAAAAGGGGTAGTTAATAATACCGGTTACATTAGTAATGCCGATCCCGAAGGACTTTTGGAAGATTGTGAGTCGTCACTAAAGGAAGGTAATAACTTAATTATCTTTCCACAAGGCACCAGAACTAAGTTAGACGATAAACTACAGTTTCAACGCGGTGCTGCAAATATTGCCATAAGGTGCCAGGCAAATGTTACGTCTGTTTTATTAAAGGTTGTGCCTTCAACATTAACAAAAAACGTCCCTTGGTATAGAATACCGGATACAAAAGCACATTTCTCTGCAATGGTCGTGGACCACTCGCCTATTTTGCCAGAAAATAATGTAATACAAACCTCCAAAGATGTTCGGCAATATAATCGAGACTTGGAAAATTTTTTTAGAGAGGAACTCAGTAAATATGGGTGATTTAAAAGTAGAATTAAAGCAATTAATTATTGAAACTTTAGACTTAGAAGATATTGAAATTGCCGATATTCAAGATGATGAAGCATTATTTATTGATGGCTTGGGGTTAGACAGCATAGATGCATTAGAGCTAGGTTTAGCGATTAAGAAAAATTATGATGTTAAAATTGATGCTAATTCGGAAGAGACTAAGCAGCATTTTTCATCAATAAATGCCCTTTGTGCATTCGTTAGTAAAGTAAAAGCGTAAATAGGTTGTAAAGGAAAGTAATATGCAATCAAAAGAAGAAATATTTTCAACGTTATTAGAAATTATTCGTGATGATTTTGAAGTTGATGAAGCGGATATCGAACTAGAAGCGAATCTATATGAAGATTTAGATCTTGATAGTATTGATGCGGTAGATTTAGTAGTTAAGCTAAGAGCGATCACCGGCAAGAAAATTGACCCAGAAGCATTTAAAAAGGTTCGTACGGTTGAAGATGTGGTTTTTGAGGTTGAAAAACTGGTTATCAGCTAGTGAAATTTTTTATAACTGCTGTAACTACGGGGATACTATTGATGTATCCCTTTGCTGTTTATATTGGCCTAAATAATTTAGCACCAGGCTACTTAGCCGTCATTCTAATTGCTTTAGTTTTAATACGAATTGTACTGGTTAGATCGCGCTTAAAAGCCTTACCTTGGGTATTACCTGCATCACTTTTGGGCATTTTAGCTATTGGTAGCAGTGTTATTACTGATAGCTCTCTCGGTTTTAAGCTTTATCCGTTAGCGATTAATTTTTCTATGTTAATTGTTTTCGCTTATTCATACTTTAAGCCACCTACGGTTATTGAAACCTTTGCGCGCTTAAGTGAAAAAGACATGCCGGCAGCAGCTATTCAATATACCGCAAAGGTTACCTTAGTTTGGTGTTTGTTCTTTATTGCAAATGGCTTAACCTCCTTGTATACCGCGCTCTTTACAACATTAGATACATGGATGATTTACAATGGTTTTCTATCATATATATTGATGGCGCTTTTAATGCTGGTTGAATACTTAGTGCGTTTGAAAGTTAAAAAACAACATGGTTTACCGGCTGATAATGCCGTGGAAAAGTTAAAGAGTTCAACAACTAATGAGTGATTTTTGTTTCTACCGCAATGGCCAGTTCATCACTTTTTCGACATTTTGTCAGCGAGTCTCATCAGCCAGAGCTGCAATTAGAAAAACTTCAGGTAAAAATGTTTTGCTTTTTGATGCCGATAGCTACCAGTTTTCAATATGGTTATTTGCGCTCATTCTTGAAAAAAAACATGTGTTATTGCCACCCAATGCTCAAGCTGGAACTTTAGCGCAACTTGCACATGAGTGCGATGCAACTGCAGGTGCGACCGAGCTAGCTGGTAAAAAACAAATCCACGTATCAGATGTTGTTGGTGATAGCGTTGAATATACCCGCGAGCAGTTTTTCAATTTATTTACTGGTGAAATAACATTTTATACCTCCGGTTCTACCGGCCAAGCAAAAGCTATTAATAAAAGTTGCTTGCAGCTGATGTTAGAAGTGGACACTCTAAAAAATGAATTTTCAAGCGTGTTCGAACCAGCAAGCTTTATCGTCAGCACCGTTTCGCACCAACATATTTATGGTTTGTTATTTAAGATTTTATTACCATTATCTTTAGGTAAAAATATCATTAATCAAACCTTTGAGTATCCCGAGCATATTAATCATTTATTGGGTGAACTAACCTCTTCAAATAACTTGAAGAAAAAAAGTGCGTTAATATTGATATCCAGCCCTGCACACTTGCAACGATTAGCACTAGATAATGTGTTAATGAATAGTGCTGAAAATTTTAGTGCTATTTTTAGTTCTGGTGGGTTATTACCGCTAGCAAGCAGTCAAGCTTTACAACAGCAAATGAATATTTCGCCAACGGAAGTGTATGGCAGTACAGAAACAGGTGGCATTGCGTGGCGCCGAGGGCAAAAGTCGGAAGAAGAGCCTTGGCAAGCCTTGCCAAATATTACAATTCAGCTTTGCGATGAGCACCAACGCTTAGAAATTTTTTCTCCCTTTGTCGATGAGCAACCCTACACCACAGATGATTGTGTTGAGTTACTTGATAATCAACACTTTCTTTTGAAAGGACGAGTTGATAGAACGGTTAAAATAGAAGAAAAAAGAGTCAACTTATCTCACATTGAACGGCAGTTAACTCAGCAGCCATTAGTGGCAGAAGCGCGAATTATTGTTATTAACAATAAATCTTCTAGTGTAAGAAAAATATTGGCGGCGATAATTATCTTGACTGATAAAGGACAAGCGTTGTTAAGTCACGAGGGTAAATTAGCGCTAAATAATGCGTTAAAATTGCATCTGCTAAGTGAAGTAGAGCGTATTTGCTTACCAAAAAAATGGCGATATTTATCTCAATATCCGTATAATTCGCAAGGAAAATTAGTGTTAAGTGATTTGGAGAAGCTGTTTGACTAATGTTATGCATGCGAATAATGATTTAGTAAATATTTGGCCTGAGCTGTTAACTGAAAATGTTACTGATGCTCAGGTTGAATTGCAGTTACATATTCCCTCCGATTTAGATTATTTCAATGGTCACTTTCCTAATGCGCCAATTTTAGCTGGTGTAGTTCAACTTCATTGGGCGGTAGAATATAGTAAGCAAAAATTTTCCTTAACTGAACTTGAAGTGAAAAATATTGAAGTTTTAAAGTTTCAAGTGGTGATTATTCCAGGACAAAAACTGAACTTATCGCTAACGCAAAAATCACCGAATAAAATCGTTTTCTCTTATACGTCAGATAAAGGCCAGCACGCTTCCGGTCGTATTGTCTTTGAGGAAAATTCGTGAGTTATTGTATTGTTATCCCAAATTACAATCACACTATTTTTTTGGGTGAGTTAATTAGCAAATTAGTGCCGTTTAATTTACCTATTATTATGGTTAATGATGCCAGCAATGCACAAGCTACAGAGTTATTCCGTGAGCTTGCGATAAAACATCAGCTATTAACTGTGATCGAACATCCAATAAATCAAGGTAAAGGTGGCGCGGTTCAAACGGGTTTACATGCGGCATTTAAACAAGGCTATAGCCATGCACTGCAAGTTGATGCTGATGGTCAGCATAATTTGAACGATGTTGAGAAGCTTCTTGCTGAGTCAAAGTGTTTCCCTAAAGCACTGATCAGTGGCAAGCCTGTGTACGATGAGTCTATTCCTAAATCTCGCTACTATGCGCGTAATATTACCCATTTCTGGGTTTGGATCGAAACCTTGTCTTTTAAAATAAAAGATACCATGTGTGGATATCGCGTATACCCTTTAGCTGCAACGATAGGTTTACTTCAGCAACAAAAGCTAGGTAAGCGGATGGATTTTGACATTGAAGTGATGGTAAGGCTTTTTTGGAAAAATATGGAATTCAGGTTTATAGACACTGCTGTCGATTACCCTGAACATGGCGTTTCACATTTTAGAGCGCTAGAAGATAACATATTGATTTCATGGATGCATACTCGCTTATTTTTCGGCATGTTGCCGCGCATACCGCAATTAATTTTTAGAAAGTTTAGATAACATGGCTGATGCTAAACATTGGTCAAAGATGCAAGAGCGTGGAACCTACTTAGGTATACAAGTGCTGCTTTTTGTTTATCGATTATTTGGTCGAAAAATACTGTCGTTTTTTCTTTATCCTGTAGTTGTTTATTTGTATTTCACTGGTGGCGCCAGTAAGCAGGCATCAAAAGAATATTGGCAACGAATTTTCACTATTAGAAAATCTGAAAAAGCATTTACACATAGAGTTGGTATTGCACATTTTTATAGCTTTGCACAAAGTGCCTTTGATAAAATTGATGCTTGGATGGGGCGAATAACGTCTGCTGATATTGTTTATAGTCAAGAGCACCCAATTGCAAAGCTACAAGAACAGCGACAAGGTGCTGTTTTTATTGGTTCTCATTTAGGTAATTTGGAAGTTTGTCGTGCGCTTGGCCATGGCAGATATCAAACCCGTATTAATGTATTAGTTTTTACTCATCACGCGGTTGAATTTAATAAAGTGATGAAAAAAATTAATGCTGACTCTAATGTCGACTTGATTCAAGCAACACATGTTGGCGCTGACTTAGCTATTTTGCTCAAAGAACGTATCGATAATGGTGAAATATTGGTGATTGCCGGTGATCGCACTAGCGTAACTTCGCAAGGCCGCGTTATATACAGTCCATTTTTAGGAAAACCAGCGCCCTTCTCTCAGGGGGCTTTTATTTTGGCGTCAATCTTAGATTGTCCGGTATATTTTTTATTTTGCCTTAAAGAAAAAGCGCATTACCGGGTAATATTCGAACACGTTGCCGATACTTTAAAATTTTCTCGTAAAAACCGGCAAGAATCGCTTAATGCCGTTGTTGCTCAATATGCACAACGACTAGAGTATTATTGTTTAGCATACCCTTTGCAATGGTTTAATTTTTTCGACTTCTGGCAGAATGATCAAGATGTTATTCGCAATGAAAAAGAAGCTAACTCAACAAATGAAAAACTGGAGTAGTCACAGTGCCAATAAGTAACAGCACTATTAAATTTGGTGAAGCACGCCTTAAAATAGAAGACATAGTTGATATTGCCAAAGACGATATTGATGTTGAGTTAAGTCAATCAGTCGATTTTAGTCATAAAATTGATTCAGGGGTGAAGTTTCTTGATACTTTATTAAAAGAAGACGGTGTCATTTATGGTGTAACAACAGGCTACGGTGATTCTGTTACGGTTAATGTCCCCTTGAGTTTAGTGCCTGAATTACCACTACATTTAACGCGATTTCATGGTTGTGGTTTGGGTGAAATGTTTAGCTCTTTTGAAGGAAGAGCTATTTTAGCCACGCGCTTAGCATCTCTTTCACAAGGCTATTCTGGTGTCAGCTGGCCTTTATTAGAACTGCTAAAAGCATTTTTACAGCATGATATTGTACCGGTTATTCCTCAAGAGGGCTCTGTTGGCGCTAGTGGAGACTTAACTCCATTATCTTATGTTGCGGGTGCTTTGGTTGGTGAGCGTGATGTTTACTATCGCGGCGAAATAAAAAATAGCCTTGAAGTAATGCAAAGTTTAGGTTTAACGCCGATAGTGCTTAGACCTAAAGAAGGTTTAGCTATTATGAATGGCACAGCGGTAATGACGGCTATCGCCTGTTTAGCGTATGACCGATCACAATATTTAGCTAAACTGGCAACGCGAATTACCGCATTATCTAGTTTAGCGTTGAAAGGAAATAGTCATCATTTTGATGATATTTTATTTTCAGTTAAGCCTCACCCCGGGCAACAACAAATTGCTTCGTGGATCCGTAATGATTTAAACCATGTAGATCACCCTCGCAATGCAGATCGCTTACAAGACAGATATTCAATTCGTTGTGCCCCACATGTTATTGGGGTACTACAAGACTCATTGCCTTGGTTTCGCCAAATGATCGAAAATGAATTAAATTCTGCCAATGATAACCCCATTATTGATGGCCCTGGTGAGCATGTTTTACATGGTGGCCACTTTTACGGTGGTCATATTGCCATGGTGATGGACTCATTAAAAACTGCAGTCGCGAACTTGGCTGATTTAGCGGATCGACAAATTGCATCACTTGTTGATACCCGTTACAACAATGGCTTACCGTCGAATTTATCAATGAGTGACGGTGCGCGACGTTATATTAATCACGGCTTTAAAGCGGTACAAATTGGTGCATCAGCTTACACGGCAGAAGCATTAAAGCAGACCATGCCTGCGAGTGTGTTTTCGCGCTCTACGGAATGTCATAATCAAGACAAAGTCAGTATGGGCACTATTGCTGCACGTGACGCAATGCGAGTCTTGCAGCTAACAGAGCAAGTGCTGGCGAGTACTTTACTCGCTGCTGTGCAAGGTGTTCGTATTCGCATTGCCAATAATGAGCTTGATCATGACACCTTACCAGCACCTGTGATGGAAATGTACGATGATATTTGTCAATTTTTTGAGCCCTTACTAGACGACCGACCTTTAGATAAATTGTTACGGTATACCGTTGATGCGATTCAAACACAACGCTGGAGTTTATATGACTAAGCAGGTGTTTTTATCAGCAGAGGTTATTATTGATGTGCCATTTCATGATTGCGACCCCATGCAAGTGGTATGGCATGGCAATTATGCCCGTTATTTTGAAGTGGCACGTTGTGAATTGTTACGTAAAATATCTTATGATTATTTAGATATGCAAGCGTCCGGTTATATGTGGCCAATTGTTGATATGCGCACTAAATATATTGGCTCTGCTGTTTTTACACAAAAAATCATCGTTACAGCAGAGCTTGTTGAATATGAATCACGATTGAAAATTAATTATGTTATTTGTTGTGCGAAAACAGGTAATAAATTAACTAAAGGCAATACGGTGCAAGTGGCTGTTGATATTGAGACATTAGAAATGCAGTATGTTTCGCCAGAAATTTTACTCAATAAAATTAAAAAACTTAATGCAGATAATCATGAAACTAGCTAGCCATCAATTTTCTGCCTTGCGAGCATTGCTATTTTTAGCTGCTTTGTTTAGCCAAAATGCTTTTGCCGAAAAGCATGATGTTGCGCCGGTTGAAATGATGGCGCTTAGTCATGTTGCTATTGCTTCAGGTAGCTTTGAACAACGTAAATATTTTACGGTATTAAAACAGCCAATTAAGTCTCAAGGTGAACTGTATTTTGATGTTGATAAGGGCTTGTTATGGCAAACCAATAAGCCGGTATATTCGGCATTAATATTAAAGAACAACAGTGTTTTTACTGAAGATGGAGTCAACCCTGCGAAAGAGCTCAAAGGTGCTAGCAGCTTGAGTTTGATGCTATTAAGCATAATGTCGGGTGACCGCGCTAAAATTACTGAAAATTTTGTTATCACTCAAAGTAAAGCTGTTGAGTGTAGAATATTAACGCCTAAATTAGCGCAACTGGCTAAAGTTATGCAAAGTATCGAATTATGTGTTGAAAATCTTCAAGTTGATAATGAACTTGGTTTAAAGCACATTAATCGTATTGTGTTACGGGAGCATAGCGGAAACAGAACGGAAATCGATGTTAAACTAGCAGCAATATCAGTATTGCCAGAGTCAGTTCGTGCGCGTCTGTAATAAGCTTCATATACTGTACTGGTTGCAGTTACTCGCCGTTTTATTGCTAGGTTTTTATCTGCTATTTTTTGGTCAGTGGCATGTTGAAACTAATTTACTGTCCATTCTGCCGAACTCTTCCCAACACGAAAGCTTCAAGTCTGCAGAAACGGCATTATTTCAACAAAAAACACAGCAGTTGGTTGTTTTAGTTACAGGCGATGATGCTCTTCCTGCGTATAAGGCACTCGCAACAAGCATAGGTAAAACAGCTCAAATTGAGTTTTTACCAACGCCAGAGCCTGCAATGTCTGATATAGCTGCATTTTATTTACCTTATCGTCATAACGTTCTCTCACAAAATTATGTAGAAAATATTGCTGATAGCCAGGCGTTGAGCCAACTCGCCAGTAACCAAGTTATTCAACTTGCTAACCCTTTTGTTAGTGAAACGATAGCAACTGCCCCACGGTTAAATTTAGCGGACTATTTGCAGGGTTCACTGTTAAACCTTAGTGATATTGAATTTTACCAAGGTGTTGCTGCTATCAACGTGCAACAACAGCGATATTTGATTATGCACTTGCAACTATCACTTGATGGCTTTGATCTAAACGCCAGCCAACTAATGGCGGTAAGGCTGAAGCAGCTATTTTCCGATATTCGTGATGATTTTGATGTTGAATTAAATTACTCAGGTATATTGTTTCATACCGCAGAATCAACCGCTCAAGCTAAAGCCGAAATATCAAGTTTTGGTGTATTTTCTGTCATCGCCGTTATCTTGCTTATTGTGGTTGTTTTTCGGTCTTTGCTGCCATTAACCGCCGCATTAGTTGTGCTATCAATTGCATGTCTTTATGGTTTTGTTGGAATTTTGCTGTTTTTTGACAATTTGCATTTACTAACGCTAGTTTTTGCCGTTACTTTGGTGGGAGTTGTTGTCGATTACTGTTTTCATGCTTTTGTTTATGCAGGCACACAAAATGATCATTTAGCTCAAAAAGATAATAGGACTATTGCGAAGCCTTTAATACTCGGCTTTATAACCACTGCAATGGGTTATATTGTGTTAATTTTTTCCCCGTTATCATTATTGAGCCAAGTTGCGGTATTTATGATTTTTGGCCTTTTGGGTGCCCTGATTACAGTATTAACTTTGCTCCCTTACCTTGCTCGATTAGTTAACATTAAACCAGCACCACGAGCGATGCTTTTTAGTCAGCGCGGTGTAACATTTTTTAATAAAGTACAACACTATAAATCAGTCGTTATAACACTATTATTACTTTTATTATCAGTTGCTTATTTTTTCTCGCCAATACAGTTTAATGATGATGTTCGGTTATTAAATTCAAGTCCAAAGTGGTTACTTGAGCAAGAAGCTAAGGCTGCACAAATTCTAGCTTATAACGACTCACAGCGCGTTATTATTAAAGCAGAATCACCTCAACAGCTTTTAGAAATACAAGAACAATTTATTGCAAGGTTTCGCGCAACTCAGCCAGCGTTGAAGGTAAAAGGTATTTACGAACTTTTACCTTCAATCAAGCAACAACAGCAATATTATGACCTGTTGGCTGATGCCGATAAGTTAGGCCACTTTCAAAGCGTATTGGCAATAACGGGTTTGTCTGATCCTATTGGAACGTTTACACCATTAACTTACGATGAATTTGCTCAAAGTCCTTTAGCATTTATCGGAGAGTTTTATATGGCAAGTTATAAGCCTGCAAGTAGTTTGATAGCAGGTAGTGAAAAGTATGCTTTATGGCTTGAGTTGTCGAAAGAGCCTTTATCTGACGAAAATTTATTATGGCTAGAACAAAATATTCATACAGCGTTATACGATCCAGCTAGTGAAGTGAGTTATGCCCTTTCAGAGTATCGACAAGGGATTTTGATATTACTAATGAGCGCGTTTGTCGTGGTCATGATTATTTTAATTGTTAAATATGGTTTAACCGCAGGCACTTTATCTGCTATTGCAACTATAGGTAGTGCATTGTTAGCATTAACGATAAGTCAGCTTATTTCTAACCATTTGAATATATTTAACTTACTGGCAGTTTTACTCATTATTGCCCTTGCAATAGATTACGTTATTTTTTATCAAGAACAAGGCTTACAAGCTAAGACATTTCTTGCGATAAGTTTATCTGCCTTATCATCTGCCGCTGTTTTTGGCATTCTTGTATTTAGTGCCACACCAGCAGTGAGTAGCTTTGGTTTAACTGTCATGATTGGCATCATCAGTATTTTTATTTTAGCGCCTATGTCTGTCGTCAGACGTAAATAAATTTTAGGGAAAATTCATGGATATTAAGTCGCCAGCACAGAATACTACTGAGCAATATGATGTAGTCATTATTGGTGCTGGACCGTCTGGCAGTGTTGCTGCGTCTTTACTTGCTGCTGATGGAATGTCAGTGTTGATACTAGAAAAACAGTATTTTCCACGCTTTTCTATTGGCGAAAGCTTGTTACCTCAATGTATGGAGTTTTTAAAAGAGGCTGGACTTGAACAGGCATTAGATAAATACGCGAAAGAATTCGGCTTTCAATATAAAAATGGTGCGGCGTTTCACAAAAAAGGCAAAGACTCATCGTTTGATTTTACTGAAAAGTTTAGTGAAGGACGTGGCACAACATATCAAGTAAAAAGAGGGCTTTTTGACAAGCTACTTGCTGACGAAACAGAAAAAAAAGGTGTGAGTATTTGCTACGGTCATCAGGTCAATTCAGTTGCCAACCTTGAGCCGGACGTCTGCCTTGATGTTAGTGATGACAATGAACAACCTTATCAAGTTAAAGCAAAGTTTCTGCTAGATGCCAGTGGCTTTGGTCGTGTGCTACCTAGGTTGCTTGATTTGGAATTACCATCAGATTTTCCAATAAGGCACAGTTATTTTAGTCATTTTAAAGATGGCATTAACTGTCCTGAGTTTGATCGCGATAAAATTCTAATTACTGTTAATCCAAACCATAGTGATGTTTGGTACTGGTTAATCCCATTTTCTGATGGCAGTGCAAGTGTTGGTGTTGTTGGCCTACCTGAACGTTTTGATGAAACATTACCGGCAATTGATACGCTACAGGCTTTTATTGCGCAAGATGCGAACCTTCAGCGATTATTGAAAAATGCTACGCCGTTGCAAGATGCTAGAGTTATTAAAGGCTATTCTGCGGATGTAACTAAGCTATGGGGCAAAAACTTTGCTTTATTAGGCAATGCCGGTGAATTCCTTGATCCGGTATTTTCTTCGGGCGTTACCATTGCGATGAAATCTGCATCTTTAGCTGCGCCATTAGTTAAAAAGCAAATACAAGGCTCAAAAGTTGATTGGGAAAGTGAATACGCCGAGCCATTAAAATTTGGCGTTGATACTTTTAGGTGCTTTGTTGAAGCTTGGTACAATGAGAGTTTTCAAAATGTTGTTTATCATGATCAACATGATGATTCGGTGCGCCGTATGATCAGTTCCATTTTAGCGGGCTATGCCTGGGATGAAAAAAACCCATACGTAGCGAAAAGCGTTAGACGATTAAATGTATTGGCTGAAGTATGCCAAGCTGGATAGTTAAATTGAATTATTTCACCAACAAGCTATTACTCGTTTCCTTGATGTTTTTGTTATCAGGTTGTGCGCTAACATCGAATAATAACTCGATACACTTGACGGAAAACTTGGCCTTAGTGTTAACGCCACCACCGAGTGAAAAAGTTGGGGAAATTAATAGTCATTTAGTCGAGATAACTAATAAAGGTAAAAGTCACCGCTTTATTGCACAAGTAGAATACAGCAATAATGAAATTGCTATGGCAGCTGTTTCATCTGCTGGCGTGCCGTTATTCGATTTTCGCTGGTTTGATAAAAAAGAAACTGAAGTTAATCAGTATGTGCCATTACCTTTTGCTGATATAGGTTTTATTATTGCCGATATGCAGTTATGCCATTGGCCCTTAAGTATGATTGAAACATCATTGTTAGGCACCAATGTTAGTGTCAGTCAGCATGATAACCTAAGCCAGAATCAAATTATTTGGCAGCGAACCATTTTAGATAATAATCAAGTTATTATTAAAATTGAAAAGTTTGATGATGGCTATGAATTAGAAAATATTATCAGAGGTTATCGCATTCGCTTAACCAACCTAGATAAGGAAAGTTAGTGACTATTTGTTTGAAAGAGTTTGGCGTTGTTTGTGCGCTTGGTAATGATAAGCAACAAGTATTAAAAGCGTTAATTAGTGAAGATAAAAAATATTTGTCACTCGACAGTGAGTTGCCGATTGATGCGCCTCAGTATGTTGGACGTGTAGGCTTGCCTGCAGATCTAGACGTTCAGCAAATATCGACTAATAACAATAAACTGGCTTATATTGCTTACCAACAAATTGCTGACGCTTTACAGCCGCTCATTAGCCAATACGGAGAGCACCGAGTTGCCGTGGTTATAGGCACCAGTACTGCAAGTATTCATGAAGGTGAGTTAGCGAGAAAAGAATTAGCAACACAAGGGCAATTTCCGAGTGACTTTAAATATGAAGTACAAGAAATGTCAGCGCCTGCGACTTACATTGCAAAGTTAGCAAATGCGAAAGGCCCAGTGTACGGAATTTCAACCGCCTGTTCTTCAAGTGGTAAAGCGTTAGTGAGTGCAAGCACCTTACTTGATAATGACTTAGCAGACGTCGTTATTGCTGGCGGCGTGGATAGCCTAACGCAATTAACTCTCAATGGTTTTCAATCATTGGAGTCGATAAGTAAAAATATATGCCAGCCTTTTCAACGTGACCGCGACGGCATTAATATTGGTGAAGCTGCAGCATTGTTCATTATGACAAAAGATAATGACGGCATTCAATTACTAGGTGCTGGCGAAACATCAGATGCTTATCATATATCTGCGCCTTCACCTGACGGTAGCGGTGCTGCAAGTGCAATGGCATTAGCGATTGAAAATGCCAACATTAGCGCGAAGCAAATTAATTATGTAAATTTACACGGCACAGGCACGATTAAGAACGATGAAATGGAAGCCTTAGCAATGGCCTCTGTTTGTGGTGAAACAGTTCATTGTAGTTCAACCAAGCATTTGACTGGTCACACACTTGGCGCTGCGGGCGCGCTAGAGCTAGGACTTTGTTGGTTACTACTAAGTGATGATAATACCGCTCGTAAGCTGCCGGCAAATTGTAAAGGCAATGCTATTGATGAACGTATGCCAACAATAAAGCTGAGCGAAGGTGAAAAGCTAGATAAACTGCAATATTGCCTGAGTAATTCTTTTGCCTTTGGTGGTAATAATTTCAGCGCAGTTATTGGGAAAAATTATGAATAACTACGATATAACCGAGGTTTTACCTCATCAAGCACCAATGATTTTAATTGATTCGCTAGAATATTATGATGTTGACTCTTGTCGATGTACTGTTGCTATTACGCAACAGAGCCCATTTTATAACGAATTAAAAACAGGCGTACCCAGTTATATTGGTAGTGAATATATGGCACAAGCTATTGCTGCATTTGCTGGTGCTCACGCTTTAGATGATAAAGACTCGGTACAAATTGGCTTTTTACTAGGCTCGCGAAAATATAAAACCATGCGCTCACATTTTGCGCTTGATGAAATTTTAACGGTAACGATTAAAGAACTATATCGAGAAGATTCAGGATTAAGAGTGTTTGAGTGTGAAATATTAAGCGCTGAAAGTGAAGTGCTAGCTCAGGCGAATATTAATGTGTTTCAGCCGAAAGATCCTGATGCATTTATACAAGAAAGTTACGCATAAAATATCTTTGAATAAAACAAAATAAATAAGAAAAGTGAAGAATGATAATGACAGGCGATATTAAAAGAATTCTAGTAACCGGCTCTAGCCGAGGTTTAGGTAAAGCAATTGCGATTAAGCTTGCTGAAGATGGTTTTGATATTGCCGTACATTGCCGAAATGGACTTGAGGCTGCTAAAGACACTCAAGAACAAATAATAGCCCTTGGCCGTAAAGCGACCCTTTTACAATTTGATGTTTGTGACCAAAAATCAGCAAAACACGCGATAGAAAAAGACATGGAAGAGCACGGTGTTTACTACGGTGTTGTTTGTAATGCCGGTATTACTAAAGATATGGCATTCCCTGCCATGGAAAGTGATGACTGGAGCAGCGTTGTTAATACCGCATTAGATGGTTTTTATAATGTTATTCATCCGGTCGTTATGCCAATGGTAAGAGCTAAAAATGGCGGTAGAATTGTTACTATGGCTTCTGTTTCTGGCATTGCCGGCAATAGAGGACAAGTAAATTATAGCGCTGCTAAAGGTGGTGTTATCGCGGCAACTAAAGCCTTATCTTTAGAATTAGCTAAGCGAAAAATCACCGTGAACTGTGTTGCCCCAGGGCTAATTGATACCGATATGACACAAGACTTACCGTTAGATGAAGTGAAAAAAATGATCCCACTTAGACGCGTTGGTAAACCAGAAGAAGTTGCTGCGACAGTGTCATTTTTAGTTTCAGACGGTGCTGCCTATATCACTCGGCAAGTCATTTCAGTAAACGGTGGAATAGTGTAATGAAAAGAGTCGTAGTTACTGGAATGTCGGCGATAACGGCATTGGGCGATGATTGGTCAACTTTCAGAGCGGCACTAGAAAAAGGTGAAAATGCTGTTGAGGTGATGCCAGAGTGGCTGAAATTAGACGGCCTGAATACTTGCTTAGGTGCACCGGTTAAGCTCTTTGAAAAACCAGCACATTATAAACGTAAAATGGTTCGTTCAATGGGGCGGGTTTCATTAATGGCAACGCGTGCAACAGAGCTGGCACTAGAGCAAGCGAACCTTTTAAATGACGCCGCATTAACTGATGGTCGCACTGGTGTTTCGTATGGTTCATCAATAGGTTCGACAGCGCCATTGGTTGCTTTTGGAAATATGATGGAAAACCATACGATGGATGGTGTAACGGCGACGAGTTATATACAGATGATGTCGCATACTGCACCAGTTAATATTGGTGTTTTTTTCGGAGCTAAAGGCCGAGTAATTACCACGAGCTCAGCCTGTACTTCTGGCTCTCAAGGAATTGGTTATGCCTACGAAGCCATTAAATTTGGTAAGCAAAAAGCGATGATTGCTGGTGGTGCAGAAGAGCTTTGTGTCACAGAAGCTGCTGTATTTGACACCTTATATGCCACCAGTACTAAAAATGATCAACCAAAACTAACGCCAAAACCGTTCGACAAAGACCGAGATGGCTTGGTCATTGGTGAAGGCGCTTGTACCTTAATTTTAGAAGAGCTTGAACATGCTAAAGCGCGAGGCGCCAATATACTTGCAGAGATTGTAGGTTTTGGCTCAAATTCTGACGGTAAACATGTCACTCAGCCTACCGCTGAAACCATGCAAGTCGCGATAGAGTTATCGCTTGAAGATGCCGACTTAAATGCCGATGTCATTGGTTACGTAAATGCGCATGGCACTGCGACCGAAAAAGGTGATATTGCTGAATCAAATGCAACAGCTAATGTCTTTGGTAAAGTGCCGATGAGCTCATTAAAAAGCTATTTAGGCCATACCTTAGGTGCCTGTGGAAGTATTGAAGCATGGGCTTGTATTAACATGATGCAAGACAACTGGTTTGCCCCAACGCTGAATTTAGACAATGTAGACGAGCAATGTGGCGATCTAGACTATATTGTTGAGCAAGGTCGAGATATCGAAACAGACTATGTGATGAGCAATAACTTTGCTTTTGGCGGTATTAATACCTCATTAATATTTAAGCGCTGGCAAGGCTAGTTATAGTCTTTAATACGCTGGCGGTTTTTATAACGCTTGTAATACGGTAGAAAGAATAAAATAACGCCAGTTATTGAAATGAGCAATAGCACAATTGACAGTGGCAGTGTGAACCATAGGTTTGCGCTGTCTTGCCAATAAGTAAAGTCATGTAGCTGTTCGATAAAGTCTGAGCGGCGATAAGCGGTTTTAAGTATTTCACCTGTCGTTGCGTCAATCTGAATTTCCCATTCTGATTTTGCTCTTATTTTTATAATCCCTTTTCCTGGGCGAACATCTAACCTGTCGATGGCTTGCCACGAATCAATTTTTGCTTCGGGAACTGATTTGGCAATCGTTAATACTTGCTCAAAGCTGATACTTGGTTGGTTTTTTACGCTGCCTTTAGCACTTGCTGGTTGAATATATTCCACATCTTTTTTAAGTAACAATAGAATACCGCTGATCAATATGATCAAAAATGGTATCGCAATAACGATACTGGCCCATTTGTGGGTGCTGCGGTTAATTCTATTAAAGTTCATTGTTACTCATAGTTAAAAATTGTCTGTTGTTACATGTACACTTAAAACTGCCAAACACCTTTGAAACTCAAGGTTCTTTCTGGTTGATAAGCAGCATCTTCATCGCTTGAGCTTTTGTATAAGTTGTCGGTTAAGTTAATCACCGAAAGGTTTAGCTGCAAGTTGTTATTTACCTGATAATTGAGCTCAGTATGCCAAATAAGCTCACTTTCTCGTGCGAATTCAGAGGCGCCGACATCTTGTTGTGAAAATTGATAACTTAACTGCTGGCGAATATTGATACTATCATTTTGCCAGTTTAACGACCATTTAAATGCTTTTGGAATACCGTCATCGACAATATTATTATCGTCATCTTGACCTTGCTGCCATTGAAAGCCAAAGCTAGATAGCCAATGCTGGCTGATCTGCCAACTATTGGTTAACTCAAAACCTTGTATTTTTACTTGTTGATTATTTCGGTAATATCGCACGTTATCTAACGTATATCGCTCGATAAAGTCATCAATAACGTAGTGATAACCATTGAATGCTGTTTTGAAGTTCGGGCTGAAATTGTGTGCTAACGAAAACTGTAGGCCGAAACTTTTTTCTGGGCTTAATGCGCTATTGCCTTGGGTATTACCCCTTGGCGTTTCACCAGAAAAAAATAGTTCACTCACAGTTGGAAATCGAAAAGCATTAGCCACTTGTAAGCTCACTGAAGTGCTTTGTGAAAATTGATAACTGGCATTGGCCGATAATGATAAAAAATTATCTTGTTTAGTTTGTTGAAGTTGACTGAGTTTTATCCTGTCATATCTGGCACCAGTAGCGAGTGTAATATCATTAAAATGCCAATCATGAAGGGCATAAATAGCAAAAGTATCTTCGTCGGCATCAATCATGTCTTTTTGCCAAGCTAACTCATTCGTCGCGGTAAACTCTCGTTCGCCAATTTTAATATTGTGGCGACCAAGCCATTCTGCTCCCATCACAGTATTGTTAACAAGCCAAGAGCCATAAATACCAAAGGTATCTGACTGGTAATCAGTTAGATTTCTACGAGAAATGCTACCACCGTCATTAAGTCGCGTTATGTCGGTTTGCCATTGTTGACTGTGTTGATAAAGCTTTACTTGCCATTTTTCGGCAACAGAAAACTCTATTTGTGACAAGATATGATCATCTTGCGGATAATTGCTAATACGCTCATTAGGAAAAGTAATTGAGCTTTTGCCAATATCATCTCCTTGACTGACAATGGCAGATGCAAAAATATCAATGTCGTACCAACTAAATTCACTTGAAAGTGTTGCCGCTTGCTGTTGGTAAGAGGTATTGAGTTCATTGTGGGCATTTGTTGGCGCTTTTGCATTATCGGCTTTTCGATGCACTAAGCTTGCGTTAATACTGTCACCAACAAAATTGGCCGAAATATGCTGCGCATTGTCTTGTGCCTGGGTTGCAAACTTAATAGCTGAAGTGTTATGAGTTTGAGTTGAAATACTGACCACACCACCCATAGCATCAGAGCCATAAAGTGTAGATTGGGGACCCTTTTGAATATAGACCTCTGAAATTAATTCTGCAGGAATAAAAGAAATAGAGTTACCAGCCCTTCTATCAGAAATAATCGGAATGCCATTAACTTCGGTTTTAATTCTCGCACGACTAAAACCTCTAATATTGTAACTTTGAAATAATCCACCTTGACCATTGAGATTTACACCTGCGCTTTGGGAAATTAAATCGGCAACTGTGTGTTGTGCGCTAATAATTTGTTCTGGATAGATGAGAATATTATCGCTGGTACGGGTGTCGTTGAGTGACTTTATTGCTTTTGAATATGAAATCACCATGATCTCGGTTTGCGGCTGATTATCTAATGCCGCGTTTTTCCCTACTACGTTTGAGTCCGCTTTGTCTGAGCCTGCTAAAATTTGAGTTGCTGATACAGGTAAAGCCGAGCAAATAAGTAATAAGCCGCAGGATAATTTTGTTGAGTTATTGAGCACAGTATCTTACTTATTCTGATAAGTGTATGTAGACGAATTGATGATCAGCGCTCGTCACATAGCGAGCTAAGTCTTCTTCTGCTGGGCCTTTAGTCACGCGTCCTAAACTGTCGAAACGTGCGCCATGACAAGGACAAATAAAACCATTTTTTTCTACAGAAACAGCACAACCTTGATGAGTACAAGTGAGTAATGATGCGACAAAGGTATTGTCATCTAATTTAGTAATACCAATACCATGTTGATTATAAGCGATGGTGACAATACTGTTTGCTAAAAATAAGCTTTTATCGACCACGAGCTTATTTCCTTGTTGTATCGCATCAGCATATTTTACTGTGCTTTTGCAGGCAGGAAGTATACAGGCAGTGGCTAAACAGGCCGTTTTTAAAAATTCTCGACGTTTCATTACGATGAATGTACTCGTTTTTTGGTTTTATGATGGTAATGCGCTTTCTTTTTCCGCGATTTACGGGCAATTTTAATATGAACAAGCAATAATGTTGGCAGCAGTAATCCAACAATAGCGTGAGAATTGCCAAGTAAGGTATGCCAATCTTCGCCAACTAAATAGTAAAGGCTGTAGGCCGATAGTAGTGAAAAAACAATAAAACTCATCAGGGTGACACCTGACTTTTTGGCTTTGCCCAGTGTCCAAGTTTTTGAAACATGTGAAGTAAAAATACTCCCCAGTGCCATTAACATCATAAATGCGGCAAAACCGTGTAGTTGCAAAAAAGGATATTGTAGAAAATGTGATTCTGGGCCGAAGTCTCCTTCCACCATGGCAAAGTTTCTTAGTAGCCAAAAGCCTGAACCGCTAAATACACTTAAGCTTAAAAATCCATAAAATAAATAGCGATACTTTTTGGCTATTTTTCGACTAATGTTGGACATAACATATTCTCTAGTTTACTTGGCGGCTAAAGCCGAATCTATTGGTGGTTATGGCTTTAGCACAATAATGATTTAATAATTTTTTTGCATCCTTGCGTTTCATTAGTGCGACAATTTTGGTCAGTGCATCGGCTTGCATGGCGCTATCAGCAAAAACAGAAATACAGCCTTTAATGGCGTTATATTGTCGTGTTTTTGGATTGAAATACTGTGAGCCTTGTTGTTGGTAATAACTGCCACTACTTGCCAAGGCGGTATTGAGCAATGTTAATTGCTTTAATGCGCCTGAGCGGCGCGCATACTTTATTGCCACTTGCTCTTCAAACCAGTCAATTACTCGCATATCGCCGCCGGCGTTAATATAGCCTGAAACACTACTCGGTATTTTAGAAATGGCTTGATCGACGGCATACCCTTTAGCAATACCACCTAAATCAAAGAAAACAGGCTTAGCACTGCAAATGCTATTGTTTGTTAGTGTTACGTCACTAAAGTTACCGTACGGCGGCTGATTTTTATGCCTGATAAGATGATCAGGCAAGTATTTGTCGACAACTAAATTTGCTGCTACCGAAATATCATAAATACCGGTAGATTTTTGATGCAAGTCACTGGCGAACGAGAGTACCTTTATCAGATCGTTAGAAATCTTTTTAACCGAAGTTGGCGCAGATATTAATGCCAAATTAAGTTGTGATAATTCACTGCTTTGCTGATGAAAGCTTAAAACCTGTTGTACTCTCTCAATCTCTGCAAAGGCTAAATTTGAATATTCAATCAGCGCTTTTTCAGGCAAGTCAGCTTGCAAATTCACTTCAACAAAAGTGCCTAATAGTGGCCGGCAGCGAGTAACTTGGCGTACGGTCATAATAAAACTTACAGTGCGATTTTACTAAGCACACTCGACCACGTATGGTTAAGTCGATTGATACCATCTGTTACATGACGACACGATAAGGTAGCGCCGGAAATATTCTTAATTTGTTTATCGAGTTTAAGAAATTCACTGCTGTCTTTGCCGTGAAATTGTGCACGCCATTTCGGGTGCATAATTTGGTCGCCGTATGTTTCTCGGTAGGTCATTACTTCAATGCCCATTACTTTACCATCAGCACTAATCGCGACGGCCAAATCAATGTTTTCATGTTTACCGATAACCTGATCAACAATAAACCAGCCGCCATCTTCCGAGCGCCAGCTATTAATATGATGGTTGCGAACGCGAATATCAGATAAGTCTTCAATTAAGTCAGCTTGCTCTTCTGTCAAATCCACAGGTGCAGGTGTCAGCTTTTGTTCTGGCCACAATATTTTTTGTGCCTGCGCTATGGTTAAGTAACTTTTAGCAAAAGCGACTTGAATGGGTAGTGCTAAACTAGCTGCCGTGGCAACTAAACCTTTTAAAAATCGTCTACGTAACATACTCATGATAGTGATTAACTTGTGATTATTAAAAATGCAAAAGGCTTACAGGTAAGTGTAAGCCTTATCGAATTAAGCTAAGTGCATAAAATTTCTAGAATTCGTAACCATAAGATAAACCGATGTGCATTTTTTCATGCTCATCCCAGTTACGACCGTTACGAACATCAGCGTGCTCAGAACCGCCGCCACTAATTTGCCATAGTACGCCAGCAGTCACCCACCATTTTTGTTCAGCAAAGTGTAATGTTGGTCCGAAATAGTTACCACGTTGATGTTGGCTACCAATGCGGAAGTCACTTAAGTCAAAATTAGATTTCTTTAAGCCAATCGTGTAACCGTCTTCATCAAAGCCATCTTCAGTGTTACCTTTTTCCGCTTTATCTTGCGGATTTAAGTAATCTGATTGATGTCTAAATTCTAAACCAACAAACCATTGTGGCGCGAAACGGTAAGAAATTGCGGCAGCAATATCAACCGCGAATTCATCTTCAACAACCGTACCTGATTTTCTGCGTTCAAATTCAGTTTTAATGTTTAGTACAGTAACAACTGTGTCATCTAAAAAGTCTTTTTGGAAAAATAAGGTACCAACAAATGAATCTTGATCGATATCTGCACCATCTAAACGATATTTGTCACGACGTTCATAAGCTAAACCATATGAAAAACCAAACGCATCTTTGTACGGGCTTAGTACGTTATATTTCATGGCAAGTTCATAACCAGCAAATTGCGTGTCGCTAAATTTACCAGTACCGTCGCCTGCTTCACACATAGGACATGGAGCGCCTTCGTCTTCTGAGCCGACATCGTAATCGTGATCAAAAATAATGGCTTCAACAGCAACGGTTAAGCTATCGGTGACACCATATTCAACTTCAGGACGAATATCGTGGAAAGTATAGTGATCGCCTGCATTTTTATCTAAACGAATAGTGTCAGCAATTTTAAACTCGTAGCTACCTGCCGGGCGTGTATCGGTGCCTTTTGCGTAAACCCACAGGTTTTCGCCAGCAGATGCAGTAAAGGTTGCAGCAGAAATTGCCGCAGCCATGATGGTATTAAAATTTAGTTTCATGTTAATAAAGCCCAAATATATCAAAGAGAGAGGTCGTTTTTGTTATGCGGGCATTATAATTAGTTACAAAACGTAACGCAACTGATAACTGTTATCATTTGTATTTGTTGTTGGGAATATTGATTTTTCTTAATAGGAGGTTTCAATAGTTAGTAAGCAGGAAATATCGGGTAATTATTGTATTTTGGGTGCAGCTCTAAATAATCACACCAAGTACTGAAATTTTGGTAGTTGTAGCGTGTATCTGTTGCTGTTATCCATTGTGAAGTTGTTTTAGCGCGCAAACGAAACTTCTTCTTGAAGCCGTCAATAGCAACATAACAGGCCAAAACAACCAGCGTATCATTTGTAATTCTTACTTGGGTAAAGCCTGCAGCATTAACATTGAAGGTACTGACTGTTTTTGGTTTTGCCCAACTAAGAGGGCTTATAATAAATAAAACCAAACAAAAAATTTTAATCATGTTCATAAAGTAACTTATTGTTTTATAGGTGGTTATATTTAACTATTTATTGTATTAGTTAAAATCCTATAATTATTATAGAGATTATTTTAATTATACCATTGAAAGCCCTAATGTCTGTCTCCATAACTATTATCAACAACAGAAAAGTGTCATAAAACGACAACTATTAAAGACGCAGTAAAAGAGAACTTATTCATGGCTAACATTACTCCAATTAAAAAAGAAACACATCAAAACATTAAAATTGCCGCAAAACGTGACTTATCCCATGTCGCTAATCAACATATTGCGCCTGTTACCGCACCTGAATATTCACAAGCGGCAACTAGCTACCCAATTGTATTAGTGAAAGATAATGATTCTGAACGCTACCGCAGTGTTGCTATGCTTGGCCTAGAGGCGGGCGAAAACCTTTACCATAAAGAAGATTCTTGGAATGCAGTATATATTCCTCAAAGCATTGCAATGGCACCATTTTCTTTAGGTTTAGACCCAGAGAAAGAAAAAACCTTAACAGCGTGTGTTGACTTAGATAACAAGTTTGTTGGTGAAGATAAAGAGAATGAGTTATTTGATGCTGATGGCAATGACACTGAATTCTTTAAAGGTGTGCAAGACTCATTAGGTCGTTTATATGACAATGAAGTCATGAACGAAAAATTCATTAAAGAATTATTAGACAATGATTTATTAATGGAGCTTGAGCTAAATGTAAGTTTTGCAGCTGGCGAAACTAAGAAGCTTGTTGGTCTTTACGGTGTTGATGAAAAGAAAGTACAAGCCCTAAGTGATGATAAAGTTCTTGATTTTCACAAGCGTGGTTTATTCATCCCAATTCACGCGATGTTAGGTTCAATTGGCCAAGTTAACCGTTTAGCGCAGTTGCGTAACCAAAGTGAATCACCGGCAAAAGTTAATGCTATCCGCTTTACGCCAGTAACAGCAACAGAAGAAAAATAACCAAACTTAATTATATTAAGATTGAAAAAGGGCCTTACGGCCCTTTTTGCGTTATTGGACAAATTATTATCAATAACTTGTTATAGAATCCAAAAATGAATTTTAATTTACCTTTTTAAACCTTTATGTTTATTATCTAGTCAGTGTTTTAGCAGATATTGATTTAGAAAACTGAGTAACCATGGAACAGATGAAAAATGTCGATACCATATTGGCGAAATTAAAAAACCAAGGTGCAATGACTTCTGGTGAATTAGCTAAAGTACTGGCAATGACCAGTATGGGCGCTCGGCAGCATTTATTGCGCTTAGAAGAAAAAAAGCTCGTTAGCCACTTTCTGCAAAAAGCGGACGTAGGCCGACCAAAACAAATGTGGCAACTTACCGAATTAGGCCATAAACGTTTTCCAGACCGTCATGCGGATCTCACTTTGCACTTAATTGAATCAGTCAGCAATATATTTGGGGAACAAGGTTTAGAGCAAGTTATTGCCATGCGCGAAAAGCAAATGCTTGAGAAGTATAAAGCCGCTTTAAGTGTGTGTACTAGTCTAAATAGTAAAATTGAAACTTTGGCTTTACTTCGCTCACAAGAGGGCTATATGGCCAGTGTTGAAAAGGTATCGACAAATGAGTACCTATTGATTGAAAGCCATTGCCCTATTTGCGCGGCGGCAACACAATGTCAAAATTTTTGTCGTTCTGAGTTGGTTATTTTCCAGCAATGCTTCGGTGACGGCTTTTCTGTCGAGAGAAGTGAGTACCTGCTTACCGGTGATCGTCGGTGTAGCTATCGTATTCAGCAGTGCTGATCAGTGATACTAAATAATGGTGAATAAAAACTAAACCTCTGCTAGGATGATTTTCGTACCATGATGTATATTTGACCTAGGGTTAGGGACTAATACCGTATGACTGAACAGAAAAAATTACCGAGTGATGTTGAAGAAAATATTCAAAACTTAGCGGGCGAAATCTACGTCCAAATTGAAGATAAAATTACTGCGCTTTTAACGGATTACAGTAAAAATATACCACTAACCCCGCAAGTTATTAATCAGCACCCGAGCTTCCAAGCGCTCAGTAAACAGCATAATGAATTATCTCAGCAAAAAGATGCCGCACAACAATTACACCGTAATGAAATTGATAGCCTTAATGTTGAAGTCCGAAAATTGCAGCAGCAACTTAGCCAACAAAGCCAAGAGTTAGAAAATCATGCCAAATTAAACACGGCAAAACTCACCGATACCGAACAAGTGTTAAAAGAAAAGTTACAAGAAAATTCAACACTTACGCAACAAGTTAATCAGCTAAAAATAAGTTCGACTAAAAGCCAACAGGCGCTTAGTCAGGCGCAACAGCAATCAGAAGAATTAGCATTAACCGTCGCTAAGCTAAAGCAGCAATATGACAGCCTTGAAAAGAGTGACAAAGCAAAAGCTGCGGCTATGTCGGTACAGAATCAACAGGTATCTGAGTCGCAATTAAAATATGAACAAGCTGCCAGCGAACTTGAATATTTAAAAGCCAAACAAGAGCAAGCGCTAAAATCGAGCAATGATTTACTTTCAAATGAGCAAAAGCAAGCCGCAGAACTGATTAAGCAAAGACAAGCTCTGGAAGAAAAAGCGCTAAAACAAAACCAAAAAGTGGCTCAGTTACAAGCTGAAAATGATGCCTTAATGCTTGATATTGAACAAGGCCGCAAGTTACAAGCTAAGCAAGTGAAAGAAGCGGCAGATTTAACAAAACAACATCAGCAATTAACGAGTGAAAGTAAAAATCAACAGCAGAAAGTAGGGCAACTTGAAAAAGAAAATGCGCTGTTGAATAGTGAAATTAGCAACAACAATCAGCAAACTAAGCAAGATAAAAGTGAAATAGTTAGGTTACAAAAAAGCCTTGAAGCACTTGAAGATAATATCGTTAAAAGTAATGAAAATAATCAAAAGCTAAAGCAAGAGTTACGGATGTTTGAGCAAAAAATTGCTGAACATAAAGTTGAACAAGAAAAACTCAAAACTAGTAATCAGCAATTAAAAGAACAGCAGCAGCGAGAGATAGAAAAGTTAGCATCGCATCAACAGCAAGCAGTTAATAAACTAGAAAAAAACCTCGAAGATAAAGAAAAAGCGCTCAGTGAATTACAAAAAAATGCTGATAACACAGAGAAGTCGTTTGAAGCAAAAATTGCTCAGCAAACGCAAGAAATTTCCAACCACATTGAAAAACTAAAACAAGAACAACAAGCTCAGCAAGCGTTGAGTGATAAAAATACTGAGCTGGCCAATGCGGTGCAAGAGCTTGAACAACAAGTCAGCCAACTAGAACAAAACTTGCAAACAGAAAAATCTGCGGCAATTAAAAACCGAGAAATGGTACGAGAAAGCAAAAGTAAACAGGAATTGGAGTATAACAAAGCACGAGAAACCATTAAGTATTTACGTGATGAGAATACAGATTTAAATCATAAACTTGAACAGCAAGTTAATGAATTGGAAGATAAGCTCACTGAGTATCGTTTACGCTTTGAATATGCACAGAAGCAGTTAACGAAAATGTCTAAATAGGGTTATACTAGCGCCCTACTTTTTAGATTGATAATGAGACATAACGTGGTGATTCACCTCCCTTTTAAAAAATTAAGTCAATGGCAGCAAGTAGCATTTTGTGCGGCATTATTGGAGCGCATGTTGCCGAATTATCAAATGTTTGCTGAGCACGCGGAGTTTGGTGAATACAAAGTGTTGCGAAACCAGCTTGATCTTGTTTGGCAATGGCTGGACAAAGATAGCCGCTGTAAAATAAATTATGATGCGCAAATTGCTAAACTAGAAGAGCAAGTGCCAGATCCAGAGGCTTTTGACTTTTTTGGTGTTTTTCCTGCCTTAGACAGCGCAATGGCACTTATGTCGTTGTTTCAATCTATGCAAGACACACAAAATAGTGCTTTTGAAAACATCGGCAAGTTATCGGAAAACAGTGTTAGTTACTATGTTGAATTGAGCCTAGCACAGGAAATGGACGAGCAAACGCCTGATGAAGAAGAGCTTATTATTTCTCCGCAACAAATTAACGCGCACCCATTAATGGAATGGGAAAAAGCAACGCAAAATGAGCTATTTGATTTCCTAAAAAATGCCAGTGAAAACAAAGCTACTTGCCAGCAAGCTAAAGCCTTAGTATTAGAAGAAGGCTTGTCAAATTTGGGCATAGAAATTAATCACTAGTGTAGAAGCCCGTTACGTTTTAACTTTTATGAGTCGCTATGCCGTCAGTTAATTACCAAACCATGACCATAATTCAGCGTTTGTTCTTATTAAGAACCATCGCTATCGTCATTCAACTATTTACGGTACTAATCGTCTATTTTGTTATGTCATTGCAAATAGCGTTGATGCCGTTAGTGATTGTTATCATTGTTGAAAGTGTTTTTCATGCGTTTAGCATATTAGCCTTTCGAAAACGCAGCGCTGGCAATTTAGCGATTGTTTTTCAATTGGTGGCGGATGTTGTTTTTTTAACAGTTTTACTGTCATTAAGTGGTGGTGCTACCAATGCCTTTGTTTCGTTGTTGCTATTGCCGATAGTCATTGCCGCGGTAAGCTTACCAGCACGCTATTTGTTGTTTATTTCGCTATCGGCTGTGGCGTCATACAGTGTGCTGTTGTTAACCATGCCAGAACATACCATGCATCACATGGATATGAGCAATCATTTTATTGGTATGTGGGCAAACTTCTTGTTATCTGTGCTGGTAGTGACTTTTGTTGTTGGTGCAATGGCACGGGTGATCACCAACCGCGAGCGAGCTATCGCTTTGCAGCGTGAAGATCAGTTAAAGAGTGAGCAGTTATTGGCGCTGGGAGTCGCATCGGCGCAAGTTACCCATCAAGTAGCAACACCGCTAGCGAACCTGCAATTATTGTATGAAGAGTTGGCGGAAGATTATCCTGAGCATGAAGCGGTAATAGCCATGGCAGAGCCGCTTCATCAGTGTACTAGTCAACTGGGGTATTTTCGTTCTTTAGCCACTTCTATTCGAGAAAATAAAAAAGCCCGATTGTCGATTGATGAGCTAATAGAGCAGCTGGTTGATCAAATGCACTTTCATTTCCCAGAGCAACAACTCGATATTATTCAGGCAGAGCCCATTGACGCAACAATAGAGTCTGATGCCATGTTATTACCGGCGCTGTTGAACTTAGTACAAAATGCTATTCGAGCAAACCAAGAAAATAAGCAAAATAAAATTACCTTAACGGTGGGCGTGAAAGAAAAATCCTTGTCGTTAAAGTTACGCGATTTTGGTTTAGGCATTGAAGCGAACATGAATCAAGCCCAGCGTGCTGTGCTTGGTGAGCAAATGGTTAATAGCGAATCAGGTTTAGGTATGGCGGTATTTTTATCAAACTCGACCTTTCATCGACTCGGTGGCAAACTTAAACTGCTAAATCACCCTGAACAAGGCTGTATTGCTTTAGTCAATTTACCGCTATTGGAAGAGAAACTATAAATGATGAAGAAATTGTTAATCATTGAAGATGATGTTTCATTTGCCGCCACGCTAGCTAGGCGCATGGCAAAGCATGACTTTAACTGTCAACAGGTTCATCAGGCTGATCAAGCTTTACATGCATGTTTGCAAACTAAACCGGATTACATTTTATTGGATATGAAGCTCGCTTCTGAAAATGGCTTAATGCTAATAAAACCAATTCGGGCTGCTTTACCTAAGGTACGTTTAGTCTTACTCACAGGCTTCGCTAGTGTTGCTACTGCGGTGCAAGCGATGCGCTTAGGCGCAGATGACTATTTGGCAAAGCCGGTCAATACGCAAATGTTACTGACTGCTTTAAACTCTGAGCAAGAGCAGATCAAATCCGTAGCATTTGATGTTGATACCATGTCGGCTGAACGTGTGGAATGGGAACATATTAACCAAGTGCTAAACAGCAATGATGGCAATGTCTCGGCAACAGCTCGGCAATTGGGTATGCATCGTCGAACGTTACAAAGAAAATTACAAAAAAAACCAGTATCAAGATGATACTGGCTCTACTATACCCGCTCTACTTCAAAATATACTTTCAGAACTAAGCTAGGAATTCAGTTCAAGGCGCAATATGTAGATAATGGTTATTCCCTTATCAAATATTGCAACGCTGGCCTGATTTTCTAGCTTATGTTCCCTACGGGCAAGCCGATAAAGGGTCATCTCCTGCGTTATTGATTTTGACAATAGAATACTTTTCTCTTCAATCAATGTCTTGTAGCTACCCCTTTTTCGACTTGCTGAAATGCGTATTTTGAAATAGAGCGGGTATCACACCAAAATATAGTTAATGGCAGGGTGGCGCCATCAAAAATAGCGGTTAAAACTGGTAATCCACAGCCAGATATACATTTCTTCCCATAGCACTAATTTTGTCTCCAACGGCAATTTCACTGCCATTGGCGCGATTAACTCCGCCAAGGTGATCGCTGTACTGCTTGTCCAATAAATTGTTGGCACCCACTCGAACTACTAAACCACTGCTAACAAAATAATCTACTTGCCAGTCAACAACAGCATAACCAGCTGATGCTTTTTCATTGTTGAGCTCAGAGATTTTATTTTGTGAACTGTAAGCATGAATTGCTAAGTTACTTTGCCAATTTTTATATTGGTAATTTAAATTGATACGGGTATTGAATGGCGAAATACGGTAAAGATCGTCATTTATATCGTCACGTTCTCCACGCACATAGCTAACAATCCCCGACAATTTAAATTGCTCGTTTAAACGATAATGCCAGTTCATATCGGCGCCGTATAAGGTTGCGTCAATATTGGTGAAGGTTAGTGGGCTGTCATCACCCATCATACCTGCAACCATTTTCACTCGCATATCGGTCGATGGTGTGCCTTGAATGTAGTTATCAACTTTTTGGTAAAACACTTGTGGAGCGATGGCAAAGTCACCTTCGTCATATGAAATACCAGCATTAATTTGATAAGCCGTTTCGTTGTCTAAATTGATATTACCAACATAAGTTTTGCCATCAGCCAAACCTCCAGTTGCTTGCATAGGCACCCATAAGTAACGTTCTTGGTAACTTGCTGCACGTTGTTTAACAGCCACAGAGTAGTTAACTGCTGTAGTATTGGTCCATTGATATTCGCTACTGAAGGCTAAGTCAAATGTGGTATCTGATACGCTGCGGTCAGCATCGTTAAATTCGTCTTGTAGGGCTTTGATATTCGGATTCATCATCGCCATTGAATGAGATATTTCACCCGCGTCAGCGCTATTGCTTTTTACTCTAAGCCCTATGGTATGTGAAAATTTGCCACTACTTGGTGTCCATTCAGCAAAAATTGAATGGCGCGCATCTTTAACATCATTAAAGTTTTTAATTTCAAACATCATATTTTCTGGGTTGGTGATCACAGAATTATGTTCGGCGTCAAAACCCTCAAGGCCAAATAACCAATCACCTTGGCTTAGCAATAACTTGTAGTCTAATGATTGTGCATCGGCGGTATTATAGCGGTACATACTGGCGTCCATACTTTGACGTTGACTAAAGTTATCCATGCCATGTGTGGCATCTTGGTAACCTAACTGCCAGCTTAATTGCCAGTCATTTAATTGTAATTCACCATCAAGGTTGTAGCGGTCAGAATCGATGTAATCGATATCCATCGGCAATGCTGGTGTACCAGAATCGTCGGTTTTTGCGTGGTGCCAAGTTGCGCCAATTTGCCAATCTTTACCTTGATGACGTACATCTATACCGTACTGCTTCTTATCGTATTTTGTTGAAGATATAACGTTACCTGCACCATCTTCATAGTCATCACCACTTTGGTCGGTTAAATACAACAAAATGCCGGTGTTTTCATTGCTAATATTAATGTCGCCAGCAATCGTTGATGCATCATTAATGTCGTTGTAGCTAAGGGCTAAATCACCACTTAAAGCCGAACTAGTATCTACTTCTGCTTTTTTAAGATTAACTTCAACAGCACCGCCAAGGGTATCAATACCAATGCGCACTGGCGCAATTCCGCGGTAAACAGACACGGACTCAACCATAATCGGATTAATATAAGTTAACGGTGCATCCATAGCGTTTGGTCCAGCGCTAACAATTTTTTGGCCTCCGATAGTTTTGGCAATGCGATCACCGAACATGCCACGATATTGAGCAATACCTGTGATTGGGCCGTTTTTATTAATGTTTGCCCCAGGTACGGTTTTTAGCCAATCAGCCACATCAGGCATCACTAAATTACCTTCTGCTAGCGCTGTTTCAGAATGCGTTAATTTGGGGGCTTCTATGGTGATCACTTCAATACTGTTGTCGTTAACATCTTCAGCGAAAACATTTACTGAGCCGACGGACAAAACGAGAGCAAGTGTTTGGGAAATTTTTGAGAGTTGCATTACTACATCCTGATAATAAAAATGGGCTAACAGAATGATTTTTACTGAAGTTTTTCTTAAAAACAAAACAAGTTAGGCAGAGTGCGACATTATGTCGCATCTGGGTTTGACGCAGATCAAGTTACAGCGTTTTCCGAGGGATTAGGCGTGATAAAGATTAATTTATCGCGCCTGATAGCTATTTTAAATAGGTGTAACCTAGCAAGCATTCATCATAAAAGTCGATCAAATTAACCCCTTCTCGAGGTTTGATTTTTCCACGGGCGATTTGCTTATCAATCTCTTTTTTTACCACCTGTGCCATTATTGCGGGGGTATATTGCATTGTTGATAACACGTTTTCTACCGACGAACCTTTCACCACTTCTTCAATGTAAAAGTCTTTTGGGTCATCATCGTAGCTGACAATATGCACTTCATTTAAGCGACCAAAAAGGTTGTGCATGTCACCCATCACATCTTGATAAGCTCCAGTTAAAAATATACCAATAAAGTAGTCTTCATCAGCGTTTAATTGGTGTAACGGAATATGTTTTGCAACTACGTCTTCACCAATAAATTTGTCAATTTTGCCATCACTGTCGCAAGTAATATCCACTAAACTACACAGTTTGCTTGGTTTTTCGTGCAAACGAGAAATAGGCATAATGGGCAGTACTTGGTCGATAGCCCAAGAGTCGGCAGCAGATTGAAATACCGAAAAATTGGCTAGATATTGCGAAGAAAGCATTTCTGAAATAGAGTCTAACTCTTCAGGTACAAACTCATTGTTTTTCAGTTGTTGCTCTATGGTGTTGAGAATGCGCCAATACATGGTTTCAACCTTGGCTAATTCATCTAAAGAGAAAATACCTAATTTGAAAGCATGCATTGCTTGTGATTTTAACTGTGCAGCATCGTTGTAAACTTCTTGATGATTATTCTCTTTGTCAGTATCAGTAAGGCTTTGTTCTAATTCACGAAAGTTTGTAACAATAATATGTTCGCCGGTTAACTTTCGGGTGTTATATTGTGTGCCGCTGGGATGAATTTCACCAATCACTTTTGTTACCACGCAAGAGTGGTGTGCCGTCATGGCGCGGCCACTTTCACTAACTAAGTGTGGATGTGGAACAGCTTCCAATTCACAGTTTTGTTTAAAGCCGTAAACAATATCTGCAATGTATTCTGATAAGTTGTAATTGCACGAAGAGTCATTGGTTGATTGCGAGCCGTCATAATCAACCGCTAAACCACCACCAACATCAACATATTCAAGAGGAACTCCCTGTTTTACCAGCTTACAGTAGATTAGTGACGCTTCTTGAACGGCTTCTTTTATCGCTCTAATGTCGGTTAATTGGCTGCCAATGTGAAAATGTAATAGTTGAACGCAGTCACTTAATCCTGCGGTTTCCAACATATTAATGGCATTTAAAATTTCCGCGATACTTAAACCAAACTTTGCTCGTTCACCACTTGAGTTTTCCCATTTCCCGCGGCCTTTCACCATCATTTTTACCCGTAAGCCAATTATAGGTTTTACGTTTAATTCTTGTGAAAGCTTTATTAGCTTTGTCAGCTCACTGAATTTTTCGATAACGATAATGATTTTTCGATCAATTTTTAAACCGAGTAAGGCTAAACGTAGATATTCTTCATCTTTATAGCCGTTTAAGATGGTTAGTGAGTTTTTGTTGGTATTGTAGGCCAAGGCGGCAATAAGCTCAGGCTTAGAGCCCGCTTCTAGCCCGTAACTGAAGCGACTGCCGGCATCAACAATCTCTTCGATCACTTCGCGCATTTGGTTTACTTTTACGGGAAATACGCCGAAATATTGCCCTTCGTACTGTGCTTCTTCGATGGTATTTCTAAAGGTTTTGTTAAGTACTTCAACTTGCGAACGTAAAATATCATGGAAACGGATAACGGCAGGAAACTGAATGCCAGTATTTTGCATTTCTTCAATAATTTCGCGCATATTGATTTTTAAATTGGGCTGGTCATAACGTGGAGTAACATTAATGTCGCCACTATCGCCAATATCAAAATAGCCATTGCCCCAACGATTTACTCGATAGGTTTTTTTTGCATCTTCTATGGTCCAGTGATTAGGTAAGTTTTTCAAGGCAGGCTCCTAATTTGGTTGTAAACAAAGGATTAATTCACGTACAACTTTAGCTGCGAATACGTCGCTGTTGCCGGTACGATCAATATTGGGTGCTAACTCAACAACGTCGCAGCCAACAAAGTTTTTAGCTGTTAGTATTTTGCAAAGACTAATAAATGAATGAAAGTCTTCACCACCTGGCTCTGGTGTGCCAGTTCCAGGGAAGAAGCTGGGATCGAAATAATCTAAATCGAGAGTTAAATATATTGGTCGCTGATCATCAATACTTTCAATGCTCTGTAAAAACTCAGCGCGAGATTTGCATAGGGTGTTATTGGTCTTCATCCACTGGTATTCTGCTTTGGTACCTGAGCGAATGCCGTATTGTATTAAGCTATGTGCAGGGCCAAACTGCTCGTGAACGCGGTGAATTATCGCCGCGTGTGAATGATGAAAACCAAGATAGCCGTCGCGTAAATCGGCATGGGCATCTAAATGAATTAATACTAAGTCATCATATTGCGCTAAATAGGTGGTAATAGGTGCGAATGATATTGAATGCTCGCCACCTAAGGTCAGAACTTTGATATTATTTTCGCGTAAGTTTTGTTTGCCAAATAGGGCAGTAAAATCATCACTTGCGGTTTGCCATTGTTGTTCGATATTCTTATGTTGGTCATCGCTAGGGGTAATGCGAGTAGACAGATTACCTAAATCAAAAAATGTTATTTCTTCAAGATCTGCTTCTAGATAAGGTGAAAATGACTCAATGCCATCTGACACCTTACGTAGGGCATTTGGTCCGTCTTTAGTGCCTTTGCGAAAGCAAGCGGTGCCATCAAATTCAAAGCCAATTAAGTGAACACTATTACTAAATATTCCTTGTGCCGGTTGAGCAAAATCAAACAAGGTATCGGGTGGCGTTAATGTGATATTAATCGTGGATATTTTGTCTTGCGCTGCTAATGACATGTTGTGATTGCTCATTAGAATATACCTAACTAAAGACTAACTATTTAAAAATCGCAATTATGCTGAAAAGTGAAATAAAGTATAGTTTTTTTTAAATATATCGTATCGTGTTGTTTGATGTTAAATAGCGACTATTTTTATTGAAATTGGTCTTTTTTTTTGTAAAATAGCGCGCACTTTTTTGCTGGTATTTTCAGCGCGTTGTTAGCTCCTTTGATATTAATACCCGGGGACAAAATGTTACCCCTGTATAGAGGATAGATTATTGTTTTTTGAAGGCTCAGAAAAAAAAGCAGAGATTATGGTAAACCCCGCTCAGCTTTCTTTAATTGATGATATTGCCGATGACTTTTGGACCGCTATGGTCGAACGTTGTCATGCCCATATTTTATCGTCCATCAATAACGGTGAATGTAAGGCATTTTTACTGTCTGAATCTAGTTTATTTGTTTGGCATGACCGATTACTTATTTTGACGTGTGGTAATACGCACTTAGTTCATGCGGTTGAATTTTTTATTCAGCAAATAGGCATGGATCAAATCAGGCAAGTGATCTATCAACGAAAAAATGAATATTTTGCTCATGCTCAGCCGAGTACCTTTGGTGATGATATTAAGCTATTAAGCCAATATATGCCGAGCAAAGCTTATCGCTTTGGTGAGCTAGACAGCCACCACAATTATATTTTTCATCAAGACAATGAATTTAAAGCTGAGGTTAAAGATAAAACTTACGAGCTTTTAGCATATCAAATTAGTCAACAAGCGTCTGATAAGTTGACCACCGTTGGTTTAAAAGCCGAGGAAATTCGTCAATTTCTGCAGCTTGATGCACTATTTAGTGATTTCATGCTGGATGATTTTGTTTTTGAACCATTTGGCTACTCGATTAATGCCATTCGTGGTGAAGAATACTTAACCATTCATGTTACGCCACAAGCCAATAGTAGCTATGTCAGTATTGAATCTAATATTAACTTAATTACGCTTGCGGCAACTTTTTTGAAAATTCTTGCCCCTAAGTCATTTGATTTATTAAGTTTTAATGAGCTTGAATTTGCTGAATTAACTGAACAGTTTGTACCAAAGCATTATGTCATTAAGTCAGCGGTAACTGAGCGTTTAGTAAATAGTTATACCGTTCACTTTGCCAATTATATTTTACCGCAAGAAACCTTTACGCAAGCTACAGAGCTTGATATTGCAGGAGAAAACCATGCACTCTGATTTATGGGTTGAAGAAAAATTCCAAGACTTTTTAGGTTTAAAATTCAAGGTTGAGCAAGTGCTTTTTTCAGGAAAAAGCGAGTTTCAAACTGTTGATGTGGTTGAAACTAAAGGTCATGGCAAAATGTTGCTCAATGACGGGTTAATTATGGTGACCGAGCGTGATGAATTTGCTTATCACGATATGATAGCTCACGTGCCATTGTTTGTTCATCCGGCACCTAAAAATGTACTGGTTATTGGCGGTGGTGACGGCGGTACCGCACGAGAAGTGTTGCGTCATCAAGGTGTTGAAAAGTGTACTATGGTTGAAATTGATGCCATGGTAGTTGAAGCATGTCGTCAACATATTCCGCAAACCTCAAAAGACTTAGATCATGAGAAAATGCAATTGATCATAGGTGACGGTGTGGAATTTGTAAAAAATACAACAGAAAAATTCGACGTAATTATTGTTGATAGCACTGATCCAATTGGCCCGGCACAGCCGTTATTTGGTGAAGCTTTCTATCAAGATGTTTTCAATTGCTTGTCTGATGACGGTATTGTTGTCTCTCAAGGTGAATCTTCTTGGTATGCCATGGATATTCAGCAGTCGTTATTGAAAGTGTTAAATGCTGTATTCCCAGCCAGTTATTTATATTCTTTCAGTAACTTAACTTACCCAGGCGGCTTATGGAGTTTTACTTTTGCCAGTAAAAAATATCACCCAACTGTAGATTTTAATCCACAACGTGTGATTGAGAGCGGTTTAGACTTTCAATATTATAATGAAGCACTGCATAGTGCTGCGTTCGCTTTGCCGACATTTGCTAAACAAGGGTTAGCGGGTTTAATTAATAATTAGCTTTTCCTGATTGAGTCACGGTAACCCTGCTGTGGCTCAATTTATTTTGCAACACTTCCCATACCGATATTTTCTTTATTGCTTGAACTTCATTTTAAATCTGTGCGTCCTAGCGCTGGTCAAAATAACTGACATCAGTTACGGTATCGGCGAAAAATAAAAATAAAGCTCTTATTGGAGCATTAAGGAATTGTAATGAAATTAGGCTATTCATGGCTTTTAATAAGCGCACTGTTTGTTTCCACCCTAACCTTTGCGAAAACTAATGCTGAAAACGCAGCGAGTGAAGTTGCTCGTATTGAGCAGTCGGTAGTTCAAGCAATGAAAGCTTTTCAAGTACCGGGCATTGCCGTCGCTATTGTTAAAGATGATCAAGTGGTTTTAAGTAAAGGCTTTGGCGTACTTAAACATGGCAGCGAGCAAAAGGTTACTGCCGATACCTTGTTTGGCGTAGCATCAAATACTAAAGCCATGACCGCGGCTTTGTTAGCGCAACTTGTCGATGAAGGTAAGTTAACCTGGCAAACAAAAGTTATTGATATTATTCCTGAGTTTCAGATGCCTGATGCTTATGTTACTCGTGAATTTACCATTATAGATTTATTGTCTCACAACAGTGGTCTGGGCCTTGGCGCTGGCGATTTAATGATTTGGCCGGAAACAACTTTAACGAATCAAGATGTTATTAAAGGCTTAAAGCACTTACCACAAGTGTCGAGTTTTCGAAGTGAATTTGCTTACGATAATTTAATGTATGTTATTGCTGGTGAAATTATTGCCAAAATTACGGGCAAGCTTTGGCATGAAAATATACAAGAAAATATTTTCAATAAGTTAGGCATGAAGAACACTCGAGCAAAGTTTTCACTCATTCCACCGGCAAATAAAAATGTCGCCCGTGCCCATGTGCCGCTTGACGGAAAACTGCATGTGGTTGGCGGAAACTTCCTAGAAAAATTCTCTTCGGCAGGTTCGGTAGCATCCAGCGTTAACGATATGTCGCTTTGGTTAAAAGCCCAGTTAAAGCGCGGAAAATACGGCCAAAATGGCGACCAAGAATTAAGACTATTTAGTGAAAAACAAAGTCGTGCTATGTGGCAAGCTCGGACACTATTGCCGGTACCACAAAGCGCTACCGATCAAGATAAAACCCACTTTACTGCGTATGCTTTGGGTTGGTTTGTGAAAGATTATCACGGTGTTAAGGTGATTCAGCATACCGGTGGCATTTTAGGCATGGTGTCAAAAGTGGTGATGGTGCCTGAAGAAAACTTAGCCATGGTGATTTTAACCAACCAGCAATCAGGTTCTGCATTTAACGCCATATCGCAACAGATATTGAATGAATATTTAAAATTACCTGAGAAAGACTGGGTTGAGCATTACGCAGCAAAAATGAAAGCTTACGAAGCAGACAAAAAAGCACAATTAGCTGAAGCTGCCGCCAGTGTAGATAAAAATTCAAAACCATCATTACCGTTAACAGGTTATGCGCAAACTTATGTTGATAATTGGTATGGTGAAATAACGATTAGTGCTGAAAATAACAACTTAGTGATGCAATTTGGCAATACGCCAGCACTACGCGGCTCTTTAGAGCATTATCAACACAATACTTTTATTGTTCGTTGGAATGATCGAACATTGGAAGCCGATGCTTATGTAAATTTTAATTTGAACCCAGATGGCAGTATTAATTATGTCACGATGAAAGCTGTTTCGTGGGCGACAGATTTCAGCTTTGATTTTCATGATTTAAAGTTAAAATCTAAAGCGACTAAAAACTAAGCTAGAATTAGTTCTGTTAATGGATGATAAAAAAAAGAGGCCTAGGCCTCTTTTTTTATCACAAGGTTTTATTAACTCTTACGGTTGAGTATTTTGGTAAAGTCGATAGACAACTTGTCCAGCGACTTTCTCTTTTAGTAGTTGCCAATGACTTGGCATCACTTGGCTATTATTATCGACTTCCATTTCAACATATATTAAGGCATTTTCCGATAAGCCCTGTTGTGATAATACTTCTGCCGCTTGTTGTGCTAAATCCTTTCTAAAAGGAGGGTCGATAAATACGAGTGAAAACTCTTGCTGATTTTTTTTTAAAAAGTCGATGGCGTTAGCTGACAAAATTTCGATATTGCTCGCTTTTAACAGTGTTTTGTTAGCGTTTAGTTGTTGCGCCGCTGCTTTATTGAGTTCGATAAAGGTAACTGACTTAGCACCGCGTGAAAGTGCTTCAAAACCTAAACCGCCTGAGCCGGCAAAACAGTCTAAACATGTCGCATCTTGAATGTAGGGTATTAACCAATTAAAAACCGTTTCTTTGACTCGATCAGTCGTTGGACGCAGACCATCAGCCATTAATACCGGCAATTTTCGACCGCGATGTTGACCAGCAATGATACGAATATGCCCTTTTGCGGCATTTTTATTTGGTTGTTTTTTGAGTTTGCTCATAACTTCAACAGCTTTTGTTTTTTGTCGGCAGGTAAGGTGATACTATATCGACAATTTTATCCTTGTTTGGTAGCGAATACCAACTGAACTCATGAATAGATTAACGATTTAAGTTCGTGCTATTCATTAAATTAGTGCTGTAATACATTTATGTCGAAGAAAAAAGGTATGTTTTCCTGGTTAGGTCTTGGGAAAAAAGAACAAGTTGCTGCCGTTGAAACAACGGAAGAAAATACGCAAAACATTGAATCTAATGATGCTGTTACTGAAGTCGATTCAGCAGCAGAATTAGCGGGTATTTCACAAGATAATACTTGCGAAGAATTGCCTATTGAACAAACTGCTGCAGAGCCAGAGCCAGAGCCAGAGCCAGAGCCAGAGCCAGAGCCAGAGCCAGAGCCAGAGCCAGAGCCAGAGCCAGAGCCAGAGCCAGAGCCAGAGCCAGAGCCAAAACTTGGCCTTTTTGCCCGTTTAAAGCAGGGCTTAACCAAAACACGGCAGAATCTTGGTGGTGGAATTTTTAGCTTATTCCGCGGCAAAAAAATTGACGAAGAGTTATTTGAAGAATTAGAAACACATTTGTTATTAGCTGATGTGGGTGTTGAAACAACCACTAAAATTATTGATTCATTAACTGAATCAGCATCTAGAAATCAATTAAAAGATGCCGAAGCTTTGTATGACTTATTAAAAACTGAATTGAAAAAAGTGATTGAGCCGGTCAGTAAACCTTTGGTTGTTAAATCAGAAAATGGTCCATTTGTGATTTTGATGGTAGGTGTCAATGGCGTCGGTAAAACCACCACTATTGGTAAGCTAGCGAAGCAATTTCAGGCTGAAGGTAAATCGGTAATGCTAGCTGCTGGTGATACCTTCCGTGCCGCCGCTGTTGAGCAGTTGCAAGTATGGGGCGAACGTAATGATATTCCGGTAGTGGCACAACATACTGGAGCTGACAGCGCTTCAGTAATTTTCGACGCTATTAGTGCCGCTAAAGCGCGTGGTGTCGATGTACTGATTGCCGATACTGCAGGGCGTTTGCAGAATAAAGGCCACTTAATGGAAGAGTTAAAGAAAGTGGTTCGGGTAATGAAAAAGTTAGATGTTAACGCACCACATGAAGTGATGTTGACGATAGACGCAGGCACAGGGCAAAATGCCTTGAGTCAAACCAAATTATTTGATGAAGCAGTAGGTTTAACCGGTTTAGCATTAACAAAATTAGACGGTACGGCTAAAGGTGGCGTGGTTTTCGCTGTTGCTGATAAACATGCCATTCCAATTCGTTATTTGGGGGTTGGTGAAGGTATTGATGATTTACGTCCGTTTAATGGCGATGATTTTATTGATGCACTATTTACCGAAGAAAATTAATTTATTCACGCTTTGGCATAAAAAATTAAACAATAAGAATAATAATGATCCGATTTAATAACGTTAGCAAAACATATCCAGGAGGATTCCTAGCACTGAAACAAGTGAGCTTTGCTATTGCTCCTGGTGAAATGGCGTTTTTAACCGGACACTCGGGCGCAGGCAAAAGTACCTTACTCAAATTAATGAGTGTGATGGAAAAGCCTAGCGCTGGTAGCATTGAAATTAATGGTACCGAATTGTCATCAATAAAGTACCAGCAAATACCCTATGTGCGTCGTGGTATCGGCATGATTTTCCAAAACCATAATTTACTGATGGACCGTACGGTATTTGATAACGTCGCTCTACCTTTGGTTATTGAAGGTTATAGTCATAAAGAAACTCGTAAGCGCGTTGAAGCTGCGCTTGATAAAGTACACCTTGCTAGCAAACTTAAATGTTTTCCCTATATGCTTTCTGGTGGCGAACAGCAGCGTGTTGGCATTGCCCGTGCCATAGTTAATAAACCACCAATTTTATTAGCCGATGAGCCAACGGGTAACTTAGATCCTAAATTATCATTAGATATTATTCGTTTGTTTGAAGAGTTTAATGATATGGGCGTCAGTGTCTTAATTGCCACTCATGATTTAGGCCTGATTGCGCGCATGAAGTATCGGACGCTAACCTTAAAGCAAGGTCATATGATAACAGATGGTATTATCGATGGCCTGCAAGCAGATGGTGATACATATGGAAACTAACCATACTCGCCATAGTAATAGCCAACTAGGCTGGACAGGTCGAATTACTGCCTATTTTATCCGTCATCTACAGCAGGCTATCGGCAGCTTAGGCGATTTATGGCGCACGCCATTTACCTCGATAATGACGGTATTAGTTTTGGGGATTAGCCTAACTTTACCTGCTACATTACACCTTTTTGTCAAAAATACTAAAACGGTTACTGAGCAATGGGACTCAGCCTCTGAGATCACCTTATTTTTGAAGTTATCAACGTCAAATAAAACCGCGCAAAACTTTGTCCAGCGAGTACAACTTTACCCTGAAGTCGATAAGGTTGTTTACATTTCTGCAGAGCAAGCATTAAGTGAATTTAAACTTATTTCAGGCTTTGGACAGGCGTTAGAATATTTGGATGATAACCCACTACCTGCCACTGTGCTGGTAACGCCGACTAAGCGTTTTAGCCAAGCGCAATCGGCACGTGAGCTACTGATAAAGCTAGAAAAAGAAAGAGAGGTTGAACAAGGCAAGCTTGATTTGGAATGGCTGACCCGATTGGAAGCCATGGCTGAACTGATTGAAGATATAGTGCTCGGTATCGCCTTATTACTGTGTTTATCTGTGGTATTAATTATTGGCAATACCATTAGATTAGCAATATTGAACCAAAAAGACGCTATTGCCGTGATGAAATTAGTTGGTGCAACTGACAGTTTTATTCAGCGACCATTTTTATATGTTGGTGTTTGGTATGGTGTGCTAGGAGGCCTAATTGCTGGCGTTTGTGTTGCCATTTTAGCTAGCTATTTTTCCGGTGCGTTAGCGCAGTTAACAGATTTGTATCAAAGCCAGTTTGTGCTAGCGGGTTTATCTTTTAATGAATTTATGTTGTTGCAACTAGTGGCGGTAGGATTAGGTTTACTGGGCAGTTTTATTTCTGTTCGTCAGCATATTCGCGCTATTGAGCCAACGGCAGACTAAATATTGTCATAGTTAGGATCTTTAACGATCCCAACATCATCTTGTTATTTCTATTGATTTTCACCTCGGTGACAAATTTTAACAAATTTTTGATAGAAAATTCGAAAGAGAGTATTGTTTCCCCCTGTCTTCTAAGCTAATGTTGGCGTATTAAATCGCGATATGATGGAAAGATATGTTATAATCGCGAGCTAGGTTAGATAAAGAGGTTATTAAATGAGTGATACAATGCAAACAATGGCACTAACAGTTCCACAAAGTGGCAGCATTGAAACATACGTGCAATCGGCGTACAGCATTCCTATGCTGACGGCTGAGAGGGAGCATGAATTAGCGACTCGTTTATATTCAGAAAATGATTTACAAGCGGCACAAGAACTTATTATGTCGCACCTGCGCTTCGTGATACATGTTGCTAAAGGTTATGCTGGTTATGGTTTACCACAAGCGGATTTAATTCAAGAAGGCAATGTTGGGCTGATGAAAGCGGTTAAGCGTTTTAACCCTGAAGTTGGTGTACGTTTAGTATCGTTCGCAGTACATTGGATCAAAGCTGAAATTCATGAATTTGTTTTGAAAAACTGGCGTATTGTTAAAGTGGCGACAACAAAAGCGCAACGTAAACTATTCTTTAACTTAAGAAAGAATAAAAAGCGCTTAGGTTGGTTTAGCAATGATGAAGTTAACAATGTTGCTGAAACGCTCGGGGTCAGTACCAAAGATGTGCTTGAAATGGAATCTCGTATGAGTAACCAAGATCAGGCTTTTGAGCTCTCTACTGATGATGACGATAATGTTGGTGCCGGTAGTTACTCGCCAGCGCAATACCTTGAAGACAAGCAATCAGATTTAGCAACCGAAGTTGAAGATGAAAACTGGGAACAGCATGCTAACCAAAGGTTAAGTAATGCATTAGTTGGTCTTGATGAGCGTAGCCAAGATATTATTCGTACCCGCTGGTTAGCTGACGATAAGTCTACTTTACAAGAACTTGCTAACAAGTATGACATCTCAGCAGAGCGTGTTCGTCAATTAGAAAAGAATGCCCTAGCGAAATTAAAAGGTGCTATGGCGGCATAATTTGGCGTCTAAATAAATAGATTTGAAGAAACCGGCTATTGCCGGTTTTTTTATGGGAAAAATTCAGCCCTATGTCACTTTAATTACCGTAATTTGTTAGTGAACTGTAAAGCTTTAACGCTATTTAACATCGTCATGCCAGCCAATATAACTCTCCAACATTAAATAACAAACTATGTTTGCCGTTATTTTACTTGGCTTCTAGTATTGTTTTGATGTTAAAAACGCTGGTATTGTCACCGTTTTGCCTGTTTTTGTAGGTAAATAATTATGGCTAAAGTGACATATGTGATTAATCACACAGATTAATTTCAACTCGGGTCTAGCCAAATAATTTTATTTTGTTAGACTAAACGTACAAAAATAATACTAATAAAAAGATGGAATTTAGATAATGGGACCGAGGGCGAAGGATAATATCCACGCGATACGCCAACTTCCAAAATTAAAGTCGTTACTGAAAAAGTATCGGCAACTTAAAGCCATGCAGTCAGGTTTATTACAGCTGTCAGAATTAGCCAGCACAGTAACCGATATGGATGCGTTTTATCATGCTCTTGAATCCGTCATTAAAACCTTATTAGTCACTGATAGTTTCCACATAGCCTTATTAAATCCTGCCGAGGATTTGCAACTTAGCTATTGCCATAATCCCGTTGAAATGAGGTTACGAGAACATGTTGATCTTGCCAACTGGCGTAAAAGCCTGACCGGTTTAGTTTTACTGCAACAGCAACCTTTACATTGTTCAGCAGAGGAACGCATGGCGCTTGCCAAAGCCGAGAAGATCGTATTATATGGCTCGGTATGCGTGGATTGGTTAGGTGTACCACTGATGCGCGGGCAACAGGTTATCGGTGTTATTGCCTTGCAAAGCTATGATGAAAAGCTGCATTTTTCAGAGCGTGACTGTCAAATTCTAGAATTTATCGCCGAGCATCTGGTGACCGCGATCGATCGTGTACGTAGTCGAGAGTTATTAGAATCGAGTATCAGGCAACGGACCTTGAAGTTAACTGAAACAAATCAGCAGTTACAACAGGAAATTGTTGAACGACAGTTAGCGGTAAAAACTCATCAAGTGCTACTCAATATTTCTGAATTAACCGCTAAAACGCAATTAATTGAACATTTTTACCAAGCGTTGCACCACGAAGTTAATAAATTGCTAGCGGCAAATAACTTTTATATTGCTTTGTTATCTGAAGATAAAAGTGAATTAGAGTTTCCTTATTATTGTGATGAAAAAGTCGCTCCGCCGAAAACGAGAAAATTGAGTAATGGTTTATCTGAGTTAGCAATTAGCACAGCAAAGCCAGTGCTATTAACGGAGAAAACGGTTTATACCTTAGCTGCGCAAGGTGAGATAACCCAACGTGCTTTTACGTTATGTTACCCTGAGAATGAATTACCTCAAGCTTGGTTAGCGGCACCTTTAACCGATCAAGGTGAAATTTTCGGTGTTATTGCCATACAGCATTACCAAGATGAAAAAGCCTATAAAAGTAAAGATTTAGAGTTGATGCGTTTTGTTAGCCACCATATTGCGGTGGCCATTTTGCGTCATAAAACCCAGCAGCAAGTACTACAAAGTAATGAAGCACTCGAACAGGTTATTAATAAGCGTACTCAGGAATTACAAGCTACCAATCTTAATTTGCGTATGCAAATCGAAGAACGCCGTAAAGCTGAAGCACGTTTGTACCATGAAGCTCACCACGATGCCTTAACACAATTACCGAATAGAGCGATGTTTTCTGACCGATTAACTTACTCTATTCGACATTTAAAACGTCACCCCAACCATAGATTTGCCGTGTTATTTATTGATTTAGACCGTTTTAAAATGATAAATGATACCTTGGGACATCATGCTGGTGATCAATTCTTAATCGAGATTTCACAGCGTTTGCGTGAGTGTGTGCGTGATAATGACATACTCGCTAGATTGGGCGGTGATGAATTTGTCGTGTTATTAGATTCGTTGCAGTCAATTGAAGATGTTGAAGAAATTGCCTCTCGGATCATTAGCTCTATTGAACAACCTTTTGAATTAGAAGGTCACACCCTGTATTCGAATGCCAGTATTGGTATCGCGCAAAGTCGGGTCAGTTATAAAGACGCCAATGAGATCCTTCGTGATGCTGATGCGGCTATGTATCAAGCGAAAAGTTTAGGTCGCGGGCGTTATGTATTTTTTGATGACAGTATGCGTGAGCAACTGATTGCCAGTATGACCTTAGAGCAAGAATTAAGGCAAGCCATCAAAAGTAAGCAATTTGAGTTACATTACCAACAAATTTCCGATTTAACGTCAACAAACACCTTAGGTTTTGAAGTGTTATTACGTTGGCAGCACCCAACCAAAGGCTTGCTTACGCCAAGCGAATTTCTATTTATGGCTGAAGAAACCGGCATGATCTTGGAAATTGAAACTTGGGTGATTGAGGAAGTATGCTTACAACTAAAAGCATGGAAGCAATCCTGTGAATATCAACATGCCTATATTGGTGTAAACCTTTCCGGTCGGCACTTAACTCAGGCAAACCAGTTGGCAAGGCTGATTGAGTTAATTAATGCAAATACCATTGAGCCTGAGCGACTGATCTTAGAATTTAATGAGTCTGCTTTTGCGCGTCATACTGAATTAGCGTTAAAAGGTTTACGTAAATTGAAAGAATTTGGTGTTAAGTTAGCGCTTGATGATTATGGCGCTGGACTTTCGTCTTTTAATTTTTTACATAACTACCCTTTTGAGTTTATCAAGCTTGACCGCAGTTTTGTTCGGACATTAAATCATAATGAAAAGAACTTATCGCTGGTGAAAGCCTTACACGAATTGGGCACTAATTTCGGCTATCGCTTAGTTGCAGAAGGTATCGAATCAGAAGAAATGCTGAAGAAGTTGCAAGCCGTTGGTTGCGAATTTGGTCAAGGCTATCATATCAACCGCCCTGGAAAGATGGTTAAAGAAAAAGTTGAAGATAACGTGATAGAGATGTATCGCGCTTAGGCTAACCAGCAAACTAAGATCCTGATATTGGCTTAGCCTTTGTGGAAAAAGCCTTCAACTCGCAATGCAATACCTGGCGTCGTGCTATAGTTTTCTTGTTCGGGAAACTCTAAAAATGGCTCCACTTCAAAAAACAACCAGTCACGTAAGGCATTAAATCGATAGCGATAACCTAAGGTGTATTTATCAATAATAAAACCGCGCTCGCCATTGCGCTCTCCTTCTACCTGCATACTCCAGACTGAAGCCGTTGTTTCATTAATTTGTTTAAGTTTATAAAAACCATGTTTCCAGCGAATACCGCTAAAGGCGGCAGAGCCACGGATACTATAGTTAATACGAAATTGAGATTTTTTACTTAACTGATAGTCATACTCAAGTAATAATTTGGCACCTAAGCCATCATCAAGATAATAATATACTGAAGGCTCAACTAAAAATCCTTGCCTTTCACCAATATCAAGGCTGCGTTTATGCTTTGCTCGAAAAAATATGTCGCCGCCAGATATGCCGAGCCGATAGTTCATCAAACGGTTTTTACTTTTGTCTTGGGTATAGTTGAGCGCTAATGAAAATTTTTCATCTTCGGTTTGAGGATTAGTATTTGCAGATTCTAGTGGTAAGTTGTTGAGTTCATCATCGGTTTCATCTGACAATATTAAACTGGCTTTATTTTGCAGATGTGGCAGCTTAACCCTGACGCGAAAGCGGGTTTTAACTTCACTCCAGTCGCGACTTTTCGGCAACCAAGCAAAGCGAATTTTTGCGGTTGTGGTGGGTAATTGCTGTTGCTCACTATCATTTGCGATAAAAAAGCTATCAAACCATTGCGCAGACTGGAAAACGGAATCGGAAACCGTTTCATGCAATCCTTGCATCCAGTGATCATCTTTTTGTTCAGTAGACTTATCTGCTTGTTGTGCGTCATATGCCAATACTGGAATTGCAAATGCAAAGTAAAATAAAGCTAGGCTATACAGCCAACAACATAGATTTTTACAATACATTCTTATCAAAATTTGTTTTACCTCATTATTTAGCATATCAGTTGGTGATTTTTTTTCTATAAACTTTATAATGAATTCAATTAAATTATAGGGGTTTTTTATGGGTGGTATAAGTATTTGGCAATTATTAATTATTGCAGTGATTGTTGTATTGTTGTTTGGCACGAAGAAACTACGTAACTTGGGCTCTGATTTGGGTTCAGCGGTAAAAGGTTTTAAAAATGCGGTAACCGATGATACAGCCAAAAAAGAAGACGAGACAGCTGATGCTGATAGCTTAACGGATAAGTCTGTTGAGCAAAGTAAGGTCGCGGAAAAAGAGAAAGACCAAGCCTAATGTTTGATATTGGCTTTTGGGAATTATTATTGATCGCTATTATTGGCCTAGTGGTACTTGGGCCAGAACGATTACCCGTGGCAATAAGAACTGTTCGTGGCTGGATGAATAGCATTCGTAGCTTTAGTGAAGGTGTGAAGAATGAACTTTCTGAAGAGTTGCGTATCCAAGAATTGCACGCCAATTTAAAAAAGGCCGAACAATCTGGCATGAAAGATCTTTCTCCAGAAGTGGCGGCTTCCGTTAAGTCGTTACAAGATGCCGCTGAAATGGTCAATAACCCGTATCAAACAGCTGAGAAAAAAGACAGTTCTGCAGAAGAAACTGAACAGCCGAACGATAATCAAATTGAAAAGCAGGATAAATGAGTTCAGCCGCGAAACAGAACTACACATTGTTTGATCATTTACTAGAACTAAGAACACGATTGTTACATGCCGTTTTAGGGGTATTGGTGGTGTTCTGTTGTATGATCTACTTTGCCCAAGATATTTATCAATATGTTGCGCAACCCTTATTAGAGGTAATGCCTACGGGTACGCAGATGATCGCGACGGATGTTGCATCGCCTTTTTTCACTCCGTTTAAATTGACGATAGTGTTAGCTATTTTCATCGCGATGCCATATATTTTATTTCAGTTGTGGTCATTTATTGCGCCGGGTTTGTATCAGAACGAGAAGCGCTTAATTGCACCGTTAATGTTTGGAAGTACATTATTATTTTATGGCGGTATAGCTTTTGCCTACTATATTGTTTTTCCAGTAGCATTTGCTTTTTTCTCTTCAGTTGCCCCTGAAGGTGTAACGATTGCAACTGATATCAGCAGTTACTTAGATTTTGTTCTAAAATTGTTTTTTGCTTTTGGTATGGCATTTGAAATACCGATTGCTATTATATTGATGTGCTGGACTGGCATGACAAGTCCGGACAGTTTACGTGCTAAACGTCCTTATATTGTTGTTGGCGCCTTTGTTATGGGTATGCTACTAACTCCTCCTGATATTATTTCACAAACCATGCTAGCAGTACCTATGCTGTTACTCTTTGAAGCAGGCGTTATTATTGCCTCTTTCTATCACCGTGAAGAAGAATCAGAATCAGAACCAGAAATAAAGGAAAAATAATAATGAAAAAAACACCCCTACTTTCAATTGCCTGTTTGGGCTTAGCATCAATGTCTGCTAATGCAGATACCTTAGAGACTGAATTGGCGAAATGTGGCCAAGTTAAAGATAGTTTAGCGCGATTGGTTTGTTATGATGATTTAGTTAAAACTGCATCGCTGCCAACTGTTAGTAAAAAACAATCAGTTGTTACAGTACCAAGAACTAAGACTGTACCTGTTACTGCTCCTGTCGTGAGTAAAGAAGAAAATTTTGGTGCCGAGCACTTGAAAAAGAAGAATGTTTCTGAAGAAGACCTACAGGTTGTGTTTGTTGTTGAGAAACTGAAAAAAGATCAATACGGCAAGTGGCGCTTTACTTTTAAAAATGGCCAACAATGGAAACAAACCGATAGCAATCACTTTAGAGTGAAAGTGGGTGAAAGTGTGATATTGAAAAAAGGCGTTATGGATGCGGTTTATTTGAAGAAAAATATGGTAGATTCACACAAAAAAATTCGTGTTAAGCGCGTTAAATAAAATCTTTGGTGTATTAACTTTTGATTGATATTGGCGTTAACTTAACCAATGCACGTTTTGATAAAGATCGTTTTGAAGTTATCGCGCGCGCTAAACAAGTAAACATTGGTGCCATGCTAGTTACAGGCACTAATGTAAAGGAAAGCCAGCAAGCCGTCTCTCTATGCCAGCAATACCCTGACTATTTATATGCGACCGCTGGCGTTCACCCACATGATGCCGATCATGTGGATGAAAATTATCTTGAAACTTTGGGCGAATTAGCAAAAAACAATTGTGTGAAAGCGATTGGAGAATGTGGTTTAGATTTCAATCGTAATTTTTCAACGCCAGAAAATCAGCAACGAGTTTTTAGAGAACAAGTTGCACTAGCGCAACAGCTAAAACTGCCTTTGTTCTTGCATCAACGTGATGCTTTTGAACCTTGGTTTGATATTTTGGCGCCACATATTGGTAATATCCCCGCCTTAGTTTCACATTGTTTCACGGGTAGCAAAAATGAGTTGCAACAATGCTTAGATGCGGGGATGTATATAGGTATTACTGGTTGGATTTGCGATGAACGTCGTGGGCAAGCTTTACGCGACATCGTAGCTATGATCCCATTAGAGCAATTGATGATTGAAACCGATGCGCCATATTTGACTCCTAGAACTATTCGCCCTAAACCAAAAAGTAGCCGCAATGAACCCAGTTATTTGCCCTATGTTGTTACTATGTTGGCGGAGCTTATCGGCTGTAGTGAAGCCGACTTGATTAAGCAAACGACGATTAATAGCGAAAAGGTTTTCAAATTAAGTGCCAAATATGAGTAAAATAATTTCGCTGGTGATTTTTGGTGCCATTTTGCTCTGTCCGGAAGTTGTGTATGGTCAAGTGGCGACAATGACCATGATTGCTGATGAAACTTCGCTATTGCCAATGTCAATGCATTTGCATCTGCAGCATACCTTTATAGGTAGTAGCTTAATTTTGACGCTAATGTGTTTTGCATGGGCTAGGGCCCTGCGTAGCTACAGTATGGGGCTGCTAGCATTATATTTTCCAATAAAATCATTGTGGATATTGGCCGATGGCGGTATCTCGATTATGGCGATATTTACCGATATTAGCTCGTTGTTGAAAATTGAAAACACCTTACTGGCAACGCTGTCTATGGTGGTCTTAATTAGCTTTACCGCTAAACTATTTGCACTTAAAAAGCATAACTATTTGCATAGCCTCTTGTTGCGTCGCTTGTCTTACCTTTTTGTACTAGTTATACCGATCAGCTACTTCTTAAGCCGCTTAGATATTTGGTTATTGACACAAGTATTAAGCAGTTTCGGTTTACTTGCGCTGTTATATGTCGCAAGAAAACAGCCAGAAAATAATGGCCCTCTGCCATTTATTTATTCTGTCATGTTGTTAGTGCAATTGAGCTTTAATTTTATTGGTTATGTCTTACACTATGGACGTGTCTCTGCAGAAATAATTAATTGCCTTGATATGTTGGCATTCTGGTTAATGGCAATTATGGTTACCTATATTATGGGCCGTCGTTACTTTGGGCATTTGCAAGATGAAAAACTGGCGCAACAGCGAGCTATTGCGAGCGCTACAGCCTCTAAAGAAGCACAAGAAAAATTGTTAGCTATGCAGCAAGAAGGACAAGAACTATTGGAAAGTCGAGTACAAGAAAGAACACTCGAACTCAATATAGCCTTGCAAGAATTAGAAAATGCTAATCACGAGTTACAAGAAAAAAACACCTTTGATGAGTTATCTGGGCTCTATAACCGTCGACATTATGATCAGAAAATATTGGCAGAATTTCGACGCAGTCGTCGCAACTTAACGCCATTGAGCATTATATTAGTCGATATTGATCATTTCAAAAATGTTAATGATAGTTATGGTCATTTAACAGGTGATAAATGTATTGTTGAAACAGCTAATATTATCAAATCTTTATTGCGACGCAGCACTGATATTGGTTGCCGATATGGTGGCGAAGAGTTTTGCTTAATTTTACCTGAAACAGATGCTCAAGGTGCTCTGGCATTAGCCCAAGAGGTGTGTGTCAGTGTTAGCCAACAGAAAATATTTAGTAATGATAACTTTATTGATTTGACGGTTAGTTGTGGTGTTACCACCTATCAGCAAGAGAAAGATGTCACGCCTGAAGCTATATTCGCGAGTGCAGACAAAGCACTGTATAAAGCTAAGCAAGCTGGCCGTAATCAAGTGAAAGTAAGTTTGTTACGCGAAACTTAAATTATTGTAGGAACGAAATATGAATAACACCTTTGGTCAATACCCTGCACGTAGAATGCGTCGTATGCGCAGTGATGATTTTTCACGACGCTTAATGTCAGAGCATCAACTTAGTGTTAATGATCTTATTTACCCTGTTTTCGTTTTAGAAGGCGAGAATCAACGTGAAGCCATAGCTTCTATGCCTGGGGTTGAACGCAAAAGTCTCGATCTTTTGCTTGAAGAGTGCCAAGAGCTTGTTGAATTAGGTATTCCAGCCATTGCTATTTTTCCGGTCACGCCAGCAGATAAAAAGTCTTTGATGGCTGAGGAAGCATATAATGCTGATGGTCTTGCCCAGCGTACTGTTCGAGCAATAAAAGCAAAATACCCTAACTTAGGCGTGATCACAGATGTTGCCTTAGACCCATTCACCACACATGGACAAGATGGCATTATCGATGATGAAGGTTATGTCTTGAATGAAGTCACCAAAGATATTTTGGTTAAGCAGGCATTGTCTCATGCGCAAGCAGGTGCAGACGTAGTAGCACCATCTGACATGATGGATGGACGCATTGGTGCAATTCGTCAAGAATTAGAAACACATCATTTTGTTAATACCAAAATACTCGCTTATTCCGCCAAGTACGCGTCAAATTATTACGGCCCATTTCGTGATGCTGTCGGCTCTGCGGGTAATATTAAAGGTGGCAATAAGTTCTCTTACCAAATGGACCCCGCCAATAGTAATGAGGCGATGCACGAAATAGCACAGGATATTCACGAAGGCGCTGATATGGTTATGGTAAAACCCGGCATGCCGTATTTAGATATTGTCCGCCGAGTGAAAGATAATTTTCAAGTACCGACCTATGCCTATCAAGTCAGTGGCGAATATGCCATGCACATGGCAGCCATTCAAAATGGCTGGTTGGCTGAAAAACCATGTGTAATGGAAGGGCTGTTAGCATTCAAGCGTGCTGGCGCTGATGGTATTTTGACCTATTTTGCCAAACAAGTTGCCCGTTGGTTAAAGGAAGAAGGTTAAACAAACTGAGTTAGGTCATTGATACTCAGTTATCGAACAGCAATGACCGTACTACATAGTGCGGTCTTACTATTTGCCCTATCGGGTTTATTTGGTAAGTGGTTAACGCTATCCCCTAGCCTGATAGTTTTTGGCCGAGCATTTTTTGCCGCCATTGCCCTCGCTATTTTTATTCGAATTATTAAACGCCAGTCACTAAAACTATCTCGAAAGCTTCTTTTTGCTATGGCCTTAACGGGCGGTATTTTAGCATTACACTGGTTAACTTTTTTCCAATCAATTCAAATTAGTAATGTTGCTATAGGCTTAATTACCTTTGCGACTTTTCCGGTCTTTGTCAGTATACTTGAACCGTTATTTTTCAAAGAGCCTGTTAGAAAAAATTCGTTACTACAAGCCTTACTTACCTTAGTTGGTGTTGCACTTGTACTACCTTTGCAAGAACTCTCTGTTAGTGTGTTAGAAGGAATATACTGGGGAGTATTGTCGGCACTGCTCTTTGCTGTGCTTGCCCTCTTAAATCGCAAGTACGTGCAGCAAGTTTCTGCTAAGCATGTTGCTTTTTATCAAAATTTATTTGCTAGTATTGTACTGTTGCCTTTCGTTTTGCTAGTTGATGTCGAGATAACAAGGACGCAATTATCATTATTGATAATATTAGGGGTAATATTTACCGCAGTTGCTCATACGCTTTACAATTTAGCGTTAATACGATTAAGGGCGGCAACCGTCAGTATCGCGGTATCATTAGAGCCCATTTATGGGATTGTCGCAGCTTACGTATTTTTGAATGAGCCGTTAACACTCCATATGGTCTTTGGTGTTACTTTAGTCATTTTAACGAATATTTGGTCGGCAAAAAGTGTCAGTTAATTATTGATCGTTAATGAAAAGTCTACGCTACTAAGATATTGATTTTCTTGCATCAACTCATCGGCAATTAGCGGGTGTTGAGCAAGCCAATTTTTTGGTAATGATAGCTGAATTGTTTGTAGGCAAACATTAATATGATAATCAGGTAGAGTGACATCTGCACGGCGTCGACACAATATAACTGCCAGTCGTAAAAGTATTAATAATTTTTTTGCCTTAACGGCTTTGGTAGCCGATTGCTGAACAAGTAAGTCGCTATCAATTTCACCTTTGTAAAGCGTCACAAACATAAGTAGTAATTGTCGATCAGGATAACTAAAGCCAGCCAAATCTGCATGGGCTAAGATATAGGCACTGTGCTGTTGGTGAGATTTATATGACAATAACAAACCAATTTCATGCAAATCACAACTGGCTAATAAAATTTCAAAAGCATTATCTTCGCTTAGCTGCCAAAACGGGGCTAAGTGGCTAAATAGCTTTATTACTTGTTGTTTTACACGACTTGCCTGATCTTTATCAATGTGAAATCGTTGTGAAAGCGCGTTTACTGTCCGTTGACGAATATTGGTTTGTCGGCTGTTTGCTAGCATTTCGTAAAGCAAACCTTCACGTAATGCGCCACTAGAAAGGGCCAAGCTTTTTATGGAAAGTTGTTGAAATAACGCAATGAGAATGGCTAGGCCACTGGCGATAACTGGACTGCGCTCTGGCGTTAAGCCTGGGATATTAATCTCTTCAATATTGTCAAAATTCAGTAACTGGTTTTGAATTTGGTACAAATAATCTAAGGTCAGTGTAGAAGGCTTGTGTTGATAAATTAATATCTCAGCCAATGCTTGCATGGTGCCTGAGCCACCTAATACGCACTGCCAACCAATATGGCAATACTCTTCGCTAATGGGGGCAATGATTTTTTCTGCCGCGGCTATGGCGTGGCAAAAGTTATCTTTGCTAAGTGTACCATTGGCAAAGTATTTCTGATTAAAGGTAACACAGCCAATGTTGAGACTAATGGCTTTTTTTACCTCAAAACCATGACCGGCAATAATTTCTGTACTAGCGCCGCCAATATCTAAAATTAGTCTTTTATCGGCGCTACAACTTGTATGGGCAACACCTAAATAAATATTCTCTGCTTCTTCAATGCCACTTAATAGCGTAATTTTATGGGCCAATATTTGCTCAGCTTGCACGATAAAGTCAGCCCGATTTTTGGCTAATCTCAATGTTGCGGTGGCAACGACACGAATATTTTTTGTTGGGATATCTTGCAGGCGTTCGGCAAAAAAACTTAAACACTTCAAGCCTTTTGCCATAACTGATTCAGATAAAACATTGTCGCTATCTAAACCAGACGCTAGGCGAACCTTACGTTTAACTTTGTCGACAACTTGCACACTATCGGCAAGTTGTCGGGTGATCAGCATATGAAAACTGTTAGAGCCTAAATCGATCACCGCATACAGAGGCGATAAAGTCTCTTCTTCGGTGAACGCCATTTACTAACGGTTCCTTTGTTGCCTATTTCCTGCACTACGGTTGCGATTTTGACCGCCATTATGGGGTTTATGACGACGTTGGCGAGGTTTAGGTCTAGGTAGATCAGTTAATAGTGCTTCATGATCATACTTACTGACCGGTAATTCATGTTCAATATAACTTTCAATTGCGGGTAAGTTAAAGACGTATTGTTCGCAGGCCAAGCTAATTGCATGCCCTGTTGCTCCTGCTCTACCCGTTCGTCCGATACGGTGAACATAATCTTCACAATCATCAGGTAAGTCATAGTTAAATACATGGGTAACTGCTGGAATATGCAAACCACGAGCAGCGACATCAGTAGCAACTAAAACATCTAACTGCCCTGCGGTAAACTGTTCTAAAATTTTCAAACGTTTCTTCTGAATCACGTCACCTGTAAGCATACCAACACGAATTTTATCGGCTTCAAGGTGTGCATGTATTTTTTCACAAACATGTTTCGTATTGGCGAAAATAATCGCTTTATCAGGCCAATCTTCTTCAATCAGTGTTTGTAATAAAGACATTTTATCTTCATTAGAAGGATAAAATAGCTCTTCGGAAATACGAATGTTGGTCTTTTGGTCAGGCTCAACCTCAACACTGTCAGGTTCATTCATATGTTCAAACGCGAGTTCTTTGACGCGGAAAGATAACGTCGCAGAAAATAACATGCTTAAGCGATCGCTGGCTGCCGGCATTTTTCCAAACATATAGCGAATGTCTTTAATAAAACCTAAATCGAACATACGATCAGCTTCATCAAGTACCACAGCTTCAATATTGTTGAGGTTATAGATGCCTTGTTTCAAGTAATCAATTAAACGACCACAGGTACCGATTAAGATATCAACGCCTTGTTCTAACTCTTGACGTTGACTTTCATAACCTTCGCCACCATAAACCACACCTAAGCGTAAGCCGGTACTTTTCGCCATTTCAATCGCGTCACGATGAATTTGAATGGCTAGCTCGCGTGTTGGCGCCATAATAAGGGCACGTGGCTGGTTGTGTTTTACGTCTTTCTTTTGCAACAAATGATGGAATGTTGCCGCTAAAAAGGCGATGGTTTTACCTTCACCTGTTTGTGCTTGACCCGCAATGTCTTTGCCGGCCAGTAGAATAGGAAGAGACTTTGCTTGAATTGACGTGCAATATTCAAAGCCCATAGATTCGAGACCAGTAACTACCGTTGGCTCGAGCTTAAGTTCAGAGAACTTTATTTCAGTTAAGTGTGTTTTTTTCATACCGCTAGCTTAACAGGTTACGCTATTTAATAGAAATGAGATTTAGTAAAATTGCCGGATATATTTGCTGTATTAGTTGATTTTGAAATTAAATGCCCATAACTGTTATATATGATTGTTGGTAATTCAAGATGATGAAGGTATAATCTTAACCAATTGGCATAGTGCCACCATTAATGGAGATATAAATGAGCGATAAAATTGTTCAGTTAACTGATGATAGTTTTGACTCTGATGTGATCAATGCATCAGGCCTTGTTCTAGTTGATTTCTGGGCTGAGTGGTGTGGTCCATGTAAAATGATCGCGCCGTTGTTAAATGACGTTGCTGAAGAATACGCTGACAAGGTGACTGTTGGTAAATTAAACATTGACCAAAACTCAAATACCCCACCTAAGTATGGTATTCGTGGTATTCCAACCTTGTTACTTTTTAAAGACGGTGTTGTTGCAGATACCAAAGTTGGCGCATTATCAAAGACTCAACTTAAAGAGTTTATTGATAACAACTTATAAGAAAAAGGTCCGATTTTCGGGCCTTTTTGTTTTTTAGTCAAAGATCAAGCATGTGATCCTTTACCTGTTTTGTTTTTAGTGCTAAGTTTAACATTCGAAAGAAAATAACATTTCAAAATCATACTCAAACAATCCTAAATTGCCAAACGGCACAGCATAACAACCTAAATAGTTTAAGAAACCCCCACTATGAATCTTACCGAACTTAAAGAAAAGTCTATTAGCGAGCTAGTAAAACTCGCAGAATCAATGAAATTGGAGCATCTAGCTCGTAACCGCAAACAAGACATTATTTTTGCTATTTTAAAAGCCCACGCTAAAAGTGGTGAAGATATTTTTGGTAGCGGTGTTTTAGAAATTCTACAAGACGGCTTTGGCTTTTTACGCTCGGCTGACTCATCGTACTTAGCTGGACCTGATGATATTTATGTATCACCAAGTCAAATACGCCGATTTAGTATGCGCACCGGTGACACTATTGCCGGTAAAATTCGTCCGCCAAAAGACGGTGAGCGATATTTTGCTTTATTAAAAGTTAATGAAGTTAACTTTGACCGTCCAGAAAACTCTCGTAATAAAATTCTTTTTGAAAACCTAACACCTATTCACCCAACCGATCGTTTAACGATGGAACGTGGTAACGGTTCGACTGAAGATATTACCGCTCGAGTATTAGATTTAGCATCTCCTATTGGTAAAGGCCAACGTGGTTTGATTGTTGCTCCGCCTAAAGCGGGTAAAACGTTATTATTACAAAACATCGCTCAAAGTATTGCTCATAACCATCCTGATGCTGAGTTGATGGTATTGCTAATTGATGAACGTCCAGAAGAAGTTACCGAAATGCAACGCCTTGTAAAAGGTGAAGTAGTTGCGTCAACTTTTGATGAGCCGGCTAACCGTCACGTGCAAGTGGCAGAAATGGTGATTGAAAAAGCAAAACGTTTAGTTGAGCATAAGAAAGATGTGGTCATCTTACTTGATTCAATTACCCGTTTAGCCCGTGCATATAACACGGTTATTCCTTCATCAGGTAAGATACTTACCGGTGGTGTTGATGCCAATGCATTGCACCGTCCTAAGCGTTTCTTCGGTGCAGCACGTAATATCGAAGAAGGTGGCAGCTTAACAATTATTGCGACGGCTCTGGTAGAAACCGGTTCTAAAATGGATGAAGTTATCTACGAAGAGTTTAAAGGTACAGGCAATATGGAATTACACCTTTCACGTAAAATTGCTGAAAAACGTGTATTCCCAGCCATTCACTTTAACCGCAGTGGTACTCGTCGTGAGGAGCTTTTAACTAAGCCTGATGAATTACAAAAAATGTGGATTTTGCGTAAAATTGTTCATGAGATGGGCGAAATAGACGCCATGGAATTCATGATTGATAAGCTTGCTATGACGAAAACGAATAACGAATTTTTTGATTCAATGAAACGTCAATAAACTCAGTTTTGAAAACTAAAAAATGCCAGCAATTGCTGGCATTTTTTATGTCCGATCCGCTTATTTGTTGATGACTTTTTTATAAAGACCATCAAACGATGTTTGCCAGGTTTTCCCTTGATCTTGACTAACCTGCCAATGCTGGCGAACAGAGCCATCTTCGTTTGGTGTCCAGCTGATTTTATTGATAGTAGCTTGTTGGTTTGCCGCGAAGGTTTTACCTATCATCACCATAGCGTTGTTTTCAATACCGCCTTGCAATTGCAATAATAACCCTGAGCTATCAGTCCAAGTTTGGTGCCATTGTTTTGTTTGTTGATCATAGATATTGAGACTTTTACCAACATAACCACTTGGCGAAGAGTACTCTTCCAAAATGGTACAGCCGTTGTTTATTTTGCTAATATTATTAAAGCGGATGATATCATCAGTGTCGCTAGTAACTTGCCAATGCCCGAGCCAAAAATCAAATGCTTGGTAGTTTTCATCGGTACAATTTGCCTGAGCACTATTTGAGTAAATAAAGAAAATAATTATCGCGCAAAGTATTTTTTTCATTAAGGTCTTTCCTTGTAATAAACTTTTCGTCTGCATTAGATTATATCTGTATGAAATTTATACGACAAACGGTACTGAATGATGTAGTATGCGCGTTTTTTAAAATTCATCTGCTGTTATTTTAACCGATTAAAGGGCGATTTATGCGTCGTGTTTCTATTTTTTGTTTTTTGGTATCGCTTTATGGTTATTGCACCGTTGCTTTGGCAAGTGAGCAAGAAGCCAATATTCGCATTAAAGTGGTGACAGAAGATACTTTTCCGGTGCAATACTTTGAAAATGGAAAGATGTCAGGTCCAGCGACAAAATTGGTAGAACAGGTGCTTTCTACCGCCGGTCTTAGGTATGAAATTGAAGTGTTACCTTGGGCTAGGGCTTATCATTTAGCATTAAATGAACCAAATGTTTTAATATATTCAATGGCTAAAACTACGCTTAGAACGCCACAGTTTAAATGGGTTGGACGCATAATGGCGTTAGAGTATTACTTATATGGTGCAGTTGATGCAAATATTGATTTTACAACGCCGATAAGTACGCTAGCTAAGTATCGGGTTGGTACTGTCCGTGATAGTGCTGTTGACCAATATTTAAAAGCCAACGGTTTTAAAAACTTAACCACAGTTATTAAAGGTACGCAGAATTTTCACCTGTTTGCGCAAAACCGTATTGATTTATTCCCCGCCAATCAATCAAGCTTTCAGGCTGTTTGCTTGCAGTATGCCTTTAACTGTCAAGCACTCAAACCAGTACATAAACTAGACATATCATCGGTAGATTTGTATATGGCGTTTAGTCAGCTTACAGAGCAGACATTGGTTGAAAAAGTCCAAATAGCCTATAAGAGTGTTATGGCACAACGAAAAGTATTACTAGAGCCTATTGATGAATGATTATAATTGGCATTAGGGTTTTTAGCTTTCTTCCCGTTATAATGCATGACAAATTTTTAGTCAAAATCGAATATGAAATATAGTGATTTAAGAGACTTTATCGATCAGCTTGAGAAATTAGGCCAACTAAAGCGTATTAGTCAGCCAATTTCGACTGATTTAACCATGACGGAAATCAGCGATCGCACCCTGCGTCAAGAAGGTCCTGCGTTGCTTTTTGAAAATCCCGTTGATAAAGATGGTCATCCACATGGTATGCCAGTGTTAACCAACTTGTTTGGTACACCTGAGCGTGTTGCACTTGCGATGGGGCAAGACAATGTTGCTGCCTTGCGCGATGTGGGTACGTTATTGGCGACCTTAAAAGAGCCTGAGCCACCCAAAGGTTTTCGTGATGCCATGGATAAATTGCCGCTATATAAACAAGTGCTAAATATGCCGGTTAAGGTCATTAAGAAGCCTGTTTGTCAGCAAGTGATTATCGAAGCTGATGATGTCGATTTAACTAAACTGCCTATTCAAAAATGCTGGCCGGGTGATGTTGCCCCTTTAATTACTTGGGGCTTAACGGTTACCAAAGGCCCGCATAAAGAACGACAAAATTTGGGTATTTATCGCAATCAATTATTAGGTCGAAATAAAGTGATCATGCGTTGGTTGTCACACCGTGGCGGTGCGTTAGACTTTCAAGAATTTAAAAAGGCCTTTCCTGGAGAAAAGTATCCAGTTTCTGTTGCCTTAGGTGCAGATCCTGCAACGATTTTAGGTGCGGTAACACCTGTTCCAGACACCCTATCTGAGTATGCTTTTGCAGGCTTGTTACGTGGTAGTAAAACCGAGGTAGCAAAATGTATCAGTAATGAACTTGAAGTCCCTGCCAGTGCTGAAATTGTACTTGAAGGTTATATTGACCCTGAAGAAACAGCTCCTGAAGGTCCTTATGGCGATCATACTGGCTATTACAATGAAGTTGATGATTTCCCAGTATTTACTGTCACTCATATAACACATCGCAAAGAGCCGATTTACCATAGTACCTATACCGGACGACCGCCTGATGAGCCAGCTATTTTAGGTGTGGCACTGAACGAAGTGTTCGTACCTATTCTGCAAAAACAGTTTCCAGAAATTCAAGATTTTTACTTGCCACCGGAAGGTTGTTCGTACCGTTTAGCTGTGGTGACGATTAAAAAACAATATGCTGGGCATGCTAAGCGAGTCATGATGGGGGTTTGGTCATTCCTACGTCAATTTATGTACACCAAGTTTGTTATTGTTTGTGATGATGACGTCAATGCGCGTGATTGGAAAGATGTGATATGGGCGATGACCACACGCATGGATCCAAGCCGCGACACTGTGCTAATAGAAAATACTCCAATAGACTATTTAGATTTTGCTTCGCCAGTGTCGGGTTTAGGCTCAAAAATGGGTTTAGATGCCACCAACAAATGGCCGGGGGAAACTGATCGAGAATGGGGCGAGCCGATAGAAATGACACAGTCAGTTAAAGACCATGTCGATGATATCTGGGATGAACTTAATATCTCTAAAAACGATTAAGTAATTTATAAAATAGTAATATACCTGCTAAATATTATGCGGGCAGCGATAAGGTAAAGAATTAAATGAATGAGATCACATGTCAGGTAGCAGCAATCACGCCGTTAACAGAATATGTTTATAAGGTACTGCTAAAGCCGAGTAAGGCTGTTGATTTTGCTGCTGGACAGTATTTAAATTTTGTTATGAGTGATGACGACAAAAGGCCATTCTCTATTGCCAGTGCACCGGGTGCTGAATTGATTGAATTACAAATTGGTGCCTTTGGCTCTGATAGTTATCCTATGCAAGTTATTGAACGCATAAAAGCAAACACAGAAGTTGCCATTGAAATGCCATTTGGTGGCGCACAATTACGTGAAGACAGTGTACGACCTTTGTTGTTAATTGCTGGTGGCACGGGCTTTTCATATATTAAGTCTATGTTTGAGCATTTAGTAAATCAAAATTCTCAACGTGAAGTTATTGTTTATTGGGGCTTACGTGATCCAAGTGCCTGTTATGAGCTTGATGAAACGGCAGCAATGATCAATAAATTGGCTAATGGAAAATTTATTCCGGTCATCGAAACCCCGCATGATGATTGGCAAGGGCAATTGGGTATGGTTCATAAAGTTGTGATGAATGATATCGACAATCTCGCTGATTATGATATTTACTTAGCAGGCCGATTTGAAATGGTTGGCGCCGTTCGCCAAGACTTTGTTAAACAAGGTGCATTAGTTGAGCATATGTATGCCGATGCTTTCGCCTTTATCTAAATTACAATATTAGATTTCTTAAATAGCAGCTGAACATGTGAATGTTCAGCTTTTTTATATTCAGGAAGCAAGTTCAGTTTTTGTTCCAGATAAAAACTAAGTACTGACATCTATTTAGGGAATGGCGTGGTTTTGTCTATATGGACACTATGTCGATGTGCAGCTAAACCTAGCACTACAAGTTAACAATATTTTTTTTTGCTTTTGCTAAGTAATCATTTGCTAACACCACAAAGTTATTAATTGGGCCATTTAAATTATTGGCCGAGATAAATAAATGCGCGCCAAGTGCTTGGTGTAATACTTGGCTATGATGTAGAAAAGCCGCTAAAGGCCCTTTAATGATTCGACCATTACTGAGTTGATAAGGCTCAAAGTTTATAATGCCTTGTTCAAGCGTGATCAGCTGATTTTTGATGCAATAATGGAGCAGTGGTTTTTGTTCGTGGATCATTCTGTTTGCCAAGCGCAGTGATATGTTGTCTGCAATCATCTCGATAGAATTTAGTTTAATGCCCACATAATTTAACTCATCCTTGGTAATACCAACGGTGTTTGTCACGCTATGTATATTACGAATTTGCTGCCAGTTAAACTGCCAATAACCATAACGGTGATAAAAGGTAAGTATGTCAGGGGTTACTATTAAGCTGTGTTTAGGCTCTGCGAGCTTAAGAAGGCCAATAAAAATAGTGACAAAACACGCCAGCAGCATAAACATTAACGGCAAGCGTGCCTGTTGCCAAAAATAACTGCAAAGTATTGCTACCAATAGTAAAGCGATAAAGCCCGATAAGGTAATGAACATGCCATGATGTCGAGCAATGGCTTTAATTTTTATGGTTTCTGTGCTGTTTTGAACAGGCGCTGTCATAACTTGTTGTTTAAAGGAAAACTGAACGAGTACTGATATATTACGCATATTTTGTCGCTTAAGATATAATGCACTACGCGAATAAGAATAAAGTGTTTATTCGTGGTTTAAAATAATTAATCAATAAATAAGGAATAGCTTTATGGCTAAACATAAACGAAAGCAAGCTCAGCAAAATAATGTTGAATGTGACTTAGGTCGAGGTGTTATTAAAGATAATTTTCTTGCGGCAATAGTCACTTCTAAACTTTATAAGCAACAAGTTGTTAGTGCTAAAAAAGGTAAAGGTTCATACCAGCGTAAACTAAAGCATAAAGGACAAGAGTCCTATTTAATAGCGGCATAAGTACGTCGTTATTAAATAGGGCTTTTAGATTAATATGCTATGGCTAATTTTCAACCTAACATTGTTGAAAGTCGCTAAAGTAGACAACTACATAGCACTCTTTCACCTTGTTATCTTTAAAATTAGCCTATAGCCGAGATGCTTAAAACTTCTCAATATTTATGTATGAATTCTTCGTAACACTTGATTGGCTTTTTCAAGCTGACTTTGTTGCTCTAAAACTAAAGCAAAGGCTAGCAAATCAACATTATCGTATTGTGAACCTTCAAGATTAACTAACGTATTAAAGGCTTTTTCTGCCAACGGCCATTGTTGGGAAAATACCGCAAAGTGAGCTACTAATGATAACCATAAAGCATTATGTGGGTCGCTATGTAGATGTTTTTGTGCCGCAGTAATTAGTTCGTTTGCTTGTGTTATCGGTAAATTTCTGATTGATTTTAATAACTGAGTATTTGCGCCTTTCTTAATTACAGGTAATAAGATTTTCGCCAATGGCTCATTAATATTGTTTTCTGCTAATACTCGACAATAGGCAAGTACCACAATTTGCTCTTGTTTAACTTTCTTCGCTAGTTGCTGCCAATATTGCATTAGGGCATTGTTATCGTGCTGTTTAATTTGGTTATTGAAAGCGCCATAAAATGCTAGTTGCTGCCATTGTGAAATAGTTTCGCTAGTAATTGCTTTTTGTTTCTTAGCCGCATTAAGTTGCTTAATAACATAATCAAAACGCTGCTCAATAAGACTTAAATCAATTTCCAATGACAACAATCGTGCGTCGTGACCAATGTGCTTATGATGTTGATCAATGACTTCTCGTGCTTGTTGATAATTTTGCTGACCGATCAGTAATTTTATTTTAATTAAAATTGCCTCTAAACCTGCTTCTTTCAAAGTATCAGTGCTTTTTTCTAGTAACGCTAAGTAATGCTCAGTATTCGGTTTTAAGGCTTGCTTTTGTGCGGCATCAGCAGCGACTAAATAGGCGATATGTTCTAATGACGATGCTTCAGCAGACTTAGCCAGTAAATGTTCTGATTGCTGGTAATCGCCCAGCACATAGGCGGCAATACCTTTGTTCAAATCTCTAAGTGCACGTCGACGACTGGCAAAGGCGATTTTGTTCCAAGCGGCAAAACTAAAATTTAAACCGCCGCGAAATACTTTTAGTGTAATTAGTAACGTGATAAAGGTTAGCACTAGCATGATAGAGGCAGTGACAACGGTAGATTCTATGGTTAAATCGCCCATCGCGATCAGAATATAGCCTTTTTCACCAATCAACATTGGGCTCAATGCAACGGCGGCAAAGATCAAAAGCAATAATAAAAGTAATCGTTTCATTACGCCTCCTCACGCTGTTCAGTCTGCGCTTCTTCATTTGACTGTTCTGGTGTCGATGGCTGTGAAGACTCAAGATCAACAGCGTCATCCTTTTTTTCAGCTGCCGGTATTATTGGTACAATATTACTAGAAAGTAAATCACGAATAGCGGCTAGTGACGCCAATTTATTTGGGTAGGAAACGTTGATAGTTTCACTTTTCAGCGCTAATAACGCTTCAGCAAAATTTTGATTGCTGGTTTCTGCCATATCAAAATAGTCGTTCAACCACATTTGTATATCAGCTAATGATTGACGATAAATGTCAGTATTGCCTTTACTCGCCGCCCATATCGCAGTTTGTAATTTTAAGTTTAAGTTCTCACGTAAATTTTGTTTAAATTCTGGAGATGTTAAAGGGCGTGCATTAACATTTTCTCTATTTATTGTGAGAAACATAGCAGCAAATCTTTTTAGTGTTTTAGTTAAGTTTTCGTACCAATCTTCAACATTGTCGGTTAATTCAAATTGAGAATAATCATCGTCATCATCCGGTAGAGATATTTTAGGGAAAGGTAACTGCTTACTTTGATGAGCAAGGGCCATTAATTTTAATATTACTTCATCGGTGTTTAACTTGGGTAGTAATTGTAAGCTAGCAATATCTTGTTGAATTATCTGACGTAGCGGTAAAAATTGTGGGTCATTGAGTTCCTGAATACGATGTTCGGCATCGTCTAGTAGACCGATAGCAGCGGTAGTATCTTTTTCTAACCATAAGCTGCGTGATGCCACGCGAATTAAATATTCCGCTTCGTGCAATAACCAATCGCTCGGTTGGCTTTGGCTTAAACTCGCCATTTGCTGTTTAAGTTGACTCAATTGTTGTTGAAGCTGAATTGTCTCGTTTTCCGTTTCTTTTTGGAGCTCGCTTTTAATAGTTGCTAATTGCGAACTACGGTTCTGCGTTTGCTGCTGTAATTGCTTACTTACTTGGGCTTGGTTTAATTGCAATTGTTTTTGGAATTCATTATTTAACTGTTGTGAAAATTGTGCTTTTTGTTGTTCATTCCAGTAGTAATGTCCGGCACTTGCGGCAATGGCTAATAATGCCATGAGTAGCGCAACAATTGCTGTTTTGGATAATTTGTTCTTTTGTTCAGTTGCGATGGTAGCACGCGCTTTTGGCGGCGTGGCTGCAGAAGTTTTTTTCACAGGAGTGGTACTCTTTTCACTATCTTTCTTTGGGACGGATTTTTTTTCATGGTCGCTGCCGACAGTTTTATTATCTTGTACGGCAGGTTTTTCATCAGCAACTGAAGGCGTTAGGCTAATTGATGCAGATAAACCTTGCTGATCATCGTTATTCGTCACTGAAGCGTTACTTGATGTCGCATTATCGTCAGATGGCTTATCTTGCTCTGATTTGTTTTTATCGCTCATGAACTGATCCTATCTTACATGTTGGCGCCGGCATTTTCGTACCATATTAACTTGTTAGCAGTTTACAAAATTTATGGTGGTTATATTTTTATTTAATAGCTTATAGGCTGAGTGTGAATAGTGCCTCGGTAATCGCTTGCTTATTGGCACCATGAGTATTAATCACACGCTTCAGGCCATGCTTTTTCGCTTGGTTAGCGATTCTGTTACTAGCAACGAGCCAAATACAATCTTGTTTCCAATAAGCGTCTGAATCTTTTATTAAGTTTACTATGAATTCGAGTAAAGCGTTACTGGTAACTAAGATACAATTTATCTGCTGTTGTTGCCACGTTTTGATGAGGTTAATCGATGAATTTCGCCAAACACGTCGATAACTTTCAAAATAATGTACAGATGCACCACGATTAGATAATTGTTCTGCGATTAATTCTCGACCGCCATCGCCACGAACTATCAGTACATCTTTAGCATCAACCTGCTGCAATGCGGCTAATGCGAGTAGACCTTCACTGTCATGTTGTATTGGGGTAATGGCATTTACACCAAGGGCTTTGAGCGTACGTTCAGTAGCACTACCAACGGCAATAACTTGTTGCGTTGACCATGAGGTAACAGGTAAGAGTTTATTGGCAAACTCAACGGCGGCAACACTGACAAAAATAACAATAGGTGTCGTTAATTGATTTTGTAGGCTGGTTAATTGCTCAAGTGTATCTTTAGCTTGGTAATCAAAAAAAGGTTGGCAATAACTGACAATACCTTGTTTTTTTAGGTGTTGTTGAAGCTCACGCCCAGCAGATTCCGGGCGTGTGATTAAAACATTAACATTATTGTTGGTCATAAACCTGACGAAGAATTTTATCAGCGCCATCAGCTAATAACGTTGCCGCTAGATCAGTACCTAACTGTTCAGCATCGGCAATTTTTCCGCGTACTTCGCTGGTTAGTATTTCGCTACCGTCAACCGCACCCACTAAACCACGTAAGAATACTTCTTGGTTTTCGATAATGGCGTAACTACCAATCGGTACCTGACAGCCGCCTTCAAGGGCTCGGTTCATTGAGCGTTCGGCAATTACGCGAATACGTGTTTCTTCACAGCCTAAGGGGGCTAATAAGTTTTTGATGGTTTCATCATCAGTGCGACATTCAATACCTACAGCCCCTTGACCATTTGCTGGCAGCATAACTTCTGGGGCAATATGTTCACGAATCCGTTCGGGCATTTCTAAGCGAATTAAGCCGGCAGCGGCTAAAATAATCGCGTCATATTCACCGTTATCAAGCTTTTTAAGGCGAGTATTCACATTACCGCGTAAATCTCGAATGTCTAAATCTGGGCGTAAGGCTTTTATCTGGCATTGACGACGTAAGCTTGAGGTACCGACAATAGCGCCTTGCGGTAAATCAGCAAAACTTGCAATGTTATTTGAAACAAAAGCATCGCGCGGGTCTTCTCGCGGGCAAATCACTTCTAAGCCTAAACCTGCTGGAAATTCTACCGGTACATCTTTCATTGAATGTACGGCAATATCAGCACGATTTTCTAACATCGCCACTTCAAGTTCTTTAACAAATAAACCTTTACCACCGACTTTGGCTAGTGGTGTATCAAGAATAATGTCACCTTTGGTGGTCATAGGGACTAATTCTACGTTAATACCAGGGTGAAAGTGCTCAAGCTGCGCTTTCACATACTCTGCTTGCCAAAGTGCTAGGGCACTTTTTCGCGTTGCAATACGAACTGTTTGTTGAGTCATTTCGGTTACCTTATATACTTATTTATTGTGCAGACAGGACAATAGTTTCTTCTGCTTGTTTGCTGACCGCGTCAGATAAGAACTGCCATAACTCATCACCGCCGCGCTTATCAAGCCACTGATCATTTTCAAAATGAAAGTGGTGACCGTTAAATTTCGTTGCTACCCATATTTCATGTAAGGGCGCTTGTTTGTTAATAATGATCTTAGTCGCATTTTTAAAGGTTAGGGTAAGCAAACCGCCTACACCTTCGTAATCGATATCACAACCGCACTCTTCAATGGCTTCTTCCACTGCCAGTAAAATATCATCAGCGGCTAAATTGTATTGACTATCATTCATTAACTATTCCTTTTTACCTAAGTGTTATGATTGTTTAATCTTTGCTTGGTAATTGTTGGTCATGGGATTATAAAACGTCTATCATGGGAAAAAAATCGAATAAATCAATTATGCGTAAACAAATTACAATTATTTTCATCAGTTTTCTTGGTTTAGCCACAATAGCAGGATGTGGTATTAAAGGTCCTTTATACCAAACTCCCGAGCAACAGCAAGAAAACTCGTCTAAAACAGATGATGAAAGCACTAAAAACTAGGAAATAGTCTCTTGGATTTTTTCAATCGTCAGCAAACGTCATTATTTGCCGAACAATGTCCGGTATCTGAATTAGCTCAAACATACGGTACACCACTTTATGTTTATTCCAAAGCTACCATTGAGCGTCATTGGCAAGCCTTTGATCAGGCAGCGGGTGAACGCCCTCATCTGGTGTGTTATGCGGTAAAAGCCAATAGCAATATTGCGGTACTCAATGTCATGGCACGTTTAGGCTCGGGCTTTGATATTGTTTCTAAAGGTGAATTGCTACGCGTACTTGAAGCCGGTGGCGACCCGAAAAAGGTGGTGTTTTCTGGTGTCGGTAAAACTTCAGATGAGATCGCTTTTGCGCTTGATTTAGGAATCTACTGTTTTAATGTTGAGTCAGCTGCTGAGCTAGACCGAATTCAACAAGTTGCTCAATCGTTAAACCTAGTGGCACCAATTTCTTTGCGGGTGAATCCCGATGTTGACGCCGGTACTCACCCTTATATATCAACGGGCTTAAAAGAGAATAAGTTTGGTATTAGTATTGAGCAAGCACCTGAGCTTTATGCGTACGCTGCAACCTTATCTCACATAAATATTCAGGGGGTTGATTGTCATATCGGCTCACAACTGACTGAAATTTTACCTTTTTTAGATGCGCTTGAGCGGGTGTTAAGTTTAATTGACCGATTATCAGCACAAGGCATTGTGATATCGCATCTTGATGTTGGTGGCGGTTTGGGGGTTTGTTACGATGATGAACAACCACCGCACCCAAATGAGTATGCAAAAGCCATTGCCGATAAGTTATCTGGACGAGCGTTAAGCTTAATTTACGAGCCTGGTCGAGCGATAATGGCCAATGCCGGAATTTTGGTAACCGAAGTAGAATATTTAAAAGCCAGTGAGGATAGGAATTTTGCCATTGTTGATGCCGCAATGAATGATTTAATTCGCCCGTCGTTATACCAAGCTTGGCAAGCGATTATTCCTGTTGAACAAAGATATGACGTTGCTGACCAGCAATATGATGTGGTTGGGCCAATTTGTGAAACCGGTGATTTTCTCGGGAAAGGGCGTAGCTTGGCGATAAAAGCGGGCGATTTATTGGCGGTGCGCAGTGCTGGTGCATATGGTTTTACCATGAGTTCCAATTATAATAGTCGACTGCGAGCAGCGGAAGTGATGGTTGATGGTGATAAAAGCCACTTAATTAGACAACGTGAAACCTATAGCCAATTGTGGCAAGGTGAACACCTGTTACCGTGATAGTGTGAGAACAAAGAGTAATGTTAGTAAATTTTTCTAAAATGCACGGCTTAGGTAACGACTTTCTGGTACTTGATAATGTCACGCAAAATGTTTATTTATCAAATGAGCAAATAAAACAACTCGCCGATAGAAATTTTGGCGTTGGCTTTGATCAAGTACTGGTTGTAGAACCGCCTTATGATCCTGATTTAGACTTCCATTATCGTATTTTTAATGCCGATGGCCGTGAGGTAGGACAATGTGGCAATGGTGCTCGTTGTTTCGCCAAGTTTGTGCGTTTAAAGAACTTAACCAATAAAAACAAAATTAAAGTCTCGACCCAATCAGGGAAAATGACCTTGTTTATTGAACGTGATGGTAATATTTCGGTCAACATGCCAGTACCGCAATTCGAACCGAGTAAAATTCCATTTACTGCCCAAAAAGCAGAAGGTACCTATATTTTACGTAGTGAAGAAGAAACTGTGCTGTGTGGTGTGGTGTCGTTAGGTAACCCACATTGCGTGTTAACGGTTGATGATGTAAAAAAAGCGCCAGTTGCAGAGCTTGGCAAAGCATTGTCATTCCATGAACGCTTCCCCAAACAAGCCAATATTAGCTTTATGGAAGTGGTATCGGCAGAATATATTAAGCTGCGCGTTTATGAACGTGGCGCGGCAGAAACCCTTGCCTGTGGTAGCGGTGCCTGTGCTGCTGTTGTGATAGGGCAAATGCAAAAGAAACTTAATCGACAAGTATTAGTTGACTTACCTGGCGGGCAATTGAAAATTTATTGGAAAGGCCCAGGTAACTCAGTAAAAATGACCGGCCCCGCTGTGCACGTATTCGACGGGCAAATTAATTTATGACACAAGATAAAAATAAATCTATGCAATCAAATGAATCTCCAATAGTTGAAAATGACATCAGTTTAACTGATGAATTAGTCGTAACCTATTTACAAGATCACCCAGAGTTTTTTAATCGCCAAGCTGAATTTGTTACGGAGTTGCGTTTACCTGATCATCAACGAGGTGCAATTTCTTTAGTTGAACGACAGTTGTCACAGCAACGACAAAAAATTCATAACTTAGAAGAAGAAATTACCCAACTGATGGTGATTGCTAATCAAAATGAGCAATTGTTTGCCCTGTACAGTGACCTATATTTGCGCTTGCTTGATTGTGCAACAGCGGCTGAATTATTAGATTGCTTGCATTTAGCAACCACACAATTGTTGTCGTTAGACGCCTTGAAACTTTGGTTGGTTAAGCCAACTGAAGTGGAGCATAGCTCGATTGTCAAAGCTGATTGTTCAGACGTTATAGAAAATAGGTTAACTAAAGACGGTTATTACTTTGGTCGCTTGCAACAAAGTGAACAAGAACTGATTTTCGCTGAGCCAACGCAAGGCTCTGTGGTTTTAGTGCGTTTAAGCCATCATGATGAAGAGATAGGGTTCTTAGCGATTAGTAGCCGAGATGCCGAACACTTCGACCCGCGAATGGATACTTTACTACTGAATCAATTTAAAAAGCTGGTGGCAAAACTTTTACATCAGCAGCTTTATTAGGCGATAGGCTGGTGAGGTTTTATCGTCGTTTATTGCCATTTCATGCGATTAGTTTTGATTTGGACGATACGCTATATAGTAATCATCCAATAATGTTAGCAACGGATAGCAAAATGGTTCGCTATTTTCCTCGGATATTGGCTGACTATGGCATCAACACGACTGATACGATATATAACTTTCGTTTTTGGTTTCCTTTTCGCCGACAAGCGATTGCGCAATGGCCACTGTTAAAACACGATGTTGGCTTATTGCGGCAAAAAAGCTATTTGCTTGGTGCGCTGTCGTTAGGTCTTAATAATATCGAGGCGGAAGAGTTTGCGAATGCGGCCTTGGCTTATTTTGTTGAGCAGCGTAGTAATTTTACTTTACCGCAGCAGACCCACGATTTTCTTACTTACCTTAAAAGCAAAAGGCCACTGGTGGCGATCACCAATGGTAATGTAGATACTGACAGAATTGGTATTGCACCCTACTTTACTCACCACTTTCATGCCTCGATTGAAAATCGTTTAAAGCCTGATGCTGATATGTTTAATAAAACCTGCGTTGCTTTGGCTATTAAGCCCGCGCAGCTTTTGCATGTTGGCGATTGTGGCAAGAATGATGTTTTGGGTGGTATTAATGCCGGTTGCCAAACCGCTTGGCTTAATCGGTATCATGTCGGCAAACCCTTAACGGTTTTACCAACCTTAGCGCTTGATCATGTTGAGCAACTCAGCAATATTGTCAGTTAGTACTCAGCAATTTGTAGCTTACATTTCGTATTTAATATCTTGTTATAAACAACAATAAAATTGCTATTAGCGTTATTAAAAAACTACTGAACTTGCTATGATATCGAGATATTTTTGTTATTAATTTTTACCTTTCTATGGATGTTTCCCAATTACTCGATTCGTTAAACGATAAACAACGCGATGTTGTTGCGGCACCTTTACAAAACATGTTGGTGCTAGCTGGTGCTGGTAGTGGCAAAACACGGGTTTTAGTACAACGAATAGCTTGGCTAATGAAGGTTGAACAAGCATCCCCACACAGTATTTTAGCGGTTACCTTTACCAATAAAGCGGCGGCTGAAATGCGTGCCCGTGTAGAGCAAACGGTTGACGGTAATGTTCATGGTATGTGGGTAGGTACTTTCCATGGATTAGCGCATCGCTTATTGCGTATGCACTTTCACGAAGCAAAATTGCCGCAAAGCTTTCAAGTTTTAGACTCTGATGACCAACTTCGTATGGTGAAGCGCATTGTGCGCTCATTAGAGCTAGATGAAAAGCGCTGGCCGGCGAAACAATTTCTTTGGTATATCAATGGTAAAAAAGATGAAGGCCTGCGTCCGCAACATATTGACACTCAATTCGATGTTACCGAAGAAATGTTTGTTAAGGTCTATCGAGTCTACCAAGACACCTGTGATCGTGCTGGCTTAGTCGACTTTGCTGAATTATTACTGAGAGCTCATGAGCTTTGGTTAAATAACCCCGCCTTATTGCAGCACTATCAACAACGTTTTTCTCATGTCTTAGTGGATGAGTTTCAAGATACTAACGCCATTCAATATGCTTGGTTAAATATGCTTGGCCAGAAAAGTGGCAATGTGATGATTGTGGGCGATGATGACCAATCAATTTACGGCTGGCGTGGCGCGAAAATAGAAAATATTCAACGCTTTTTACAAGACTTCGATGGCGCTAAAACCATCAAGCTAGAGCAAAACTATCGCTCGACAGCTAACATTCTAAATGCCGCTAACCAACTTATTGGTAACAATAATAATCGCTTAGGTAAAGATTTGTGGACCGAAGACGATGCTGGCGAAAAAATCTCTATCTATACTGCATTTAATGAAATAGATGAAGCACGTTTTATTGCTGGCCGCATTGCTGAGTGGCGAAAAAATGATGGCTCGCTTGACGATGTTGCCATCTTGTATCGTAGTAATGCACAATCACGCTTAATGGAAGAAGCGTTAATACAAGCGCAATTACCTTACCGCATCTATGGTGGCTTGCGATTTTTCGAACGCCAAGAAATTAAAGATGCTCTGGCCTACTTACGGATACTGAATAACCGAGATGATGACGCTGCTTTTGAGCGCGTTATTAACACCCCAGCTCGGGGTATTGGTAATCAAACGCTTAGCTTAGTGCGTGATGCCGCACGTAGTTTGGACTGCACGTTATGGCAAGCTTGTCAGCATATGATGCAGAACGAACAACTTAAAGGTCGCAGTGCTAAAGTTATTCAGCAATTTATTCATCTAATTGACCAATTAGAAGATGATTCATGTAACTTAAATTTAGACCAGCAAGCAAATTTTGTTATTCAGCATTCCGGCTTGAAAGCCATGTATCAAGCGGAGAAAGGTGAACGAGCGGAAGCTCGGATTGAAAACTTAAATGAGCTAGTGACCGCCTGTCAAACCTTTGAAGTTGACCCTGAACTAGAGGAAGAGCAAAGTGAACTAACGGCATTTTTAACCCATGCCGCGTTAGAGTCTGGCGAGTCACAAGCGGATGATTATGAAGCGGCGGTACAGCTAATGACCATGCACTCAGCAAAGGGCTTAGAGTTTCCGTTAGTCTTTATTGCTGGTTTGGAAGAAGGCATGTTTCCTTCGCAACAGTCAGTTGAAGATATTAGCCGCTTAGAAGAAGAGCGTCGCCTGTGTTATGTCGGCATGACACGCGCGATGGAAAAACTCTATTTATGCCATGCAGAAAGCCGCCGTTTATACGGACAAGAAAAATATCATAAACCGAGTCGATTCCTTAGAGAATTGCCAGACGAGTGTACCGAAGAAATTCGACTGCAGAATCAAGTGAGTCGACCGAAAACTACCGGACGCTTTGCATCAACAATTACCTTAGAAACCTTTGAGAATACCGGTTTTAAACTTGGGCAAAATGTTCATCATAAAAAGTTTGGTGATGGTGTAGTATTAAATTATGAAGGCAGTGGTGCGCAAAGTCGTATTCAAGTAAATTTTGCTGATGTTGGTAGCAAATGGCTTGTTGTCGCCTATGCTAACTTAGAAGCGCTGTAAAAATAACGAGGAAGTAGGATAATTTATGTCAAAAAAATTGTTAGTAGTGGAAGACAGTCGTCCGATAGCTCGTGTGATAAAACAAATTGGTGAAGCTCTGAATTATCAGGTAACCATTGCAACTAGCCTAGCAGAAGTGGAAGCGATACTGCAGGGTGGAGAAAGTGAATTTTTTGCCGCAACCATAGATTATGCGCTCCCCGATGCTAATGATGGTGAAGCTATTGCTTGTGTACTCTCACACGGTATTCCTGGTGTAGTTATGACCGGAAAAATGGATGAGTCAACACGACAGAAGATATTATCCCAGCCAGTTATTGATTATATTCCAAAAGAAAATAGCCAAGCATTTTTGTATTTAAAGCGTATTTTGCATTGGCAGTTAACCAACCAAGGTAATGGTATTTTAGTGGTTGATGATTCATCTTCCGCACGTAACCATATTGTTGAGCTCTTAAAACGCCGTAACTTTAATGTTTATGTTGCTGAAAATGGTGAGCGAGCGCTAGCAGTACTTGAGCAAAATAATGATATCAAGATGGTGATCACCGATCTTGAAATGCCCGTGATGGATGGCATTGAACTGACCAATGAAATTCGCAAACTCTATAACCGAGATCAATTGTCTATTATTGGTATTTCTGGTGCCAGTAACGGTGTTCATTCTGCACGTTTTATTAAAAATGGTGCCGATGATTTCTTAAGAAAACCATTTTGTCCTGAAGAGTTTTATTGTCGGATCACGCAAAATATTGAAAGCTTAAACAATATTGAGCAAATTCAAAAAGCGGCTAATACCGATTATTTAACGGATTTACCGAATCGACGCGCTTTTATTCGTGATGCGCAAGCCAATATTGCCGAGTTTATTGCTAATAAAACCCCGTATGCCTTAGCTATGTTAGATATCGACTTCTTTAAGCAAGTTAATGATAACTATGGCCATGATGCTGGCGATCATATATTAAAAGTTTTAGCACTTTATTTACGTAAGCATTTTGGCGCAGGCCTGATCGCTCGTTTAGGTGGTGAAGAATTTGCAATCTTGTTGTCGGGTTTAGATGAAGATCAATTGTATAACCGTTTAGACGATTTTCGTCGTGCAATTTCCGTGGCGCAAATTGCCTTTGAGCAGCAACAAATCACTTTCTCTGTGAGTTTAGGGGTCATCTTCAATAGTGAAGAAAGCTTAGCAAAACAAATGAGTTTGGCAGATGGCGCACTCTACTACGCAAAAGAAAATGGTCGTAATCAGGTCAGTATCGTTGGTGCGTTAGAAGAATCTTAGAGTCTTGAAATCATAGATAATTATGCTTGGTAATCATTATCATCAATGTGATCGTGACATACTGTGCGTCCTGAACATAAGAGTGCCTTAATGGCACTCTTTTTTCATTAATAAAAAATTAGCTAACAATCTCTTTTTGATGTTTTCTTCTTGCTTTAATCGAATCAAAACTAAACACCGCTAGTGCGGTCCATATGCAGGCAAAAGTGACTAACTTGGCAAGGTAGAGTGGTTCTTGGTAGTAGAATGTCGCCAAAATAAACATGATGCTGGGGCCTATGTATTGAAAAAAGCCTAAAGCGGATAACGTCATACGTTTGGCGGCAGCGGTAAAGCATAGCAAAGGCGCTGTTGTGACAATGCCGGCACAGATTAATATGGTGTTTAAAGACCATTCATTTAGCAACATGTTGCTAGTTGTGGTTTCTAAAAATAGCAGCCAATAGACCAACGCTATCGGTAGCATCATTAATGATTCGATCAATAAGCCAACGAAGGAATCAATGGGCATCTGTTTACGTAATAAGCCATAAATACCAAAAGTACCGGCCAACGCTAAGGAAATAATAGGCAATGAACCAACCATAATAAGTTGAATAATCACGCCAATTAACGCTAACGCGACCGCAAAGAGTTGCCAAGGCCGTAGGCGCTCACCAAGAAATATCACCCCTAAAGCGACGCTTAATAACGGGTTAATATAATAGCCTAAGCTAGCATCGAGTAGATGGTCGTTATTCACAGCCCAAATAAACATAAACCAATTAACGCCTAAAAAGGCGGCTGAAATAGTCAGGCGTAATACTATGCGAGGTTGAGAAATAACCTTGATAAAACTTCGCCATTTGTTTGATAGCAACACCACTAACAACAAAAGTATTGTCGACCATACCACACGATGAACAAGAATTTCGTCAGCGCTAATGTGTTGGATTAACTTGAAATACAGCGGCGCAATGCCCCACATTGTATAGGCACTAACGGCACTGATTATACCACCACGTAAGGCAGTTTGTTGAGTTGTCGGCATGAGGTTTTAATTAGTTGAGCATGACATTTTTGGGAACTGTCATGATACCACTAATCACTTAGGTAGCATATTCAGCTAGGCAGAATAATCAAGGATTCTTTAACCAACCATATAAGTGCCAGTACCAAAGGCGATATGATCGCCCTGCTCATTGTGCATTTCCATGCGGGCTACCGCGACTTTATTACCGCTGCGAATGATTTTTGCCGTGGCGATAAATAATTCACCACGGCCTGGCCTAAGAAAGTCAGTTCGTAAATCAATGGTGCTTAAACGGCTTAAGCTTTGTGAAATTATCTCAGGCGATAATTCTGGTAACTGACTTAAGATATTGGCAGCAGCAACGACACCACCTGCTAGATCAAGTGCTGAAGCCGTAACACCGCCATGGAGAATTTTCTGTTGCGGGTTGCCGATGAGCTTGTCATGCCAAGCGATACTCACCGCTGACTCTTGGGCATCAAAACGCGTGATTTCTAAGCCCAATAGTTTATTAAACGGCATCGCCTGATTCCAATACTCGGCAATCTGTTTGAATGTCTCTTCTTGTGTCATAAAATTCCCTTTGGAGTTGCTGAGTTAAAAAAGAATAACAATAAAAAGGGCGATTATGAAAATAATTCTCTGCACTGTGCACTGACTAAGGTAAAATATTGTCTGATTTCATTTATCGAAGACTGTCTGTTGCAAGCCATTTCCCCGACAACACTAACTGAAGCTTTGAAGCATCATTTTGGCTATCAAGCTTTTCGCCCTGGCCAAGAAGAAATTATTCAACAGGCATTGCAAGGTCGCGATAGCTTAGTGTTGATGCCGACCGGTGGCGGTAAATCTATGTGCTATCAGTTGCCGGCAACGATTATGCCGGGAGTCACTATTGTTGTTTCACCATTGATCGCGCTGATGAAAGATCAGGTTGATGGTTTGATACGGCAGGGAATTTCCGCAGCTTATGTTAATTCTTCACTTGATAGCGATACCATTAATGATATTTTTAAGCGCTTAGGACAAGGTGAGATAAAACTACTTTATGTCGCACCTGAACGTTTAAAAAACTACTATTTTCGACAAGGTTTGTCACAACTTAACATTAGTCTTTTTGCTATTGATGAAGCACATTGTATTTCACAGTGGGGCCATGATTTTAGACCTGCCTATACGCAACTGCATATGCTTAAGCAGAATTTCCCTAATATACCGGTAATGGCGTTAACGGCAACGGCTGACGTAACTACACGAAGAGATATTTTACAGCAACTTGCTTTGCACGATCCTTATATTCACCTTGATAGCTTTGACCGGCCAAATATTCGCTTTACCTTGGCGGATAAGTACCAAGGTGAACAGCAAATTTTGGGTTACATTAAAAAACGTAAAGATGAATGTGGCATTATTTATTGCAATAGTCGCTGGCAGGTGGAAAAGTTATCCAAATCATTGGCGAGTTCAGGGATTAATTGTGCTGCTTATCACGCGGGTTTAGAGCCAGAAATTCGTAATATTATTCAAGACAAATTTGCTAAAGATGATGTGCAAGTTGTGGTTGCAACCGTGGCATTTGGCCTAGGGATCAATAAGTCGAATGTGCGATATGTTATTCATTATGAGCCGCCGAGAACGTTAGAGTCATACTATCAAGAAATCGGCCGAGCCGGTCGAGATGGCTTACCCGCTGAAGCGCTGTTTTTACATGATGATAAAGATGTTGAACGGATCAGTAAGCGTATTGCTGAAGGAGAAAATGAAGAGCGAGTTAACGTTGAAATGCAGCGTTTTCAAGCGCTGCGTGGCTTTGTTGATGCGCAAACTTGTCGCCGCCGAGTCGTGCTAAATTATTTTGCTGAGTTTACTGAGCAAGGCTGTGGTAATTGTGATATTTGTTTAGATCCGCCCAGCCAATTTGATGCCACACAAGCGGCACAGAAAGTCTTATCTTGTGTTTATCGAATACAGCAAAGTGGTGATATTGAACATGTTATTGCCGTTTTGAGAGCTGACATTAGCAGCGAAAAAATTCGCCAGTTAGCACATGATAAAGTTTCGACGTTTGGTATTGGTAAAGACAAAACGCCGGGCTATTGGTTCTCTATTATCCGACAGCTAATTCATTTAGGGTATTTACAACAAGATATCGCGGCACAATCCAATCTGTGTTTAACACAGGCCGCAGGTTCGGTTTTAAAAGGACAAGAGCCGTTAATGTTAGCAGCGCCGCGTTTACAAAAAGCAAGTTATTGGCAACGAAATAAGCAAGGTAAAGTATACGATAGAGTGTTATTCTCAAAATTAAGATCACTACGTAAAGAAATTGCTGAGCTTGAAGATATTGCCCCTTTTATTGTTTTTAATGATGCAACGCTAGCGGAATTAGCGCGAGTGCAACCAGTTACCTCGGCCCAAATGCTGAATATTAGTGGTATAGGTGATACAAAACTTGCTCGTTATGGTGAGCCATTTTTATCCTTGATCAAACAACATTTGGTATAGGGGCTGTTGATCTTTCGAGATTACTTTTTCAGCATTTTGTTGGCTATTCATACAAGGCAGAGGCTTTGTCATGTGGTTATTCCACATAAAAAGGTGATAACGCTGTAAAAATGGTCAACAAATGTTGCCCGAAGGATTTGGCCAAAAGCGCTTTACTCTTTGTTGCCTACACGATGTTGGTACTTAGCGTGAGCAGGACGCGAAAGCTGTGAGTCGTATTTGCTTACGACTGCATGGACGCAGAAGGCAGGGCGACTCAGGAGATAAAGCCGAGAATGACTAGGCCACACACAACTCGCCGCGATTAAAACGCTTTTATCTCGAACAAAATTTAACCGCGAAAGATCAATAGCCCCTAGGTTTACAGAAACAAAAAAAGCGCTAATTAGCGCTTTTCTATCACAGCTGTGCTTAATGTTACTTAAGGCTTGCGTAGTATGCTGCAATGTTAGCAACGTCTTCGTCAGATAAAGCCATAGCCATAGGTGCCATTACTGGATCTTTACGGGTGCCCGCTTTAAAATCTTTTAATTGCTTAGCTAGGTATGCTTCTTTTTGGCCAGCAAGATTAGGATACATAGGTACTGCAGAAATACCAGCAGCGCCATGACATGCAGCACACATGCCTGATTTAGCTTTACCAGCAGCAGCATCGCCAGCGAATACAGGTGAAGCCATCATAACCGTAGCAGCAACAGCTAAAGTAAGTTTTTTCATAAATATTATCTCTCTTTGATAAATAATTTTAAAGGATCCTTACCTGATTATATGTAAAAAGTAATCAATTGTCCTTGCTTTTTTTGGTATCGTGCCAGTAAGAAATTTTATCTAATATTTTGTTGCGCTAGCACAAGTTTTAGCCAATAAAATAATATTAATAGGAATATAGCTTATTCATGAATAAAGCAGCTGAAATTAACATAGTCTCGTTAGAGTTAATTAGCGCTATGGTATTACAAATTCAATTTAGCTCTGATTGGTCAATGGAAGATTGTGAAACGCTCAGCGAAAAACTGTTAATGCTAACATCTGCTCAGGTCATTGAACGTGTTCAAGGTGCTGACTTGTATAGTGTTCGTGTGCAGTTTCAGCACTCAGAGTTATTGCTAAATTTTGAAGAGTATAGTCATTCGTGCTGGCTTGAATGTGCAACAGAGTATGACGCCGTGGGTCTGTTAGCAATCAAAGAAATATTAGTACAATCAACTGGATAACATGGAAAAGTGTAGAGAGATTAGCTTGGATAAAATATTGATCAGTAGTTGCTTTTTAGGCAACAAAGTTAGATACGACGGTAAAGATAATTTATTAACTGAAAGTGTTATTCAACGCTGGCAACGACAGCAGCGATTAGTGGTGATTTGCCCTGAGTTGGCCGGTGGTTTAGCCACTCCGCGAGCACCGGCGGAAATTCAGCATAAAACAGACATGAGTATTCAAATCATCACAGATACAGGTGAAGATGTTACGACCGCGTTTGAACGCGGTGCTAATGAAGCATTGCGTTTGTGTCAATTGCATGGGGTTCGTTACGCATTGCTAAAAGAATCAAGCCCTTCATGCGGTAGTACAATGATCTATGATGGCTCCTTCAGAAATAAAAAAATACCGGGTCAAGGTTTGACGACTCAGTTATTAAAAGCCCATGGCATCAAGGTTTATTCAGAGACAAATATGCAGGAATTGTTTGCTGACATGGCGGTTATTGACGCAAAGCTTTAGGTAAGAATGGTGCTTTAATTTTAAGGAAAAAGATTGAGCTATGCTTTGGCAATATTGACGTGGTTAGTGAGGTTGCTGGTCATATGATCAATAAGTTGTCTTGTTTTTGTGATGATAGCATTGGCATTGGTGGCAACATTATAATCACTTACACCAATACTTAGGGTCATTTGTGGTAAGCGAGTGCCTGATTTACTACTAACAAATCTTAACTTCTCGACACCTTGTCGAATTTTTTCCGCAATTTCGCCAGCAATACTGCGTTCAACGTCGGGTAATAATATTAAAAACTCATCACCGGCTGATCGCACAGGTAAACCGCTTTCACCAACGTAACTACTGATCTTATTGGCAACTTTTGTTAGTAAGACATCACTAATTAATGGACCAAATTGATCATTCAATTGTGAGAATTGATCAATATTAACCATGATCGCAGCCACTTGTTTATTTGGGTCATCTGACAACCAAATGTCTAAATGTTTACTCATGGCTTTACGGTTATATAACCCAGTTAACGGATCTAAGTAAATTTCTTTTTTAACATCGTCTAATTCAGTTCTTAAGGCATCTGTAGATTGCTGAGAGGCAAGTAACTGTTCGGTCAGTTGTTGCTGTTCTGCTTTAAACTTTTGGGTGGCATGACGTATTTGCTTGATCGCGGTGAATATTTCACGTTTGTTGGTCGACTTCAAATTGGCAATATTTTCATCTAGCTGGTTCACCAAGTGCTCAGTGCAGTGTGTAGATTTCTTATTATTGTTTTGCATGTCGACAAGCACTTCGTCGAGATCGTCGATCAGTTCACCATTAAGTGCGCTTTGGCCTAAAACAAACTGGCGGTAAACTTCCTCTAAAAAAAAGTTATCGAGTTTTTTACCCGTGACCAGTTGTTCTTCAATGGCGTTATTAAGCGCCTTCGAGCTTTTATTCAGATAGTCATAACTAACAGCGTAATTTATTGGCGTCGCGGGTATATGCCATAATTGTAATTGTTTTATGGCGGCATGCATTTTCTGTTCGGCTTGTACTATGGAATCATGGTACTTCACTATTCCAACCTTTAAACCTGACTATCTTCGTTTATTAAAGTAAGTATTCTCTAGTAAATTGTGCAAAAGTGCCATAGTTAAATACGCTAATTGGTGATTAAAACGCCATTTTTTAATATTAATTTGTAAATAATTTTTTGTTAAGCGAAATATCACTTAATACTTTATAAATACCTTTGTTTTGTTATGGTTATTAACTTTGAAATAGTTTTAATTGTTTATCGTTGGGATTTTTAATGAAAGTATTTTTTTCTATCGCCGTCATGGTGTTTTTTTTAGCGGCTTGTCAAACTAGTCATGTGCAAAAGCCAGCTGTAACGAGTGAACTTGACGAGGTGATCAGTGACTATCAATCTTTTAAAGATCATCAAAGTCCGTTCAATCAAGATCTCGCCGGTAAAACCAATAATCAGCTACCTGACTTGTCTCCTAGTAAGCTCGAACAACAGCACCAACTATTACTCGCTATATACCAACGTTTAACTGCAATAGATAATAAACAGTTAGATCGAGCCGCACAGATTAATTATTCCGTACTGTCTTATACCATTAAAAATCAGCTCGATAGTTACATTAATAAAGAACATTACATGCCGTTAACGGCAGAGTCTGGTTTTCATGTTTGGATCAGCCGTATTAATCAACAAGTCAGCTTTAAAACAGAGCAAGACTATCGCGACTATTTAATGCGATTATCAGCACTTCCGCAGTATTTTGCTCAACAAATGGCGTGGATGGATAAAGGTATTGCAGAAGGCATAACTCAACCACAAGTGGTGCTGATGGGTTTTGAAGACTCTATCAAAGCTTTTATCACAACTGATGCAACGACTAGCAGCTATTATCAGCCGTTTGTCACTATGCCAAAGTTGTTTTCAAAACAACTTCAAGAAGAATTAAGAATTGCAGCTGCCCAGATTATTTTACAATCAGTTATTCCAACATACCGTGAATATTATGATTATATGGTGGAAAAGTATCAGCCCAATGCACGGAAAAATATCGCGGCAGTTTCACTGCCCAATGGTGATAGCTATTACTTAAATAGATTACAACATTACACCACATTGCCAATGAGTGTTGAGCAAGTTCATCAAACAGGCGTGAAAGAAGTGAAACGTATTCGTCTTGAAATGGAGCGTATAATTGAGCAAGTTGGTTTTGACGGCAGTTTTGCTGATTTTGTTCAATTTTTACGTACCGATAAGCAATTTTACGCCACTAGCCCTGAAGGTTTGCTAAAAGAAGCATCATTTATCGCGAAGAAAATGGATGCACAACTGCCTAAGTTCTTTAAAACCTTACCAAGGACACCATATGGCGTTATAGAAGTTCCAGCCAATATTGCGCCTAAATATACCACCGGTCGATATTCAGGACCGTCCCGAGATGACCAACCGGGCAACTATTGGGTTAACACCTACCGATTAGATCGTCGTCCCTTGTATGTATTAGAAGCTCTGACATTACATGAAGCGGTGCCTGGGCATCATTTGCAAGGTTCAATCGCGCGAGAAATGGAGAACGTACCGAAATTTCGTAACAACACATATATTTCTGCGTTCGGTGAAGGTTGGGGTTTATATTCAGAATATTTAGGCATTGAAGCGGGATTTTATCAAAGTCCATACAGTGACTTTGGCCGTCTTACTTATGAAATGTGGCGAGCTTGTCGATTGGTTGTTGATACCGGTATGCACGCAAAAGGTTGGAGTCGAGAGCAAGCTATGGATTTCTTAGCCAGTAACACGGCTTTGTCATTGCATAATGTTAAAACCGAAATCGATCGCTATATTTCTTGGCCTGGGCAGGCGTTGTCATACAAAATGGGTGAATTGACAATTAAACGCTTACGTAAAATGGCCGAAGCGCAGTTAGGCGAGTCATTTGATTTAAGAGATTTTCATGATCAAATTTTGAAAAATGGCTCTATGCCATTATCTATGCTTGAAGAAATTATTACTGACTATGTTAAGGCGCGTAAAGCGCTACACATAACTGAAAAAGAAGAAAATAATTGATAGACAAAGGAAGGCACGCAAAGTTACCGATGGTTATGATGGCGAGCTGGTCAATGAAGACAAGCCCCCACTATATCTAAATTTGGCAGTCCCGCTATCATAGGTTTCCCCTTAGATCGGTAACTTTGCGTCTCCAGTTTTCACTGGGTTTGCCCTTGTCGAGCTTTAGCAGCTCAAGGACGATTATAGATAAAGAATTCTATTTGTAAACTAATTTTAATGTAATCTGATAGATTCTTGCGTTAACATATTAATTATTAGTCAAAAGTACTAAAAAATATTTAGTTGCAACGCCGAACTTTTTAGCGCAAAACTGCGCTATTTTTTAAAATGTATTACCCCAACTGAATGGTCTTAAATATTCAACATGGAAGTTTTTACTAAATGATAAGAATGTTGATGTGCATTATGTTGAGCTATTGGCTTGCTTTCGCTAGTCATGCGACGGCGCAAAGCGATAATAAAAATTATCGCATGTTGCTGAACAACTATTATGCTCAGGATAAGGAATCATTAATTTATCAAGATGTGGTAAAAGTTTCCCAAGCCATTGTCAATGATAGGAAAAACTATAGCCGAGATATGGTTGCTAAAGCATTTTCTCTGTTATCTGATATTGCTTTTAATCGTGGTGATTTGGCAGCCGCACAGCAGTTTGCCCAGTATGGTAGTGAGGTTGAAAAAATTGATGTACTAGTCAAACTAGATTTATTGCTCAAGGTCGCTCGTGGTTATTATTCCCAGGGAAAATACAGCCGACTTAGAGATATTTCACAAGAAATTGTTTGGATGGCCGAGCAAGCTGGCAATATGAATTTCCATCTACAAGCAAGAGCATATTCCGTGGTCGCGTATGCACTGAACGCAGATTATGCCTTGGCGACAAGTGAGCTAAAGAAAGTTGAGTTGTTGCTTGCGCAAAATCAGCAACGGGTAGCACAAATTGAATTGCTTGAAATTATTGCCGATGCGCATTTTTATTTGGCTGAGTATGACAATGCTACGCAACTTTTGAACCGAGTATTAAAGTTGCGTGTTGAAATGTCTAAAATGAAAGGCATTGCGAGAACATATCATTTACTTGCTGCAGCTTATTTTCAACTGCATCAGTATGATGATGCCTACCATGCTTATCGAGAGTCTAAGCAGTCTGCTGCCAAATATGGCCTAAATATTCGAGCTTCTTATGCTGAGCTTGGTTTAGGGCAAGTGTTATATCAGCAACAAAACTTCTCACAAGCTAAAGAGCATTTGTTTGCGGCTTTAACCATTTTTGAACGCTACAATTTGCCACGCACTAAACTCTCTGCACAAATTGCCTTAGCAAAGGTTCATTTTGCCTTAGATGAGTCAAAACAAGCTGTTCAACTTTTGCTGGCTGCGGAACAATTGGCGGCGACATTAGTCTTAACCCCTCAGCAAATAGAGTTATATTTATTGTTGAGCGAGCATTACCAAACAACTAATCAATTGCAGCATGTTATTGACGTGCAGCAACGTTACATTGAATTATATCAAGAGTTTAATTCCGATGTGAAAGTGAAAAATGCCATCGCGACGGTAGCCGATAATACCAGTAATCAAACTAGAAATTTAGCATTGAATTTAGCGGAAAAAAGTGAATTAAGCATACGCTTTGGAGAAAAATATCACCGACAAGAGCTGCAAATAACCCTCATGTCAGTGCTGTTAAGTGTTATTGTCGTGTTGTCTATTTGGCGACAGTTTCGTCGTTATCGTCAAAAATTATATCAAGGTTATGACGAAGTCGAATTACCTAATAATCAATTAGCACGACCAGTAAAGACTAAACATTGGTATCAACAGCAATATAAAATAGCGCGCAAATACCAATATAATGTTGCAATTGCTTACTTGGTGGTTGAAAACTGGCAAGAGTTAAAATTTCATTTCAGTAGCAAAACATTGGCAGATGTTTATCAAGCGATTGCCATTATCATTAATGAAAATTTAGATGAAGAGGATTACTCAGGTGAAATAAGTGCAGGAGAGTATTTATTTTTTTGCCCCCATCAAGATGTTGAGCAAGTACAAATTAAATTGACGCGTATTAAACAAGCAATAAATACTAGATTTTTTGCCAACTTAGGTGATTATTCAGTTAAAATTAGCTTTTCCGTTGATTCGCCCAATATCCAAGATATTGACCCCTATGTTTTCCTTTCGCGTTTAAGTGAAGGAATTAGTAAATAATTTAGCAAATAATTAAAGGTAGAGAATGATATTTTTTTTAGCGGTCATCGCAATATTTGTTGCGGTTAGTATATATTTCTTTTTTAAAGCAGAAAGTCTACAACGTGAAATTATTCTAATGAAAAGGGAGGTTTCAGCAGCCAAAAAAGAAAATAAAGTTTACTTAGAAACCGTTGCCATTATTGCCCAACGCTATGAAGAAATTGCTAAGCAAAAGCTAGTTGATTTAAGGGATAGTGGCAATATAGATGCAAAATTGCTGGAGTTGATTTCTCCCCTAGTAAATAACTATGCGGTAATTTTCAATGATAGTATTCGCGCCAAAGGTAAACTGCAGTCGGCAGTTAAGAAGGTATATGAAGGCTATCAAAAAGGTTCATACAAAGCGTTTTCTAGCCATATTAGCCAATCCAATAGTGAAATCAAGCGAGCGTGGTCAAGTAATAACATCAATGGTTGCATACTATTAGTCGATGCTTTATTGCAAAAAGAGAAGAAAAAATAGTCACTTAGTCACAAAAGAAGGGCTGTTTAAATATTAAAAAATCCACATACAATGGTGGATTTTTAGCAGTTTCGATATCGTTTGTATTAAGGTCGAATGGTTATATCTGGTGCGGTATCAATCTCACCATCGTCACTAATGGTTGCTGCATTATTATCGCATAATAACACCGCTATATTACCGGCTCGACTATTGCGAATAAATGCTAAGTCATAACCAAATTGCGTCAAACTGCTGGTGGCAAATTTCTGTGCAAGTGACAACTTATCCCATAAATTTGATTGTTCTGGGGTATATTGACGTCTTTCTAGTAAAACTTCGCGTTTAAGAACTGCTTGCACAATTGCCTCTTTGTTAATTTTTCATCGAATAATTTTGTTGTTACTAAAAGCAACTTATATTAGATGTTAATTAAATTCAACACTAAAGTGGTAATATTTTGTTTATTTATTCAACAATGAGCTTAATTAAATCGTTCAGTTACTCGATAAAATTTTAGTTTCTACGCCAAAAGCGTTATAAATTATGTCTTTGGTGGTTATAATGTCGGCAATTGTAGTCAATAAAATTAAGAGTTTGTATGAGTCAGGTGTTGAATGATTTATCGGCATTATTAAAGCTGGAAGTGATAGAGCAAGGAATTTATCGAGGTAATAGTCAGGATTTAGGCTTTCGCGCATTATTCGGTGGTCAGGTCATGGGACAAGCCCTATCTGCAGCACAAGAAACAGTTGCTGCCACTCACCATGTTCATTCATTACATTCTTATTTTTTAAGGCCTGGTGATGCCAGTAAGCCGGTTGTTTACCAAGTTGAAAATATTCGAGATGGTCGCAGTTTTAATACTCGACGTGTTAATGCTATTCAAAATGGTAAAGCTATTTTTTATATGACAGCGTCGTTTCAACAGCAAGAAACCGGCTTTGACCATCAAGATGTTATGCCGAACGTGCCAGGACCGGAAGCATTAAAATCTTATACCGATTTTATTTTTGATAATCAGGCAGCTATTCCAGAAGAAATTCGCGGTAAATTTTTATCGGAAAAACCAATAGAAATCCGTCCGGTTGAGCAATATAACTGGGTTAAGCCGGCAAAAGCAGAAGCTAAATGCCAAATGTGGATAAAGTCCAATGGCTGTTTACCAGATGATTTGCGAATTCACACTTATTTGCTTGCCTATACGTCAGACTTTCTATTTTTGCCAACTGCACTTTATCCGCATGGGCTGAGTTATTGGCATCCGAACTTTCAACTAGCAACCATAGATCATTCCATGTGGTTTCATCGGCCATTTCGTTTAGATGAATGGTTACTTTATAGTATTGACAGTCCATCAGCTAGCGGTGGCCGAGGACTTGTGAAAGGGCAAATATTCAATCGTGATGGCTTACTTGTGGCTTCAACCATGCAAGAAGGTGTTATGCGTCAGCGCTAGAATTAGCACTTTGCCAATCATAGCCACTTGGGTGTTGAAATATTCGTAAATCAAACATGGGTGCAGCAGCATACAGGTGGTCAAATATATCAGCCTGTATCGCTTCATAGTTAACCCAATTCTTGTCATTACTGAAGAAATATAATTCCAACGGTAAACCAACCTCTGTTGAGGGTAGCTGTCTTACCATACAGGTCATTTCTTGATGAACTTTACTGTGTTGCTGTAAATAAGCGGTGATATATGCCCTGAATGTGCCGATATTGGTTAACTGTCGAGTGTTTAATGTTGCTAACGTTAAAGGGGATTGTTCAGTAACAGTACCAGTTGTTTGCGAGATTTCTTGTTGCTTACCGGCTAAGTAATCACTAATTAAATGTACTGATTTAAGCGTTTCAATTTTTTCTTGCTTGTAAAAGTGAATGCTACGTACATCAATCACAATTGCGCGTTTAATACGTCGCCCCCCAGAATTCAACATGCCTCGCCAGTTTTTAAATGAACCACTGGTTAATGCATAAGTGGGTACTGTGGTGATGGTATTGTCAAAATTTTTCACTTTCACGGTATTTAAACCGATTTCAATGACATCACCATCGGCACCGTATTTAGGGAGTTCAATCCAGTCACCCGGCGCCACCATTTTATTGGCGGAAATTTGAATACTAGCGACTAGTCCCTTGATTGTATCTTGAAAGACTAAAATAAGTACGGCGGTTAAAGCACCTAAACCGCTGAGTAAATATAGTGGTGAACGGTCTAGAACGAGTGATATTGCCAAAATGGTTGCCACTAAGTAAACCACAAGCTTAATGACTTGCAAGGTCGAATTTAATGGTAAATAGCGCTCACTGGCGGTTTGTCTATAAACGCTATTAATAACATTGAGTACCGAACTAATGCTGCGAGCTATCTGAAAGCAAATCGCAACTTTGGCAAAAATGATTAATATGCTGGCCAGCAAAGATTCAACTTCAATAAATATTGGCGTTAATAGCAGTAACAGGACAAAAGGAACAAGTAGCGCGATACGAGAAAAAACTTGATGATCAAATAATAAATCATCCCAAGTATTTTTTGATGCAGTAATCAGCTTGTGGATAATCACTAGCACTTGATGTTTTGTTAGGTAAAAACTCATGCTGCATAACAGCAATATTATTGTGCAACCTATCGCGGCAGTGCTAAGTGCTATATAAGACGCATTGACACCTTGTTCCGTTAACCATGAAGTGATTATCGCTTGCATTACATTTCCTTGTTGGCCTTTTCTTCAAGTTGCAGCATTTTTTGGTCTTTATCAAGCCAAAGTTGATTTACCCACTTTTGAAATTGGATCTTGTAGGCACGATCATTAACATAATCACCTTGAAGCGTTTCATCGATATCTTGTGTTTCAATCGCGATATCTACTTGCGTAACACGCCCCGATAAAAAGTCAATAAAGCTAGGTGTACCCTCAGGATAATAAATGGTTACGTTAACCACTTTGCTCAGGTTGCCTTTCATTGCCTGTAAAACAAAGCCGATACCACCGGCTTTAGGTTTTAGTAAGCGTTGAAATGGTGAATTTTGCTTTTGGTGTTTCTCTTTAGTAAAGCGAGTCCCTTCAATAAAATTCATTACACTTACTGGCTTATGCTTAAACTTCTCACAGGCTTTTTTTGTGGTTTCAATATCTTTGCCCTTTAAATGCGGGTTCTTTTTTAAAAAGTGCTGGCTATAACGCTTCATAAAAGGAAAGTCGAGGGCCCACCATGCTAAACCCAACAAAGGCACGTAGATTAATTCTCTTTTTAGAAAGAATTTCAAGAATGGGATTTTGCCGTGCAAAACACGTTGTAAAACCACAATGTCTACCCAGCTTTGATGATTACTAACCACTAAATACCAGTCTTTCATCTTTAATTTTTCTAAACCAGTAACGTTAAGCTGTGTTTTAGTAAACAATTTTTGATTCAAGGTATTAAATAAAACCCAGTTGCTTGCCATTTGATCGAGCAAGTAACTAAAGAATTTTTGCCATAAATTTAACGGCACTAACGCCTTCAATAGTGAACATATTAGTATCGGCACTAGCCATAATATGGTGTTAGCTATGTATAAAATAAGCGAGAGGCAACTAATAACAGGACTAGGTAAAAAATGTAGCATAGAACAAAAACCAAAAAATTAAGACCATAATTACTGGCGTTAATCTTAATGGGTTTCATACTGATTTTCAGTAAAAATCGTTAAAAATTAATCGATAATTAGCCAGAAGTCTTTATGCATTTATTTACTATCAGGTGATTAATTGTGATGAAAGTCACAAAAGCAGTATTTAATTTATGTTTTTTTAGCTGAAGTTGGTCATGATTCATTACCTGTTGGTGTTGGCAAGGCAAAAATAAATTGGATAAAAACGCAACATATATTTATTGCTAAGGATTATTGATATGTAAATCACGCTTTTAGCGTAACAAAATCATAACTTAAGCAAGCTAATTCCATAAAGCATTAGAAAATAGCAAACAAGTCTAGATTAAATGCAAAAGTTGATTGCAAATCAACCGCCTTTCAAGGCAAGCTTAATGAACACTAAATAGAGGGGTCGTCATGAAGTTTAATCGTGCGGTTATTAAAGTGGGTAGTGCTTTGGTTTCTCCAGATGCCATGGGATGTAGTGGTAAGTATTTACTTGCCATTGCTCGCTTTATTACCGAATGCCAACAAGCAGGTAAAGAAATAATTCTGGTCTCATCTGGCAGCGTTGCTGCGGGCAGAAATTTAATTGCGCACGGTTCTCCCAACCCCTCAATTCCCACCAAGCAAGCCATGGCTGCGGTTGGACAAATGAAAATGATGGCTAATTGGCAACGCTTTTTTGATGTGCCATGTAGCCAGTTATTGATAACTCATGGCGACTTAAAAGACCGGGAACGTTATATCAATATTAAAAACACCTTAAGAATATTGTTAGAGAATGGTGTGATCCCAATTGTTAACGAAAACGATACTGTCGCCACTGATGAATTAAAGGTTGGTGACAACGATAACTTGGCGGCTTTAGTTGCCTTAGTTAGTGAAGCCGATAGTCTCTTTATTTTAAGTGATGTGAATGGCGTATACGAGCAAGATCCACGGATAAATCCACAGGCAAAATTACTGCCTGAAATTACTAAAATAGATCAATCAGTGTATGCCATGGCTGGCGCTACGAGTAATCATATCGCTACTGGTGGTATGAAAACAAAAATACAGGCCGCAGAAAAAGCGGTAGAAAACGGCATTGAAACCTATATTTTAAATGGTAGCCGCGGTGATGTTTTTGAAAAAATACTGCGAGGCGAAAACCCAGGAAGCCACTTTATCGGTAAACAAGGTGCAACGCGCGCCCGAAAACATTGGTTAAAACACACGTTAAAAAGTAGCGGCAAAGTCATGTTGGACGAAGGAGCTGTGCAAGCCTTAACGAAGAAGGGGGCATCTTTGCTACCGTCAGGTGTTGTTAGCGTAGTCGGGGCATTTAAAGTTGGCGATTGTGTCGATATTTTTGACCATGCTAGTGGTCAACATATTGCCAAAGGGATCAGCCAATACAGTGAGCGTGATTTGAAGCGAATTCAAGGCAAGAAAAGTGACGAAATCATTGTGTTATTGGGTTGCTGTCCGAGTAAAGTTGTCGTTCATCGTGATGATATGGTTGTGAACTCGTAAACAGAAATTAGGGTAAAATTCATGTTTGATATAACAAAGAGTGCAGTATTAGCTAAGCGTGCTGCGTTAGCCGTAGCGCAATTAACCAGCCAAGAAAAAAATGAATTATTGTTAAAAATGGCTGATGCCATTGTTGCAAGTTCTGCAGCAATTATTATTGAGAATGGCAAAGATATAGCAGCGGGTAGAGACAAGGGCTTATCACCTGCCATGCTTGATAGATTGTTATTAACTGAGCAAGGTATTACTGATATTGCGGACGCTATTCGAGACATTGTACATTTAGATGATCCCGTTGGTCATATTAGTAACTTGTCACTAAGACCTAACGGAATTCAAGTGGGAAAAATGCGCATTCCACTCGGCGTTATTGCCATGATTTATGAGGCGCGACCGAATGTCACTGCCGAATCAGCAGCCTTATGTTTGAAATCTGGTAATGCAGTAATTTTACGCGGCGGCTCGGAAGCGATTCATAGTAATATTGCCTTGGCGAAATGTTTACACCAAGTATTAGAGCAAGCCAATTTTGATAAAAATTGCATTACCGTTATCCCTGATACTAGTCGTGATGTCATTGAACGCTTGTTGAAGCAGCGTGAAAGTATTGATTTAGTGATCCCACGTGGTGGTGAAGGCTTAATACGCTACGTCACTGAGCATAGCCAGATCCCCGTTATTCAGCACTTTAAAGGCGTATGTCATTTATTTATTGATAAATATGCTGATTTTGACAAAGCGCTCAATATTCTTGTTAATGGTAAAACCCAAAGGCCAAGTGCCTGTAATGCACTAGAAACGGTATTAGTACATGCTGATATCGCTGCTCAGCTGCTGCCTAAAATGGCATCCGCATTATTGCCTGCGCAAGTGAAAGTTCATGCCTGCAGTGAAAGCATTAGCTACTTTCACGATGCGGAGTTAGCAACAGATGCTGATTTTCAAGCCGAGTACTTAGCGCAAGAAATTGCCGTGAAAGTAGTGCCAAGTTTTGCTCTGGCTATTGAGCATATTCAAAGCTATAGCTCAGACCATACCGAAGTTATTGTTACTCAAGACAGCAGTCGCAGTCAGCGCTTTGTTCGAGCAATTAATTCATCTGTGGTGATGGTCAATGCTTCTTCGCGTTTTTCTGACGGCGGCCAACTAGGTTTAGGTTCAGAAATAGGTATTTCTACCAGTAAATTGCATGCTTATGGGCCTATGGGCTTAGCCGCTTTAACCACTGAAAAATTTGTCGTACTAGGTGACGGGCAAGTTAGGGATTAACTTTAAGTTCAGGTTAAGTTATCTATTGGCCATATTACCGACAATAATAGCTATTGTCGGTGATTTTTGGCTAGTGCAATGAAACTAGCTTTAAGGCCGAGCAGCGGTTTAACTAATGCAGTTTTTGGCGACTTTTATTGGGCTTTTGTTTAGGGCTATTCAGCTGTAAGCGCTCTGGCCAACGTCCTTGGTGTTCTCGTGTGCATGACTCTTCACTGTCAAAATGAATATTCTGACGCACATTCTTGAGCACAACTCCGACTTTTAATAATTGCTTTTGAATAGTTTTCCGCAGCTGCTCGTCTAATGAGGCTTCTTTCATTGCGATAACTTCAGCGTCTGTTTCAAAAACACAGGTCACCACTAAGCTTGCTGGAAAATTGGTATAATTTGCGCGATGTGTTAACCACGAAAACCCGTTAATTTCGTGCAAGGTACTTTCACACGCAATGGTTAGTGCTTTGCAGATATTGTTATCGAGTTTTTGTGTGGTTTTATTAAGTTTCATTTATTGCTATCGCTAGTCACTATTTAATAGCATGAATTTTTTCATTAACCGTGGCTTATTGATAGTAAATTAAATAAATTTATCAGGAATAAAATGAAAACGGCACTGGTTAATTACCAATGCCGTTAAAATCGTATTGCCTAGCTGATTGCTAGTAAGCCTCTGATAAAGGTTAGCTATTGGCTTCTACAATACGTTTCATATCTGTCATATAGCCGCGTAGCTCTTTACCTACCACTTCTACTTGATGGCTGCGGATAGCTTCATTAACTTCAATCAAGCGCACATTATCAACACCTGTGCTAGTTGCTGGAAGACCTTCACCTAATTGCTCTAACGTTAAGTTACTAGCGTAATCAGCTAATAATGGTACCGCGGCATGAGTAAATAAATAGTTACCATATTCGGCAGTATCAGAAATAACCACGTTCATTTCATATAGTTTATTACGAGCAATACAGTTGGCGATTAACGGGGTTTCGTGTAGTGACTCATAATAGGCTGATTCTTCAATAATGCCTGCAGCCACCATAGATTCGAATGCTAACTCAACACCTGCTTTGATCATAGCAACTACGAAAATACCTTTGTCGTAATACTCTTGTTCAGTAATTTCAGTCTCGCAATCTGGTGCTAATTCAAAAGTAGTTTCGGCTGTTTCTGCGCGCCATTTTAATAAGTTGGCGTCATCATTCGCCCAATCTTCCATCATAGTTGCAGAGAAGCGACCTTCAATAATGTCGTCCATATGTTTTTCAAACAATGGGCGTAAAATCACTTTTAATTCTTCAGACATATCAAACGCTTTGATTTTTGCCGGATTTGACAGACGATCCATCATGTTGGTGATACCACCATGCTTCAAACCTTCAGTAGTAGTTTCAATGCCATATTGTAGTAATTTACGAGCGTAAGCCGCATCCATACCTTGGGCAATAAGTTGTTTATGCCCTAAAACAGCGGCGGTTTGTAACATGCCGCATAGAATCGTTTGTTCACCCATTAAGTCAGATTTTACTTCGGCAATAAATGATGATTCCAATACACCAGCGCGATCGCCACCGGTCGCCGAAGCATAAGCTTTTGCAATGGCTAAACCGTTACCTTGAGGATCATTTTCAGGGTGGACAGCAATTAGCGTTGGTACACCAAAACCACGTTTGTATTCTTCACGGACTTCAGTACCCGGACATTTAGGCGCTACCATCACTACTGTGATGTCAGGGCGAACTTGCATGCCTTCTTCAACGATATTAAAACCGTGTGAATAAGAAAGTGTTGCCCCTTGCTTCATTAGTGGCATAACCGCACTAACGGCCGAGGTATGTTGCTTATCAGGGGTTAAGTTCAATACTAAATCGGCCTGTGGGATCAATTCTTGGTAACTACCAACCTTAAAGCCATTCTCGCTCGCCCACTGGTATGACTGACGTTTTTCGGCAATGGCAGCATCACGTAGGGCATAAGAAATATTTAAGCCAGAATCACGCATATTCAACCCTTGATTCAGGCCTTGAGCACCACAACCGACAATGACAATACTCCAATCTTTAATGAAATTACAACCGTCGCTGAACTCTTCACGTTGCATAAAGCGGCATTTGCCTAATTGTGATAATTTCTCACGTAAACTTAAAGTATTGAAATAGTTAGCCATCTTGCTCTCCTGTACTTGGTGATGAACCAAGCAATCTTAATAAATTTATCAATTTTATGATCTGAGCAATATCCTAACGTAAATTTAGTGTTGCCTAAAATGATATATTTGCATTGCAGTGTTGCGTAAAACGCAATATTGTATTGGCAAATACTGCAAGATAAGCGTTATTAGTTAATTTAAGGTCGAGTATGGAATTTAAGTCATTACGCATGTTTGTTGATTTGGCAAAGTCACTTCATTTTGGTAAAACTGCCGAGCTTCATCATGTCAGTCCTTCGACGTTAAGTCGTGCGATTCAGCGCCTAGAGCAAGAATTAGGTAGCTCTTTGCTGCATCGCGATAACCGCACTGTTGTGCTTAGTGAAGCGGGCAAACAATTTCGCCAGTTTGCCGAGCAACAACTTGAGCAATGGCAAATGCTACAATTGTCGTTGAACCAAAAGCAGGCTGAATTACAAGGTAAATTACATATTTACTGTTCTGTGACCGCCGCCTATAGCCACTTGCCACCGTTGCTTGAACGCTTTCGACGTCAGCATCCACTGGTGGAAATTATGCTGACCACAGGTGATGCCGCAGATGCCCTAGAGCAAGTGGAAAAACAAGCAGTTGATTTCGCCATTGCCGCCAAACCAGAGCAATTATCAAGAATTTTTACTTTTCATCACTTGGCTGAAATTCCTTTGTCTGTGATTGCGCCGACTATGGTCTGCCAAGTTCAGCAGCAAATTCAGCAAGACTTTACTTGGTCTGAGGTACCAATTATTTTGCCTGAGCATGGGCCAGCGCGAAAACGTTTTGAATATTGGTTTCGTAAAAAACAGCAAGGTAAAGCCCATATTTATGCGACGGTTTCAGGCCATGAAGCCTTGGTTAGTATGGTGGCATTGGGTTGTGGTGTTGGCATTGTGCCGCGAGTGGTGGTAGAAAATAGTCCGGTGAAAGATCGGGTGCAGTATCTAGAAAATGTAGGTGAAATTGAACCTTTCGATCTGGGAGTATGTTGCTTGAATCAAAGTAAAGATCAACCACTAATCAAAGCCTTCTTTGAGGCGATTAAATGAGTTGTTAAAGGGATATTGCCTCGGTTAAATGCCGTAATATTCTGTCCATTGCCCGATAAGACAAGGCTTCGGTTAAGTGTTTACGCTCGATATTTTCTAGCGCTTCCATGTCGGCGAGAGTACGAGCAATTTTTAAAATTTTATGGTGTGCTCGAGTTGATAAATTCAACTTTTCGATTGCTAATTCCAAAAACTCATTATCATCAGCATTTAGTCGGCAAACGACTCGTAACTCAGCACTACTGAGTTGCGCATTGGCTTTTTCTTGGCGTAGCATTTGCCGTTGATGACAGACAAAAACACGTTGCTGAATAATCTCACTAGATTCGCTCTTTTCAGTACTATTTGCCCACATGCCTTTTGGTAGTCGAGTGACTTCTATTTGAATATCAATACGGTCGAGAAAAGGGCCAGAAAGGCGATTTAAATAACGTAAAACCTGTTCTGGACTGCTACGTTTATCATTGTAAAAGCCGGTTGGGCTAGGGTTCATTGCCGCAACTAATTGAAATTGTGCTGGGAAAGTTTGTTTAACCAATGCACGTGATATTGTCACTTCTCCTGATTCCATTGGCTCACGTAATACATCAAGTACTTTACGTTCAAATTCAGGTAATTCATCAAGAAATAATACTCCGTTGTGCGCTAGAGATATTTCACCTGGTTGTGGATGGCTACCACCGCCAACCAGCGCGGCTGATGAAGCGGTATGATGTGGCGCTCTAAATGGCCGAGTTAGCCAAGAGTCAGGATTAATATTTTTATGGCAAATGGATTGGATCGCAGCACTATCAAGGGCTTCTTGCTCTGTCATCGGCGGTAGTATGCCCGGTAAGCGACTGGCCAACATGGTTTTTCCTGTGCCTGGAGGACCAATAAATAATAAGTTGTGTCCACCACTGGCCGCTATTTCTAAAGCCCTTTTTGCCAAAGGTTGGCCAACAACATCAGCAATATCATGTGGATTATTGCTGGTTGTGTGCTCGCTCATTCTTGCACTAACAAAGGGTAAAGTTTGTTGATTCATAAAGTGAGGAAATAACTGGGTTAAATGTGACAAGCTCAATATTTTTGCCTGTTTTACCCAGCCCGCTTGTTCGGCATTTTCACTGGGGATAACCAAAGTCCGGCCACTTTTCTGGCAAGCCATCGCCATCGGAATTTCACCAATGATAGGTCTAAGTTCTCCTGATAAAGCCAACTCGCCGGCAAATTCATATTGCTTTAAATTGGTTTCTGGTAGTTGTGATGCTGCAGCCAAAATACCAAGAGCGATAGGCAAATCAAACCGTCCCCCTTCTTTAGGCAAATCAGCGGGGGCTAAATTGACCGTAATACGTTTGGCAGGAAATTCATAACCACAGTTGATGATAGCGCTGCGGACACGATCTTTTGCTTCTCGTACTGAAGTTTCCGGCAAGCCAACGATGTTGAAAGCGGGTAAACCGTTAGCCAAATGCACTTCTACGGTGACTAACGGTGAGTCGAGGCCAATTCTAGCTCGACTATAAACACAGGCCAAGGTCATAAAAATCCATTTTTAGTGTACCAAGTTATCAGGAAATTGTAGTCAAAGAATGCTGTTTGTGCGAAAAATAGCCCATTAATATTAAGGTGTTTATAACCAATTAAATAACCTTGTTAAAAAAAACTATAATAAAAATGCTTGCGTTGAAGATTAGAGCTATGGTACTAATTTAAATAGGCTGAAAACAGCGCAACTAAAATTAATAAACTTACAGAAAAAATAAATAAAAATGCAAAATTATAGCTCAGTGATTATTAACATTCTCGTCGTGGTGATTATTAAATCGTCGCGAGGTTGTTTGTTGAGCTAAAGAAAAATAATTCAAAATAACAAACCCCTCGCTCCGAAAGGACCGAGGGGTTTGTTGTTTTTAGGGCTTAAATAATTTACGTGCACTGTAACTGCATCATTTATCTTGGAGAATACTGGAAAATTACTAAATTTTAGAACATTTTATCAACTTGAATGGTTTTTGAATAAAGGGTAGTTGGAAAGTTAAACAAAACATGGCAACAGAAAAAAAATTAACCGGTGGAAATTTGCTATTCAACGTCTTGGAACAGCACGGCGTTGAGCATGTTTTTGGCTACCCAGGTGGGGCCATTATGCCTATTTATGATGCGTTATATGACAGCAATGTCGAACATTTTTTATGCCGTCATGAACAAGGCGCAGCTTTTTCTGCGGTCGGTTATGCAAGGGCATCGGGTAAGGTTGGAGTATGTTTTGCCACCTCAGGTCCTGGTGCGACTAATTTAATTACTGGATTGGCCGACGCACTTGCTGATTCAATTCCTGTGGTTGCAATAACCGGTCAGGTTGCGACATCTGCGATGGGCTCTGATGCATTCCAAGAAATCGATATTTTTGGTTTGTCATTGGCTTGCACTAAACATTCCTTTCAAGTCACTGATATTAACGATTTAGCAAAAGTGCTACATCAAGCCTTTGCCATTGCGCTTGAAGGACGACAAGGTCCCGTATTAGTTGATATTCCAAAAGATATTCAGCTGGCCGAAGTTAACGGCTGTTTAGATGAGCTAGTGAGTTTGAAAAATAAAGTTAAGTTGCCTCCAGCCAATGTTGGTAGTGCTATTGCACTGTTAAATCAATCGACACAACCGGTATTATATGTCGGTGGTGGCGTTGGTATGGCCAATGCGATTGATGAACTTAGAGCCTTTTCGAAAACTACAGGTTTGCCAAGTGTTTCAACTTTAAAAGGTTTAGGGGCTATTGACCCTGAAGATGAAAATTATTTAGGCATGCTGGGCATGCACGGCACTAAAGCTGCCAATATTGCGGTACAAGAATGTGATTTACTAATTGCCGTTGGTGCACGTTTTGATGACCGAGTTACCGGCAAATTAAATGAATTTGCCCCGAATGCGAAAGTGATCCATTTTGATATTGATACTGCAGAAATCAATAAGCGTCGTTTTGCTGATGCGGCAATTTTAGGTGACTTAAAAGTTAACTTGCCAGCATTAGCTATTCCCTTATCTATTAGTAATTGGCAAGAACAATGTCAACAAATGAAAGTCGATTTTGCTTGGGATTATAACCACCCGGGAGAGTCAATTTTTGCGCCTGCGGTATTAAAAGAAGTTAGCGATAAAATGCCGAGTAATACTTGTGTAACCACAGATGTTGGGCAGCATCAAATGTGGGCAGCGCAGCATATGTTATTTGATGACCCCAGTAACTTTTTAACCAGTGGTGGTATGGGCACTATGGGGTTTGGCATTCCAGCCGCTATTGGCGCACAGGTAAGTCGCCCCACTGATTGTATTATTGCGGTATCAGGTGATGGTTCATTTATGATGAATGTGCAAGAGCTTTCGACCATCAAACGTTTCCAGTTACCGGTTAAAATTGTTTTGATAGATAACGCTAAGTTGGGCATGGTTCGGCAGTGGCAAGATCTATTCTTTAATGGCCGATTAAGTGAAACAGACTTAGCTGATAACCCCGATTTTATTATGTTAGCCAATGCCTTTGATATAAAAGCGCAACAGATCACGCAAAAATCGCAAGTGAGTGCGGCGATCGAAGAAATGATGAATCATGATGGACCGTATTTGTTACAAGTTAAAATTAATGCCCAAGATAATGTTTGGCCACTAGTTCCGCCGAATACTGCTAACGATAAAATGATGGAGAGCACGTAAATGAACAATTATCAATTGATGATCAAGGCTGATGATAAACAAGTGGTACTTGAACGTATTTTACAAGTGGCTCGTTATCGTGGTTTTTTAATTGCTGGCATTAATGCCCAAGTGAATACCGGCACTCATATTGGCACCATTGAATTATTGGTCAAAAGTGAACGCCCGATTGAACTTTTAGTTGATCAAATTAATAAACTAATCGACATCAAAGAAGTCAGAGTAGACAATAGCGCATCACAGCAATGTATCGCATAATGCTGGGTTAAAATATACCGCAACAAGTAATAAAAACTAAATCAGGAAACCCTGTTCAATTCAGAGTTATCTGATTGATATGAAATAAAATTTAGGAAACGAAAATGGCTAAAGTTAATGCAGAACTAATTTGGTTTAATGGTGAACTCATGCCGTGGCAAAATGCCACCGTTCATGTAATGAGCCACGCACTACATTATGGTTCATCAGTTTTTGAAGGCATTCGTGCTTATAACACCCATAAAGGCACCTGTATTTTCCGTTTGGAAGAGCACATAAAGCGCTTATTTGATTCGGCAAAAATATACCGTATGAACATTCCTTTTACTCAAGAAGAAGTGGTTCAAGCGTGTAAAGATGCGGTGGTTAAAAATAATTTAAAATCAGCTTATTTACGCCCATTAGCTTTTTTAGGTGATATTGGTATGGGTCTTCGTCCGCCAATTGATGCCGTAGCAGATGTGATGATTGCCGCATTTAGCTGGGAAGCCTATTTAGGTGCTGATGCCATTGAAAATGGTGTTGAAGTTGGAGTATCTAGCTGGAACAGATTGGCACCAAATACCATGCCTACTGCTGCTAAAGCCGGTGGTAACTACTTGTCTTCACAGTTAATCTCAACCGAAGCTGCTCGACATGGTTATGCAGAAGGTGTTGCTTTAGATGTCAATAATATGGTCAGTGAAGGTGCAGGCCAAAACTTATTTTTAATTCGTAAAGGCGTGATTTATACGCCACCGGGAACGGCTTCAATTTTACAAGGTTTAACTAGAGACACAGTATTTTTCCTTGCTGAGCAATTAGGTTATGAAGTGCGAGAAGAGCCTATTTCTCGTGAATCTTTATATCTTGCCGATGAATTTTTCATGTGTGGCACGGCAACCGAAGTTGTTCCGGTGAAATCTGTCGACGGCATGCCGGTAGGCGATGGTTCTCGTGGCCCGATTACCAAATCATTGCAAGAAGCATTTTTTGGTATTTTTGACGGTACTACTGAAGTCCCTGAAGGTTGGTTAGACAACGTCGAGTAAGGTTAAATTAAATTTAGTGCTCGCTGATGATAGCCCAGCTACGCGTTCTGCGTAGTGGGCTAATTTAACCTACCGCATATATCTCATTTAACGTTGCAGTTTGAACAAAGCTTACAAGTGATTTATTCAAATTGACTTGTTATTTAGAAGTTTAGATTATTTTAAAAGTGCATTGAGTTAGTGCCTTTTTAAAATAACCCAATTAATCACATTAAAATTAACGCATTTAGGGAATTTGTCATGCCAAAATTACGCTCAGCAACCTCGACTCAAGGCCGAAATATGGCAGGCGCTCGTGCGCTCTGGCGTGCAACTGGCATGACAGATGGCGATTTTGGTAAGCCGATTGTGGCGGTAGTTAATTCGTTTACGCAGTTTGTGCCGGGTCATGTCCATTTAAAAGACATGGGGCAATTAGTCGCTGGCGCTATCGAAGAAGCTGGTGGGGTTGCAAAAGAGTTTAATACTATCGCCGTCGATGATGGTATTGCCATGGGCCATAGCGGTATGCTTTATAGTTTACCGTCTCGTGATTTAATTGCTGATTCTGTGGAATATATGGTTAACGCTCATTGTGCCGACGCTATGGTTTGCATCTCTAATTGCGACAAAATCACTCCAGGTATGTTAATGGCCGCTATGCGCTTAAACATCCCAGTAATTTTTGTTTCGGGTGGCCCAATGGAAGCGGGTAAAACGAAACTGTCAGACCAAATTATCAAATTAGATTTAGTCGATGCCATGATCCAAGGCGCTGATCCGACCGTATCGAATGAGCAGTCTGAGCAAGTAGAGCGCTCAGCATGCCCAACCTGTGGTTCATGCTCAGGCATGTTCACCGCTAATTCCATGAACTGTTTAGCAGAAGCATTAGGCTTAGCCTTACCGGGTAATGGCTCTATGTTAGCGACCCATGCCGATCGCGAACAATTATTCTTAAAAGCCGGTAAGCAAATTGTTGAGCTAACTAAACGTTATTATCAAGATAACGATGCGTCGGCATTACCACGTAATATTGCTAGTAAAGAAGCGTTACATAACGCTATGTGCTTAGATATTGCAATGGGTGGCTCAACGAATACCATATTGCATTTACTTGCCACAGCACAAGAAGCTGAAATAGATTATACCATGGAGGATATGGATAAACTATCTCGTATCGTGCCACAGTTATGTAAAGTTGCACCATCTACGCCGAAATATCATATGGAAGATGTTCATCGTGCTGGTGGCGTTATTGCCATTTTAGGTGAGCTGGCACGCGCTAACTTATTAAATACCGATGTTCCGAATGTGTTAGGGACAACTTTAGCTGATGTTATTGTGCAATATGACATTAAAGTGACTGATGATGAAGAGGTTAAAAAGTTCTACCGTGCCGGCCCAGCAGGTATTCGTACCACGAAAGCGTTTAGCCAAGATTGTCGTTGGGATACTTTAGACGACGACCGTGAAAATGGTTGTATTCGTAACATTGACCATGCCTTTTCCACAGAAGGTGGCTTAGCGGTTTTATCCGGTAATATTGCTGTTGACGGTTGTGTTGTTAAAACTGCTGGTGTTAGTGATGACAACCTAGTCTTTACCGGGCCTGCTCATGTATTTGAAAGCCAAGATGAAGCAGTAGCAGGTATTTTAGACGGCAAAGTTGTGGCAGGTGAAGTGGTTGTTATCCGCTATGAAGGCCCTAAAGGTGGTCCGGGTATGCAAGAAATGTTGTACCCAACGACTTATTTAAAGTCGATGGGGTTAGGTAAAGAATGTGCGTTGTTAACTGATGGTCGTTTCTCGGGGGGGACTTCAGGTTTATCTATCGGTCACGTTTCGCCGGAAGCGGGAAGTGGTGGCGTGATTGCGTTAGTTGAGCAAGGTGACATTATTGATATTGATATTCCTAATCGCACAATTAAGTTAAAGGTAGATGAAGCCATATTGGCTGAACGTCGCGTTAATATGGAAGCTAAGGGGAAAGATGCTTGGAAGCCCCTCGCTCGCGTTCGTCCAATTAGCTATGCGTTAAAAAACTATGCCATGCTAGCCACTAGTGCCGATAAAGGTGCGGTACGTAATCGTGCCTTACTTGACGGTGAAGAGTTTGGTGGTGATGCCAATGACTGAAAGCGAGCAGCAAGCATTAGTTCAGGCTAAGGCAAGGCAAGAACAGGCGCTTGACTATTTGCGAAGAATATTGCTTGCGCCGGTTTATGATGTTGCCGTTGAAACGGAATTAACACCGCTAACAAAATTATCGTCACGCTTGGGCAATCAGATCGCTCTTAAACGTGAAGATCAACAACCGGTGCATTCTTTTAAACTACGTGGCGCCTATAATAAATTAGCAAACTTGTCAGAAGAACAGTGCATTCATGGTGTTGTTGCTGCATCTGCAGGTAATCATGCGCAGGGGTTAGCGTTAGCGGCAAGTAAACTTGGCATTAAAGCCACGATTGTAATGCCGATCACTACACCCGATATAAAAGTGGATAATGTTCGTCGCTTTGGCGCGGAAGTACGTTTAGTAGGCAAAAGCTTTAACGAGGCACAAACAGCTTCTTTAGCCTATGCTCGAGATGAAAATAAAACCTTAATTCATCCTTTTGACGATGTTGATGTGATTGCTGGTCAAGGTACGGTTGCGAAAGAGTTACTGCAACAACAACCTAAAACCGATGTGGTTTTTATTCCAGTTGGTGGTGGTGGTTTATTGGCCGGCATGGCTGTTTACTTAAAACAGTTGCAACCTAATATTAAAGTGATTGGTGTTGAAGCCGAAGATTCTGCCTGTTTACAAGCGGCGATGGCGGCGGGTGAGCCAGTTGACTTAGCACAAGTGGGTTTATTTGCCGACGGTGTGGCCGTTAAACGTATTGGTGAACATAGCTTTAGTTTGATCAAACATTATTGTGATGACGTGATTACCGTTACCACAGATGAAATTTGCGCATCTATTAAAGACATTTTTGAGCAAACCCGTGTTATTTCTGAGCCTGCAGGGGCTTTGTCATTGGCGGGCTTACAAAAATATTGCAAAACCAGTCAAGGTGAGGAGTCGTTAGTCGCCATTCTTTCTGGTGCCAATATGAATTTTCATACCTTGCGCTATATTTCTGAACGTTGTGAATTAGGTGAACAAAAGGAAGCGGTATTCTCGGTTAAAATTCCTGAAGAAAAAGGCAGTTTTAGAAAGTTCTGTCAAGCACTTGCTGGGCGAGTGATCACTGAGTTTAACTATCGTTATGTTGATAAAATTATTGACTCTGCAAAGGCTCCGCAAGCGAATATATTTGTTGGTGCAAGGTTAGGTGGCGATGCGAATGATAGAGTGCAGTTGACGAAAAGTTTGCAAGCAAAAGGTTACCATTTAACTGACTTTACCGAGAATGAATTAGCAAAGTTACACGTACGTTACATGATTGGCGGTCAAAATACCTTGTCAGCACAAGAGCGTATTTTTCGCTTTCAGTTTCCAGAATACCCTGGCGCTTTGGAAAAATTCTTAGATACACTGGGTGAGCTTTGGAATATTACTTTATTCCATTATCGCAACCATGGAGCAGCCTTTGGTCAGGTGCTGGCAGGCCTTGAAGTGCAAAGTGATCAAGAGTGTGATTTTTTTGCCCATTTGCAAGCACTGGGCTATGAATGGCAAGAGGAAACTGACAATGAAGCTTATCAAGCTTTTCTGACCTAACCATTGTATAGGTAATAATTTTTCATAATAAAAAGCAGCTTATAGCTGCTTTTTTTTTGCTGAAATGATTTATATTGGCAAGATGAAATAAAATAATAGCAAGAGAAAAGGAAATTTTATGTCAGATATTCAAGCTGATAGGCATGGAAATCAGCCAATAAACCTGCCTGTCACTGAAAAACTAACCCCAATAACTGTCGGCGAACGTATTGATGCCATCGACATACTTAGAGGCATAGCATTGGTTGGTATTCTTCTTATGAACATTGAATGGTTCAACCGTGCTATTGCGGGTTTAGGTAGTCAAGATACCAGTTTAACTGGGCTAGATCATACGGTAGGCTGGTTAGTTCGATGTTTTGTTGAAGGTAAATTTTATACATTATTTTCTTTGTTATTTGGAATGGGGTTCGCCGTTATGCTACTTAGGGCTAAAGAGCTTGAACGCCCTTTTGCTGCTTGGTTTTCGCGTCGAATGCTAGTGTTAATCGTTTTTGGCATTTTACACATGGTGTTTTTATGGAGCGGCGACATTCTTCATGATTATGGTTTTGCCGGGCTTTTATTATTGGGTGGGGTGACTCTGCTGAAAAAAGAGCGTTTTAAGAAATATGATAGCCCTAAGCTATTTTTTAAATTGTCGCTGATTTGGTTATCTGTGCCGATTTTGGTTTCTGTGATGACAGGCATTAGCATTGGCGTCTTGCAAGATACTAAGGAGCTGACAAGGCAATGGCATGAAGAAATTAAAGTGGCTGCGCGTGTTGAAGCAATTCAATTAGAAAACAACAAAAAAACACACAAAAGTGAAATGGTGTTGGGTTCGAATGCTCAAGAAGCTGTTGGCGCTGATAGGATCATTGACCCTATTGAGTTCTCAGCAGAAGAGTCAATAGAACAGCAGGCGCAAGCTATTGTTGCTCAGCAACAAGAATTACAAGCAGATGCAGCGGAAGAAGTGACGGCTTTTACTCAAGATAGCTATTGGACCGCAACTGAATTTCGTTTGAACTTTATGTTTTTCATGTTGATGTTTACTATTCCCTTTTCTTTTACCCTGTTATTGCCAATATTTATTTTCGGTTACTGGTTAGTTGCTAGCGGCATAATGAAAAATTATCGACAACATGTTAATGCCTTTAAAATTGCAGCCTGGCTTGGTATTGGCATGGGGTTAGTGATGGAAACGGCTGGCTTGTTAGTTGCGCAGCATCCTGTTGCAAATCAAACTTCATTACTATTAATGGTAGGAGAAACGCTGTTTTATATCGGCCAACTTGTGATGACGGCCGGCTATTTTGGCCTAATTATGTTTTTACTGGCTGATGAAAAATGGCATAAAAGGTTATCGGTATTCTCGCCGATGGGCAGAATGGCATTAACCAATTACATTAGTCACTCGATAATATTAACCAGTATTTTTTATGGTTATGCTGGTGGGTATTTTGGTGAAATATCTCGAGCGCCACAAATGTTAATAGTTTTCGCTATTATAATCTTTCAGCTATTTTTCTCACGTTGGTGGTTAAATAACTACGCCTTTGGGCCTCTTGAATGGCTGTGGCGCTGTTTATCTTATAAAAAGGTACAGCCAATGCGTATCATAACCAGTTAGTATCATTATGAAATGTTAATGGCTTGGAGTTTATATCTTCAAGCCTTTTTATTTATACTATTCAGTAGTGAACTTAGATTCCAGCTCAGCAACTTTAGCTTCAAGTTCGGTTAATTTCGCCCGAGTTTTGATAAGCACTTGTGTTTGTACATCAAACTCTTCGCGAGTGACGACATCAAGCTGAGATAACTTACGTTGTAAAACTACTTTAGTTTTATCTTCCATTTCGTTAGCAAATTCTTTTAACCCTGCTGGAATTGAATCTGTGACTTGCTTGGCGATATCTTCAATTTTTTGAGCATTAATCATCTAAGTTCTCTATCTAAAAGGATAAGCAATGAGGTTATTGTAACCAATCTTAGTGTTATTGATAATTAATTCACGCATAAAGAATGTAAGAAATTACCTATCATCAAGAAAGTTGATGTTGTCTTGGCATAAAAGCAGGTAAAATTGGCGGCCGATTACCTTATTCACGAATTTGAGTTACAACGCAGCAATGAAATTAAACCCAGGTCAAAACGAAGCAAAAAAATATGTTAGCGGCCCATGTCTAGTATTGGCAGGCGCTGGTAGTGGTAAAACTGGGGTTATTTGTCAGAAAATTGCCTATTTAATTCAAAACTGTGGTTATAAGGCAAAAAATATTGCTGCTGTAACATTCACCAATAAAGCCGCACGTGAAATGAAAGAGCGTGTGGTTAAAATGATGGATAAGTCATTAACCCGCGGGTTAACGGTATGTACTTTTCACTCATTAGGTTTAGATATTGTTCGTCGAGAATTAAAAACCTTAGGCTATAAACCTGGCTTTACGCTTTTTGATGATCAAGACACGCTGGCGCTATTAAAAGAGCTTACCCAAGAGCAACTTGATGGTGATAAAGATCTATTAAATAAGTTACAGATGATGATTTCCAACTGGAAAAATGATTTGTTACTTCCCGATGCCGCTATTAAGCAAGCTGGCGACGCTGATACTAAACTATATGCTGAATTTTATGCTATGTATCAAAAGCATATGAAAGCTTATAACGCGTTAGATTTTGATGACTTAATTTTAATTCCAACCTTGCTATTGCGTAACTATCCGGAAGTTCGTGCGCGTTGGCAGCAAAAAATTCAATATATGTTGGTCGATGAATATCAAGATACCAATGCCAGTCAATATGAGTTGGTAAAGCTGATCACAGGTGAAAAAGGCTTGTTAACTGTGGTGGGGGATGACGATCAGTCTATTTATTCTTGGCGTGGCGCAAAACCACAAAACTTAGTGTTACTGGGGCAAGATTACCCTGAACTTAAATTGATCAAACTTGAGCAAAATTATCGCTCAAGTGGTCGCATTTTAAAATGTGCCAATATCCTAATCGCCAATAACCCGCATGTTTACGATAAAGCCTTGTTTAGTGAGCTTAATTATGGGGTTGAATTACGGGTACTACAAACCAAAAATGAAGAACATGAAGTAGAACGTGTGGTGGGTGAATTAATTGGCCATCGCTTTTTAAATAAGAGTAAATTTAAAGATTACGCTATTTTGTACCGCGGCAACCATCAATCGCGTTTACTTGAAAAAGCCTTAATGACTAATCGTATTCCATACAAAATTAACGGTGGCACATCATTTTTCTCCCGCTCTGAAATTAAAGATATGATGGCGTTTTTACGGGTGCTAGTGAACCCTGATGACGACAATGCTTTTCTTCGTATCGTCAATGTGCCACGCAGAGAAATAGGCCCAACAACGCTAGAAAAATTAGGTAGTTATGCCAACATGCGACAAATCAGTATGTTTGCTGCCAGTTTCGAGTTAGGTTTAGAGCAACACCTTACTGGCCGTGGTTTGGTGAGCGTACAAAGATTTACCCAATGGCTAGTTGAAACGGCGGATCATGCTGAACGCGGCGAAACGTCTGATGTGTTGCGTTCTATGGTGCGAGAAATTAATTACGAAGATTGGCTTTATGATACTTCTCCAAGCGCAAAAGCGGCGGAGATGCGTATGAAAAATGTCACGCAATTGTTTAGCTGGGTCACGCAAATGCTTGAAGGCGAGGATGATGAAGAGCCGATGACCTTAGCGCAAGTGGTTACTCGCTTAACCTTGCGTGACATGATGGAGCGAAATGAAGATGAAGAAGATACTGATCAAGTACAGTTAATGACGTTACATGCCTCGAAAGGCCTTGAATTCCCCTATGTCTTTTTAATTGGTATGGAAGAAGGTTTATTACCGCATCAAACCAGTATGGACGAAGGTAACGTTGAAGAAGAGCGGCGTTTGGCCTATGTAGGTATCACACGAGCGCAAAAAGAGTTGATATTTACCTATGCCAGAGAGCGTCGCCAATTTGGTGAAGTAGCTCGTACAGAGGCAAGTCGATTTTTGCATGAGCTTCCACAAGATGACTTAAGCTGGGAATTAACACAAACTAAGCAAAGCATTGAAAAGAAGCAAGCGACGGCGAAAATGGGCGTGGCTAATTTACGTGAAATGCTGAAAAAAAAGCAGCAAAGTTAATTGAGAATATAATTAATTTAATTATTCGATTTTTTCAACATGGGCGGTTAATATTTAGACAGGTGTTTTAAAAAGCTAAAAAATTTCCTAGGAAGGGATTAACTTCATGATAAAGCGCACGACATCAGAAACCATGCTACTGATTTTAAGTGCACTCTCTGCTTTTTTAATCGCTCCGTTTGTCTATTTACGTTTTCATGAAGGAGACTATATTGTTGCCTTAATTGATGCGTTGATTATCGTTATTCTAATCGCATTTTTTATCTTTGTTTATATCACTCGAAAAGTTGAAACTGCTAAATTACTCTTAGCCTCTTTTTTAGCGGTTGCTATCGCAACCGTTGTAATTATTAGAGGTTTGCCACATTTATATTGGTTATATCCGGCGGTAATTGCTTTTTACTACATCTTACCCGAGCGTTTCGCGGGGCTTATTTGTTTGTTTGCCATTACCGTTATATCCATACAGATATATCCACAAATAAGTTTGATTGATTTTGTCACTATTGTGATGTCGTTATTATTAACATCACTTTTTTCTTTTATGATTTTTAGTAATTATCGTAAAACCAATGAAAAGCTAACCTTGCTGGCAACAATTGATCCGCTAACTTTGTGTGGTAACCGCCGGGCTTTAGATGATCGGCTATTAAATATTTTGTCTGATCAAAAACGGCAAGTTTCACCGGTTTGTTTGTTGTTGTTCGACTTAGATTTATTTAAGCAAGTAAATGATAAGTGCGGTCATGCTATTGGTGATCAGGTGTTGGTTGAAATTTCCGAATTACTGTCAAATCATACTCGAGCCTTAGATACCTTATATCGCTACGGTGGCGAAGAATTTCTCATCGTCCCGCTAAAAATTACGCTAACTGAGGCGGTTGTTGTTGCAGAGAAGCTTAGAGTTTTAGTCGAACAGCATCAATTTGTTAATGATGTTTTATTAACTATTTCTGTTGGTGTTGCTGCGTATCACCCCTATGAGTCAGCAGAAACTTGGATTCATCGCGCAGACTCAGCACTTTATTTAGCAAAAAAACGTGGTAGAAATCAGGTGGTGGCGGAAACTGAAATTACTGAGGTGCCTGAAACTTAAGTACTACTCATTATTAACTAGGGGCTGTTGATCTTTCAGTTTATAACTCCGTTGCTCTTAAAAAGATGGCTATTAAGGCACTTAATGTAAAATTAGGTTATTCCAAATTCTTATTAAGTACAGGTTATTAGTTCCAAACATAACCTAAGTACCTACATCCTTGTAGGCAGCACACGGAGGCAATTTTTCAAGGCAACCCTAAGGGCTATGACTAATTTGCAACCTAACTTCGTTGAAAAACGTTAAAGTAGAATAACTACATTGCACGTTTTTCGCCTTGTTATCTTTAAAATTAGTCTATAGCAGAGACAAAAATGAAAGAGCAACTGCCCTAAGCTATAAATCGTATTTAGTTAGTATTTCTTGGTAAATACCTGATTTTTTTATGGCCATTAATGCTTTGGTTAGCTGTTGCACGGTGTCTGCAGAAGTTGTTAGTCCCGTTGCAATATTGAGTTGGTTAGGGAAGTTTACCAGTGATAGATAAGGTGAAATACGTTGGGCATCAAAACCTGCCATTTTAATATCTCTGTCTAATGCCATGTAATTTGTTAATACCAGATCTATTCGGCCATTAAACAGCATTGCCCACATATGTTTGCTAGTGACACTCAGAGATAAGTTATTGCTTTCTCGAAAACCTTCTTTATGTAAATAGTGATCGGAATGGTAACCGCGTATTGTGCCAACGGTAAATAATTTTGCATCTTCAAGTGCTGATAACTTGATATCCTCACGGTTTTTTATACCAACCAGCACAGCGTAGCTTCTGTACATCTCGCCAATCCATTGGAATTGTTTGCTGCGATTAGGGGTTTTTAATAAAGAAAACATAAAAGTATTAGCGTGTGTTTTTGTCGCTTGCACACTGCGAGCAAAAGGCTGAATACTTATTGAACCCTTTAAATTTGCCTGTTTCAGCACCGCTTGTACAACTTCAACTAGCGCACCGTCGGCTTGACCATGGCTATTGGTGAAATGATAAGGTGGAAGCTCTTCGGCAAGAAAAAGCAAAGGTTTTTGCGATGCAAAAGACGTGTGTGCGAATAGCAAGCACATTAAGAGCAATAATCTTGGCATCAACACTTCCAAAGCTGGCATTTGATAACTACGACAAACTGTTATTGTTGATAATATAACCTAGTCGCTGTAACAGGTAAACCAGCAAGAATATGATTCAGCTAGGTTTACCATTAGCATTGGATTTTTAAGGACGAGAAAAATGGGCGCTATAATAGGCGAAGTGATTTGCTTATTATTCCTTGATGTCTTTAACCGCTTGTCGATGCTTTATGTGTAAGCCATTAAAAAATTTGACTAAAGTTTCATCATGACACGGACGATAGTGCTTATGTTCAGGCTTTCTAAAAAAGGCACTTAACTCATGCTTACTGAGCGTTAACTCGGCAGAGGCTAGTAATTCAATGATATCATCAGCTTTTAGCGCTAACGCGATTTTAATTTTATTGAAAATAATGTTGTTATTAATTTCTTGATTTAATTGCGCTTGAGCGCCTTCTTTTTTACCTCTAAGCTCAATGATTAAACCGTCAAGAAAGCTGGCTAGGGTATTATTTTGCACGCGAGAAAATTGGCGATCGCCATTTTTACGTAGATAGTTTTCAATTTGTTCTGCCGATTGCGGGCATTGTGCATGCAAAAATAAAGTCGAAATTTTTTCACTGTTTAAAGCAAATATATAACGAATGTGCTGTAAAACTTCGTTGTTAGTCATGTATGTTCCTGTTGTAAACACCCACTGTAAAGCCCTTGCTTGATTTCGCTAGACTTGAATACGTGAATATTAACTGAATAAGAGTTAAGTAAAGGCAATGGTAAGACAAATAGCCAATGTTGCGATGAATGTTAAGCTGGTTATTTTCTTACTGTGTTGGTTTTGTTGCTGTTGCAATTTTTTTAGCATCAGCAATTGTTGGCGTTGAGCTTCGCGATTAGTTTTTAAATAGTCGTACACTAAGTCAGGAATTTCAGGTAATTTTTCATTCCAAAAAGGCAGGTTGTCTTTTACTTTATTAAAAACCGCTTTGACACCCATTTGTTCTTTTACCCAGTTTTCTAAGAATGGTTTTGCGGTTTGCCATAAATCGAGTTGAGGGTATAGTTGACGGCCCAACCCTTCAATATAAAGCAATGTTTTTTGTAATAAAACCAGTTGCGGTTGTACTTCCATATTGAAGCGACGGGCGGTATTAAATAGGTTCACCAACACTTGGCCGAACGATATCTCTGATAAAGGTTTGTTAAATATCGGTTCACAAACCGTGCGAATGGCAAATTCAAATTCATCGACACTGGTATCACTAGGCACCCAACCAGAATCAACATGCAATTGCGCTACTTTGCGGTAGTCTCGATTGAAAAATGCGACAAAGTTTTCCGCTAAATAACGTTTGTCTTCACGGTTTAAGGTGCCTACAATACCGCAGTCGATAGCTATCCATGTTGGATCGTCGGGTATAGTTGCATTAACAAAGACATTGCCAGGATGCATATCGGCATGGAAGAAACTATCGCGAAATACTTGCGTGAAAAATACTTCCACGCCGCGTTCAGCGAGTAGTTTCATATTCACATTTTGTGCAATTAACGCTTCTACCTCACCAACACCTATGCCGTAGATTCTTTCCATGACCATCACGTTTTTGGAGCAATATTCGCTATAAACTTTAGGAACATAGAGCACTTTGTCGCTATCTCGGCCTTGGCTGAAGTTACGATTTAACTGGATTGCATTGGCCGCTTCTCGATTCAAATCTAACTCTTCTAAGATGGTTTTTTTGTACTCAGCAACCACTTCGACCGGGCGTAATCGTTTACCATCAGGCAACCAACGTGCAACAACAGCAGCAAATCGTGACATCACCTTTATATCGGCCAAGATGGTTTTTTCAATCTTTGGCCGCAGGACCTTGATAACGACTTCATGTTCTTGATCTTGATGCAGCATAGTCGCAGTATGTACTTGTGCGATAGAGGCGGATGCTAATGGCGTTAAATCGAAGTCTTTAAAGTGCTGAGTAAAAAGCTCTTGTCCCATTGCGGCAATGATGATTTGCTCAGCGCTTTCGCCAGAAAAAGCCGGTACTTTGTCTTGCAGTAGCGTTAGCTCATTGGCGAAATCTTCAGGTAATAAATCTCGGCGCGTTGACAGCATTTGACCAAACTTAACAAATACCGGACCAAGTGATTCGATGGCAATGCGAAAACGTTGTGCTTTAGTTTTATCTTTATGTTTATTTCGCAACCAAAATAAAGAATAACGAGCTATTTTTACATACCAAGGCAGGTATTTTTCGGGCACCAGCTCATCGAGGCCAAATTGCAAAAATGTTTTTACTATTTTGTATAAACGTTTGCTACTCACTGTTTGCCTTATTATTTTGTTGTTTAATTAAATTTTCGATGCGCTGACTGACAAGCTCAACCTGAGCTGATGTTTGTGCAACTTGCTGATAGAAGCTTGATAGTTCGCTGCCGGTTACCATAAGTTTTTTTTCATGAACTAACCATTCACTAGCATCTGCTTGAATTTGTTGCGCGGCAAAGTTCAGCTTATTCGCGAGACTTTTGCCCAACTGACCTATTTTGTAGGTAGGAATATCTCCGATACGTTTTGCTAATTCACTTCGCCAATCAATATCGAGTGATTCAGCAATCGCAGCAAAGCGTTGCGCAATTTTAATATCACCATCGATATCTAATTTATCTTGCTTAATTAACGCCGCTAGCTTTTGTTGATTTTTTAATTCAACCAATGTTTTTATGCTGGTCGTTAATGTGCAGTCGCTCTCGGGTAAGTCACCTGTAGTGAGATGAATTTTTTCCGCATGCACTGAAAAGTTCAAAGGAAAACCCAATTCTGCTAATTTTAAGGTTAAGGTTTTCTCATTCAATGGTATTAGCGCTTGAGTACCGTGTAGGTTATAGACTAACGCTTGGTTGAAAAGCGTCTCTATCACGGCACTAAGGGCTTGAGCAAACATGAGCTGCTGGCTAAGAGGTGACTGCATATTGCTAAAACTTGTAGCCCTTATGTAGGGCTACAACGCCACCGGTTAAATTTTTGTAACTGGTTTGCTCGAAGCCGGCTTCGTTCATCATAGATTTTAATGTTTCTTGATCTGGATGCATGCGAATTGATTCCGCTAAATATTGATAACTATCACCGTCTTTCGCTACAAATTCACCCATTTTAGGCAAAATATTGAAAGAGTAAAAATCGTAGGCTTTATTGACAATTTCATGCTCAGGCTTTGAAAATTCTAATACTAATAAACGGCCACCGGGTTTTAGTACTCGGTACATAGAGCGTAACGCCATATCTTTGTCGGTAACGTTTCTTAAGCCAAAGGCGATGGTGATGATATCAAAAGTATTGTCTTCAAAAGGCAAGTATTGTGCGTTGGCTTGTACATATTCAATATTTTGCACTAAGCCTTTATCACGCAGTTTATCGCGTCCTACGTTAAGCATTGAACTGTTGATGTCAGCCAGTATCACTTTACCTTCTCGGCCAACGAGCTGGGAGAATTTAGCGGTTAAATCACCTGTACCACCGGCTAAATCTAATACTTTATTGCCAGGACGTACGCCACTGGCATCTATGGTAAAGCGTTTCCATAAACGGTGAATACCAAAAGACATCAAATCATTCATTACATCATATTGTTGAGCAACGGAATGAAAAACACCGGCGACTTTCGATTCTTTTTCACTTTTGTCGACGGTTTGAAAACCAAAATGAGTGGTGTTTTCATCGTTATTAGCATTATTGCTGTGATGATTTTGATCGTGTGCTGACATCATGAGTTCACTATTAACTTAAATTAGTCTTAGTTTACCGTATTTTCTTTGATTAATTAACCATTGAGATCAAGGCAGTAGTTAATAAGCCTGTGGCTATCTAAATGCGATAGTTGTGCATGAATTTATTTTGTGTTGCTTATTGCGCTGAAAACCATTTATCAGCAATTGATTTTATTTCGCCATTAGCTTGTAACTGCGCATAGGCATGTTTGATTTTGTTACGAATTCTAAGTGAAGTATCATGACTGGCGGCAATATAAAGTTCATCATTTTGTTGGGTAAATTGGAAAACTTCAACGAAGTTTTTCTTATCTATATTGGCAAATTTTAAGCGCCAATTCAGAATAAAATCGTTCGCCATAAAATAGTCTGCGCGCTGTTTGGCGACTAGAGCAATGGCTTGCTCTTTTGATTTGGTGAATAAAAAGTTCTTATTGGTCAAATTTGGATAATTTTTTAAGGTTAACTGATGATGATCATGACGGTTGATAGCGATGACTTCATTGGTGATTTCTGCGAGCGATGTTATTACCTTAGGATTATCTCTATAGCCCCACAAGCTGGTTTGGCTGTCACTTAACTTGATGAGCCAGTGGAACATTTTTTCACGTTCGGGTTTACGCACCATTGAAAGCACCAAAGTATTAGGCTTTTTTTGTCCTATGCTATATGCGCGATCCCAACCCATTGGCACGATTGCATAGTCAATGTGAGCCAGTTTTAAGGTCGATTTTAAAACTTCGACGCTATAACCTTCAACAGGACGTTTAGGGTTTTTATCAATAATTTGAAATGGTGGCATGTGCTCGGTTACAACCATTAGGGTTTCATTCCGCGCCGAAACGGTTCCGGAAAACAATGCCATGAAAGATACGGAAATGAAAAATAATAAAAAGTGTTGCATGTGTTGCGGGTGCGTCGTTTGAAATTGAGTAGCACAAATTATAATCGATTTTATTTTCTAGTAATTTACAGATTTGTTATTACTTTGTAATCATCTGTAGTGGTATGACATTAAGCATTTGAGTAATGTTCACGATTTGCTAACCAACGATTAATAAGCGCCTTAGCGTGTTCAGGGTATTGTCGCCAGATGACAAGAGCTTGTTGTTGTACTTCGGGGATTAAATGCGCATCGCGTTGTAAATCCGCTATTTTTAGGTCAGCGAGGCCTGTCTGCTTAGTGCCGAGCAATTCACCTGGGCCTCTAATTTCTAAATCTTTTTGTGCGATAACAAAGCCGTCGTTACTTTCTCGTAATACATTTAAACGCTTAGTTGCCGTTTTCGATAATGGTGCTTTATACATTAAAACACAATGGGAAGCGATTGAGCCTCGACCAACGCGGCCGCGTAGCTGGTGCAATTGGGCAAGACCAAGTCGCTCAGGGTTTTCAATCACCATTAAGCTCGAGTTTGGCACGTCAACTCCGACTTCGATAACCGTGGTTGCCACCAGCAAATCCAACTCAGCACGCTTAAATTTTTCCATTACTGCTTGCTTTTCATCTGCTTTCATTCTGCCGTGAACTAGGCCTATATTTAATTCGGACAATTGGGTCTGTAGATAAACTGCAGTGTCTTCAGCTGCTTGGCATTGCAGCACTTCCGACTCTTCGATAAGTGTACATACCCAATAGGCTTGGCGATTAACATGGATACACCCTTGGCGAATACGTTCAATAACATCGTCTCGTCGACTGTCAGGTAAGGCGATAGTTTTAATCGGGGTGCGACCTGGAGGTAACTCGTCAATAACTGAGGTATCAAGGTCGGCATAGGCGGTCATGGCTAATGTTCGCGGAATTGGGGTTGCCGTCATGATGAGCTGGTGTGGGTAATTACCTTGCCAAGCGCCTTTTTCTCTAAGCGATAAGCGTTGATGAACGCCAAACCTATGTTGTTCATCAATAATGATCAAAGCTAACTTATTGAATGCTACTTGCTCTTGAAATAATGCATGGGTGCCGATAACCATTTGCATATCACCGCTGGCAATATGCTCCAATGCCTGACGTCGTGCTTTGGCTTTAGTTTTTCCTGCAAGCCAACCGACCGAAATGGATAAAGGTTCAAACCATTTTTGGAAGTTTATCGCGTGCTGCTCTGCTAAAATTTCGGTTGGTGCCATTAACGCCACTTGGAATCCCTGACCGATTGCAGTAAGTGCTGCAAGGGCGGCAACTAAGGTTTTACCTGAGCCAACGTCTCCTTGTACTAAGCGCATCATAGGCAAAGGTTTTTGCAAATCTTGCTGTATTTCTTCTGTCACCCTAGCTTGTGCGGATGTCGGAGAAAAAGGTAAAGAGTTGAGAAATTTTTCATTCAGTGTTTTATCTAGCTGCAGCGTTACGGCTTGATGCTGATCACTTGCGGCGCGTAACTTCAGCATACTTAAGTTATGTGCTAACAGCTCTTCTTTAATTAACCTGAGCTGTGCTGGGTGTTTGCCTTCTTCCATTAACGTCACTGAGGTGTCAGGTGGTGGGCGATGAATTAAAGCTAGTGCCTCGGATAATGCGTATTGCTGATGACTAATTTCTTGTGGTAATAATTCTTCGACATGGCCACGCTGCAAGCGTTTTAACGCTTGTTCGGTTAAATTTCGCAATGAAATTTGTCGTAAACCATCAGTGGTTGGGTAAACCGGTGTTAAGGTTTCTTCCACTGGGGTTAAGGCTTGGTCTTGATCTAAGGGCTTATATTCAGGGTGTACGATTTCAAATCCGCGCATGCCACGATTAATTTCACCGTAGCAACGGATACTTAACCCGACAGCTAAGCTATTTTTTTGACTGGCGGAAAAATGAAAAAACCTCAGGTTAACACTGCCAGTACCATCATTAATGGTGACTAACATCATTCTTCGTTTGCCTTGTATTATTTGATTTTGGGTAATTTCACCAATGATATTAGTATATATGCCTGGCACAAGGTCACGAACTGAGGTAATTCGTGTGCGATCTTCATAGCGTAACGGTAAATGGAAAAGTAAGTCTTGTAGGCTGACCAGCGCAATTTTTTCTAATTTGCTGGCCATGCCGGGCCCAACGCCTTTTAATGTTGTGACAGGAATTTGAGCTAAATTGGTCAGGGCTTCCATTTGACGCGGCACGGCGAAATTTCCTTGTTAGCAGAATATTAGCGGTTACTCGTCGTCGATATTTTGCCAAGCATCTTGAGTCATTTGCATTTGTTGCCACCATTGTTCTGAAGCGACTATTTGACCTTCTTCATTGATTTCAGGGTAAGGTAAGCCTTTGCGTTGGCACGCTTTAGCAAAAATAGGGTGTCCGCCTTCAAATAAAGTTCGCTGACGGCGTTCATGGCTGATGCTAGGTTTGTTATATAATCCTGCTGCTTGGCGTTGGCGCTGCGCCTCGTAAAGTACCACTGAACAAGCGACTGAAACGTTCAATGACTGCACCATGCCGACCATAGGAATAATGATGTCTTGATCCGCTAATTCAAGCGCTTTTTCTGAGGCACCGAATTTTTCTTGACCAAGAATGATTGCCGTCGGTTTAGTGTAATCAATTGCTCGAAAATCTACGGCGGTGTCAGATAAATTAGTTACTAGTACTTGCATGCCTTGTTTTTTCAACTCAGCAATAGCATCTTCTGTCGCACTATAATTATGAACATCAATCCAGTTTTGACTACCGGCAGCACTGCCCCCAGACACGCGCATTTTTTCATTTTTCCAAACGGCATGTACATCGCTAACCCCTATGGCGTCTGCGGTGCGAACGACTGCTGCTAAGTTATGGCTTTTATGTACACCTTCCATACATACGGTTAAATCTGGCTGACGTTGATCTAACATGCTGTTGATTCGTTGAAGTCTATCCGGGCTCATATACTGGTTCTAAATTTGAGTTAACTAATGACAAGTTATTGCTTATGCAACTTGCCGTTTATATGTTCATTACTGCTAATATTTAGCTGTAATTTGGTAATTCCATGACGCCATCAATTTCAATGGCAACATCTTTTGGTAAACGTGCAACTTGCACTGCAGCACGCGCTGGGTATGGCTGGTTGAAATATTGGCTCATAATTTCATTAACCGTGGCGAAATTGGCTAGGTCTTGCAAGAAAATATTTACTTTTACCATATCGTTAATATTACCGCCGGCCGCTTCACATACTGCGACTAAGTTTTTAAATACTTGTTGTGTTTGCTCGGCAAAATCTTCAGAAACAATTTCCATGGTTGCTGGCACTAACGGAATTTGTCCCGATAAATAAACGGTATTGTTCACTTTCACGGCTTGGCTGTAGGTGCCAATAGCACTCGGTGCGTTGTCGGTATTTATGATAGTTTTCATTGTTTTTCCTAATTAGGTCTATTTGTTACGAACAACGCGCTGAACGTCAACCATAACTTTGATTTTTCTAATAATATCAGCAAGGTGTACTCTGTCTCGGCACGCTATTTCCATATCGATCAAGTATAGTCCGGAGTCTTTCTCGCCTGAATTTAGTGAGTGCACATTAGAGCCACTTCTGGCAATGACATTGGTTAAAGCTGCCAAAGCCCCTTTATGATTGAGTATTTCTATACGAAGTTTAGCAATAAAGTCACGGTCAATATCGGTATCCCATTTCACTGGGAATAAGCTACCTTGTTCGTGGCCTTTATGATTACGACAGCCTTGTTGGTGCACCATTAATCCTTTACCCGGACTTAGGTAAGCGACAATAGTGTCACCAGGAATTGGTCGACAACATTTACCATAACTTACCATCATGCCTTCGGTGCCTTTAATTGGCATTTTCGCTTTGGCAGTTGTTGGTGGCAGATCAGATTCTTCAGAGAATTCATCTTTTAAGCGTTTAGCAATACCTATGCTAAGCGCGTTGCCTAAACCAATATTAATCAGTAAATCTTCGACGCTGTCGTTACCTGAATCGCTAACCACTTGTGCCAGCTTGTCTTCAGCAATATCTTCAAGCTTAGTTGAACCTAAGGCATGGCTAAGTAAACGTCGGCCTAAAGCCAGAGATTCTGTTTGCTCTTGTGACCGTAAGAAGGTTCGTATTTGTAATCTTGCTTTAGAGGTAACCACAAAGTTGAGCCAGGTTGCATTGGGTCTGGCTGCTGTAGAAGTTATAACTTCGATAGTTTGGCCTGAGTCGAGTGGTTGGCTTAATGGGTAAGGTTTACGGTCAACTTTAACGCCAACACATGAATTACCAACGTCGGTATGTACCGCGTACGCAAAATCAACCGCGGTGGCACCCATTGGCAATTCGATAATACGACCGTCAGGGGTAAATACGTAGATTTCTTCAGGGAACAAATCTGATTTTACGTTTTCGATAAATTCAAAAGAACTGCCGGCACTTTGCTGTAATTCCAATAAACTTTGCATCCAACGACGTGCTTTCATTTGCGCCGTGGTGCCTGTGTCTTCACCATCTTGCTTATACAACCAATGTGCGGCAACGCCCTTGTCAGCCATTTGGTCCATATCATGGGTTCGAATTTGGATTTCTACCGGAATACCGTGCGGGCCGATAAGCGAGGTATGAAGCGATTGATAACCATTGGTCTTCGGAATAGCGATATAATCTTTAAAGCGTGATTCAATCGGTTTAAACAAGTTATGGGCGGCACCCAATGCCCGATAACAGTTGTCAATTTTATCATCGACAATAATTCTAAAGGCGTAAATATCCATCACTTCATTGAACATTAATTCTTTGTTCAACATTTTGCGATAAATTGAATAAAGGTGTTTTTCGCGGCCAATAACTTGCGCCTTAATGCCGCTTTCTTCTAAACGACCCGCGACCTCGCTTTGAATATTATTGATAATTTCCTTACGATTGCCGCGCGCTTGTTTTACTGCTGACTTTAGTGCGCGGGAACGCATCGGGTAGAGGGCTTCAAAGCCGAGAACTTCTAATTCATTTTTAACATCATGAATGCCTAAGCGGTTGGCAATAGGGGCATAAATATCAAGGGTTTCTCGGGCAATACGACGACGTTTGTCAGGGCGCAAGGACTCCAGCGTTCGCATGTTGTGAGTACGGTCGGCAAGCTTGATTAAAATAACGCGGATGTCCTGCACCATGGCTAAGACCATTTTGCGGAAGTTTTCCGCTTGCATTTCTTCTTTGTTATCAAATTTTAATTTATCGAGTTTACTGACACCTTCAACGAGTTCTGCAACGGTATGACCAAACAGCTCCGCTAATTCATCTTTAGTGGTCGCGGTATCTTCAATAACATCGTGTAATAACGCTGCCATTAAGGTTTCGTGGTCTAAATTCATTTTGGCAAGGTTTAGTGCAACCGCGACCGGATGAGTGATGTAAGGTTCACCACTTGAGCGCATTTGACCATCGTGTGCTTCGCGCGCGACAATATAAGCCTGCTTTAGTAGGTCAATCTGTACTTTTGACAGATAGCTCGATACATGTTCTTTTAGTGGTTCAAAAAGGTACACCCAGTCATTCCTTAATGATAATTGTGATTCTGTCTTATTGTTAAAGTTAGAATACGACTATTTTGCCACGATGCCAATGTTTTAGCATGCTAGCATAGGTTTTTGTTGTTAATACGCTAAAAAATGTACAGATAATAAAAAACGCGTAAATTACCCAGTAGGTAGTTTACGCGTTTTTCGTGTTGCGACTAACTAGAGGTTAGTTATTTTATTGGTTACCACCAACAATTGCCGCAACCGCTGCTAATTCAGCAGAATCTTGTTGTATTTGCTCGTGACGTTCTGAATTGTCCATTACTTCAGTAGTAATGAGACCTGCTTCAATTTCACGTAAAGCTAATACTGTAGGTTTGTCGTTTTCAACTTCAACCAAAGGATCTTTTCCACCCGTCGCAATTTGACGAGCACGACGTGATGCAATTAACACCAAGTCAAAACGGTTACCGACTTTTTCTACGGCACCTTCAACAGTTACGCGAGCCATTTGGTCACTCCAACAATTAAATTTAATACAAAATAGTGGCGTAGTTTACTCGATCCATACCTAGGTAAGCAAGCCTTCTACGCTAATAAATCGGCAAATAAGCTTTGATACTCGTGTGCCTGTTGGCTGCGCTTTAACCTTTGGTTATTTACTATGGTGGTTAAATCTACTAATGCCTGCTCAAAGTTATCGTTGACAATAATATAGTCGAATTCTTGATAATGAGAGCATTCAGCTTGTGCTTGTGCCATTCTGCTTTGAATAACTTCTTCACTATCTTGACCGCGATTTCGTAATCTTTGCTCTAATTCTTGTTTAGATGGTGGGCTAATAAATATGCTTGTGACGTCAGGTTTTTTCATTCTGACTTGTTGTGCACCTTGCCAATCAATGTCTAAGAAAACGTCAATACCTTGGGCAAGTTGCTGATCAATCGCTACTTCACTGGTGCCGTAGTAATTATCAAAAACCTCGGCATGTTCATAGAAGGTGTTATCATTAATGGCTTGCTCAAATTGTTTTTTAGAAACAAAGTGGTAGTGCTGACCATCGATTTCACCAGGACGAGGCGATCGAGTCGTATGAGATACCGAAACTTGCATAGGACGTACCGATGCTTGCTTAAGTAAAGCCGAAATTAAGCTCGACTTACCGGCGCCACTAGGGGCGGATAATATGAATAAGTTGCCTTTGGTGGTCAAAATGTATCCTTTGTAGCTGAGTAGGTGACAGCTAACCATAATCTGTATTAATTGCGCGCACTATAGCTAAATCTGGCGCTAAATTCGATAGTTTTAACCATTATTTGTTGTAGCAAAATTGATAATGGACGAGTTTAAGAGATATCGAGTGATATTTGCTGCTGGTCGACATTGAGGTCAAGAAAATTGACTGCGTTTCGAGTACTGTTTTTCACGACATAAAGCCTTTCATCTGCTTGTTGCATGATTTGCTCTACAGAAAGCTGCTCATTGGGGATCACTTGTATCGCGCCAATACTGACTGAAACCTGGGTATTAAAGTTGATCGCATGGTGCGGAATGGCTAATTGTTCGACACTTTTTAGACAAGCTGCTAACGTTGTTTCGGCGGTATTTTGTTTGTTAACCGGGAAGTAGAAATAGAATTCTTCACCACCACAGCGGAAAATCGCGCCACCATATTCAAATAGCGTTCTTCTGATGCAGTTTGCTATTTTACGTAAAACCACATCACCTTGCTGGTGTCCGTAGTAGTCATTATATTTTTTAAAATGATCGACATCGATAATACCGTATACCATTGGGCTTTGGGCATTTTTAGATGAGAGCCAATAATCAACACTATCTTGCTGCCATTTTCGTCGATTTGGCAATTCCGTTAAGCTGTCGAATAATGCGAACTTTTGCAGGAGATTGCGCTGACGGACGATTTCTAGATGGGTATTGACTCGGGCACGGACAATGCCATAGTTAAAGGGCTTTTGGATATAATCACAAGCCCCCATTAATAGGCCTTTCTCTTCGTCTTCAGCATCTTGTAAGCCGGTAATAAAGATGACCGGGATATTAGTAAGCTTTGGGTGCTGTTTGAGTTTTTCCATCAGCTCAAAACCATTTTCATCGGGCATTAGGACATCAAGTAAAATAATGTCAGGATTTTCTTGTAGTGCGCGCTGAAAACCTTGCTTCGCGCTTTTGCAAACCACGACGTTATACTGACCTTTAAAAATAGAGGCCAAAACTTTTAAATTGACGCTTTCATCATCAATACACAATATTGTGTAATTTTGCTCGCCAGCCCGGCGATTTTCTTCCTTGGTGTATGAGTGCATTTTTACTACTCCTTTAGCAATAACACTAACCATTAGTTAACGTTAACTAGCTCTTGCTCTAGGGCTAATAATGCCGTTAAAGCATCATCAAAGTCAAAGTCATTGACCAGTTTTTGAATTTCGACGATTTGTTGATGATAAGAAGTTTCGTACCCTACAGCCATCAATTCTTGTGCGATGTCTTCCGAGTGAATATTCGCCGATGCTAAGCAAGGCTTTAATTTTGTTATAATTTCACTTGCATCTTTGACATTGAAGTTCTGGTCATTTTTGCTGCTATCTACGTGGTGATAAAGACGATTTAGCTGCGCCAAAATAAAATCTAAATGGGTGGTGACTTCGTTCAATTTTAATCTAACATGGCTGCCATTTTTATGAATTTCATTTTCAAGATCAGATGCTGACGCTGCTAATTCATATGCGCCAATATATTGCGCGGTTGATTTTAATGAATGAGCGGCTCGATATAATTGCTCTGATTGTTCAGCGTTATGATGTGTGGTCATTTCCTCTGAAAGGTCTTGGTATTTATACCAAAAATCATAAATTAATTCAGTATATAGCTTTTCTTTGCCTTGCAACTTTTTAACTGCGTCATCGACTGCTAGACCGGTTTGTTGTCTAAGCTTATTGAGTTTAATCTGGATGTCGTCAACTTTAGCTTGAGTATTTATTTGGCTTTTTACGGCTATATCTTGCTTGCTTAAGTACTGCTTTAAGGTTTTATAAAGCAATTCTGGTTCAATGGGTTTAGTTAAATGTTGATTCATGCCAGCGATAACACTTTTCTCAATATCCCCTTCCATCGCATGTGCGGTCATGGCAATGATAGGTAAATCATGCAGCTGTAATGTTTGACGAATTTCTGTTGCGGCAGTTAGCCCGTCCATTTCAGGCATTTGAATGTCCATCAAGACAATATCGAAGCTTTGTGTCGCTATTTTCTCTAAGGCAATTACGCCATTTTCAGCACACTCGATTGATATATTGGTGTCGGAAAGAAATTCTTTTGCCACTTGTTGGTTGATCATATTGTCTTCAACTAACAATACTTTATATGCGCTTAAATCAGGTGGTGGCAGATCTGCTTGTGTATTGTCCACGGTTATTCGTTTACTCTCTTTACTCAATAATTCGACAATGGCATCAACAAGTACAGATTGATTAATCGGCTTTTCAAGAAACTCGTCAATACCTGCATGTTGCGCTAATTCTTTTGCTTCATCTTTGTCGTAGGCCGAAACCATCAGAATATGAGGCAGCTTTCCTTGGGCTTTTGCATGGATCTGCTTCGCCGCTTCAATGCCATCCATTTCAGGCATTTTCCAGTCCATTAAGACCAGATCATAAGGTACGCCATTTTTCTCGGCAGATAATACCGCGTCTAATGCTTGCTCGCCATTTTCAACACCGTCGGCGGCAATTTCTATATGGGCAAGTGCTTCGATAAGTACTTTTCTTGCGATTTCAATATCATCGGCAACGAGAACTTTTAAGTCGGTAAGCATTTGACGGTTTACGGCATTAACTATGGTGACTTCTTGCTCACTAGGCTCAAAATTGGCGGTAAAACTAAAGGTAGAGCCGACATTGAGTTTACTCTCTACAGAAATTTTCCCGCCCATTAATTCAGTTAATTGCTTACTGATTGCTAGCCCTAAGCCGGTGCCACCATATTTGCGGGTGACAGAGGCATCTGCTTGGGTAAATGACTGGAATAGTCCTTGTTGTTGTTCTTCGCTCATACCGATACCGGTATCATGTACAGAAAACTTTAAGGTATTGGTTTTTACATTTTGAGCCGCCATTTCTATGCGAATTTGAATCGACCCTGACTGAGTAAATTTGACCGCATTATTGGCTAAATTGATAATGACTTGCTGTAAACGTAATGGGTCTCCTACCAAGTTTTTAGGGACATCTGGCGCAATGTCAATAACAAACTCTAAACCTTTTTCATGCACTTTAAAGGTACAAACATTAACAACCCGTTGTAATATTTCATGTAGTGAAAAATGTACTTGTTCAAGGGTTAATTTTTGCGCTTCAATTTTAGAAAAATCTAATATGTCGTTGATAAGTCCTAATAAAGACTTAGACGAGTCTTGGATTTTTTCCAAATAGTCTTGCTGAGTGTCAGATAATTTAGTTCGCAGAGTTAATTGACTTAAGCCAATAACGGCATTCATCGGCGTTCTAATTTCATGGCTCATGTTGGCTAAGAAATTAGACTTGGCTTGATTGGCTTGTTCTGCTTTGATTTTCTCCGCGGCCAACTCTTTGGTACGTTCGTGGATCTGATTTTCTAAATTACGATTGTAGCCCAAGACTTGCTGATACAGTTTTGCATTATCAAACGATATTGCGGTTTGATCCGCTAACAGTTGTAATACATTGACTCTATCGTCACTAAATGCCCCTTCAATATCATAATGCTCAAGATAGACAATGCCTTGTAAGTTGCCTTTAACAATACTTGGAATACAGATCAGCGATTTTGGTTGATGACTTTCAAAATAAGGATCTGATAGAAATTGTTCATGTTCATCCACTTTACTGAGTACTTGTGCAGTCAATGTCCGGGAAACTAAGTTGATAATGGAATAGGGTAATTGTTGACTTTTATTGCTTTTGCCATCACTAGATAGGGCAATTTCAACATTTAATATCCCATCACTTTGCAGTAATAGTGCGCCACTTTGGGCGCCAGCATTCTCAATAATAATCACCATCATTCGATGTAAGAATGCGGTTAAATCCGCCTCGCCACTTAAGGTTTCAGAGGCTTTAAGTACTGAAGCAAGGTCAAGTACTTGGGTGTTGTTGTCTTGCTTTTTCTGCTTGGCATGTTGAGGTTGAAGCTTTATTCGGGCCAATAGTGTTTTATGCTGAGCTGAAAGTTGCGCGACTTTATGTAACGCGCCCCATGCTTGATATGCGTTGACGGCAGCTTGAATATGTTCGCCGGCAATAGCTTTCTTCTTGGTCGACAACCAATAGTTACCGGTAAGTTCATGAGCAAGGGCTAAATGGTTGCTTAAATGATATTGGTCTGCCAGTTCAATCGCGGCATCATAGTCTTGCCATGCACTGGCATTATTTTGTAGCGCTTTGAGTTCAGCGTTAAGTAATTTCGCTTTATAACTATAATTTTCAGGTGCGCTGGCAGCCCATTGCTCAAGAGTTTTTATATTTTCTTCTAGTGTTGAAATTTGTTTTTGAAACTCGTCCTCAAGCTTGTCTTTTTTCAGCTGATGACAATGGCGAGCAATGATTAGGCTGGCGTAAAAATGGAATTCACCAAAATGATATAAAGATACGACAGAGCCCTGGTATTGCTGTGCCAATTGCATTTGTTCAATAGCCTGTGCAGTATCATTAAATATATATGCTTGAATCATGCGGGCTAAATGATAGGTAAACAAGGTGGTGATATTTTGAGTTTCTTCTAAAATACTAACTTGCGTTGCTTCATCAAAATACTTACCTTGTAGGCAAGATATATCGGCCCCATCCTGTTGTAAATTCGCAATAAGTTGTTGCGAAACTTGCATCATCACTAGCTGATAATTCTGTTTTTTATTTGTCATGGTTTCAACATGCTGAGCAAATACCGCTTTGCATGAGGTTAACGGCTCACCGCTTAGCAAGCTATACATACTTTGGAATAAAGCGGAATGAAATGCATATTCAATGCTGCCACATTCAATGCCATGATAAAAATTATGCTCAAGTGGTTTGAGGGTATCTTTTAATGATGATGTCCAATGAATAATGGAGGCGTTACGGGTAAATTCGATTTCAACTTGGATTGATTCTGAAGGGTATTGTTGGTTAACTTTTCTCGCAAGTGTCGCAAAGGCTAAACCTTCTTCAAATCGACTAAAAGCACCACAAAGTAGTAATCCATGAGTAATAAATATTTTAGCACTTAATGTTGATAGACCAGCGGTTAAGCATAGCTCTAGTGAGCTATATGCAATACGCATAAATGCCACAGGACTCAATAAGTAAGCCGGTGTGTGAATGGCATTGAGAATATCTAACGCTAGCAACTGACTTTCATTAGTCATAGGTTGTAAGTTGCTCAAATCATCAATACTTTTGTCTTGGTAGTGCTGCTCTATAGTTAAATAATTTAGTGCCTCTTGTTCCGTCGGCAATGCGATACCAATAGTCTGAATGATTGAAATACCCAGATCGAAGGCTTGCTGCATTTTGTTTTGAGCAATAAGTGATAGTACTTGTATTTTGGCAAATTGAGCTTGGTCGATAAGCTCGCTTAAGAGTGCGCTATGGCCCTGGAAATGTTTGTTTCCTAATTGATATTCTTGCGTAAAATAAAGCACTTTTGCTTTGCCGAGGGCGATCTGAAAGCACAGTTGGTATTCTGTTTGCCAATACTGGCTATTTAAATAGTTTTCTGCCTGTTCAAAGTAATACAAAGCACTATTATAATCGTTTGTTTCTAAAGCCTTTTGACCGGCGATATTATTATAGTATGCCAGTAAATTTTGTTTTTCTTGCTCAAGATATAAAGACGATGCAAGATTGAGGTGTTCGATATAATCAAATATATTTTCTTCAACTAATTGAGAGTCAACAGTCTCGCTAGATGACTCCGCTAAATAGTATTGGGCAACTTTATAATGAATTAGCGATTTTGGTACTGGATTTGTTAATAGATAGGCCGCTTGCTGAATTTTATCATGAGAAAACCTTATTTGTTCAATAGCATCGGTTTTATGCTCTTGTGAATAGGCATTCAATAAACCATCTGCGATTAGAGGACGTAGCTCACGTTCGATATCTTTATTTGAAACATCAATAACTTGTGATAATAATTGCAAAGACGACTGGTTACCTATACAAGCCGCATGATGTAATATATTTTGGCCCAACTTGGAAACATGGGTTAAGCGTAATGCCATTAATTCGATAACATTATCTGTGGCAGCGAGAGAGTGAGATAAATCTTTATCCCAGTGCCATTGGTTATTTTTGTTCTTTGCTAATATTCCCTGTTCCGTTAATGACTTAATGAATTCTTTTAAAAAGAACGGATTACCAGCCGTTTTTTCAATCACAACATCGGCTAGTGACTTTATTTCTTCTTGTTTTAAAGACAAAGATGCCGCAATGAATTGACTAATGGCGACTTCGGTAAGTGGCAGTAAGTTTATATGACTGTGAAATGCCGCCGTTGTTTTTAGATCTGCTAGCAGTCGATGTAAAGGGTGCGTGGCTGATACTTCATTATCGCGATACGCCAAAATAAACAGTAACCCAGACTCTTCATTAGCTTCGATAATATGCTGAAGTAATTGCACTGTTGCAATGTCTGCCCATTGCATGTCGTCAATAAAGATTGAAATTACTTTATTTTGCTGGCCTAAGGCGTGAAAAAAACTGGTTAAGGTACTATGAAAAAGATTGCGAGCGTCTTCAATGGCCAATTCAGGCAGTGCTGGTTGTGGTCCGATGATAAGCGCTAAATTGGGCACAAGGTCAATTAAAAGTTGGCCATTGCCTTGTAAAGTGGTTTCAAAAACTTGCTGCCACTGAGCTAGACTCTCACTACTTTCGCCGAGCATTTGTTCGACAAGTTCGCTTATTGCTTGTGTTAATGCAAAGTAGGCGTTGGTTTTTTTATATTGCTCATATTTTCCTGAAACACTATAGCCATGTTGCTCAATAATTGGGCGTTGAACTTCTTTTACTAACCGAGACTTTCCGACACCCGAGTAGCCGCTTATCACGCAGACTTTAGTGTGTTTATTTGTTGATACTTGGCTGTAGGCATCAAGCAAAGTGGCTTTTTCTGGTTCTCGGCCAAATAAAGCGGGGGAAAACATGAGTTTATTATTGAAATCTTTTTTGCCAAGGGTAAAAACGCTTATTGTTTTGCTTGTTGCGAATTCTTCGGCACAGCGACTAAAGTCTGCCAGTATCCCTTGGGCTGTTTGATAGCGGTGATTAGCATCTTTTGCTAATAGTCGCGCTAAGATCGTTGCAATTTGCTTAGGTAGGTCTGCATTATATTCTGTCGCACATTTAGGCGTTTTAGCAATATGTGCATGAACTAACTCCATATCATCATCATATTCAAATGGCAGTCGACCAGTAAATAATTTGTAGAGGCAGGCTCCTATGGAGTAAAAGTCGGAATACACTTCCACGGCTCTATTCATACGGCCACTTGCTTCAGGAGATAGCGTGCATAAATACTGACGTTCGACACCAATATTTGATGCTCGTTTGTGTAACGCTGAAATCTTTGTGGCAAAACTTAAGTCAAAAATGCGTGTTTGCAAATCGGGGTCTATATAAATATTGTCTGGTGAAATGTTATTGACGATAAAGCCGAGTTGGTGCAATTCGCTGTACATTTGGCAAATATTGATGGCTATTTTTATATTGTTTGCCAACGAGCTTGACTCTTGAGTGTAGTCAGTTAGTGATTTAGTTTGTGCAGAAAAAGGAAAAATAGCATAACAATATTGTTGTTCTTCAATGATTTCTGCAGGGGAAACTAATTGGCTAATGGGTAGTTTGGCTTGTAATTCGGCAAATTTTTTAAAACGGTTAACAACTTGGTTGTTATTGCTTGTTTCAATACGCTTAACTAAGAAATTTTGCTTTGACTCATTTTTAACAATAAAAACTTGCGTTGAGCTCGAAATTTCTTGTTGCTCCTTGATTAGTGTATATCCTTGAAAATCTACCATTTGTATTATTTCGACCTTGCTGAATCTATATTAAAAAATGACTAATGTTGTCTGTATATGATTGCTAGAATAGAAGTTATTTCAAAATAAAACCTATCATTTTTGCGTTTGAATAGCTTAGCACCACCAGAAGTAATGTACAGATGTAAAGGTACACTCAAGATAAAAAAACAACTTTATTAGTTAACTTTGTTTCTAAATGTGGCTGAATTGTTACAATAGTTGCTATTGCTACATTTTCTTTAGATAATGGCCGCATAATTTAGCTTTTTCGCTTACAAATAGGATTTGAATTTTCTTTAAGGAAGCTTTGGCGATACCTATGCAGGTGCGTAGACTAGCAGTGACAAAATATATTTAAGCCATGATAACAATGGATAAAAATAAAATTCTTGAAGGGAAATAAATGTTCAGGTCAACTCATCTCTCTGTGGCTGTTAGTGCCGCATGCTTAACCTTATTGCCTCTTTTTGCTTTTGCTGAGTCAGCTGTAGTTAAAAATCAGCAGCTAACGGTTTCATCTGATGAAAAAAATATTGAAGTAATAGAAGTTTATGCACAAAAGCGTAAACAAAAAATTAGTGATGTTAGCGTTGCCGTCTCCATTATTGACGGAGAAGGCATTGATCGCCAGCAATTGAAAGACACCACTCAACTTTCTGCCCTAGTTCCAAATTTAAAAATTACCAATAATGCCGGCGAAGGCACACCTCCAGCGTTCAATATTCGTGGTGTCGGTATGATTGACTACAACACTTCGACTATTTCACCTATTGCCGTTTATTCAGATGGTATTGTGAGCGGTAGTGCAAATAATTTGTCGGTAAACTTATTCGATTTAGAGCATGTTGAAGTTTTGCGTGGCCCGCAAGGTACGTTATTTGGCCGTAATACTACCGGTGGCGCTATTTTATTGCGCTCTAAGCAGCCTGAGCATGAATTTGGTGGTTATGTTAATGCCAGTATTGCTGAGCACGATACGCTGTCGTTAGAAGGCGCGGTCAATATTCCAGTATCCGATAGCACGGCAATGCGCTTTGCTGTTAGTCATCAAGATTATCAATTTTCTACGGATAATCAAATGACAGGCCAACCGGATGGTGGCTTGAAGCAAACTAACCTACGTTTAATTGTGAAATCTGAATTTGATAATTTAACCATCACCAGTAAGTTTCATGCAGAGGATTGGTCAGGTAAGCCAAAGCCTATCGCCAGTTTAGGCGTTAATCGTATTGACGGTAATGGCACATGTACACCTTCGCAGGCCGGCTCTAGTTTATGTATGGATAACTTTGGCAATCAAGTTGGTGGCAATGATTTTTGGGATGTCAATGCTGATACCGCTGATAGAGAGCATGATACCGAAAGTTGGGGCGCGAGTGTACAGTTAGAGTGGCAACTTAATGATGATATCTTGCTAACATCAATCAGTGGTTATAGCTCGTTAGAACGCTTTCATTCTTGGGATTCTGATGGACCGGGTAACCTAGTTGAAGGTTCTATGGGTACTGATGATTCATTCTTCAGCCAAGAAATTAACCTTGGGGTTGATTTAGGTGATACCTATTGGGTTAGTGGCTTGTTTTATGTCGCTGAAGAAATAAAGCAAAATAATGATTTTGATTTGTTTCGAGATTTCCGTCCAGTGCCTGAATTAGCGGCAATTCCAGCGCAGTTTTTTTATGACAATAAATTAGAAAATGAATCAATTGCGGTTTATTCACAAGTTGATCACAAACTTAATGAAACATTCACCTTAACAGCGGGTATTCGTTACACCGATGAAACGACCGATTATAATGCGAATGCCGATTTAGACACAGTTAGTGCTTTTATTCCGGATTTTTGGCATGTAACCGGTAGTGTTGAAGATGATGAATTTTCTGGAAAATTAGCGTTAAATCAGCAATTGGATGAGCACTCATCTTTGTATTACAGCTATTCACGTGGTTATAAAAGCGGTGGTTACAATGCTGGCTATTCCACAAGTCCTGCACAAGCGGCGGAATCTGAATACGCTCCTGAGAAGCTTGATGCCTATGAAATTGGCGCTTATTTACAATTTTGGCAACAAGATGCTCGTTTGCATTTAGCGGCATTTTACTATGATTACAAAGACCAGCAAGTTTTTGTCAATCAAACCCAAGGTGTTGCCGTTGATCATGTATTAAAAAATGCCGGTGATTCAACAATTTATGGGCTAGAATCTGAGCTTGTATTAACACCAAGTGTCGATTGGGAGTTACGTTTAAACGTTGGTTATTTACCTGAAGCCAATATGGGCAAGTTTAATCAACACGGTGTGGTGGTTGAAGACAATCGCCTACCTTTTGCTTCTAAGTGGAATGTTAGTGGCGCTATTATTCATGAAATGTTGGTCATGGGTCGTGATTTAACTGCTCAGCTGAGTTTTGATTATCAATCTGACTTTTATTTTGACCAAGAAGAAAATCCATATACTGAGCAAACAGACTTTGTTGTTGTTAATGGCTATGTTAGTTATGAGTTAAACCACGCGTTAACGTTGACGGTATGGGGTAAGAATTTAACTAATACTGAATATAGTGAATTAAGGTTTAATTCTATTGCCGCGCTTGGTGCGGTAACAGAATTGAAGGCTGAAGCAAGACAAATTGGCCTTGAAGCGAGTTATAAATTTTAGTCGCAAAATACTAGGGGCTGTTGCTCTTTCAGTTTATAACTCTGTTGCACTTGAAAAGGTGGTTATCAAGGCACTTAATGTAAAATTTGCTTATTCTAAATGCACATTTTTCGCCTTGTTATCTCTAAAATTAGTCTATAGCAGAGACAAAAATCAAAGATCAACAGCCCTAAGTAAATAACAAATAAAAAGCTGGGTATATCTCAGCTTTTTTTATGGCCGCAATTTAAATGGTCAACCAGATTAGTGACTTTTATTGAGCTAATATGAAAATTCACTAAGTTATTCTATTACTTTATATTTTTATTGGTTTGTCGAAAGCCCTTTTTCTGGTTTACAATGTTATAAGCGCTTGATAGTTTATCAAGACTAACCGCATGAATAATAATAACAAGAGAGAACTCTAATGAAATGGAAGTTACTGTGGCCAGTTTTACTGACCTTATTAATCCCTCTTATCGTCGCTTGGTTTATTTACCCAAGTCATTTACCGCCTAAGTTTGGTGTATTTCCACCACAATTTGTTGCCAGTGCCCCTGGTTTTAGTCTGCCTTATTTTTTAGTCATGCTGGCCGGAGTGCTGTATATTGGTGGCTTGATTTTAGTGCCAAAATACTTTGGTTTCAAAGGCGCACCTGTAGTTCCTAGGCCAAAATCTACTAAGTCTTTACCTTGGTGGTTTTGGGCTGGTGGTGCGGTTATGGGCTTCTTCTGGTGGCTTATGTGGACTCGAGTGACGCCGTTTGGCGACTTAGTTCATTGGGCTTTTACGCCGCTATGGTGGGGCTTTATCTTTTTCTTAGATGGTATTGTTTATCAACGAAATAATGGCGCATCTCTATTTTCCAAAAAACCATTAACATTATTAATTGCCGCCGGTGTTTCAATCGTCGGTTGGCTATATTTTGAATACTATGACTATTTTGTTTTAGGTAATTGGTATTACCCAAATGCTGATAAAGTGGGCTGGTCTCAAACTGTAATAACGATTGAATTTCTAATTACCTACTCAACGGTAACTCCTGTGCTATTTCAATGGTTTAACTTATTGCATACTTTTCCAAAAATGAAAGCACGCTACCAAAATGGCCCTAAAATGGCGCTTAATGGTAATCATATGATCTTTATCGGCTCTGTATTAATTGCCGCTATGGTTTATTGGCCATACGAATTATTTTGGGCAGTGTGGATCGGTCCATATGCGGTGATGACAGGTATTTTAATGCGCTTAAATATATGGAACCCGTTTACCGACATCGCAAAAGGCAACTGGACCGCAGGTGTCCTTATTGGTGTTTCATCATTGCTCAACGGGCTATTTTGGGAAATGTGGAACTATGGCAGCAATGTTAATGCGGCATTACCAGTTACCAATCCGAATTATTGGATTTATGACATCCCATACGTCAATGTTATTCATATTTTCTCTGAAATGCCGCTATTAGGTTACTTTGGTTATATCCCGTTTGGCGTGCTGGTTTGGCAGGTATTTATTTGGAGTGGCAAGTTTATTGGTTTTGACTCCGATATCTTGATAGAGCCAGTACCGGATTCAAATGCCGAGCAAAACGCTACTGCTGTATCGACGTAAGACCTATGGCAGATATGAACTACGATCCCTTACCTTCATGGCACGAAGGTAAGGTTAAACAGCGCATCATAGAATTTATTGAGCAGGTAACGACACCTGATTCTGAGCATTTTGTTACAGAAGATGAGCGTATTGCGACCTTTGATAATGATGGCACCTTATGGGTGGAAAAACCTTTACTTGCACAAATGGCTTTTTATAAAAAAGAGCTGCTAGATGCTGATGTGCTGGAAAATGCTTCTAAGTTTAAACGGGCGTTGAATTGGAGCATAAAAGGCATTAAAGACCTTGGTGGTTTGACAAGAATGCTTGTTGGTTATTTCCGTGCCGGTATCACAACTGATGAATATCGTGCTCGGGTAGCGCAGTGGATAGCGGAAGCAGAGCATCCAAGATATAAGCGAAAATATACCGAACTTGTCTACCAGCCTATGCAAGAAGTAATGCAGTTATTTGCTGAACATGGTTTTACTAATTATATAGTTTCAGGCGGTAGTGCTAACTTTATTCGGCCATGGGCTGACGATGTGTATAACGTGCCTGAAAACCGCATTATTGCGAGTAGCAGTAGAACTCGTTTATCAAAACGCGGTGATGAATTGGCGGTAAAGCTTGAAGCTGTTCCGTTTTCTTTTGAATACCGCTCGGGCAAGGTACTTGGTATTGAACGTCGACTTGCTAAACGACCTATTGCCGCATTTGGTAATAGTTTAGGTGATGTTGAAATGCTACGCTGGGCGCGCACGACTCAGCAATCTTTATGTGTGCTCATTCATCATACTGACGACGTTCGTGAATATAAATATGGCCCTGATCCTCGCTTTCACTTTGGTAAAAGTACCCTGAAATTTGCTAAAGAGTTGGATTGGCAAGTTGTTGATATGAAAAATGACTGGCAAACCATATTTAACTTCGAAAATTCAGCTAACACCAAGGAGGGAACATGAATTCTGTGCCTGTACATTTTACCGTTGTGCTTAACTTTATTTTGGCATTTATACCTTTTGCATTAGCATTTTATTTATTTAAAGTTAGTCATCATCGCAGTGTGTTGTGGTGGTTATTAAGTCTAGTGTTTATAGCGTTTTTACCTAACAGTGCCTACGTGCTTACTGATATCATTCATTTTATCGCAGCGGTAAAATCTCCTGATATTTCAACGGCATATTTGTTGTTGGTGTTAGTGCCTTTTTATAGCATTTTTTTATTGGTTAACTTTGAATTTTATGTAATTTCAATTCAATGGGCTGATAAGTATTTAAAACAAATAAATCAAGGTTTGTTAAGTAAAGTGTTTGTGCCTAGCATTCATTTTTTAGCAGCAATTGGTGTTTATTTAGGGCGTTTTCAACGTTTAGAAAGCACCGATATTATTCATCATCCTATTATTGTATTTCGTGATGTTTTAGTCGATATTTCGGGTGGTAAGAGCTTGTTAATTATACTTGGCTTGTTTGTTTTGTTTTATGCCTTATATGAGGTTTTTAGGCTCATTAACAATAGATTAGCTAGCAAAATTAATGCAAAGATGGCGACACACCCAATGAAACTTTCGAGTTCACAATAATTCAGGAACGTTTCATTGTAAGCAGAAAAAAGCCGCTGATAACAGCGGCTTTTGTTCACGAAGAAGAACTAGTTTTTTTGTTTCTGACAAAAACTAACTACCTACATCCATGTAGGTAATGTCACGTCACATGAATGTGAATGAGTGACGAGTATCCACTAATGCCAATATGCTATAGCACTTTCGCGATAGACTTAGCTAAGTAATCTACATTGCTATTAGCAATGCCTGCAATACTCATGCGGCTTGAGCCAACCATGTAAATACTGTACTCAGTTTGTAGCTGCTGAACTTGCTCAGGTGTTATGCCTAAGAATGAGAACATACCTTTTTGACGAGGAATGAAACTAAAGTCTCGAGTTACACCATTTTCAACAAGCTTATCAACTAAAAGTTGACGATTGCCGTTAATGCGATCACGCATTTCTTTCAGCTCACTATGCCATTGGTTACGCAATTCATCAGAATGTAAAATAGTTTCAACTAATGCCGCGCCATGAGCTGGTGGCATAGAATAAATACAACGAATTACTGTTAATAGCACTGAATTTGCCACATCAACACTATGTGAGCTTTCACCAATAATGGTACAAGCGCCAATACGTTCACGATATAAGCCAAAGTTTTTAGAACATGAGCTACATACAATCATTTCTTTAACGCTGTCAGCCATTAAACGCAAGCCGTAAGCATCTTCATCTAAGCCTTCACCAAAACCTTGGTACGCCATGTCTACTAACGGTAGGAAGCCAATATCTTTTGCAACTTCTGCAACTTGCTGCCATTGTTCTTGGCTTAAATCCATACCGCTTGGATTATGACAACAAGCATGTAATAGCACGGCATCTTCAGCTTTGACTTCTTTTAATGCCGCTAGCATGCCATCAAAATCAAGATTCTTGTTTTCATAGTCATAATACGGGTAAGTTTTTACTGTTAAACCCGCAGCTTGAAATAAACCGGTATGGTTTGCCCATGTTGGATTACTGACCCAAATGGTTGTGCCGGCTTTACATGAATTAATAAATTCAGCGGCCACACGTAGTGCACCCGTGCCGCCTGGTGTTGAAACGGTGCGCGCACGATTTTCAATTAATACTTTATGATGACCGAAAACTAATTTGCTCATTTCTTCGTTAAAAAGTGGTGAGCCAGTAGGGCCAATGTAAACCTTGGTATCTTCGGTTTCGAGTCGGTGTTTTTCTGCGGCTTTAACGCAATCTAAAACAGCGGTATGCCCTGCTTCATTCTTGTATACACCAACACCTAAGTCGATTTTTTGAGGATTTGAATCTTCACGATATTTAGCCAACAAGCCTAAAATAGGATCGGCAGGCAACGCCGTTAAGCTACCAAACATTTCTGGGTTTACCTTTTACGAAGAGAGGGAGTTTAGCGAATTAACACCGATGTTGAAGTCGCTGTATTAATCCCTGTGATTAAAGGGCAAGCATAACGGCAATACGGCGAAAATTAAAGCATAAAAATTAAAAAAAGTAGCAGAAAATAGTTGAAAAGAATCTAGCTGATAACCTATCGCTATTTACTAGGTACTTAGTAGACCAAGCTGCTGAATTTAATCAATTTATTTTAAGTGTTGTTATAGATTTTTTGCTGTCAATTAGCCTGTAATGTTAACTGAACACTCGTTTTGATTTTGTATAATGAAAACTAATTTTTCAACACATGAGCTCCATCCAACACTTTAGCTTTCACTTTTCTGCTATTAAAGTCTGTCCTTTGTTGCTTATATACGGGTAGAAAGCTGCAGTAGTCATGATTATTTTACCCGTTCAAAGAGCAGTATAAAGCGATCAGTTTTACGTCTCAGCTCAGGGGTAAATACCGAGGCGTTATAATTATCCTGCTTATTTTCGAGAATCCTAGATTGTTTAACTAAACGAAAGCCAAACTTTTTTAGATCATTAATCACAAAATCAGCCTCTATTCTATGTAAGGTTTTTGTGTCTTTGGAGCCTCGACCGTTCGCAGCTTGATGATCGACAACGAGTAATTTTCCACCTAATTTTATGGCCTTAGCAACCTGTGGCATGACAGTTGTTGTCGGAAAGTGCCAGTCGCCATCAGTAAAAAACATATCGTGGTAACCTAATACCAAAAAGACACTGTCATAAGTATTTGTTGGTAGCTGTAAATTAGGCGCTTCACTTAATAAATAGTTAACATTTGGTAAGCGATTATTTGCTAGGCGTTTATCTAATTCATCACCAATAAAGCTTAAGTAAGCTTTAGGAATTTGTAAGGTAACTTTGCCATTTTTGCCAACTGCACGTGCAAGCAATTCTGAATAATAACCGCCGCCAGCCAGCAAATCTAAAACATTATCACCTGGCTTGATATCAACGAAATTAATAATTTCGGCGGGTTTACGATGTTTATCAAGTTGGCTATCACTTTTTGTTCTGCCTGTTAAATCTAACTCACTCGCAAATGCGTGATTGGTATTGATAAATAAAGGGATTGCGATAAAAATACTGGTCAGTAAAACAGATAACTTGGTCATTTAGTGAGGTCCCTAATGCGCTATTATTTTTAGTATTATATTTTTCAGTCAATTGAGAGTTTAATTAACTTGACTGAAAAATATACCGATTAACTGTTTCAAATTATGTAACTTTGCTAGAAATTCCCTGTTAGCGCAGCAATAAAGCCAATAATTGCCCCGAAAACGCCGCCCCAAACCACCAGCCAGCCTAAATGTTCATGGATCATTTTCTGTACTATTTCTTTGACTAATTGCGGTGTTAGTTCATTTAAGCGCTTTTCAATAATATCACTGACTTTATCCCGCATACCTGCCATAACACTAGGTTGCTCTAGTTCTTCGCGCAAAATGGCATTAAATTCTTCGCTTTGGCTAATATCAACAACTGATGCGCGCATTTTTTCGATAAAAGGTTCGCGCATTGGTTGTAGCGCTTCAGTGCCACCAACCATAGCTAACATGCTGCCAAAAGATGATTGTTCTACAACGGTGACTAAGTTATCAAATGCTGGTGACAGGTCGACCTTGTTTATGACAGGCGTTAAGTCAATGGAGCTGGCGGGATTATCATTACCTGCTAAAAAGCGGTCGATATTTTCTTCGGTAAAAAATTGCTCCATCATTAAATTTCGAATCGCCAGTTTAAAGTCCTCAAAACGGGCTGGGATAACCCCAGAGCCATATAAAAAGGGTACGCGCTCAAATAACATGTATACGGCGAGCCAGTTGGTAACTGCACCAGATAAGGCAAATAAGCCGATAGTAAAAAGAATGTTATTGGCAAAAACATAGCCACAAACAACCGCTAAGAGTGCTAGAAAATTAGTGATAAAGCTCTTATTCACGAAAACTCCGTAATTTTTATCATTGCATAGAGAATAGTTTAATAAACGATATGGTATCAATTGCCTACGGTTACGCCAATATTTGATTTTTTTCAAACCTTTTTTAGGAAAAACTAGCACCAAAATCTCTGATCTGATTTACTAGCTAAATAAGTGTTGAGAAGAAAGCACACGTAGCGAAAATACCGACAACTATAATAAAAATAATCAAGGGAACGCATGAAATTTCAAAAAGTGTTTACTAGCCTATTAATGGTTATTAGCAGCGTAAATTTATCTCTAAGTGCCATGGCCAATGCCGAGCAAAGTGTGCAAGAGCAAATAATGGCGAAAGTTGCAGCGGAAAACGCCATCACAAATAAAGATGAGTGGCGAGCAGTAGCGATTGAGAATATGGTTATGATGACGTTACCACACGGTAAAGTCGTGATTGAATTGGCGCCTCAATTTTCACCAAAACATGTTGAACAATTTATTCGTTTAACAAAAGCGTCTCATTATGATGATAATAAATTTTACCGTGTTATTGATGGCTTTGTTGCGCAAGCCGGCCCAGAAGATGGTAGCAGCGCAGATAGCTCAGTCGCTGAGTTAGATCTTGAGGGAGAATGGTCAACCGATAAAGATTGGTCATTTACCTTAGTACAAAATAACGATTTATTTGCCGAGCAAACCGGTTTCAAAGATGGTTTTGCCTTAGCGCATAATCCGAGTGAGAAAAAAGCTTGGTTAACCCATTGCCCTGGGGTAATTGCCATGGCGCGTGGTAATGATGCCAATTCCGCTTCTAGCCATTTTTATATTACTAATGGTCAAGCACCAAGGTATTTAGATCGTATTATGACCATATTTGGTCGAGTAATTTATGGCATGAATCATGTGCAAGCCATAACCCGCACCGCGACTATTGAAGGGGAAATGGCAGTGCCTAATTCAGCCCATACCCCTATCGTCTCAATGAAAATGATGGCCGATGTACCGAAAGCCGAACAAATTCACTTAGAAATAAAAAATACTGAAAATCAGTTGTTTACTACTAAATTGCAGGAGCGAATTAAGCGTGATAATGCCTTCTTTTTTAAGAAGCCACCGCCGGTGCTAGACGTTTGTCAAACACCTGTGTTAACTCGTATCGTAAAAAAGTAGCGCTGATTTAGTCGCAGCGCTACAAGTTGGCATTACGTTGTTTGTATTGTGCTTTTGCTTTGCGGCCTTTGCGATAAAGTGCAGGCCGTAAAGCTCTTCGCAAGGTTGGAAATAAGTAGGAAATAGTGGTTAGCCAACCACTCGCCCGTGGTAATGAAATCTCAACAGCTTCACCGCGGGCACAACTGACAATAGCATCGGCGACTTGTTGAGCACTGCTCATTGGCTGTGAGAAAACAATATCTTCTACTCGATCAATTTCCGACATAATAAAGCCAGTATCAATTGGGCCTGGCGAAACCACACCGACATTAATATTGCTTCCCTGTAATTCATCTGATAACGAGTAAGTGAACGCTCGCAAACCTGCTTTTGTTGCCGCATAAGTTGCGGCACCTTGTAGCGGTGTTCGGCCCGCTAGCGAGCCAACATTAACGATTGCGCCACCACCGGCTTTGCGTAAGTAGGGTAATATCAGCGCAGATAATTGAATGGGTGCACGCAAGTTAACATCAACCATTTGCGCTAAGTCTGCTGCTTGATTACGTTCAACATCACCTCGTTGATGAAAGCCCGCGTTATTAACTAACACATCAACTGAATTAAACCGTTCAGCAGCTTTTTCCAGTAATACTTCATTTGCAGCGGCATCATTGATATCCATTGCCACCGTTAGCACTGAGGTAATGTTTTCAAGTTCTTTAGCAATATTATCAAGCCCTGCTTGCCCTCGAGCAACTAACACTAAGTTAGCACCCAAATTAGCAAAAGTTCTTGCCGTTGCAGCACCTACTCCGGCCGATGCACCGGTAATAATGACCGTTTTACCCTTGAAATCGCTATTCATAAGAAAGTTTCTCTATGTTGTCAGTGTTAAAGCGTATGTATTCTGTTACAGATTTTTTTGTAAATTTGTTGTGAAAGTGATGAAAAACCCTGATGAGTTTCATAAGATAACAGCATAACAATAAAGGGATCGACAATGAAAATTAAATATTTAGCAGCGGCCATAGTAGCTAGCTTGACTCTCTCCGCTTGTGTCGCAACACAAAACAACCAAAATTCAACGCCAGAAAGTGCAGCCGTTGAAACTAACACTAATAAAGTATTCAGCCAGAACTATGTTTTTAAAGAACTAGAAAATGGCTTAAGAGTACTCATTGTAAAAACAGATTACCCAGATCTAGTGTCAGTACAAATTCCAGTTTCTGTTGGTTCTCGTGATGAAGACGAGGCAGGACGAACAGGCTTTGCGCACTTTTTTGAACATATGATGTTTAAAGGCTCAGAAAAATTCCCACAAGACGTTTATGCCGACTTATTCAAAAATGCCGGTGTTGATAACGGCGCTTATACCACCAATGATTACACTAACTACCACTTAGATTTTTCTAAAGATCATTTAGATAAAGTATTAGAAATTCAAGCAGACCATTTTAAGAACCTTAAATATACCGACGCCCAGTTTAAAACCGAAGCGTTAACGGTAAAAGGTGAATACTTAAAAAACAATGCTAGCCCGATTCGCAAGTTGTTAGCGGCGGTGCGTAAAGAAGCTTTTGACACTCATACCTATAAACATACCACTATGGGCTTTTTTGAAGATGTTGAAGCTATGCCAGAGCAATTGGCTTATGGTGAAAAATTCTTCAAACAGTTTTATAAACCAGAATATGTATCTCTAGTTATTGTTGGTGACGTTGCACCTGAAGCCACCATGGCTATGGTTGAAAAACACTGGGGTAACTGGCAAAAAGGTGATTTTGTTAACGATATTGCCCAAGAGCCAGCACAAACGGCACCACGTTATGTGCATGAAAAATTTGATGGTTTACCAGGACACTGGTTATTAGTGTCTTACAAAGGCACTGACTGGCAACCGAAAAAGAAAGATCGTGCTGCGTTAGATTTAATCTCTGAACTGTATTTTTCAAATAACTCGGCGTTATATCAAGAATTAGTGGTTGATAAACAGTTGGCCAGCCAAATGTTTAACTATAACCCTGAAACTAAAGATGCCGGCTTACGTCATGTTTTTATAAAAGTTAATGAAGAAAAAGACTTAGCGACTGTACGTGACGCCATTAATCGCACTTATGCTCAAGCCCGTACTGAATTGGTTTCAGCGGAAAAATTGGATAATTTAAAATCTAATTTGAAATATAGCTTTGTTAATAGTTTAGATTCTTCAGAGTCAATCGCATCAACCCTAGCAAGTTATATGCATTTTGATCGTGATCCGGAAACCATTAACTACCTATACAACAGCTTTGACAATATTTCCGCAGAAGATATTAAACGCGTAGCGAATAAATATTTTATTGACGAAAACCGCACCACAGTCACTTTATCAGCGTTAGATAAAGTTGATGCCTTTGCTACAGAAGTTGATTTAAATGCCGCGGTAGCAAAAATTGAAGCCGACAATGCTCAGCCTAAAACCGCACAATTTACCGTGTTAGATAAAACTAATGATTCACCATTAATCGATGTTAACTTTTTATTCTACACAGGTGCTGCGGCAGACCCTGTCGGTAAAAAAGGTGTAGCAGCATTAACGGCTAGCATGCTAACTCAAGGTGGCTCCGCAACACGTACCTATAAAGATATTCAAAAAGGTTTATATCCATTAGCCGGTCAATTTTCTTCACAACTTGATAAAGAAATGATGTCGTTTACGGGTCGAGTTCATAAAGATAATGCTGAGCAATGGTACCAATTAATTAGCGACCAATTATTGAATCCAGGCTGGCGTGAAGATGACTTTAAACGTCTGAAAAAAGAATTGATTGACGGTATTAAGTCAGGTTTAAAATCTTCAAATGATGAAGAGCTAGGTAAAGAAGTGCTTTATAGCGAATTGTATCAAGGCCACGCCTATGAGAACTTTAACAGTGGTGACTTGTCTGATTTAGAGCAAATTACCCTAGAAGATGTCAAGGCATTCTACGCAGAGCAATTAACTCAAGCTAAGTTGCATTTAGGTATTACTGGCGCTATGCCAAGCGATTTAAAAGCACAGCTAATGACAGATTTAACAGTATTGCCTGTAGGTGATGAAAAACGCTTAACTATTGCTAAAGCGCCAGTATTAAAAGGTCACCATGCAACCATAGTTGAAAAGAATGCACAATCAACGGCAGTTTCGTTTGGTTTCCCGATTGATACTATTCGCAATGATAAAGATTGGGCTGCACTTTGGTTAGTACGTTCGTACTTTGGTGAACACAGAAGTTCAAACAGCTACCTATACCAACAAATACGCCAAGCGCGTGGTATGAACTATGGTGACTATTCTTATATTGAGTATTTCCCACGTGGTATGTTCCAAACCAAGCCAGACGCTAACTTAGGGCGTTCTAGCCAAATTTTCCAAGTGTGGTTGCGTCCATTACGTTCAAATAATGATGCACACTTTGCTACACGTGCCGCTTTATATGAATTGGACAAGCTAATTGAAAATGGCATGAGTGAAAAAGACTTTCAAGCAACACGTAATTACCTAACAAACTACGCACCGCAATTGGTGGCTAGCCAAGATCAGCAACTAGGTTATGCACTTGATAGTGAATTCTACCAAACTGATGAGTTTGTTAAGTACGTACGTGAACAGTTTGCAAAACTTTCATTAGCAGATGTTAATCGCGTGATTAAAGAAAACTTACAAACTGATGATATTCATTATGTATTTATTTCAGGTGATGGCGAAGATATGAAGAAACGTTTGTTGTCTGAGCAGGTATCACCATTGAAATACAATTCTGAAAAACCAGCGGAGTTATTAGCTACTGATAAAGTTATCGAAAGCTATAAACTAACACTACCAGCAAAAAATGTTGAAGTGATTGCGGTTGATTCAGTATTTGAATAGTTAATTTATAAAATGTATAAACACCACGCTAGTCGTGGTGTTTTTATATCTAAAGTATTAAAATAATCGTTAATTTCGATCACTTGATGCCATCTATAATTCCCGTTCATCAACTATTCAGTTTGAGTTGGTAAGATGGCAATAAAACTAGTCTCTTTAGGATACTTATCATGCAGTTGAACAAATCCACGTTATCACTTAAAAAACCATTTATGGTGTCACTAATTACACTTTCATTGGCAGTTACCAGCTGTGCTAGTACAAATGCCGAAAAAGGTGCCGCAATTGGCGCTATTACTGGTGCCGTGTTGGGAAAATCGACCAGTAACCATAAAAATAAACGTGCGGTTTGGGGCGCAGCGATTGGTGCTATTGCTGGTGCTGCTATTGGTGATTATATGGATAAACAAGAGCAAGAGTTTCGTGAAGAATTATCTGGCTCAGGTATTGAAGTGGTGCGTGAAGGCGACAATTTACGCTTAATCATGCCAGCTAATATTACTTTTGCTACTGGCCAAGCTTATATCACCTCAGGTTTTTACAATACATTAGATGATATCGCTCGAGTACTAAATAAGTATGAGAAAACTTTGCTAAGTATTGAAGGCCACACTGACAGTCAAGGTGCAGAGCAGTTTAATCAGAATTTGTCTGAACAACGTGCCGGTAGTGTTAAGCAGTATTTAACTAATAAAGATATAATTGCTAGCCGTTTAAAAACAATAGGTTATGGCGAAAGCCGTGCAGTTGCTGATAATATGACTGCTAACGGTCGAGCGCTTAACCGTCGTGTAGAAATTCAAATTATCCCGAACCAAGCATAGTTCTTTTCAAGATATTTTATACCAATAAAATACCGCGCTCTGTCGCGGTATTTTTTCATCAATTAATCACTTTCCCGTTATTTGACCGCTGACTGTTCGCACACCTCATTTAGCGAACACATTTTTGTTCGCACAAAAATAAAAAAACATTTTATCCATTAATATTAATGACTTATGTTTTGGCATTGTTTGTGCTATATCACCAGTAAATCAATACCCATATGTTAAAAGTTTCAGGGAAAAGAAGATGTTAAAAGATACTTCTGGTCAAGATGTACAGATCAGCCAAACCGGCAAGAAAAAATCACTCATGATTAAAGTGGCCGCTGTGGTGCTAGTGATAGCGGTTATCGGCATTTACGCTGGGCCGAAATTTAATAATATGTTTTCGTCGGATATGGCGATTTCAAAAGAACGCTTGCGCTTTGCTGTCGTCGAGAAAGGTAATTTACAACGTGATATTGGTGTGCAAGGCCGTATTGTTGCGGCAAATAGCCCGACCTTATATGCAACAGCGCCTGGTATTGTTAGCTTGTTTGTTAAAGCAGGCGATACTGTTAGCAAAAATCAAAAACTCGCTGAAGTTGATAGCCCACAATTAAAGAACCAATACGAACAGGAACTAGCAATGTTAGAGCAATTAGAGCTAGCCGTTGGTCGCCAGCGTATTGAAATGAAAACAACGCAATTAAATAACCAGCAAACGATAGAAATGTCGGCGGTTAATTTAGAGGCGGCAAAAGTTAATAAAGATCGTGCAGTCACTAGTATTAAAGATTCGCTGATCAGCAAAAAAGAATATGAAGAAAAAGTTGCTGAGTTTAAACGTGCTAGTTTATCGCACGAACATGCCAAGCAGAGTTTTGACTTGCAAAAAGAGAGCATGGAATTTGAATTAAAAACCCGCCAATCGCAACTTAATCGCCAGCAGTTTGTGGTTAATGACCTGCAACGACAAGTGAATGAGCTGACCTTGTTTGCTCCTACCGACGGCATTATCGGTAGCGTCAATATTCGCGAAAAAGACAGCGTAGCGAGTAATACCTCATTAATCACCGTGATTGATCTGAGCGCTTTTGAAGTGGAAGTCAATATTCCTGAAAGTTTTGCTGATGACCTTGGTGTTGGCTTAGCGTCAGAAATCAGCTTTAACGGCGAAACCCATGATGGCCAATTAGTGGCAATTTCTCCTGAAGTGACTAACGGCCAGGTGGTAGGTCGGTTGCGCTTTAACGCAGAAACGGTGGCAAGTTTACGTCAAAACCAACGGGTTAGTGCACGTATCTTAATTGAATCAAAAGAGAATATTTTAAAAGTTCGCCGTGGCGCTTTCGTCGAAAGTGGTGGTGGACGCATTATTTATCAAGTTAACGGCAGCAATGCTACTCGTCAAAAGGTCACTTTAGGTGCCCGTAGTATTGGCGAAATAGAGGTGGTTTCAGGGCTAAAAGCCGGTGATGAAATTGTTATCTCAAGCATTGATGTTTTCAATAATCGCGAACAAATCTATCTGACTAATTAGGAGAATAACAAATGTTAAGAATGGAAAATGTCAGCAAAATATATCGTACAGAATTAGTAGAAACACACGCCTTACGTAAGGTGGACTTACACATTAAAAGTGGTGAATTTGTTTCAGTTACCGGCCCTTCAGGGTCAGGAAAAACAACATTTTTAAATTTAGCCGGCGCATTAGAAACCTTCGAAGAAGGTGATTACTTTCTTGATGGCCATAACGTAAAAGGACTCAGCGATGACAAACTCTCAGAAATTCGAAATCAAAAAATCGGATTTATTTTTCAAAGCTTTAATCTTTTGCCTGATTTACCCCTCTTTGACAATGTTGATGTTCCATTACGTTACCGCGGGATGAGTGCAAAAGAACGAAAAGAGCGTATTGAACATGCACTAGAAACCGTCGGTCTTGCTTCTCGTATGCAGCACTTGCCGACTCAGCTTTCTGGTGGTCAACAGCAGCGTGTTGCTATTGCCCGTGCCATTGCGGGTGATCCATTATTTTTATTGGCGGATGAACCAACCGGTAATCTAGATTCACTCATGGCACAGCAAGTAATGGAATTACTTGAAGACATTAACAGCAAAGGCACCACCATTATTATGGTGACCCATGATGATCAATTAGCGCGTCGTGCCCATCGCAATATTCAAATTTTTGATGGCCAAGTCAGTGACATTGAAAAGTCTGTTGCTGATGACGTTATTCGCAGCGCATAGGAGTTAATTATGTTCAGCTATAATTTACAGCTAGCGCTGAAGAGCTTGAAAGAACGCCCTGCGTTGACTTTGCTCACCATATTAGCAATTGCCACTGGCTTAGGTTTATACACCACAGTTAAAACCATGAGTTATCAAAGTAGCCAAGTGCCACTGGCACATAAAAGTAAGAATATATTTTTACTACAAATGGATAACCGTGAAATTACCGCAGATGCAGTAGAGCACCAGTCACGTATGGGCGATACCACCTATAAAGATATGGTGAATTTGATGGCTATGGAAATACCAAACGTATCAAAAGTTGTTAATTGGTCAACTTATGGTGTGTTAAATGTTGAAGATGAAAATATTAACCCAATACGCACTTTTGCTTCAGTAACCAATCACGCATTCTTCACTACGTTCGAACCACCATTTTTATATGGTAATGCTTGGGACAAGGCCACAGAAGAAAGTGGTGAAGCGATTATTGTGATTAGCAAATTGATGAACGATCAACTTTTTGGTGGCCGTAATAGTGTTGGTGAATATGTACGTATTAACACCCATGTTTTGAAAATTATCGGCGTACTAGATACTTGGCATTTAAGCTATAGATTTTACGATCGTAGTTTTTCTCGAGCTCGGCCACATAATTTCTTTATTCCTTACACATATGCATTAGAAAATGATTTACCGCGTCGGGCGCGCTTTAATTGTTGGGCAGCGAATGCAGATTTTGTTCGCTCATTTCAAACCGAGAATAAAGAGCGCTTGCTAAATTCGGAGTGTACGTGGATTAAATTTTGGATCGAAGTGCCAGATGAAAACATTGCTGACTATCGCGAGCAAATTACCAGCTACATAGAAAGCCAAAAAGCCCTAGGCCGTTTTCCTCGAGAGTTAAAAGTATATTTAACTAACTTAACAGATCAATTTACGTATGTTCATAATCGTAATACATTTTTAAATACCTTTTCAGTGTTAGCGACACTATTTTTTGCGGTATGTTTATTAAATGCTGTCGGTATTTTATTGGCTAAATTCATGCGCCGGAAAAAAGAAGTGAGCTTACGCCGTGCCTTGGGGGCGAAAAAGAAAACCATTATTATGCAGCACTTACTGGAAGTGATTATTATTGGCTTTTTAGGTGGTGTACTTGGCATTATTATTTCCTACTTTGGCTTGCAAGGCATGATGAGCATTCGTCTTTATTCATCTGATTACACAGTACGTGTTGAAGATGTGGCTCCATATTTTCAGCTTAATTGGTTGATGATAGCTAACGCATTTGTCACTGGCATTATTTGTACTATTGTTGCCAGCATTTATCCGATTTGGCGTTTGTGTAATATTCCTCCCGCTAGCCAACTGAAGTCACAATAAGGAGAAAAGTATGGATATTAAACCTATCTTTCTTGGACTAAAACAAAATAAATTTATGGCGATGCTGATGATTATTCAGATTGCCTTCACCATGGGCGTGTTAAGTAGTTCAGTGCTAGTTGCAACCACAACGTTACAAGAATGGAATGTACCTTCAGGTATTCCGCATGAAGACATAGTGCGGATTTCACCAGAGTTTTTTGACGATAGCCAAGATGTTGGTCAAGCCATGTTTAATGACCTTAAGCGTGTCAAAGACATTCCAGCTGTTATTAATGCGGCACCGTCAAATGCTGTGCCGTTTACGGCTGAAAATATGATTGATGTTTACTTGGCAACAGAAGAAGATGCGCAAGGTTATAAAACCGTGGTTTTTGAATCGGATGAACAAATCTTTGATGTTCTGCAATTGTCATTGGTTGATGGGCGTTTAATTACCGCCAGTGATGTTGTTAAAGGTGAAATTTCTGTAACACCTCAAAATGCTTCGGAAGTGATGATAAGCGAAGATATGGCGAAAGTGCTATTTGGTGATGATTCTGCTATTGGCAAAACTATCTGGCTAGCAAAAAATGCTGATCCGGTAAAAGTCATTGGTATTTATAGTAACTTTATGACCGGAGAACGTTTAAATGGTCGTAGTAAATCATACCATTCAATTATTCGTCCTCAGGTTAAGTGGAGTTATAATCAACAGCCCCATTACTTAATGCGAGTGGAAAAAGGTACTGCTGTGGCCCTGTTGGAAGATATCATCGATGTTTTCTATCAAGAGCGTGGTCGTTATATTAATTCCAGTGAGTTATTAAAACGCACACAAAAGCGTATGTATGATGGCCGTGGCAGTCGAGCGTTAACTTTCTTAGTGTTAAGTGTGGTTTTATTGATTATCACAGGTCTTGGCATCACGGGGTTAACCGCTTTTCAAGTAACGCAAAAGCGTAAGCAAATAGGTACACGCCGTGCATTGGGTGCCAAGAAAAGCGATATTATGCGCTATTTTCTTACCGAAAATAGTGTACTAACCTTGATAGGATTGCTCATTGGCGTGGTAGTAACGCTTTCGATTACCTTTGAAATATCTGAGCAAGCAGGCCAAAACTTTTTTAATTTAGGCGTCCTGTTTATGACGGCATTGTTACTTTGGATTGTGAATATTCTAGCGGTTTGGTTTCCGGCTAAACGTGCGGCCAATATTGCCCCTGCCATAGTGACACGCAGCGCATAAAAACGCTGATATTTAGCTGAGTCATCTAGCTTAAGATAGGGCTGTTGAACATTCGAGATTGTTTTAACAGCCCTTAATTGAATTTTAAAGTTTAACGACATACGTTACTATCACACAGTATCGAAATTAAAAGGAATGAAATGAAAGCTCGAATACTCGTTATTGATGATAACCCAGATATTGCCCATGCACTTAAAGTACTATTTACTATTAATCAGCTGGAATGTGATCATCGTTTAACGCCAGAAACCGGGCTTTTAGCACTTGAAAAAGCTCACTATGATCTTGTTATTCAAGATATGAATTTCACGCAAGACACTACCTCAGGTGAAGAAGGCATTGCCTTGTTTAATGAGATTCGCCGCCGTTTTGCTGACCTTCCCATCATTTTGATGACCGCATGGACACACTTAGAAACTGCGGTAGATTTAGTGAAATCTGGCGCCAGTGATTATATTTCAAAACCTTGGAATGATGACAAGCTTATTGTCACGGTTAATAATCTGATCGAGCTGAGTGAGTTACAACAAGCACATCGTAAAAGTGCCTTAAAACATAATCGCCAACAGCGAGAATTGGCACAACAATATGATTTATGCGGTATTCGCTACCAAAGTGATGCCATGTTTAATTTATTGCAGATCACCACACAAGTTGCCCATGCCGATGTTTCGGTATTAATCACCGGCCCTAATGGTGCGGGTAAAGAAAAAATTGCTGAAATTGTGCAAGCCAATTCGAGCTGTAATCAAGGCCCATTTATTAAAGTCAACGTAGGTGCGCTTTCGCCTGAATTGATGGCGGCAGAGCTATTTGGTGCTGAGGCGGGTTCGTATACTGGTATTACTAAACGCCGCATTGGCCGTTTTGAATTAGCCGATAACGGTACGTTATTCCTTGATGAAATTGGTAACTTATCTTTAGACGGACAAGCTAAGTTGTTAAGAGTGCTGGAAACAGGTGAGTTTGAACGCATTGGTGGTAGTGAAACCTTAAAGGTGAAAGTTCGCATTATCAGTGCAACCAATGCTGATATTAAAAGTGCTATTGCCAAAGGTGATTTTAGAGAAGATTTATATTATCGCTTAAATGTTATTGAACTACCTTTACTGGCGTTGAACGAGCGAAAAGCCGATATTTTACCTTTGGCCGAACATTTTTTAGGAGCAGATTTTCAATTGACCGAACAAGCGAGTTTAACCTTGAAACACTATGCTTGGCCCGGCAACATTCGAGAATTAAAAAATGTTATGCAGAGGGCATCATTACTTGCTCGAGATAAAATTATTGATGAAAAAATACTGGCCTTAAATGTTAAATTACCTGAATCAATTTCCTCACCCGTTAATAGCGAAGAACTTACTGTGGAAGAAATTCAGCAAGCGATTGCCGATGCCAGTGGTGTTATTTCTGAAGCGGCAAAATTGTTAGGGCTTAGCCGTTCAGCACTTTATCGACGCATGAAGAAGTTTGAGATTACCGGTTAATGATCAAACGTTCGTTGTTTCTGCGCTTATATCTTGCTTGTACCGTTAATATGGTGCTTTATGGTGTTATTTTGGCGAATTTACCCGGAGAGTTTGAGTTTTTTAGCGCATCAGTGTTGTTGATTACTTTTGGTTTTTTATTAATTTTATTATTGCTCTCAAAATGGTGCTTAGCGCCATTAACCAACACCTTATCAGCGATAGATAACGGTATTGATGCCTTTAAAGATAACGATTTTAGCCTCACTATTCATAATCAAAATTACAGCGAAGTATCAAGCCTAGTAAAAATTTATAACGAACTTGCCACCGTATTGCGTAATGAACGTATGGATATATTTCAACGTGAATTACTGCTTGATACTGTAATACAAAGCACGCCAGTTGCTATGGTGTTGGTAAATAGTAGCAACAAAGTGGTTTATAGTAATTTAGCGGCCAAAGAAATGTTTCAACAAACTCGTAAGTTAGAAGGCGGCGACTTTCCGCAATTATTAGCTAATCTTACGCCTGAATTGCAAACCGCGACACGTGAACAAAGTGAAGGCTTAGTGACTGACGTGCAAGAAGATCAAGCCTTGGTTTATAACATTAACTGTCAGCAATTTATGTTGAATGGTCGTGAACATCAGTTATACCTTTATAAAAATATGACCAGTGAAATATCTCGCAAAGAAACCGATATGTGGAAGCAGGTTATTCGGTTAATTAGTCATGAGCTAAATAATTCATTAGCACCGATATCGTCATTAACACGATCGGCACAAAAAATTATTGCTCAGCCTGAGCATAGCCATATGCTTAATGATGTATTAGAAACTATCGGCAATCGCGCTAGTCATTTACATGGTTTTATTGAACAATACGCGAGTTTTTCTCGCTTACCTAAACCAAATTTAAAAGCGGTGAAGTTAAAAAGCTTCTTCCAGCAAATTGAAACTTTGGTTGGGGTAACTTGTTACTTTGATGTGGTGCGCGAAAAAGCCATGTTTGACGCAGGCCAAATTGAACAAGTGATCATCAATTTAGTGAAAAATGCTAAAGAGTCGGGCTCACCGTTGGAAGATGTTGGTTTTGAAATGAAGCAACAAGGCCGACAATTATCCTTTAACATTTTTGATCGCGGTACTGGGCTGAGCACACAGCAACAACAGCAAGCGCTGTTACCTTTTTTTACCACCAAAGCCACAGGTACTGGTGTAGGTTTAGCTTTATGTAATGAAATTGTTATGGGTCACCAAGGTAAGTTACGGCTTTACAATCGTCAACATGGCGGTTTATGTGTTAGTTTTAGCCTAGAATTAACAGACTAGCGCAGTGTTACATTTCACTATATTATCAGCTACTTCGCTTATGACCTTATTAACATCACTACACTGGTATTATGAAAACGAAATTAATTACCCGACCTGGCTATGTTTTATTACAGCAAGAACTAGATAAATTATGGCGAGAAGAACGACCGGAAACAACACGGAAAGTCTCTTGGGCGGCGAGTTTAGGTGATCGCAGTGAAAATGCGGATTATCAATACAATAAGAAACGTCTGCGTGAAATTGACCGTCGTGTCCGCTACCTTCGCAAGATACTCGAAGAGCTAAAAATTGTAGATTACGGCCCTCAACAAGAAGGCAAAGTATTTTTTGGTGCTTGGGTTAGTTTAGAAAATGATGATGGTGAAACCCTAAAGTTCCGCATTGTCGGCCCAGAAGAAATATATGGCCGTAACGACTACTCATCAATAGATTCTCCTATTTCACGGGCATGTTTGAAAAAACAGGTTGATGATGAGGTTGTAGTGAATACCCCCACCGGTGAGAAAACTTGGTATGTTAGTGCTATTGAGTATGAGAAATAGCTTTTAGCTGATTATAATTTTCGGGAAAAGTATGAGAATTGAAACACCATTAAAAACTGATTATATTGATTTGATTACTGTTTGGGAGGCGTCTGTTCGTGCGACTCATCAGTTTTTAACTGACGAGCATATTTTGTCACTAAAACCGTTAATTTTAGCACACTATTTTGATGCGGTTGATCTTCGTGTTGCTAAGTGCGACAGCGATAATATTATTGGTTTTATTGGCGTTGCGGAAGAAAATATCGAAATGCTGTTTGTTGCACCTGAGTTTTTTAATCAGGGTGTTGGCAGCCATTTATTGCAGTATGCCATTGAAAATCAACAGGCGAAAAAAGTCGATGTCAATGAACAAAATCCGGCCGCAGTTGGCTTTTATCAACATCTGGGTTTTCGTATTGTTGCTCGCTCTCCATTAGATGGACAAGGGCAACCGTTTCCGTTACTTCATATGCAGCTCTAACGGGAAACTAAAAAGCCAACTTTTTAGGTTGGCTTTTTCTGCGTTATTTATAACGGTATTATTGCGCTATTTTTACGCGGATCTTATTTTTAGCAACTCTTGTTTCATGCAAGCTAGACAAAGCTGACTTTGCTTCTACTTCATTTGGCATTTCAACGAAGCCAAAGCCTTTTGATTTACCGGTTTCCTGATCTAATACTAAGCTACATTCAGTCACTGAACCGTGCTCAGAAAATAGAATACGAATTTCTTGTTCAGTGGTTGTGCGAGAAAGATTACGAACTAAAAGTTTCATCATGAACCTTTGATATGTGATTGCGGCCTTAATTGTCTCACAGTTTTACTATAGTCCAAGTTATTTTGTGCATTTAACCAAAATAACTTATGGTGATGTAATCGCAGTAAATCAGCAAAAAAGTAATTTCATAATAATTAACATAGTTTATATACCTTGAATCTTGTTAGCTTTGTTGAGCAGAAAATGGAAACGTTAATTTATGAGTGAGATATATACCCAGGCCATGACAGTGTTTCTAGGTTTTTTCGCCATCATGAACCCGGTAGCCAATACCGCAGTTTTTGCTGGTTTAGTTGGTGATAAGTGTAAAGCTGAGCAAATAAAAATTGCCGCAAAAGCATTAGTGCTCACTTTCTGTGTGATTTTATGCTTTTCGGTACTCGGCAAGGCTATTTTTCATATGTTTGGTATTACACTTTCAGCCTTGAGAATTACCGGTGGCATATTAGTATTCTTGGTTGGTTACCATATGCTGAATGGGCAAGGTTCTAAGCTGCACTCTGCGGAAAGTCATGATGAATCTGATATCGCAGTTTCACCATTAGCTGTGCCCTTGCTGGCTGGGCCAGGCACTATTGCCACAGCGATGAATTATTCTTCCTCAGGTGAAACTACCGGGATTTTAATAACTGTCGCAGTATTTGCCTTGCTCTGTTTAATCACTTTTTTCTGTTTTATTTTTAGCGCCAATATTCTTAAGGTTATTGGTAAGGCTGGCCTCAGCATTGTGACACGTTTGATGGGCTTAATTCTTGCGGTAATAGGCACGCAAATGGTGATTGTGGGCGTAACCGCGGTTGCTAGTAACTTAGCATAATGTCTTGAAAAAGCCTTTTAATCTTGAAGGTTTGTTTATAATAATAGTGCTTTATCTTCTCTAAGGTTACCAATAAGCTTAGTTAGTTTAGGAAGTTTTTGATTCATTTCTGCTTTATTGTAGAGTGCCTGGTCCAATACCGGCATGCGGATCTTTTCTTCACTCAAAAAAATCGTAAGTTGCTTTTTTCTGTCGCCACTTCTCATAGGGTAATTGGTAAATTTACCTTGTGGTTCTAGTGTTGCTAATTCAATGCTTTGCCAGTTCTTATACCAAATGGCGTGGATATCTTTTGCGTTGAGATTTTCGGCCAAAGAAATATTGGCAATTAAATTTTGAAAATTTGCATATTTATTTTGAGCTTTTAGAAAGCTAGTTTGCATCGACTCATGTGCTAATTTGGGTCGAACAAGTGATAATAGTTTGATGCTTTCGGTGGTTAACAGGTCATTTAATTTAATCAATTTATTAGCACCATGATAGCGGGCCAAATTTGAAAAGTAGTTACGAGCTTGAACCGTAAGGTATAGCTGATTTTCTATTGAGCTTTGCCACACTGAAACTTCAGAGATGTTTGTATTAGGTTCTTCATTCTCAATAAGAGTAAGTGCCTTATTTAACTCAATAACGGCTTTGCTGAGCTGTTCAACTGCAGAATTAACTTTGATTAGATCCCAATGTTCTGCAGGATGTTCGCTATATTGCTTAAGTAATTGTTTTAGTTGTTTAGGCCGGTATTGAAATGATTTATCAATACTTAGCTGGGCTTTTAATAAAGGAAGCAGCACTTTGCCTGAACTTAGCAGTATTTTTTTACTATCAAAACTTGGAATACTGCGATAAGACTCATGGCTCGATAAATAGGCTGAGTAGTCATCACCTTGTGTTTGGTAATGTTGTGCTTGTTCAAGTAACTTTTTTGCTTTTTGAGCTTTAGCAAACTCCGCTTGATATTTTTCAGGAGCTAATTGTGCCAAAGTATTTAACGCAATAGTTAGCTGATGAATGTCTTTGCTCGATTTAGCTAATTCGTATAACCGTAGCGCTTCTTTATGCTCTGCTGACGTGCATGAGGTGATCAATAATAATGAAATGACTAACAAAGTGCCTTTACAGCGAGTCAACATGCTAAATATTCCCTTACTTTAATTATTTGATATAACATCAAAAAACTACAAATATCAGAACAATTTAAGGGTTTAAAACATGAAAAGCAAGCGAAAGGCTTTTAGTTGTATTTGGAATCGTTTTGAGAAGGCTTTATAAAATCAATTGTTGCAATGACACATTTTCACCTCGTTCACTAACTTGTGCTAGGAGTAGCTCTGCTGTTGCAATGGCGTCATTTAGTGCGTTGTGCGCGTAATGATCCGGAAAACCGTATTTATTGCGTAAAGCCGATAACCTTAATTCCGATGGATCATAGGCGACATCTCTTTTATCTAGTCTTTTTTTCGCCACGACTAAGGTATCGATCATGGGAAATGGTGGCGCCATACCATAAAGTTCTATGCAAGCTTGTTGTAAAAACTGTCGTTCAATACGGGAAAAATGTACCAGCATGACTTTGCCTGCCAATCGACTCAGTAGTTGCTCTATCACTTCTGCTAAAGGTTGACCTTGGTCTTTTTGATCATCGGTAATTTGATGAATGGTGACATTGTCAGCTTTTAGTCGGCCTTTAGTATTAATTATTTGATGATAACTACTGGCGAGCTTAATTTGGTTGTCGATCAGGTCTACACAGCCAACACTGAGTAATTTGTCAGCTATGGCGTCTAACCCTGTGGTTTCAAAGTCGACGGCTAAAATGGGGATTTGATCAAATGGCGTGTAAAGCGGTGGAAATGGCACACTGAGAAAATCACGCAAAGGCCCATTAGGCGCCTTTTTCAACATGCGCTTGCGTTGGGCTTCGTAGCCAAGTAACCAGCGAGTAAGTGGGTGATGATTAAGCATAATGAATGGCTATCGCTAATAGGTTGATTGACGACTGTCTTGCATGGTTTTGATCACTTTAAAGGCATCTTTTAAGTGCTCACGTTCAAGCTTAGAAATTTCTTTCGGTGGCAAGTAGTTATTCGGTTGTTCTCCTTGCTGCAGTTTCTTGGCTTGATGCTCCATGCGTAACATACTTAAAAATTCATAGGCATCGATAAGGTTTGCCGCAGAGGCTTTTGTTAAAGAAGGTGTACCTGCCGCCTGTTGTAATCGCTCAATAGTATTTACTGAAGATATCCCCTCTGACAGCGCATAAATTCGTGCTAAATCGACAATGGGCGCAATGCCATTGTGTTTTAAATCTAACGTCGCTTTGTTTTCACCGTCTTGAATTAAAACAAAATCACGAAAAAATCCAAGAGGCGGTCTTAAATTTAAGGCATTACGCGACAAATGAGCAATAAATAGCGTACTACCTTGGGTGGTTTTCAACATAGTTTCGCGCACTTGGTCGAGTAAGCGACTATCGCCGTAAACTGTGGTTAAATCGAAGAAAATACTGCAATGCATTAACGCTTTGGGCTCGGGAGTGTTTATCCACTTGGCGAAGTATTGAGACCACTTTTTTTGTGTTTGGCACCATTTCGGGTTGGTTGCCATGACCTCGCCGGGACAGTAAATAAAACCACAAGCGGCTAAGCCATCAGAAACAAAGGTGGCTAGGTCTTTGAACCAAAAACTATGCTGGGGTTGCATATCGTTGGAAATGATCAAGGCATTGTCTTGATCTGAGTGGGCGAATTGCTCTTGTCTTGCTTGTGAGCCCGCCGCTAACCAGGCATAAGGCACGGGTGGTGGCCCGAGTAATTTCTCCGCCATTTCAATTAAGCGAATGGTGAAGGCCATGGTGATGGCACTAATACTTTTACCAACGTGATCTGCCGTTGTGCCAAGTTTCGCCATGCGAATTTGCAATTTAGGGATCATTTTACTGATTTCACTTAGTTCGCTGACAGATTTAGCTTTATGAATAACGCTGGTGATATTAACGGCATTTTGCCCCTCGTTATTCATCAAATCCGTTACGGTCACCATACCTTTAAGCTGGTTGTTGGTGGTAACAGGTAAATGATGAATATGCTTTTGTGTCATCATCATCAAAGCGTCATAGGCTGTGCTTTTAATGTCGATAGTGGTCATGTTATCGGTCATGATTGCACTGACTGGTTGAAGAATGTCTAAGCCTTGGGCGACACAGCGACGACGAATATCTTTATCGGTAACTATACCAAGTGGGTTGTTTTCGTGGGTAATCACTAAACAGGAAAATCCCCGTTCGGTCATCAAAATAGCCGCTTGTTGAATACTAGTATCGGGGCCAACTGTCACTACAGGGCTATGGTAAAAATTAGCGATTGAACTGTTGAGTAGTGAAGAATTGAGAATGGCGTCTTCATTAACTTGTAGCATTTTTTTGTTGAGGCGTTGCTCTGCCGTTTGGTGAAAAAATGCCATAACATCTGGATGTTCACTAACTAATTGCTGAAAATTGTCATAATTAATACTGTACAGTAAGGTATCTTCGTCGGTAGTGACCTTAATACTATTGCCGTTATTATCATAATTACCGAGACAAAATACCGTACAAATATCACCTTCGCCATACTTACCTAATAGCTCATTTTCTTGTGTGACATAGCTCAACGCGCCTTTACGTAAAATGTATAAATTTTTTGCCGTAGTGCCTTGTGGTGGCAGTGGTTGGCCGCGGCGGACATAACAAATACTGATCTCTTTAACGACTTGTTCAATGACATGACTGGGTAATAAATCTAATGGCGGTATCGCTTGTACAAATTCGTTTATTTCGGTTAGTGCTGAGTCCATTGCGATATCTCAAGTAAATTCATTCGTGCAAATGATAGAAGCCTATTGATTGTATTTAGGGGAATTATTGCGCTTAAGTCAACTGTTTAGCCGTTGTCCTAGACTAAAGTTTAATAGGAGCGCTTAAAAAAGGTTGCTAGTGTGTATCTTAGAGTAGGTTAAGTATTCGTTTATTCGACGTTGGTTTTACTGGCTGGTCGAATTAATAGTCAACCTCTCTTTAAACAACAGGTGATACCAATTGGAATAATAGATTAACCCACTTGGTATAAAAGCGTATAAAAATCATAAAACGCTATAACTACTAAGCAACAATAGCTTAATAGGAATAATTGCTAGGAGAGAATGATGGAAGGTAATACAACATATTGGCAGGAAAATCTGCGCTTAATATTTATATGTCTTGCCATTTGGTTCGTGGTTTCATTTGGTTTTGGTTTACTTCTTGTCGAACCACTAAATGCAATACGTCTAGGTGGATACAAACTAGGTTTCTGGTTTGCGCAACAAGGGTCTATTTATACCTTTGTCGGTTTAATTTTTTGGTATACCAAAAAAATGAACGAACTTGATCAAAAACATAACGTGGAGGAATCATAATGGATGAGTTAAAACTCTATACATACATTGCTGTATTTGGTTCTTTTGCCGTTTACTTTGGTATTGCTTGGTGGGCAAGAGCAGGCTCTACCAGTGATTTCTATGTCGCCGGTGGTGGTGTAACGCCAATGCAAAATGGTATGGCCATTGGTGCCGACTGGATGAGTGCTGCGTCATTCATTTCAATGGCCGGAATGATTTCTTTCCTAGGTTACGGTGGCTCAGTATTCTTAATGGGTTGGACTGGTGGTTATGTGCTACTCGCCATGCTACTTGCACCTTACATGCGAAAGCATGGAAAATTCACCGTGCCAGAATTTATTTTTGATCGTTATTATTCAAAAACAGCACGTATTGTTGCCGTTGTATGTTTAATTATCGCGTCACTAACTTATATTATTGGTCAAATGAAAGGTGTTGGTGTTGCTTTCTCTCGTTTCCTAGAAGTTGATTATGATTTAGGTCTATATATCGGGATGTTCGTGGTATGGGTTTATGCCGTACTTGGTGGTATGAAAGGTATTACTTACACGCAAATCGCTCAGTATTGTGTCTTGATTTTTGCTTATACCATTCCAGCAGTATTTATCTCGCTACAATTAACTGGTAATCCAATTCCACAATTAGGTTTAGGTTCTACACTAGCCGACGGTAGCGGTGTTTACTTACTTGATAAGCTAGACATGGTAGTAACCGATCTTGGCTTTAAAGAGTACACCACTGACAATTTGGGCGGCACAGTAAATATGTTTGCTTATACCATGTCGCTTATGATTGGTACTGCAGGCTTACCGCACGTAATTATGCGCTTCTTCACTGTACCTTCAGTAAAAGCAGCACGTCAGTCAGCAGGTTACGCATTAGTTTTCATCGCATTATTATATACAGTTGCTCCGGCAGTTGGTGCAATGGCACGTTTGAACCTAATGAATACTATTGAACCGGCAGCAGGTCAAAATATGGCTTATGCTGAACGTCCACAGTGGTTTAAAGACTGGGAAAAAACTGGTTTATTAAAATATGAAGAAAAAAATGGTGATGGTAAAGTTCAATACACTGCAGACAAAGCGACCAATGAAATGGTTAAAGTTGACCGTGACATTATGGTGCTAGCTAACCCTGCGATTGCGAACTTACCTAACTGGGTTATTGCACTTGTTGCTGCCGGTGGTTTAGCCGCGGCGCTATCAACTGCCGCCGGATTACTATTAGCAATTTCGTCCTCTATTTCTCATGACTTGATGAAAGGTATATTAACCCCTGATATGTCAGAGAAAAATGAGCTACTTGCAGGACGAGTGGTGATGACACTATCGATCGTTGTTGCAGGTTGGCTTGGTTTAAATCCGCCTGGCTTTGCCGCAGGGACGGTGGCGCTAGCCTTTGGTTTAGCTGCATCATCTATCTTCCCGGCACTAATGATGGGTATTTTCTCTAAGAAAATGAGTGGTAAAGCAGCCGTTGCAGGTATGATCTCAGGTATCGGTGTCACTATGCTGTACGTGTTCCAACACAAAGGTATTATGTTTATTCCGGGCACGTCATTCTTAGGTGATATGGGTCCTAACTGGTTCTTCGGAATTTCACCAAATGCCTTTGGCTCAGTTGGTGCGTTGGTTAACTTTGCAGTGGCATTCACTGTCTTGAAATCAACAGGACCAGCGCCGGTTCATATTCAGCAAATGGTTGATAACATGCGTATTCCTCACGGAGCAGGTGCAGCACACGATCATTAGTCTGATGTGATTGTATTTTGTACCACATGGAAGAAAGGCTCCCTTTGTGGAGCCTTTAGTTTTTCACCTTGATGAAGAGTAAGGCAAGCTAAAAGTTGCCAATTTAGTTGGTAGTAGCAGTCATTGTTGGATGCAATGCTGTGCAGTAAAATGAAAACAACAGAAAACTAAGGATGATTATGAACCGTCATACAAAAGTAGCTCTAATGGTGGCACCGTTTCTTATTTTGGGTGGCTACATCGCGTCAGATTTTTATATTGAAAACCAAGCACAACAACAGCGAATTTTCAATATGGTACCGTTTGGGCATTGTGATGTTATTAATCAAAAATGTATTTTGAAGTCGGGTGATTTTGAGGTCAACATTTATGATGAAAATGGCAATACCACGTTAAATTCAACGTTCCCGCTTGATAGTGCCACGCTTTTTCTAGTGAATAATGATAACGAAATGAGTCCGTACCCATTGGGTATGAATGATAGTCCATATTATTGGCAAAGCCCGACGCCATTGCGAGAGAAAATTAGCGCTAAAGGTGAAAAATATAAATTGCGGGTGATTGCTAACATCAAAGGCGGCCAATATATTGCCGAATTTTATACGCAAACTGTTAATTAACAGTGAAACTTAAGGGGAGCAAAGACAATTAATGACTTGCTCAGCTAAATCCCTATAATTAAATGATTAATAGCGTTAAATAGAGATACTGTATGTTTCCAAATTGGCAATTAGCGGGCTTAAGTTTTGCTTATATCGGTTTGCTGTTTTTTATTGCTTATATGGGAGATAAGTATCGTCATAAATTGGTTCGAAAAAGCCAAGCGATAATTTATGCGTTAACTTTAGGGGTTTATTGTACTTCGTGGAGTTTTTTAGGCACCACTGGGCAGGCATCAAGTAATTTCCTTTCTCACTTACCGATATATCTTGGGCCCATTTTACTGTTTATGTTTGCCTGGCCTTTTATTCAGCGCATTATTCACGTCAGTTTAAAGCTTAACTTAACCTCGATTGCCGATTTGCTAGCGGCACGTTTTGGTAAGTCTCATAACCTCGCGATATTGGTGACCATTGTGGCACTAATCGGCACTATGCCGTATATCGCGCTGCAACTAAAAGCGATTGTTTATTCGTTTCAACAACTCCAAGCCGAGCAAAGTTTATCCAACTGGCATTTTGGTTTAATCGTGAGTTTGGTGTTAGCGGGCTTTACTATTGTTTTTGGTATTCGAAATATTGATGTTACCGAGCGTCATCCTGGTGTGATGTTGGCGATCGCTTTTGAGTCACTGGTTAAGCTCTTTGCATTCCTCGCCGTTGGTATTTTTGTTACCTACGTTTTGTTTGACTCACCGATGGAAATTTGGCGGCGTTCGTCAGCGAATATTCAGCTCGATGAACAGTTAAATTTCCCCAATATTATGTCGATGTTTGCCATGCTAGTGATTGCAATGGCGGCATTTTTGTCGTTGCCACGCCAATTCCAAGTAATGGTGGTAGAGCTGAAAGATGAAAAGGACACTTGGCTCAGTCGTCGGATATTTCCACTTTATTTATTAGTGTTTGCAGTGTTTGCCGTGCCCTTGGGTTTGGCGGGGCACTTGTTATTAGGCGATAGCGTTCCCTCTGATGCTTATGTGCTATTTTTACCTTGGTATCAACAGCAGCCTTGGTTAACCTTACTCACTTTTTTGGGGGCAATATCTGCCGCCAGTTCTATGGTGATTATTTCATCCATCGCCTTGAGCACTATGCTCAGTAATGAAATTGTTTTTCCTTGGATTTATCGCGCCAATAAGCATAGCCATACCGACTACGATAATTTTCGCTTGCGCTTGCTGACCATTCGAAAATTCTTAGTGCTATTCGTGATCATGCTAGGTTACTGCGTGTTTTTAATGGCCTCCCCCGATACTCTTAGTTCTTTAGGGGAAATCGCCTTTGGTGCTTTTGCCCAATTAACTCCCGCATTAGTCGCGGCCTTTTATTGGCGACGAGCGACGTTAACTGCCGTTTATGGTGGTATTGTTATCGGTTTTTCAGCCTGGTTATTGCTTAACTTTATTCCTCAGTTTGGGGTTTATCCACACCCTTTTCGAGATGGTTTTTTGCCCGCGAATTCTTTAGCGAGCTTGTTGTCGTTGTCAGTAAATATCATTTCAATGTGGCTACTTTCTCATGTTAGTCGCCAAAGCGTACAAGAGCGTATGCAAGCGTCATTGTTTATGGAATACCAAGCGCCAAAAGCGTTGCAATCACAACGTAATAAGCAAATTAATTATCAAGAGCTCGAACTGTTAGTTTCGCGTTTCGTCGGGGAAGAAAAAGCCAGTGTGAGTTTTGCCCAGTTTCAACGTGTAACGGTTAAAGGCCAAATGAGTAACGTGACCTACAATCAGCAACTTTTGCAGCATACTGAAAATACTTTGGCGAGTGTGATGGGCGCGTCATCGGCACGTTTGGTACTTTCCTCGGCATTGGAAGGTCGAGATATTGCCTTAGACGAAATTGCCGTGTTAGTTGAAGAAGCCTCGAGTCAACGCCAACAATATAGCCAAGACTTGTTACAAAGCGCTATTGAGAATGCCAGTGAAGGCATTTCGATAGTTGATAGCGATCTCAACCTTGTCGCGTGGAATAAAAAGTATGTCGACTTATTTGATTATCCCAGTGAACTTATTTATCAAGGCAGCCCAGTCCGCGATTTAATCAGTTATAACGTTCGCCGAGGTTTATGCGGTGTTGGCAAAATAGCTCAGCAAGTCGACAAGCGCTTAGCGCACTTACGCAACGGTAGTCCGCATAGTTCAGAACGGGAGCATAGTGATGGACGGGTGATCCGCATTGAGGGTAATCCGTTACCTGGTGGTGGCTTCGTGATGTTGTTTTCTGATATTACCGCGTATCGTCAGGCAGAAAGAGGCTTAATTGAAGCGAATGTTGACCTAGAAACACGGGTATTAGAGCGCACTCAAAAGTTAGAGCAAACCAATGAAGCGCTGGCGTTAGCGAGAGAAAAAGCGGAACAAGCCCATGTAAAAAAAAGCCTCTATTTAAAAGCCTGCAGCCATGACTTAATGCAGCCTTTGGAAGCGGCACGATTATTTACTTCTGCTTTATCTAGCCAAGGAAATTTAACCGATACTCAACAACGACAAGTCGACAACATTGATCACTCATTAAAAGTGGCTAATGATTTAGTTGCTGATTTAGCTGAAATTGCCCGTATTGAAAGTGGCAATATTAAACCGAATATTAGCTCATTCTCGGTTAAGTCTTTATTTGATGACTTAGCGAAAGAATTTTCCGCCAGTGCCGTTGATCTCAATGTTGAATTTCGAGTGCATTGTAACTCACTATGGTTACGTTCAGATCGAAACTTATTGCGTCGTATGTTACAAAATTTAATTGGTAATGCCTTTCGTTATGCGAGCCCCGGTAAAGTGTTACTGGGGGCGAGAGCAAAAAGTAATAATGTTGAGATTCAAGTGCTGGATAATGGTCCGGGCATTCCCGTTGATAAGCAAGAGATGGTGTTTGAACAATTTACTCAGCTTGATAATCAGCAAAGTTCATCAGCAGTTGGCTTAGGCTTAGGGCTAAATATTACCCAAAGTTTAGCGCAATTACTGGGACATTCCTTAGCGCTGCAGTCAGAAGTGAGTATGGGTTGTAAATTTACTGTTGGTGTAGAACAAGCCCAAGCACAAGTGGAAGCTGTCGTTGTGAAACCAATTAGTAATATTGGCTTAAAAGGCGTTACCGTGATGTGTATCGACAATGATCCTGATGTGCTAAATGGCATGGTTGAACTGCTAACAGCATGGGATTGTGATGTTATCGCGGCAGGTTCATATCATCAAGCCTTGTCACTTTACGATGATCATAAAAATGATATTGAAATATTGTTAGTTGATTACCAGCTGGATTATGATTTCAACGGTATCGCCTTAATTGGCGAGTTAAGAAAACAAAGTAGCCACTATGTACCTGCCATCTTAATTACCGCAACAACGGATAGTGATCTAGAAGAAAAAGCCTTACTAGCCGATATTGGTTTTATGCGTAAATTGGTTAAACCTGCGGCACTAAGAGCAATGATGAGTGCCATGTTAACGAAAAAGCTCCAAGCAAAATATTTAGAATAATTTGCTTGGAGTCTTTAGAAATGAATTTATTTATTCGTTGCCTTGAAGTTGCACATCGGCAATATCAAGCTGGGCAATAGCTATAACTGCTTGAGTTCGGTTGCGTACGTCAAGCTTGCGAAAAATTGCCGTGGCATGTGCCTTGATGGTCGCTTCTGACACATTCAAATCATAAGCAATTTGTTTATTGAGCATACCTTGGGCAAACATCATTAAAATGCGGTATTGCTGTTGAGTAAGACTGGCAACACGTTCAGCGATGTCGTTATTGTCCTGCATTGGCGCTGATTCATTGTATGCTTCAGGCGTCCAAATATTGCCTAATAGTACATGTTGAATAGCAGTATAAATATCGTCAACGGGTGTTGATTTTGGAATAAAACCAGAGGCGCCATAGCCCATGGCTTTATTGATAGTTTCATGGTCTTCATGCGCTGACACGATCACAACCGGTATTTGAGGAAAGTGATTTCTTACATGAATAAGGGTATTAAAACCGTGTGCGCCGGGAATATGCAAATCTAGCAAGACTAAATCGCTATCGTTATGTGCGCTAAGCTGTTGTTCTAGCTCGGCAATTGTTTGTGCTTCCAACCATTGTGTTTGCGTTAGTTTTAATTTTAATGTGCTTAACAACGCTTGCCTAAATAATGGGTGATCGTCAGCTATTATAATTTTTTCTGGCTGAATCATGTCATCGTTTCCTATAAAAACCCCAACTTTAGTTTAGTACGTAAAAAGCGGTTTGGTTATTAGACTTTTGGCTAATGCTTGATATCTTGATCTGGTCGACCTTTTAATAGCATTCAACTACGTTGCTTTAAGTTTAGCTTATCACCAGAAATTTGAGACAGGGAATAGTAGCGCGATATCGTTAAATACCGCGCTAAGGTATAAAAGTTAGTTCTTTTCAGGGATATTGGCTAATACCGCCACTAATAATTGCCAGTATTGCTCAACCGTGGCAATTTGTATTTTTTCATCAGGTGAATGTGGAAACTTGATGGTTGGGCCAAATGACACCATATCCCAATGTGGGTATGCGGTTTTAAATAAGCCACACTCAAGACCGGCGTGAATCACCATAATTTCAGGCACTTTATTAAATAATGACTGATAAGTATCACGAACGGTTTGCATTAATGCTGAGCTAGTATCTGGCTTCCAACCAGGGTATGCGCCAGAAAAGGCAATGTTAGCGCCAGATAATTCAAATACAGATTGCACCATAGTCTGCGCATCTAAGCGACCATCATCATGTAAGCTACGAATCAATGTCATGGCAACAAACTTATTACCTTTACTGCGCATAACACCTAAGTTTAGTGACGTTTCGACAATGCCTTCAATATCATCACTCATACGCAATACCCCGTTAGGGCAGGCGTTAAGAGCACGTAAAATAGTACTTTGAGTGTCGACAGTCCAACATTCATCAAAAGTTTCAGGTGAAATCAGAAGCATCTCAATGTCGGTTTCGATTGAACCTAAAGACTGACGCATAGTTGCTAAATAGTCTGCTAATTTAGCTTTGAACGCTTCAACTTGCGTAGAATTAATAACAAAACTTGCATCGGCTTCACGTGGAATAGCGTTACGTAAGCTACCGCCATTTAATTCCGTTAAACGTAAGTCAAATTCATTACTGGCATCGAGTAAAAATCTCACTAAAAGCTTATTAGCATTGGCGCGACCGGTATGAATATCAACACCTGAATGGCCGCCTTTTAAGCCTGATATTGATAAGTTAAATGATTCAACATCAGCTGGTGCGTCTTCATTGGTAATCGTGAATGTTGCTTCACCATCAATACCTCCGGCACAACCCATGTACACTTCACCTTCTTGCTCAGAGTCGGTATTGATCAGTAAGTCACCTTCTAACCAGCCTGCTTCAAGACCAAAAGCACCAGTCATGCCGGCTTCTTCATCAATGGTTACTAAAACTTCTAGTGGCCCGTGCGGAATGTCATCACTGGCTAAAACCGCTAATGCTGACGATAAGCCAACGCCATTATCAGCACCTAAGGTTGTTCCTTCAGCCGTAACCCAATCACCGTCACCTTCAGTAACTATGTAAGGTTTAATTGGATCAACAAGGAAGTCATGCTCGGTATCAGAATTTTTTTGCGGCACCATATCCATATGAGCTTGTAAAATAACACCCTTTCTATTTTCCATCCCCGCAGTGGCAGGCTTTTTAATAATTAAGTTGCCGACAGCGTCTTCTTTAACACTTAGCCCTAACTCAGTTGCCCACGATTGGATCCAAAGTGATATTTTTTGCTCGTGTTTTGATGGATGTGGAATGCTGCAAATTTTTTCGAAAATTTGCCATAACTTGCTTGGTTTTAATTGTGCTAACTTACTCACGATGTTTCCTTAAATATTGCAGTTGCCAATGCAGATTGGCGTATAGTTGACAATGACAGGCTTAAATTAGGCTATTTATCAGCCATTAAAAATTGCCATTGTTCATTAAAATCGTTACTGGGTTTCTTGGCAAAATTAGAACGAACATATTGATTAATTTTGCCTTCCGCAAACGCCATTAAGGTATTGGCTAATGCTTGTTCTGAAATAGTGAAACCTTTACCTTCGCGCAGCTTTCGTTCTCGTAATACTTGTTTAAATTGAGACTCTAATTTTTCAAAAAACTGATTCACTCGGGCACGTAAACGTTCATTTTCACCCATTAAAGCATCGCCAGCAAGAATACGGCACATGCCTGGATTACGTTCGGCGAATATTAATAATACATGCAAAATATGGTGACAACGCACAAGAGCTTCTTTGTGATCGGTTAATATTAAATTTACCCGAGAAAAAATAGATTCTTCGATAAACTCAATTAATCCTTCGAACATTCGAGCCTTAGAAGGAAAGTGGCGATAAAGCGCGGCTTCTGAAACACCGACTTCAGCGGCAAGTTTTGCTGTGGTAATGCGCTGTCCTGCGCTGGTTTGCAACATATGTGCAAGGCATTCTAAAATTTGTTGTTTACGATTGGGTTTTTGAGTCACCGGCATAAAACTGATTCTCTTATTTTAATTTTTATTCTCAGTGTTACTACTGAAAAGTTAGCGTAATTGTATAGTGAGAATAAGCTGTGATTCAACAAGAACTCAGCTTTTCCATGGTTAGATTAACTTTTCTTTGCGCTTTGATAATTTTGATCAATAAGCTGCACTAATTGCTTAGCGAGTTCATTTTTACTGGTTAAAGATAAGTCTTTTTTATCTTGTGCTGTAAACACCGTTAGGGCATTGTCGTCACTATTAAAACCTTGGCCCTGTGTGGCAACATTATTCGCAGCGATCATATCAAGATTTTTACGAGCTAATTTACCTCGAGCATAATGCTCAACATCTTGTGTTTCTGCCGCGAATCCGACCGTAAAGGGTTTATTTTTCATGGCTGCAACGTCAGCGACAATATCTGGATTTTTCACTAAGTTAAGTTGCATGCTATCTTGAGATTTCTTTATTTTCTCATTGGCGATGGCATCAATGCGATAGTCTGCCACGGCGGCACAGGCAACAAAAACATTGGCGTCAGAAGCTAAAGCCATGGCTTGCTGATGCATATCAAGCGCGCTGGTAACAGCGATTTTCTGACAATACTCTGGTGCCGCTAAACTAACGGGGCCAGAGATAATAGTCACCTCTGCGCCTAATTGTTGTGCGGCACTGGCGATTGCAAAGCCCATTTTCCCGGAACTGTGATTAGATATGTAACGCACTGGGTCAATGGCTTCGCGTGTTGGACCGGCGGTAATAAGCCATTTTTGCCCAGCTAAAGGCTGATTTTCTACTACGCTGTTATTGTTATCTTGCACTGATAGCTGCTGGCAGGTTAACGCCACTAGTTCGGGCACTTCTAGCATGCGTCCTAGGCCAATATCACCACAGGCTTGTTCGCCAGCGCCGGGGCCAAAAAACATATAATTCCATGCTGCTAATGTTTCGATATTCTTTTGCGTCGCCGGGTTATGCCACATTTGCTGATTCATTGCTGGAGCAATCGCCACAGGGGCTGAAGTTGCGAGGCACAATGTTGTCAGTAGATCATTTGCCATACCTGCGGCTATTTTAGCAATAATGTCAGCGGTTGCTGGGGCAATTAAAATAAAGTCAGCCCATTTTGCTAGCTCGATATGGCCCATCGCCAATTCTGCTTGGGTATCCAACAAGCTATCAGATACTGCGTTTGCCGACACGGCTTGTAAGGTTAATGGCGTGATGAAGGCTTTTGCACCTTCGGTCATCACCACACGCACGTCGGCGCCTTTGTCTTTTAAACGACGAACCAGTTCTGGCGTTTTATAGGCAGCAATACCACCACTGATACCCAATAGAATTTTTTTACCCTGAAGAATCTGCATAAACTGCTAATCTTAATAACGACAATTGGCGATAAGATAGCATTATTCACACTTTTTTTAAAATCACTTTGCAAGGATGCAATTATGTTAAAAGACTGGCCCAGCGATGAAAAACCTCGGGAGAAGTTACTGCAATATGGAGCAAAAAGCTTAAGTGATGCTGAATTGTTGGCAATATTTTTGCGCACCGGTGTTAAGGGCTGTCATGTTGTTGACTTAGCGAGGAAACTGTTGAAAAGCTTTGGTAGTATTTCGCGAATATATCAAGCGGAACTAGATGAGTTTTGTCAGCACCATGGCTTAGGGGCCGCAAAATATGTGCAATTACAAGCATGCTTAGAAATGTCTAAACGTTATTTGGCCGAACAAATGCAAACCGGACATGAGCTAACGTCTTCATTAGCAACACAAAGTTTTTTAAAGGCTGAATTGCGCAATGAAAGCCGAGAAGTGTTCGCTATTTTGTTCTTAAATACTCAGCATCAAGTGATTAAATTTGAACGCTTATTTCATGGCACGATCAATGCGGCTGCTGTCTATCCACGTGTTGTTGTCGAAGCGGCAATAAAACACCAAGCGGGTGCTGTGATCTTGGCTCATAATCATCCTTCGGGTATTGCAGAGCCAAGTATTGCGGATAACCAAATAACCGATCGATTAGCGCAAGCGCTTGCTTTAATCGATATTAAGGTACTCGATCATATAATAGTTGCGGGTTGCCATTGTTATTCGTATGCTGAACATGGGCGAATAAATGTACAATAACTCTGCTTTGATGTGTGAGTATACAAGGAGTCTCTATGAGCGATATTGACAATACATTAGTTAACGAAGAAAACGAGCGCCGACAAGCTTTTCGAATTGATATGGAAAAAGAGCTAGTTGATATTGTTTGGCTTGATGTTAGTGGCAATGAACAGCGTAAAAAAATTGCTTGCTTGGATTTTTCTCGTGGCGGCTTGAAAGTCGATTGTGACTGTGAAATAGCGGCGAATACGCAAGTGACGATAATATTTAAAGCGGCCAACCCCAATAGCCAAAAGCTGTTTGGCCGAGTATTGCGTTGTATTAAACAAGATAATGGCTGGTTTGAGGTTGCAATACAATTAACAGATCTTGATTAATCTGTACGGCATAAGTCGACCGTTAATTCTTGAACTATAATGAAATGGTTGTTGTGTTTTCAGTAGTTAACAAGGAATTACCAAAATGATGATTTTAGTCGGTGGGGAAAAAGGTGGCAGTGGTAAAAGCTGCCTAGCACAGAATTTAGCTGTCTATTTTGCCCGAGAGAAAAAAGCCATTGTCTTAATGGTTGATTGTGATCCCCAACGTACCACGTCTGATTGGATACAAGCGCGAAATTCTGATCCATCACTACCGGCGATAAACTGTATCCAACTGTATGGCAAAATTCGCAACGACCTACTGAGCTTAAATCAGCATTATGATTATGTGGTGGTGGATTGTGGTGGCCAAGATAACCTAGCACTGCGAGCGGCAATGTCAGTGGCGGATCATGTGGTTATTCCATTACGACCTAAACGTCGTGATTTAAAAACTGTGCCTCATATGGAAGATATGCTCAGTACCTGTAAAATGGTTAATCCCAAAATGTTAGCGTCATTTGTTATTACCCAGTGCCCTTCGCTGCCTAATCAAGCGGGACGTATTCTTGAAGCCAAAGAAGTTTGTTCTTCATTTGGTATCAATGTCCTCAATGCCGTTACCTTTAATCGCAATATTTATGATGATAGCGAAGAGCAAGGTTCATCGGTATTAGAAATAGACCCAGAAGGTAAAGCGGCTACTGAAATGGTTGCCATAGCAGAAGAATTAATGGCGATGAAACCGGACAACTCCCATGAGTTTAACTGATCTAAAAAAGTCCAAGAATGGTCCAAAAAAGAAAAAGCAATTCACCGTTGATGAATTTATTGCTGATGCGGAAAATTATGCTCAAGGTAAACCCAAAATAGTGAGTTCGGAGCAAAAAGATTTATCGCTGCAAGAGGCCATTTTGGCGGCAAAAGCACATGCCGCCAATAAACAAGAAAATAAAGCAGAAGGTGGTCGGCGTTTTCGCCATGCGACCTTCACCTTGAGTGAATCAGCTATCGAACAATTACAAACATTGGCGGCAGAGACTAAATTAGCTAAGTCGCATATTATCCGTATTTTGATTAATGAACTGTGCAATCAGGATCAAAAAGAAAAATTAACCAAACTATTGGACTCTAAAATAGACTAAATGTGCTGCAATATTATTCGACTCGGATGATATTACAGCAGATAACAGGCGATTAAAGGCTGTTTTCTTCACTTAAGCTATTGAAATATAGTTGTTTTCAAATCTATCTGCTTTAAATGCTATTAATGCTGGTATTCGTTTTTCAGTTTCTCTATAATATGCCACCTTTTTCAGGATCCCGAGGCGACGGTCTTGGGGAAATATAGCTCGAGCTGAAATTAAATTTGGAGTGACTCACATGTCTAAAGTTTGCCAAGTAACAGGCAAAAAGCCAGTCGTAGGGAACAACCGTTCTCACGCAAGAAACGCAACACGTCGTCGTTTCTTACCAAACCTTCAATCTCACCGTTTTTGGGTTGAGAGTGAAAACCGTTTCGTTAAATTACGTTTAACTCCGAAAGGAATGCGTATTATCGATAAAAAAGGTATTGATGCAGTATTAACTGACATTCGTGCCCGTGGCGAAAAAGTTTAAGGAATTACAATGCGTGATAAAATTCGTTTAGTTTCTAGTGCTGGTACAGGTCATTTTTATACTACTGATAAGAATAAAAAGACTATGCCAGAAAAAATGGAAATCAAAAAGTTTGATCCTAAAGCACGTAAGCACGTGATTTATAAAGAAGCTAAAATCAAGTAATTGATAACTTCTGATTTAAAAACCCGGTTTTTACCGGGTTTTTTATTGCCTGAAGAAAATGATTTACTCGTCTCCAACGCAAAATTTATATTTACTTACTTTTCTCTTTATGGCGAAGTTGCCATTACATTTTTATCTGATGTATACCCGTTCCACTTCAAAATACAGCTTTCAGCAAGTCGAGAAAGAGTTAGCACCAAGGCATTGGTTGAAGATAATAGTTATTCTATTTTTAAAATCAACAACGACGGAGATAACCCTTTATCGGCTTACCCAAAGGGAGCTAAGCTAGAAAACCAGTTCGGTGTTGCAATATTTGATAAGGGAATAGCCATTAACTTCATATTGCGCCTTGATCTGACTTCCTAACTTAGCTCTGAAATTGCATTTTGAAGTTGTACGGGTATAAACTAATAACAAAGAATAAAGAGCTTTTATACAATTTATACCTGTATGTTAAAGCCATAATAAGTTTATTTCGGAGTTATTATCAGTACTTGCCAACCTATTCCATCAATTATAGCTGGGCCTATCGTTAGGCATGTTAGCGAGCATCAACTGACTTTCTGGCTAGTCACTAGCCAACCTTATCAGTTGCAGTTTCAGTTATTTGCTGAAGATGAAAACACCTTGCTGACTGACATGACGCTAGATAGTAAGCAAAATCAACAAGTACGTATTGGCAAGCAAGCTTTTGTTAATTTAGTCTCGATAAACTTCCCTGACGCTTTGCCTCTTAATACGCTACTCGCATATAACTTTATTTTCACTGCAGAAGGGCAACAGCTGTCACTTGTTGAATGTATGCCTGAAATTTTGTATTCGGGACAAAAGTATCCTAACTTCGCGATTAAATCCGATATTAAACAAATGCTGCATGGCTCATGTCGCAAGCCGCATTTTGATAGTGGTGATGGCTTAGTACAGGTTGACCATGTCATTGCCGATTCTGTGCTTGATGCAGAAGCTAGGCCTGCCATGTTAATGATGTCTGGCGATCAAATTTATGCAGATGATGTGGCGGGGCCAACGCTAGTTGCGATACATCAAGTGATTGAATTGCTAGGTTTATATGATGAGCAATGGCAGGGCACTGTGGTAAATTCTAGCGATGAACTTTTTGCTAGCCCACTTTGCTACTATCAGCGTGATCAGCTGCTACCACATGACTCAGCCAATAAAGCGGTTTATGACAAAATATTTGCCGCCAGCAAAAAACCGATATTTACCTCAGTGAATGCGAAAAATCATTTGGTTACCCTAGCAGAAGTGTTTGCTATGTATTTACTGACATGGTCACCTGTAATGTGGCGCTTTGTTGATGTAGAAGCTCATCAGATAGCTGATGAATTTTTAGATACCTACGGCACAGAAGCTAAAATTATTGCGCGATTTGTTGATGGCTTATCTGTGGTGAGCCGAGCATTAGCGCATATTCCAACGTATATGATATTTGATGATCATGACATTACCGATGATTGGAATTTAACTCGGGGTTGGGAAGAGGCAGCTTATGGTCATCCATTTTCCAAGCGAATTATTGGCAATACCTTAGTGGGTTACTGGCTATGCCAAGGCTGGGGTAATGCACCGGAAAAATTTACTGAGCTTAATGACGATGTTGGGCAATATTTTTCAACTAACGGTTATCAACAACAAGATCATTTAATTGATGAAATTCTCGCTTGGGATCGGTGGCACTTTAGTTTAGCTACAACACCTAAAGTTATCGTGCTTGATACCCGAACACAGCGTTGGCGCTCAGAAAGCAATGCTGGCAAACCATCTGGACTAATGGATTGGGAGGCATTGTCGGAATTACAACAAGAGTTAATTAATCAACCTGAGGTGATATTAGTTTCGCCTGCGCCGATTTACGGGGTGAAAATGATCGAAACCATTCAACGAATTTTTACCTTTTTAGGCTTGCCGTTAGTGGTTGATGCAGAAAACTGGATGGCGCACTCAGGCACCGCTAATGTCATGCTGAATATTTTTCGCCACTACAAAACACCACCGCATTTTATTATTCTTTCCGGTGATGTACATTATTCATTCTTTTATGAAGTCACTCATAGATTTAGGCGCAGTAGTTCGCGTATTTTTCAAATCACCTCTAGCGGCATTAAAAATCAATTTCCTCGTGGCTTGTTGAACTGGCTTGAACGACTTAATCGTTATTTATATGCCAGCAATTCACCATTAAACTGGTTTACTAAGCGACGTCGAATGAAGATAAAAGTGCGTAAGCCAGATCCTGACCAGCGCAATACTTTAGTCAACCAAAGTGGCATTGGTTTAATTACCCTGACCTCAGATGAACAAGTGGTTAAGGCGGAGTTGTTAACGGCAAACAACGAACGGGTGCAGTTTCATGCGCTAAAGGCTAGTGAACGAGAAGACTAGTCGTTTTTTCAATCAAATATATCCTCAATAAAAAAGGAGAAAGCACATCATGTGTTTTCTCCTTTATTTCTATCAATCGAATAATGATTCTATTTTAAGCTTTTTGTTGCTTAATCCAATCCATGGTTAACTCTTCAAGCAATGCCATAGGTAAGCTACCATTTTTCAGCATTTGGTCATGAAAGGCTCTAATATCGAACTTGTCACCTAGTGCTGCTTCAGCTTTTGCACGTAACTGACGAATTTTAATTTCACCAATTTTGTACGACAAAGCCTGTGCTGGCCAGCTAATGTAGCGATCGATTTGGCCAATAACATCAGCCATGCTTAAGGCAGTATTCTCTGCTAAATAATCAATCGCTTGTTGGCGCGTCCAACCTTTTGCATGAATACCGGTATCAACCACTAAACGACACGCGCGCCATGCTTCATAGGTTAAACGGCCAAAGTCACTGTAAGGGTCTTGATAAAAGCCAATTTCTTTGCCTAAGCGTTCAGAATATAACCCCCAACCTTCACCATAAGCGGCGTGGTAAAGCGTTTTGCGAAATTCAGCCATATCAACTTCTTGAGCAATAGCACTTTGAAAATGATGACCGGGCTCTGCCTCATGGAAGGTAAGTGCTTCTAAGGTGTATAACGGCTGACTTTTTAAATCTTTAGTATCTAAAAAATAAGTACCGGGCGTGGTACCGCTGCCATCTGAAGCAACATAATAAGCACCGCCATTAGGACTTGATTTAATATCAAAGGTTGAGCGTGGTAATACTGAGAACCACTTGGGTAATTGCGCAGCCATCTTACGGGTGATATAGCTAGCTTTTTCTATCATGTCTAAGGCACTGTCAGTATAAAACTGCTCATCAGTGCGTAGGAATTGAATAAAGTCTTTAAATTGCCCTTTAAAACCCACTTCTTTGATGATTTGCTGCATTTCTTGACGAATGCGGCTCACTTCATCTAAACCGGTTTGGTGTATTTCGTCAGCTGACAAGTTGGTAGTGGTGTAATATTCAATTAAGTATTGGTAGTAGTCATCACCATCTTTAACACTACTAATGCCTGCTGTGGTCCGGCAGTTCGTCATATATTTTTGAGTAAAGAAATCGTAGAAGGCTTGGTATTCAGGTAATACGGTATTCGTTATTAAGGTTTTTACTTGTTGACGATATTTTGTTTGCTGCGCTGCTGAAATAGCCTTAGGCATATTTTTCATTGGCGCATAAAAAACACTGTCTTCAACATGATCAACTAAGTGCTTACTAATCGATTTCTCGTAACCTTTAAAACTTTCGCAGTAGTGGGTGTGACCTAAAGCAATCGCTTGTTTCAAATCGACAATATGTTCTTGGTTGTAACGCGGGTAGTCAGCCAAGCTAATTAAATAATTGCTATAGTCTTTTTCGGTTAAAAACGACATATTGGCCGGCGCACCAGCGAAGTAGCTATGAAAGCCTGAGTAATAGGTTAATGGATATAAGTGGTCTTGAAATTGATAGCTTTTTGCTTCCGCTTCACGTTCGTATTTAAACAGGCGGTAGGTTACTTGATCAGCAGCAGATAACTGAGTTACACCAATACTTTCAATACGCGCTAATAATTCATTATTGTATTTTGACCGACGTTCGCGACCATTTGCCGACATTTCTGGCAATTTTCCATTCATACGAAATGCGTCAGGGTCTTTACGGAAGAATATTTGTTCTTTATTAGCCGTTTGCCAATGTTCGTCTAGCAATTGGGTAAATTGCGTACTTGCTTGATTGGCAACAGCGCTTGATGCGCAGAACAAGCCACTGAGCATTAACATGCCAGCACTTAATTGTTTTAATTTCATTGATAAGCCTTACGTTAGGTATTTTTTATTATTGGATACAATATTCGTGCTTGCTAGTGTAAAGCTAAGTACAATTAAGCTCAATTATTTCGTATGATAGTTATTGGTTTAAATGCTTATTGTGGTGCCATGATCAAATTATCGAAAACCGGTTGGAATAACGTCATTATTTTTGCAGTAATGGGCTTTATCTTATTAATCAATGCGACACATAAAAATGTCTATTCACCGAATGGTGATAGCGAAGAAAATAGTCTTCAAACTATTGCCTTAGTGGGTCCGCAAAATGTTATTTTGACCTTAAGCATTAATAATGTTGTTACCGTTGAACGCATTGGCCGAACTTGGCGGGCGAAACCTAGCAGTATTTCAGGGCAAGCGTTAGAGCAAATGATGATGTCGTGGCAACAAAGTAGCGGCGAAGCCATAGTACAAGCGCCAGAAATTGATCGGCAGTTTTCGCTTGATGTTATGTTAGATATTGCTGGCGTTGCCAAGCCGTTGCAACTAAATGTTTATGCAACAGAGCAACAGTTGCTGGTTTTCAAACCCGCATCTCAGCAATGGCTTTCATTACCGATAGAGATTTATGCTCAGTTATTTCCTCAGGAAATTTTTGCTGACTAAGTGGTCGTTAGGCCGCTAAATTATTAAGCCATATTCACCAGTTACATTAAATAGAGACCGTTATTTTATGAGAAAATGTGCAATTTTATCAATGGACAGCCTAGCTGATTTTGAAGCGTATGATGATTTGATTGATGAGCCGATGTTAGCTTTAGGTTGGCAAACCGAAGTCATATCGTGGCGCAATCAAAGTGTTAATTGGTCTGACTATGAGGTGGTCATTATACGCAGCCCATGGGACTACCAAGATGATATGGAAAGTTTTGTTAAGGTTCTCGCTAACATTGAACAGTCTAGCGCTCGATTAGAAAACAGTTTAACTGTGGTGCAATGGAATATTAATAAAGACTACTTAAAAAGCTTAGAAGCGGATGGTGTTACTATCGTGCCAACGCTTTGGCCGGAAGTGTTTGATGTTAACAATATGGCCGGCTACTTTTCTCACTTTTCAACTGAGCAAATCGTACTAAAACCCCGTGTTAGTGCTAACGCCGATAATACCTTTTGGCTGACTAAAGAAAATTATTTAGGCAAAGTTGCAGAATTAAAGCAAGCGTTTACCAATCGAGAATTAATGGTGCAACCTTTTATGGCTGATATTTGCCAAGAAGGTGAGTTCTCATTGTTTTATTTTAATGGCGAGTTGAGCCATACCATTTTGAAAACGCCGGCAAAAGGCGATTTTCGCGTCCAAGAAGAGCACGGCGGCGGCTTATTAGCAGTAACACCTGAGCCTGCGCTACAAGCGGCAGCAAATAAAACCATGCAAGCGATTAGTAAATTGCATGGTGAGCTACTTTTTGCGCGAATTGATTTTGTGCGTCATCAAGACACTTTTGCCTTAATGGAAGCTGAACTTATTGAACCGTCTTTATATTTCAATATGGATGTTGATTCGCCGCAGCGATTTGTTGATGCTTTTTCTGCTCGTATTGGCGATTGTTCAAACATGGATGCAGTTTAAGATGCCAGAGTTGCCAGAAGTTGAAGTTTGCCGTTTAGGAATTACACCACATATTGCTGGTCAGAAGGTTGAAGATGTTGTGGTACGCAATGCTAAACTGCGTTGGCCTATTCCAGCAGAAGTGCACAGTGTTGTTGGTAAAACCTTAGAAAAAATTGAACGTCGTTCTAAGTATTTATTACTTAGATTCTCAGATGGCACTTTGTTGCTGCATTTAGGCATGTCGGGCTCAGTGCGAATTTTGGAGCAAGATACGCCAGTTGTTAAGCATGATCATTTTGAAATGTTGTTCGACAATGAAAAAATATTGCGGCTGAATGATCCGCGTCGATTTGGTGCGGTATTGTGGTTTCCAGAACATTTAGATCAACAAGGGCTATTAGCAAAACTCGGACCTGAGCCGTTAACAGAAGACTTTAGTCACGGGCATTTGTTTACTAAAGCGCATAATCGTAAAGTGCCAATTAAAACTTTTTTAATGGACAACCATGTTGTTGTTGGCGTCGGGAATATTTATGCCAATGAAGCATTATTTATCGCCAGTATTCACCCAGCAACGCCGGTAAATAGCATTAGTGAGCAGAAGTTTAATGAGCTTACTGACATCATTAAGCAAGTGTTAGCTGCTGCCATTGAACAAGGTGGCACTACATTAAAAGATTTTACCCAAGCCGATGGCAAACCAGGCTATTTTGCACAAAAGCTGTTTGTTTATGGTCGTGCCGGTGAAAAGTGTGATGGCTGCCAAACGGTACTAGAAGAAATTCGGCAATCAAATCGAAGTTCGGTTTTTTGTCCGCAATGCCAAGTACTGCCGAAACAAAAGATAAAACGAAAAGCAAAGCCGAAAACTAAAGTGGTGAACAGTAAAGTGCCTAAAAAGGATAAGCCGTAGGCCTAGTGGCATAAAATAAATCTTGCGCCTGATCAACTGCTTATTTGAATTCTTGGTATACAATTATTTATATATTGCCTTTATAGCTGACATTGAGAATAGCAAACATGAATAGATGGATTTACTTTATTGTTCTACAAATAATCCTTGTTTTAGTCTTGGCGGGGGTTATTTATCAGCATAAGGATAAGGCAGCTATTATCAAAACGCCGCCGAAAGCGCTCGGCCAATGGTACAAACCGGAAAACAAACGGCAAGTGTGGTTGCACAATATGTTTAAACTACGCCGAGAAATGCAAGCGGTAGCTTTTTACGCAGAGCAAAAAGATATTGAACATTTGCAGAAATGGACTAAATCTCTCAACGAACATTATCTTAAAATTGCTGAAATGGTACCTAGCTGGAATAAGAAGTTAGACACATCGACACTTGCAAATTTAAGGCATAGCGTCGCAGAGCAAGATTATACTAGTGCTTTAACCGCAGTAGATACACTGCAAGAAAGCTGCGATTCTTGTCATGATGATTATCAAGCTATCACGGCATTAACCTATCGTGCTCCTGATTTTTCTGCAATTGAAGTCACAACGGGGTTGTCATTTAGCTCACATATGCAAGCATTAATAAAGCAAGTTAACCAAATTAAAATTGCATCTGAAGATGGCATGACAGAGTTAGCGCTCTCTTCGTTAGTCGATCTTAAACAAGGTATGCAGAGTCTTGGGCAGGTATGCACTGATTGTCATAAGCAAGACAAGCAAAGCTACCCAAGTGAAGAAATGAATAATACTATGCTAAGCCTAGAGACTAGTTTGAAAACAGGCACACTTAAAGATCAAGGCATGGATTTAGGGGCGTTAGCCGTTCAGGCATGTGCCCGTTGTCATGGAACGCATAGATTAACAACGGGCGCTAAAACTTTGTTGTCAAAGGAACAGAGTTTAGCTGAGCTACTCAAGCATTAAGATTTTGAAAGTGGGTATGGCAAGAGTATTTTCATAACACGCTCTTTCCATATTTTATGCTGATTTTAGTTACTTTTTTTCTTGTTGTAATGAGCTCTCAAGTGCTTGTTTAACAACTGGGTGAACGAATTGACTAACATCGCCATTATGCAGGGCAACTTCTTTTACTAAGGTGGAAGAGATAAATGAGTTTTCTTCAGCTGGCGTTAAAAATACCGATTCTAGGTCTGGTGATAAGCGACGATTCATATTAGCCAACTGAAATTCGTATTCAAAATCTGAAACCGCGCGTAAGCCACGAATAAGCACATTGGCTTGATGATCTTTGGCAAAATCGACTAATAAGCCACTAAAACCAACCACAGTAACATTTGGCAGATGCTTGGTTACCGCTTCTAGTAATTCAACACGTTGCTTTAAATCAAAACGTGGCTTTTTACTTGGGCTAGCGGCTATACCGACAATTACTTCACCAAATAAACGACTAGCTCGCTCGATTAAATCGGCATGACCATTGGTGACTGGATCAAATGTTCCCGGATAAATTGCTTTTACTGACATATTTTTAAGACGATTTTAATAGGACAAACTTCTATTGTAATTGCTGACGGCTGTAAATTCAAAGTAATCAAAATGATAGAAAATTTGATGAAATTTTATCATTGGTAAAAGAAGCTAAAATCAGGGCTCTGTGGCAGATTTGTTTGCTAGCAACTAAAGTATTTACTCGAAATGCTTTAATTTTGGCTAATTTTGATAGTATGATAGAAAAATCTATGTCAATAAATACGAGAAGCAGTATCGATGAAAACTCGGGATAAAATAATTCAAGCCAGCATTGCATTATTTAACGAACAAGGTGAACGTAATGTTACCACTAACCACATTGCTGCAGATCTTGGTATTAGCCCTGGCAACCTCTATTATCACTTTCGTAATAAAGAAGACATTATTTTATCAATTTACGAGGAATACGCGCGTAACTTATTGATAGAAACCATGCCGGAAGTAAGTCCTGATGTTAAACCCCTAGATGCCATTATTTTGTATATGGATGTGGTTTTCCAAGCGATGATGAAGTTTCGCTTTTTCTATAGTAATTTGCCGGTATTGTTGGCGAAAAATCCCCTGTTGCATGACAAATACGTTGAAGTGCAAGGATTCATTGCCCAGCGTGTTAGTGAGTTGTTACTTTCACTACGCGATGCGAATATGATGGAGTTTGCTGATGAGGATTTACCTGATATTGTCAGTATTTTACGTTTAGTAAATACCTTTTGGCTAAGTTTTTATCAAACCCAAAATAATGATACTGAGATCAATGATTCGGTTTTCTATCAAGGGGTATTGAAAATATTAGTCATTATTCAGCCGTATATTAGTGAGTCGGCACGCAATGAATTTTTGGAAGCTCGGGCTATGTATCGTCAACGCTGCCAAGATAGTTTAAATGCGGCATAAGCACACTTAGAGAACATCTTTGCGACTATTAAGACTGGTAACCGTTTAACAACGCTTGCCAGTTTTTTTCGCGCCAATGAAAATTGGCAACACGAATGCTTTCTTTACGAAAAGATCTTAGTAGTCGTGCCATATTCTGCTCAGGCCATTTATTTTTATTTTCTCGTTGTTCGCCACGATCAAAATCGATCAGCCAAACTTTATTGTTATCATCCACTAAAATATTGTGGGCATTTAAATCATGATGATATATACCGTGCTGATGGAATGACTTAATGATTTTGCCAATTTCAAACCACAGGGTATCGTCAATGGCGTTTTTAGTTAAAATTCCGACTAAATCGCTTGCGTTTTCGATGCGTGAAGACAGTAAATCAGCGCGATAAAATAGCCCATGTTTTGCGACCCGAAAAGCCACGGGTTTAGGGGCTGGTAGGCCTAATGAGCGCATAGTTTTTAATAAGCTAAATTCACTTGCCGCGCGGGTTTTTTCCATGCCAGTGAACAAGTACTGATCGTTAATAACTTTGCCAATTAAACCGCCACGATAATAATGGCGTAATACCCAATTTAGCGTTACATTTTTTGAGTTTTCTGTGGCGATAAACCAAGTAGTACCGCGCCCCTGGGCACTGCCAACAATGGCATTTTTTTCTTGCCAATATGCCCCATCAAGCATTGCTGGAGAAAAAGCATCAATTTCTTCATTGTCATAACGACAGTAAATATTGCCACGTTGAAAAGATTTTTCCTGACAGGGTTTTACAATTGCGGGCTGGTTCAAGATAATAGACCTATATTATATATCTGCTCCTATTGTGGTGATTCCTTTATGCTGGGTCAATTATCTGTGCCAAAAAATTTATGTTTATTACGCCTATCGGCAATTGGTGATGTTTGCCATGCTGTTGCTATGGTACAAAATATCCAACGACAATGGCCAAAAACTAAGATTACTTGGGTTATTGGAAAAGTCGAAGCGAGCTTATTACAAGGTTTAGAAGGTGTTGAGTTTGTTATTTTTGATAAGCGGGCTGGACTAAAAGGCTACCGTGATTTACGTCAACAATTAAAAGGCCGACAATTTGATGTTTTGCTACATATGCAAGTGGCTTTGCGCGCCAGTATTGCTAGTTTATGTATTCCCGCGAAAGTTAAAATTGGCTTTGATAGTCAGCGGGCAAAAGAAGCACAGTGGTTATTTACCAATAAAAAAATTGCTGCACAGGCTGAGCCACATGTTTTAGATGGTTTTATGGGCTTTGCCGATGCTTTAGGATTAGATGTTACGCCGCCATTATGGCATATGCCAATCACCGACGAAGATCAACTATGGGCGAGTGAAAAGCTCAGCGCCAACAACCCTGCCGACAAACCCATTGCAGTTATTTGTCCGGCGGCAAGTAAAGCTGAACGTAATTGGCATGCAGAAGGTTATTCGCAAGCGGCTGAACACTTGAGCAAGCGTGGCTTTAAGGTGGTTATTTGTGGTGGCCCAACGACCATGGAAAAATTGCTCGCCGAAGCCATTATTAGCCGCAGTAAATTTAGTACGGGTGACAATGAAATACTTAACTTGGTTGCTGAAACCAGTCTTAAGCAATTACTAGCGGTATTAAATGTTGCTCATTTAGTGATTGCACCAGATACCGGCCCCGCGCATATGGCGGTAACGGTTGGCACACCTGTTGTTGGTTTATACGCACATAGTAATCCAAAGCGCACGGGCCCCTATTTATATCCCCAATATGTTGTCAGTGCTTATGAGTCTGCCATTCAATTGCAGTATAACCAAAGTGCTGCTGAAGTGCCGTGGGGAATGCGCGCTAAAGGTAAAGACTTAATGATGCAAATTAGTATTGCAGAAGTAAATAAAACCGTTGATAGGCTCATTGCTGACAACTATTCTGATCTCTCTTAGTTAAAACAATTGCCTCTATAATTACAAGGACGTAAATGACAGTAATCTACAGCTTTACAGCTAAACATATTGAACAGGTTTATTTATTACATAAACAAGCGTGGTGGAGCAGCGGCCGGACAATAGCAGACACTCAGCGTTGCATTGAAGGTTCGCAAGTTTGTATTGGTATCTTGGATGATAATCATAACTTAATTGCTTTTACTCGCGTGATCAGCGATTTTATTTTTAAAGCAATTATCTTTGATGTCATTGTTGACGAATCCCACCAAGGAGCAGGCTTAGGGCAACAACTGATGCATTTAGTTAAGTGTCATAAAGATTTACATGCTGTTCAACACTTTGAATTATATTGCTTGCCAGAAATGACGGCATTTTATGAAAATTTTGGCTTTTCAACGGATATAGACGGTATTAGTCTTATGCGTTGTGTTAATTCTTAGTAGGGTTTGTGTTGAAAAAATACGTTACCGGTTTTATGTTTTCCCAAGACGCTAGCCATGTTGTGTTAATTAAGAAACTTAACCCGCAATGGCAACGAGGTTTCTTTAATGGTGTTGGCGGTAAAATAGAAGCCAATGAATCATCGATTGGTGCCATGATGAGAGAGTTTTCAGAAGAAACTGGCGTATTAACCCAACCACAAGATTGGACCTGCTTTGCTAATGTATTTCGTGCTAACTGTTACGATGTTGATATGTATTTTGCTCAATCCGACCTCGCATTTGATGCGTTAACTGTTGAAGCAGAAGAAGTTCATATCCTAAAAGTAGCAGCGTTACCTAAAAACATAATCCCTAACTTACAATGGTTAATTCCATTGGCGTTAGATAAGCAAGCGGATTTTTCAACGCCAATTAGAATACAAGAAATAGCAGAAGAGCGCATAACTGCTTAGTTGTGCTGCTCCACAAAGGCACTATTAAAATACTACAATAAGAAGAATAAAGTGATAAAAAGTAGAAAGCTCCACAAATTTATTGGCTTAATTTTAGTGTTACCTATGCTAGGTTGGTCAATCACAGGTGTAATATTTTTTATAAAGCCAGGGTATCAAGGTGCCTATGAGCAACTTTCAGTTAAAACCTATCCGCTCAGCGAGTTTATAGCGCTTCAACCAAAGCGCGATTGGCAAGAAATGAAATTAGTCAGCACCATTTTGGGCGATCATTTATTGGTGAAGACTAAAAGCAAAACAAAGCATTTAGACCCTAATTCGCTACTCCCTAAACTTGAGCCTTCTGAAACTGAATTCAAAGCCTTATTGCTTGATGCCTTTACTGATAATAGTGCACGTTATGGTGAAGTTGTGACATTAAATGGTTTATCAGCTCAAACCAATACCGGTGTTGAAGTTAAGCTTGATTGGAATAGCTTACGTTTAAGCCAAAAAGGCCAAGACACTGAATTAATAAACCTGCTGTACAAGGTGCATTATTTGCAATGGACTTCACATAAAGGGGTAGACCAAGCCTTAGGTATATTTGGTTTAATCTTACTGATTTTATTAACTATTTTAGGTGTTAGGCTTTACCTTAAAAAATAAACCTGTATTGTAAAGTCAACGGCATGGCTCAATGAATGAGCCATGGTATCCAACTCTCTATTTTCATTCATTTATAAGGACTTAAGGTGAATAAACCCTTCATTACATTGTTTTTTTTGCTATTGACACTATTCGGTCATACCGCTGAATTCATTAACGACAAAAGCGTTCTCGCTGAAAAAAATTGTTTCCGTCAAAACTTTAATGACTATGATACTTGGCGTGAGAGTATGGTGCGAAAGTATAAAAAAAAGTTTAAAACAGAAGAAAAAATAAAGCGTGCTTTAGTTCGTTTTGACAGAACATTTACGCAAGAAGCGTTTATTGCTTTTAAAGAGCAACTTACTTGCCAAACATTTGAGTATTTAGTTGATGGTATTAAAGTTAGCGGTTTTATAATAAAACCAAAAGGCAGTACTGAAAAATTACCCGTGTTGATTTATAACCGTGGCGGTAATGGCGACTTTAGTGCGGTTAAGTTTGCTTCTATGATGCACAATTTATTCCCAATAGCTCGGCAAGGTTTTGTGGTTATTGGCAGCCAATATCGCGGTACTTTTAATAAAAATAAAGCGCTTGACGATGAGTTTGGTGGTAAAGATGTTGAAGACGTAACGGCTTTGCTAGATTTGATCCCGAGCATAGCTGGCGCAGATGCTGACCGAATTGGTATGTTCGGCGCTAGTCGTGGCGGCATGCAAACCTATTTGACACTACAACGAACGGATCAAATCAAAGCTGTGGCGGTTATTGCTGGTGTCGCGGATTTAACTATTCAGCTAGAAGAGCGACCAAGAATGGAAAGGGTTTATAAACAACGTATTCCTAATTATGCACAGAATAATCAGGCCGAGCTTGAAAAACGTTCTGTGCTTTATTGGCTTGATAAAATCCCTCAAGATGTACCCATTTTACTTCTTCACGGGATGTCTGACGAACGTGTTTCAGTTGAGCAATCGATAACTTTGGCTGAAGCATTAGAGAAAGCTGGTATGCCGCATAAGCTGGTACTTTATCCTGGCGATAACCACGGGCTAATTCAAAATAAAACCAAGGCGACGCAGGAAATTGTCGCTTGGTTTGATAAGTACTTATAAACGTATTTAGTGAATGTTAAGCAATTAGCTTTTGTAAGGCAGTCAAGGAACGCTTTGTCGCTCCTTGATTTGCTTGCACGACTTGATAAGCATTTTCCCCAAGTGATAGTGCCGCCTTGTTGTCAGTTAATAAGCGTATAACTGCAGTGGCTAATGCTTGTGACATATCTTCATTTTCTTTAAGTTGCACAATTCCTTGCGCACCGATCAGCTGTGCTAAAATCTCTTTAAAATTACTCATATTTGGGCCGACGATAACTGGTTTTTGAAATAATGCTGGCTCTAATGGGTTATGACCGCCAATTTCACTGAAACTTCCACCCATGGTCACCACATCTGCCAGTGCACAGGCTGGCAGAAGTTCACCTAAAGTATCAATGACCCAAATATTAGTATCAAGCGCAACTGCTTGTTTGTGACTGCGTTTGAGCACTTTATTACCAGCGTCTTGTGCTAACTTAACAACTTGTTCAAAGCGTTCAGGGTGGCGTGGCACAATGATCAGTAAAGCTGTTTGATCTTGCTGTTTTACTTGTTCAAAGGCTGCTAACGCTAACGCTTCGTCGCCAGGATGGGTGCTGGCAATTAGCCAAACATTTCGTTGTTCGGTTATTAAGTTTTCTAATTCTGCTTGCTTCGCGGCAACATCATCGTTCAGTGAAATATCGAATTTTAAATTGCCTGATAACTGACACCGCTCTGTGTTTGCTCCCATGGCTAAGTAGTTATCTTGATTGACTTGGCTCTGGGTTAATATACTGTCAAAGTGTTGAATAGCGGGCGTAATTAACCAGTTGAGTTTTTGATAACTGCGCATTGAATTATCAGATAAACGCCCGTTCACTAGCATTAGTTTAATATTTTTAGCTTGGCACTGAGCGATTAAATTTGGCCACAATTCTGTTTCCATAAAAACCATAGCTTGAGGTTTCAAGCGCCGCAAAAATAATTGCGTTGAAACAATATTGTCGAGTGGTAAATAGCAGTGCTGTACTTGTTTACCAAAAAGCTTGGTGACTTGTGCTGAGCCTGTTGGTGTAAAGGTTGTTACCGTAATATTGTTATTTGGGTATTCTGCAATAAGCTGAGTAATAAAGGGTTTAAGCGCAATAACCTCACCAACACTTGCGGCATGAACAATAATGCCACCAGATTTCATCTTTTTTGAAGTTAAACCTAAACGCTCAGTAAGTCGCTGGCGATATTCAGGGTGATTAATTGAACGGATCAGCAATACCATTAAAAGTACTGGTGTTAACAACAAAAATAATAAACGGTAAAAAAATAAAGCTAAAAAATTTCGCACTCAAACGGACTCAAAATCAATTGTCTATGTCAACTAGTATACCTAAAGATGATGTTTAACGGACTAATTCTTCCATTTTGATAAGGTAATTAATTTGTTTGCCTGGTGCTAATTGCTAACGTTCAAAGATAGTATCAAGAATAATAGAGGAATTTGTTCTTTCAACCCCTTCCGTTGAACATACCATATTAAGTACTTCACTTAGTTTTTCTAAGGTACTGGCTTGAATGGTAACCAATAAATCATATTCACCACTAATTGAATAGATATGACTAATTTGGTGTACTTTTCTTAAGGCCACACAAATGGTTTTTCTAAGGTTTGGATTTACTTTTAATGACACATTAGAGGAAATGAGCCCACTGGTATATTCGCTGCCTAAAACTACGCTGTAAGCCTTGATAACATTGTTGTCTTCGAGTTTATTAAGGCGGTTTTGTATTGCTGTTCTGGAAACGCCTGTTGCTCTAGCAATATCTGAAACACTGGCTCTGGCATTGACTCGTAAAATTGCCAGTAGTTCTTCATCTTTTTCGGTTAGCAAACTACACTTCTCTCTAGTATAAATTCATAAAACAGCCCTTAACTTACACTTTGACATGGTAATATGTCAATTTAACTATTTAAAAGTGCATATCAACAATTATTGTCACTTTTATTGACGGGCTGACTAGACTGATAATACAAGTATTGAATGACCATAATTTATTAAGGAATTAACGTGACTGATTCTGCATCAACAAAAGGTTTTTACTCGCATTTAACTGCACAAATTGAGCAAGTAAAAGAAGATGGCTTATACAAAGCAGAGCGTGTTATTACTACCGCTCAACAACCACAAATAGCAGTAAATACTGGTGAAGATGTGGTTAACTTTTGTGCCAATAACTACTTAGGTTTGGCTAATCACCCATCATTAATTGCTGCTGCTAAACAAGGTTTAGATGAGCATGGCTTTGGTATGGCGTCGGTGCGCTTTATTTGTGGCACGCAAGATATTCATAAAACTTTAGAGCAAAAGTTAAGTGCCTTTTTAGGTATGGAAGATACTATTTTGTATTCTTCTTGTTTCGACGCTAATGCTGGCTTATTTGAAACATTATTAGGCCCAGAAGATGCGATAATTTCTGATTCTTTAAACCATGCTTCAATTATTGATGGCGTGCGTTTATGTAAAGCAAAACGTTTCCGTTATGCCAATAATGACGCGGCAGAACTTGAAGCCCGTTTAATTGAAGCTGATGAAGCTGGCGCTCGTTTTAAGTTAATTGCTACTGATGGCGTATTTTCAATGGATGGCGTTATTGCCAACCTAAAAGCTGTTTGTGACTTAGCTGATAAATACAATGCCATGGTAATGGTTGATGACTCACACGCAGTTGGTTTTGTTGGTGAACAAGGCCGTGGTAGCCATGAGTACTGTGAAGTAATGGGGCGCGTCGATATTATTACCGGCACGCTAGGTAAAGCTATGGGTGGCGCTTCAGGCGGTTATACTTCGGCGAAAAAAGAAGTAGTTGAGTGGTTACGTCAACGCTCACGCCCTTACTTATTCTCAAACTCGTTAGCGCCAGCGATTGTTAACGCCTCAATTAAAGTGATTGATTTATTGGCTGATGGAGACGAGTTACGTAAAACCTTAAAAGACAACGCTGCTTATTTTAGAACACAAATGGAAGCGGCTGGCTTTACTTGTGCCGGCGCCGATCACGCAATTGTGCCAGTGATGTTAGGTGATGCGAAAGTAGCTAGCGATATGGCTGATCGTTTATTAGCAGAAGGCATTTATGTTATTGGTTTCTCATTCCCAGTGGTACCTAAAGGCCAAGCGCGTATTCGTACACAAATTTCGGCAGCGCATACTAAAGCTGAATTAGATAAAGCGATTGAAGCGTTTATTCGTATCGGCAAAGAAATGAAAGTGATTGAGGGTTAATCATGAAAGCGTTAGCAAAATTAAAAGCAGAACCGGGCATTTGGATGACCGACTCGCCAATGCCAGAGCTAGGACATAACGATCTGCTGATTAAAATAAAGAAAACCGCGATTTGTGGTACAGACATTCATATTTATAACTGGGATGAATGGTCACAAAAAACCATTCCAGTTCCTATGGTCGTTGGGCACGAATATGCCGGTGAAGTGGTTGGCATTGGTGAAGAAGTAAAAGGCTTTGCCATAGGCGATCGTGTTTCAGGCGAAGGACATATTACTTGTGGTCATTGTCGAAATTGTCGCGGTGGTCGCACCCATTTATGTCGTAATACTGTCGGTGTTGGTGTCAATCGCGAAGGTTCATTTGCTGAATACTTGGTTATTCCAGCGTTTAACGCCTTTAAATTACCTGACGAAATCTCAAATGATTTAGCTGCGATATTTGACCCCTTCGGTAATGCAGTACATACCGCATTGTCGTTTGACTTAGTCGGTGAAGATGTATTGATCACAGGCGCTGGCCCTATTGGTATTATGGCGGCGGCTGTCGCTAAACATGTCGGTGCTCGTCATGTGGTGATTACCGATGTTAATGAATACCGTTTAGACCTTGCCCGCAAAATGGGCGCAACCCGTGCCGTTGATGTTAGTAAAGAAAAGCTAGCAGATGTTATGGCTGACTTGGGGATGACTGAAGGTTTTGATGTTGGCATGGAAATGTCAGGTGTTTCTATGGCCTTTACCGATATGTTAGCCAATATGAACAATGGTGGAAAAATCGCCATGTTGGGCATTCCTGGTCAAGATATGGCAATTGATTGGAGTCAGGTAATATTTAAAGGCTTAACCATTAAAGGTATTTATGGGCGAGAAATGTTTGAAACTTGGTATAAAATGGCAAGCTTGATCCAGTCTGGCTTAGATTTAACGCCAATTATCACGCATCACTTTAATGTTGATGATTTTCAGCAAGGGTTTGATATCATGCGTTCAGGACAATCAGGTAAAGTTATTTTAAATTGGGAAGCATAATGGCAAGTAGCGAAGAAAATTTTAAACATATGCAAATTAGTGAACTGCATCAGGCATTGGCTGATAAAACGCATGTGGTAGTTGATATTCGCGATCCAGCGTCATTTCAAGCCGGGCATATTCCCAATGCTTTGCATTTAAGTAATGAAAGTTTGCCTGAGTTTTTACGTACCGCTGACTTTGATGCACCTGTGGTTGTTTGTTGTTACCACGGCATTTCCAGTCAGCAAGCGGCACAGTTTCTGATCAGTCAAGATTTTACCGAAGTGTATTCACTTGATGGTGGCTTCACCGATTGGCAGTTACAATATCCGGATACTGTTGCACGTTAATGATAACTGAAGATCTGCGCCCACTGGTAAGCGTTAAGCAACACAACATTGCCTTGTTGTTTTGTGATTATATACGCACGCTTGAGGTACAGGCGCAGATTGAATCTGAAGATGATAGCTTTGTTATTTATTGCTCGCCGGATAAGTTTGAACTGGCAATGACTGAATTTAAGCAGTTTATTGAACAACCTTATGATAGTAAATATCAACAAGCAGCTTGGCAAAATGGCAGTGTTACTGATGTTAATCCGCATTCCCCGCCTTTATTAAGTAGTTTTAAAAGCCAGTTTTTTTCTCATGCGGGCTTGGTGACCTTAACGGTGTTTAGTGTCTGTTGGCTGGTATTTGTTGCCAGTTTGCTTGGCTGGTCTGGCGTTATATTTCAGCAATTAAAGTTTTATTCCTTATTCAATATTGAACAAGTTATTCAAGCTCCTCATCGCTTATTTGGCCCAGCACTATTTCACTTTTCATGGTTACATATTGCTTTTAATACCATGTGGTGGTGGCAGTTAGGTGGCTCAATAGAAAAAACATTTGGTGGCGCAAGCTTAATTAAGGTGTTTTTAGCGACCGCATTAATATCTAATATTGGCCAGTATATGGTTGATGGGCCGAATTTTGGTGGTTTGTCTGGTGTTGTTTATGGCTTAGTTGGTTATGTTTGGTGGCTTGGCTGGTTATGGCCAGAAAAGGGCTTGACGCTATCTAAACCTATCATAGGTTTTATGTTGTTTTGGTTACTCTTAGGTTATACCAATATTTTACCATTCAATATGGCCAATACAGCACATTTATTGGGGTTGATAAGTGGCTGCGGTTTAGGGTACATCAAAGTATTAAAAGAAAAAAAGCACACTAGTTGAAACTAAATGTGCTTTTATGATGGTTAACATTCTTAATGTTAGTTATCTAACCATTGTGTAAATAAAAGCTTTTTAATTAGAGGCTTGCCGGTTTCTTTTTCCAATAATTGTTTGACTTTTTCTTCACACAAACGCTGAATTTCATGACGGCCATTAATCGATTTAACTTTTGATTCTGGCTGCTGACCAATAATGTTGATAATAGCGTCGCGTAGCAATGGTGAGTGATGTTCAACAACCTCGTAATTCGAGGAATCTTCAATCATTAGTTCCACCGTTAGGCGGACATAGCCCATTTTCTTCTTTACCGCGACGTAATTAGTCACAATAGAGGGCTCAAAGCCAAAGTAGGCGTAATCAGCCGCCTTAGCAGGGGCTGAACTTAATAGCACTAACAATAGAATAATGGGCATTTTCATAACAATAAAACTCAAATCAAAAACCGTTAATTGCTTAAGCTAACTGCTTAAGATAAATACGTAAACATGGTAAGTGTCTTCAATAATAACGCGAATTTTACTTGCGCGCTGAATTATTTAGTAATTATTTCAACCGACCCGATATTACCGCAAGGTAATAGCGATGTCAGCAAATAAGAAATATAGCCTAATCAGTTATTAGGCTATATTTCTAGCATGCTAAACGCTATCATACGTCGTTTTTGGTAACTTTAGTGATAGGTATTGTTTTCAGGCATGACAGCACAGCATTTTTTATTTCCTGTTGAAATGAGCGCAATTTGGCATTCGCCAAGTACCGTGATAATTAATCCTACTTTACGCGATTGGTTACTTGATCCTACTTCTCTAACGGCAAGATTAAAGCGACATAGCAAACAATTTCGTGTCGAAGTGCTAGGGCAAAAAATCGAGGCTTGCAACGCTGTTGAAGCCAATGATGATATTCTTGTTGGTGAGCAAGTATTGGTGCGCGAAGTACTTTTATATTGTGACGACATACCGCAAGTTTTTGCTCGCAGTTTATTGCCGTTAAAATCGCTTACCGGCGAACAACAGCAGCTTGCGCATTTAGGTACGCAGTCGTTAGGGCAAGTATTATTTAATCACCCTGATTTATTGCGAAAAAAAATTGAAGTGGCGGCATTTAGTGAGCAATCAACCGTGGCAAAAATTGCTGAGCATTTATCACTAACGGTAGAACAACCGCTGTGGGGGCGTCGTTCAGTATTTATGCTAGATGCTAAGCCGCTTATGGTGGCTGAAGTGTTCCTGCCTGGCGCCTTTGCGTATCAGGAATAAAAGGGTTTTAGATTGAGTGAGTTAACAGAAAAATTAACGGCAATTAAGCAAATTACCCGTATGGATAAGCCCATTGGCACCTACTTGTTGCTGTGGCCTACGTATTGGGCATTGTGGATCGCGTCCGACGGTTGGCCAACATTACATATGTTGTTGGTGTTTAGCTTAGGGGTCTTTTTGATGCGTAGCGCAGGTTGTGTGATTAATGATTTCGCCGACCGTAAAATCGATGGCGCGGTAAAGCGCACGCAAAATCGTCCGCTGGTTACTGGGGCATTATCTAGCAGTGAAGCGCTGCAGTTGTTTGCAACATTTGTGTTAATTGCCTTTGGTTTAGTGCTGACCTTAAATCATTACACTATTATGCTGTCTCTGGTGGCGGTATTTCTGGCGGCAAGTTATCCTTTCATGAAACGCATAACTCACTTTCCACAAGTGGTGCTAGGAGCGGCATTTAGTTGGGGCATGATTATGGCTTTTGCCCAAGAACAAGGTCAAATCCCTACCGTTGCTTGGTTACTGTTTAGCGCTAATGTTTTGTGGACAGTGGCATATGACACTATGTATGCCATGGTTGACCGAGATGATGATGTTAAGATTGGTGTTAAGTCGACAGCGATCATTTTTGCGCATAACGATAAGCGCATTATTCTATTTTTACAGCTCATGACCTTAGCATTATTGTTTACGGTTGGTGATATGTTGGCCTTTGGTTGGCCTTATCAGTTGTCGTTAGTTGTGGCTGCAGGCTTCTTCTGCTATCAACAAATATTAATTGCTGGTCGTGAACGTGAGCGTTGTTTTCAAGCTTTTTTAAATAACCACTATGTCGGTTTGATAGTATTTGTCGGCGTAGCCATCGAATATTTATAGTACTATTGCAGTAATAAAATAAGCATTTGTTCAGCAGAGCAAATGCTTATTTTTGGTTAAGACTAACGCATAATACTTTGTAAAACTTCGATATCAACTAAATTACTGACCGAGTTTTTCAGTAAGCCTAAGGTGCTGCTATCAACGAGTTTGTCATCTTCATCTTGCATAATGTAGCCATGCTCTTTCATCGCTAAAATCAGTGTCGATTGTGCTTTTTTATCGATAAACTCTGGAGCGTTGATATTATTGAGTACTGACAGTCGCTGGGCAATTGCCACAACTTTACTATCCAGTTCTGATTTTGCCACTGGGGCTAATCGGCTCAATAATGAGGTGATTATGGCGAATCTTTGCATGGTTTCGTTGACACACTCTGCCATTAGGCGAACTTGGGCACGAGTTTCACTTGTATTTGCTAATGACCAAAAACCCGCTTTAGTTTGCTTAGCTAACTCTGTGTCAGCGAGAAACTGACAAATAGCTTGCACCTGTGCCTGAATATCATCAGCAGATTGCCATAAGAACAAATCAGTTTTTAGCAGTTGAGTTATTCGCTGTATTTGTGCAACTAAATCTTCTTGGCTAATTTTTGCATTGCGCTCCAATAATCGACAAACCAATGAAGGAACAATAAAGGTGTGCAATATATTATTACGGTAGTAACGTAATTCTAAAACAGCACTTTCGGTTAACGAGACAATTTCTCCAAAACTGTCTTGATTAATCGTAACTTTATTTAAGGTAATTACATGTTCAAGTAACTCTGCTCCGCTCTCACTCGGTATGGTTAATTCTGCATGGTAAGGCGTTGCTCGTTGTAGCGCTAAGAAGAAGTCTAGTTGGGTGATTAGCTCTGCTTTGGTTAACGCTTTGTTTTCGGTGGCGTGTAAAATCAAGGAAATTAATGCCACGCCATTTAACGCCGCACATTGGTTAATTGATGTCATCACCTGATGAGCTAGTGTGTTAACACTTGGCGTTAACCATTTTGGCTTTTGTGGATCGATTGGGTCAATTGCTTGCTTCCAGTCAGGTACTTGTTTATTTAAGAACTGATTGATGTTAATTGGCTCGCCAAAATTAACATAACCTTTACCGTAGTTTCTTAAATTGCGGATCGCTTTAATAACACCAAATATTGATTCGCCTTTCTTTTGGCTACCACTTAGCTCTTTGTGGTAAGTGCCGACTTCCATCACGTGCTCATAACCTAAATAGACCGGCACCAAAGTGAGCGGTCTATCAATGCCGCGCAGTAAACTTTGTATGGTCATGGCGAGCATGCCAGTTTTAGGTGAAAGTAATCGACCGGTGCGGCTACGGCCACCTTCTGAGTAATATTTTACCGAGTAACCACGTTCAAAAAGCAGCCCTAAATACTCTCGAAAAATGGTTGAATATAAGCGATTGCCTTTGAAGCTTCGGCGGATGAAAAATGCCCCCGCTTTTCTAAAAATAGGTCCGGCCGGCCAGAAATTTAAGTTAATACCGGCGGCAATACGTGGCGTTACTAAACCTTGTTGGAAAATGACATAAGTGAGCAACAAATAATCCATATGGCTTCGATGACAAGGCACATATATTATTTCATGACCTTCTTGGGCCAAATTGCGCAGGCGCTCGGCTTTGTTAACTTCAATACCATTGTATAATCGGTTCCACAGCCAGCCTAGAATACGCTCACCAAAGCGAACCGTTACATCACGATAATCACCGGCAATTTCATCCATAATGACCAGTGCTTGTTTTTTTATTTCACCTTCGCTCACTGATTTGCTTTTTGCTTCGTCACTGATCAAACGTTTAATCGCCGGGTTTACCAATAAGGTTTCAAACATTTGTTGGCGGTGCATTAACCTTGGGCCGGTGGCAGCAATTATTTGACGGTGAAAATGAAAGCGTGCGATACGCATTAATTTTCGTGCGCTAGCTTCGTCACTACCATGCTTGTCGGCCATATGACGAAAGGAAATCGACTCACTAAAGCGCACCATGGTATGGCGTCCTAAAAACAGTACGATAAAAAATTTCCGTAACCAAGTGGGTGATTCTTGATCCGCTAACAGCGTACCAACATTAGTGGTATTTTTTTCTTTAGTGGGGGTGCGGCCCCAAATAACATTCGCAGGTATTAGCTGGGCATCGAGTTTTTCATCTTTTGCGTGCGCATTTAATAACTCAAAACCTTGCGATATTGCCGTTGTCTTTTGTGGTTTTCGCCAATGAAATAGTGCGGTAGGTTTTTCTAAAAATAGCAGTCGAGACAGTGCTTGGCCATTAACCGATACGCGTTCAAGAGGGTCAGGTAAGTTAGCTTTTTTACAGGCGGTACGTAGCGAAAGTACATCACTGGCTGACTGGTGCCTTAGGACATAAAACACCGGCTGCTCTGGCGTGAGTTGGCCAGAGTTGATTATCTTATCGGCAACAATTTTGCAGCGAACCAATAAGGTAATTGGTAAGCGAAGCAATAAATAGAATATTTTACGAATGGCTAACATCTTGTTTACTCAACTTTATTTGACTTGTAATTGTAACACTTAGCGGCAATATTGTCTCTTTTTCACGAATATCACGACAAATTTTTAACAACAAACCTGCTAAAATAAAAAATTCAAAGTACCATAATGAAAATTAAAGAAATTATTATCTTCGGATTCATTACCTTTTAGGCCATTTATGCAAAAAGATCTACCAGCGAAGAAAATTGCTATTTTTGTTGATGTACAAAATATTTATTACACCACGCGTGATACCTTTGCCCGTCAATTTAATTATCGCGCTTTTTGGCAACAAATAAGTGAACAAGGCGATATTGTTATTGCTAACGCCTATGCAATACAGCGTAGTGATGATCAACAACATAAGTTTCAAAAAGCACTGAAACACATTGGTTTTAATGTCAAATTAAAGCCCTTTATTCAGCGTCGTGACGGCTCGGCAAAAGGTGATTGGGATGTCGGGATTACCATTGATGTTATGGAGGCCGCAGCTGAAGTTGATATTATTGTCTTACTGTCTGGTGATGGCGATTTCGAAATGTTATTACGGAAAGTCATGACTCGTGATGGTGTTGAAAGCTATGTTTATGGCGTGACAGAATTGACTGCGCAAGCTTTGATACAATCTGCCAGTGAATTTTTTCCTATTGATAGCCAACTATTGATTTAGTTTTTTGTTCTGGCTTTAGCAACAAAATGAAGCAAACCGACCTGTGAATTGAGCAATAATTAGTGGGCTAACTGTCTTTGATTTGTAATTGTTGTTAGAGATTAGTATGGTATTTCAACTATAACGATACAAAATAACAATAATAATGAGGAATCGTGATGTCTGTTGAAGCGCTATACAAAGTTATTCTATACCCATTTATAAACGAGTCACTTGCTAGCTTGAAAGCTATGACCAACTTAACCGGCGAGGCTGGTGAAGCCTTTGTTGATAGTGTTGATGATTTTCGCTTTAAAGGCTATGCCGTTTGTTCAGAAGTTACCGGTGGATTAGATGGTGTCATTATGATGCATCATTACCCTGAAACTGCTATCGCAATCGGTAATTCGGTTTGCGAAAACATGTTTGAAGAAAGTTATGAATTTACTGAAATTAACGAAGATTTAAGTAATGCGCTAGCTGAGTGGGGCAATACCATTGTTGGCCGTTCAACCGACTTGCATGGTCGTTATAGTTTAGATTACAAATTCTCAAGCCCTTATTTTGTTCATGACGTTAATGACATGGATAAGTACTTAGTGGGCGTAAAAGAAGTGATTACTGTGCCAATTACTGTGGCTGGTGTTGGGCGTTACTATTTTAATTTGCTTATTCGTCATGTTGAATATCAATCGGTTGGCATTAAACGTGAAGCCAGCACAGGTATTGCTAATGTTCATAGCAAAACCTTACCACTTGAAAGTAAGATTTTATTAGTCGATGACAGTGCCATGATCCGTAAAGCACTAAGGCGTTATTTGTCACAACTGGGTTATAACAATGTCGTAGAGGCTGATGATGGCGCTATGGCGGTAACTATGGTGGCCGAACAACAACCTGATTTTATGATCATGGATGTAGTTATGGGCGAAATGAATGGCGATAAAGCATTGGCGCAAATTCGTGCTAATGGCAGTACTGTACCTGTGGTTATGTTGAGTTCGGTGACTGATAAGGCGCTGGTTAGTCAATGCCAAGAGCATGGAATTTCAGGCTTTATTTTTAAACCTATTCAAGCCGACAATGGCGCAGAAATCGTTAAAAATTATTTGAAAATTGCATAACAAGCTTATAGTTAGTGTCACTAGATGCTGCGTCTGTTGAATGCAGCATCAGTCATTGCAGTTATAATTGTGGAAGATATAACGAAATAATTTTGCAACGATGAAACAATATTAGTGTTTCCGGGGTCATTGTTAGCTACTTTAAATCATTTTTGGAAGAGAAGTGCGCAGTTTTTGTTTTACAACTTTATTCATTCTATTTAGCTTTAAGCAAGCTATGGCCGCCGACTTTACAGTAACGCTTGTTGATAACAACAATGCACCCTTGCCAGAAATGGTGGTATATTTTCAGCCTCTGGATAATATGACGTTACCTTTGAGTAATAAAGTAGTTGAAATCGGTCAGTTAGATCGTACTTTTACGCCTTATATCAATGTAATGCAGTTAGGGAATACGGTAAGCTTTCAAAACAAAGATGACATTACCCACCATATTTATTCACCTATCGGCGAAAATAAGTTTTCTTTTAAAATACGTGCTGGACAATCACAAAGTAAAAATGATTTTCAACAGCTGGGTGAAGTTGCTATGGGTTGCAACATTCATGACTGGATGAGTGGCTATTTATACATAGTAGATACGCCTCTTTTTGGAAAAACTAATGCGCAAGGCTCGCTCAGTATTGCAATGGCGCAAGAAGGTAAATATCGGCTAGTTGTATGGCATCCCCAACTAGAGGTTGAAGGTAACCGTGTTAGCCAAGTTGTTAATTGGCCTGAAATGACTGACGTTACAATAAAAATTTCCCATAAAATAGCAAAAATAGCTGAGCAAAAAAATGAAGAAGACTTCGATTTTTTATCTGACTATTAAGGATGATTCTCTCAATGAAGAGTCTACAAACTAAAATATTTCTATTTTTTGTTCTGTTATTGCTCTTGGTGCAAGCCATTGCATTTTGGACAATCATGGCCGGTAATGAAAGCCAAGAAAGGCAAGAGATCACTAATCGTTTAGCGACCGCAAAAACGATCTTTAATGCTCAATTTGATAGCCGGAGAGATTATTTAACTGCCTTCGCTGAAACCGCCGCAAAAGATTACGGGATTAAACAAGTTTTTGAAGATGAGCTGCGTAGCTTGTTAGTGGCGATGAATAATCATCGTAAGCGTATTGATGCTGATATTGCCATGGCAATTTCTGTACAAGGGGTTATTTCCGCACAATTAATTGTTGAACAAAGCGAATCAGGAAAAGTAAAAGTTAAGCAAGGGAGCGAGCGTGACCAAGCTTTTCGTTTTCCTCAGTGGTTAGAAAACCAAGAACAATCGCATTTATATGTAGTTGATAATAGTGTTTATCAAGTGAGCTTTTCACCGATGACCGTTGGTGCACGTACCATAGGCTGGTTAGCATTTGGTTTTGAAATTGATCAACAACTTGCGCAACATTTTTTCGATATTACCCAACTGCATACCGATTTTGCCATTATACAAAATGATCAGTGGCGTTTAATTGCCTCATCAAACCCAAACGCTGAATTGGCCTTAACGCAACAAATCGTCAATAGTGTTACCCCTGATGAATATATCGCCATTGGCCACCTGATTGATGAAGCCGATCATGTACAATTAGCTTTGTCGATGTACGGCTTACGTGCCGATATTGTTGAAGTATTGCAAAAACAATGGTGGCAGTTTTTAATGCTCACTTTTGTCACTTTACTGTTATCACTTGCTGTGGCTTATATTATCGCTGCGTCTATTACTAAGCCGATCAAGCAACTCGTTAAGCAAGCTAAAATTGTTGCTAGTGGTGATTATCACCAAACCGTTAAAGTGAATGACAATAGTGAATTAGGCCAGTTGGCAAACGAGTTTAATGCCATGCAGTCTGCGGTATTGTCACGGGAAAAATCAATTACCCACAGGGCTAATCATGATCCATTAACTGACCTACCCAATCGCAGTGTTCTAAAATTAACCTTACAAACATTAGCCGATAAACAACAAGCCTTTACTGTTTTTCACTTGAATTTAAGTCGCTTAAAAGACGTTAACGAAACCCTTGGTCATGATGTCGGTGATTGGTTGATTAAATCAACAGCCAAAAGGCTTAAAACATTGCAAGAATTTCAATTGCTTTGTCATGTTGGCGCGGATGAGTTTGTATTATTAGCTGAAATCAATCCTGAGTTTTCAAAAGAAAACTTAGTTGAAAAAATTTATCAAGTTTTAGAAGAAAACTGCGAGTATCAAGGTATTAGTTTACAGTTGCAGGTGCGTATTGGTATTGCTGCCGTGCCAGAGCATTGTCAGAGTACTAAATCAGTTTTACAAATGGCAGATACTGCCTTGCATCATAGTCATAAAGTAAACCAATTGGTGCAAACCTATCATCAAGATTTGGACGTTAACAGTGTTGAGCGTTTAAATCTGATCAATGACCTTAAAGATGCAATTGCTAGCGACCAACTTGAATTACATTATCAGCCTAAACTAAATTTACGCTCAGGCATTGTCACGCATGTTGAAGCGTTAGTGCGCTGGCGTCATCCAAGTTTAGGTATGGTGCCACCTGATAATTTTATACATATTGCAGAACAAACAGGGCAGATCAACGCGTTAACACAGTGGGTGTTTATCACGACATTGAAGCAATATCAGTTATGGCGAGAATTAGGCCTCAATATTAGTGTGGCGGTAAATATTTCAGCAGAAAACCTTAAAGATAGTCATTTTTATCAGTTTATTTGCCAGTCAGCTGAGGCATATAAGGTTCCTGCGGATAAAATCACTTTAGAAGTAACTGAAAGCGCGGTTGTTGATGATCCTGAAACAGCCATTGCCTTATTACAACAATTTAAAACTCGTGGTATGCGCATATCGATAGATGATTATGGTACGGGTTATTCATCGTTAGCACAGTTAAAGCAATTACCTGTACATGAGCTTAAAATTGATAAATCTTTTGTACAAAGATTAGCTGAGGATGAAGATGATCGTATTATAGTGCGTTCAACGATCGAGTTAGCTCACAACATGGGCTTGAGTGTTGTTGCTGAAGGTATTGAAGATGAGTTCGCACTTAATTGGTTGGCGAAAAATCAGTGTGAGTTGGGCCAAGGCTATTTTATTAGTCGACCTAAGCACGCCAATGAGCTTACACCTTGGCTATTGGAGCAAGAGGCATATGCTTTTGAATAGGGATATACTTTGTTAAAAATATTGGCTGTTGTTGGTCTACTGTTATCTACCTTCTTTGCTTATTCTGTTGAATATAAAGTACATGGTGTATTGGATATTCGAGCGACAAGCGCAAATACGCTTACCAGTTATCTCGATGGTGGCTATGGCAAATTTTCTAGTCATAACGGTGAAAATATATCATTAGCGCAGGCGGGTGCTGAACTCGTTATTGACTGGGATATGGGGCTTAGCGCGCATTTAATTGCGAATAGTTATAGTGATGAAAATGACACTGCACTGGGCTTAACAGAGGCTTTTGTTAAATATCGTAGTTTACCTAATAATGCTGGTTATCGCTGGCAGAGCAAAACCGGCATCTTTTATCCCGAAATATCATTAGAAAATAACGCATTCGCTTGGGCCAGTCGAAATACTTTGAATTCCTCGGCAATTAATACCTGGATAGGCGAAGAAATTCGAGTATTAGGCAGTGAGTTAGCGCTAACACGTTTAGGCAAGTTTAATGATAGCGATTTTGATTTTACACTGGCTGGCACGGCATTTGTTAATAATGACCCAGCAGGCGCTTTGCTATCATGGCATGGTTGGACAGTCGGCAATCGACAAACTTTGTGGACAGAGTCAAAAAAGATTTCTGATTTTCCTGCCCGACTACCTGGTTATGATCTCAATGGCCAAGCGGCAGAGTCAGATCCATTTCTAGAGCTTGATGATAATTGGGGCTTTCATATTCGAAGCAAAATTAAATTTCATCAAAAAGGTCAGATAGCGGTTGGTTATTATGATAATCAAGCGACCCCATATATGGTTGAAAATGGCCAATACGGCTGGCGTACTCGCTTTACTCATTTTGGCTTAAGCTGGCGGTTACCTCAGGCTATAGAGCTTAGTGCGCAATATCTTGTTGGCGATACCTTGATGCAGAGTCCGATGCGAATGGATGTAGTCAATAATGATTATGCGAGTGGTTATATTGCTGTGTCGAAAAGAATTAATAAGCATCGCGCAACATTAAGGCTAGAAGAGTTTTCGGTGACTGATAACGACCAAACTATTGGTGACAACAACAATGAATATGGCAAATCAGCGACGATAAACTATACCTACCGTTACAGTAAACCTTGGTTATTGTCTGTTGAATATAATTGGATTAACAGTCAACGTCAGGCACGGATGTATGTTGGCCAACCCGTAAAATTGCTTGAGCGTCAATGGCAACTTGCCGCGAGATATTTTTTCTAAATCGTATGTGTACCTCCGATATAACTGTCGCGTTTTTTATTTCTTAATTAATGCCACTTGTTAATCTTCTGTTAACCTGTGATAAGCTATATTGAACCTTCTATCTATCAAAGTGGATACAGAAATTAAACAATTCGTTACTAACATCTACTTTCATTAACGCTATGTTGTCAATTCAAAGTTGTAAAAGCAGGAATTAAAAATGGTTAAATCAAAATTATTTATTGGTATTTATTGTTTGCTCGGTGCGCTGAGTATTGTCCAAGCAAATGAATATTCAAATGCGGTAATCGACAAACAGTTTTGGCAATCATCGAATGTGACCGTTTCAGTACAAAACTCTAGCGCAAAAGCGAATAGTAAAGCCTCTTCGGGCTTATATTTTGATGTTGATTTCGCTTTGCTCGAGCAACAGTTATTAAATAACGGCGATATCGTGCTAGATTTACCTTTACCTGACGGCAGTTATGCCACTTTTAAGTTGACTTCATCGCGAGTGATGCATCCTGAGCTTGCCGCTAAATACCCATCTATAAAAACATTTTCAGGCTATCATATTGACGCCCCAGCAAACAAAGGACAATTTGATATTACGCCGCAAGGCTTTCATGGCGTTTTCAATATTGGCAATGAACAAGTATTTATAGATCCAAGCAATAGCACAAGTAATCGTCAATATCACAACTATTATCGTAAAGATGCACAACCTTTGGCACCTGCAGAGCTAACTAAACGCCTGCCGCCAAGAAAATATAGTGGTGAGCTTGTAAATAAAGCTCAAACAAGTACCGAGGTTACTAGTAATGCAATAACAACCCAACTAACAACTTATCGTTTGGCAATAGCGACGACTGGTGAATATGCGGCTTTTCATGGTGGCACCACGGAAAGCACGCTCGCCGCTTTGGTAACCTTAGTGAGTCGCCTAAATGACGTTTACCAGCGTGATTTGTCAATGACGTTTGAATTAGTCGCTAATAATGACAGTATTATTTTTACCGATAGTAGTAGTGACCCTTTTGACAATACCGACAATGATATTGAATTGAATGCTGGTGTTATTGATGGCGCAATTGGCGCAAATAACTATGATATTGGCCATCTAGTTGGTACAGGGGCTGGTGGTCTTGCTGGTTTTAGAGTGGTATGTACCAGCATTAAAGCTGAAGGTGTAACGGGCAGTAGCAGGCCAACATCAGATACTTTTTATATTGATTATGTGGCTCATGAAATAGGCCATCAATTTGGCGCTGATCATACTTTCAACGGTGGCTCAGGGTTTTGTGGTGGTAACTGGGCATTTGATAGTGCTTTTGAACCCGGCAGCGGTTCAACTATCATGGCTTATGCTGGTATTTGTGATGGACAAAATATACAGAATAGTTCAGATCCCTATTTTCATATTCACTCCATTGATCAAATTCGAAATTATGTTGCGCCATTAGGTAGTTGTGGCAGTACTAGTACTTTTAGCAATGATGCTCCTAGTGTCGATGCGGGCGCTGATTATACTATCCCGGCTAGAACACCATTTACTTTAGTGGGTAGTGCAACCGATCCTGATAACGACAGTTTGAGTTATAGTTGGGAGCAGTTTGATTTAGGCGCGCAAAGCAATAGCGCAAGTGATGATGCTACTGATGACGGTCAACGACCATTGTTTAGAGCTTTTAGCCCAGTAGACCATGCTGAGCGAACTTTTCCTAAGCTTAATGATATTTTAACCAATACGCCGACACATGGGGAGGCATTACCGACGCAGACGCGTGAGCTTAACTTTCGCTTAGTGGTACGTGACAATCAAAATAATTTAGTTGATGACGCGATGAAAGTGAATGTTGTCGCTGTATCGCAAGGTTTTAGTGTTAATGATATTGGTAATTGGAATGGTTCAAGTCAAACTGTGACATGGCAAACCGCCAATACCGAAAATGCGCCAGTTTCTTGTTCCGCGGTTGATATCTTGCTTTCAACAGATTCAGGGCAAAACTTTAGCCAAACATTGGCAAGCGGTGTTAGCAATGATGGCAGTCACGAAATCAATCTGACTAACCTAACAACAACACAAGCGCGAGTAAAAGTTGCTTGTAACAATAATATATTCTTTGCTATTAATAATAGTGATTTTGCCATAAACATCACTGATTCAGCACCCACTAAGCCAGTTTTCTCAGGCCAGAATAGTATTACCACAAATGAAGATACCAGCATCGCACTAAATGCCGCCATGTTGTCGTTTGAAAACAATCCGAGTATAGATACGCTACAAGTTTTAGCAGGTGACAATTATTCATTCAGCGACCTTAACGTATTACCGAACACAAACTTTAACGGTAGTATCATGGTTAACATGACAGCGACGACTAGTGGTTTAGTGAGTGACGTTTTTCAAGTCACAATCAATGTTACACCGGTGAATGACCAACCGACGGCGGAGGACGATACTGCAACGGTCGCACAAGATTCGAGTGCAAATAGTATTGATGTTCTGCTCAACGATAGTGATCTTGATGGCGATACCTTGGCACTAAAAACCGTAACCACAAATGGTAGTGGTAGCGTGCAAGTCATCGATAATAAAGTCAGTTACACACCCGCTGCCGGTTTTAGTGGCAGTGAAACTATTACGTATACTGTGGAAGACGCAGTACAAGCTTCCGCCACGGCAGAATTAGTGATTAGTGTAACAGCGACACCTGTAGTACCGACTCCTACTGAGGTTGAAACAGAAAGTAGTTCTTCTGGCAGTGGTAGTATCTTCTATTTACTGTTTCTAATGTTAATTGCCGCTAGCCAAAGATTTAAAGCAGAGGTGAGTCATGAACAATAATCGACAACTATTGCTAGCCATAATGTTTATGATGTCATTGCTTAGCGCCTGTAGCGCTTATGATAAAGCGCCAAAAAACGAAACTGGTGTGGCTGAGGAAAGCACAGACTCCACTAAGCCCTTAGACGATAATGTTAGGGTAGCGATTGAGCAGGCTAAAGCTAATGCTGATTATCGATTATTACACAGTAAAGGCCGAAGAATGGTCTTGCCGGGCCTTGAACAGCATGATTTGTCGCTACTGAAATCACAATGTGGTGTAAAGCCTATGCTAGTGAGTGGTGATGTTTTAAAAACAGCAGAACAAAGGCAGCAGCGAAAAGTAGAATATGAATTTGCTAAACAGTTTAACCAGGCGGTTTATACTATGTGTTTGGCAAGCTTGGATAACAGCAGATAATAGTATTTTTACCAGTCATTGACACCATTTAAGACGGCCTGCGATTTAATTTATTAATTCAAGGCCGTTTTCCATTCTTATCGCCATTTGATGAAATAGGTGTTGCTGTGCCTAAGCATAGTGAAGTCAACTTTATGTAAATGGCGAATTATTCGGTCTGTATTTGATGGTAGTGGATTTTTGGTGACTCTGGCGGTCAACCTTCGCAATAACGCATCTATGGTCATTTATTAGCAGAAACGAGCCTTACCACTTTTTTGAGTGGCAACCGGTTAGTTAAAAGTAATGCTGGCAGTTAAACTATGTTCTGTTTCCTCTAGCGTAAAAGTCCAGCCTTGCTGCTCACATATGCGTTGAATAATAATTTGCCCTAAGCCGTATCCTTGGGTTTTTATGTGCTGATGATCGTGACTGGTGTCATTACAAATACTGATAATATTTTCTGATAATTTAATGTCAATATTTCTGCCGTCGGAATACTTAATGGCATTAATTAATAAATTTTCCATCGCAATATTAAAGTGTGTGCGCGGTACAGATAATGTTGGGTCAATGTTACCTTGGCAGAGCAAATGTTTATTCTGTTTGTTGGCTCGTTGTTGGTATGAATTGACTAAATCATTAATCAGGCTATGAACTTGCGCCGATTCAACATTAGTCTCTTGGCGTTCTCTGGCTAAGCTTAACAACACATTGATCATATCCTCCATCTCTTGTGTTGCCCGTTTAATACGCTGTATTTGTTTTGTAGTGCCCGGTTGCTGTTGCAATTCGAGCAATTCAGTAGCGCCTTTGATGATGGTAACAGGTGTTCTCAATTCATGGCTGGCAAAACCAGTAAATTCACGCTCACGCTCAACAAAACTTGATAGGCGTTCGCTGTATTCATTCAGAGTGCGATAAAGTAAACCTATTTCTTGATCATTTTCTGCAAATCCTGGGTTAACAAAGGAGTCAACCGTTGTGCCATCGGTATTTTTAATTTGGCTGATAAGCGTAAACATTGGCTTTAACGCTTTGTTAATGGTGCTTTGAAAAATAATTAAGAGCACCAGTAATAACAGCATAAACAAGCCTAAGGCTATTTCGACAATAACAATTTCTGACGCTTCACTTATTTCTAAGTCGTAAACATCGTAAAAGAAGTAGAGCTTGGAGTTTTTGCTAGGTACGACAGCGATGTGAAACTCTTCACTAACGGAAAATTCAACGTCATAAATGCCAGGGCTTAAATTGGTGAGCTTATTGCGAAATTGTGACGGTACTTGCGCTAAGCTGCGATATATCCTCAGGTTAATACTGGAATACTTTTCCTGTTGTGCGGGAGTGAGGCTTTGATATTGATTAACAATTGACTGTAATTGATTTTCAAAAATATGATCTTCGATTGATTTACTGATCACCACTAAGGCAATAGAGCCGAGCAATGCAATAACAAGAAAACCCGTTATTAAAGTAAATTTAAGTCGTTGACTTAAGCTAAGTTTGTTGAGCTTGGCTGTAATTTTATTGGTACTGTTATTCATGAACAACTTTCTCTAATTTATAACCTTGACCATGTTTTGAGGTGATTTTTAAGTTAGGTAGGTGAATCGACAATATTTTTCTCACCTTATAAATGTGACTACGCAGCACATCATTTTCTGGTTTTAAATCGCCCCAGAGTTGAAATTCAATTTCTCTTTTCTCGACTATCTCCGGCTGCTTTTTAACAAGCAATTGTAATATTTTAAAACTCGCTAGAGTAAGCGGTAACTCTTGCTTACCTACCCAGCCGGTTTTATTGCTTTGGTTTAGTGTTAACTGCTGAAAGCTTAATTCGTTAACATAATCGTGATTTATTCTGCGTACCTGTGCCTGTAAGCGAGCATATAGCTCAGCCATTGCAAAAGGTTTAACAATATAGTCATCGGCGCCGGCGTCAAAACCCGCGAGTTTATCGGTTAGAGTATCGTTGGCTGTTAACATTAAAATAGGTGTTGAAGGTTTGTCACTTTGGCGAATTGCGCTAGTCGCCGCTAAGCCATCCATTTTAGGCATATTAATGTCCATGATAATCGCGTCGTAATCATTCTCAGCAGCGAGTGTCACCGCCATTTGTCCGTCGTAGGCATAATCAGACTGATGGCCTTTAGTTTCTATGAAGTCACCAATATTTTCTGCAAGGTCAAGATGATCTTCAGTGATTAATATTCGTAACACAGGTGTTGTCCTTAGAAGTTTTGTTAGTTTGAGCTTATCAGTGTTTTTTAATAATAACCTTGTTTGTACTCAACTTTATTTATAGTTACATCCTTGCAGTATAGACGGGAAAAGTAGCCAAGAAAGTTCCATTAATAATAACTCTCTTGGCTTATTGTGCACTTGATAAATTTAAGCCTGCTGACTAGATCGGAAATTGCTGATTTAACCAGTTGACGACCAGTGGCATGGTTAAGCTGTCAGATGAACAATGCCCTTGTGTAATATCCTCTTCAACAATGACATACTTTCCTTGTGTAGATGACTCGGCAATTAAACGCATATCACTTACCGGTGAAATTTTGTCGTTGCCTTGGTTAATCGCCAACATTGGCACCTTGGTTTTTACTTTGCCCAAATACTGTGAAGATAACGCTAGTGCTTTGCCTTGCTGCGACAGTTTATCTTGCGGTAGGTCAAAGCGAGACAATAAGGCATCTCGGGTCATATCAGGCAACAAGGTCATGATAAAACCGAACTTTAGAAATGGACCATTCACCGCACCACACCAGCTAATAGCACCAGCAATATCATCACTATTGGTAAAGGCGGTTTTAATTGCCGCGTTACCCCCAAAGCTTTTGCCCATTAAGACAATTTTATCTGACTGTAGTCGAGGGTCTTGCTTAAGCTTTTGAATAAGTTGCTGATGAATAACATTAGTGCGACCAGTGTGTTGTGCAAAGCTGTTGTTACTCCCTAAGCCTGGTAAATCAAAAGTTACCATGGCCCAACCCGCTTGCTTAATATAGTCGCGATAAATCGGGTAAAGCTGGGTTAATGCGTGGTCACTGCCATTGGTCATTACTAAAACTGGCATCGCCTTATTAGGTTGCTGTTTAGGTAAATGTAAAAATGCTTTTGCTTTGCCATCTTGAGTTGAAACGGTGATCTGCTCCAATGCAGAGCCATCGCTTTCAACAGCTTGTTGATAATTTTTTAAGGCATTTTGGTATGAATCATTAGAGCGCGGTTGTTCATTGATAAATGGGTAAGCCGCTATGGTGTAGTACATACTTGCCGCTAGAAAGTCACCTTCGGCATTTGCCTGCTGACCTGCGCTGTCCCATTCATAATGCCAGTTGCCACTTTTATATTCGCTGGTTGCAAGGTCAAAACGAGCCTTTTGGTTTTGATTTTTCTCTTCAATACGATTAATAACTTGCGCTACGGTTTGTTTGTTCGCGCCAGATGCTTGCCAGCCGTCAAGACGTAAGTCGCGGTACCAATCATCTTGGCCTTGAAAATAACGCATAGATGATGAACATGCCGTTAATGCTAGTATTGCCGTCAGGCAAAATAATTTTGTTGTTTTTTTCATTACGAAACCCTGATCAAATATAGCAGGAGTTTCCTCCTGTATGTTTTAGCTAAAGGTATAAGCCAGTGATTAGAATCGATAGCCGATGCCTATTGCCGCGCCAAAAGTATTGGTGCTATCAACCAGGCCAGAGTCGGTGATAGAGCTGTCTAATTTACCGGCTTCTAGTAAACCTTGAACGTAGAAACTTTCACTAATTTGATAAGAAGCAATGGCTTTAACACCGTAACTGATGCCACTGCCGGCTTTGTATGCGCTATTAATTTTATGGTTTAGTGGATTGTTCATCTCATCTTCAGTAATACCAAAGTAATAGTTTTGGTAGTCGGCACTGTCGTATCTAACATAGCCTTTTAATTTGAAAACATAGCTGTCTGATACCCATTTACGACTTGCGTCTATTTCAAGTGACATACCTTCGCCGTTGTATAGAGGGGTAATGGTGGTAACAACCGGGCCAGTATTAAAAGCCGCGCTGAAACCGTATTCCATTTTACCTTCGCGTTCTTCAAAGCCTTTGTAGCCTTCTGATAAATCATCAGCTTCTAAGTCAAAACCTTCAAATGGTCGAATTATGGTTGCGAATTGAAAATTCTTGTTTTCAATAAAACGATAGCCAAGTTCGTTGCCTTGCCAATAAAAACCACCTTGTTTAATGCTGCCAGCAATAATGGGAATACTGTCGTTACTAACGTCAACGAATGGAGATGATTCAACTTTAATACCTAAGCCGATGTTTAAGCGGTCAGGGCCGTTTGATATTTCGACGCTTTGTGCGGCAGAGGAAACTAAAGCGAGTGTAGGAAGCGTGATAGCTGTCAAAAATTTATTTAACGTATTCATAATAAACCTTTATAGATGGATATATTGACTAATGTGCGGCGATTATAGAGAGGCAAATGTCAACCAAATGTCACTTGGCGAAAATTAAGTAGCAGGGTATGTATAGGTTGTATTTAATTTATTGAAATAATTTGATTATTTATGTTTTTTTTGCGTTAACGGTAGCTATACAAAACTGAAAAAATGATAGGGTGAATGGAAAAAAAAGGGATAAAAAATTTAAGGTGTTAACTGAAAATGTGCAGTCGTTGTATTGGAAATAGAATGATTTAGCAGCTTTAGCAAATAAAAGATGGGGTGGCTAATGGGACTTGAACCCACGACAACCGGAATCACAATCCGGGGCTCTACCAACTGAGCTATAGCCACCACTGATATTACTTGGAGCGCCTCTTGATAAGGCGCGAGGATTGTATTGCATTTTATGGGCGATTGACAAGAAAAATATCGACTTTCCGGTAACTTTTAGCAAAAAATTTGTGCTTAATTAACCTTTGCCGACAAATTATGGTACTTACCTGTCATGTTGGCCTTTAAAAATCTAGCCAAGATAACCGATATCTTGGCTAGATACATTACACCTTAAAGGTTTTTACTTGGTCCGACAGATCTGCCGCTAACTTTGCTAATTCGTCACTGGCGGCAGAAATTTCTTTTGCCCCGTCTCCTGTTTCAACAGAAATATCACTGATTTGTACGGCTTGTTGGCTGATATCTCTTGCCACTTCACTTTGCTGTTGAGTGGCGGTAGAAATTTGAATATTCATATCTGATATCAGTGAAACCGAGGCTTCAACTTCGCTTAAAGATTGTGTAACTTCATGAGTTTTCTCAACAATACTTTTGGCTTGTTCACTACCTAAGTTCATTGAGTTTGTGGCTTTGCTTACCTTGCTCTCTAGTGACTGGATCATATTTTCAATTTCAATGGTTGAGTTTTGGGTGTTTTGTGCCAAAGTGCGCACTTCATCAGCAACCACGGCAAAACCTCGGCCTTGCTCTCCAGCTCTTGCCGCCTCAATCGCTGCATTTAACGCGAGTAAATTGGTTTGGTCGGCAATGCCTTTAATAACGACCAGAATATTAACAATGTTTGCTGTGCCGGCTTGTACTTCGTCGATCATGGTTTTAGATTCTAAGATGCCGTTGGAAAGCGCTCGGATCTGTTCTATGGTTTCATTAACCGCTGTTGAGCTAGTGTTGACCAAGCGTTTAGAGTCGTCGGCGGCATTTGAAGCTTCCGCCGTTCGACTGGTGACTTCATCGATAGATGCACTCATTTGGTTTATTGCGGTTGCGACTTGGTCTGTTGCTTGGTGCTGCTGGCTGACATTATTATTGGTGTGTGCTGTGATACTGGAAAGCTCTTGCGAGGCGGCTGCTTGCTGTTCAGCTGAAGCTGAAATATGTTCTATCATGCTTTTTAACTTAATAGTCATGTCATGCATTGCTTGTTGTAGTAGGCCTAATTCATCGCTTTGATTGATTTCGATTGTTTGCGTTAAATCTCCTGAAGAAACATACTGTGCCGCGTTTACTGCTTGTACGATGGGATTACCGATATTTTTGGCAATAAATAAACCGACCAAGGTGATAATAATCGACGCAACAATCACAATTATTGTCGATATTTTCATTAGACTATCAGCGGTCGCAAATGCCTCCGCTTCGTCGATTTCGGCAATCAAAGCCCATCGAAAGTTGTCAAGGCTCAGTGTGGTATAGGAAGACAATACGGGGTTGCCGTTATAGTCGATAATAATTTTGCTGGCCTCAATACCATTAAAAGCATCGCTAACTGCAACAGTATCAACACCGTTTTTACTAATGGTACCGGCGAATGAAGCGAGAATAGAGTGGCCTTCGGGGTCAAGAAAAGAGTCAGAGCGCATGCGTTTGTCTTGCCCTACTAAATAGGTTTCTCCCGTCGCTCCCATGCCTTCACGTTGCTGCATTATTTCATTAACTTTATTGATTGGAAATTGCAATGCCACGTAACCCATAGCGACGCCATTGCTGTCAGCTATTTTACTGAACATAAAGGCGGCAGGTTCGTTATTTGATGGCGGATAAGGTTTAAAATCGCTGACGGTCAAGACACCAACTTCTCTGCCTTTCGCTTTAATAAAGGCATCACCAATACTGCTATTCGCTAAAGCCGAACTTGCTATATTCATTCCAAGATCAGATTCTTTAGCCGCGCTAAAAACAATGGTGCCATTTAAATCGATTAAGAATAGATCATACCAAGCATTCACTTTATTGATGTTGATAAAGTGTTCAGCATATTGCTGTTCAAGTTGCTGCCACTCTTGACTTGTGATGCCGTTATTTCTTGTTATCTCGGTAAACTCTTTTAAGGCACTTGCTGTATAAGGCGAGTGATTAAGTACCAACAAACTAGATTTTAATGATGCTATGTAATGTTGTAATTGTGATTTTTTGATGGTTCTCACGGATTCTAGCTGATTGAAGGCCTGTGCTTGAATAGAGTTTTTTGCCATATTGATACTGAAAAAAGCAAAGATGATTAAGGGCAGTAGTGAAAGAGATAAAAAAGAAAAAATAAGTTTGTGATTAATTTTCTTAAATTTGAACATAGAGTTAAATACCTTATTTTCGAACATCAATATATTGATTGATATTGTTATGTTCGTTAGCTACTTCCTCCTTGGTTCGAGTGAGTCCTTTGTAATGAGCGTAACACAAAATTACAAAATATCGACTTGCCAACGCGTTTTTGTTGACAGTGATCAAAGTCATTAATTCATTGAGAAATTTTTAGTTTTTCTCATAGCTTGCTACCATAATATAATTGAGGCTTTAAAGTGAAAGTTATGTCTTTAGAAAAAATTACTGCACAAATTGCCAATTCGTCATCGCATGGTGATAAGAAATTGCCGCCTGTTGAATTATGGGATCCGCCGTTTTGTGGCGATATTGATTTGCAAATAAAAGCTGATGGTAGTTGGTTCTACAATGGCACGATATTTAAGCGCTTGTCGTTGGTTAAGTTATTCGCCTCAGTATTAAAAAAAGAGCATGAGAATTACTTCTTAGTCACACCGGTTGAAAAAATTGGTATTGCGGTTGAAGATGCGCCATTTTTAATCACGCAGTGGCAATGGCTAGATGCTGAAAAATCGCGTATGCAGGTAACAACTAATTTAGATGATGTATTTATTTTGGATGAAAACCATCCGTTAATTGCTGATGAATCAGGTAATTTATATCTAACGGTTAGGCGCAATTTAACGGCGAAAGTACACCGGAATGTTTATTACCAATGGGTTGATTTAGCAACAGAAGAGCAAAATGAAAACGGCACTGAGTTATGTTTTTACAGTGCCGAACAAAGATTTGTATTGGGTTCTTTAGCAAGCTAATTTAAATAACTCGCGAAAAGCGTTGTTTACTGACATGTTGCTTCATGTAAGCATCAAAACTCATACAAATATTACGAATAAGCAAACGTGCTTTTTGTGCAACTTGAATTTCATCACTGGTGTTGGCAACTAAACCGTCATCAATGAAGGTTTGTAATAGTGGTAAATCATCAGCAAAGTAATCGTCAAAATTAATAGCAAATTTGGCATTAATTTTGTTTTTATCTAAATATAGGTTACACATTAATTCACGGATAACTTCACCACGAATAATATCGTCAGTCGATAAACTCACGCCTTTTACTTGTGCATGCTTTTGGCTATCAATGGCTTTGTAGTAATCTTGTAACTCTTTGGTATTTTGGCTAAAGCTATTACCAATGGCACTAATTGACGAAACACCTAAACCTAGCAAGTCACAGCCACCTTTGGTGGTGTAACCCTGGAAGTTTCGGTGTAAGCTGCCATCTTTTTGTGCAATAGAAAGCTCATCTTGAGGTTTAGCAAAGTGATCCATGCCGATAAAGTCGTAGCCGAAATCACATAGCTTTTCGATGGCTAGTTTCATTAGGGCAAATTTTTCATCAACACTGGGTAGCCACTCATCTCGTAATTTACGTTGCGCCGCGAAACGTGATGGTAAGTGAGCGTAGCTAAATAGTGATATACGGTCTACGTCCATCTCATGGGCTTTGTTTAATGTACGCGTAAAGGTATCAATATTTTGATGTGGTAAACCGTAAATTAAATCAATGTTAATTGATTTGAAGCCAACTGCTTTGGCATGTGCGATAAAGTTTTCAATAAACTCTGTTGATTGCACACGGTTAATGGTTTGCTGAACTTTTTCGTCAATGTCTTGCACACCAATACTAAGGCGATTAAAACCTAAGCTATATAAATGCTCGGCCAGATCCATTTCGATTTCGCGTGGGTCAATTTCAATGCTCATTTCTACTTGCTCTGCAAAAGTAAATTTTTCTTTTAGCAGTTCAACCAGTTTGGTAATTTGTTCGTGTCGCAAAAAGCTTGGTGTACCACCGCCCCAATGCAATTGCTTTATGGTGTAATCTTTAAATAGCGGTGCTCTTGAGGCAATTTCTTCGGCGAGAAATTCAAGGTAAGTATCGGCTTTGTCACGATGACGCGTGATAACTTTATTACAACCACAGTAATAGCAAAGGCTGTGACAGAACGGAATGTGGACGTATAAAGATAACTCACGATTTGGTGATGATTCTATCGCTTGCACTAAATGGTCATGGTTGAATTGATCATGAAATTCCAGTGCCGTTGGATATGAGGTATATCTTGGGCCACTAGTATTATATTTCTTTAAAAGTGCGCTATCGAAAAATTGAGTTGCTTGCATGAGTCTTCCCGTTTATCAATCTAAGGCTATTATAGATTAACTAGCTGAGCAAACATTGATCGAGCGCAATGCTGATGATGTTATTGTGACTTATATCATTTTTATTATAACTTCATTATTTATTACAACGAGTTAGATATAGTGAGCTGTCGTGGTTTTTTAGTGTGATTGCTTTTTTGTACCACGAAGCCACTTATGTGGCTTTGTTACTTAATACGGATGAGCGTTCATTGGCGTATTGATGCAGCAATTCAAGATCACGTTTAATATCATCGGCTAATGTTGCTTCTGCCTTCATACGCTCTAAATCGAGCTTCATACGGGCTTTTTTATCAAGCTGCTTGCGTGCTTCTAAAATTGGCATATGTTTAATCGCTTCATAGAGCTGAAATATTGCTGGAAACTGCAAGTTTAGTTCTTGGCTTAACTTTAATGAATCAAGCAATACACTTAAGCGCCAACAGCCTTCTGCAAGATCACATTGTTCTTCTTTCATGGCACGGACAATAATAATAACACTCGATATTATTTTTTTGTCATGTTGCTGATGTGCTTGTTTTTGGGCTTTTTCTGCGTGTACTTGTGCCCGTTTTTGCTGATCCAATTGTCGTAATAACTTAGTGGCAATGGCCGCAAGCACACCAATAATAACAATGCCTAATAACGCAAGATAAAGCCATGGATTGGAAAGCATGTTTTATCCTTATTCGAATCGTGATAAGTCACTGTTGTCAATTTTGTCCCAAAGCTCATCTTCAGAGCCGGCTTTGGTATTCGTGACCATGATTTCGTCTTCGTCGTCAGCGCCTAACTCTTGACTAATTTTTTCATGTTTTTCCATTAGTTCATTATAGTAGTCGACTTCTTCTGCTGTTAACGCTTGGTCATTATCTTGCTTTTCAAGTATTTCTTGCAACTTAGCATCTTGCTCAATACGAGTAAGTTGCTCTGCTAAGGTTTCGCTTGTTTCGACAGCGCGGATAGCGGCAATTGGTGAGCTTTCTTGAATTTTCTTAAGCGATTTTGTTGTAACCGTTTGTGGCTTACTTGGTGTAGCAAGGGGTTTACCCAAATCGATCGGCGTTTTACTGCCAATACGGGGATCTTTTTTTACTTTTGAGTTTTGTTTGTTACTCACGCTAGCCGTTGCTTCTTTTTGTCGATTACCTGCTTCCTTGCCAGTTTTTTTCTTTGGCTTACGAGGTACCGGTGTGGCTAATTTCTTTTTATCATCTTTAACAACACCAATTGAACCAGTACCTGGTTTGCGCGATTTTTTCGTACGAGACATAACAATAAACTTAAAATAATGAACACTTATGGGTATTTTACGACATTACGAACCAAACAGCGATAGAAAGAAAAAAGCGACGTTAAAAACGTCGCTTTTGGAGAAGAATGTAGTATTTCACTACATAGATAGTTCCGATTCTTAAATGGTTATCCTAACCTTTTGATACAGTCCCTGTGAATTTGACAGTTTCCAATCTTATTATAATATCTTCCGTGTTTAATTTTATTTTTCTCGGTCGTCCTGACGCTTTCTATGGCTATCCGTAATGCCCTTCTGGACTAAATATAACAATACTCTTCATGAGTTTTAGTCAACAATCCTTGTTTAAAAATAGTATTCTGCGTTTTAAACGCTTATTGCTTTCCATGCAATATCTATCCGTTTTGTGTAATGCTGCTTTAGCAGCTGCCCTATACTTTACTGAAGTTATTTAATGCAGCAAGCGCTTTTTATCGTTTATTTATTGTACGAAAAGACAATATTTTACAAGCATCTGTTTTTAAATGTAATTTTTATGTAAATAGATGTTATTTTTTTTTGTATTTTAGTTATTTAGTGGTCAATGTCTTACAAAAATAATGGTGAATGTAAGTAATTTACTCGTTATGCTATGAATACTAAATTCGTTACGAAACCCTTCGTTATTAAGGGCTGTAGCGAAACTTCAATATTTTATCTATGAAATAGTGAGTGGTAGGCGAGATATTTGCGGGTAACATACAAAAGCAACCCGCAGCATTAAATTACTCGGGTTAATCTTCTTGTTGATGCAACCATGCAGCGTGTGTGGGGGCTTTTTTCGTTTGTGACCACTCTTCTACCATCAAAGGGGCTACACGTTTAAGCTCTTCGTATTGCTCAGCTGTGCCGGTATTGGCGGCTAGTTCTAGCCGATGACCGTTAGGATCGAAGAAGTAAATCGACTTAAATACTCCGTGATTCACCGGCCCTAACACCTCGATTTCTTGCGCTTGTAACTCTGCTTTTGCTGCCACTAATGCGTCAACGTTTTCAACTTCAAGAGCGATATGCTGTACCCACTGTGGTGTGTTTTCGTCACGGCCCATATCTGGAGAATTAGGGATTTCAAAGAAAGCCAAAACGTTGCCCATACCGGCATCTAAAAATATATGCATGTAGGGATCTGGGGCTTTGGTTGACGGTACTTCATTTTCTGCTATGGCAACGGTAAGTTCCATATTCAAATGTTTTTGGTACCAATCGACAGTTTCTTTCGCGTCTTTACAGCGATAAGCGACATGATGGAAGCGTTTTAAATTAATCATAATAGTGTTATTTATGCGATTCTCGAATGAGCTAATTTTTACCATAACTCATTTCAGTGCCCTAATTTTCTGGTTAGTTTAGTACATTTATGTTGTCAGCATATGCGTACGCTTTAGTTTACATTCTTGTTCTACATGTGAAGTTTCCACAATAATTAACTCTGGCGTTGCCAAGCTTTGACTAAGTTGTCATCGACTACTTTGAACGCTATGCCCGATAGCGGAGAATCGGTAACTTGACACTTTGACTGTAATAATTGGTCATCACGAAAAAAGTGGCAGTTCAACTTCGTATCCTTTGGTGTGTGTTCAAGTAATGACTGCAGTGAACTTTCCGTTACTTTTAAGCCATCGACTGCAACGAGTATGTCATTAACCGCTAGTCCTGCCAGCGCAGCGGGAGAATTTTCTAACACTTGCGTGACTTTTAAACCGATTTCTTGCGCTGTAAAGCTAGCCCCTAGATAGGCTTGATATTGCTCAGTAGCAATCGTTTCTAAGCTATTTATTTTTTTGAATTTTTGTCGTTGCAATTGCACGCCAAATTTTGCTAAATCATCGGTTAAATCAATACGTTCACTACTATATAAATGGTGTTTAAATTGTGAGGAAATGTCTTCATTACAAAGTATATTGGCGATATTGATAAAGTCATCTTCACTAGTACCGATACTAGTGCGGCCAAAATGGATCCATAATTCTCGCATCAAAGTATCTAAGCTGTACTGATCGTTCGATTTGCTACGAATGGTTAAATCCAGCCACAACGCAATCAGAGAGCCTTTGGTGTAATAACTGACAATATTATTAACCGCATCTGGGCCTTGTTGATAAAACTTGGTCCAAGCATCAAAACTTGATGCGGTAACACTTTGTTTTAATTCGCCCGCGCCGCGATAAACGCGAGTGGCTGTTTTTGCTAATAAAGCGAGATAGTCATCAAATTTAATTAACCCCGTTCGATAGAGAGAAAAATCATCGTAATAAGAGGTAATGCCTTCAAAAGCCCATAATTGCTTGGTATAAACTTCTGTTTGTAAGTTATACGGGGTGAACTCTTTTGGTTTGATACGACAAACATTCCAGGCATGAAAATACTCGTGCGAGCATAAGCTTAAAAAGGTTTTGTAATTATCGCTAAATTCGGCAGCAGGCTGCTGTGGGTTAGGCAAGTCGAAGCGACTCGCCTGTAATACGGTTGAGTTTTTATGTTCTAGTCCACCGAAACCACTTGCCTGTAAATGGGTAATAAACCAGTATTCTCGAAAAGGAGCTTCAGCAAATAAGTTAATATGGTGTTGGCATAATTTACTAATATCATCTGCTAAACGTGTGGTATCGCCATAGTGTTTACTGGTAAATACTAAATGATGCACCACGCCCTCAACAGTAAATTCTGTACTGTCAAATTCGCCGATGGCAACAGGACAGTCGATCAAATGTTGATAATCATCAGCAATATAGCGACCAAACTGGTATTTTTCGGTTGCTTTGGCACGTGTTAATCCTGTTGCGACTCGCCATGTTGAGTGTTCAGGTGCGGTAGATTGTTCAATGATAAGTTCGCAGGGTAAATGGTTCAGTTCTTCGACCTGTAAGAAGGTTGAACTGCCGTTAAAAAAGCCTCGCTGGCTGTCCAGGTATGCGGTTCGTACAGAAAGATCAAAAGCAAATACTTGGTACTTGATCTGAACTTGTTCACTGGTCGCGGTAAATGACCAAGTTTGTTTGTCACTTTTTCGCAATGATATTGCTTGCTGTTGCTCGTTAGATGCCTGAATTTCAATAATATTTTTTGCAAAATCTCGGATCATATAACTGCCCGGCAACCAAGCAGGTAAAGATAAAGTATAGCTTTGTGCCAACGTAGTTTTAAATGATAAAGACACTTCAAATAAGTGACTATTTGGCTTGAGCGGGGAAATTCGATATTGGATCATAGAGGCACAAATGTTGAGTAGATATTTGTGCCTCAATGTAACAGAGTTAAGGCGATAAAACAGCTAATCCATTAGCTAAAACGCTAGCTTAATATCACGGTTTTATCATGGTTCAAACAAATGCGCTGTTCGGCATGCATTTTTACCGCATGGCAAAGGGCAGTTGCTTCGAGATCGTGGCCTAGATGTACCATTTGTTCAATGGTAAAGGTGTGATTAATAGGCTTAACTTCTTGGACAATAATTGGTCCTTCATCTAAATCAGCAGTAACATAATGCGCGGTTGCACCGATAACTTTAACGCCGCGTTGATGTGCTTGATGATAAGGTTTTGCTCCTTTGAAGCTGGGTAAAAATGAGTGATGAATATTAATTGCCTGACCACGTAAGCTGTTACACAGTTCATCAGACAATATTTGCATATAACGGGCAAGTACCAGTAAATCACCCTTATATTGTTGATAAAGTGCTAAAAGCTGTTGTTCTTGCTGGGCTTTGTTGCTTTTATCAATTGGCAGGTGATGAAAAGGCACATTATGCCATTGTGCTAATGGCTGACAATCTGTGTGATTTGAGGTAATGGCAACAATGTTGACAGGTAATACTCCTGCTTTCCATTTAGTCAGTAAAGAAACTAAACAATGGTCGTCTTTCGATACCGCAATTACCACATTGGGTACGTTATTACGTTCGCGTAAGTGGTATTGCATATTTAACGGTTTTGCTAACAAGTCTAATGCTTGAGTAAATTCATCTATCGTGACATTTAATTCCCGATCATCAAAAGCGATGCGAGAAAAAAAGGTCTCTGTATAAGGATCACTGTACTGGCAAGTTTCGGTAATAAATGCACCATGTTCGAAAAGGCTTTGGGTGATTTTAGCGAGTACGCCCGAGGTGTCTGGGCACTGCCAAGTCAAAATGTAATGATGCGTATTTTCCATGTTGTTATCAGTTTTTAATTGCAATGACTTTGCAGTGTGTCACTTCATTTAAGTGATGATAAATACTTTTCCGCTATATGCTAATGCCTTTTCAAAGCACGAATTATTTGCGCTTAATTTAGCTCGTTTTTGTGTTTTATATAGAGCGCTTCGACTTTAGTGCGAGCCCATTCGGTTTTGCGTAAGAACTTTAAACTTGAATTAATACTAGGGTTGTCAGTGAAGCAACGAATTTTTATGTGTTCACTAAGATAGGGAAAGCCAAAGTGTTCAACGAGTTGGGTAACAATGGTTTTTAGCGTTACACCGTGCAGAGGATTATAAGGTTGGTTGTCCATATTTGCATACCAGAGAAATATTGAGTCGCTATTCTAGCATCAAATATGAGGTGGTGAACATCGTCATTCCTTGCCATTCATGGCACCATGACATACCGCTCATCCTGAATATAAAAAACGACGCCAAAGCGTCGTTTAGTTTCTATTTACTTGCATTTTTTATAAATTTAACTCAAGTGCGCAGCTAAGTCTTCACTGCCACCAATGTGCTGACCATCAATAAACACTTGTGGTACAGTATCAGCGTTAGTGATTGCTTTAAACATGGTTAAATTTACGTCTTTACCAACTTCTAGCTCTTCAAATGTTAGACCTTTTTCTGTTAATAGCGCTTTCGCTTTTTTACAGTAAGGGCAAGTTGGTTTGCTAAACACAGTAATTGCTGATGTTTGACAAGCGGCAGGGTTAATATGATTTAGCATAGTATCTGCATCTGAAACTTCAAATGGGTCGCCTGGCACATCAGGTTCGATAAACATTTTTTCAATTATGCCATTCTTAACGAGCATGGCATAACGCCAGCTACGTTTGCCAAAACCTATTTCTGCCTTGTCAACTAACATCCCCATAGCGTCAGTAAAGTCGCCATTACCATCGGGAATAAAGCTAATGTTGTCGGCGTCTTGGTCTTGTGCCCAAGCATTCATAACAAAGGTATCATTAACCGACATACAAATAATTTCGTCAACGCCATTAGCGAATAATGTTGGCGCTAATTCGTTATAACGTGGTAAATGTGATGATGAGCAGGTTGGGGTAAATGCGCCCGGTAGTGAAAAAACCACCACAGTTTTATTGCTAAAAATTTCATCGCTACTACGTGTTGTCCATTCGTCGTTTGCGCGTAAAGTGAAAGTAACATTTGGGACTTTTTGTTGCTCTTTATTTTCTAACATAATGGCTCCGTTGGCTGATCTTTATATAATATTGCTGTTTGCTATGGAGGTATTCTCCGCTCTATCGTCATTTAAGTAAAATGATTAATATTGAACTTAACAATCTAAAAAATAGATTAACAAGCAAAAAACCTTTGATTGTATAGTGTAGCAATAGCTTAGTCATTTTTACTAAGCCAGTGATTTATTTCTTCAACAAGTAAGTTGATTTGGATAATCAGTTCAGTGGCGCTGAGATTCATTTGCTGTTGCTCATGGCTTTGCGCGCATCGTTCTGTTTGCTGCGCAATAGCATCAAGCTTTTGACCACATAAGTAACGAATACTACCTTTTATTTTATGGACAATGGCTTGAATATTAGGGTATTCCAAAGCAACGAGTGCTGACTGGAAGTCATTTTTATCTGTTGACCATGAGTTAATAAACAGGCTTGCAATATCTCGGCTTAGTTCAACATCATCGCGATTGGCTATCAGCAAAGCTTGCGGCTCAAATAAACGGTAATTTAGCTCAGAAGCTGTTTGCTCTTCAGTCTCATTTTGCATTTTCTGTAACTGTCGATAGGCATGGTTGAGCTTATTGGTGATTTGTTCTTGTGGACATGGTTTGGCCATATAATCATCGAAGCCAGCGGCTAAACAAGCCTCAGCGGCGCCACTTAGGGCATCGGCAGTGACGGCAATTAACCATAGCGGTTGAATACCTTTACTGGTACTGAGGCGTTTTGCTAGTTCAAAGCCATCTAAGTTTGGCATATGACAATCAGATATAATGATGTCATACGGTTGTTTGCTATGCATTTCTAGGGCTTGTTGGCCATCATAGGCAATATCTGCAAATATTTTTAAACGTTCAAGCTGCGCACTTAACACTTTAATATTAACGAGGTTGTCTTCGGCAATTAATACTCGAATATTGCCGAATCGCGGGTCGTCTTGGGTATTTACGATCCGAAGGTTTTCTCGCCTATTTTCAGTGCTTTTATGCGCCACCGCTCGCTTGAGTTTTAAGGTAAATGAAAATGTGCTGCCTTTATTTTCTGTCGATGCTAATTCAATTTTGCTACCCATAGCCGTCGCTATTTCTTGGCAAATACTTAAGCCTAAGCCGGTACCACCAAAATTTCGGGTAATTTCGTCATTTGCTTGAATAAAGGGTGTAAACAAAAAGGCTTGTTTATCTTCGGCGATACCTATGCCGCTGTCTTGCACGGCAATCTTAATCGAGTGGTAGGTGTTGTTATTGCTGAATGTTTCATCGAGAAATTCAATCGATAGCTTAATGTGACCACTTGGGGTAAATTTTTGTGCGTTACTCAGTAAGTTATTGAGGATTTGCGTTAAGCGAGTTGGGTCTGTGTAATAGCTATGAGTAATGTTGCTATCAATTTCCAACTCAATAGGGACATGATTTTCATTTGAGATATGACTAATGCTATCAATGACATCTTTGGCAATTAACGGTAAATTGACTGCCACAGATTCAAGCGTTAATTTGCCCGCTTCAATCTTAGAAAAATCTAACACGTCATTAATTAAGGCGAGTAAATTCCGAGCTGAGCCTTTTAGAGTCATTAGCAGCTCTTGTTGTGACTGGTTAAGATCGGTAAAAGATAGTGATTCAGCCATACCTAATACACCATTCATTGGGGTGCGAATTTCATGGCTCATGCGCGCTAGAAAAGTTAGTTTTTCTTGCGCGGATTGCTCGGCTTTTGCTCGGGCAATTTCGGATTGTGATAGCGCAAGGGCAATTTCACGTTGTTCTGCTTTCTTGACGCGACGGCGTTGATAGTTAAGCCATATCATCAGCAATGAAATTAATACGATAAGCATTAAAAACCAGAGAGCATTTCGATAGGTAACAGCAATCTCATCACTATTAGTTTGTTGATTAAAAAAAGCTGATTTATTCCATTTTTCATAGATGTCATCTAAGCGCAATGCTGAAATATCATTAATTGCCCGATTTATTACCGTCAGCAGTGGGCCGCTATCTTTGTGGCTAGCGAAAGTAAAATGAGCGTCTGGTAAAAAATTAGGCAGCGGCAGGCTTGTTAAGCTAGAAAGTTGCATTTTTTTGACTAAATAAGCCGATGATAAAGACTGACCAATAAATGCATCTGCCTTGTTGTTGGCTACCGCTAGAATAGCTTTATTAATATCTGCGTAATGCTGAAATTGCGCATCTGGGTATTTTTGTTGTAAATATTGGGTCGAGGTTAGCTGTTCAACAATAGCTATGCGTTTATTCGCCAGTTTTTCGGTATTTATTGCTAAGCGATCATTTACCCTAAAAATTACGCTGTGATTAGCTTCAAGATAGGGTATTGAGAAGTTAAAAAATTCTTCATAAGCAGGGTTACGTTCAATATGAACAAGTATATCGGCATCTTTGTCTTTGATTTTTGTGATAGATTGCTGATAGTTCTGAACATATTGTGGTCGAAAAACTAAGCCGGTTTTTTCGGTAATGGCAGCTATTAGGTCAATGGCATAGCCACGCTCGGTAATGTTATTGAGGTTTTTTGTGATGATATAAGGCGGCGAACCTTGCTCTAAAACGGGATATTGCAGTTCATTATGGTCAATTAAGTATTGTTTTTCATGTTCCGACAAATCTTGCAGATAGTTGCCCAAGGTAATATTGATGGTGCCGTTGCCACTAAAGGCATATTTCTTTCGCCATAATTGTGCTTGTATTGCTCCAACAGCACGCAAACTTTCATTAATCCTATAGAGCAAGTTTCGATTGTTTTTCCGAGTAACAGCGTGAAAATAAATTTTAGGGGACTCGTCAAAATTTACCGAGTAATTGTTAAACAAGTTTCTTTGTTTGAGCTGTTTGGTTAAATTCCAAGGTTCAACGGAATAAAGTACATCATATTGAGCAATGTTATTAAGCAAGCTGGTAATCGAAGGGTAATAATGGCGCTCGATGTACTTACTTAAATAGCTTAAGGTGCTTGGGTTATTGCTGTGAATGCCAACCTTTATATTGCCATTATTATTGGTATTGATTCGACGAAATACGCGTTGTTGGAAATTAGCAAATGGCACGCTGTATAGGACATTTTTTTGTTTCTCTTCAAATATGGAAATTGCGGCAACATCTATTTTGTTGCTTGCTAAGGCGGTATATATGTCTCTTGACGGAAGATAGATGAATTCTATTTTTTGCTGATTATCTATTGCCCATATTTGCCAATATTCCCGCAAAAACTGCGTTAATCGCTGTAATTCACTATTACCAGTGCGAGCAATAGCTTCATGGCTTGGCAAGCCAATGCGTAATGCTGGCTGCTGAACTATTAGGTCATCAAATGTCTCGTTGGCTTGAATAGGCAAGCAAAGAAATAGCACTAGCAGAGAAAATAGTTGCAAAAGATAATTTAACGGTGATTTTTTCAAGGCCATTTAGGTGATTACTCGACATTCAACTACGGATAAAATTTATCGATAGGCAGTGGCTATCAAGCTAATATTGTAACTGGAATATCAGCAATAACGAGCGGATTTACACTTCAGTAGCAATTTAATATGGCTGAGTTACGCTTGGTTAACAAAACTCAGCTAAGCAAGTAACAATTGTGAAATTATTCCTAGTAGGCTCGTTGACAAGTATATAATTACTGACCGTTTATATGTTTAAGATTGCAATAACTACCGCTGCGAACTTGAAACAATGCGAAAGAAAGCAATAGAAAGTATTTTATGTTCTGATTGCAGCATGTTAAATTACCAATATCAAAGTTGTATATACAATTTAAGAGGTTCAAATGTCAGAGAGTTATCATTTAATTAAAGGCACTGTGCCGTTATTAATCAGCATGCCGCACAATGGTGAGGAAATTCCCGCCGATATTGCCAAAGTCATGACAGATAAAGGTCTTGAGGTTGCAGATACCGATTGGTATATGGACCGCTTATATGCATTCGCACAACAACTTGGCGCCTTTATTCTTGTGCCCAAATATAGCCGATATGTTATTGATTTAAACCGTGACCCTGATGGTGTTGACTTATATCCGGGTGCTAATAGTACCGAACTTTGCCCGACCACAGCCTTTGATTTATCGTCGCTTTACCAAGATAACTTGGCGCCTAATGCCGCACAAATTCGCCAACGTGTTATAGATTACTGGCAGCCATATCATCAAATATTGTCGTCAACGTTAGAATCAATTAAACAGCAGTTTGGTCAAGCCGTATTACTTGAAGCGCACTCTATTCGCTCAGAAGTGCCACGCTTTTTTACCGGACAATTACCGGATTTTAACTTTGGTAGTTCTGATGGAAAAAGTTGTTCTTCGGCGTTGCTTGAAGCGGTAACTAATCTTGACTATGCACCATATTCTATGGTTTGCAATGGCCGCTTTAAAGGTGGTTATATTACTCGTGCTTATGGTCAACCAGCAAAGAACATTCATGCCATACAGCTTGAGTTATCACAGCGAACTTATATGGATGAACAGGCGATGACTTACCGTGAAGAGTTCGCGCAACAAGTGCAACCTAAGCTAGAAGCTTTGGTACAAACCTTGATTGATTTTGCCGAAAAGCCAGCAGAGAAATAGGGGAGATTCATGAAACTATTTGCAGATAAAATTTTACTTGCTAGCGGCTGGGTTTCAAAGCAAACATTAACAATAGAACAAGGCGTGATTACTGACATTTCTTCAGGGTTTGTTGAAGGGGCTGAATGTGCACAAGGGGTTGTGATCCCCGGCATGGTAAATTGTCATTCGCACGCATTTCAACGTGCTTTTGCTGGTTTTAGTGAGCAAGGCAGTGAGGGCAAAGACAGTTTTTGGACTTGGCGTAATATTATGTACAAGTTCCTTGAGCAATTAACTGCAGAAGATGCGCAAGTTATTGCCAGTCAATTATATATAGAAATGCAAAAAATGGGCTATACCCGTGTCGCAGAATTCCACTATCTGCATCATGATATTGATGGTGAAAACTATTCCAGTTTATCGACCATGGCTCAGGCCATATTCGCCGCAGCTGAGCAATCAGGCATCGGGCTAACATTGCTACCGGTACTTTATCGATTTAGTGGTTTTGGTGCACAACAGCCCAACAATGGTCAAAAACGATTTATCAATTCTGTTGAGCAATTTAATCACTTAGTTAGTGAGTGTTTTGACGTGGCGAGTTCTCAAGCGAATAGCAATGTAGGCATTGCGCCGCATTCGTTGCGCGCCGTTGATAAAAGCTCTTTGCTAGCTGCGGTGACTCATGTTCGCTCGCTTGACCCGCAAGCTCCCATTCATATTCATATTGCCGAGCAGCAAAAAGAAGTTGATGATTGTCTTGAACATTACGGCCAACGGCCAGTGCAGTGGTTATTAAACAATGCAGATTTAGATAAACATTGGTGTTTAATCCATGCCACGCACATTGATGAACAGGAGCGAAAAGGCATTATTGCTAGTCAGGCTATTGCCGGTATTTGTCCGACAACGGAAGCTAACTTAGGCGATGGTATTTTTCCGACCGATGAATTTCTTAACGATAACGGCACATTTGCTATTGGCTCAGACAGTCATATTTCGGTCAATCCGATCGAAGAGCTGCGTTGGTTAGAATATGCTCAACGTTTGAGTAAACAACAGCGTGCGCTATTGGCAACGGCTGAGCAGAAGTCTGTCGGTTTAAATTTATGGCAGCAGGCTGCACTTGGTGGCGCGCAAAGTACTAATAGTAATACCGGCGAACTAGCGATAGGTAAGCAAGCAGATTTAGTGGTGTTAGATGATAGTCAATTGCGTTTATTTGCTCATGATGATGAGCATCTGCTTGACAGTGTCATTTTTGCCAGTCAGCAAAACCCCGTTCAAGATGTCATGGTTAATGGCCAATGGACTATTCGTGATGGCAAGCACGCTCTAGAACAAAGCTGTGCCGATAAATTTGCTAGCTTGTTATCAAAGTTGTCAGCATAGGCAGTGAGAGTTAATCTAGGCGATTAGCGGTTAGGTTAATCGTCTAGATATTAAATAACCTGAGTTCAGGTTAATTACAGTAAACTGCTGTATTTACTAATGACTTGGCAGACCTTTGCTAAATTATCACGGTGTAACTTAGGCGTTTGTTTGTTGGTGTCACAATACTGCTGATAAAAATCTTTAACACTTTGACGACTTGTAGTGATTTCGGCAACATATTCTTTTTCTTGTTGATTAAATTGCGCAAAATCCCGTTGTAAATCTTGATAGACTTTGTCGGCTTTTAATCTGATTTTGGTATCGGTAGCGTCAGAAAAATAGCTCAGTACCATAGTTTTTTGCTCGAGCAACCAAGTGTTGAGCTTTTCATTTGGATAAAAATGAAAATATAAAGCGCCCGCCACGATTAAGATCAATAATTTTTTCATACTCTACCTTATAATCAAGATGTGCGTATAAATAACAAGCAGTTAACGCGTGATTAATTTATAGCTTACATGGAACATTATTATTTTATTGGACGAAATAATATGAGAATAGTTCTAGGGTAATCAATTTTGTACTAACAAAGCAATATTTTGCTATTTTTGATAGGTAATCAGGTCTAATCCGTTATAATTAGGTTGCATTATCGAACTAAGAGTCGAACTAAAGGATCCGCTTTGAAATCAAACGATAATAACATTAAAACTAGTCGTCAGATTCCGGTAAAGAATGTCGAAATTCATCAGCCAGATAAAAGTGGCGCGTATAAACCCCGCGACCAAATTTATGTTCGTAAGGTAGAAGGCATATTTCAAAAAATACGTCAGAAAATGAATTTTTTCTTTTTGGCATTATTTGCCTTATTACCTTGGCTTCAATACGAAGGTCATCAAGCAATTTTGTTTGATATTAGCGAGCAACGTTTCACTTTGTGGAGCGTGACCTTGTGGCCACAAGATTTAACCTTGTTAGCGTGGATATTTATTCTTAGTGCCTTCTTGCTATTCTTTATCACGACATTTCTAGGCAGAGTTTGGTGTGGTTATCTTTGCCCTCAAACTGTATGGACCTTTATTTTTATTTGGTTTGAAGAAAAAATTGAAGGCAGCGCCAACCAAAGGAAAAAACTGGATAGCCAGCCTCTCAATGCCAATAAATTTTGGCGTAAAGCACTGAAGCATTTTTGTTGGGGCTTCTTTTCAATATTAACGGCGTTAACCTTTGCCGGGTATTTTGCGCCAGTACATGAAGTATTTATCGATTTCTTCACCTTTAACGCCTCCTTTACCTTAGCGGCAACCGTTTGGTTTTTTGCCTTTTGTACTTATGGTAACGCTGGCTGGATGCGTGAGATCATGTGTTTGCATATGTGTCCTTATGCACGTTTTCAATCGGCCATGTTTGATAAAGATACCTTAACGGTATCTTACGACGCTAAACGTGGTGAAAATCGCGGTCCTCGTTCGAGAAAGCAAGATCCGAAAGAGCTAGGGCTAGGAGATTGTATTGATTGTAATTTGTGTGTACAGGTTTGCCCAACCGGTATTGATATTCGTAATGGCCTGCAATATGAGTGTATAAACTGTGGTGCCTGTGTTGATGCCTGTGACGGTGTTATGGACCGCATGAAGTATGATAAAGGGCTAATTCGTTACACCACTGAACATGAATTAGCCGGTAAAAAGGTCCACTTTATTCGGGGCAAACTTGTTGGCTATGCGATTGTATTGGTTGTCATGACCAGCTTATTGATCATGGAAATGGCCAGTCGTGTACCGGTTTCTATGGATATTATTCGTGATAGAACAGAATTGGCAAAAGAGAACTTTAATGGTGATATTGAAAATGTATATACCCTTAAAATTCTCAACAAATCACAAAAAGACAACCGTTATCGTGTTTCGGTAAAAGGCATCGAAAATACTAAGTGGCATGGTGAACAAGAAATTTTTGTTAAGGCGGCAACCGTGTATACTTTGCCAATTAGTATTTCAGTCGATCCATACGAATTAGAAGGTTATATGACAGATATTAGTTTTGTGATTGAGTTAGTGTCAGATACGGATGAGGTTAAGCTTGAACATGAAAGCCGCTTCTTTAATAAGCGCTAATGTCGGTATTTGATTTTACCTCACTGTCGCCAGATTTAATTCTTGATGGTTTGGAAAGCGCAGGCTTAACAGTTGATAGCGGCTTATTAGCCTTGAACAGTTATGAAAATCGGGTTTATCAATTTCATGATAATGATAAAACCAAGTATGTGACTAAATTTTATCGACCACAGCGCTGGAGCGAAGCGCAAATTCGTGAAGAGCATGAGTTTGCCTTTGAATTAGATGCTAATGAATTACCTTTAGTTGCACCATTAAAAATTGATGGTGAGTCGCTATTTAGCTATCAAGGTTATCACTTTGCTTTATTCCCTTGTCGCGGCGGTCGTATTTTTGAAGTTGACAACCTTGACCAACTTGAATGGATGGGACGATTTTTAGGCCGTATTCACGCGGTGGCAGCAAAAAAAGACTTTACCGAGCGGCCAACCTTCAATAGCGAAGAAATGCTCCAGCATGCTCAACAGATTATTGAAGACTCAACGTTTGTGCCTAAAAGCCTCAACTTGGCTTTTTTCACGATATTAGAGCAAGTGATTAACGTAGCAAGTAAGCAGTACCAACCAAGATCACAAATTCGTCTTCACGGTGATTGCCATGCCGGTAATATTTTGTGGACCGATGCCGGGCCACATTTTGTTGATTTAGATGATTGTCGAATGGGGCCGGCGGTGCAAGATCTTTGGATGATGCTTAGTGGCGATCGCCAACAGCAGTTATTACAGCTTGATACCTTATTAATGGGCTACGAGGAGTTTTGTAGCTTTGAGACCAATCAATTGCCTTTAATTGAATCATTGCGTACTATGCGGGTAGTTAATTATATGGCATGGCTATGTAAACGTTGGCAAGATCCTGCGTTCCCACATAACTTTCCTTGGTTTAATACCGAGAAATACTGGGAGCAACAAATTCTAATGCTTAAAGAGCAAATGTCGGCGTTACAGCAGCCTCCGCTTAGTTTACTGCCATAGGAAAGGCGCTAGACGCTGTAGATTTTATTTTATTAATGATTAGGAATGATAATTTTATGAAAAAGTTAGTGAGTTTATTCGCTTTGATGTTGTTACCAGTATTTGCTTTTGCGGCGAATTATACTGAAGGCGAGCATTACACTAAGGTTAATGAAGAAATTACTGCAAAGCCAGAAGTGCGTGAATTCTTCTCTTTTTATTGCCCGCATTGTTTTCAGTTTGAACCTTTTATGGCGAAACTAAAAACTTCACTTGCTGATGGTGCTAAGTTTGAAATGAACCATGTTGACTTCTTACGTGCTGCTTCTCCTAAAGTACAGCAAATGCTAAGTAAAGCAGTTGTTGTTGCACATCAAATGGGCGTAGAGAAAAAAGTTATTGGCGCATTATTTAACTATATTCACGTACAAAGAGCCGTATTCACTTCTGAAAAAGATATTCGTAATGTTTTTGTTTTAAACGGTGCTGACGGCGAAAAATTTGATAAATTAATGAAAAGCTTTGGCGTAGTAAGTAAAGCAAAAGCAATGAAAAAACAACAAGACCATTTTGCTAAAAAAGGCGCTTTAACGGGGGTTCCGGCTGTTATTGTTAACGGTAAGTACCGTGTTGAAGCAAGAGGCCTAGATAAGAATAACTTTGAACAAGATTACATTAATTTGGTAAATCACTTATTAACCTTAAAATAACGGCATAAGTTTTTTGAGAAGAAAGAGGCTACGGCCTCTTTTTTTATTGCTAAAAAGAAATTATTTAACCCGAGATCAGGTTATTTAGTCAGCTTAGCGTCAGGTTATTTTTAGTTTTTCGATAAAGGTAACTGCCTAACGCCAATGCGAGTCCTAGCAGGAAAATACTGACTATCAGCTGTTGTTGACCATTTACTTGCAAGCCAGACCCCATCAATGAAAATACCACCATTTGTGGCACAAAACCCAGCGCTGAACCTAATACATATGGCTTAACAGGCGAGCGTGCAGTACCGGCAAGTATGTTGGTCAGAAAGTTAGAGCCAGCGGGTAATAATCGAATGATTAGCGCTTTTAGGAAAGTATCGTGGCTAAAAAAATGACTAACTTTCGTTAACGGTTTTGGGTAGCGCTGTTGAACAATACCAGCAAGTAGCTTGCGGGCGAGTAATAGTGTCAGTATACAAGCAAAAACCGCTGATATCATTGCGACTAAAAGGCCGTAGCTTGCGCCGAATAAAAAGCCGGCACTCAAGGCGGCTATTTGTCGGGGTAGGCCAACGGCCATAGCTGGCGTTAGGATGAGGGTTAATATCAGAGCACCAAGTAGCGTTTTCGGTATCAAGGCATTTAAATAATTTTGCAAGTCTACGTTGTAATCACCCAGCAAGGCTGTCGCTAAAGTTAGCGCTAAAAATAATGACAAAACTGTCGCGAACATGGCAAGTTTAAGCGCTGGTTTCTTTGTTAACACGATATTATTTGTTGCTCTGATGTGGAGCGTGACACCAGCTTTGCTTTTTATTTTTACCTGAGTATATTTTGGCAAAGCCAGCAGCGAGTAAGCTCTCTGCTAAATTTTCTCCATCAATAAATACGTCTGCAGTAATGCGAAAATACTTCCCTCGGTTAAGGTGTTTTAATTCAATTTTAGCAGCGTGGCTTAACTTGTTTTTTGTGAATGCTTTGGCTTTCAAAGCCAATTGTTTTTCACTAGGGCATTTGGCCCTAAGTTCAGGCGTATCAATATTATTGATACGTATTGGCGCATTCTTGCCAATTAATGCTGGCCACTGGTCAATATCAACACGAAAGGTGTCGCCGTCATAAACATTTGTAACACGGCTAACGATAACATTACCGTAATCTGCAGCGGCGAGTTGGTTGGAAATGCATAGTAAGCAAAGTAAAACTTTCGACAACATTGGCATATTTAACACTGTGCTAATACGAAATAAAGCGGTATTTTGCGCTGCATTGCGAGTAAAAACAAGCCAGCGGGGCTTAATGGCAGTGTTTTTTTATCAGAGAATGACTAGGGGCTGTTGATCTTTCCGTTTATAATTCTGTTGCACGTGAAAAAGGTGGCTATCACGGCACTTAATGTGAAAATTGGTTATTCTAAATGTACGTTAAGTACAGATTATCAGTTCCAAACATAACCTAAGTGTTTAATTCGTTGGCTAAATTTTTAAGAATTTTAGCTTTTGCTGTATTAAATTCATCTTCAGATAAGTAGCCCTGCTTTTTCATCCCAATAAGCTTATCAAGTGCTGCAATTAGTTCGGTATCTTGATTTGTGCTCTCTGCATTATTTAGCTTAACCGAATCTGCTTTATTTGAGGTGCTCGCTATGGCTATATGACCATCTATTTGCTCAGTTTTTTCCTGCTTTAATGCTGGCGGCGGCTGGCTTTTTGAGTTTACGACATCGGATGTTTTTTCAGCTGCTAGCTTGACTCGAATTTTACGTTTATCGGTATTTTCGGCGTTTATATATTGAGCAAACAACCAATGCCAGTCGATTACCTTTTTGAGGACCTTATTATATTTGAGTTTAGTGTGGCGAACATTACCAACACGATAATAAAGGCAAAATAGGTATTGGCTGTTTTCATCGCCACTTAAGCGCAATTGAATTTTTCGCTGTTTGCCATCAATCATTTTGAATCTATGCTCTTTGGCGAAAATTATTTGTAGTTGTTCTTCGAGTGCATTTGAAAAGCCGTGCTCAGCATCGGCGCTAACTATCGAAATAATTTCGTCATTTAACAACAATTCACTGCGCTTTAGTGATGAAAATTTTACAATTTGTTCAACTGAGTGATTATGCCGCTTATATAGCGATAGCGTTTGAGTTGCAGCATTGACGTCAAAATTCGCCCACTGCTGATATAAAAAGTGTTGCTGTTTCTTTGAGTTAAACCTGATATACCATAAACAACTTACAACTAGTGCCACAATAACTAAGAAAGTTAATACCCCGTTATTACTATCATTACTATTCGCTATTGGTTCGCTAGCTGCCACCGTCTTCTTTATCGCAACTTGTGCAGCTTTAACGGCATATAATCGTTGTCGATTATGCTCAAGCAATAATAATTCATTGTCATAATTTTTGTGCAAACTAAATTTTCCAGTTGCCGTAGCTTGCGAAATATTATCTTGGTTTAGCGTTGATAATACCTGTGCCGGGTGTGATGTGTCAGATGTTAATACTTGAAGTTGCCAACCATTTTCCACTTGGTTTAATTGTAATATTTGTCCCCAAAGGTTTTTTAATTCTCTACCGTGATAAAGGATTGCCTGGCTGCTAATGATGCTGCTGGTATTTGTTAATTTATTAGGCTCTGGCAAGCCATCTATTCGCCAATCTTCGCCTAATTTTGTTTGAATAAAGCTGTGCCCTTGGGCATTTTTTACTTGGATAAGTAGCGAGTTTTCCGTTTTTTTCACCCAATCAAAATTGACAATATTTTCATTCACTATTAAGGCGATTTCATTGCGAATATTGGTTTTTTTTATAAAAGGGTTGTTGGCAGGTATGGTGTAACTCTGCAAACCAAATCGTTCTGGTTTGATACGTAAAATAGTACCTGAATATATTGCTTGCGCTGATTTTAAGGCATTTTTAGTTTTTGGTAACAGCGCGTAAAGTAAACCAAAGTCGTCGTGCCAAGACTCAGTGTAGGGGTTAAAACTTAATTGCCTGATTGCTTCTGCTTTATTGTGGATAGCGATTCGAATGACTTCATGCTGAGCGACAATTTTAGTGTCTTGATTCAATGGTTTTCTGAGTTGCCAGCGCATAATTACCGTGTCGTAAGGTAAGGTTGCGCTTTCATCTACTTGGGCTTGATCTTGGGTGTTTTCATTTTGCTTAGTAGTGCTTTCAATATGGGCTGTATAGAAAGTGTTGTAGCCTGTACGATCTCGAAAGTTAAAACTTGGGTCTTGTGCTATTGCGGTTAAGGATACGATATTTTTTTTCAGTCGACTGTTAAGATCTAATAACGGAATATTATTAATTTGCTGATCTTTTAGGGAATAAACTTTACCGTGTTTGGTGGTAAGAAAATACTCATCTTCGCTACCTGTAATAGGCATTACGGTTTGCCACTCATCTTGTTGCAATTGAACAGAAGAGAATTCAGCAATAGCTGATAATTCAAGTTCAGATGAGGTTTGTTCAGAGGCCAGTATCGCAGCACTGAAAACAATCAAGACAAAGTAAAGAAAATACTTTTTACCTATAATAAGCCAGCTATCTATATCCATAAAGCTGTAAAATCCTTAAAATTAATGATGTACCAGCGCTCTTTATTGTTTGGTAAGCAATACTGCCTGATGAGCGTCTATAAATTGATTTTTATTCTTATTATTCAGATAGCTTAATTTTCCGTCAACTATTATTTGATCATTTTTATTGCCATGTTCGACAATATAAAGCGCTTGCTTGCCCCAGATATGAATAGGCCTTTGTATAGTTACTATGTGGCTTTGTTGGGTGATTGCCGAGTAAATACTTTGTTTTGACTCGACGGTAATTTCAATCAACTCTTTGTTGTTCTCAGTCATGATGAGATTAATGTCGGAGCTAATTGTGCCACTGTAATGAATTTGGTTGACTGATTGCGCATAGCCTTTTGGGTAAGTTTGTGCATAGCTGGCGTGGATAATTTCGCGATTATTTTTTTTGCTATTAATTAAATAACCTTGCAGTAAAAGAATATCGCCCTTTTCGGCATGAATTAATGCTCGGTCAACAATATCGCCAATGACTTTCACCGTATGATAACTGGTCCACTCTTTGAATTTGTTATTGGCTTTATCAAACCAACGACTGTGAGTAGCTAAGGTTAATTCAGCCACCGCAATCACCGGATTTGCTTGATAACGAATATCAGGCTTGCTTACTAGATTGCCCAGCAAAGTAACTGTGCATAAATGGTTGTTTGGTGTTTCGGTTAACATAGGTTTCTTTTGGTTCAGTTAAAATGGTCTAACGAAATAGTTTTTCAAACTAAGATGTAAGGTTGAAACGCTAAGTATGTATCGCTTACAGAAGAAATTGACTATGAATTTCTGTGTCGAATAAGTTTTTAATAAGTATTGAAAATTCTTTAATAAATGCTAACTGATCATTGGTTACCGCATTGTTGACGACACCGGAGAGAATTTCTTGTAAGTCGTAAACTATGGCATCAATTTCTCGGATAATGGTATTGCGTTGGTTGAAAGTGAGCCCTTCATTCTGGTTGCATAGCGTAATGATTTGCTCACTCATCTCAGCTTCAATGACTTCCAGCACAGTGTTATTTGTCGAAACATTGGCACTATTTTCGAATAAATTTAAATGTGCTGTTAAGTACTCAATAATATGGATATAACCTTCTGTATCGGTAACCATTTCATACAACTATTTATTAATTCATCGTTCTACTTTACTCGTAAATTAAGGTTGTGATCAAGTCGAAGGGCAATAAGAGCTTAAAGTTCTCGTTAATTACTGTTTTTGATAATTTATTTTGTTACAAGCCGTTATTTTATCAATCAAGTTTAATAACAATTGCTTCACTTTTTACTCTAATCACTAACATCAATAGCACTTCAAAAACTTATCAATAAATGGCATTTATTTCAAAAATGTGTGTAATTTGTTGCAAAGTGTGTATTTGAGTTTTATTTTTTTGTGTTTGTAAGTGTAACTGATTGTTTTTAAATTGTAATACTTGCTTATATTTTTAGTGTAATTGTAAGGTATATTGTATCCTCATGTTTTTCAACTGTACTTAAAATTGTACAATTTTGTATGTTTTTATAAACTAATTTAAAGGGCTTATATTTATTAGTTTTTTATTTTCAATGGTTTATCTTGTTTTTTTGTTGTGGTGAGTTTTGGTTATATTATATTCAAAATTGCTAATAAAAGTGTTGAAATTATTTCCAATTCAAGCAAAGATAGTGTAGTTGTTACAAATTGAAATATTTTGTAACATAAGCAATAAAAACAAAAACAAAAAACAAGTCCAGAGAGAAACAAAATCATGAGAAATAATATTTCTAAAACATTTAAACGCTCAATGACAGCTGCGGCTGTTTCATTGTCGCTAGGAATGGCTATACCAGCTGTTGCAAATACGACAACGGGTTATATTACGGGCCACTCTGTCACACAAAACGGTAGTGAATTAGCATCAGTAACTATTAAAATTGTTAATACAGAAACAGGTTTATCTCGTTCTGTAACTTCTGATGCTGAAGGCTCATTCCGCTTCCCACTTCTACCACCGGGTGTTTATGACATTACAGCTGAAAAAAATGGCTTTCAGGTAACAGAGCAAAAAGGTGTTCCTGTTGGTATGGGCGGTAAGGTAAGTCTTGATCTTACAATGGCTGAAGATGATGTTGAGCGAATTGAAGTCACAGGCTCTGCTGTTGCTATGGTTGACATTACTAGCTCGAGTACTGGCATTGTTGTTGATTCCCTAACTTTAGATAAAGTCCCAGTCGCTCGTGACTTCACAGGTGTTGCATTACTTGCTCCGGGTACTACAAAAGGTGACTCTGCGTTTGGTAACACTCCGTCTATTGGTGGTGCCTCGGTTGCTGAAAATGCTTACTATGTAAATGGGCTAAATATTACAAACTTCCGTACAGGTGTCGGTTCAAGTCAACCACCATTTGAAATGTACGAGTCATTTGAAGTTAAAACAGGTGGTTATTCTGCTGAATTCGGTCGTGTTACTGGCGGTGTAATTAATGCGAAAACTAAAAGCGGTTCAAATGAATTTAAAGCTGGTATAAATGTTTTTTATGAACCAGATGCTTTTCGTGAAGACAAAAAGTCTCCAAAGAGAGCTGACGGTACTTATCGTATAGATAATACTGCTGATGAAAATGATTTCTATGAAGTGAACTTATGGGCAAGTGGTGCAATTATTAAAGATACATTGTTCTATTATGCATTGTATAGTCCACGTAAAGATGAGTTTCAGTATAATGGCTCTCAAACATCAACACCAGACGGCATCGCTCAAAGTAAGTATACTGAAGATAGTGATGACGCTTTCTGGGGCGCGAAAGTTGATTGGTATATCAATGAAAATAACATCTTAGAGGTTACAGCATTCTCAGATGAGCAGACAGTAACGACGTTCCGTACTGATTATACCGGCGCTAATGCAGAAGCACCAAAAGAATCATTTTCGGATGAAGGTGGCTTAAACTACACCGCTAAATTTACTTCAATTATTACTGATGATTTTTCAATATCATTACAATATGGTGTGAATGAAACCGATAGAACTGCAGGTAGTGTTTTAGATGCTAACCCAGCTGTTTATTATAATTACACCGCTGGTGGTGGTTTTGTTCCAGGTGGTAATTTTGCTAACTTCTCTATTGGTGAAGGTGAAGATAAGCGTGAAGTTTATCGTATAGATGCTGACTGGTACTTAGGTGATCATGAGTTACGTTTTGGTATTGACTCGGAAAAACTTACAGCTATACAGCAGACTGTTAACTCAGGTGGTGCATACTACTTATATGTTGTAGGCGCGGATAATGAAACTATTGATTACGTTCGTCACCGCACATACAGCAGTGGTGGCGAGTTTGATTCAGAAAACTTTGCGTTTTATATTCAAGATCAGTGGCAAGCAACTGATAACTTAGTTATCAATGCCGGTCTTCGTAATGATTCTTTTGAGAACTTTAATGGTGCAGGTGACTCATTTGTTAAGTTGGAAGATCAGTGGGCACTACGTTTAGGCGCTGTATATGACATCAATGGTGATGGCGAATCAAAAGTTTGGGCAAGTTATGGTCGTTATTTCCTTCCTGTTGCAGCAAATACTAATATTCGTTTAGCGGGTGCGGAAACATATATTCAAGATTACTACAACTATAATGGTATGAGTAGTGATGGATTGGATATTCCTGACTTAAATGGCGGTACATATACCGGCCGTCCTCAAGACGTGTTCTCTGATGGTGATGTTCCTGAAACCGCAGCTATTGTAGACTCTTCGATTGACCCTATGTACTCAGATGAATTTATTGCTGGTTATCAGTTCCAACTAAACGATGAATGGAGTATGGCAATTCAAGGTACATATCGTGAATTGTCTACTACAATCGAAGATGTTGCGATTGATTATGGCTTTAATCAGTATTTAGAACGTGAGTTTGGTTCATCTTGTACTGAATGTAGTGGTTTCCATTACTATGTTCTAACGAACCCAAATACTGACTTAACTGTTACAACAGACCCTGATGGTGATGGCCCGTTAGCTAATCAAGCGTACACTATTCCAAAAGAAGATTTGAACTACCCTGATGCAGTGCGTAAATATGCCGCGGTAGATGTTACAGTGAGTAAAGAGTGGGACGGTAAATGGATGTTTACTGGTACTTACACTTGGTCGCATAGTTGGGGTAATAACGAAGGTTATGTTCGCTCAGATAATGGTCAAGATGATGCTGGTTTAACAACTAACTTTGACCAACCGGGATTATTAGATGGTGGTTACGGTAATTTGCCGAACGACAGACGTCACTCAGTTAAATTATTTGGTTCATATCAAATAAATGATGACTTCAACGTGGGTGCCAACTTCTCTTGGCAGTCTGGTAAACCTCGTAGTGCTTTTGGTTTCCACCCAACAGATGTATTTGCTCAAGCTTATAGTTCTGAGTCATTCTACAAAGGTGGTGAACTTGCGTCTCGTGGTTCTGAAGGAACTACTGGTTCTGTTTGGTATGTTGACTTAACAGCAAGTTACGATATCAAAGTTGGTGATTTTGACGTGAACTTACGCGCAGATATTTTCAATGTATTTAACAACGATACAGCAACGGAATACAATGAAATTTATGATGATGAAGCCCTTACATCATTTGATGCTAATGGTGTAGGTACATATTTTGTTGACCCGGACTACGGTACAGAAGCTAACTGGCAAACACCACGTTACGTGCGTTTAAGCGCTTCAGTACGTTTCTAGAACAAGGATCTGTCAATCCCTGAATTAAAAACCTCGCTAAGCGAGGTTTTTTTATGTCTAAAATATGTGAAGAGTAACATTTTGTGCAGTCTTACCTGAGTGAAATAAAGGTAGAATATGTAACTATCACATAATATTAGCCCGTAATTTCTCCAAATTAATTGCTAAATAGAAAATCTTTCGTTACATATGTGAACACACCCATTACAACTATTCGACTTATTCAGTCCACTATATTAATACAAGGAACTTAAAGCATTGCTTGTATTAATATGACAATAGTGGAGAAACGTATGAATTTTAAAAGAATAGTATTATCATTTTTTATTGTAAGCACATTTACGTCAGTAACACAGGCTACCGAAGTTATTGCGGCTGATAGCTCAAAATTTACTAAATTATGCATAGTAGCATTAAATGGCAACCGAGCAGCAATGCATAGCAATATTAAGGCATCAGGCTACTCTCAGGACTTTATTATCAGTAATGTAAGGTGTAACGGAGAAAATTTTTTAACGTTTGTTGAGCAATACGGGAAAAATGCAGATTCAATGCTACGAATTTTAAATAGAGGTGAAAGATCGACGTCAATAACAGATTTTGCGAAAGCAAGCAACTAACAATAAGAGCTGATTTTTAAAGCTCCCTTAATTTAGGTAAGAGAGCTTTAAAGCTTTGTTAATTTGACTTCAATTGTTGCTTGTAACTAGAGAATGGCTTCAAATATTTTTTTACTTGTACGTTGGAGTTAATAGAGTCGGCGTGTAATGGTTCTCTAACTTGCCCTACACTTGCTGTTTGAACCAAAGACTTCTTCTTGTGAAATGATAAAATATCGCTTTCAAAATCTAATCCCAAACTTGTAAGGCATAATTTTATTGTCTCCTCTGGTGACTCGATTAAGTCTTCATAGGATATTTGAATAATACGTTTTCCAAGTAAGCTCTGCCAGTGCTCGGTCAACCGCTCTTCATGATGGAAAAAAGAAGCGATATTCCTGAGATTATAGCTCCAATTATTACCCCGATTAAAAAAGTTACGAAAACATGACCATGCATTGTCTTCACTATTCCTAACTATTCGTATAATTGTGGCATTGGGAAATACTTTAGAAATTACACCTAACTGGTGATTTAAATTTAGCGTTTTGTCTATTATTGGTAGATTATTACTAAATTGCTGTGAGCGTAAATGAGAATAATCCTCTTGTATTTTACTTAGTATCGCTAGCTTATCTTCATCGCTTTCTGAAGGTAAGTTATTAATGTTAGACTGGCCAATTTCAGCAATACTATAAGTAAGGTACTTTAGTTCTCCCCCTTCGCCAATATTGGTATGTGCACTAAGAATTTGTTGCAGTAATGTCGTTCCACTTCTTGGTAGGCCTATAATAAATATCGGTTGGCTTGTCTCTTCATTGTCAATACTCGGCAGGGAGTCAAGGAACGCTTTAGTTTGTTTTGCTATAATTTCATTGATAAAGTCACAATGCTGTTTCTCTGAATAAGTGTTTTCATTATTCATCAAACCACAACCATGTGCGAAATGTGAAAATGCTTTTTCTGAATTATTTACATCTAATTCTGCTTTACCTAATGCGAACCAAAATGGGGCACTTTGAGTTTTGTTGTTAAAGTCGTGCTTTATTGAAGTTATTTTACTGTATATTTCATCGTTAAGCTGAAATTTGTAAATTGCAGATAGGGTTAACCAAGAAATCGCAGACTTTGGAACAATATCCAGTAGTTTCAGCAGGTATTCCTTAGCAAGCTCTATATTCCCTATTTGACTATGTGTTGTTCCTAAAAAATGGAGTACATCGGGTGTGGGTTGCCCTTTTAATAACGGAGAGACAAGTTCAATTGCTTCCTTGACTTGCCTGCATTCAGCAAGAATAGCAGCACTTTGTATTATTCTTTTAGGTTCATTTGGATTTATTGCTAAATAATTTTTACTACATGATATTGCTGTTTTAAATTCACCTATTGATATTGCTAGTCTAGTTAGACCGCCCCAATTATCTTTAAGATCGGCATCCGTCTCTAATAGCTTTTTAATTTTTTTTATTGCGTCACTGCGTTTATGACTTTTAACATCAGCTAGCGCACTATTTGCTAATTCTAGATTATTCAATGTACTATCTTCTTAAAAAATGGTGGTTCAAGACTACTACATATTCATTTTAATTAGGAGGTATTATTGTGGTGTGAAAGCGAGAAAATATATATTTTGGTAAAATTAAAATAGCGCTAAATTTTTAGATAATTCTTAGCGCTATCTTATTTGGAAGTGTAACTAGGCAGCGTTGGTGCTTTCAAAAATTTTGTCGGCAGATGCAGCAACAAAACCTGTGTAAAGTTCACCATTTTCCATTGGATAGCGTTTGGCGAACTCATAAAAACAGCTAGGTATAGCAACGGTTTTATCAGAAAACTTAACCAATACGTGATCCGCCATGGTTGATGATTGCTCAAGTTTTACTTCTTCATCACCTTTGATTTCGCCACCAGCACTGTTCAATGTAAAACCACCGGCTTTAACCGCGTCGTTAACCGATTCAATTGAATCATAGTTTTCTAAGTGGTTAATGCTAACGGTAAAGTGGTTTGCACGATAACCCCAAGCTGCAACCCAAGCTGCGTATTCACTTTCTGCCAACAGATCTAAATACTCTTGATGGCTAACTTGCCAGTGAGTACCTGAATACAAGAAGCTTTCAACGTTAATATCGCCTTCGTTGATGTTGGCTACCATTTTTCCAATGATCTCTTGTACGCGTGGTGAGAACTCTTCAACTAACAACTCACTGATAAATACTTTTGGTAAGCTAGTGTCGGTATGTTCAAAATGTTTTGCGTATAATTTTTTCGCTGCAAAATGGTATTCGCCACATTCTTTGTAGCCTAAGTTAAGTAAATGAGCAGAAATTTTTTCAATATTAACTTTTGCGATGTTAAAAGTACGGTAAGCAACGTGATCATTAATTAAATCGCTACCTGTGCCTAGCAGCTGATGAACTTTATCAGCTGAAGGAGTTACTTCTAAGTAGTTTTGCCAAATGTTGTTAAATAAATTTTTAACTGGAGTCATGTTAAATTCCTAAATGCATAAAATAAAATTTTTGTCGAGGTTGAGCGTCGATTGAATGGTATGCAAAAGCTATTTAGCTGGATATTTAGTGAATGAGGTTATTCAATAAATATTTAAGACAAGCGTGTTTGATAACCACTCAGAACGGCAGTTATATTTGGTCGATATTTTTAAAAAAGCTGGGACGTATTCCAGCTTTTTTGATTGGGCAGTGAAACTTCATACGATTAGATGATAGGGATTATTTAATCGTTAAGCCTGGGCTTAAGGCTGCAGGTAAGGCAACTTTTTCAGCTTCAACTGATGCAACTGGGTAGGCACAGTAATCAGCCGCATAAAATGCGCTAGCTCTGTGGTTACCACTAGCGCCAATACCACCGAAAGGTGCCGCACTGCTTGCGCCAGTAATTGGCTTGTTCCAGTTGACGATACCGGCACGAATACGACGGAAGAAGTGGTTGTATAACTCTTCGCTGTCACTTAATAAGCCAGCAGATAAACCAAATGAAGTATTGTTAGCTTCGTCAATTGCCGCATCAAAATCAGTGTAACGGTACACTTTTAATAATGGCCCGAAATGCTCATCATCTGGCATATCAGTGATGCTAGTTACATCAACAATACCAGGAGAAATAAAGCCAGTACCTACTTCAAGGTGCTTCATCATCACGATAGATTCGCCACCAAGGTCAAACAATTGCTGTTGAGCGGCAACTAAACCTAACGCCGCTTTTTCAGAAATCATAGAACCAATAAATGGTTGTTCTTCATCGTCATAGTAACCAATCTTAATCGCTTGCGTGCTAGCAACTAGCTTAGCTAAAATTGCATCGCCGTTCTCGCCAGCTTCAATAAACAAACGACGAGAACAAGTACAACGTTGACCGGTAGTAATGAATGCAGATTGTAAAATGTCGTGTACTACGGCATCAATGTCAGTCACATCTTTTACTATTAATGGGTTATTGCCACCCATTTCAAGCGCTAAAATTTTACCTGGTTGGCCACCAAATTGTTCATGTAAGAAATGACCTGTGGTTGAACTACCAGTAAAGAATAAGCCGTCAATTTGTGGATGACTTGCTAATGCTTTGCCGGTTTCAACTTCACCTTGTACCATGTTAATTACGCCAGCGGGTAAGCCAGCTTGTAACCATAGTTTCAAGGTTTCTTCAGCAACCATAGGGGTTAATTCACTTGGTTTGAAAACCACGGTATTACCGGCGATAAGTGCTGGAACGATATGACCGTTAGGCAAATGACCTGGGAAGTTGTAAGGGCCGTATACCGCAACAACGCCATGAGGCTTGTGACGAATAAAGGCTTTTGCACCCGGCATAGGGTTTTCAACTGTGCCGGTACGCTCTTCGTTTGCACGCACAGAAATAGCAATTTTACCGACCATAGCGCCAACTTCAGTACGCGTTTCCCAAAGTGGTTTACCGGTTTCAAGTGCGATAGTGGTGGCAAATGCTTCTTTGTTTTCAGTTAATAATTCAGAAAACTTAACGGTAATGGCAATACGTTCTTCAATTGGCATATTAGACCAAGTTTCAAAAGCCGTACGCGCAGCCATAACGGCTTCATCAACTTGTGCTGGTGATGCTGTATTACCCTGCCAAATCACTTCATTTTTAGCGGGGTTTTTGGAAAATATTTCATGGCCTAAACCGGCTGTCCAGTGACCATTTATTAATTGTATATTGTGTGACATTCTTTATTCCTCTGCGCGTTTATCGCAAATGAGTATAGTATTTAATTGAGACTCTGATTAATTAGACACTAGGCGAACCCAGTCCCCTTCATTAACCATTAATGCATCTGCAACCGCTTGTGATAACACCACTTGATTAGCAGTTTCACGTAACAATACCGGCGCCTGTGTTGCTCTAAAGTCTGCTACTTTGCTATTACAAATAATATATTTGTTATCGCTTGCTACATCGCCAATTAATACTTGGCATTTTTGGCTTTGACGGACTGTTTTTACTAAAGAGGTTTGAGTTTCAACTGTAGGACCGCCGTCAAAAATATCAACATAGCCTCGACGAGAGAAACCTTCCGCTTCTAGTAATCTTAATGCCGGTACTGTTTTTGGATGTACCTTATTAATCACCTTTTGCGCTTCTGGGCTAAGCAAGTTGACATAAATTGGGTATTTTGGCATTAATTCAGCAATGAATACCTTTTTACCTATTCCGGTTAAGTAATCTGCGGTCGGGAAGTCTAGCGAGAAAAAATGTTCCTCTAACCACTTCCAAAATGGTGATGAGCCGTCTTCATCTGAAACACCACGCATTTCCGCGATAACCGTTTCTGAAAAACGTTCAGTATGCTCTGCCATAAACAAGAAACGAAAACGAGATAAGAAACGTCCGTTACTATTTTTACGATGGCTTTCACTTAAAAATAAGGTACAAATTTCTGATGCGCCGGTGTAATCGTTACATAGCGACAATGTTTCTACTGTGTTGTAGATATTAAGCTCACGAGAGCTATGCACAACTTTACCTAAATGGTAATGGTAAAATGCATCGTCTAGGCCAACTGCCGCTTCAATACCACTGGTACCAACAACTTCACCGGTTTCGGTATCTTCCATAACGAAAAGGTAACCTTCGTTACCAGGTTCCGTAACCTGACTGGTAAAAGATACTTCTGCGTGTGAAATACGCTTTCTTAGTAATGATTCGTTGACCGGTAGTGATGTAAAACCGTGTCCTGACTCAACAGCAATGCGATGCAAAGCATCGTAATCACTATTTTGTATAGGGCGTATAATAATCATAGGAAACTCTCAATGAGACAACTACATACCCTAAATGAGAATATGTAGTTGCTGTAATAATAGGTATTTTACTTAGCTAATTTAGCTACGGCTTTTTCAAAACGTGCTAAGCCTTCTGCGATATCTTCATTTGGAATCACTAAAGAAGGAGCAAAACGTACAATGTTAGCACCGGCAACTAAAGTCATAACACCTTCCGCCATTGCAGCATTTAAAAAGTCTTTTGCTTTGCCTTGGTAAGCTTCAGTAAGCACGGCACCAATTAATAAACCTTTACCGCGAATTTCACCAAAAACATTGTACTTAGCGTTGATTGCATTTAAACCATCAATGTAAAGTTGTGCTTTTGCTTTTACACCATTTAATACTTCAGGGGTATTTACTGTGTCAAATGCAGCTTCGGCTACCGCACATGCTAATGGGTTACCGCCGTAAGTACTGCCGTGTGTACCAATTTTAAGGTGCTTAGCAATTTCTTTCGTGGTGATCATCGCACCAATTGGGAAACCGCCGCCAAGGGCTTTAGCTGTTGTTAAAATGTCTGGAGTAACATTCAAGCCCATGTATGCGTATAGCTCGCCTAAACGGCCAACACCTGTTTGTACTTCATCAAAAATTAATAATGCGTTATGTTCATTACAAAGTTCACGAACACCTTGGGCAAATTCATCTGTTGGTGAAACAATACCGCCTTCACCTTGTAATGGTTCCATGACAACAGCACAGGTTTTGTCAGAAATTAACGCTTTAACGCTTTCTAAGTTGTTGTATTCAGCATGCACAATATCGCCAGGCTTAGGACCAAAACCATCAGAGTAAGCTGCTTGACCACCAACAGTAACGGTGAAAAAAGTACGACCGTGGAAACCTTGTTTAAAAGCGATGATTTGTGATTTGTCAGCACCATGGTTATCTAAAGCCCAACGACGTGCTAATTTTAATGCCGCTTCGTTAGATTCTGCGCCTGAGTTGGCAAAATATACTTGGTCGGCAAAGGTGTTGTCAGTTAGCTTTTTCGCTAAACGTAACGCTGGCTCGTTAGTCATCACATTTGATAAATGCCAGATTTTGTTTGCTTGCTCAGTTAATGCGCCAACTAATGCAGGATGACAATGTCCTAAACAGTTAACCGCAATGCCACCAGCAAAATCGATAAATTCACGATCTTGTTGATCCCAAACACGTGAACCTGCGCCACGAACAGGGATAACAGCCGACGGTGCATAGTTAGGTACCATAACATCGTCAAATAATTCACGATTTACCGGAAAGTGGTTGGACATTGTAAACTCCTCTCATAATTAGGATATTGTAATCAATATGGGTATTAATTTTGTCGCGCTTGTGCTCAACAAAACTAAAAGAATTAATGAGCGCTAAACAATTTTAAATCTAGCACTAATTAAAAAATAGACAGGGATTATGACAGAAAATTCCAGCATTGTCTTGTCTGATTGCGCTGTAAGCCTTATAAAATAAAGGCTTAGCCGTTTTTATTCAGTATTAGTGCATAACTATGTTTGGCACGTTTTTGCTTGTGTGAAGTGGGGTGCTAGCGCAATAAGTGCTGAAGAGATCTTTAATTGCCGTTAATGTTTCATAAATAATCAAAAATAATTTAATTAAAGTTGAGTTTTATATGGTCAATATCACTTTTCTTCAATAACGCGATGTCACTTGTGCTTAATTGCCCTGCGGTAAGTAATACTTTGGCTTCATCAGTGCTAATCAGATCTTCTTTCGCTAAGCTTCGAAAAGCAATATAGGCCTTAGCTTTGGTGACTAGCTTAGCAATAGGACACATATGATTAATATCAATTGCGTAGGCAAGGTCAAATAACACTTCGGTAATTTGTAAACGGTCAAAGCGCATTAACTCAACAATATCGGCGGCGACTTTGCTGCTACGTTGCACTAATTGTTCAAGTAATAACTCTGGCGAGACATTAAGTTCAACCAAAATATCATGTAGACGTTTATCTTTATTTTCATATGCCGCACGTAACTCTTCATTGTAGAGTTCATTGTAAGTATTTAGAAAGCCACGGGTAACGGCTAGCAGCCCTAAGTTACTAAACATACCAGCGCTGAAGGCGGTAAATTCGTCCTGGCCGTGTTCTTTTGCTAAAAGTTGAGCTGCCAATGCCACAGATAAACTATCATTCCATAATTTTCTTTTCATCAATGGATATGGCGAAGTGCTGGTTGGTAACCAATGTTTCAACATAAAGGTTGGCATCACCAATTTAAGGTTGTCTAGGCCGACGTAACTTAACGCAAGGTTTGGCTCATTCACTTGCACATCAGAGCGCTTACGGTATTGCGGCTTATTGACTAAATTGATCAGTTCAGTACAAAGCCAAGGCAATGCTTTTACTAACGGAGCTATACGATTTATTGATGCTGCCTTTACCGATAATATTTCCATGATAGAAGGTGCAGCATCTTCAATTTTCAAAATATTGCTATAAAGATTTTCTTTGTTATCAAATTCCTCATTCACTTGACTGGTGACTTTATTGAAGAACTGATTCATTACTTGAGATTTAAAGTGCTCTTGACCGTGCGCCTGAATGATCTTATTTTTATTGGCTTCTTCTTCAACCGCTAACAGTTCACGTCGACGGTTTAATTGTTCACTATCTTGATGAGCTGTAGTGCGAATTTTGCCATTTTTTTGGTGTGCAAAATCTTTACTAATCGCCAGACTTAAGGCGCGACTGTAAATCGGAGAAACGAGTTTATTATCTTCAAATATTTGCATCAGGGGCTTAATTATAGGTTTGCTATTACGTAGCGACTAGTCGAGTTATCGACCAGTTAGCTTAATTCATTAATATTATCATCTAATTGATTTGAATATTGGTCAATAAAATTTTGCAGTAATTGCTGACCTTGTTCAGTTAATACTGATTCCGGATGAAATTGCACACTGGCAATAGGTAAACTTTTATGTTGCAACGCCATTATTTCCGTTTGATTATTGCTTGTAAGCCATGCGGTTACTTCTAATTCCTCGGGCAGAGTGTCACCGTCAACAATTAAGGAATGATAGCGGGTAACGGTTAAAGGCTGCTGCAACGTTTTAAATAAACCATGTTCATTGTGACGAATCGCGCTGGTTTTACCGTGCATGACTTTGTTGGCTTTAATCACTTTAGCGCCGAAATGTTGGGCAATACATTGATGACCCAGACAAACCCCTAAAATAGGAATAATACCTTTAAACTTTTCAACAATAGCAAGTGAAATGCCAGCGGCATCAGGATCGCATGGTCCTGGAGATATTACGATAAATTGCGGTGCTAATTCTGTTATTGCCTCTATGCTGATTTCATCATTTCTAACCACCATGACTTCTTGACCTAATGCTTGAAAATAATGCACTAAGTTAAAGGTAAAAGAATCGTAGTTGTCGATCATTAATAACAAAAAAATACCCGTGAAAATCTCAATTAAAAGCGGGCGCTATTCTAGTCTTTTATTTCTGACCATTCTACCCCTAGACTTGGCCTTAACAAACTTGAGGTTGAAATTTAACCGGTACCGCTACTCTTTCACATCCATGTGATCGTGGCATACCGTACTTCGACGTGCACGGATGCACTAATGCCTCGAAAGTTAGGAAGTCTGAGAGAGGCCTGTACATACACGCTCTTTCACATCCATGTGATCGCGATATACCTTATTTCGACGTGCACGGATGCACTAATGCCTCGAAAGATAGGAAGTCTGAGAGAGGCCTGTACATACACGCTCTTTCACATCCATGTGACCGCGATATACCGTACATCCTGTACATAAAAAAGGGCTTAAACAAATGTTTAAGCCCTTTTAATAACTTTTCTAGCAATTAAGTTATGGCAAATTCTTTTTAGAATTTAGCAGCAACTTGTACCCAAAGTTTATCAGTGTCGCTGGCATGGTCATCTGCACTGTAGCTAGCTAACTTAACTAAAACACTGTAGTTTTTGTTAAATGCATAAGCAGCAGCAACATCAATTTCTGAACCTAAATCTCTATTGCCTTCATCTGAAGATAAGTCATGGTAAGTGGCAGAAAGCTTAATGCCGTTTACTTTAGTTTTTGCTGTGAAGTAAATATCTTCAACGCCGTCAGCTGGTGTACCTAGGAATTTATCAGCAAAACCTTGGAACTTGTGCAATGTTGCTAAAGGTGTTGAGAAACCTACGCCATTGTCACTACCTAAAGATTCAATACCAGCTAATAATGTAACTGAACTTACTTTTGTGCCTAATTCAAAGTTGTAGTAATCAGCACTAAAGTCAGCGGTATTATCACCCGCTTCACTTTGAGTTGCGTAAGCTGCATTAACCATTACTGGACCAAATTTACCTTTGTAGCTAACGCCGTATGTGTCAGTAGATAAACCCTCTGCAGTATCAAAATCAAGTAAGTATGCATAAGCGTTGATTTTATGCTCTTTATTGATTTTGTAACCAGTATTTAATAAATGGAACTGACCGTGTAAATCAGCCGCTGGGCTGTCAGGGCCAAAAATACGGTTTACATTGTATATATAGCTATAATCTGCAGAGAAACCATTCGCTGGGTTAACTTGGAAACGGTAACCGTCGTAAGTTTGCTCATTTTGTCTCCAACCTACACCGCCAACAAAACGTTGGTTGTTGTGTAAAATACGTTGACGACCAGCAGTTGCTGAAAAATTGTCAGCTGTGTACTTTAAGAAAAACTGGTTTACATCAGTACCTGTTGGGTCGGCAACTACAGGGTAGTTAGTTTCGCCATTAGTGGTGCTGTTGTAGTTATCGATAATGTCTGTCACGTTATCAACTTCAACGCCAGCAGAAAAACCTTCGAAGCTACCTGTGTTTACTGTGATGCGGCTTTTTAACGTTAACGCGCTTGCCGTGTCATCGATACCGTCTTGATCTACGCCTTCGTAACGAGCACGGAAGTTAAGTTTAACTGTACTATCTGAAAGTGCTTTTTTAACACCTGATGCAACAGAAGTTTCTTCTGCAAATGCTAGTGGCGCACTTAATAGAGAAGCTGAAAGTAAAGCTAGAGTAGTGCATTTCATGTTAGTTTTCATAATATCAAACCTTAATGTTTTAAACTTGAGAGAGTTTATTTTTTAATCAACTGTAGTAATAAGTTAGTCAAAAATTCCGGCTTGTTTAAGGCAGTTTTTAATAATTATAATTTGTCATAACAAACAAAATTTTTATTTAATTACAAATTGTTACATTCCGTTTTCAATTCTTTGCGTTATTAAATAAGGTATTTACTAGTACCTAGCACAAAAATTAACTTGTTCAAAAAACGAGTAACTTTTTAATGCGCTAAAATTAGCACTACTCTGGTCGAATGAGAATGATAAAAAGCGAAAAATAGCTGAATAATGTCGCTAAACTGATCTGGAACAATAAATCAGCCTGTTTTTAACACTCGTCCACAGGAAATTAATAGAACAATTGGTTAAATATGCAAGTTATTGCTAATGATTTGTCATCGTTTTAGCAGTTATTTTTCTCTTAATTTGCATTTTTCTACTGAAAAAATGACTAAAAGTTAGAACTTTTGATAAAAAGCTTGTAGTTGTTGCTGCGCTTGTTCAATGCTAATCACGGTAAATTTAACCGTTTGTCCTGGACGCATTTGGCTTAATCGAAATAAGTCTGTTTGCATTACTGTGCCTAATACGGGATAACCGCCCATCGTTTGGCGCTCTTTCATTAATATGATGGGTTGTTCATTAGTCGGAAATTGGATCATACCGTAGGTTACTGGTTTGGATAGAGCCGACGATGCTCGTAATTCGGTGGTTAGCATGTCAATCGAGCGTGATGATACCGGCTCATTTTTAATTATCAAACGGTAACCCATCCTATTGCTGTCAGCAGATATGCTGTAGCTAGCGGCTAAAAAGGCCTGTTGTTTTTCTTCAGACAATTGTAAAAATAATTTACTAGCCATAAAGCGCAAGGTTAGTTGCTTTTGGGCGTAACATATTGCTAGCTTGCTAAGGTTACTTAGTGCTACACCTTGAGTTATGTCTTGTTGTGATTGCACTGTGGTGGGAAAAGTCTGCTCGGAAAAATATAGCTTACTGCTAACACTAAGCTGTTTGCCAGTGGTATTGAGCGCCATCTCATGCTGTGTTTGCGCAAAACTTCCCAACCAAGGCGGCTGATTTGCATCGAGCCTAACGCCACCTAATACCGCTAAATAACTATGCAATCCCGTTTTCGGCATGGCAAACTCAATTATATCCTTGGCTTGTAGCTGATAGCTTTGCCAGTTCTTTACTAAGCTGTTGTTAATTCGAGCATGACAATCCGCACCTGCGATTGCAATGATACAGGCGGTGTTAGCGCGAAAACTTATTTGCCCTAAGGTAATTTCTAGCGCGGCACATTGTCGTTGCGCTTTATTTTTTTCAGAACAAACTTCATTTTGATGAGCAACTATGAGCTTATTCGCAGATAAAAAAGCGTGTTCGTCGGCAGCACCACTAGCACTAAAGCCTTGATGTTGAGCATTAATACGGCCAAGATCCTGAATGCTTGCTTGAGCATTCATTGAGACAATTTCTAAATAATGTTTAGTCATGGTCGCATGCTCTTTGCATTGCCATGAATTCTTGTTTTGAAATGGCATAAAACTGCACATTCTGCCCAACCGATATCTTTGGTATGAACTCACCATGCTTGCATTGATACATGGTTAGTGGCGTTTGGCCAATAATATGCCAACCGCCGGGGCTTTCATTTGGATAAATCGCGGTTTGCTGTTCAGCAATAGCAACGGCACCTTTGGGCACTTTAGTGCGTGGCGATGACTTGCGCGCCATAGTTAACGCTTTCGGTAAACTTGCTAAATAGCAAAAACCTGGGGTGAAGCCTAAGGCGTAACTTCGGTAGGTTGTTGAGCTATGCTGTTGTATCACTTCATCGATGGTTAACTTGCATTGTTTAGCTACGTCATGTAAATCCCATTGCTGTTCGATATCGTAATAGACAGGGATTCGAATAGATGCCTGACGGTTTTGTGTTTCAGCGATACTTTTGTCATCAGTTTGCTGAGCAGTTGCGATGGTAATAATTTTGTTGCTCAGCACATCAGCCGAAATCAACTGAAATGGGTAGTAAATCATTAAGCAATGATAACTTGCCACGGACTCCACGATTAACTCTGCTAATTGCGTATTAAGTAATGTTTGTAAGGCGATTATCTTGTTGTGCTGCGTTACTGATATCTGCTGCTGCCAGCTCAGCAATAAGGCATTTTCAGCTACGTGTTCAATAGTAAATTCTGCTACGTTTGCTGGTTGCTCAGGTACAAGGGCCATGGTCTTAATTGTCACTATGAAGCATTAATAGTTTCACGTAATGCCTTTAACATGGCAAGCGCATTAGGCGTATCACCATGCACGCACAAGGCATCAAGATGAAATTCGAGTGGTTTTTGGTTGATGCTAAATAATGGCTCATTATTGATGAGCTTTTGACAACGCTCTATGACTGCTTGATGATCATGTAGCACCGCACCTTCTTCGCTACGCGATACTAGTAAACCATTATCTTGATAGGCGCGATCGGCAAAGGCTTCAAAATAAAGCGCTATGCCATATTCAGTGGCAATTTTTTCGAATGCTGCGGTATTTTTCACCGCTTGGATCATTAATGCCAATGGTTGGCTGCTGTCTTGATTTAGCTGGGCAATCGCGCGGCAAATATCAGTAAATATTGCGGTGTTTTTCATCATGTCGTTATAAAGAGCACCGTGTGGCTTTACATACCGCACTTGCGTATTTTCAACGTAGCATAGTGCTTGCAAAGCGCCGACTTGATATTGAATGACGGCAATTAAGTCATCTGAAGATAAAGACATTGACTGGCGGCCGAAATTTTCGCTATCAGGGTAACTTGGGTGAGCACCAATTGTTACTTGATGTTGAGCAGCAAGTTGCACCGTTTTTTTGATGGTTAGCGCATCAGAGCCATGAAAACCACAAGCAATATTGGCCATATCAATATAGGGCATGATTTCGGCATCGTTATTGTCTTTAAATTCACCTAAATCGCAATTTAACTTCATGGACTTACCTATTTCTGTTGTTAATCATTATTTAATGTTCGGCGCTTTCTTTCTGGATGGCGGATCACAACATCGGTTACAGGTGTACAACTACAACTTAAGATATAGCCTTGTTGCTGCTCTTCATCAGACAGACCATCTTTACAGCTTTGTTCAACCTCACCGTCAAGTAATTGCACTTTACAACTGCCACACATGCCTGCTCGGCAGGAATAAGGCAAAATCAAACCGGCATCTTCACCTTGTTCAAGCAGGGTTTGCTGTTTATTGCCGTTAATGGTTTTATTAAAACTGCTAAAGGTTAATGTTGGCTGTACTTTTTTCACCATATTACTTGGCTTTTGTGCCGCGGCTTTCGCTATGGTTGTTTTCGAGCTTGTTGTTTTTACAAATGTTGGTGGCGCTTGGCGCTTTAGCACTTCAACTTGATCACCTTGTTTTATTTGCCCTTGATTTAGTGGCACTAAGTTTTGACCAAATAACACATCACCGTTTTCAAGTTGGCGATAATTTTTCAAGGTATTTAACGGCTCTTGTTGGTGGTGTTTTTCTCCGGTGTTTGGGTTAATGGTAGTGAAAATACAGCGAGTGCAAGGTTTAGTTATTTCAAACTCAACTTCACCAATACGAATATGTTGCCATGAGTCTTCGGCAAAAGCTTCGCAGTTATTGACGACAATATTGGGCCTAAATTGCGCCATGCTAATCGGCCGTTCTCCGGCTTGATAAAGAGAATTTAAATGTTCGAGAGAGGCTAGTGAAATTAATAATAACGGATAACCATCGGCGAAGCCGACTTGCGTGTTTCTATTTTTCACTAAGCGTTTTGATCCAGCACCGAAAAATAATAACTGGCAAGGCTTTTGTAAATATTGACTGAACCATTGATTGACATCGGTACTGGCTTGTTGGCTATTTATCGTATCTTTCCATACTTGAACCGCAGCATAGTTGTGCGTTAATTGCTGATAGTCAATCACTAGTGCTGGCATATCGGGAGCCGTCAATATTAAGCCAGAAGCAGTTAAGTTTGCTTGAATAAGGCATAAGCTTGGCTCGGTGCGTGCGGTGATAAACTCACCTTGTAAGTTGGCGACAACAAAGCGGCGGTCAAAGGCTAAACCGAGCTCTTCAACCCAACTAGATGATAATGCGATACCAGCACTGGACTTTATTGGATAAATATTAATATTTTGCAGAATAGCCTTAGTCATGAATTCCCTTAAATCGTATGCTTAATCGCATTGATAGTGGGCAAATTACCGCGATTTTGCAATATGTATTTTTATAAGATTAAGGTATATTGAGCGCATTCTAATTTAAACCTTAGCTCTAGCTGGCATCAACAGTATAGGAGCTATAAAAATAGGCTTTTATGCATCTTCATATTTTAGGTATTTGTGGCACCTTTATGGGCGGAATCGCGGCAATTGCTAAGCAAATGGGCTTTCGTGTTTCGGGTTGCGACGCCAATGTTTATCCGCCAATGAGTACGCAATTAGAGCAATTAGGCATTGAACTAAAACAGGGCTATCTCATTGAACATTTGGCTGATGAACCCGATTTAGTGATTGTTGGTAATGCGATGGCACGTGGTAACCCTATGGTTGAGCACGTACTTGATCGTAAAATTGCCTACACTTCAGGCCCACAATGGCTGCTAGAGAATGTATTAAAAGATCGCTGGGTACTTGCTGTTTCAGGTACTCACGGTAAAACGACCACCAGTTCAATGCTGACATGGATCTTGGAATATGCAGGTATGGAGCCAGGGTTTTTAATTGGTGGCGTACCACAAAATTTTACTTGTTCAGCACGTTTAGGGGCCGCGCCATTTTTTGTTATTGAAGCGGATGAATATGACACTGCATTCTTTGATAAGCGCTCAAAGTTTGTCCATTATCGACCGAACACCTTAGTGATCAATAATATGGAATTTGATCACGCTGATATCTTTAATGATATCAGCGATATTCAGCGGCAATTTCATCACCTTATTCGTATGGTGCCTAATAATGGTTTAATTTTGTCACCAAAAAATGAACCGGCTATCAATGAAACGTTAGCTATGGGCTGCTGGACCCCAACAGAAGTGAGTGTTGACGATGACAATAAAAAACTCGGTTGGCATGCGGAAAAATGTATTGCCGATGGCAGCGAATATATTGTTTCTTTTCAAGGCGATGTGCAGGGCACGGTAAAATGGAATTTGATTGGTGATTTTAATATTGAAAACGGCTTAATGGCGATTGCGGCTGCTCGTCATGCCGGTGTGCCTTCAGCGGTTGCCATCGAAGCTTTGACTGAGTTTATTAATACCAAACGCCGTTTAGAGCTTAGAGGTGAGGTAAATAATATTCGTGTCTTTGATGATTTCGCCCATCATCCTACGGCTATTACTAAAACGTTGGCCGGTGTGCGCGCCAATGTTGGTGAAAAACGTGTTATTGCTGTACTAGAGCCCAGATCAAATACCATGAAGTCAGGTGTTCATAAAGATACGTTAGCGAAGTCATTATCAGATGCTGATTTAGTTTTTGTTTATCAAGGTGAGCAAGTGCAATGGTCAGTTGATGCCTTAATAAATGATTGCCAACAACCTTGTTTTGTCGGCCAAAGTCTAGACAACTTAGTTAGTGATATTTGTTCGCAAAGCCAAGCAGGCGATACTATTTTGGTCATGAGCAACGGTGGCTTTGGCGGTATTCATGAAAAGATCCTTAATACTCTTTCTAAGGTATAATGGTGTCAGAGCAACGAAGTGAACGAGTATGTATTTGTTCATTTAAGTTAGTTAAATAGATTTCAAGGCGGCCCTGTGCAACAACCTAGCAGTATTAAAAACCAAGTAAGTTTTGACAGCAAAATTACATTAGCGATCACCGGCGCATCAGGTTCAGCTTATGCTTTGCGCTTGCTTGAATGTTTAGTTGCGGCAAATTGCCAAGTGTTTGTGCTGTGTTCTAGTGCTGCTCGCGTGGTATTTGATACCGAAGTTGGTTTGAAATTACCAAGCTCACCTGATGCGGCTAGCAAGTTGCTCACGGAAAAGTTTAATGCCAAACCTGAGCAAATATTGGTTTTTGGTAAAGAACAATGGTTTTCACCCGTCGCTTCTGGTTCGGCAGCACCTAAGAAAATGGTGGTGTGCCCATGCTCAACGGGCACATTGGCGGCGATTAGCCAAGGCATGAGTGATAATTTGATTGAACGTGCCGCCGATGTGGTGATTAAAGAGCGTGGGCAATTAATATTAGTACCAAGAGAAACGCCGTTTTCAACCATTCATCTACAAAACATGCTGACCCTATCGCAAATCGGTGTGACCATTATGCCAGCGGCACCGGGTTTTTATCATCAACCAGAATCAATTAATGATTTGATTGATTTTATGGTTGGCAGGTTACTCGATCATCTTAATATTGAACAAAGCATAATGCCGCGCTGGGGTTATCAAGCTCAGTAGTTTCAAATGCCGTTTTGAGTATTCGGCACTAGTTCGAAAATTATTTAGCTGACGTCAGTCGAAACTTTATTTTTAGCTTTGATGGCTTTGATATCAACGCCATCAAGTAGCAACATCACATCTGCAAGTAATCTTTTTAACTCGCTGACTTCGTTAGGCACTGTTTTTTTTGCTTTTTGTACGTAAGCGATAGCTTCGCGGTTTTGAATTACCTCTAACAAGGCTTTTAACGTTTCCGTGTCGTCAACATCGATAGCTGGTAAGGTTTTTTCGCTAGCCGCATTGTACAACGAATAAGTGGCGACTAAGCTCGCCTGTGCTTCCGATAATCTTTCCATAAAAATCTGTCCTTGTTTTTATTATATTTTATTAAGCCTGTATTCCTACCATACGGAAAAAATGAGCATTGTCTATGGTTTCGTACTTTATTTGTTGTTCTGGTGTGACATATTCAGATGACTAACAATAGGTGCTGAACGGTAATTTTATACAATTTGTCGCATAAGGCTTAAATTTTTAATGCTGATGTGCTTTAGTAGGGGGATAACAATAATTCATCTAGCTAATTAGGTTTCTAAATAATGTCTAAATTTACTTCCCGAATATCGTCGGTAGCACTTAGCGTTGCGCTAATTTTAGGTACAGGGCAAAGTGTATTTGCCGAAGATAAGGTCGCAAATAAATCAGCAAAAGCTGAGAAATGGTCAGTCAATAACCCACAAGGAGAATTTACCACGGCTAAAATTGATGTTCGCCAAGGCACTTGGATGAATGTGGATATTAGTCCTGATGGTCAAACCTTAGTTTTTGACTTACTTGGCGATATATACACGCTACCGATTGAAGGCGGTGAAGCTAAGGCGCTAATGACAGATATAGCTTGGCAAATGCAACCTCGCTTTAGTCCTGACGGTAAACATATTGCTTTTACCTCGGATGAAGATGGTGGTGACAACCTGTGGATAATGAAGGCTGATGGCAGCGCAGGCAAAGCGGTTAGTTCAGAAACTTTTCGTTTATTGAATAGCCCTGCTTGGTCGCCAGATGGTGACTATATTGTTGGTCGTAAGCATTTTACCGGTTCACGTTCATTAGGTGCCGGTGAAGTGTGGATGTATCATAAAACTGGTGGTAATGGTGTGATGCTAACTAAGCGTCCGAACCAGCAAAAAGACTTAGGTGAGCCGGCTTTTTCACCTGACGGCAAGTATGTATATTTCTCACAAGATGCGACACCAGGTAAAACTTTTCATTACAGTAAAGATTCAGAAAAAGGCATTTATAAAATTAAGCGCCTTGATTTAGCTACTGGAGAAATCAAGGTTGTTGTTTCTGGTAAAGGTGGCGCAATTCGTCCGGTGCCTTCTCCAGATGGTAAATACTTAGCCTATATCAGCCGTGATGATTTTCAATCAAACTTATATTTGTACGATTTAAAAAGTGGCAAAGAAAGCTTGATTTTTGAAGGCTTAGACCGCGACATGCAGGAAACTTGGGCCATTCATGGTGTGTACCCAAACATGGCATGGTTACCAAACAGTGAAGGCATGGTGTTTTGGTCAGGTGGACAAATCAACAAGTTGGATATCGCCAGTAAAAAATCAACTGTTATTCCTTTTCATGTAAAAACTGAAAAGAAAATTCAAACGGCGTTGCGTTTTCAACAAGATCTTGACCAAGATGATTTTGACGTAAAAATGTTACGAGATGTCGAAATATCACCAGACGGTCGTAAAGTGGTTTATGAATCCATGGGCCATATTTATGTCCGTACTATTGCCGATGGTAAAGTTAAAGGTAAAGCCAAGCGTTTAACTAAGCAAAAATCACATTTTGAGTTAAATCCCAGCTTCTCTCGTGATGGTAAGTATGTGGTTTATAGCACCTGGAATGACAAAAAATTAGGTGAATTGCGCATTGTTTCAGCGCGTGGTGGCAAAAGTCGCGTACTGACGAAAGAGCCGGGTAAGTATATTGAACCAAGCTTTTCTCCTGATGGCAAAACCGTAGTTTTTCGCAAAGTTGAAGGTGGATATATCACCGACCCAACTTGGGGATTAAATCCCGGCATTTATACTGTGAGCACTAAAAAAGGCGGCACGCCGACGTTAGTGACAGAGTCGGGTTTATTACCGCATTTTGGTGCCCATAATGACCGTATCTACGTGTTACGCGATGGTGAAACACCACAATTAGTGAAAATTAATTTAACCTCATCGCCAACGGCAGAAAAAGAGCAAGCGATATACCAAGGAAAATTCGCTACCGAATATAAGGTTTCACCAGATGGCAAGTATTTAGCATTTGCTGAGCGTTTTAAAGTTTTTGTAACACCGTTTGTTGAGCGTGGCCAAGTGATAGATATTGGCCCTAAAGCGAAAAATTTACCGGTTAAAAAGTTGTCGACTCGTGCCGGTGAAAGTATTAACTGGAATGGTAAGTCAAATGAACTGTATTGGAGTTTGGGCCCTGACTTGTATCAAGCAAGTGTTAGTGGCTTGTTTGATATCGCTGAGGTTAAGAAGGATGAAAAAGCATCTGACGAAGCGAAAAAAGATGATCAGCCAGAGCCAGTAAAAACTTATCTAGGTTACAAAGAAAAAGCCGATAAGCCATCAGGCCGAGTCGCCTTTGTTGGTGGTAAAGTGATCACTATGGAAGGCGAGCAAGTTATTGAAAATGGTGTGGTGGTAGTTGAAGGCAATAAAATTATTGCCGTCGGCGAGCAAGGCCAAGTAGCTGTACCGTCTGATGCGAAAGTGATTGACGTTACCGGTAAATCGATTATGCCCGGCCTAATTGATGCCCACGCACATGGTCCACAAGGCAGCAGTGAAATTATTCCGCAACAAAACTGGAAAAACTATGCAGGTTTAGCGCTAGGTGTAACGACAGTGCATGATCCTTCAAATGACACTACCGAGTTTTTCGCCGCTAGTGAAATGCAAAAAGCCGGTGATATAGTTGCGCCACGTTTGTTCTCAACCGGTAGTATTTTATATGGTGCAACAGTTGCGGGTTATACCTCACATGTTGATAGTTTAGATGATGCAAAATTCCATATTGAGCGTTTGAAAAAAGCCGGCGTATTTAGTGTTAAAAGTTATAACCAACCACGCCGTAACCAACGCCAACAAATGGTACAAGCGGCACGTGAAGCACAAATTATGGTAGTGCCAGAAGGTGGTTCTTTGCTACAGCACAATTTGTCTATGATAGTTGATGGTCATACAACCTTAGAGCATTCTATCTCGACAGCAAAAATTTACGATGACATTAGACAATTGTGGTCACAGTCAGAAATGGCTTACACTCCAACTATGGGCGTTGCTTATGGCGGTATTTCTGGTGAACACTTTTGGTACGACACCACCGATGTTTGGAAACATCCACGCTTAAGTCAATATGTGCCAAGTGAGTTTCTTGACCCTCGTTCAATGCGCCGCACGAAAGCACCTCATCATCACTACAACCACATAAACGTGGCAAAAGTGGCGAAAGAAATGCAAGATTTAGGTGTTGAAGTGAACTCTGGTGGTCACGGGCAACGTGAAGGTTTAGCGATGCATTGGGAAATGTGGATGATGGCTCAAGGTGGCATGTCACCACTTAGTGCAATTCGCACTGCCACTATGTCACCGGCTAAAACCTTAGGTTTAGATAGCCAGTTAGGTTCATTAACCGTAGGTAAATTAGCGGATATTCTGGTGATTGATGGAGATGTTAGTCAAGATATTCGTCTATCAGATCGCGTAGTTTACACTATGGTCAATGGTCGCCTGTATGACGCAGAAACTATGAACGAAGTGGGCAATTACGACAATAAGCGTGACAAATTCTACTTTGAAAAATAGTTCACCTTATTGACGTTTCGAATGATTAAGCCCAGATTTAGCTGGGCTTTTTTATGTTGGTAATTTACAAATCAAGTAGAATAAAGAGCAACAGCCCCTAGTGTTGGGATGTAATTGTAAAAACGTAGGAATCATTTTGAATATTGAAATTATAGATGAGCCAAGTGCTGAACTGACGACTTTTTTAGATGAAAAAATAGCAGAGTTTAACTGGGCACGTTGGGAAGTAAGCGAACGCAAAGCTATTGCCGTCAAGCTAGCTGATGATAACGATGAAGTACTTGCTGGCGCCGCAGGAAGAACTTTTGGTGACTGGCTAATGATCAATACCTTATGGGTTTCAGAATCCTTACGGGGTCAGCAAGTTGGCAGTAAGTTATTGCAGAAAATTGAATCAGCAGCGCAAGCTAGAGGTTGCAACAAAGCCTTACTTGATACCTTGAATTTTCAAGCAATGCCATTTTATAAAAAGCACGGCTACCAAGTGCAATGGACACAAGAAAATTATCCAAAAACGGGTTGTAAGTATTACATGGTTAAGCAACTGGCTAATGAGCTAGATAAGTAAATAACATAATATGGCGATTGCCAAAGGAAGCAAAATGTATTCAGGAAAATGTTTGTGCGGGCAAGTTGAAATATCGGTTAAGGGGGAGATTAGCGATATTATTCATTGTCATTGCTCGTTATGTCGAAAAAATTCAGGCACTGCTTATGCGACAAATGGTTTTGTTAACCGCGATGATTTTATTATAGAGCACGGTGAGGCACTATTAACGACCTTTTCATTTAAGCCAGGCAAAACCAGGCACTTTTGTAAAAATTGTGGTAGCCCAGTTTATAGTAGCAATGAACAAGATAAAAGCAGGGTAAGAGTTAGACTCGGTATTTTTGATTCCAATTTATCAGAGCGGCCAATGTCACACAATTTTGTTGACTCAAAAGCGAATTGGGAAGATTTAGATGCGAAATTACCACGTTATGCGACCTTTGAGCCTAGTCGTTTAAAGTGATAAATAACTAGCAGGATAAGTACTTATATGAATATAGTGTTGCTACTAAATAACGATATTGCCAGTAATTTAGCGCTCAATTTGTTAATGCCTGAATTGAGCTCGCATCAAGTCTCAGTGTTTTTATCAAGTACTGTCGGCGGGAAAAGTTCTCGTCCGGAAGCTTTGCAAGAGCTCGCTGATTTCGAGCAGAATGTGGTTTATTCATTACTAAATAAGTGGGCTTTCGCCAGTGAGAATCAGTCAGCTATTGCCACAACATTCAAAAGCTATGATGACATTGCACAGCACTATGGCATTGAAGTGACATTACTCAATGAAATAAATACGCCTTCTGGCATAAATAAGCTTTCTGAACTTGCTCCTGATCTTATAATTTCAGTGCGCTACGGTGTGATACTAAAACAACAGGTGATTGGTGTTGCTAAGTATGGGGTGTTAAATCTACACTCTGGCATATTGCCGGATTATCGTGGTGTGATGGCAACGTTTTGGGCCATGCTCAACGGCGAAAGAAAAATAGGCACAACATTGCATTTTATTGATGACAGTACTATAGATACTGGCCGTGTTATTGCGACATCAAGCACTGACATACAAGCTGATAAGTCATATTTATGGCATGTCTTGAATTTATATTTTGATGGTTGTCAGTTGATATCACAAGCGATAGATAACTTGGTATGTCATCAATGGCTAGACTCAGTAAAGAAAGTCGATGAAGGGCAATACTATAGCTTTCCAACAAGGGATGAGTTGGATTTATTTCAGAAAAAATTCGGCCGTCTATTTAACGAACAAGAAGTGCTGGCACTGCTGACAAAGGCGATAAAACCCTAAATTATTTGCATGCCCGTAAGCATTATTATGCTAAATAGTTAATGATAATATCGGCACATTGTTGTGGGGAGTTAGCGGCGGTGTTTATGGTTAAATCATACACGACGCCGTCGTGAGTACTTTTGATTTGTGATTGCGCCAAACCATGCGGCCTGTCGCCACGGGCTAGTTCACGTTCTTCTAGCTCATATAGCGGACAGTCAACTTTAATAAAGCTAACTGTGAAGTCAGCCAATGTGCTAGAAAATTCCTCATAAGTCTTTTGGCCACAAAATACGATATCAACAATCACATTATGGCCAGTTTCTGCCAATGCTTTAACCGACTTTGCCATGGCTAACTTCATTTTTGGAAAATTATTTGAGCCTGCGGGAATATTGTAGGGCGTCATATCCCAAAAAGCATCGAGCGAACACAATAAATATGCGTCGGAGTATTGGCTTTGTAGCTCTCTCGCTAAGGTTGTTTTTCCTGAGCTTGAGGTGCCATTTAAGACGATTATTTTTCCGTTCATTGTAAAGTTGTGCCTTCAAACGTTTGATTAGCTCGGGTTAATGCAATGACAAATTTACCGTCTTTGTGATTAAAAGGCATCATTTTTCTCAATCTCAACTTCACTTAGGTCATGTCAATTTCTCAGTGAAGTTGAGCTAAGTTTCAGCTGTAGCGATTAAAATTGGCGAGCTTTATTTGCAATTGCCTGAACAACTGAGCCTACACCTGTATGATAGATACCTTCGGTTATATTGCGTTCGAGTTCGAGTAAGTGTTTAAAATTAAAGCCAAGCAATTCACGCTGAATAGACTGCTTTGACTGCATAACATCTGCTATTTTTCCACCGCCAGTGTTGTTGTTAATTTGTTGTGGAGTATAGGCTTCGAGAAAAAATACCCCGTTTGGTTTTACTGCATGAGCGAGTTTTTTATAAAGTGTTTGCCGTTGCTGTGACGGTAGCGGGAAAAATATTGAAATAATACCGTCCCAACGCTGATTACCTAAGTCAAATTCATTGATATCGGCATGAATAAATTCAACATCGACATTGTTTTTCATAGCGAGTTTTTTGCCTTTATTTAGACCGACAATTGAGGTGTCAATGGCCGTGACTGAGTAACCCTGTTGGGCGAGAAATACCGCATTTCTTCCTTCCCCTTCAGCTAAGCTGAGAATTTTTCCTTTTTTTATGGTGTTGAAATGCTCTGCTAAGAATTTGTTTGGTTCGACCCCGTATGCATACTCGGTACTATTGTAGCGCTCATCCCACATAATATTTTTCCTCAATTTATCGGCTTGTTAGTGTTATAGTGAGGTTACTACTTCAAGTCGACTTTAAGTCAAGAGCTAAGTTTATGGATATAGGTGTGGTTGCCAAGTTATCTCGATTACCGACGTCGACATTGAGATATTATGAGGAAAAAGGCTTAATTCAATCTCTTGGTCGTAACGGCTTAAGAAGGTATTATGCGCCGGAGGTTATAGAAACATTAGCTTTAATTACTTTAGGGCGAAATGTTGGCTTAGCATTAGATGAAATTAAAGCAATGTTACTACCACAAGGTGTGGAAATTGATCGAAGTTTATTGTTATCAAAAGCCAATGAACTGGATAGTAAAATCGCTGAGATGACGACGATGAGAGACGGACTTAGACACGCTGCAGTTTGTCAGCAAAAAACTCATATGGAGTGTGCTAAATTCCGTCGAATACTTAATGTGGTTAGTAAAAAAGGGCTACGGCCTAAAAGCAAACTATAATCCTTAGCATCTCAAATATGAACGTTTCTTTATAACCTTGACTTACTATACTTAATACAGGCTTTATTTAGTGGTAGCGCTTTTATGTTAATTAATCGAATAGTTTTTTTGATATCTATTGTTTGTAGCGTTATGGCTCTGACAACAAAAGCAGCGACTATTTTTATTCATACCGACAATATTAACGACTTAAATAGCCTTGAAACCAATAACCGTATGGCGAGCTTAAGTGCGGCAACTAATTTATATACCTTAGCGCAGGAGCGTCAAAATATTCAGTTTGAATATATGAATACAAAACGTTCTTTAGCGCTTATGAATAAAGGGGAAAATATTTGCGTCGTCAATAAAATTAAAACTAAACAACGCCTTGATAAGTACCTTTTTAGTCAACCGATTAATTTGTTTTTAAGTCGGCGTTTGTACCAGAATGCCTCATACTCTCCTATTGCTAAAACTTACGACGGTATTAGGAATAAAGTGCTATTATCTGAAGTTTTTAAGGCTAAGCCAGATTCACAAGTGATTGTTTCTGGGCATATTTCTTATGGTGATGATTTAGATAAACAAATTGCAGCGCTAGCGGATAAAAACAAAATTGAGCGTTTTAGTAGTGAGCATGAAACTGGCTTAATCAGTATGTTTGCAAAAGGACGGGCTGAATTCGCCTTACTCTATCCGCAACAAATTTATGGTTCTGAGAGGAAAATAAACTTCCGCTCCTATGAAGTCGCCGCTACCTCACCGTATGTTTTAGGACATTTAATGTGTACTGATAACCTTGACAGCAAAAAGTTTATTCAGCGTATAAACCAGCAACTAGATCACTTAAAAAATAACGGCGACTTGCTGGAAGTACATTTATCGTTTGTGAATCCGGAAGAAAAAGATATTCTTCAGCACTACTTCCAGCAAGAGTTTTAAACGATTGAAATATTGCTAAGGTGATAACTAATACTTCAATCATGTTTTAATATATTGATAATATGGGCTAATTTCTACCCGCCATCACTCCACCATCATGATCCCAGATTGCACCTGTGACCCAATCGGCTTTATCGCTAAGTAAAAAGTTGATGCTATTGGCAATATCTTCAGCGGTACCTATTCTGCCAATGGGATGAAAATCATCAAACCCTGCCAGGGCTGAATCTATTTCTTCTTCAGCGATAAATGAGCTATAAATAGGTGTTTTTACTACAGCTGGCGCTATGGCATTAACGCGAATATTGTACTGAGCAAGCTCCATCGCCATATGTTGGGTTAATGCATGTAAGCCTGCTTTTGCCATGGAATAGGCTGAAGATGGCGTTGCTTTTATCGCTTGTTTTGCCCACATTGAACCAATATGAACAATTGCACCGCCATGATATTTGATCATGTTTTTTGCCACAGTTTGCGAGATAAAAAATGTCGCACGATTTAGCTCCATATATTGGTCGTAAATATCATTATTATGTTCAATAAAACTGGTAGGTTTGAAGTAACCTGCAGCATTGACTAGATAGTTAATGTGCTGTGGTAGTTGTTCAATATATTGATTTAATTCATCAACTTGTTTGGAATCGTATAAATCAACTGACAAGGTTTCAACATGAGTTAAAGGTGATAATTGCTTTTTTGTTTGCGCTAATTTTTCGGTATCGCGCCCGACAATAATTAAGCGTGTTCCGTTTTCTGCCAGTTGCATTGCAGTTGCTAAGCCCATACCGCTAGAGCCTCCGATAATGAGTGCTAGTTTGTTGGTTAAGTTATTCATAAATTTCTCCAAATAGTTGTCTACACTTGCTAAAGTAGAGCTAGTTTAGCGGCTTGGTTAGCGCGTTGAAAAGTAGGCACAATTTAGTGAGGTAGGTACTTTTTGGTACATCTTTATGATTAACAATGAAAAAATAATTTCAAGAAAAACACCACCTTTAGATAGTGCACGTATGGTGGAAACGATTTATGGTTGTAAATGGTCGTTAACGGTTTACCAAATGCTGGCTGATGGTATTAATCGCCCCGGTGAAATGGTGCGCAGTGTTGATGGTTTGACAACGAAAGTGCTTAATGCGTGTTTAAAGAAAAATATTGAGTTTGGTATTTTAAAGCGGATAAGTTATAACGAGCTACCGCCGAGAGTTGAATATTATGTTACTGATTTTGGCCGAAAGTTTTTAGCCATAACGACAGCATTAGAGCAGCTGCAACAGGAAATTGATCAAAGTTAAGTGGCAAATGCAATGTTTCCATTGCCAGTGTGAGAAGTAGCTATCAGCAAATAATTCCCTAAAATACCTTTAATACAGTATGTTGAGAGAAAATTATGACAATAGTAAGAGTTAATGAGTTTACTGCCGCAGACGGAAAAGCCTCCGAGCTTTACACATTTTTAGAGAGCCTTATTCCTTATATATCTGGCTCTGAAGGTTGCTTGTCTTGTGAATTATTGCAGCATCATGAACATGATAATCAATTTATGGTTATTGAACGTTGGCATAGTATTGAAAATCATCAACAAGCTATTACCAATTACCCACAAGAAGACATGCAAGCAGCGATGAGCTTGTTCGGCGCACCACCCAAAGGCGCTTATTTTAAGTAGAATGTACATTACAATTACCGAGTTATATACTTCACGGCTAGTATTAAAAGGGAGTAAATAAAACTATATGCATGATAAATATCACGAAAGCATGGAGTTGCCAGATGTTCCATATAATTCTCCAACGTTACCGTATGAAAAACCTGAGTTAGGTGTTAACTATTGGATTCAAGATGATTTCTTTCCAGTTAAGAAAGCCATTGATATTGCAAACAAGTGTTACAACAAAAAAAAATGGAAGTTAGGTAAGCCTTATACTGATGAACTATGGCCAGGTATGCGTTCAAAGAACGCCTTAGGTAAAAAAGATCTGCAGTTAGTTGAGGATTGGGCGAAATCTCAAGTTAATAAATCTAAATTTTGGGTGGCTGAGTCAGATAGTGTTGTCGTTGATACTAATACTGCAATTTTAGTTGGTGCTGATGAAGGTGCTGCGAGACCTCATGTGGACAATCGAAAGTTATGTCGCTATGGTGCTGTGTTGTATCTAAGCCAAGATCCTAAACCTCATTCTGGTACTAGTTTTTATCGCTTAAAATATAGTAATGGTGCTGCTGGGGGTAACAAAGTTGAAGCTCCGTATTATAATTTGGTTGATGCCTTAAGTACATCTAGCTTGCCACCAAGTGCTTGGTATGAAGATACGGCAATTGAAAATAAATTTAATCGACTCATTTTATTTAAAGGTAACCTAGCTCATAGTGCGAGTGGTTACTTTGGCAAAGACAAAAGAGATAAACGTTTAGCGGTAACATTTTTTTGGATGGCCGAAGATTAATGATTTTATGATATTCATTGCCTTGTTCGGTGTATTGATGATGTTGTTGAGTTTGAAAATGATCAAAAACCCAATTGGCTTTGCTCAGGCAATAATTATCTTTAGTCAAAAGCGTTATTTTCATGTTTTCGAAATTCTTAGCCGACTATTTTTTGCTATAGCTTTTATTCATTATGCGGCATCGACAAGTGCCGAAATAATGCATAGTGTACTTGGTTTACTAATGGCATTTACCTCAATATTTTTAGTGATTATTGGTGAAGAAAAACATCGAGTATTTGCAGTCTGGTCTGCAAGCAAGTTTAGTTCGATGTTTCGTTTTTCAGGTTTATGCTCATTGTTTTTTGGCGCTTTTATTATTTATTCTGCTATTAACGGCTGATGAAAAATCCTTGTGCTGTGGGTAAGCTAAATTTGCTAACGGCGAGTCAATATCGACTAAGCTACTATTACCGCTAGGAGCTAATACTGCTTTATTATTGACTACCCTTCTATTGAACTGGCTAGCTTCGACACTAGCAGTGGAGTGCGCTTGTTGTGCTTCCATAGGCGATATGCTTGTAAAAGTGGACTGTAAAGCAGTTGCTTCGACCTTTATTTGAATAATTTCATCGACATTATTTGAATCATTACATGCACTCAATATGCTAAGTAACAATAGTGACAGTGCAATCGTTAGTTTAACTTTTACGCTCTTTAGAATAAGTAGATAAAATGACATTGCTAGAGACTCCAAACGACAATGATTGTTGCTATAGAGAACTTAATACATAAATAAGCAATAAAAGTGCAAATACTAAGGAATAAATGTGCAAACAGTCTAGGAGCGCAGACATTTCTTCCAATTCGCGTTATAACTGCTTTATAAACGAATAATACTCATAGATAAAATGCGCATATTTCCCAAATTACTGCTCGTGCTTTTTCTAACTAGCTTTACCTTGCTGTTAATTCTGTATGGATTAATACAATGGGGAGTAGATCGCGGCATGCTTAATTATGTTAATCAGCGCCAGGCGCAAAGTTTACAACTGATAGCTGATAATTTGGCGGCTGTTTACCAAGAGCATGGCGATTGGCAAAAGATAGTTGCCTCAAGTGCTCCACCTCACGAAAACAAAGCTTTTCCTCCTCCTCGTCATTTGGCTGGTGGTAAACCTCGGCGGCCTTTTAATCGAGATAAGTCAGCAATGCGGCGTCAAAGTGGCGAGTCAGAGCCACAACGAAATGATGCCAACGGGAGATATTGGCATATTATTTTGCGGTTGTCAGAGCAAAATTTAAAGTATCCTGAAGACCTAGAACAACTCAAATTAGCGGCAGATCGCGAGGGCTTTTCACCAAGAAAAGATAGGCTTAACTCAGGGAACGGTGACTATAGACGGCCAAAAGGAACCAGCAGGGGGTTGCCACCACCAAGAGACTTTTCAGCTACTGAAGATAGACTAAAATCAATACCGCCAAAATACAGTTTGCTGAATCAAGATAAAACGCTGTTGATCGGTTTATATGCAGATGGCTTTGTCGAGCAAGCGATTCTCGTCAATGATAACGTTGTTGGTTACGTTGCTTTACCGCCAGCAGAGCAAATAACTGACAAATTTGATTTGCAATTTGTTGATGAAATTAACCAATATCTACTTTGGGTGTTAGCGGGAATTTTTGCTGTTATTGTTACTGTCACTATTCCCCTGTCTAGTCATTTTGTTAGACCAATAACACGGTTAAAAAAAGCCGTTGTTAAGGTTAACTCCGGCAAGCTGACCACACGGCTGCCAATCACGGGTAATGATGAACTTGCTACGCTAGCGCGAAATTTTAATGATTTAGCCGCAACGCTAGAGCAAAATGAAGTATCGAGAAAACGTTGGTTAGCCGATATTGCGCATGAGTTACGTACACCTTTAGCTATCATTAAAGGTGAAGTTGAGGCGATGGAAGACGGCATTAGGCCATTGAGCCTTGTCAATATTAAGAGTATTGCTGATGAAGTCAGTCATTTACAGCGGCTGATTAATGATTTAAATGAGTTAAACCAAGCTGAAATTGGTGCAATGCGTTATCAAAAGTCTGCTATAGATCTTAATCAACTGGTTCATTTGAATGCTGAAAGGCATCGTGGTTTACTGAAAAGCCAAGGCTTAAGTTTAACGGTAGATTTACCTAAGTATAAAATTAAATGTTGGGCAGATGCCACCAGACTCAATCAGCTTATAGATAATTTATTTTCTAATTGCGCTAAATACACCGATGAACCCGGTCAAGTATCTTTGTTATTACAACAAGAAAAAGGACAAGCCTGTTTATATTTTGAAGACAGCGCACCTGGCGTTACAGCAGACGAATTAGATAAGTTATTTGAACATTTATATCGGGTTGATAGTTCGAGGAATCGCAATACCGGCGGTAGTGGTATTGGTTTAGCGCTGTGCAAAAATATTGTCCGTGCTCATCAAGGTGAAATTACTGCCAGTGCTTCTATGTTAGGTGGTTTAATGATAAAAATTACTATTCCGACTTGTTAGGGGTTAAAAAAGCTCTAACAAACATTAATCGTCAAAGGTTAACGGTCTGGGAAGCATAATAATGTATTTGATAATGGGATGTTTATGACCAATATTTTAGTGGTAGAAGATGAAGTTAAAATTGCTCAACTATTGTCTGATTATTTAATACAGGCGCAATTTAGCGCGGAAATGTTACATGATGGCAGCACAGTGGTAGAAGCAGTTAAAAGTGACAGATATGACATGGTTTTGTTGGATTTAATGTTACCGGTCAAAGATGGTTTAACGCTATGTAAAGAGCTTAGGGCATTTTCAAATATCCCAATTATTATGATCACAGCACGTGTTGAAGAGATCGACCGTTTAATTGGTTTAGAGCTCGGGGCCGATGACTATATCTGTAAACCATTTTCACCGCGAGAGGTTGTTGCCAGAGTTAAAACTATTTTACGTAGAAGCACGCAAAGCTTGCTAACACCTAAGCAAGCACAAGAAGTGATTAGTCTCGATGAAAGTAAATATCACGCGACTGTGTATGGCCAGCCGGTAGAACTAACCGCTATAGAATTTAACTTACTCAAGGTGTTGTCAAAAGAGCCGGGGAGAATATTTTCTCGGGCACAATTAATAGAACTTGTTTATCAAGATCATCGAGTGGTTAGCGAGCGAACCATTGATAGTCATGTTAAAAAGTTACGTAAAAAAATAAATGCGCTGAAAGCTGACAGTGAAATAGTGCAGTCTGTTTATAGTGTTGGTTATAAAGTCGAGTTAGTGTAAATTGGCTTGATGAACAAAAATTGCTGTGTTTACAAGGATGAAAAATGCAACTGGCTCAATTGAACATTGCTCAAGCGAAATACCCGCTTGATGCCCCGGAAATAAAAGAATTTGTCGATAACCTTGAGCGAGTCAATGCTATTGCTGAAGCAAGTGATGGCTTTATTTGGCGCTTAATCGGTGACGGAAATAACGCAACCGATATTCAAGCCTTCAGTGATCCGAATATCATCGTTAATATGTCCGTTTGGTCTTCTATCGAGGCTCTGAAAGCCTTTATGTTTAAAACAGATCATCGCAGCTTTATGAGAAAAAAGCAGCAATGGTTTGAACCAATGAATCAAGCTAATTATGCTCTGTGGTGGCTTGATGATGGAGAGCTGCCTACCGTTGATGATGGCATTGTGCGACTAGAGCACTTGCGCTGTTATGGCGAGTCTCCCTATGCATTTTCATTGAAAGTACCATTTTATGTGTAGCACTTAAAGTTTGGGATATTTTATTTATATATTTGTTAATAAGGTAGTCGCATGTTGAAAGTACTGTGGTTAGTTATATTTTGGTTGGTTTTTATATGGTCGGCTATTGCGCCTAAAGATCATTTCACTTGGTTTTTAGAAGTATTACCGGCGTTAATTGGCTTAGTATTGATGGCAGTGACTATACGGCGCTTCCCGTTAACGACTTTACTTTACAACTTTATTCTATTGCATTGTATCGTGCTTATGGTTGGCGGGCACTATACCTACGCTGAAGTTCCCTTGTTTGATACCATAGCTAATTGGATGGGCTCCGAACGTAATAACTACGATAAAGTTGGCCATTTCTTTCAAGGTTTTGTACCGGCATTGCTAGCCCGTGAAATACTCATTCGTAAAGCCATCGTCAATGGCAAAAGCTGGTTGAATGTTATTATCGTATCAATCTGTTTAGCCTTTAGCGCATTTTATGAATTAATCGAATGGTGGGTTGCCTTAGCTAGTGGTGAAGATGCTGAAGCATTTTTAGGAACACAAGGTTATGTCTGGGATACACAATCAGATATGGCTTTGGCGTTATTAGGGGCGATTTTATCATTAGCGGTTTTAGCCAAACTGCATGATCAAGCCCTGAAAAAATTGAAATCACCAACTCACCTTGTTGCGGAGAACATATGACTGCCATGATGAAAGTATTACTAATATTGGTTGCAGCGGGTATGATGTTTACGCTATCCGCTTGTAGTTCTTTTTCAGTGTCGGGCAAAGCTGGAAAAATTAAGGTTGATACCAAAACCGAACAACCTAAAGTTATTGTAAACAGTGATGGTAAGCACACAGAGAAAACCGCTGAAAATCATAGTTGAAGTAAAGGGGAGGCAGTAAAGCGCAGGGCAACGAATTTACCCTGCCTTGCTAGTTTACGACTTTAGCAGAGCATCAATCGCTGCAGTAAGTTGTTGTTGAAATTCTTCATTTTTAAGTCGATTATTTTCGATATCAAAATTGTCATAGAAGCTCGGCACTGATAGCGAGGCTTTCACTTGACCAGCGAAATAGGGCGCAGAGCCAGTTGCCGCGGCTAAAACCGTACCTGCACCGCCAGGTCCGGGTGAAGTTGAAAGTAAAAGCATTGGCTTTTCTTGAAAAACTTTTTGGTTAATGCGTGAAGCCCAGTCAAATAAGTTCTTATAAGTGGCGGTGTAACTGCCGTTGTGCTCTGCGAAGGAAATGATAATCGCATCACTTTCGCCTAGCTTTTTGAAAAAGCGTTTTGCGGCTTCCGGTTGACCCAATTCTTCTTCTTTATCTTGGCTAAATAATGGTAGTTCGAAGTCATTTAAATCGAGTACTTCAATTTCAGCAGCTACTTGTTGGCTAACTAAGCTGGCAGCATGGGCTGCAAATTGTTTGTTGATTGACTTATGACTTGAGCTTGCGCCAAATGCGATTACTTTCATGATAGTACCTCGTTGTTGTTGTCTGTTTGGTAAATAAATATAGCTTGTCCTTGTGTTAACGCTGTAAAGTTAACTCCTTGCTGACAATGCACTAAGCTGCGGGCTGCAATTTTTTCACCATTAATTTTGGCGCTGCCTTTACTCAAATATACTAATACTTCACCAGAAAATTTAATATTTTGCTCTACTTCAGTATTGCTTACCGCGATAGATATTTTGCTGTTAAAGGTTTTGTCTTGGCTTTTATCCCCACCATACACTTTTTCTAGCTGGCCAACATCAGGTTGATAGACTTTATAGCCAGCTTGTTCACCTAAATCGTCAGGTAACACCCAAAGCTGGATCATTTGATTATGTTGAGCATTTGGGTTCACTTCATTATGATTAAAACCTTCAGCGCCAGCACGTTGCACTTGTACTGAGCCTGCGGTTAAACGTTCACCATGACCTAAACTTCCTTGGTGGGCAATTTCACCCTCAACCATCACAGAGATAACATCAACTTCTTGGTGACTATGCATGCGAGTTTCGCCAAAAGGTAAAAAATTGGCATCAGCGAGATAAACAAAGTTTCCTAAGCCAGCAAAAGCATTGGTTTTAGAGCGGCCAAATAATTGTTGATTAATAACAAAACGTCGTTCAAGTAGCCCGGCAAAACCAGTTTGTGGTAATTGCTCAAAAGTGAGTGTTTTCATATCAATTGCCTCGTCATGATTGGTAATGGGTATAGCCAGTTTATGCTGATATTCAACATTGATAAATATGAGCTTAAGTAAATAATTATTACATTATGTGCAACAATGTTCTTTTAAACGGTGTTTTGTTAATAATTAGTTGTTCTCAGCTTAGCATGCTCTACATGTAGGGAAATTTTAGTTAAAATAGCCGTAATTGATTTAGGCAACGCATCGTTGTCATTGTTTTTAGGAATATACGTGTCAACTAACGGAAAGCGTCTTAACAAATATATTAGTGACTCAGGTTATTGTTCTCGTCGGTTTGCCGACAAATTAATAGAAAATAATCGCGTTACCATCAATGGCAAAGTGCCTGAACTGGGTACAAAAGTTATTTCAGGTGATAAGGTTTGCGTTGACGGCAGGGAAATTAAGGCCAGTGAGAGTAACCATACCGACCGTATTTATATTGCGTACAATAAACCCATAGGCATTACTTGTACTACTGAGCGAAATGTTAAAGGTAATATTATTGATGCTATTGGTCATAGTAAGCGTATATTTCCTATAGGTCGTTTAGATAAGCCGTCTGAAGGACTTATTTTCTTGACCAGTGATGGCGATATTGTTAATAAAATTCTGCGTGCTGAAAATGCTCATGATAAAGAATATATCGTGACGGTAGATAAACCGATCAGCGAACGTTTTATTGAAAGAATGTCAAAAGGCGTCCCTATTCTTGGGACCATCACTAAACCTTGTATTGTCACGCCTGAAAGCAAATTTGTTTTTCGTATTATTTTAACCCAAGGCCTAAATCGACAAATTCGCCGGATGTGTGAATATCTTGGTTATGAAGTAACGAAACTTAATCGCTCTCGTATCATGAATGTGGAATTAGGGCAGTTACGTCCAGGACAATGGCGTGACCTAACCGCGAGTGAAATGGCCGAGATAAATGCCGCTGTGGCTGGTTCTCGTAAAACCGCCGCTGATGATGATTATACTGAGACAAAAATTACTGAAGCAGCTAAAAAGGTTGATATTGCTGATATTAAACATGCCAACAAAACGATAACGTCAAAGGCTGATAAGTATTCAGATAAGAAGTTAACCCGTATTGATGTGAAAAAAACAACAACAAGCGCGACAGGAAAGAAAAAGCTAAGTTTAAAAAAGAAAAGTTGACCTGCCACTTTACGTTGAAAACAACGGAATATGTGCAGGTGTAGATAAGATTTTCGTTCAAAGGCAAATGTTTAACAACTACAAGGAAGTTTTGTGCGATGCATGTTCCAGAAAAGTGGCGAATTGAAGAGCAAGAGCAAATCTATTCGTTTATTGAAAGCTACGGTTTTGCAACTTTGCTATCACCTTCGTTGCAAGCGAGTCATCTCCCGATAATTTTAGACCGTGAAAATCAGCGCTTACTCGGCCATTTTGCACGTAGCAATTCACATTGGCGTGATATGTCTGAGAGTAGTGAACAACATCTAGTGATTTTTCATGGCCCACATGGCTATATTTCGCCAAATTACTATCACAGTAAACCTGCGGTACCAACCTGGAATTATGCCACGGTTCATGTCAAAGGTAGTGCTAAAATAATGGCTACCGAAGAAACCAGCCATGCACTGCAATTGCTATTGGCTAAGTATGAACCTGAATTGCTAAAGCCCAACAGTGTGGTTACGCCTGAATATCAAGAAAAGTTAAGTAACGGTATTGTCGGCTTTAGTATTGCAATAGAAACTGTTGAAGCAAAAGCTAAACTAGGCCAGCACCGAAGTGTTGAGGATCAACAAGGTGTCACCCATGCGCTTAGTCAATCAAAGTCTGCTGACCACCAAGCCTTACTTGCCTTGATGCATGAGTTAAGGCTTGGTATTGGCGATTGAGTTAGTTACTTAGGTTTAGTAAGTTGGCTGGCGAGTATTGGTCGGTCAATAATCGGGTGTCGCTTGGCCAATCTTGAATGGTCGCTGTCGAGGTCATTTGACTGGTAATTTCGGCAATGTTGACATCGAAAACGGCTAACTTTTCCTGTAATACTTTCGCGCGCTCAGCAATAAGTTTGCCATCGGGTAAGGGTTGCATACTGGTTAAAATAATGCGGTTGCTGTTTCTATTGTTGCTAACATTAAAAAAGTCACCAAATACGGCTTTGTAAGTGGCTGATTCAAAATTATATAAGTCACTAACGGAAAAGGTATTGGCAGACAGCACGCCATTGTTGCTCAACAGTTGTTTGGTTTCTTGTAAAAATTCTTTGGTCAGCAAGTGCTCGGGAATGTAGTCGCCGTTAAAAGCATCAAGAATGATCCAGTCGTATTGTTGTTTTTTTAACACTGCACGTTTAACAAAAATTCGCCCGTCTTGCACCACTGAGGTTACTCTTTCATTTTCGAAAAAGCCAAAATAACTTCTCGCTACTTTAATAACCGCAGGATCAATTTCAACATTGGTGATTGTTGCTGACGGAAAAATTTGGTGTAGTGAATTCGACATGGTGCCGCCACCTAAACCAACAATGAGGATACGCTCGGGGTTTGGGTTAACCAACAAGCTAGAAAATAACATTTTGGTATAGTTAAAAACTAAGCGTTGAGGGTCATCAACTAACATACAGCTTTGTTGGGTTTTTGCGCTTCTTACATTAAATTTTAAACAGCGTAGCCCTCGTTTTTCCTCCACTAAAATATTCCGATAAAGTGAACGTTCACTGTGAATGGTTTTCGCCTGCACTAGCGCGCTAAAACAAGTGCTACAGATCACGCTTATGATTAAGCTGATAATCATTTTACTCATGTGCTGCTCCTTGCTGTGTTAGCTTGTTTGCTGCGGTATTTTTTTGGCTAAGGCGGTTAAATAGCATGGCGCTGATACCAAGTAGCACCAAAACGCTGCTAAATACGATAATAATGTCGTTAACTTCAAACAGTAAGACTAAATAGAAGGAAGTGATAATTGTGCCTAAGGCGCTACCAAGTGTCGAAACAAAGTATAAAAAGCCTGCTACTTGACCACTTTTATTTTTGTCAGTCACCAATAAGCGCACCGAATAAGGCGAAATCATACCTAGAATAACGGTGGGAATGAAAAACAATGCCATTGAAGCCACGAGCGAGCCATAACGGGTATCTTCAATTGCTAAGAATATGGCTTCCATAATACCTTGTGATGAAAATGCGACCGGTAATACCGTGATACCCGCAAAAATAAAAATTAAACCATAGCGATTTAATGAAGCGGCCTTGGTAGAAAGTTTTCCTCCAACCAAATAACCAATAGATAAACTCAGCATAAACACTGTGATAATGCTGCCCCAAATATGAACACTACTACCAAAAAATGGCGCAAGAATTCGACCACCAAGTAACTCTATACCCATGATGGAAAAGCCACTACTAAAGGCTAATAGATAGATTAAGGGGTTTTGCCACTGCTGAATATTGTTATTTTTATGAGTCATTTAGCATACTTCTTTTGTTAATAGTGATGGGTTGTTGTGGTTGTAATTTATCTTAAACCTTACGTCTAATAGATGCTAGGCAGAAAAAAGGCTTGTTACAAAATAACAAGCCTTTGAAAAAGCATCAACATTGCCACAGAGGTGAAATATTAATGACTACTTATTGGCGTTCGCTAATAACGGTTTTAAGAATCTCGCCGTATGGGAGTTTTTATGCTTAGCCACTTGTTCTGGCGTGCCGGTGACCAGAATTTCACCACCACCAGAGCCACCTTCTGGCCCTAAGTCAACAATCCAATCTGCGGTTTTAACCACATCTAAATTGTGCTCGATTACCACAATGGTATTGCCGTGATCGCGTAGGCGATGGATAACTTGTAGTAATTGCTTGATATCATGAAAATGTAAACCTGTGGTTGGCTCATCAAGAATATAAAGAGTTTTACCGGTATCTCGCTTAGACAGTTCTTTCGATAATTTAACTCGTTGTGCTTCACCACCTGAGAGTGTCGTTGCCGACTGTCCAAGTTTGATATAGCTTAAACCCACATCCATTAAGGTTTGCAGTTTACGTTTTACCGCGGGAATGGGGGCGAAAAACTCAAAGGCGTCTTCAATAGTCATATCCAACACTTCGTGAATACTCTTACCTTTGTATTTTACTTCTAAGGTTTCACGGTTGTAGCGTTTACTTTTACAAACATCACAAGGTACATAAACATCAGGCAAGAAATGCATTTCAACTTTAATGAGGCCGTCACCCTGACAAGCTTCACATCGGCCACCTTTAACATTGAAGCTAAAACGGCCCGGTTTATAACCTCGTGAACGTGACTCTTGCGTAGCGGCAAATATTTCGCGAACGGCGGTAAAAATACCAGTATAAGTTGCCGGGTTTGAACGTGGTGTTCGGCCAATGGGGCTTTGGTCAATATCGATCACTTTATCAAGTTGTTCTAAGCCTATGATCTCTTTATATGGTGCTGGCTCTTGTGTGGTTGCACCATTTAATTCGGTGTGAGCAAGCTTGTACAAGGTGTCATTAATTAAGGTTGATTTACCTGAGCCTGATACCCCGGTGATGCAGGTCATAAGGCCATTTGGAATAATCAAATCAACATTTTTCAAGTTATTACCTGTCGCGCCTTTGAGTTCAACAACATTTTTTTTATCAAATGGGGTTCTAACTTTTGGTATTTCAATGCACTCTCTTCCTGACAAGTACTGTCCGGTAAGTGAGTCTTCACACGCTAGAATGTCATTTACATCACCCTCGGCAATGATATTACCGCCGTGAACACCAGCTCCTGGGCCAATATCAATAACATGGTCGGCAGCTCGTATCGCATCTTCGTCGTGTTCAACTACGATAACTGTGTTGCCCAAATCACGTAAATGGATCAGCGTTTCCAGTAAGCGTTCGTTGTCGCGCTGGTGCAAACCGATGGAAGGTTCGTCTAATACATACATGACACCGACTAAACCGGCGCCAATTTGGCTCGCCAAACGAATACGTTGAGCTTCACCACCAGATAGGGTGTCGGCACTACGTGATAAATTCAAATAGTTCAAACCAACATTGACTAAGAAGCCTAATCGGTCATTAATTTCTTTAAGAATTTTCTCGGCAATTTGGCCTTTTTGGCCAGTCAAATTTAAACCTTGGAAAAATGCTAAAGCATCGGCAATGGCAAATTCGGCAACTTGTGGTAATGGTGTGTCATCAATAAAAACGTTACGTGCTTCTAAACGCAGGCGGCTACCATTACAATCAGGACAATGTTGGCTGTTAAGATATTTTGCTAACTCTTCACGCACCGCGTTAGATTCCGTTTCTCCGTAACGACGATCCATATTATTTAAAATACCTTCAAATGGGTGCTTGCGAATGACAATATCACCGCGATCATTCATGTATTTAAATTCAATTTCTTGTTTACCACTACCGCGTAGAATTAACTGTTGAGTTTTTTCGTCTAATTCACTAAAAGGCAAATCTAGGGCAAATTGATAATGATCTGCTAGTGCTTGTAGCATTTGAAAATAGTAAAAGTTTCTTTTATCCCAACCACGAATAGCACCACCGGCTAAACTCAGCTCTGGGTTCGCAATAACGCGACTTGGGTCAAAGTATTGCTGATTACCTAAGCCATCACAGGTTTGACAAGCACCTGCGGGGTTATTGAAGGAAAATAACCTCGGCTCTAACTCTTGCATGCTATAGCCACATTTAGGACAAGCAAAATTTGCCGAGAAAACTAATTCTTCTTTATTTGGCTCATCCATAAATGCCACTTTCACGGTACCTGAGGTTAAGGAAAGTGCTGTTTCAAAAGATTCAGAAAGGCGTAATTGAATATCTTCACGTACTTTTAGGCGGTCAACAACCACTTCAATAGTGTGTTTTTTATGTAATTCTAAAGTGGGTGGATCGGATAAATCACACACTTCGCCATCGATACGCGCACGAATATATCCTTGTGCGGCTAGGTTATCTAATAACTTTACATGTTCACCTTTACGGTCTTGCAATACCGGCGCAAGCACCATGACCTTGGTGCCTTCCTCAAGTGCTAAAACGCGATCAACCATTTGTGAAATGGTTTGTGCGGCGAGTGGTAAGTGATGATCTGGACAACGAGGTTCACCGACACGGGCGTATAATAAACGCAGGTAATCATAAATTTCGGTAATAGTACCGACGGTTGAACGAGGGTTATGGGAAGTCGATTTTTGTTCTATTGATATCGCTGGCGATAAACCTTCAATGTGATCGACATCGGGCTTTTCCATTAACGATAAAAACTGGCGAGCATAGGCAGAAAGTGACTCAACGTAGCGTCTTTGTCCCTCAGCATACAGGGTATCAAAAGCTAATGAAGATTTACCTGAACCGGAAAGGCCGGTAATAACAATTAACTTATCGCGAGGAATATCTAAATTAATATTTTTTAAGTTATGAGTGCGCGCACCCCTGACTTCAATTTTCTTCATAATGACAATGTGACCAGTTTTACGCCCAACTATTTCTATACGTAAATTCCCGTATGTGAATTGATGGACTGATTGCAAATTACCTTACGCTATATCAATACTTGAAATAACTATTCGCGATAAAATAGCAACCAATAACGGTTGTTTTTAAAGCAAGTTACGCTAAGTATTATCTTCACCTGAACATAAAGTTAGAACCGAATATTATCGCACAGTTTTTAATCCGAATTCATCTTAAATCTCTGTTTTTGTTCATTCGGTGAGCGTGGTAAGATATGCGCGTTTTGCTACCCTATTGGCAGCTAGGTTTAGAGTTTACTATTCAGTTTAAGTAGAGTTTACATTTTCATGAGCGCATCCGGTTTAAATAGTATAGAGAAGAAGGCAGCATTTTCGTTAGCCTCAGTGTTTGGTCTGCGGATGTTAGGCCTGTTTATGATCTTGCCGGTATTTGCTATTTATGGCGAGCAACTCATAGGTTATAGCCCAATATGGATAGGTTTAGCGATAGGCGCTTATGGCCTTACACAAGCCTTGTTGCAAATCCCAATGGGAATTTTGTCTGATAAGTTTGGACGAAAACCGGTGATATTAGTCGGTCTAGTGATATTTTTATTAGGTAGTGTGGTAGCGGCAATGTCTGACACTATCTACGGCGTGGTTCTTGGCCGAGCACTGCAAGGTATGGGGGCTATCGCCAGTGCGATACTTGCCTTAGCCGCCGATTTAAGCCGTGAAGAACAGCGACCAAAAGTGATGGCGACGATTGGTATGTTTATTGGTATTTCATTTACTGTCGCTATGATTATTGGCCCAATTGTCGCACAAGCGTTTGGCTTAAGTGGCTTATTTTGGTTTATTGCCATTTTAACCGTTTTTGCTATGTTCACTATTCAATTTGTCGTGCCAAATTCCGTCAATACTGCGCCTAAAGGCGACAATGTTGCTCTGCCGTCAAAGCTAGTTAGCTTGATTCTTGATAGCCAATTATCGCGCTTGAACTGGGGCGTATTTATTCTTCATATGGCGCTAACCGCTTGTTTTGTCACCTTGCCAAAACAATTTGTCGCCAGTGGTTTAGCACTTGAACAACATTGGCAACTGTACTTACCAACCTTAATTGGTTCTTTTTTCTTGATGGTGCCATTTATGATCATTGCAATGAAGAAGCAAAAAGAGAATCAAATGTTCAGTGCGGCTGTTGCCTTGCTAACTTTAGCTTTATTATTGCTTTGGTATTTGCCAATGACTATCACCACGCTTTTGATATTAGTGATGATGTTTTTTACCGCTTTTAATTATTTAGAAGCAACAATGCCTTCAATTCTTTCACGCATTGCCCCGGCTGGTGTCAAAGGCAGTGTGATGGGAATTTACTCTAGCAGTCAATTTTTAGGGGCTTTTGCCGGCGGTATTATCGGTGGTTTTATTGCCAGTAACTTTGGAGAACAAAGCATATTTTTAGTGATGGCATTATTTGCACTTGTTTGGTTATTGTTAACTTTAGGTATGAAACCATTGAAAAAATCTAAGGCTTATAGCTTTGCAACTAGCATTAATAGCGACGAACAAGCACAGCAAGTGGCGGAACAATTAAGTGAAATGCCTGGTGTTATTGAGGCAACGATTATGCATGATGAAGCGGTTGCTTACTTAAAAGTTGACGATAAAACCGTAGATTTAGTGAACATTAAAGCATTACTTAACCGTTAAATTACTTTAGTGATGAAATCAGCCTGAATATTGCCGGCGATATTAACATTGATTTCATCATTAAGTTCCAAGCCCATTAATGCCGAACCTATCGGTGATTGAGGGGTAATCATCACCACTTCAACCTGAATTTCCTCAGGCTTTAAATGGTAGCGAAAGCCACCGCCAGCAGGGGCGATAAAAAACCATCGCTGCTTAGTGGCATCTTTTTCCAATTGTACCAATGAGCCGATTTTTATGCTTTGGCTTGGCTGCAAATTCTCAACGCTGATGTTTTCTAAACTTTTGATGGCAGCTTTTAGCTCTTCTACTCGTCTTGATTGACCTTCCGCCAAATAACTTTGTTCAATAGCTAAGGTGTCATATTGAGTTTCTGCAATAGACTGGTCATCTGTCGCGGCTTTATGAGCATTTTCTGCCGCAATCAGAGTTGATGCTAATTCTTGCGCTAGCTGTGCGATGGCGTTACTAATAATTATCTGCTTATCAATGTTAATGTTTACTCTCCTCCTGTCTACAGCATCGCATATTGTCATTTATATAGATGTAAACAACAATTCATTTTGCTTTTTCACCATGAAAAAACCAAACAATCTGACAGGTGTCAAAATAAAGCTTGAGTTTTTTTGCCGATGCAGATACTTTATAGCTAACTGGTACGACCAAAAAAAGCTGCTAGATTTAACACTAGCACAGTATCGCAATTTCAATATCGTAAATATAAGTGACATATTATGAGTGACAATACTGCTTTCCCACATTTACTAGCACCGCTCGACCTCGGCTTTACCACATTGGCCAATAGAACATTGATGGGGTCTATGCATACTGGCTTGGAAGAAGAAAAGGGCGGCTTTGACAAACTTGCTGCCTTCTACCAAGCACGCGCAAAAGGTGGGGTGGGACTCATTGTTACGGGGGGAATTAGTCCGAATACGCGAGGACGATTGGCGCCATTTGGTTGTGAGCTTAGTAAGTTTTGGCAAGTGAGCAAACATAAAAAAGTCACTGAAGCGGTACATAAATATCCCACTAAAATTTGTTTGCAGTTATTACATGCCGGGCGATATTCTTACCATCCATTTAGTGTTTCGGCCAGTAAAGTAAAATCTCCCATCAACCCTTTTACCCCAAAAGCTATGTCTGTTCGTCAAATTAAAGGCACGATTAAAGACTTTGCTCATTCTGCCAAACTAGCAAAAAGAGCGGGTTATGACGGTGTTGAAATCATGGGCTCTGAAGGTTATCTCATTAACCAATTTAGCTGTGTCAAAGTGAATAAAAGGACCGATGAATGGGGTGGCAGTATTGAAAATAGAATGCGCTTAGCCATTGAAACTATTCGTGCTGTACGAGCCAGTGCAGGTAATGATTTTATCATTATTTTCCGTTTATCAATGCTAGATTTAGTTGAAGGTGGCAACAGTTGGCAAGATGTAGTCACTATGGCAAAAGGTGTGGAAGCGGCTGGCGCGACGTTAATTAACACCGGAATTGGCTGGCATGAAGCGCGTGTTCCCACGATAGCGACTTCGGTACCGCGTGGTGCTTTTACTTGGATCACCGAACGGATGAAAAAAGAAGTTAGTGTGCCACTTGTGACGACTAACCGGATTAATACGCCGGAAGTGGCAGAAGAAATATTATCCACCGGTCAGGCTGACATGGTGTCGATGGCACGACCATTTTTAGCGGATGAAAATTTTGTTGCTAAAGCGGCAGCCAATAAAAGTGACGAAATTAATACCTGTATTGGTTGTAATCAGGCCTGTTTAGATCATGTTTTTAAGCAACAGCGAGCTTCTTGTTTGGTCAATCCTACTGCGTGTTATGAAACCGAGCTGACCTTTGAAAAAGCGCAAACGAATAAGAAAATCGCCGTAGTTGGCGCTGGCCCAGCGGGTCTTGCATTTAGTGTGTATGCGGCACAACGTGGTCATCAGGTCGAAATATTTGACCGTGGCTCAGAAATTGGTGGTCAGTTTAATTACGCTAAGCAAATTCCGGGTAAAGAAGAGTTTTATGAAACCCTACGTTATTTTAATAAACAAATTTCGTTGCTTAATATTGGCTTGAATTTAAATCAAGAGCAAAGTGCCGAACAGTTAATTGCGGCAGGATTTGATGAAATTGTCTTGGCAACAGGTATCACACCTCGACAACTTGATATTCCAGGTATTGAACATGAAAAAGTGAAATCATATTTACAAGTGCTTCGTGATAAAGAGCCAGTCGGTAAACGGGTTGCGATTATCGGTGCCGGCGGTATCGGCTTTGATGTCGCTGAATTTTTGGTAGAAGAAGAGTCGTTAACCACTAACCCAGAAAAATGGTTGCAAAATTGGGGAGTAGATAAAGATTACCAAGAAAATGGTGGCTTAGCGAAAGCCTCAGCTCAAGAGCATCCGATCCGGGAAATTTACTTATTACAGCGCAAAATGTCGAAAGTAGGGGCTGGTTTAGGTAAAACCACAGGTTGGATTCATCGAGCAACGCTGCAGAAAAATGGTGTGAAAATGCTTGCCGGTGTTAGCTACCAAGCAGTAAATGACGACGGATTAGTGATCAGTATTGATGGTGAGCAGCAAACTTTAGCGGTTGATAACGTGATTATTTGTGCTGGGCAGCAGTCTGAGCGCAGCTTATACCAGCAATTGGATTCGCAAGGAGTGCAAGCACATTTGATCGGTGGCGCTAATGTGGCGGCAGAATTAGATGCAAAAAGAGCGATTCGACAAGCTGCTGAGCTCGCCGCGAAAATTTAAGCTAACAGTGAAAATCGCGTATCTATTTGGCTGTGCAAGTTACTGGCAGCCAAATAAGCCTTACCAACGAAAGCCCTTAAGTCATTGGCAATTTAAATTAAATTGAAATTATCGTTAACTTATCTTGGTCAAATGATATGCTTATTGAACTAATGTATAAGCATATTGTTGATAATAAAAAAGATAAGAGTGACTATGACGCTGATATTTAACCCCGCAATTGCCATTTCCAATTCACTACGATTTAAAGCTAAATTCTCACTATTAGCGTTAATGTTTTATATCCCTCTGGTGGTTAGTTTTGTCTGGATTGTTAAACAACAAATTCATGACTTGAATCAGTATCAGCAAGAGCTAACAGGCCATAGCCAAATTGTTACTGTCATCAAATTAGAGCAATCGGCCGCAGAAACTCGCTTAAACCCGGCCAACGTCAATAATGTCAGTGAAAAAGTAAACGGGCTTGAGTTAACTCCACAAGATCAGCAAGTTCTGCAAGCTGGCTGGCAGGACGTTCAGTCAAGTGAAATGCAGTTTGCTGACTTCTCTATGTTTTATGATAAAACGCTGGCTTTACGGGAAAGTTTATCGGCAGTGAGTGGTTTATCTCGTGAGCCTGATCCGCAAGCATTTTATTTAGCCGAAGCGGCGATTATTAGAATGCCAGCCTTGGTAGAATATTTAGGGCGAATTAGCGACTTAACTTTATCAATCATTAAAAATGACGGCTTTAGTGCCGAGTCATATACTTTACTCGTGGCACTGGACAATCGACTTGATGAGTTACAACTGCAATATGCGAAAACCAATGAACAACTCAAGCGTGTTGCCCCAAATAGCTTTACGGATTACGTTAATCAATATGATGAACTAACCTCTTCATTGGATGAATTTCAAGTGGCGCTACGAGCTGAAGTGATCAATCCGGACAGTATTCAATGGAGTGCAAATCAAGCGCAACGTTTAGGCGATGCGCAATATCAAAAGCTGCTAGCCTTATTGTCGAGCTCCGAGCAATTATTAGTTGAGCGTATTCAAAAATTAAAAAGTAACAGTATGCAAACCTTATGGTGGTTGTCGATTATATTGGTTGTGATCATGCTAGCCATTAGTTATTTATTAGTCGGTATATATTATTCGCTGAGTGCAAACGTAAATAAAATAAATTTGGCTGCTGAACGCTTAGGTAACGGTGATTTTTCTCAAGCAATTAGTACAGAGTCAAAAGACGAACTTGGTGATATTGCGGCACGCTTTAGTCAAATGCAGAGTAAAATTCATAACTTGTTAGTGAATGTCGACAATGATGTCTCGGTGTTGAAATCGGCGGCAGTTAATATTAATGCCTTAACTGAAGCAATGGAGAAAAACATTGCTCAGCAACAGCAAGATACACATCAAGTGGCCAGTTCAATCAATCAAGTAAATGACTCAGTTCAAGTTATCTCGTCAAACACCACAGGAGCGCAACAGTTAACTGAACAAGCTAGCGTTAATGTTAAGCACGGCGAGCAAGTTATCAGTGATACCGCCAATGTCATCACCGCCATTTCGACACAAGTTAATACCTCAGCACAAGTGATTGACGAGTTAGCGGTACATAGTTCTGAAATTGGCACCTTTGTAAATGTTATTCGAGAAATTGCCGATCAAACTAATTTATTAGCATTGAATGCGGCAATTGAAGCGGCGCGAGCGGGCGAGCAAGGGCGAGGCTTTGCGGTTGTTGCCGATGAAGTACGGACACTTGCCAGTAGAACACAAGATTCAACTAGTGAAATACAACGTATTATTGAACAGTTGCAACAAGGCACAACTCGCTCTGTTGAAGCGATGAAAACGGGTGTTGAACAAGCTGAACAAGGGGTTGAGAAAACGGCGCAAGTCGCGGAAACTTTTCAACAAGTAAGTCATAATGTTAACGAAATTGTCTCGTCGACAACGGAAATATCCAGTGCGGTAGAGCAGCAGCGTGATATGGTCGTCGGCATTACCGGCAATACCCAAGATATTGCAGAAAGTACTGACAATTTATTGCAGTCTGCAGAAGATGCAGCCAGTGCGGGTGCGAATATTTCTCAACTCGCGGAAGAACTTGCGGTACAATTGGCACAATTTACTTTGAAAAAATAGTTAAACGCGTTAATGAAGAATAATAAAATGCTTTACGTAGTCTGTTCTTGCAAGGCGGGTCGTTAATATGGCGACCTTAAAATCCTCAACAGGGCTTGCGGCTCAAGATATCGAAATAGCTAAGTCGGCCGCCGATTTTAAGCAGCAACTATTAGCTGAAATATCACAGGCAAAATCACGTATCTACATTTCTGCCCTCTACATCCAAGATGATGAAGCTGGGCGAGAAGTGCTAGCAGCTTTGTATCAGGCGAAAATAAATCAGCCACAGCTAGATATCCATTTATTTGTTGATTTTCATCGTGCCCAACGGGGGTTAATTGGTGAGAAAGAACATGGTGGTAATCGTGATTATTATCTTGAGTTAGAACAACAATATAATGTCTCCATTGATATTTATGGTGTGCCAGTTAAGCGTAAAGAACTGCTAGGCGTTTTACATTTAAAGGGCATGGTTATCGATAATGTGCTGCTTTATTCTGGTGCCAGTATCAATGACGTTTATTTACAGCAGGCTGAGCGTTATCGCCTTGATCGTTATTATCGTATTCAAAGCCAAGCATTAGCCGATAATTTTTGTGAATATTTCCAGCGATGCTTTATCGACTCAAAACTTGCGCCTAAGTTAAACCAGCCAGGCTTGCCAAATAAACAAACACTTAAGCGGAATATTATCCGTTTAACTAAATTGCTGAAAAAGTCTAAATATCGTGATTTTCCGTTTAGTGAATCCGCCGATATTCAAGCCGCTATGTTTGTTGGTTGTGGCCGCAGAGGCAATCAGCTCAATCGAGTGATTCGGGATTTAGTTAAAAGTAGCCAAAACACTATGGTTATTTTTACGCCTTATTTTAATTTGCCTAAGCCCTTGTTACGCGACTTAGATGCCGCTTTAAAACGTGGTGTTAAAGTGACATTGACGGTCGGTGATAAAAAAGCCAATGACTTTTATAACGCCAATGAAGAAACCTTTTCAACTGTTGAAATAGTGCCTTATATTTATGAGCGTTTGCTGGTAGCCTTTTTATCACGACGCCAAAAGTATTTAGATAACGGACAACTAACCTTAAGGCTTTGGCAAGACGGTTCGAATAGCTTTCATTTAAAAGGACTGGTTATTGACGACCGTTATCATATGCTGACCGGCAGCAACTTAAACCCAAGGGCATGGGCGTTAGATATCGAAAATGGTATTTTATTGGATGATCCTCAAGGCCTGTTACGGGAAAAGTTTGCGGAAGAATTTCAACGTATAACCACGCATACACAAGTGATTAGTAGTTCGTCGCAAATAGAGGGGATTAATAGCTATCCTGATAAGCCGCGAAAGCTACTGAAAAAAATAAAGATGACGCAAATAGATAGAATATTAAAACGCTTTCTTTAATATTCTTTAAAAGAAAAGCACAGCTAATTTGCTGTGCTTTTTTCATATGAGAGAAAAATTATTGGGCAGGCGTATATATTTGATTCGCAGGGTTAAAGCTTACCCATGAAGTTAATACATACTTATTCGATGAAATAGGTATATTGCCGCGATGAGTATGTGTAAAACCACACGGTGCCACTATCATAGTGCCTGCTTTAGGTTTAATGCTTTTATCCTGATAATAAAAGTCAGTTTCGCCACCTTCTTCCACATCATTTAAATAAATCAAAAACAACAACACTCGATGCAGTGCTTTGTTTTCACCTAACTGTGGGAATATTTCAGAGTGCCAATAACCATAATTGCCTTTGCCTTGTTCATAGCGTTGCGCATTAATGGGCGCCAGATTAAATAAGTAGCGCACTAAATTAAATAAGTTAGGTTTGCCAACTTCTTCAAAATTATCTGCGGTAAGCACTACCGGCTCTTGGGTTTTTGGATGTTTTACGGTTAGTGAGATACCACTGATCAGACTGAAGAAATACTTGCCAATATAGTCAGTAATATTGTCACCACAAGCACGAAGAATAGTTTGCAAAGCCGGTTGAAAATCAGCATGTTGATTCAAATAAATATCTTGGCTCAATTTTTTAGTGGTATCAACGCCATTACCTGTTCTGCCAGGCACTTTGTGTTTGCTGTTGTCAAAGTCCAAAATAAACTTTTTACAAAACTCTGGACTTAGGGCGTTGGGGTAAACTTCAATAAAATCTGTCATAGCATTAATCTTATTATTACTCTTATTATTAATCTGGCTCAAGCATACATCAAAGCGCCATGAATTTAATTACCTTAAAGCTAAATCTCTGTAGAATGTTGGGCAAAATTTCCATTTATAAAGAGTTTTTATGTTTAGCGAAGTGATAACCACCCGATTTAGTGATACCGACGCACTTGGGCACATCAATAATACTATGGTGCCTGTTTGGTTTGAAGGGGCACGAGATCCTGTTTTTAAATGGTTTATGCCGGAATTAAATTTAAATGAATGGCGGCTTATCTTAGCTAAAATTGATGTTAACTTTCATGCGCAAATTTACTACGGTAAAGAAATAACCTTACGTACCTATATTGGCAGAATAGGTGGCTCGTCGTTCGATGTTTATCAAGAATTATGGCAAAACAATATAAAGTGCGCATCAGGTACGGCGGTAATGGTGCATTTTTGTTATGAAAATCAGCAGTCTTTAAAAATTCCAGCCGATGTGCAAAATGAAATGCAAAAGCACCTATTTATTGCAGAGTAGATGTCGATTTTTATTTGATAAAATATTTTAGAAAAATGGGGTAAATCTCGCGAAATTTTTTAGCTGTAGTGATAGAATCTCTCTATCGTTATTAAAAATAAATATTCTGAGCAAGTTGTCGCTTGGAATAATGTTAAATCGGTAAAGTGCCCCTTTACTGCAATTATAGGATTTTGTTCATGGCTGGTGTCAATAAAGTAATAATTTTAGGTAACTTAGGGAAAGATCCTGAAGTACGTTTTATGCCTAACGGTGGTGGTGTTGCTAACCTCACTATTGCAACTTCTGAAAGTTGGAAAGACAAGCAAACGGGTGAACAAAAAGAAAAAACAGAATGGCACCGTGTAGTTATGTTCGGCAAGTTAGCTGAAATTGCTGGTGAATACTTAAAGAAAGGTTCTAAAGTTTACATTGAAGGTGCTTTACAAACGCGTAAGTGGCAGAACGCACAAGGCCAAGACCAATACACCACTGAAATTGTGGTACAAGGTTTTAACGGCACAATGCAAATGTTAGATTCACGTGGTGGTAGTGGTGCTCAAGCAGGCGGCGGTTTCCAACAACAGTCTGCTCCACAGCAAGGTGGTGGCTTCCAACAACAAGCGGCACCTCAACAGTCAGGTGGCTTTCAGCAACAAGCTGCACCTCAACAAGCGTACAATAAGCCTGCACAACAATCTGGTGGTTTTCAGTCTGCGCCACAACAAGGTGGTGGCTTTCAACAACAGTCTGCTCCACAACAAGGTGTTGGTTTCCAACAACAGTCTGCTCCACAGCAAGGCGGCGGTTTCCAACAAAATGCTCCTAAGGTAAACCCGCAAGAACCAACGATTGATTTTGATGACGATATTCCGTTCTAGGAAATACCTTGTAGAAATATACGTTAAGAAAAGGTGAGCTACGGCTCACCTTTTTTATTGGTCTTATTTACTGTTGCCTAGACTAATAGTATGCGTCAAGCAAGATAGCAAAATTATATTGCTTACCTTTTCACCAAAATTTGATTTATATCACACAAGTTTCTCATCAAATCTGTATGCTAATCATGCAAAATTAAGGGCTTTACCAATGTAATGACGACTTAGTTTTCAGATAGCAATTTACCCGATGAAAATATCATTTCAGCCTGTAATTGTTAGATTATTAACGGCTAGTTGAAACACTATCTTGGGTGACTAGAGATTGGTAAAGCGTCTTTAGTAACCTATATTTCAAGATAGTATTGAATTTGGCGCCAATTGAATAAGGTTGATATGAATAACCAATATCCAAGCAATTCATTAGGGATTTTTCCACGCTCTTGGAGTGAGGAGCATGCCGGAAGGATCCCTGGCAATATTCCGATTTGGGTTGGCATTTTATCTGAGCTAACTGAGTTTGCGATTTTTTTTGTCGCTTACTTCATCGCGAAATACCACTATCCTGAGGTTTTTGCCACAGGGCCACAAGGACTAAGCACCAGTTTAGGTGTTGCCAACACGATAATACTATTATCAAGTAGCTATTTTATGGCAAAAGCCATGATGAATATTCGACTTGATAACCGCATTAAGTGTGAACGCTATTTATGGTTAGCGGTTAGTTGTGGCGCTTTTTATCTGATTATTAAAACCTGGGAATTCTATTGGAATAATCTACAAGGTTTAAGTACCAGTACCAATGAATTCTATACCGTTTATTATTACATGACTTTTAACCACTTTTTGCATGTAGGTTGGGCGTCTTGCGCTATTTTGTGGGTAATTTTTCGTTTGCGTGCGGGACAATATTCAGCCAAAGAGCACAGTGGTTTAGAAGCCCTCGCAGTTTATTGGCACATGATAGATTTAATGTGGATTCTAATCTTTCCATTACTTTACGTGTTACGTTAGAGGCTACTATGAAAGAATTTACTAAATTAGAATGGTTCTGGGCAGCACTGATATTTATCACCCTATTTAATACTTTTTTAGGTGAGCAATTCGAGTCAACCGCCCTAGTTAGTATTATTGTCGCTTTAACGGTAATGTATAAAGGTCTTACCGTTATTGATCATTTCATGGAGTTGAAACATGCCAATAAGAACTTACGCTTATTGATGCGGATGTATTTTATTTTGTTTCCTTCATTGATTATCGCCACGGTATTTTTCTAATATCAGTTGGCGTTTCATTCGAATTTTAAATTTGTGAACTAATTAGAATAATCTAAGCAATCAAAATAAGGTGGCTAAAAGTGAATTTACAATCAAAGATTCAAAGTAAAGAACAAATAAAGCAAGCCTCTAATATTGCCCTATGGTCAATACTAAACGTAACCTTCTTACCAGGAATTGCCTTTATTATACTGCTGATGAAGTTGAATAAATGTGAAAAAAATAGCTTGTCGGGCTATCACTTATCGTTTGCAATTAAGCTGAATTTAATCGCAGCGGCGGCGTTAATATTAGTTAGCATTTTGATGATTTTACTTGGTGGCTTTAATTCTGGCTGGACTTGGGTATTTGTAATTACCTATTTTGTCCTTGTGCATACCATTTTTATTGTACTTGCTGTGTGGGCGCTAATTCGCTCATGGTCAGGCAATAAGGTGTTCAATTCATAAATTTTTTCTCATCACTTAGTGTCTATGCAAATTTGGTAGCTAATTTAACAAATAATTACACTTCGTTTATTTAAGTGCCTGTAATATCTATAGTAACTAGAAATACTTCTAGCTAACACTAGCTAACTAGAGAATAGATTATTTATGAAACATATTGCAGCGAAGTTAAGCAAAAACGGATTTTTATTATTGCTGCTGCTTGTGGCAACGGGTTGCGCACAAGTGAGTAAAGACGTTGATAGAGCCGCTATTGCAAGCAATGTTTCCGATTTAGTTTTAGATACTAGCCATAAACCAACGCTTATTTATAAACGAGCCAATGCACCAACATTAGCGCAGTATAGTCGCTTTATTATTGACCCGATTCTCGTTGATTATAAAGACCCTGGTATGAAAGATATTCCAGTAGAAGATATTGCTGAGATGCAAGATTACTTTCACAAAGTGATGTCTGAAGAATTAACCACTGCAGGGTATAAAGTTGTCACCCGCTCAGCCGAGAATACCTTACGCATCTCATTTATTATTTCTGATTTAAAAGTACCGACAGCGGCAACGAATGTTTCGGTGTTTTTGGTGCCTGGCTTACAAACCAGTGTTGGTGAAGTTACGGTTGAGGCGGTGTTTAAAGACTCGTTAAGCAATACCGTTAATGCCGTTGTTGTCGAAAGTAGCCGTGGCAGCTATATGTTCAATAAAAAGCCTTGGAGTACTTGGGCTGATGTTGAATCGGCATTTGATAATTGGGCGGTAGGCTTTCGTGAAGCGGTTGATAGTGCCCATGGTAAAAATAATTAACGATTGAATATGCTGCACAGCCATGAACACCTTTCATGGCTGTAATTTACTACTCTGTTACTCTTAATATCTCAACTTCTTAAAAACCACCTTTTAGCAATTCACTAATATTGCAATAAAAAGCTAATGACAAATGCGTTAGTCACATCGACAAAAAATGCGGCGACTAGTGGTAAAATAATAAAGGCCATAGGCGCAGGCCCGTGGGCTTTAGTTACCGCAGTCATGTTTGCGATAGCTGTTGGTGTCGCCCCAAGAGCAAAACCTCCGAAACCAGCGCTTAATACCGAGGCTTGATAATTTCTGCCCATTAATGGAAATAAAATCAGTAAAATAAATGCCACAGCGGCTAAGGTTTGTAAGGTTAAAATTATCAACAGGGGGCCAGCAAGGTTAGCGATTGTCCATAGTTGCATACTCATAAGCGACATAGTTAAAAATAAGCTCAGTGAAAAATCTGAAACAATAGCTAAAGAGCGAGTACGGGCAGGCCAAGCTAACTTTGGAAAGCATAACGGAATCGTATTCGACAGGATAATTCCGGTAAGTAAACAAGTGACAAATAGTGGTAATTTAAAACCGAGTTCGGTAATAAAATTATTTGCTAGGTAACCAATAATAATACAAATATGCAGCACCAAAATGACCGACATAAAATTAAGGTGATTAAAGGTTTCTGTATTGACTTTATCGTAAGCGATACCTACTGACGGATCGGATTTTTTATGATTTGACAGTTGGTTTTTAGCTAATAAAAACTTAGCAATAGGGCCGCCAATTAAGCTAGCGACCACTAAGCCTAATGTTGCACTAGCAACGCCAATTTCCAGTGCATTTGCAATGCCTAGGTTTTTAATTTCCGGCGCCCACGCGATTGCGGTGCCGTGGCCGCCAATTAAAGAGGCTGAGCCGGTTAATATCCCGATACCGATAGGTAAACCTAATAATGTCGCGGTACTCATACCGACCAAATTTTGTACGACAATAAAGCTTAGCGTAAGAAAAAGTAAGATTAATAACGGCTTGCCACCTTTAACTAAGTCAGAAAAGCGCGCATTTAAACCGATTGCGGTAAAGAAATAAACTAGGAGTCGGTCACGGGTCGATAAATCAAAACTGATTTCGATGCCGCTAGCTAGGTAAAAGCCATAAATAATGATGGCGGCTAATAAGCCGCCGATAACTGGCTCTGGAATATTGTAATCTTGAAATTTTTTGACGCGTTTTGTTAGTGTTACACCAATGAAAAATACGATAATACCTACGGTGTATGACAAAAAGCTATCAATGGCGATGTTAGACATTTGAAATACCATGTTGAGCGGCTCTAATACGGGCGATTGCTTCTACGAGTACCGCAGTATTTAATCCTACAATAATTAAACCATTAACTGCGGTTAAACTGCCAAGAATTCGCCATTGAGGATCTAATACAATGTCGCCGTAACCTAAAGTAGAAAAGGTAACAATAGAAAAGTACAGCGCCGGTTCAAGGCTATCAAAAATACCAATAAAAATATAAACGCCAGCCCATAGTGCCGCGCTAACGCTAAGACCAGCGACTAACCAAAGTACCATGGCACTGAGCACAAAAATGGTTTTAAATTGAATGGGGGGCTTAGAAAGCCAAGCGGTCATAAGGTGTAAACAGTGCGTTAAAGTGCTAATGAAAGCCACTTGAATAAAGACAGTGCCAATAATGAGTAAAGCGCCGTAAATTAATTGCGTAAAAATCACGATATTGTCCAAGAATTGCAATGTGAAATCGGGAGTTTTAATCATCAAGGCAAATGCCGTTTATGTCAATCATTGCCCTGATTTTTAATGGTTTATTGCTTTTATTGAATAATGCGAACGTAAAAACTCGGTTTATTGTGTTACTTAACTTAGAGCATAGCGGGCATCATAAAGTGCTTGAGAAAGTGAGCTAGTTTAACTGAGTTCTCAACCATGCTTTTGCTTCTGCTGTTGAATTAAAGCTTTGATTAGTCAAGCCTGCTTTGTCATAGACTTTTTTAAAAATACTTTGGGTAATGGCAGTGGCATTGCTTAAAGAAGAGTTGAGTGCCAGCGCCTTAGTTGGTCCTTGTCTGACAAGGTTTAGGTGATAATCTAAGCCATCTTGTGCGGCAAATGAGTCGCCTTTTAAGATCAGCAATATGGCAAAGTTGTGGAAGTCGACATCACGTAAAATTATTTCCGATAATTCGCGGTGCATTTGTTTGAAAAATTCTAAATTCCACGGGCCCGTTGCGTCGATAGTAATGATGTTATCTTCAACGGTATAACTGCATTTTCCGTGTGCGATAAATTCTGCTTTCAAGTGACGACCCAGATAAACTTTTTATTTATTTTATATCTTAATTAATAGTTGTTTTAACGCGATCTGTAAAGAAGGATATTGAAATTTAAAGTGATTATTGAGTAATTTTCTTGGCAGCACATTTTGCCCATATAATAGCAAGTCGGCAGACTCCCCCATAATTAATCTAAGCATAAAAGCTGGGACGCGAAATAAGCAAGGCCGATTAAGTGTTGTGCTTAAGGTTTCTGAAAACTCTTGGTTTGTTACCGGCATAGGTGCCGTAGCATTTATAGCCCCTGATAGTTCTGGTTGATAAATTGCGGCCAAAATTATTGCCACCATATCATCAAGGTGGATCCACGACATATATTGCTGACCATTAGCAATTGGTCCACCCAAACCAAATTTAAAAGCTGGTAACATTTTTTTTAATGCCCCACCTTGCTTGGCTAAAACTATTCCAGTGCGTAACAGACAAACTCGGGTTTTTTCTGAACTTGCTTGTTGTGCAATTTGCTCCCATTGTTGACAGATTTCATGGCTAAATTCTGGGTGAATATTTTGGTAGTTCTCGTCTATAGTCTGGCCATTTTGGCGGCCATAAAAACCAATCGCACTACCGGAAACAAAACACTGTGGTGGCGATGTTGCCGCTTGTATTTTTTCAACTAAATGTTGTGTTGTTTGCCAGCGACTCTGACAAATACGTGCTTTTTGCGCTGGTGTCCATCGCTTGTCTACAATGGCTTCACCGGCCAGGTTCACAACCACATCAAGGCTGTTAAAATCAACGTTGTTAAGTGAGGTGATGAGTTTTATGTTGCTGGGTAATTTTTTTGCTGATTTTTCAGGTTGGCGTGTTAGAACAATAATATTATCGGCTTTTAGTGCCATAATTAGTGATCGTCCGATAAGGCCACTGCCACCAGTAATCAGAATATTCACATAGCCTCCGTTAGCATACTTAAGTATGGCAAGTAGCACGATGAGTCACGAAAAATAAAATGCGCTCAGTTACAATACTGAGCTTTAGCATTTTTGGTTCACTTTTAAGTATAAGTTATGCAGATGAATAGGTGAAAAATTAAATGCTAAACAATAAAAAAGCTCCCGTAGGAGCTCTTCTATATTATATGTTTCGGTAGGATGAAACTTAGTAATATGTGTCTTCTTTGTTGTGCGCTTGAGGATCAACAATGATCTCTTCAAATCCAACTTCAAAACTATTATTGTTATCAGTATTTGCCATGTAAATCGTGCGGGTTGAGCCATCTATCCAAGTAACGGTGCCGCTACCTTTTTTACTACCGCATTTCATACCAATATGAATATCGTTAAATTCCATTATTTCCTCCTCAATTGTCGTCGATGATCGAATGCGTTATTCGATTAAGCAAACCGCATATACTTTGAAAATTAATACTGCAAATAGTTCAAATATTCCGCAAAAAATGTGCTTTTTTTCAACGTGGACGACTTATTATAAAGAGAAAATTATTCAAATCTAGTCCTTTTTAAGGATTAACACTGATACCTAAAACAGCTTGCTTGCTAGCCCCCGTTACTGCTGGAATGTTGCTAAAAATATTTTTATCAAAAGCGAATGCTAACCAAGCGAATGCCATTGCTTCCAATGAATCACTATTTATATTTTTTGTATGAGTATTCACTAATGAATGTGTATTAAGTTTTTGATTTAGCAGTGAAACTAAGTAATTATTTTCAACGCCACCGCCACAAATGTATACGTCAGATTTCGTACTTAATTGGCAAATTTCATTGGCGATTGTTTCTGCCGTTAATGCTGTTAATGTTGCTTGAATATCGGCCGGAGAAAGCGACGATTGAGCGATAAATTGTGCAAGCCAATGGCGATTGAAATACTCTCGTCCGGTACTTTTTGGTGGCGGTTGAGTAAAGTAATTATCGGCTAACATTTGTTGCAATAAAGAGGTCGAAATTTGGCCTGATTTTGCCCAAACACCGTTTTCATCATAGCGAGCATTGTGATGCTGTGAAAACCAATAATCCATGAGTGCATTGCCAGGGCCAGTGTCAAAGCCAGTGGTTTTGTTAGCTGCGTTCTTAGGCAAAAATGTAATGTTTGCGATACCGCCAATGTTAACCACAAAAACATCTTTTTCGGTGGAGGAAAAAATAGCTTGATGAAAGGCAGGCACTAAGGGGGCTCCTTGGCCGCCTAAGGCAATATCTTTGCTGCGAAAGTCACCGACAACCCGAATGCCTGTTAACACGGCGAGTGTCTGTAAACAGCCTATTTGTAAGGTAAAAGGCTCGTTAATTTCGTTATTTTTCACCGGACGATGGCGAATGGTTTGTCCATGGCAACCGATTGCGGTGATATCATTGGCAGTCAATTGTTGTTGTTGCAAGAATTGATTAATTGCTGTTGCAAACTGTTTGGCTAACTCAATACCTAAGCTGCCGGCACGGTCAATTTCGTGATTGCTCGGATTATAAAGGCTAGTGATTTTGTTATGAGTAATATTGTCATAGGCTTGATAATAACTAGCGATTAAATTCGCTTTGTTGGCTTGCTCTGAGTTATCTACATCAAACTCAACAAGTGCAAGGTCAATACCGTCAGCGCTGGTACCCGACATAAGGCCAATATAACGCGCTTTATCGCTCATACTAATCCGCACTCTCAGTTTTATCTTGCATTGAGACTAATGCTTGTCGTGAGCCTGATAACTCAGCAATACGCTGTGATGCCAGTGCCTCGAATTCACCGCGATATTTTTTACTGATCGGTTTAGCATCAGGTAATTTTACCGTTCTAGGGTTACGATGAACGCCATTAAGTAAAAATTCATAGTGTAAATGTGGCGCTTGTGACATTCCTGTTGAGCCCACATAACCAATCACTTGTCCTTGCTTTACTCGTTGACCTTTTTTAACGGCACGCTTCGAAAAGTGTAAGTACTTGGTGACTATGCCATTGCCGTGCTGAATAAAAACATAATGGCCATTGTATTTGTTATAAGTGGCATGTGTGACTTTACCATTGCCGGCCGCGACAACAGGAGTGCCTTTTTTGGCTCGGTAATCGGTGCCGTTATGCGATTTCCAACGCTTTTGTATCGGGTGAAATCGTTTACGTTTAAAGTTTGAGCTAATGTATCTAAAATTTACTGGCGCACGTAAAAATGCCTTACGCATACTTTTGCCATCAGGAGAGTAATATTCATCATCGGTAAAGCGAATGGCTTGAAAAGTATCGCCTTGATTAACGAATTCTGCCGCCAGTATTTTACCTGTGCCGATAAAGTCGCCTTCGATATATTGCTTCTCAAAAATCACATTAAAGCTGTCACCTTCGCGAATATCTAAGGCGAAATCTATATCCCAGCCAAAGACATTGGCCAAACTAATGATTTGTCCATCATTTAGTCCGGCAGAAGAGGCGGCATTCCAAAAGTTAGATTTAATGATACCTTGGGCAAAGGCTTCACGAATTTCAACACTTTTGCTTTCTTTATGGGCATGATATTGCTGCTGTTGCAGATTCACGAATAAGGTGTCTGTTTTTGACAGTGGGTACTCTAACGAGACAAGTTTACCGTCGTTATCTTTACCAATACGCAGCGTATCGCCGACGTTCAATTTTTTTAATAATTTGCTTTCTTGGCCTTTGGCCGTAATCACTTTATGTGTTGTTGTTGCGTTTAAACCATTACGTTTAAATATTTTTGCCAGCGAATCACCGCTTCTTACTTTTACTGTTTGCCAATTTAATTGTGCTGCACCGTCTTCAACATCTTCCATTCGGCTTTTGCTAGCGGAATTTTCATTATCTTGAGTGATGGTCAGTGGTGCCAGCTGTTTGGCCGGTATTTGAATGTTTGCATCCGCAGCTGATTTAGTACCTTGAGCTGGCATCGCGACTTGGTAACGTTGCCCGGCGATAAATTCGCCGTTGATATTTGAATTAAGATGATTAGTACCTTTTAACGGCACCATTAATAAAAACAATACCAATGCAGCACAGGAGACGATAATTACTTGGTGCTGTTTGGGTAAGGCAAAATATAAATTTTTTATATTTTTCAAAAAACTAAGACCTATAGATGAGAATTTAATACGACAACTGTCGTTTACTATAACAAAATAATATCAACTGAAACAATGATAGGGTTTTCACCCTAGTGAAAATTGCAGTAGAATTCGGCAATTAATTATTAATCCCTCTGTTTGGAGCCTAGTAAATGTCAGATGTAAGCCAAGCGTTTGCAGAAATAAAACGTGGTGCGGAAGAAATTCTGCTAGAAGATGAATTGTTAGAGAAACTAAAACAAGGGAAGCCGTTAAAAATTAAAGCGGGTTTTGATCCAACCGCACCAGATTTACATCTTGGCCACACGGTACTGATCAATAAATTACGTCAGTTTCAGCAACAAGGTCATGAAGTTATCTTCTTAATCGGTGATTTCACGGGCATGATCGGCGATCCAACTGGTAAAAATGTTACCCGTAAACCGTTAACTAAAGAAGATGTTTTGTCTAACGCCGAAACGTATAAAGAACAAGTATTCAAAATATTAGATCCGGCAAAAACCACCGTGGCATTTAATTCAACCTGGATGGAAAAATTAGGTGCTGCCGGCATGTTAAAACTTGCCTCTCGTCAAACCGTTGCCCGTATGATGGAGCGTGATGACTTTAAAAAGCGTTATGCTGGCGGGCAAGCGATTGCCATTCATGAGTTTATGTATCCGTTAGTGCAAGGTTGGGATTCTGTTGCTTTAGAAGCCGATGTTGAACTAGGCGGTACCGATCAAAAGTTTAATTTATTGATGGGCCGTGAGCTGCAAAAATCTGAAGGACAACGCCCTCAAACGGTATTAATGATGCCATTGTTAGAAGGTTTAGATGGCGTGCAGAAAATGTCTAAATCATTGAATAACTATATTGGTATTACCGATGCGCCAAATGAAATGTTTGGCAAAATCATGTCGATTTCTGATGATTTAATGTGGCGTTATTACGAGTTATTAAGCTTTAAGCCAATGGCTGTTATTCAAGGCTACAAAGATAAAATTGCTGCAGGTGCTAACCCTCGCGATGTAAAGATTGACTTAGCTAAAGAGTTAATTGAACGTTTTCATGATAATGCAGCAGCTGAAGCAGCGCACCAAGAATTTATCAACCGTTTTCAAAAAGGTGCATTGCCAGACGATATGCCTGAAATGGGTATTGAGACTGAAAATGGTGAAATCGCTATTGCTAACTTGCTAAAAGAAGCTGGTTTAGTGGCAAGTACTTCTGAAGCCATGCGTATGATAAAGCAGGGCGCGGCAAAAATTGATGGCGAGAAAGTTGCCGATAACAAGTTAGTGATTAACGCGGGTTCTAGTGCAGTTTATCAAGTGGGTAAACGTAAATTTGCCAAAATAATCGTTCAATAGTTAACTGAGTTAATTGGTTGCGAGATATCGTAAAACCAATTGACGAGCCAGTACCTTTCCAACAAACAGCCAGTACTTTGTACTGGCTTTTTTTATGAAATTCCAATCCAAATCTTCACTACTCAGGTGAAATTATCCTTATATTAAAGCTAGCCATAGTCAGGTGATTTCTATATTGAAATTAAATATTGGCATGATATTTATTTGGCTTACCTCGACAATATGTTGTTTAAATATCTATTCCTAGTTAGGTAAAAATACAGTGCAGATAGTGTTGTTTTACAAATGATTACGATTGTCATGCAGAGTTAAATTTATGTTCTAGAATTAAATTAGCTTTATTGATCTAAGTCAGTATGGTGAATTTCAAAGGGCGTAATATGTGCGACATATTGTCGCAGTTGTATTATTTGTGAGTAGCCCATTTTTCTCAGCTTATAACGACTAACTTATGCACTAAGGTATTACACAACAATGCTACATTTTTTGTTGCACAGTAAAAAACAGTTAATGCTGTTTACGTTGTTACTTCTTTCACTTGCTCAGTTTTCTGCGCATGCCTTGTTTGTGAGTGAAGCACGAGATCCCTTGCCTCTTATCCATGAAATTTTCCCACAAGCTACGAAAGTAGCAGACAAAGCTGGCGACCCGCTGACATGGACTATCTATAACCAAGATGAAATTATTGGTTATGCATTTGAAACCAATGATATTGCCAGAATTCCAGCCTACTCCGGCGAACCCGTGAACATGCTAGTGGCAATTGATCCTAACGGTGTTTATCTTGGCGCAAAAGTTTTAGAGCACCATGAACCTATTATTCTTGCCGGTATTCCTGAGAGTAAATTATGGGCGTTCTCTGATCAGTACCCGGGCCTGAATGTTAGGGACCGTTTGAAAGTTGGTGGTAATGCTAAAGGTGACATGATCCACTTAGATGGCCTGTCAGGCGCTACTGTTACTGTCATGGTGATGAATGTTGCGATTACTAAAGCGGCGACTAAAGTTGCCCGTTCATTAGGCATTATCGAAGCAGCCGACGAAATCAAACAACCGTTGGCAACCGTGTTCCCTGATGTTTATCAAAAAGCGGATTGGCAAACGTTAGTGGGTGACGGTTCTATTCGCAAGCTGTATTTAGACCGCAATACCGTAGATGAAGCCTTTGTCGGAACTGAGGCGGAAAATATTGAACAAGCTTCGCCTGAGCAAAAATCAGATATGTTTGCTGAGGTTTACTTTGCTCAAGCTGATATCCCAACCATAGGTCGTAATATTTTGGGTGACAGTGAATACGAATGGCTAATGAAAACATTGCAACCGGGCGAGCATGCCATGGTGGTACTGGGTAATGGTTATTCGTTTAAAGGCTCAGGTTATGTGCGTGGCGCTATTTTTGACCGTATTCAGATTTTACAAAATGATGCCGCTTTTGCTTTTCGCGATTTAGATCATAACCGTGTTACTGATTTATTTATTGAAGGTGCGCCGCATTTTCAAGAAATGTCATTGTTTATTGTGCGTGAGCATCAAGAGTTTAATCCTGGTGTTGATTGGCAGTTTGAGTTACTGGTTCGTCGTCAAATAGGCGCGATTGATAGTGTATTTACCAGCTTTAAAGGCAGTTACCATGGTTTAGACAAGTACATGAACCGCCCGCCAATTATTTTGCCTGAGCCGGAATTAACCCTGACTCAGCAAGTATGGCAAGAGAAAAACACCGAAGTGGTTATTTTAGCGATATTGATGGTGCTGTTGCTTGCAACATTATTTTTCCAAGATATTTTAGTTAGACACCCCACCTTTATGCATAACTTCCGTCACGGTTTCTTAGTGATAACTGTGGTCTTTATTGGCTGGGTTTGGGGCGGACAATTATCAGTGGTGAATGTTTTTACTTTCCTACAAGCCTTTATGTCTGACTTTTCTTGGGATTTATTCTTACTCGACCCAGTAATATTCATGTTATGGGGGGCTGCCGCTGTCACTATGTTGCTTTGGGGCCGTGCGGTTTATTGTGGTTGGTTATGTCCATTTGGTGCCTTGCAAGAACTGATTAATGTTTTTGCACGCTACATAAAAATACCTCAATATGAATTACCTTGGGCCGTACATGAGCGCCTATGGGCAATTAAATATTTAGTGCTGTTAGGGTTATTTGCTTTATCACTTGATTCATTAGCATTAGCTGAGCAATTTGCAGAGATCGAACCTTTTAAAACCACGTTCTTATTGAAATTTGACCGTGAATGGCCGTTTATACTTTATGCACTAATATTATTAACTATTAACATTTTTAATCGTAAGTTTTTCTGTCGTTACTTATGCCCGCTAGGTGCCGCACTTTCAACCAGTAATAGTGTGCGTTTATTCAGCTGGTTACGTCGCCGTCCTGAGTGTGGCCAGCCTTGCAAAACCTGTGCAAAAGAGTGTGAAATTCAAGCGATTAATCCTGATGGTGAAATCAACATGCGTGAGTGTCACTACTGTTTAGATTGTCAGGTAACCTATTTTAATGATGACAAATGTCCACCATTGAAAAAGCAAAAATATAAAAAAAATAAGTACAAAGAACAAGAAATAGCGGCAGTAAATGTCGGATAAAAATTTTCTATTAACACCAAAACGAACAAATCAACGGAGAACGTTAATGAGTAACAACGAAGATAATGCAAAACAAAATGAGTTGGAGAATGCCGACAGACGTAAGTTTTTCGGTAAAACAGCCTTAGTTGGTGCAGGCGCTGTTGCTGCTCCTATGACCGCAGCTATGTTTGCATCTATGGCGAAAGCTAATGCAGCTGAAGCGGCTAATAGTCCTTTCGTCCACCCAGGCGATCTAGATGAATACTATGGTTTCTGGTCAGGTGGTCACTCAGGTGAAGTACGTATTCTAGGTATTCCGTCAATGCGTGAATTGATGCGTATTCCAGTATTCAACATTGACTCAGCAACAGGCTGGGGTTTAACTGACGAAAGTAAGCGTATCAAAGGTGATAGTGCGCATTTATTAGCTGGTGACTCGCATCACCCGCATATGAGTATGCAAGACGGTAGTTATGACGGTAAGTACGTTTTTATCAATGATAAAGCTAATTCACGTGTCGCACGTATTCGCTGTGACGTAATGAAGTGTGACAAAATGCTTACCGTACCAAATATCCAAGCTGTTCATGGTTTACGTGTACAAAAAGCACCTTATACTAAGTACGTTGTTTGTAATGGTGAATTTGAAATTCCAATGAACAACGATGGTAAAGCGGGCATGGAAGATGTTAGCACTTACCGTTCACTTTATAATGTTATTAATGCTGAAACCATGGAAATGGCTTTCCAAGTTATGGTTGACGGTAACTTAGATAATACTGATGCGGATTACGACGGTAAATACTTCGCTTCAACCTGTTACAACTCAGAAATGGGTATGAACTTAGGTGAAATGATCACCGCAGAACGTGACCATGTTGTAATTTTCAGCTTAGCAGCTTGTGAAGCAGCATTAAAAGCCGGTAAATTCAAAACTTACAATGGTAATAATGTGCCAGTATTAGACGGTCGTAAAGGCTCTGACTTAACACGTTATATTCCAGTACCAAAATCACCACATGGCTTGAACACATCACCAAATGGTGAATACTTTGTTGCTAACGGTAAGTTATCACCAACTGTTTCAATCATCTCTATCAAGAAATTAGATGATTTATTTGCCGATAAAATTAAGCCGCGTGATGCTATTGTTGCAGAACCAGAGCTAGGTTTAGGTCCACTACATACTGCTTTTGATAACAAAGGTAATGCATTTACTACCTTGTTCTTAGATAGCCAAATTGCTAAGTGGAACGTACAAGATGCGATCGATGCGCATAACGGTAAAAAAGTTAACTACATTCGTCAAAAACTTGATGTACATTACCAACCAGGTCATAACCACACCTCACAAGGTGAAACACGTGACGCCGATGGTAAATGGTTAATTTCACTTTGTAAGTTCTCGAAAGACCGTTTCTTACCTGTGGGTCCATTACGCCCTGAAAATGATCAATTAATTGATATTTCTGGTGACGAAATGAAACTTGTTCATGATGGCCCAACATACGCTGAACCGCATGATTGTATGATGGTTCACCGCAGTAAAATGAAGCCATTAAAATTGTGGCCTCGCACTGATCCAATGTTTGCTGAAACGATTGCTCAAGCAAAACGTGATGGTGTTGATGTTTACATGGACAACAAAGTGATCCGTGACGGTAAGAAAGTACGTGTTTACATGACGTCTATTGCACCAAACTACGGCATGAATGAGTTTAAAGTTAAGTTAGGTGATGAAGTTACTGTTATCGTAACTAACCTTGACCAAGTTGAAGATGTAACACATGGTTTCTGTATTACTAACCATGGTGTACAAATGGAAATTGGTCCACAAGCGACAGCGTCTATTACTTTCACTGCCAACCAACCAGGCGTACAATGGTATTACTGTAATTGGTTCTGTCATGCGTTACACATGGAAATGCGCGGCCGTATGTTGGTTGAAGCCTAATAATAGGTGAGCTGCTGTTGATAGAACCTAAAATGGTTCTGTCACGCAGCGTGGTCAAATAAGCATGGAAATGCGTGGCCGTATGTTGGTTGAAGCCTAATAGTAGGTGAACTGCTGTTGATAGAACCTAAAATGGTTCTGTCACGCAGCGTGGTCAAATAAGCATGGAAATGCGCGGCCGTATGTTGGTTGAAGCCTAATAATAGGTGAACTGCTGTTGATAGAACCTAAAATGGTTCTGTCACGCAGCGTGGTCAAATAAGCATGAAAATGCGTGGCCGTATGTTAGTAGAAGCTTAGGCATTTGTATTTGCATAAGTGATTTGATTTATCTTGCTAACTATATGTTAGTGTTAGAATAATCAAACTAACCAGCGTAAAATAAGCGGCAATAGCAATTTTTGTTATTGCCGCATTTTTAATTCTAAAAGGTTGAGTTTTTGAAATTTCCTTTACTTAAAATATTGTCGATACTTGTTTTGGTTTTCAGTATTGAAGGCCGTGCCTTAGCTGCAACTATTCAAGTTTCTCCTGATGATAATTTGCAACAAATGCTAGATGCGAGTGTTGATGGCGACATCGTTAAGCTTGCGCCAGGGCGTTATTTAGGTAATTTTGTCGTCAATCACCAGATTAGTTTGGGCAGTAGTGAAGTTGATAATGCTGCGATTATAGATGCTCAGGGTCAAGGTAATGCCTTGGTTTTAAAAGAAAGTGATATTACGATTGAGAACTTAACAATTGTAAATTGGGGAGATGATTTAACTGCGCAAGATACCGGTATTTATGCCGATACCAATGCCAGCAATATCACCATTAAAAACAATCGCCTAAAAGGTGACGGTTTTGGAATCTGGTTGCAAAAAGGTAAAAATATAAAAGTTTTGGGTAATGTTATTGAAGGCAACACGGCACTGCGTTCAGCTGACCGTGGCAACGGTATTCAATTATCCATTGTTCAACAAGTGGAAGTTAGAAATAACGAAGTATTTAATACCCGCGATGGTCTGTATATTATCTCAAGCCAAAATAATGTTTTAGAAAATAATACCATGCACGATTTACGCTATGGCGTGCATTATATGTACTCTCATAGCAACAAGGTGCTAAATAACTACGCTTATAACACACGTGCCGGATATGCTTTGATGAGTTCACGTAATTTAGTGGTTGATGGCAACCGCAGTCTTGATAGTGAAGATTATGGTTTTTTAATGAACTTTATTACCTCGTCAACCATTAGTAATAATCAAATTAAAAACGTTTGGACTAAGACTGAAAATAAGGTGTTAGGTCGAGACGGTAAAGGCTTGTTTGTCTATAACTCTGCCTATAACACGATTAAGAATAATCACATTGATACCGCTGAAATTGGCATTCATTTAACCGCAGGTTCGGAAAATACTAAGGTCTATGGCAATAGTTTTATTAACAACCCAATACAAGTGAAATATGTTTCCAATAAAAAACAAGAATGGAGCCATGAAGGCAAAGGCAATTATTGGAGCAATTATTTAGGCTGGGACATGAATGGCGATAATATTGGTGATGTTATTTTTGAACCCAATGACGGTATTGATCAATTGATTTGGCAATACCCAGAAATGAAAATGATCATGGACAGTCCCGTGGTACTGATTTTGCGTTGGATTCAAAAAGAGTTTCCCGTGTTGAAACCACCAGGCGTTAAAGACAGTTTTCCACTGATGCAATCGTCAGTGCAACCGAGAACTGCAAGTCATATCGCTTCATCACTGAAAAACAGTGATGATCAGTTAGCCGTAAATGCGAATAAGGCCAATTAATTACAATGAAAACACCAGTCGTTTCTCTTGAAAATGTCAGCAAAAATTATAACCGTTTACAGGCACTTTCAGCTATAAACCTGCAATTAGCAAAGGGCGAAGTATTGGGCTTGTTTGGCCATAATGGCGCCGGCAAAACCACCATGATGAAGCTTATTTTAGGCGTTATTTCTGCTGATGCTGGCGATGTTACTGTCATGGGCATGAAACCTGACAACAAAGCCGCTTGGCATATGCGCGCGAAAATGGGCTATTTGCCAGAAAATGTCATGTTTTATGAGCAGTTAACTGGCTTGGAAGTGCTCACCTATTTTGCCCGTTTAAAGGGGCAATCAAAGACTCATGCTAAAGCTTTATTAGAGCAAGTGGGTATTGCTCACGCCATGGGCCGACAAGTTAAAACTTATTCAAAAGGTATGCGTCAGCGCTTAGGTCTAGCGCAAGCATTTATTGGCGAGCCAAAACTTTTGTTATTAGATGAACCTACCGTCGGCTTAGATCCAAGTGCCACGGCTGAGTTTTATCAAAGTGTTGACCAATTAAAAACTCAAGGAACCAGTGTTGTACTGTGTTCTCACGTATTACCGGGTGTTGAACAGCATATTGACCGAGCGATGATTATTTCCGGTGGTAACACGTTAGCGCTTGGCACAATAGCTGAATTAAGAGCACAGGCGAGTTTACCAACACAGATCAAACCAAAAGGCTTAAATGGCACATTGCAACAAGACCCGTTATTAACGTCTTATGTCAATTCTACCGGTGACTTGACCGTTCCCGAGCAAGATAAGCTTAAGGTGTTACGTCATTTAGTGGCAGATGAAAGCCTTAGCGACATTACTGTTGAGTCAGCCAATTTAGAGCAAGTTTATCAATACTATTTAGCACAAGCAGAGCAAATGCAGACAAATAACAATAAGGCAGGTGCGTAATGAGAGAAATAATTACCGTCGCCAATAAAGAATTTCAAGATGGTTTACGTAATCGTTGGTTATTGTCGATTACGCTTATTTTCGCCGTGCTTTCCGTTGGTTTAACCTACTTTGGTGCCGCAGCGTCTGGCACGGTTGGTATAACGTCGTTATCAACTACCATTGCCAGCTTGGCAAGTTTAGCGGTGTTTTTGATCCCACTTATTGCCTTATTATTAAGTTACGATAGTTTTGTCGGTGAGCAAGAAGGTGGAACATTATTGTTGTTATTGACTTACCCACTAAGTAAAAATCAGTTATTGCTAGGAAAATTTCTCGGTCAAGGCGGCATTATTACCTTGGCAACAGTATTAGGCTTTGGTAGTTCAGCGTTACTGCTTTTTATTCAAAATAACGATGTGGCAATTTTACAAACCTTCGCTTATTTCATTTTAAGCGCAACTTTATTGGGCTTAAGTTTCACGGCGATAGCTTATATGATCAGCCTAGTTGCTAGTGAAAAGTCTAAAGCGGCGGGCGTGGCTTTGATCACTTGGTTCTTTTTTGCATTGGTGTTTGACCTTGCGCTATTAGCACTATTGGTTGGCGCTGAAACGGGTCTAAGTCAATCGGCGTTAACCCAATTAATGATGTTAAATCCGGCAGATATTTTTCGCCTAGTTAACTTGGCAGGATTAGACAGTTCTGACGTTAACGGTGCTCTGGCTGTTGCAATTAAAGCGAACTTAACCCAAGGGCAATTATTCACAATACTGCTTTGCTGGGTTGCTGCGCCACTGGCACTAGCATCCATTATTTTCAAAAACAAAAAACTGTAAAGGTAACCGCAATGTTTCGTAAATTTATTCTATCTCTTGTTTTGATTGCTGTGGCAAGTTGCTCTGATCAGTCTCAACAACAGCAAATTATTCATCAGGCGGTTGCCATTGAAAGTGCTGATGAATGTCATTTATGTGGCATGTTAATCACTAACTTTTCTGGCCCTAAAGGGCAGTTATTTCGCAAGGGGATTACTGAAGCCGATGGTAATGCGGTGAAAAAATTCTGTTCGACTCGAGACATGTTTAGCTTCTACTTAGATCCTGAAAATAAACGTAACGTTACCACGATTCTTGTTCATGATATGAGCAAAGCGCCTTGGGATGCGCCGAAAGATGAGTTTTTTATTGATGCTCGCCAAGCTTGGTTTGTTGTCGGCTCCAGTAAAACCGGAGCTATGGGGAAAACCTTAGCAAGCTTTTCTGCTAAAGGTGACGCTGATGCCTTTGCCACTGAATTTGGTGGTCGTGTTATCGACTTTGAACATGTCAGTTATGACGTTCTATAACCCACATTTACCCCGTCAGTTAATTGCAACAGAGTATGAGACAATGTTGTAATTTTTAGGCAGATAGGTAATCTAGTCTTATTATTCTTTGTTTGAAAGCTACATGATAAATACTCGATTACTTAGCTGCCTAGCGTTAATAGCCATCCTTAGTGCTTGTTCATCATCGAAGGTAGCAACAACCTCCTTTCGTGGCGGCTTTGATTTTTCTATGGTAGAAAGCTACAGCACTTATGGCCGTAACTCTGCTTTTAGTGATTTACAAAACCTTAGTGATAGCACGCGAAATACCATCGAACTGGCAATTGAGCAAGGTTTTGATGACAATGGCTTTAACTATAAAACCTTAAAGAAAGCCGATATTCTGATTGCGTACCATGTTATTAATCGGAACTTCAATGAATTGAAACTTTATAATCGTGAAGTGAAATATTGTGGTTATTGTTTAAAGGCAGGGCAAGCTTCCCGTAGCGACTTAGAAGCCAAAATGGCGCCTGGTAGTTTGATACTTGATATTATTGACCCCGCTAGTCAGCGCTCAGTCTGGCGCAGTGTTTATCCCTTAGGCTTTAAAGAAAAAGATAATAGTCGAGAGATGCAGGAGAAAATCAATAATGCCATAGCGCAAATGTTGCAAGATTATCCTAAAGGCAACAATCTGACTCGAGTGAATAAACTAACCGAACGTTTGTCTGATGCTTAAATGGCTGACGATTACCCTAATTGTGCTAGCCGGTTTTATGGTGATACTGTTGGGCCTAGGTTATTTGTTAAACGAAAACGAGAAAACGACTACAGCATTAAAAGCACAGCTCGAACAAGCAAGCCTAGCTGAAAAAGCAAAACAGCAAAGAAGGCGACAACGGGCGATGTTAGCTGAATATCCTCAAGCTGAGTCACAAGCCCAAAAACAGCAAAAAGTCATAACCGATGCCGAAAATAAATATGTGATTGAGCAATTTGAAAACATTGTTATAAGTAATCTCACTTGTATTTCTGTGCAACAATGCCAAGTAGCAAAGGTAAACTTTAAAAATACTAAGTGCACTGTCGCAATTAATAATATTGGCGCTTCATTACTGAAAAAGCTCAATACCCAGAATAGCGATATTTTTTCCTGTCCGCCTGTTAGCCCACAATTGAAATTAAGCTGCCAACAAAATATTTGTAGTGTTGAGAATTGACTTACTTGTAAGTGAAATAATTTGCTAGAAATATTCTCTTTGAGATAAACATATTGTTTAAGTTTAAGGGTATAATAGCGACAACATTCTTATAAATACTATTTACCTATGACATTTCCAAATGACGAAACTGGTCAAGTTCTTGCTGAAATGCAAGCAGCGGGTGTTGATTTAACTGTGATACACAAGGTGGTATTTTTTCAGTTATTTGAACAAGAGCAACAGGCTAAAGACATGGTTGCTCATTTGGCAACACAAGCACCAGAAATGGTTGTAGAGATAGTGCCAGATGAAATGCCAAATGTGTGGGATGTTAATTGCACGGTTAATATGACACCAAGTTATGAGGCCATAGTTGCTCAAGAAGCTGAGTTTGAACAATTAGCGGCTAAATTTAAGGGCTATAATGATGGCTGGGGAATAGAGGCTTAATTCACACTATTCAGCCAATAACATTATCCGTAGTAGTGCTTTATCCTCAAGCACTACCTTGCAATAAATAGCATTTATCTCTCACTTTCTTACACAATTCTACATCTTCAAAACACTTGTAAAACAGATCTCTCTGAACTTCTCTTTCACAATAGCATCATCTTAAACATAAGGACTTAGCAGATGAAACTATTAACCATTTTTACACCACTATTACTCGTCGCTGCGGTGAGCTTTTCAGCAAGTGCAGAGGTAGAAAGCCCTCATAGCGTCGGCTTGGCATTTTCAGGTGGTGGTATCGACTATAAAGGAAAAGATACCGATGGTACTGGTGTTGGCCAATCATATCTTTACTATAACTACCAATTTTCGCCGCATTATTACCTAGAAGTAGGTTTAGCTCGTGCTGAAGATGTTGATGATTGGAAATGTGATAACGACGGGGAAAACAGCTGGGATTGTCGAGCGGATGGTAATAACCACTTCTCACTTGACGTTGATAATTATAGTCAAGATAGTCTTATTGTCGCCTTTAAAACCGATTTAAGTCTATCAAAACGCAATAGTTTATATGCAAAGCTAGGCGCAGAGTTTTACGAGTATGAATTAAGTGTCGACCACATCAAAATAGCAGATGAGTCAGGTGTTGGTTTATATCTTGAAGCAGGCTGGCAATATCGTTGGGACAACGGTATGGGCATGAATGTAGGTGTACAACATCATGACCTTGGTGACCTAGAAAGAACTAATGCGAGTGTTGGTGTTAGTTATTCATTTTAGGCCTGTTAGCGGTTTGTAGTGACGGTTCAGGGAGGCAAAGACCGATAATGGTTGTATTAACGATTATTGGTCTTTTTTTATAGTTTCAGACTCTAATATTTGAAAGGCGGGTAAAGTGACTCGCCAATAAATCGCGGCTAAGCGTAGGGCTAGTGCCCCTATGATGGCAACGATAATGGCAATATATTCAGGAAACGCCAGATATCGCATTAAGGTATATAAGGCGCCACCTAAAATTGCTGCCGTGGCATAAATTTCTTGCCGTAATATCATCGGAATTACATTACACAGGACATCTCGTATCATGCCACCAGCAACACCAGTCATAGTGCCCATAACAATGGCGACAGGAATTGCCGCCCCTAAGCTTAAGGCCTTTTCTGTGCCTAAAACCGCAAACAAGGCCAAACCAAAAGCATCAGAGATAAGGAGAAAGCGTTTTGGGATGCGTTTTGGGCAACGAATGAAGATGATAGTTAATACTGCGGTGGCCAAAATCACATACAGGTAAATAGGGTTTTGTACCCAAAAAACCGGTGTTTGTAAAATCACATCACGAATGGTGCCGCCACCAATTGCGGTAACGGCTGACAATACCACAACTCCAAAGGGATCAAGCTTATAACGTCCCGCCATCAAAGCCCCGGAAAAGGCAAAAACAACGACACCAAATAGATCAAGCCAATAGAGTAGTTCAGACACTTATTTTATCGCTACTTTACCAGTGGTAAATCGGCAGCTTGCCAACCTTTCATGTCGCCATCAAGATGGCGAAGGTCGCTGAAACCAGCGGCACGCAAGGCATTTTCTGCACTCACCGCGCGGCGCCCTGAACGGCAATGCACAACTACCGTTTGATCTTTATAGGCAAGAATTTTATTAAGATTTTTCTCTATTTGATCATGGCTGATATTAATCGCGCCTTTGATATGACCTTGAGCAAATTCTTCTGCCGTACGTACGTCTAATACCACAGTTTCACTTGCCGGCTTTGCCATTAAGGCGAGTAAATCTTGTTGTGAAATTGTTGCTGTTTGCTCGGCAAAACTAATAAAAGCGCAAAGGCTCAGTACCAGCAGTAACGTCGATTTAATAAATTTCATTACAGATCCTTATGATTGGCTATATTGCCAGTTGATTATGCGACTAAAAATAATTGTCTACTGTTTTCATTGCAATATCAAAGCTTTTGACTGCTTAACTTCGCCCTGAGCTCGCATATGAAACAATGGCTATCATCATTACTAACAGAATGCAGATATACAGCGCGTAATGAATACGTTTGCTAGCATGTATGATGTCAGTGACTTGCGGTTGTCTTGCTTGGTCATTAAAGCTAGCTTTACGTAGTTTACTACCTTGATACATAGCCACACCACCCAGTCGAATCTCCAAACTTAAAGCGAGAATATGCAAGAGTAAACTGTTGCCTATTTGTAAGAACTTACCTTTAGTGAGTCGCCAACACAGTAAGGTATTTTGCCCAACCGTGCCTAAAAGTAAAATTATCGCAAATAGTCGCGACGGTAACCATTGTAATAATTTTACAATATGATTAACCGCGGCGCCAAAATGTAGAAAGCGAAATGATTTAATATTCCATGCATAGTGCATTTCTAACAGTAAGCGAAATGAAAGGGCGACAAGCGGCCCAAACATTAGATAATAAAAGCCAACACCAACCAACAACTGTGAGCTTCGTAATAGCTGCATTTCAATGCAAGCCTTACTGATCCCTAGTGCTGATAATTGCTTGGTTTCTCTTAATAAATAAGGCTCAGCCAGCTGTTTTGCTTGATAGTTATTATTGGCAACGAGCTCGCGAGCAATATTTTTATTTACTCGGTTCAAGCCGATATTTCCTAAAGCAAAATACAATAGTAAACCGTGCCATAGCCATTCCACTTCGATAAAAATCTCAAACAGCCATAAAATAACCAGTAAAGGCGTTAACGTTACTAATATGGCAATTAAACCTGAGATATTTTGCTGTCGAGCACTGTTGTTGGCGTTATTAACTTTGTCGGCTAAGCGCTGACAATAAAAGCTAAAAAATGATAACGGCTGATGAGTAATAAATAGGCCAAGTATTGCTTTTAGCGCGATCATTAATAACAACATGACCGCAGCAGAATACAAATGAGGACTGGCTATAATATGACTCAAACTCTCCATTAGCTTAATGATTTTCCTTTTAAGGCGTCCAACATACTCGTAACTAACTGAGAAGAATTTACCGATGCGGTTTCTAAGTATGCTTCAAAAGAACTTGGCGATTCTTTACCAGCAATATCAGACATAGAGCGAATGACGACAAAAGGAGTATTAAACTGATGACAAGTGTGGGCAATAGCGGCACCTTCCATTTCTACCGCAGCCATCGTTGGAAAGTTTGCTCTGGCTTTAGCAATGTCGTCATCTTTAGTCATAAAGGTGTCACCTGTGGTGATCAAGCCAACTAAAGTTTGAATATTTTCAAGTGAGCTAATACCTATTTTCGCCGCTGAAACTAGTTCTGGGTGTGGAATATAGGCCGGTGGATTGGCCGGCAATTGGCCAATTTCGTAACCAAAAGCGGTAACATCGACATCGTGATAACGAACTTCTGAACTAATGACGATATCACCAACTTTTAATGATTGCTCGAAACCGCCGGCAGAGCCGGTATTTACCACGTAGTCGGGCTGAAACTTATCAATAAGAATTGCAGTGGCTAATGCCGCAGGAACTTTACCTATGCCCGATTGCACAATAACAACCTCGGTTCCGTTTAATTGCCCCTGATAAAAGGTGTAGCCAGCGTGCGTAGAGGTTGTGCAATTAAGTAATTTACCTTTTAAAATTGCAACTTCTGGTTCCATTGCACCAATAATACCTGCTTTCATTAACTTTAATCCTGTCAAATTTATTGCGAAAACGCTTCGCCCTTGTTTATGCGCGGATTATAGCGCGACTTACGAGGAAAATCTTTTATCAGTGTCAACAAAAAAGCAGACATTAAGGTCTGCTTTTTTTATTTGTTAGTTGCTAAGCAATGAAAGTATGCCTAGTGCGGTAACGCAGCTACTTGCGGAGACGATAACTGCCTCGCCATCGCAGGGCTGTCTTTTTGTAATTGAAGCTGGGCAGCTGCAGGAGATAAAGCGCCAACATTTTTCGGACGAGCCTTAACCAAAGGAGCAGGAATAATTCGGCCTTTCACCTGAGGTGTCGGGGCACTATTCCCTAATATGCGACTGTTAATGCAAGCGCGGATCTCATCTATGGTATAATTTGCTTTTACCTTAATACGAATATGTGGAATTGCCGCCGCTTCTAAAGCGCCACTTACAAACCAATCTTTTTTTACTTTATAGCCTTTGCCTTTGGTATCAACTAAATCAATAACACCTAGAAGTTTCATGGTATCTCGATCGCAGATAACAAAATCTAAATATTTACTATTGGCATTATTGGCTGCAGTTTGGCCAGCACGATTAGAAACGCCATTGCGAATAGTAACAATATCAGCAAGTTTGACACGATTTATAATACGATATCGACCACCCATTGCCTGTTCGACCAAGTTCTGAAAGTTTTTTTCAGCTGGGGTGAAAATGGCAGTTTTACGATCAAAAGGAAATGGAAAGCTATTGTCGTTCAAGCGACTCGCTAGCATAGCAACAATAACAATAAGGCTGATCATGGCAAATAAAATAAGTTCCATATACATCTCCGGCTGTTCAAATTCTTGACGTTTATCTTAAGTACTTAGATAAAGCAAAAACTGCGCCAGAGATGTGATTATGGCTTATGTATAAATCAACCAGTAAAAAACCGTCGAGGATACAGACTTAACTGATTGATTTATATAGACACTATCGTTTTGATATTATGCTTATCTTGGGTACTTCGCTTCAAGTGCCGCGTAAAGTTGTTGTTGGAAGTCTGACGCGCTGGCGTCTAACGTGTTGACCAAGTTTGCTAACACTTCATTGTCTTCTTCGCCGTGCCACATTTTTATGTAGCTACCTTCTTTATAGCCGTGATCTTGGCGGAAAAAGTTTAAGGTGTTTTTACCAACGTATTGGCGGAATAATTCATTCAAATCCATCGACATTAAACGCATACAATCCGCAAGTGCTACAGCGTCAAATGCTTTGTTGCTAACAGCAGCAGAAGCAAGGTTTTCTAAGGCAATTTTAAAGTCTTCTTCGCCGCTATTTTGTGTCAGTTCTGTTGATAACGTTGCGGTAATTTCTTCAATTGTGCCACCCGCCATTAAACGCAAGCTGAGGCCAAAATGAAAAATATCTACTAACTCTAATTGTACTTGTGCAACGTCAATTTCTTGATGTTTCCACCACTTCCAACCGTGATGATCTAGCATTTCAGCACACTCAACCCAAATGGCACGATACCACTCATAGTTGTTATCACGCCAAGTTTCACTCACGCGTGAATTCATCGCGTCTTGCATCGATAACATTTGTATTATTTGGTTTTTGGCTGTGCTCAGTGAATCGCTCATTTTTCTCTCTATTTTATTGGAAGTAACTATCAATAAGGTGACTTATGATTAGTTTGCCGCAGCCTGTGTAAACTAACAAGCTTTGTACTTAAAATTATGTATTAATAATGGCATTATACCCATATATTCGATTGAGAGAAGAGTATTACTTTTGACAACTAAAGTTTCAACTGAAGTACAAAATGAAGCATTAAAAATCGCTAAAGGCACCCAAAAAAAAGCACAAACCAAAGAGCAAACTAAACTGATCGCTCAAGGTATTGAAAAGGGCATTAGTGAGTACAAAAAACAACAAAAAGCGAAAGCCCGCGAACGGGACAAGCAACGAAAGAAAAGTTTACAAGCCAAAGCTGCGACAACCCCAAGTGCTAACGAGCAGGCAGCAATTAGTAAAGCTAACCCTACGTGGAGGAAAGCACTACTAGTACTACCTTGGTTATTGTTATTAGCTAGCTGGTGTTATTTTCTTATAGTAAGTTAGATAGGTTTAACCGAAGCAGATATTAAGTGTGCTTTCGGGCATTAATACTCACTTAAACTCGACACTTACTCGGCTCCATAGATACATCTAACGCCTAAATAAGAGGCGTTAGATGTATTTATGATGCGAAACTAATTGGAACCCAGCCAACTGTTACGTGTTCGGTTTGAATGCCTTATTAGTTTTTTCATGTAACCCCAACTCTTTGCAAGAGTTAAGTACAAATATAAAGAAAACTGCTACCAAATCTACACCAACTGTAAATTGCCCTAGAGCTTCTCCAACATACAATCTAAAGTCAGCATTTAAAATGCTGAAATTAAAAAACACTGTGCTACTTTCAATACCCACTAAAAAGCTACCCAATCCAGTATATGTAAAAAATAAAGTGCCGGTATTAAACGTTACAATTTGAAGTATCTGATTAATATAAGATAACTCAAAACCATAGCTTGCTCGTTTTAAAAGTCGATAGCCTGCCACACCATTAAAAGAAGCAATAATACTGTAGATAATGAGATCAGTAGACTCCATGGAACCCAACAAAACATTGATAAAAGCAATCAAAAAACCAATAGAGGTCGCTATTTGTAACCAGCTTAATAACCTAATTTTATTTTCAGTAGAAAAGGAGAATTCTTCATGCTGCTTATTTTTGAAAGCTTCAATATCTGGTTTTCTTTTATCTATTTCAGTAATTAACTTTTTGTAGTTTTCAGGATTTGTATCTTTATCGATATTATTAACACAATCGATTAGTTCATTGATGGTATATTTTGAGTAATCCATATTTCTCCGAAAAGCTAATACCCCACTAATGGGCTTAATATTGTTGGCTATAATGGATGAACAAAGTGAACAAAAAGCCAACTATATTTTGTCCCTGTTTAATGGCTTATTAGCTTTACATTTGCTTCAATGTTGACAAATTGGTAGTGAAAATATGTCGCTCTAAAAGCATAGGATAATTATCTTTTAAATCATTCATTATCTGTTCTGATTCATTGGTAACTCTAGACGTTCCCGACATACTAAACAAATTAAGATCTAAGTGAGAATATATATCTCCAATATACGTTACTTGACCTGGTTCTATTGTAAACCCGCCTTCTAAATCCATATAATAATTACCAAATCGAATGCGGAGCCACTGGTAGTTGCCAGCTGCTAAAGCTACAACTTTTAAATCATTTTCCTTTGAAAGCACAAATTTTGAACTTTTCTTGTTACTTTCTTCATGAGTAAATAAAAACTCTAAATCAGTTGCTAAAGGATTATTATAGCCAGTCCAGTTTGAATTGATTTTAGTTACTACTATTCCTTGATTCGATTCTAGTTTTTGGTTCTTTTTGATATTTTTTGTGGAACTAGCACAAGCAGTTAAAATTAAAAGTATAAAACTTAAAATTAATTTTTTATTGAACGCCATTTTTAGTTACGACTCCTGTAAAGCTAATGCCCTGCTAAGGGGGAAATTGTAGTTGGGCTAAAATGTGTAGCGAAGCGGAAATAGCTAACTACAATTTATCCCGCTTGAAAGCCTTGTGTGGCCTTCAAATCCGTACTTAATTGTTCCTTCTTTTAGACATAGCAATCTTTGCAGAAAAGGCTAAAACCACACCGGCAACAAGAGCAAGCATAGCAACTCCAAACATTGCATTATCTTGAGCTTCAAAAGCTAAAAGGTACACACTTACCAACATAAAAAACAGACCAATTAAAAGAAAAGCTTTAGGGTGTGAAGATATAAGCCCTGGTGGTTTCACTGGTTTAGATATAGAGTGAGCTGAAGCTTTTCGTTTGTGCTTTTTGGTCGGCATCGATAATTCCTCTGGTTTTATAACGCCCGTTACAGGGTAAATTGTAGTTGGCTAAAATTAGCTACGCAGGAGTAAAAGCCAACCGCTTTTGTTCTTTTTGAGTGCTTTGTTACAAATGCTTATTCATTGATTTTATTTAGCTTTGATTTAAATTTGTCTAAATATTGTTTATGCTTATTTTGATGCCAGACAATCATTGCTTTGGATTTTTCAACCGCTTGAGTTTGGTATATAACCGCCTTATTAATTTCTCCAATATCCGAATGCGCCTTCGCGAGTGATGATAGTGCGTATGCAGACTCAGGATAAAGCTCGACTGTTTTTTGGTATATAGACAATGCTTTCTGAGGATCGCTTGTCATTAATGATTTAGCAAGTGCCTTTAAAGATCCTTCAGCTGATACTTCAAAGCCATATTTCTTATCAGAAATTCTTTCGTAATAATTGATTATAGCCTGAACTCCATTCTTGGAAACTTCAGAATCAACTTCAAGGTCTGTATGAATGTCACTAAAAAGAGCTTCAATGCCATTTACAATGGAAACGACTGGTTGTGACATATAATTATTGTTATTGTTACGATGAACTTGCCAATCAAGAGTTTTTGGTGCTGAGGCTTGCAAAGCTTTTTCTAATAATTCGAAAGACGGTAAATTTCCTTGTTCATAGCGATGATTACCTGTGGCAAGGTACAAAAATCGCATTTGTTCGTCATTTGAGCTTAGCTTTTTCTTTGCTTCTGACGTTATTAAACCAAAATCATCAGCCAATGAAGGGCTAGAAATAATATAAGCGTTAAATAATTTAGGGCGATTGAGTAGAGAAAACAACCCTAATGCCCCATTTCCCATAAAGCCACTGTAAATTTTAAACCCATTAGTTCTATATTTTTCATCTATGCTGCTTAGTAGATCATATTCAAAATAATCAAGCATTGTTTGATTTGTTGGTTCACTAACTATTTGCTCGAACAACTTAGCAAATTCTGGGTTGTAACTGGCGGGAGTAACGACTATTGATTCAAGCCAAGGCCAATCACCGTTATGGCTTAGCCAATCATGTAAGCCACTAAGGTAAGGTTGACTGCGAGGATGTAAATCAAAAATAACAAAGTATTTTTTATCTTTTCCTTTAGCCTCATTATAACTTTTAGGCAACGTAACATTATACTCTATTGCTTCTTTAAAATGCTTAGATTTTACTTTAAGTGACTGTATTGGATTAAGGTTTGCAATATCGGTTGCTTTCGCAAACGAAGAATGTAACTCGATGATAAAAACTAAACTAGCAACAAGTATTTTGAACATTATAAATCCTTTTGTAATACACCTAGTTTGTGGTGCTCTTCTAACACCCGCATTAAGCGGACTAAAATTAGCGACACAGGAGCAAAAGCCAACTGTTTTTTGTCTTTTTAAACGACTTGTTATGTAAATTTACAAACAAGCCCATAAACAGGACCGATACACGTTACAATGAATAATAAGACACAAATCCAACTTACCCATGTAAAAAGTTGCTGATCTATAACTCTTCTTGTATGTCCAATTCCTTTACCTATTAATGTATCAATGTCGTTCTCGGTAAGGTTTCCACTTGACTGTAAAAACAACTGTTCTAGATGAAGGAAGTCATGTCTCCTGGCCTGTTGATGCACTTTAAATTTGGTAAAAAACCTTTCGTCGGATGGGCTACTATGCTCAACTTTTAACAGTTCTTTATGCCACCAGTTTATGTCATTACCACGAGCTTTCACGACGCCAGAGAATTTGGATGTACTAAACCTTTGCAATATTAAAATAGCTAAGTGAATAACAACACAGACACATGATACTATCGTTAAAGATGGGAAATCATTCAAATTTAGAGCGGTAACGGCTAGGGCAACACTAATCGCAAGTAAAATGGATTGTATAGTTATATGCAATGAACGATAGGATTGAAGCAAGGTATCTTGCCAAGCGACAGCATCCATAATGTAGCTTTTATTTTCTTGATAACTCATCCAAAAACCTCGTATTTACATAATGGCCCAATAAGGGGCTGATAATTATTGGCTACAATATGTAGTGAAACGAAACTGAGCCAACTGTTAGCAATCCCGACTTTAGTGGCTTGTTATATATTCCTTTGACTCAGTAAGCTTATAAAAAAGCAGATAAATTATACTGCCGACAATAATATATAAAAGAGCGTTGGATAAAACAGCCATTGATCAAATATGTTACACCTGATATTTGGTTTTCTCTAGCGCCCAACGACATAAGAAAAATTGAGCTAGGCCAAAAGAATAATATTATCTTTTGAAGTGACATACCAATACCAAGAGTAGTAGCGATTATTGTTACGATAGGCATAACAAATGAAGCTAATATCCATTTCCCTATGAATTTACACCCAAACTCCTCGCAAAATATAATGTCCCGTTTGAACAGTTTGTTAAGTATTAGGTGTGAAATCTAACCTAGTTATTTTGGTTTTAGTATTCCCCCAAACGTCATAGCAACCATTTACCCAACCATTTACTTTAGCGCCTGAATGCATTGAAGCCAATAAACCCGAATACATTTCTTTAAAAAACACATTATCTTTAGGTAATACGTATGTCGATTTTGAATCACAGTTTTCACTATGGATTGTGTCTCCAGAAAAATATACATATATATTACCTGAATCATGGACGATGATTTTTACAACATTTTTGTTTCCAAAACTTGAGTTAGCACTAGCTCCTATCGATATAAAAAATAGTAGCAAAAATACTTTAATTAATTTGTTCTTTTTCATGAGTACACTCCATTGTTTATTTAATACATAACGCCTCACTAAGAGGCAAATAATAGTTGGTTAAAATAAGCGACGAAGGAGTAAAAACCAACTGTTATTTGTCCTTTTGAGTGATTTGTTATACGTATATTTAATATGATGGGTTTTTTAGCATTATGTAAGTTGGTTTAGGAGACTGATTATATGTTGGTAGAGTAGCGCAGGTTTCTCCATTGGATACATTATAGTTAACAATTACATCTAAATTGCTTTTGACAGCGGTCGCAACGTATGAAGTCCATAATGAACAATTTACAGGCTCTGATGTATTACATATTTTTGTCCAGCTATTGCGCCAAGTGCCTTTGATAACCACGTCACCATTATCTTGAATATAAGTGTTCTCTATTTTTCCACTACAATAAATACTTATCGCATTAACGTGTGAAGACAATAAACATAAAAGTAAAGCAATTGTTCTTTCCATTAGTTTTCCATAAAGTTGAGGTAAGTGCGTATATAGATACGTATAACAGCTTACTATATAGACGTCTCAGTAATAACGTCTACTTCAATATTCAATAAGTTATCAGAAATCATAATAAATTCAATCTGTTAAATTAACATTGAAATAATTTCATGGGAAAAAGCCGGTAATTAGTGAGAATTTTCACTAGTTACGCGTCACCCTGTTGAAACTTATTTCTTTATTTTTAGTGACTTACCGTATCTCTAACCTATAGGTTTGCGAATTACTGATACTTCTTAGTAATAACTGAATGCAATTCGTTGAAGCTGTCTTTCACTTGCGTCATCATAGTGTACGTAGCGGTTATTTATGACAATTTAATACTGGTAACGAAGTCTTAACCAAGCATTACTATTGTCTTGATGTTGACCAAAAAACGAATAATCATCTTTGCCGAAAAATACGTTAGCGCCGGCGCTAAACTGCCATTGATCGTTGTAACGGTAGTCGATGCTCGGCTTCAAGTAGGCATCGTTATCAGTTGGCGAATAAAAACTAAATAATGAGTAAGTTAGTGTTTGTTGCTTAGTGCTATAGGTTAAACGTAGGGTGAGTAATTGGCGATTTTCATCAACAAGTTGCTCAGGATAATTGCTATTTGCTACTAGCGCTTGGTAATGCTTAGTTCGTTCAAGGTAATATTGCACACTGGCAGTGAGGTTTTTTATGACCTCCCGTTCGTAACCGACTAACAAGCGATGTTGGCCATTGGCAATGGCATTGTTACTGCCTTGTGAGTTTTCAATGCTATTGTAACTACTATATTCCATATTAACTATTCCCCCTAAATATGCCGTTAAGGCGCTGAAGCCCCACGAATTCAATTTGGGAAAATAGCCATGTCTTTGGTCTTCAAGGTTATTGATGAATGCTTTTTCTGCAGGTAATTTACTGCCCACAGGTGTCGGCCAAAAACCTTGATAACCATAAAGTGATAGCTCAATGTCATTAACGCGAGTATTCAGCCGAGCTGCCCATTGGGATTTGTTGGTTTTGATGACCGGAAAGGCTTGGCTTGGCGCGATAATTTGTTGCATTTGCGGTGAGTAGAATGAGAAACGCTCGCCAGTGATATAGTGATCTGGGGTAAAATCAGGCGTCCAAACTAAAGTGAAGTTTACATGGTCGAAATACCAATTAGTTCTTACACTATCCGATGGCGCTTTTAAATATTCATCAGCACGACCTGAAAAAAACGATTGCCAGTCTTTAGCAAATAAATCATTAAGAAACAGGTAATCGCCTGTACCCCAAGTAAGCACTTGTCGGCCAATTTTAACATCAACAAAGTTGAGCGGGCTCACGGCGAAGTTTAATTCGCGGGTGTGCCATATTGCCTTATTTAAAACCGCGTCATAAGTGTTATCAACTTTGCCATTAAATTCAAAAAAGCGATGGCTATAATCAATATTTACTCGCGCTCTAAATTCATTTAACGCCGCCGAGTTCTCGACAACATTACTTTGTAAGAACTGGCCATATGCAGCTTCAACAAAGCCAGTTACTTGCCACGGTGAACTCTCTTCTTCCTCGGCCCATTCATCTGCCCAGTCGTCATCTTCGGTTTGCTGTATCGATTTACTATTTGATAATACGTCAGCATCTTGCATGTTTGCCGAGGTAGAATTGAAACTCACCAACAGCAAGCTCACAATAACGAAGCTTGCTAATTTTCCTTGCAACAATGAATAAACCATATTTAATTTTTACTTCAACCAAGCTTTCGGAGGCGTGCGCATGCTGCGTTCACTGAAAATACTTTTGGGTAGTCCAATATCATACTTTACCTTGCGAAATTGCATTTCGGTATAACTGTTATTGCTCAGGTCTGTGATGCGCGACTTGATAACCGTCGAGTTACCGGCAATGTTTTTGACATCAAGTACGGTCATTTTACGAACCGCTTGTTTATTTTGATTAAAATAAATGCTTTCTACCGGCAAGAAATTGTTTTTACTAATGGAAACGGTATAAGAACTAAACTCGACAGATTGTTTGTTTTTGGGTACCGCATTAAGAACATAATTGTCTTTATTTTCACTTATTAATGTAAAAGTGTCCTCATTGGGGTTACGGCCTGAAACATCTTCATAAAAGAAATGTGAACCGACAAATGAGGTGCGTTTATCGCCAGCAGAAATGCGCTTAACTAAATCGAGTGCGGGCAAATATAGCCAACGATTGTCGTCTTGTTGGATATGTTTTTCAACACGAAAAACCGTGCCTTTTACATTGCTGGGGCGAGAGAAAAACACCAACATATTTTGATCACCTAAGTCTTTTTCATCTTGACGTAATATGGTGAATTGTCGCATTTGCTTTTGGCCGTTTTCATCAACAATGATCATCCGTGCTTGGGCACTACCATCATCGCCTGCGTAGTAGGCAGCTAAGTTAGCCTTATCAATGATTTGCTTAACATTCAATTGCCTTGAAGGTTGCTCTGCTTGTGCCGAAACTTGAAACGCTAAAGTCGTTAACAGAGTTAACGCGACAAATTTGCTGTTTTGAACAAAACTTGAAAATTGACTTTTGGTAAAGATATTCATCGTTTTTTCCTAATCAAATAGCGGCATATTAAGCCGTTGTTGTTTTGTGCGTTGTTTCACTTTTAGTCTTTAATAGTGTTAAAAGTGCGGGTAATAAAACCAAAGTGACTAAGGCCGATAGCAGCATAATACTTGCTAAGAAAAAGCCAACTGTGATGTAAGGCATTAACGGCGACAGTAACAAGGGCGTAAACCCGATGGCAATAACGATTGCGTTGCGCGTGATGGCACGGCTTGGCTCTTCAAACATCGCCAAAAGTGCCTGACTTAGGCTGTTATATTCATTTTCAAGTTCGCGAACTCTTTGGATAAAATGAATGGCGAAATCAATCGACAGCCCTAAAGTTAGTGCCGACAAAACTGCGATAGGCATATCGTAAGCCTTGCCAAACCAGCCAATGAGGCCATAAATCATGGTGATGGTGAATGTTAGCGGTAGCATAGCTAGCACACCGTATTTTATCGATCTGAAAAGTATCATCATCATTAAAAACACCACGATAAATGATGATAATAAGCTATCAATCATGCCACTGACCATGGCATCTTGCCACACGACATTAAGATACGACTTACCTGCCCATTGATACTGAACATTTGTCGGAGGCGGGTTGCTGCTAATGTAGTCTTCAACCCAACTCACCACGTTAGTCATATGCTGGTTATCACCACTGGTCATTTGCAACCAAAGTAAGGTTTTTTGATAGTCAGGGCTAACAAAATGCCACAAATCTTGTGGTCGATGTGAAGATTGAAATTGTAGTAATGTTTGTGCCACCCCGTTAGTGCTGTTTGGAACGGCAAAGTCTATATCGTCACCAGATTTAAGTTCGCGGTTCACGGTGCGAACAATATCAACTAAGCTGTTAACTTTACCGACATCACCCTGTTCAACTAATGCCTGTTGTAAATTCGCTAACCAATTCAACATTGCCGGCTCAGTAAATACTTGTTTTGCTGTTAATGCTTGCTCGCTGATATCGTATAACTGCTCAAGCCAAGCTTGCTCATCGTCGGATGCTTGAAAGCGCAGATCATCCAGTGCAATTAATAAATTTTCAGTGAAGAAGGGCTGTGCTTGTGCAGAATTTTTTGTATCAGCAGCGGCTTTATTTATGGTTTGCTGCCAATCTTTTAATAAGCTTGTGACTGCTGACTTTGTTGCACTGGCATTTACTGTTGATAACTGCTGTTTAAAGTTATTTACTGCCTCGGCTTCGCTGTTGGCATTATTGTTAAATACTAACCACGCGTCGTAAGTGCCGGCAAAATGTTGATTAAGCGCTTTGTCGGCAATGCGAATTTCATGATCCGCTTTAAACCAGTTAACCGGGTTATCGTTAATTTCAATGCGGCTAATGCCTTCGACGCTTAAGACAAATAGTGCAATAAACATCAGTAAGATGAGTTTGACTCGCTTAACCGAAAAAGCTCCAAGTTGCTGTAAGCTGTTTGCTAATCGCCCTTTTTGCTCCATTTTCGCTATGGCCCGCTGCAAGTTTGCTAACGTTTCAGGTTTCATGCGTGCGATATAAGCTGGAATATAGGTAATGGTGAGAACGAAGGCCAATAGTATGCCTGTGCCGATAAAAGCGCCAAATACTTTCACTGGTGGAATTGGCGTCAACATTAGTGAATAAAACCCGATGGCGGAGGTAATTGAGGTAAACAGCATAGGCTTATACAAATGCCCCATGACTTGTTTTACTGTCGCAGACGCTTTGTCTCCAGCTTTGTAGCGATCAGCAAATTCAGACAGAATATGCACCGAGTCAACAACAGCAATTGGCATTAAAAAGATTGCGATCATTGAAGACATGATATGTACGGTAAAGCCTAAGCCAATTAAACTGCCCATAATGATCAAGACTGTCGCCATAGCAACCACCATAGGGGCTATGATGAGAGGAATATTACGAAAGAAATACCACAACAAAAGAAATATGGCCAAGCCCGCTAAGGGAGCGGCAACGCCCATTTGAACAAACATTTCAAAACCAAATTGGTCTTCTGCAACCGGTAAACCTGTGATGTGAAATGCTAAATTGTTTGCGTTAGCGCTAATGTAGTTAAGGCTTAATGCTCTGATTTGTTCAGCGATAATGTAACTTTGATCTTTATTAACGATAGGCACATAAATGGCAATGGCTTTGTTGTCACCTGAAACTAAGGTGTTGTTGAGCATAGGTAAGCGCTTTACTGCTTTTTGGATAGCGTCACTACCTTGTGAACCTGTCGGCGCATTTTTCATTAAGTATTCAAAAACAATGCCTTGGCTTGCACCGTTTTCGTCAGTGAGCTGGCGAATGTTATCGACAACATTTAATGATAATAAGTCTTGCTTGATCACGCCATCAAGCTGAAGAATATCATTAGTTAAGTGCTCAACAGTGGCCAAGGTGTCGGGAGTGAAAATGTTCTTTTCACTGACTAAGCCAACGACAATCATATCGCGCATTAAAAAGTCAGTTTTTATTTGATTGTGAAATACTCTTGCGGGGGCATCTTGGCTGAGCATGTTTTCGGGATCAGTATCGATTTCTATCAAGGGCAACATCGCTAAACTTAACAAGGTCACTAACAGCACTATCGTGTAAATGACTTTAGGTTTTGCGATGGCAAAGTTCAAAATGCGTTGATAATTCAAAGTATTTCCTTGTCGAGTCAATAGCAAGCCAGAGCGTTCTGTCATAATATTGCTATATTAGAAAAATGTAATATACTTTTATATTAGCAGTATCTAATGTAATATCCAACAAGATTTAGTTTTTCACTGTATTTCAGATAGTGAGAACCATTTGATAAATGCTTCAGAGAGGATGAATGACAACATTAGCACCAAATGATATTAAAGAAATGCGTGGCAATGCTTCGCAAGCTGCTGAATTGTTAAAAGCAATGAGTAACGAAAATCGCTTATTGATTTTATGTCATCTGGGTGAGAAAGAAATGTCGGTGAATGAGCTGAATAACTTTATAGATTTAAGCCAATCAAGCTTATCTCAGCATTTAGCAAGATTGCGCCAAGACGGTTTAGTGAAAACCCGTCGTGAATCGCAAACCATTTTTTATACCATTGCCAACCCTTCGGTTGTTAAGCTGATCAGCTTTTTACATAGCGAGTTTTGTGCCTAGCTTGAAACATTCATTTCCCTTACTCGGTACTAAATAATTTCTTCCTGACCATAGCTCTATATGCCTTTGGCGTTAAATTTAGTATCTGCTTAAACAAGCGCGTGAAGTTTGCTTGGTCTTGATAACCCACTTGAAAAGCTATTTCTTGAATAGATAAATTGCTGGCTGACAGTAGCTCTTTCGCGGTTTCTATTTTTAACTTTTGCCAATACTGTGTTGCATTTGTGCCCGTTGCTAGTTTGAATCTTCGGGTAAAGGAGCGTTGGCTAATACCAAATTGTTGGGCAATTTCAGTTAAGGTCAGCGGTGAGTTTAAATTGGTTTGTAACCAAAATTGGATTTGACTGATCAACTCATCAGCATGTCGATCTCCCGCACCTTCTAAGTAGCGCTGCTCTTCATATGGCTTTCTAATTTCATGGGAAAAATTTCGCTCCACTTGTTGTGCGGCGTTCTGGCCATAAACTTGAAATATAATATGAACAACAATATCCGCCAAGGCGTTTAGGCTGGCGGCACAATAAGTACGTTCGGATTGGGTAATAAAAAAGTCTGGTTTTAAATCGACTTGTGGATAGTCACGTTTAAATTGCTCAACATAGTGCCAATGAGTTGTTGCCGGGTGATTATTCAAAATGCCGGCTTCAGCCATCAAACAAACTCCGGTACCGCCGCCAATTAGTGTTGAGCCTTGCTGCCAAATATCGCTTAACCAATTGAGCATTTTAGGTTGTTGAGCAATGGTTGGTCTTGGGTTACGCCACAAACTTGGAATAAAGGCAAAGTCAGGACGCTGCGCACTGTCAACATCAGTATCGGGTAACAGCCGTATTAAGGCACGAGTCGAGATAGGTTTTATCGACTCGGCAACCATTTGTATCGATAGCCTAGGGGCATTTCGGTTTTCTTGTAATGCCACAGCTTCACCCGCTCGCAACATTTCAACGGGCAAGCTGACGCTGGTTGCCAGCATGTGATCGTAAAGTAATAAGGCGATATTAATGCGGTTATTGTTACTACGCTTAAATCTAGCTTTCATGTGCGGACCTAGCCCATTTACTGAATAAAAGGTTATTTGGCTATTTTGACATATTTTATGGCCGATAATGATTATTATTTGTCAGCGCTAGCTTTTACACTTGTAGAATAAATATTAAGTTTGAATTTTAAAGAGATTTTTCATGACTGCATTACCGATTATCGTTGGCATGGGTGGCGTAAATGCTGCCGGTAGAACTTCCTTCCATCAAGGCTTTCGTCGTATTGTTATCGACAAGTTAAATGCAGAAGCTCGTCAGGAAACTTTTGTTGGTTTAGCGACATTAATGAATTTGCTGACCAGCCAAGATGGTAAGCTTGTTGATCAAAATGGCAATGTTGTTGATAAATCAGTGGTTGAGCAACGCTTCGGTGAAGAAATTCTCGCAGGTACCTTAATTCGCAAAATTGAAAACGAGCATTTTGACCCAGATGCCACGCCTTGGCAGCAAAAATTAACTATGGATGCTGGCGAACAGGGCATTAGCTTTGAAACTCGTGCTCGTGATTTACCGAATCCCTTACCACGTACTTGGCAAGTTACTGAGCTAGAAGACAAACGTGTTCGAGTTGAAATTGCTGGCGAAATTGAAGTGAAGCATGACTCTACTCGCGATAACCCAATTAAAGCGGCGGGGCAATTCCCTAGCGGTTTTAAACCAGCAAGCCTATATAACAGCCGTTATCAACCACGAGGCCTACAAGCAACAATATTTGGCGCAGCAGATGCCATTCATTCTACCGGCTATAGCTGGAATGAAATTGCTGATAAAGTCAGTCCAGATGAAATTGGTACCTATTCCGCTTCGGTTTTTGGCCAAACACAAGCAGAAGGTGTTGGCGGTATGATGCAAAACCGTCTTAAAGGTGAGCGAGTTTCGACTAAAAACTTAGCACTGGGCTTAAACACTATGCCGACAGATTTTGTTAATGCTTATGTTACCGGTAACGTTGGGACGACTTTCACCTCAACAGGTGCTTGTGCAACATTCCTATATAACTTAAAAGCGGCAGTACAAGACATTCAAGCAGGTCGAATTCGTTTAGCAATTGTCGGTAGTAACGATTGTGCGATCACACCAGAAGTTGTCGAAGGCTTTGGTAATATGAGCGCCTTGGCAAATGAGGAAGGCTTGAAAAAACTTGATGGTAACGGCATTGCCGACCATCGTAAAACTAGCCGTCCGTTTGGTGATAATTGTGGTTTCACTATTGGTGAAGCGGCGCAGTTTATTATTTTAGTGGACGATGCGTTAGCACTTGAGCTTGGTGCGAATGTTTTAGGCTCAGTTGCTGATGTTTATACCAATGCTGATGGTATTAAAAAATCAATTACGGCACCTGGCCCAGGTAATTATATTACTATGGCCAAGTCAGTGGCATTGGCCACAGCAATTGTCGGTGAAGAATCAGTCCAGCAACGTAGTTTTATTTTGGCGCATGGTTCAAGTACGCCGCAAAATCGGGTTACAGAATCATTAATTTATGATCGTGTCGCGAAAAGTTTTGATATTAATAATTGGCCAGTTGCCGCGCCGAAAGCTTTTGTTGGTCATACCATTGGCCCAGCAAGTGGTGATCAGGTGGCTATGGCATTAGGCGTATTTGCGCATAATATTATGCCGGGTATTACCACTATTGATAAAGTTGCCGATGATGTTTATAGCGAGCGCTTAAACATTGCGACTGAGCATTGGGATTGTCATAACATGGATGTGGCATTTATCAATTCAAAAGGTTTTGGTGGTAATAACGCGACAGCAACATTACTTTCTCCTGATGTGACCTTGGCTATGATGGAGAAACGTCACGGTAGTGATAATATGATGAGCTACCGAGATAAAACCGCAAAAGTTGAACAAGCAAGAGCGACATATCAAGAGCAAGCAAACAATGGTGAGTTTCAAATTATTTACCGTTTTGGTGACGGCACCTTAATGGATGATGATGTAACTTTATCGTCAGAAGACATTAGCGTTACTGGCTTTGCTAATAAAATATCATTACCTAAAAATAATCCATTTGCTGATATGAACTAGTTTATTTCAGTCGGATTACAAAAGCCCTGCAATTACATTGACAGGGCTTTTGTGTTTATTGCACTATAGATTTATTGCAACTAAGCTAGTCTGAATAACGTCATATCAAAATATCGTTTAATCGAAAGATAGTTTTATCGTGTTTTGAAATTGTGAGCTGTACAGCCGGTCATTTACATAAGGTGGTTAACATCTTATCTAAAGCGGTTGATAAAAGGATTTTATGTGGTGGGTATATAAATTTACCTAACACAATGTGGTTTAAATTTTAGCAATTTAATAACGATTAAAGTGGTGCATTCATAGTGTCTATCTCCCCAATAAAGATATCATTAAAACTCGAAGAACAACCCCTAGAAGATAAGACTATGCATAGTCGGCCATTCATTTTGGCGATAATACTGGGTATTTTTGGTGCAATGCTCAATAGTTTTCCTGTAGAACTTGCCTATAACATTTCCTTAGTGCTTGGCAATTTAGCTTTCATTATTGCTGCAGCTTACCTGCGTCCGGCGTTAACCTTATTTTGTGCTTTAATTTGTGTGGCACCATTATTAGTCATATGGGGCCACCCATTTGGCTTTATTACCTTTGGCTTAGAGGCTCTATTTGTTTCCGTTATGCGCGGGCGAGGATGGTACTTACCTACCGCTGATTTTCTCTATTGGCTGATTATTGGCATGCCGTTAACGGCGGCATTGATATGGCTTAATAATAGTGATGTTCAGGCTTACCTTCTATTTTCACTGTTTAAACAAAGCATTAATGCTGTTTTTTATACCGCATTGGCGGTGATAGCTATTTTTGTTTTTGGTGAAAAACTTATGCACTGGTTAGCCCCTCAACATCCGCCGTTAGTGAAAAACCTAAAACAGTATTTACATCATATACTTTGGGTGATGTCGGCTTTTTTCGTGGTTGGTATTTGTTTGTTTCTAAGTCGTAGTTTAAACGATATTCAACACCAGCAATTTGACGACAAATTAGATATTAGTAGTCAGTATCTCAGCCGTATTGTTGAAAATTATGTCGATGAACATATTAACGCCATCGCTCAAACGGCCGATAAATTATCGGCGATACCACTGGCTGATTATGCCGATGCCTTAGCAAAATCGCATCAGCTTTATTCCGGTTACTTGACCATGCTTATTGCTAACGACAAGGCTAATTTAATTGCCTCGTCACCGAGTTCTTTAATGGCAAATATTCCCGAGAGTGGCTTTAGCGTCGCTGATAGATCGTATTTTTCGCAAGCATTCTACAATGAGATACTCTATGTATCCCCGGTATTTCTAGGGCGAGGCTTTGGTGTTGATCCTATTGTCGCGATAAGTGCCCCTATTTATCAAAACAATAGTCGCAAGCCAACTGGCATTGTTGAAGGTTCTTTGAACCTAAATATGTTTGAACAAATAAAGCAAGTTGAAGAAAAAAGCGCCGATATCGCTATTGTTTTAACAGATGAGAATGATAATGTTATTTATGCCGACAATAAACTTGCACTCGCTACATTAGCAAAATTCAACTTTACCATTGAGCAGAAAGAATTAAAGCATAAGTTGCTGGTGATTGGCGAAAAAGGTGTAAATGAAAATAAATATTTATATCGACAAGTTGACTTAAAAAATGGTTGGAAAATATTTGTAATTGTTGAGCATGCACAATTACTGAACTTAATTGAGCAGCAATACTTAACTATTTTTATGTCGTTGTTTTTAATTTTCATTTTTGTCGTACTGTTATCACGTCAGTTTGCTCATACACTTAATCAACCACTCGAGTTTGCTCTACAAGAGCTTGCTCATGATGATAGAAATCATGATTACCAGCCGATCCCATTTGAAGCGCCCGTCGAGTTTTTGACCTTATATGAAAAACTACAACAAGCACAAAAGCGACTGATTAAGCATCAATATATTTTGGAAGAGAAGGTTGAACAAAGAACTCGTGACCTCAATCAGGCGAATAAAGCGCTGAAGGAGCTGGCAAATAAAGACAGCTTAACGGGCTTATACAATCGTCGCTTTCTGGAGAATAAATTTGGCGAGTTACAAGCCATTTTATCGCGTAATAACGCCGCTATGGTGGTTGCTATGTTAGATTTGGATCATTTTAAAAATTTAAATGATGAATATGGCCACCTGATTGGTGACAACTGTTTGGAATATGTTGGCCAATTAATGAAGAAAAAATTCGATAGGCGCAGTGATATCGTCGCTCGTTTTGGCGGTGAAGAATTTGTTATTGTTGCCCAGCATGATGAGAAATATGGGGCAATGCAAAAGCTTGAAGAATTACGCGAAGAAATAGCGCGACATTGTTTTCCATATGACGGCGAGCACTACCTTGGTATAACCATATCAATAGGTGTAGTGACAGCTAAGGCAAGTTATACCGACAAGATAGAGCAATGGCTCAGCCTTGCCGATCAACAGCTTTATTGGGTAAAAGAAAATGGTCGTAACCAAATGTCAGTCACGCACTTGGAGTAAAATGACTAGGTTAAAGATGCGCTTTAGTTAGAAAATAGCGTAAAAGTAAAAAAGCGGCTAATGCCGCTTTTTTCAATTTAACTTATCCGGAGTGCAGGTTAACTTAGTCAGTTATTTATTATGCTTGTTTTTGTTGCTCGGTGCTAACGAAGTCAAGTATGCCGATCGCTGCTTTTCGGCCTTGATCAATAGCGGTAACCACAAGATCTGAGCCAAGTACCATATCACCACCAGCAAAAATGTTAGCCTTACTGGTTTGCAAGGCAAAGTCGCTACTGTCGGAGGCGACCACTCGCCCACGGCTATCGACTTCAACACCGGCATCTTTCATCCATTGCGGTGGGCTAGGTAAAAAGCCAAAGGCAATAACCACGGCATCTGCTGGCATCATAAATTCAGAGCCTTCAATGGCTTCCGGACTTCTACGACCGTTAGCATCAGGGCGACCAAGTTGTGTTTTGACAAACTTAACGCCACAAGTATTGCCTTCATCATCAACAGCAATATCAAGAGGTTGAATATTAAACTGAAAATCAACACCTTCTTCTTTTGCATTTTGCACTTCGCGTGGTGAACCAGGCATGTTTGCTTGGTCACGACGATAAGCACAGGTAACTGAGGTTGCGCCTTGTCGAATCGAGCTTCTAACACAATCCATGGCAGTATCGCCACCACCTAAAACCACGACCTTTTTGCCGGAAAAATTAACATAAGGTTTGGCTTTTTCATTGCCGTCTTCTTGTGAAAGTTGCATTAATTTTTGAGTATTACCAATTAGAAAATCAAGTGCATTGTATACACCCGACGCTGATTCATGCTCAAAGCCGCCAGCCATATCGGTATAGGTACCAAGGGCTAAAAAGACCGCATCAAACTCGTTACTAATATCTTCAAAACTAATATCAACACCGACATTAGTATTTAAGCGGAATTCGATACCCATGCCTTCGAGTATTTCTCGACGAGTTTGAATAACGTCTTTTTCAAGTTTAAATGATGGAATACCAAAGGTTAACAGGCCGCCAATTTGCGCATGCTTATCAAATACTACGGTTTGAACACCATTACGAGTGAGCACATCGGCACAAGCTATGCCCGCAGGACCAGCACCTATGATTGCGACACGTTTACCGGTTGAAATTACGTCAGAAAGATCGGGTTTCCAGCCTTGAGAAATTGCCGTATCGGTAATGTATTTCTCAATATTACCTATGGTAACGGCACCAAAGTCATCATTAAGGGTACAGGCTGACTCACATAGTCTATCTTGTGGGCAAACGCGGCCACACATTTCAGGCAGGCTATTGGTTTCATGACAAAGATCAGCGGCTTCGAATATCTTACCTTCTGTCACTAGCTCTAACCATTGTGGAATGTAATTATGCACTGGGCATTTCCATTCACAATAGGGGTTGCCGCAATCTAAACATCGATCGGCTTGGCCAGCACTTTGTTCATTACTTAACGGTTGATAAATTTCGACAAAATTGATTTTTCGCTGTTCGATGGCCTTTTTCGGCGGATCAATGCGTTTTACATCGATAAATTGATAAATATTTTTACTCATGAATTAATTTCTCCAACTCGTGTTCTTATTACTGTGCTTGAACACGAAGTTCTGCAGACGAACGGCTGTGATGACCTAGCAAGGTTTTTACATCAGTTGCTTTTGGTTTCACTAACTTAAATAATGGTGCATAAGATGAGAAATTAGCTAAAATTTCTTGCGCTCTTAGGCTACTGGTTTCGTCAAAGTGTTGGCTAATAATGCCACGTAAATGCTCTTGATGAATGGTAAGTTCACCAATAGGTAACATTTCAATTGATTCATTATTTAAACGAATATCAAGATCATTATTTTCATCTAACACATAAGCAAAGCCACCGGTCATACCGGCACCAAAATTAACCCCAACTTGCCCTAAAATAGTGACAATACCACCGGTCATATATTCACAAGCATGATCACCAGTGCCTTCAATAACTGCATGGCAGCCTGAATTACGCACGGCAAAACGCTCGCCGGCTTTACCACAACCATAAAGTTTGCCGCCAGTAGCACCATACAAACAGGTGTTACCCATGATCATGGCTTCATGGCTTAAGTACTCGACGCCTTTTGGTGGCTTAATGGTTAATTTACCACCCGCCATACCTTTACCAACATAATCATTGGCGTCTCCGGTTAAGGTCATCTCTAAACCTCCGGCATTCCAAACCCCAAAACTTTGCCCAGCGGTACCACTAAAAGCAATTTTAATTGGATTTGCTGCCATACCTTGGTCGCCATGCTGGCGAGCTATCTCACCAGACAATGAGGCGCCGACAGAACGGTCGGTATTTTGTATCGTTAATCGATACTCGCCACCTTGGCTATGCGCAATAGCTTCTGCTGCGAGCGTTACTAATTTTTGGTTTAACTCGCCTTTATCAAAAGGTTGGTTTTCTTCTGTTTGATAAAGAGCGGTATCTTCTCCTGCCACAACTGGCGCGATAATAGGAGACAGATCCAGTTTTTGCTGTTTCGCACTAATACCTGATAAAGGCTGAAGTAAGTCGGTACGACCAATAATTGCTGTTAGGCTTTCAACGCCTAATTTCGCTAATATTTCACGGACATCTTGCGCAACGAACTTAAAGTAATTCATTACTTGATCAGGTAAGCCTTTAAAGAACTGCTCACGTAACACTTCGTCTTGTGTTGCCACACCTGTCGCGCAGTTATTTAGATGACATATGCGTAAAAATTTACAGCCTAGCGTTACCATAGGCGCGGTGCCAAAACCAAAGCTCTCGGCGCCTAAAATGGCTGCTTTAACAATATCAATACCAGTTTTTAAACCACCATCGACCTGTAAGCGCACCTTATGGCGTAAGCCGTTGGTGACTAATGATTGATGAGCCTCTGCTAAGCCAAGTTCCCAAGGGCAACCTGCATATTTAACTGAGGTTAGAGGACTTGCCCCTGTGCCGCCGTCGTAACCAGAAATGGTAATGAAATCGGCATAAGCTTTGGCAACACCTGAGGCGATAGTACCGACACCAGGACCAGAAACTAGTTTGACTGAGATAACGGCTTTTGGATTCACTTGTTTTAAATCGAAAATAAGCTGAGCTAAGTCTTCAATCGAGTAGATATCGTGATGTGGTGGTGGTGAAATTAACGTAACCCCAGGTACTGAAAAGCGTAGCTTCGCAATTAACGGTGTGACTTTATCACCCGGTAATTGCCCTCCTTCTCCAGGTTTAGCCCCTTGCGCCACTTTGATTTGTAATACATCAGCATTGACTAAATAGTGTGGTGTAACGCCAAAACGGCCAGAAGCAATTTGCTTAATACGAGAATTTTTTACGGTACCAAAGCGGCGTTCGTCTTCACCACCTTCACCAGAATTTGAAAAGCCACCTAAGCGGTTCATGGCGATGGCTAGTGCTTCATGGGCTTCTGGACTCAAAGCGCCAATCGACATCGCGGCGCTGTCAAAGCGTTTAAATAATTCGCTTTCCGGCTCTACATTAGCAATATCAATCGCTTGTTGGTCATCTTTTAAGGCTAACAAGTCCCGTAAAGCGGCAGCAGGACGATTGTTTACCTGCTCGGCAAATACGCTATAGTCCTTGTAGTCACCGCTGCGTACCGCTGTTTGTAAGGTACTAACCACATCAGGGTTATAAGCATGATATTCACCACCGTGGACATATTTTAATAAGCCGCCATGATTGATTTTTTGGTGAGGTAAAAAGGCTTTGCGGGCAAGGTTAATATTGTCTTGTTCAATATCAGCAAAATCAGCGCCTTGAATACGGCTTGGTAAATCAGGGAAGCAAAGCTGCATGATATTTTGGTTTAAGCCGATCACTTCAAACAGCCCAGCACAGCGATAACTGGCTATGGTGGAAATGCCCATTTTTGATAATATTTTTAGCAGCCCTTTATTAATACCTTCTCGGTAGTTCACTACCGCTTGACGAGCAGTTAAATCAATCTGTTTTTGTTCAACCAGTTGTTCAATGGTTTCGTAGGCTAAAAATGGGTAAATGGCCGTTGCGCCAAGTCCAAGCAATACGGCAAATTGATGAGAATCTCGAACCGATGCCGTTTCAACAATAATATTTGAATCACAACGTAACTGTTTGTCAACTAGGCGCTTTTGTACCGCACCAACCGCCATTGCCGCTGGAATAGGTAGCATGCCTTGATGTATTTGACGATCTGATAATACTAAGATAACGGTATTTTTTTCCCGTACCAATTCTTCCGCTTCATCACATAAGCGTAAAACTGCGGCTTCTAAACCTTCTTCTTGGTCGTAGTTAAGCGTTAAAGTATCAGAGCGATAATGTTCAGGGTCAAGTTCACGTAGTTGTTTTAAACCGGTATACATTAATACTGGCGTGGCAAATAAAATACGATCAGCATGGCCTGTTGTTTCATTGAATACGTTATGTTCACGGCCAATACAGGTGCCAAGAGACATTACATAGCGCTCACGCAATGGGTCAATTGGCGGGTTAGTCACTTGGGCAAATTGTTGTCTAAAATAGTCGAATAGAGAGCGCGGTTGGCTTGATAAAACCGCCATTGGCGTATCGTCACCCATAGACCCCGTTGCTTCTTGGCCATTTTCTGCCAATGTTTTTACTACTTGATGAATTTCTTCATAGCTGTAGTTGAACATTTTATGATACTGAGCAATTTCTTGGTCGTTAAATACGCGTTGGCCAATTAATTCACCATCGAGCTGGTCAAATGGTATTAAACGGCGAATATTATTATCTAGCCATTGGCGATAAGGGTGGCGAACTTTAAGTTCGTTATCTATGGCGTTAGAGTCAAATATTTTACCTGTGTATGTATCAATTGCGAACATTTCGCCCGGGCCTAAACGACCTTTTTCAACAACTTCGTCTTCGCCGTAGTCCCAAATACCAACTTCTGATGCCAAGGTAATAAAACCATCACGGGTTATAACATAACGAGCGGGGCGCAAACCGTTGCGGTCTAAATTGCAGGCAACATGGCGGCCGTTAGTTACAACAACACCGGCTGGGCCATCCCATGGTTCCATGTGCATAGAGTTGAATTCATAAAAGGCTTTTAGGTCATCATCCATTAGCGGGTTATTTTGCCAAGCAGGCGGCATCAATAAACGCATGCCACGGTATAAATCCATACCGCCAGCTAGAAATAACTCCAACATATTATCTAGTGAAGATGAGTCAGAGCCACTTTCGTTGACAAAAGGAGCTGCATCTTTTAAATCCGGTAACAATGGCGATTGAAAGCGATGGGTACGTGCCCGGCTCCATTGTCTATTGCCTTTTATGGTATTAATTTCACCATTATGGGCTAAGTAGCGAAAGGGCTGCGCTAAATGCCATTGTGGTGAGGTGTTCGTTGAAAAGCGTTGATGAAATAAGCAAATAGCGGTTTGCATGCGAATGTCGGCAAGGTCTAGATAAAAGTTTGGCAGATCTACCGGCATCATTAAGCCTTTGTAGATAGTTACTAAGCAAGACAAACTGGCCACATAAAAACGCTCATCGGTGATGCGCTTTTCGGCGCGCCGGCGTGCCATATATAAACGACGTTCTAAATCACGATTACGCCAACCTGGAGGGGCATCGACAAAAACTTGTTCAATACTCGGTAAGTTACTTTTGGCGATTTCACCTAGCGTTGATATATCTGTTGGAACTTCTCTCCAGCCCACTAACGTTAACGTTTCACGAGCAAGTTCTTCTTCAAGAATTTTTTTACTTAGATTTGCTTGAACGGGATCAGGGTTAAGAAAGATCATGCCAACGGCGTACTTTCTACCTAATTGCCAATTGTTTTCTTCGGCAATAGCCCGAAAGAAGCTGTCAGGCTTTTGCATCAGCAAGCCACAACCATCACCGGTTTTGCCATCGGCTGCAATGCCGCCACGGTGTTGCATTCTATCAAGGGCATGAATTGCAGTCTTTACCAGTTTATGGCTTCTTTCACCGTGTTGATGGGCTATTAAGCCAAAGCCACAATTGTCTTTTTGATAAGTATGATCGTAAAGCTGCATTCTCTTCTCCTAAATAATCGCTCCAACTCTTGTTTTTGAATTTAGTTAAAATGGATATAATTATGCTTATAATGCATAAATAGTCTAAATTATTTGTTGGATTAACGCTTACATTAAACATTTACAATTGAAACGTCAATGTAAATAGAGTATTTGCTCGTAACTTATTTACGAGAGTGTTGCGGTTTTATCGACAAAAATCGAATATTTAATGCTCTTTTACTCTATTTTAATGGCCTTAAGACGGTGTTTCGCAAAATAAATGTGCACTATATGCTTCTTTATGTAATTTTATTACATTTATTATTTGTGAATTTTTTAGGGATATAAAATTATTCATTAAATTTATATTCAATATTTATTCAAGGTTATAACCTTGTGTCTGAAAGGCTAACACAGGGTTCAATATTAGCATTGGTACTTGTTGATAGGTTAGACTGGATAGCGGCAAAGTGAAGCGCTGTGGATTGTTAGCAATAATTAGCTGGAAATGGTGATTTAGCGAAATATGCCATGATAATATGGTTAATTCGATGAAATATTTCAATAAAGCATAATGGTATGTCAGTGGTTTAGCAAACTACTTTGATCATCTTAGCGGTCAGTGGTTGTCTATAGATTGGCAATGAACGGGGTAATAAATTGGTTAGACTAAATGAACTAAGCCCAACAATGACAGATTGTTGGGCTTAGTTCAGCGTTATGATGACTTTAGGCGTTCGTTATGGTTGATAACCACCGCTGATGCCTTTAGTTGTGACACTAACAGCATCATGGGCGTGTAACGATTCTAAGTGGTTAATACGCAGCCAGAAATCGTCAAATTGCTCAGATATATTCATTGTATGCTGTAAACGACGTGCCGCATCTTCACAAAACATCAAATTTTGACCATTTAGTCGAGCAAATTCTTGCTCATCTTCACGTTTAACGGCAGCTTGTACCGGCGTTTTAAGTGAATTTTCAATTAAATCGACTAAGTCTGTGATGGGAAACTCGGTTGTGGTGTTGTTTAGTTTTACTTTCAATTCTGCAACTGAACGCTGACTATGAGGTGTTGCCACTACACCTTCTGTTGTGCCTAGCCACTCATGCACAGTTTCTAAATCAACACTGTTGTGGTCTGAGAACTTGTCTTTAAATGCTTTTTGGATCAGCTGACGAGCTAATGCTGCTGAGCATGGGCAAGTTGATGAGTAACGAACATCAACGCTAAGCTCTATATCCAGTTTACCTTTATTTAGACGGCCAGTAATAGTAACGGGGTAGGCTTTCCAGCCTTGCTTACCACTAATAAGTGATTTACGACGCAAATGGTAATCGAAGCTAAACTTCACTTTAGCGTTGTCACTTAGCTCTTGATGACTACTGATAAAGCCATCGAGTAGTGTGACTAAACTTTGATGATTGAGTACGTTTGAATTAGATAACTCATCAAGGAGTAAATACAAACGAGACATATGTATGCCTTTTGCTTTCGGCTCTTTAAGGTTTACAAACGCATCAACGTAAGCTGAAACCATTCGTTCTGATTGGCCTTTTGAGGCAACCATGATGGGCATTTCAATATTACTCATGCCGACCCAATCCAAAGTCCCCTCAGTTTGTGCTGTGGTATGATTTGCTATATCAGGCATTATTGTTGGCATTTTGACTCCGCTATTCGCTTGTGCATTATGTAAAGGGCTATCTATGGTAACTTCAGTACATAATAAAATTTATAATTGGCATTATTATCTAGCTATAAGATAAGGGCCTCTAGATTGCTCGTGAGGAAATATAATGCAGTGACCTTAAAAAGGGCGGCCATTTTGAACCATCCACCCACTAAAAGCAATGTTTGTGATTGTGATTGTGATATTGATCAAGAATATGTTATTTCCAAGCAGAAAGTATCTTAAGCGGTGAAAAATTGGAAAATAGTGCTATTGTATTCTGCACTCAATGCAGTAAAAATAGTAAACTGATAGAACGGAACAAATTGGTGTCACTAAGGAGATTACATGGGAACGATCCAACACTTAGATTTAACCTTAATTAATGGTTATTTAGAAGCTTTAGATATTGATGTGCTCAAACAGATGTTGGATTTATATGTGCAACAGTCGCAGGTTTATATCGCGGATATTGAAGGAGCAATAGCACAAGAAGATCAAACGAGTTGGCAGGAACAGTGTCACAAAATGAAAGGTTCGGCGGCTAGTGCTGGATTATCGCAAGTCCATGAAAAACTGATTGCAATTGAAAAGTCGACGCAAGAATGGCCGATTAAAGCCGCGCATTTGAAAACACTAACACTATTGAATCAACAAGCGATTGATGCTTTTAAACAGTGGCTTGCTAGTCACTAGTGTTATTGTCGTTTGCAAAAAAGCAAGTTAATGAGTTTAACTTGCTTTTATATTGCGGTATTTAAATTAGCTGGCGTCGATGTTTATATTCAGGGCTAAATATGTTTTGCTGCTTGTGCTAGGTAATGGCTAAGTGCCTTAATCAACACTGCCAACAAAGCGGTAACCTTCACCATGAATTGTATTGATTAGTTCGGGTGAACCTTCAACCGATTCAAAGTGTTTGCGTAAACGGCGAATGGTAACATCAACCGTTCGGTCATTAGAACGAAGATCTCGGCCGGTCATTTCTTTAATAAGTTGCTGACGAGTGACAATTTGCCCTGCATTGGCAATTAATAAGCGCAATGCGCGATATTCACCGCGTGGAATAGAAATTTCTTGATTATCTGGGCTGGTCATTTTTCTCGAATTACCATCAAGCGACCATTGATTAAATGTGATGATGGCATCACTTGATTCAGTTTTGCTGTTTGACATGCGATTTAAAATATTACGGGCACGTATGGTTAACTCACGAGGATTAAATGGCTTAGTGAGATAATCGTCTGCGCCAATCTCTAATCCTAAAATTTTATCAATATCACTGTCTCTACCGGTGAGGAAAATTAATGCCAAATCATTATTATTGGTTAATTCTCGTGCCAGTAGTAAGCCGTTTTTGCCCGGAAGATTAATATCCATGATAACTAAATTAATGGTGTTGCTTTTTAGTTCGCGATCCATGCTGTCACCATCTATTGCTTCTGATACTCGATAGCCTTCAGCTTCAAATAGATTTCGTAGATTAAAGCGTGTTACGTCTTCGTCTTCTACGATGAGTATATGTGGTTTTTGCATGTTAAATGTCCAATCTTTATATGGTTTATTGTTAATCAATAGTTAACAGCTATCGATTAGGCTCTTGTAATCATAGACGATATACAAGGTATATGAATATGGCTTAATGGTATAGAAGCTAAGGTTAAAACACAATCTTAGCTACACCATTTAGACTATTGTACCGTAATATGTTTAATAATTGCTCCGATCAGATCAAAGATTTAATTAATAGGGAAGTTAATCTCTACAGTCACCCCTTCGCCTGATTTACTGGTCAGTGTTATGTTGCCATCAAGGGCCTGAGTGACTAAATTGTAAACTAAATGTAGGCCTAGCCCGCTGCCACCTTCACCACGCTTTGTGGTAGTAAAGGGTTCAAATACCTTACTTTTAATCGTTTTATCGACGCCTATTCCATCGTCCTGAAAGAGAATATTAAGTTGGTTGCTAAGTGACATAACCGTAATGGAAATTTTGCCGCTATCTCGGCCTTCAAAACCATGAATAATTGAATTCATAATTAAATTGATTAATATTTGATTGATAGGTCCAGGTTTACTGGCAATAGTCAGTTCTTTCGGGCAATCAATATCAATAACATAAGGTAAATCATGTAGCTGGGGCCGTAAGGTTAGTAGTACTTCGCTGAATAGCTCTTTAACATTAAAACTGCGAATGTCTTCGCTAGACTGATCAACGGCGACTTTTTTAAAGCTAGATATTAAGTTTGCTGCTCGGTTTAAATTACGATAAATAATGGCAATATTTTCTCCACCATCATGCAAAAACTTTTTCAACTGACTAGATTTTAGTGATTTATTTTCAAAGGCGGTGGTAATTTCTTCAATGCGATCGGCTAATAATGTTGACGCTGTAACGCCAAGTCCTATCGGCGTGTTTACTTCGTGCGCTACACCAGCGACCATGTCGCCTAATGAAGCCATTTTTTCACTCTCAACCAGTTGGCCTTGGAATTGGTGTAATTTTTCCAAAGTCGAAAGCAATTCTTCATTTGACTCTTTTAATGCTGCGGTGCGTTTATTAATTTTATCTTCTAATTCATGTGAGTGTTCAATACTTTGCTGCTCTGCAGCATCTAATTGTGCAATGTGCTTTTCCATCCGAGAGAATAATATATTTATATTTCGAGCTAAAATATCGGCTTCTCGGTAGGGCATAGCTTGGCACTTTTGTTGAAAGTTTTTTTGTCGAGCTGCAGCTTGCACGGTATTCACTAGCGTGAAGTAGGGGGTAGTAATATATCGCTCTAGCTGTAGAACGATAAAAATTGCGATCAGTAAGACGATAAAAATAATTAGTACGCTGGTCGTAAGGAGTTTGTCGGTTATTACCGTAATGTGCTCTTTAGTACTTTGCATATAAACATAACCGATCACCTTGTCATTAAGGGTAATGGGGTGCATATATTCCAGATAATTTTCTCTAAACCTAGGCTCGCGGAGATTATTTATTTCATTAGATTTCTCTGAGATCGCCGAGCGTCGCTCACTGCGTTTGTAACTATAGAAGAGTTCGAACTTATTACTTTGACTATCTAATTGGTAGATATGTAAATAATTTAGGTTAGGAATTTGGTGAGAAATGATGAGATTATCTTTTAATGCTTGTCGGTCGGAATCAATAAGATAATGACTACTTTCATCTGCGAGTTCTTCGGCCCAGTATTTGATGTGATTTGCGGCTAAGTTATTGTAACTTGAACTGTATTGTTGTGAAATTATGGCCAAGTTAATAATACTAAAAGCAATAACAAAGCCAATGATAGAGACCAGAAATATTCGGCGAATTGACCAAATGCGTTTGGTTGTGGGCATAAAATACTAAGCTCAGTTAGATTAGATATATAATGATTGTAGAAAACCTTCTTGCTTTCAACAATGGCTTTATTTAAGTTGTGCTATTTTTTATTCTTGATAAGGCATTGATAAATCGCAAAACCTTTTTTTACAACGACTGTTTTGGTGCTACCAATGGCTTTTTCCATTATTGGCGGGTACTTTAAAAAACTATTAGCCACTATGGTGATACAGCCATGCATGGTCAAATGTTGTTTGATTTTTGTGAGAAATTGCTCCGTAGCAGCGTAGTGGGTTTTTATCCCTTGATGAAATGGCGGATTGGAAATAACAAAGTCATAGCTGCCTTGCACATGTGAAAGGCTGTTTGATGCCAGACATTCGCCGCTTAGGTGATTTAATGACAATGTCTTTTGTGCAGACTGCAGTGCTAACGCACTAACATCGACCAAGGTTAGCTTAGTGTCAGGAAATGCTGTGCCAATATAGCTGGCAATTACGCCAGCACCGCAACCAAAATCTAGCACTTTACCTTGGATATTATCAGGTAAATTTTCTAATAAAACTTCGGTACCTGTATCTAATCCATTTTGACTAAAAACACCGGGCAATGCCGCGATTTTTAGCTCTATGCCATCAACTGCTAATTGATAATATTTGTAAAATTCATCAATATTAAAGGCTGGCAACTCTGCTTGAAATTTTCCTATATACAATAAACAGTGGCGGGCTGCGTCGACTTTGTGGCAAAAGCTTAAATAGTCTTTGCCTAATTTATCTGCTGATTTTATACCGCTTTTGTTTTCACCGACGATAATAACCGTGGCGTCTTCGGTCATTGATTCGGCAAGCATAGCAAGAGTAAAACCAAACTCTGCCTTACTTTTAGGGAAGTTAATAATGACTAAATCATGCTTAACTTGTGCTTGATATTCAACACAGAAATGACTTGTTATTCGTTCACTTTTCACCGCTTGACTGAGTTTATAGTCAGCAAAATTCGTGTGATAACAAGTAAGGTTTGCGGTGGTATGTTGTGCCAAGTATTGAGCAATAAAACCATCATCAGCAATATTAACAAAAAGGGGCGTTGCTGCTGAAATATCGTTGATATTACGTATTAGTAGCTGATTAATATTGCTTATTGCCATGGAGTTACCTGTATTTACGCTAAATTTGTGATTACTGTGTCATAATGTTGGCTATTCTACGCGATTTTAAATATCTCGCCATCAATAGTCCCAAAGGAGCTGGCTATTTTTAACAAATCGATTTTTCGTCTTAAGATAAAATGGCTGCATAGCGGCATAAGACAAAAACTTTTAATTTTTCGTTATTTTTTACTAGGACGTTTTTTTGGAAAAAAAGCTCATGCTGAAGTGTATTTAGCGTTAAATGATCCACATAGTTTTATGCTAGTGCAGATGTTAGCCCGTTTACAGGCACGATATGAGCTGGAATTTAAGATTTTTTTCATCTGGGGAGCCTTGCCTGGCGTTACCATAGCGCCAAAGCTTCATCGACAATGGGCTATCAAAGACGCTAACTTAATTGCTGAGAAATATCAGTTAGTTAAAATAAACCATATCCCCTCGTTAATGCAATTATCAACCGGGCAGCAAGAATGGCAGCTGCATTCAAACAATATAAAAAATGCTGAGCAAGTTTTTTTGCAAACATGGCGGAACAGCTTTAGTGAACATTATATTGCATCGACTCCAACGATTACTCATCAAGTAAAAAATCAAGCTCGGCTTGAAGATAAAGGTCATTACTGTGCCGCAACAATTTATTTTTTAGGTGACTGGTTTGTCGGCGTTGATAGGTTGTTTCATTTTGAGAGTGCTCTATGTCAATTAGGCTTAGCCACATCGATTAGTGATGATTTCTCAGAAGATGCCATAGCCACTAAAGATCTTGCAATGACTGAAATGAGCCATATTAAAGCGGCCAGCACCTATAATTCGACGACACAGCAGCTAGAAGTGTTTTTATCTTTACGTAGTCCATATTCCTATTTAGGTTTTGTCCAAGCTATCGCCTTGGCTGAGCGCTATCAAATCGAATTAGTTATTAAACCGGTTTTACCGTTATTAATGCGCGGAGCGTCAATTCCTATTGTGAAACAAAAATATATCTACTTAGATGCATTAAGAGAAGCGAAAAAGCTTGGCATTGAATTTAACGGTTTTGTTGATCCACTGGGTGCTGGCGTTATTAATGTTTATCGCATGTTTGCTTACGCTCAACAGCAAGGTAAAGCAAACGAATATATGTTAGCGTGTTTTCGTGCGGTATATGTCGATGACGTTGATTTGGCTGATCCAGAAAATATCAAAAATATTGTCAATAACTTAGCTCTAGATTATCAAGATGCCAACACTTATCAAGCGGAGCATGACTGGCAAATATGGGCTGATAGCAATCAAAGAGAGTTGACGAAACTAGAGTTCTGGGGAGTGCCTTGCTTTAAATTGAATAATCGTAGTTTTTGGGGACAAGACCGAATCTCGTTTTTAGAGAAAGAAATAAAATCAAATTTATCAATTAATTAAGCTTTTAATTAGCATATACGTTTAGACGTCTATTGACGAAGCTTAGATTTAAATGTTTTAATAAATATGTCCCTTATTCCAATTAGGTTAGTTAGTAAAAAACTGATCTAATGATGAAGGGCCAGAAGAGGAGCGTTTACCAGGTAATTATTGTGAAGAGATCAAACTCTAGTGAACAATAATGAGGGGGGAAAACGCCGAGGTAATTGTATTTTTGATGATACAAATATCGGTTGTTGTCGCTAAATGTTTTTACGTTTAGCGCTAGGTTGAATCCTTGCAACTGTCACCTAATAGGTGGAGAGCTTCTGGCCTTTGTTAAGGCTAAAATTCATCTCTAGAATTTGGCTTTCGCAAGCGCCTAAAAGTTCTCCGAACGAAACGAGTTCGAGAGAAATGAATCAAATAACACACTCAAAAAAATGTCTAAAAGCCGAACAGCCCATTGTTTGGACGGCTTTGATCACGCCATTATTAAGTGATGGTGCCATTGACTATCACAGCTTACAACATGTTGCTTTGCAACAAAATGCGGCCAACAACGGTATTTTACTACTGGGTAGTACAGGTGAAGGACTGGCTTTAACGAGCGAAGAACAGCTTGCCATCGTTAAGTTTGTTGCGGCCTTATCACTAGATGTACCATTAATGGTTGCCGTTGGTGGTTTTAATCTTTCTGCGCAAATCGCTTGGATAGAGCAATGTAATCAACTGCCTATTTCTGCTTATTTGTTGGGCAGTCCTATTTACGCTAAGCCTGGGCCAGTAGGTCAAACGGCTTGGTATCAAGCTTTGCTCGATGCGGCAAAACTTCCGTGCATGATCTACAACGTGCCATCAAGAAGCGGCGTTGAAATTGCCATTTCTGCATTACAAACGTTACAACATCATGAGAATTGCTGGGCGCTTAAAGAAGCGAGTGGTGACCTTAATAAGTTACTGGCTTACCGCCAACATTGTCCTGACCTTGAACTTTATAGTGGTGAAGATGCCATGATGCCTTATCTTGCTAGTGCTGGAGTACAAGGCCTAGTATCCGTTTGTGCAAATGTTTGGCCTGAAGCGACGCAGCGCTATGTAGCATTAACGCTAGCTCAGCAATGTCACGGCCTGTTTCCACTTTGGCAAAATGCTATTGCAGCGCTATTTCAAGTGGCTAGTCCTATTCCGGTAAAAGTACTGATGGCGGAGCTAGCTGTTATTGCCACGCCAACTTTGCGTTTACCTCTGTGTTATGAAGAGCTATCAAATAAGCATGGCTTAGATATTGTTCATCAACAAATTCAGCAGTGGTTGGCCAATCAGCCGCTTAGTAACACAGACAAGCCGGCGAGAGCGGAAAATGAAAACCAACAAAGTAGCCTTTATTCAAGCCCTATAACACCAACTATTCTAAGAGAAGTAAATCAATGACTTGGCAGCAAACTTTAACAGCATTAGAAACCGGCGCCGTGCGCGCAGCACAGCAAAACCATTGTGGCAACTGGAGTGCTAACGTTGACGTAAAACAAGCAATTTTAGCCGCTTTCAAGGCGGGCGATAATACTGAATTTGATGGTATTTATCAGGGCTTTGTTGACAAGCATAATTTACCGGCGCGTGAATTTTCTGTCAGTGACAATGTTCGAATGGTGCCAGGAGGCTCTTCCGTTCGTCGTGGAGCCTATGTCGCACCCGGCGTTATTATTATGCCGCCGGCTTATATTAATGTTGGTGCTTTTGTTGACAGCGGTACCATGATTGATAGCCATGCACTTATCGGCTCATGCGCGCAAATTGGTAAAAATGTTCATGTTTCGGCCGCGGTGCAAATAGGTGGTGTGCTTGAGCCGATTGGGGCAAGCCCAGTTATTATTGAAGATAATGCCTTCTTAAGTGCAGGAGTGATTATCGTTGAGGGCATTGTCGTTAAAAAAGGCGCAGTATTAGCACCAGGCGTTTCGCTTTCTGCATCGGTACCTGTTTATGATTGCGTCAATAATATTATGTTAGAAAAAGGCGCAGATATTCCAGAAAATGCGGTTGTGGTGCCAGGCACTCGGCCAATTTCTGGTGGTTGGGCAGAAAAAAAAGGTTTGAATATGGCGTGTGCGTTGATCGTAAAATATCGTGATGAAAAAAGTAATGCTGCCTTAGAGCTCGAATCGGTATTGCGTTAAGGCCAGCAAATGAAAACAATGCAAGAAAAACAAGATTTAGTGCCTAGGCCCAACTGGCTAAGGCCTGCAGTATATGAAGCTTTAGCTGAACAGCAAAAAAGTCGAATAAATAACCCAGAGCAAGCCACAGATGAAGTGGGGTATTTTCTTTATGATTTAGATGCGCTGACGGAACATTTAGCACGGTTAATGCAGCAAGATGTCATTAAGCTTTGGTTCGCCGTTAAGGCGAATCCTTTGTCGCGCGTTATTACAACTTTGGCTGAGCAAGGTTTCAATTTTGATGTCGCTAGCCAAGGTGAATTAACTCAAGTACTTAGACAAAATATTACCGCTGATCGGATTCTTAATACTGGACCAGCAAAGTCTAAGCGTCAGATGAAGGCGTTCTTGACGCAAGGAGTTGAAACTTTTGTTGTTGAAAGTTTACTGCAGTTGCAGTGGCTTAATGAGTCGGCAACAGAATTAGCTTGTAATCCTCAAGTATTACTGCGAGTGCAATTGCAATGGCCAGATGGTGAGAAAAATCCCCTCGGTGGCAACGAGGTCACGCCGTTTGGCTTGTCATGCGATGAGTGGCGAGAAATTAACGTAAATGACTTTCCTGCACTTAATATCAATGGTTTACACATTTTTCAGTGGGGCAATATGCTCAGCAATGAAAAAATGTTTCAGCTATGGTCGCAGATGGTTGCGCCGCTCCTGACATTGGCAAAGCAAATTGCCATGCCATTAGAAGTGTTAGATTTGGGTGGTGGTTTAGGTGTTGATTACTTACAGCATGGTGATGAACTAAGCTGGCAAAAAATTGTTGAAGATTTAGCAAGTATTAAGGCTAGTGCTGGCGTTAAGGAATTATGGCTTGAGTTAGGTCGTTATGCGGTCGCAGAGTCAGGTTATTACGTCACTTCCGTGGTTGATAAAAAACAAAACTTTCAACAGCAACAACTGGTGCTTGCTGGTGGTATTAATCATTTATTGCGCCCAGCGATAACAGGGCAACCGTTTCCTGTGGCATTGTTGAGAGAGTCTACCGCGTCACTTACCCGTTTTGATGTCCACGGGCCACTGTGTACTAGTTTAGATAAACTCGGTCAGTTAGATTTACCGCAAGATGTGGTAATAGATGAATCACTGGTTTTCGGCTTGTCCGGCGCTTATGGCTTTACTGAAAGTATGCCATTTTTTCTCTGTCATCAAGTGGCAGCGGAGTATGTATTGCAGCGAGGTGAAATGGAGCTGATACGTGTAGCAGAGTCTGCCTCTTGGTATTTACGTTAGTGGCTGTGAAAGTTGATAACAAAGGTAGTTTATGAATTCAATTAGTAAAGAAGTGATGCACGTTGGTGAAATGGCCAGCGGCGCAGCGCTTACAGTACCGGTATATCGCATTAATGGCTCAGGAAAAGGGCCAAGTGTTTATATTCAGGCGAATATGCATGGCGCAGAAGTGCAAGGTAATGCGGTTATTTTTCAGTTATTAGAGCAGTTAAAGCATATTGAGCTAAATGGCTCAATTACCTTGGTACCTTATGCAAACCCGGTTGGCTGTAATCATAAAAATGGCGAATATACCTTAGGGCGTTTTGACCCAATAACGGGCGTTAACTGGAATCGTATGTTCCATTTTGACGCCAGTATTATTGAGCCGTTTGCACAAGAATATTTAAGTGCTAGTAATGAAGAAATTGAAATTGCTTTTAAGGCGTTAATGCTTGAACAAATTGAACAAAAGCTGAATCATAATATTTATGGTTTAACGACTGGGCAACGCATTGCTTTTCAACTACAACGTTTGGCCCATCAAGCAGATATTGTTTTAGATTTACATACTGGGCCTATTTCCAGTAAGCATTTATATTGCCCTGAATATGCTAAAGAAAGTGCCAAATATTTTGATATTCCCCATACATTGCTGATCCCCAATAGCTTTGATGGGGCATTGGACGAAGCGACATTCTGTCCTTGGTGGCAATTGCAGCTAGAACTTGCGGCTCTTGGACGTGATTTTTCTATCAGCAGAAATAATACTGATAGCCAAAGTTATATCGTTAAGGAAAGTTTTACTGTTGAATTAGGCTCACAAGAGCAAATCGATCTCGACGTTGCTCATCAAGATGCATTGGGTATTTTAAGCTATCTACAGTATCAGAAAGTGATCAATACTGGTGACTATCACCCAAAAACAATGACGCGCTATGCTTGCATGTTAGAAGATTACAAAGCGTTATATTCGCCGATGGGAGGCATGGTGGATTACTTGGCTGATTTTGGAAAACCTTTACCAGCAGGAGAGCCACTAGCGCGTATTTTACGAATGGATAACTATGGCGATGGCGACCCTTTACACTATATTAGTTTAGATCATCCCGTGATCCCTATTTTACATTTTGCTTCTGCCAGTGTGAACCAAGGAACTGAGCTATATAAAGTTTTCAGTAAATATAGTGTGCTTTAAATAAGTGAGGTTTTCAGGTTTTATTAGCAACGCTTTGTTATCAGGAGGCCGTTAACAAAGCGTTTTTGGTGATTAATTACTTTAAAAAACCACATGCTCTTTTAAGTAAGCAAATAAATCGCGATAGTGTTTACCAACTTTTTCAGCTTTGTGTTCTTTCTTTGCATGGCGCACTAGCTGCCTAAGCTTTTGTCTTTCCATACTGTCAGATTGCGCCAACAACGCTTCGATAGCTTCATTTCCTTGCGCAATCAGGTCATCACGCAATTGTTCAAGCTTTTCAAATTTGACCGATTCCTGTTGATGCTTGTTCGCCATAACATCCATCGCCTGTTTAATGGGCTCAAGATCGGTTTCTGATAATATTTTTGCAATATGACGAATGTGCCGACGCAATGCCTCATGCTTGTTAGTTATTTTATCCGCCAACACCATAGCTTCTTTTAATTCATCGGTTAGCGGCAATCGGCTGCGTTGATGTTTAGACATTTTAACTAAACCAAGACCAAAATCTTGTAGTCGATGCATTTCACGCTTTATTTCCGATTTACTCAGTAATTCTTCTTCTAATTCGTCGATATCGTTGGCAGACTGGGGCATAATGTTAGGTAATAAAGTGATAATTCCCTATAGTATACAACAAAGCCGTTACCGCAAAAACATTCCTGTGGTTGGTATCGTTAAAAATAGCGATTAAATGTGAGAAATAAGTTACCCATGAGCGATTCTGATAGTATCCAAACGCAAATAGAACACGTTAAGCAACGCGTTAATGACGCAATGACAATGGCCAAAACATTAGGTGCGGATGGTGCTGAAGTCGCCATGACTCGTCAACAAGGCCTTAGCGTTAGCACCCGTTTAGGAGAAGTTGAAAACGTCGAATTTACCAGTGACGGTGCACTGGGCATTACTGTCTATAAAGAAGGCCGTAAAGGTAGCGCTTCAACAGCGGATTTATCTGAAAAAGCATTGAAACAAGCTATTGAAGCAGCGGTAAATATTGCAAAATACACTTCTGTGGATGATTGCTCAGGTTTGGCGGATAAAGAACTCTTAGCTATGTCTCCTGAGGATTTAGATTTATATCATCCCGAAGCCTTGTCAACAGAACAAGCCATCAGTTTAGCAAAAGAATGTGAAGACACGGCACTGGCTTATGATGAACGTATCAGTAACTCTGACGGCGCAACATTAGCAAGTTTTGAGGGCTTTAAAGTTTATGGCAATAGCCATGGCCAATTAGTCGGTTACCCGAGCACCCGCCATAGCTTGAGTTGTGTGATGATCGCCAATGAAGGTGATGACATGCAACGTGATTATGCTTATACGGTAAATCGTCAATTTGGCGCCATGGAAAGTGCCGTTAAAATTGGTCAGCAATCAGCTACCGAAGCTTTATCGCGCTTAGGCGCTCATAAGTTAACCACTAATAAAGTGCCGGTAATGTTTCGTGCTGATATTGCCAATACCTTGTTTGGCCATTATATTGCCGCCATTAGTGGCGGAAATTTATATCGAAAATCCTCATTTTTAATGGATTCTCTCGACAAGCAAGTTTTCCCGGAGTTTCTAACGGTAAATGAACGCCCACACTTGAGAAAAGCCTTAGCGAGTAGTGCCTTTGATAGTGAAGGGGTTGCAACCGTCGATCGTGAAATTATTACTGATGGTCGATTAGCAACTTACCTGTTAACCAGTTATTCCGCACGTAAATTGGGTATGCAGTCAACCGGTCATGCTGGTGGTATTCATAATTGGCAATTAGCGATAAAAGAGTCAGGGCAGGGTGGTGATTTTGAAGCTATGTTGAAAACCTTAGGTACCGGCTTATTGGTTACAGAATTAATGGGGCAAGGCGTTAATGTGGTGACTGGTGATTATTCGCGCGGCGCTGCGGGCTTTTGGGTTGAAAATGGTGAAATAGCTTACCCCGTTGATGAAATTACCATTGCTGGAAAGCTACAAGATATGTTTGCTGGTATTGTTGCTATCGGCAATGATATTGATATGCGCGGTAGCATTCGAACCGGCTCGATTATCATTAATGAAATGCAGGTAGCAGGTAATTAGACGGGAACTTAATCGTTAATAAGTCATAAAAAACGAGCTAAATTTGCTCGTTTTTTGTTTTAATAATATCTAACCTGAGCTTTGGATAAGTAAAATGCTACAGCAGCGCTATTAAAGCCTACTTCTACGTTGTTCAAGTTACCAATAACTCGTTATTGGGCACACTTAAACGCCTTGAACTAGACATAAATACCACAACTGTAGATTGGCTGTTGATAATGTTTTGAAATAGTCATGTTTTTCATTCTCATTATCCCGATTTCAGGTTATCTAATGTTCTGAATTCATATCGATAATACAGCGATATTATTGCTATCGACAAAAATTTAAGTACCCAGCAATAAAGTTGCAGTACCTAAAAAGGCAAAAATACCAACCACATCAGTGATAGTGGTGAGAATAACACTACCAGCCAATGCCGGATCTATATTCATTTTTTTCAACATCAATGGAATAGTCACGCCAGCAATACCTGCTGCGGTCATATTCATTAACATTGCAAAAGCGATAATAGCCCCGAGCATAATATTTTGCTGCCATAGCGCGACAACAGTGGCAATTAATATCGCCCAAATCATACCGTTAAAAAAACCAACAGCTAATTCTTTATAGAGTAAAACGCGTGAGTTACTTTCACCAACATGGCCCAAGGCAATACCACGAATAACCAGCGTTAAGGTTTGATTACCGGCAACGCCTCCCATGCTAGGCACAAGTGAATTTAACACTGCTAATATAGCCAGTTGGCTTAAAATGCCTTCGAACATACTGGAAACGGCAACCGCGAGTAGCGCGGTAATTAAATTTACACCTAGCCAGACTGAACGTTGTTGGGTACTTTTTAAAACCGGAGCAAAAGTATCTGCCTCATCGTCTAAACCCGCCATACTCATCATCGAGTGTTCGGCTTCTTCACGAATAATATCAACTACATCATCAACGGTAATACGGCCGAGTAGACGATCTTTATCATCAACAACGGGAGCCGAAAACCAGTCATGTCGTTCAAACAGCTGCGCAACATCTTTCTCGTTCATGTCGGCGGTAATAGCTTCGATTTCATCATCAATGAGTGTCGACACTATGGTTTCTGGTTTTGCTGTAACGATTGCGGTTAAAGATATGGCGCCAATGAAATGATCTTCACGATCAACCACATAAAATGAATCTGTCGCTTCGGGTAATTCACCACGTAAGCGTAAGTAGCGTAGTACCACATCAACAGTTACGTCAGGGCGAATGGAAATGGTATCGGTATTCATGATACCGCCCGCCGTGTCTTCTTCGTAAGACAACGCGGCTTCTACTCGGCTACGATCTTGTGAGTCCATTGAACTCAATACTTCCCGATAGACGCTATCAGGTAAGGTACGGAAAACTTCAGCTAAATCATCTACGTCCATACCTTCTGCAACGGCAGCAAGCTTTTCAGGACGGATATTTTTAAGAATACCTTTTCGAACTTCTTCGTTTAATTCTTCGAGCACTTCACCATGGTGATCGGCATCGATTAATTGCCAAAGTACAGAACGGCTTTTGGTTGGTGAAGATTCTAGTAATAGCGCGAGATCAAATGCGGGCATGTCCTGCAATAGTTTACGGACATAGACATACATACCACTACCGAGGGCATCGTTAACCTGCTGTAGACGCTGATGGCTGTACTCTTGTTCGGAAACTTCCGGCATATTGCTACCTTGTGCCGTTGCAAAACGAAATTGATATTTATTATTATGAAGGATGTTTATTAAGTTAATGTGGCATTGAATTTTTAATAAACATCGACATTGAGTTTATCGCAATTTGTTACTTTTCGCAGCTTTTTTATTGACTTAATAACTGGTTGAACAGATGAAAGAAGAGGAGGTTATTCTGCTTCGTCGAATTTATCACTGAACAATTGGCAGATTTCGTGGAGCGCAAGCTCAGCGTCATCACCGACGGCTGTAACCTTAACCGTTTTTCCTTGAGCGCCAGCTAACAGCATTAATCCCATAATACTATTGGCATCGGCACTATTGCCGTCTAGCTCTAAGGTAATAGTCGCACTGAACTGTTGACTTAATTGTGCCAACTTAGACGCGGCTCGGGCATGGAGCCCAAGCTTGTTAATAATGTTGACTTGACGGCTGATTTGCATGCTTTATTGCTTCGCGCTTATGAACTGGCTAGCGTTAAATCACGGTGACGTGATTGTACGTCGTCACGTTCTTTTCGCATGTTGTTCGCGAGCAGCTCTGCAATGTAAACCGATCTGTGTTTACCACCGGTACAGCCAATGGCTATAGTGACATAGCTGCGATTATTGCGCTCAAGATGTGGTAACCAGGTCATCATAAAGCTGTTAATTTGCCAAATAAATTTAGTGACTATTGGTTGGCTGGCGAGGAAGTCTTGTACCGGTTTATCTAAACCTGTGTGCGCTTTTAACTCTTTATCCCAATAAGGATTAGGTAAAAAACGAGCATCAAAAACATAGTCAGCGTCTTGTGGCACACCATGTTTAAAGCCAAAAGATTCAAATACGATCACCATAGAGCCTGATTTTTTGCCGAGAATTCTTTCTCTAACTAAATCGGCTAACTGATGCGGTGATAATTGACTGGTATTAATGTATAAATGCGCACGTGTTGCAATTGGCTCTAACAGTTGTTTTTCGAGTGCAATTGCCTGATCAAGAGCGATATTTTGTTTGATCAATGGGTGCAAGCGTCGAGTTTCGCTGAAACGACGAATTAAGTCGCTATCATCGGCATCTAAATAGAGTAGGTTTAATTCAACCGCACTGGGTAAATAGTCAATGATTTCTGGCACATCATTCGGATCGGCGGGTAGGTTACGAACATCTAGGCTAACAGCAACATTTTCGTAATCATTGATAACAGTATGTGTTAAGGCTGGCAGTAAATTAACCGGAATATTGTCGACACAATAATAGCCTAAGTCTTCTAAAACACGCAGGGCAACACTTTTACCTGAGCCTGAACGACCACTGACAATGATTAATTTCATTGATGATTAACTCGCTTGTTGGATTAATTCGAAAAGTGCTTGGTTACTTTCGCATTTACGCACTTGCTTGCAAAATTGCTTATCACGAAATATCTGTGCAATACTTTGTAAGGTACATAAATGATTTTGACATTCTTCTTCAGGAACAAATAAGGCAATAAAAATATCGACAGCGCGATGATCTATAGCGTCAAAGTTAATTGCTTGTTCCGTGGTGATAACCACAGCAATTGGGGCACTCGCATTGTCTAAACGTCCGTGGGGAATGGCAATACCATTGCCGATACCCGTTGAGCCCATTTTTTCGCGCTTAACTAAGCTTTCTAATAATTGGAAAGTATCGTGGCTGGCCAGCTTTTCTGCCGCCAAACTGCTTAAATATTCTAATACACGCTTTTTACTGGAACCCGGTGCTGCACATATTGTGCAGTCCGGGGTTAAGATGTCTTGCAACTTCATAATTACTTCAAAGACCTAATGCGAAGAGACGTTAATGTTTGTTTATTTTGCCTTTATATTTCAATATTTGCCGATCTAACTTATCAATCAGTGAGTCAATAGAAGCATACATGTCATTATTTTCTGCTTTGGCATGAACTTCACTGCCACTTAAGTGCACGGTTGATTCCGCTATTTGATTAAGTTTTTCTACGGTTAAAACTACATGAACATTGTTGATGTGATCAAAATGTCGTTCTAGTTTTTCAAATTTTCCATTGACATAATCACGTAATGAATCGGTAACATCGACATGGTGTCCGGTAAGATTAATTTGCATATGCGTCAATCCTCTTTTGCGGGTTAATAAACCAAACCTATAATAGGCTTTTACGTTGATTCGATGGTGGTATCGAGAGCGACTCTCGATATTTTGCAATGGTACGCCTTGCTACTTTAATGCCTTGTTCCGCTAAAATATCTGCCATTTTACTGTCACTGAGTGGTTTGGCGGGAATTTCTGCCGAGACTAATTTTTTAATTAACTCGCGAATAGCAGTTGATGAGCACTCGCCGCCATTTTCGGTACTAACATGGCTTGAGAAGAAATATTTTAATTCAAATATGCCTCTAGGCGTGTGCATATATTTTTGCGTGGTAACGCGAGAAATGGTTGATTCATGCATATCAACGGCTTCAGCAATATCGTTTAATACCATAGGGCGCATGGCTTCTGGGCCATGTTCAAAGAAACCTTGTTGGCGTTGCACAATACAGTTGGATACTTTTAATAAGGTGTCGTTACGACTTTCCAAGCTCTTAATAAACCATTTCGCTTCTTGCAGATTAGAACGAATAAATTGTGAATCCGTCGACGACTTCATAGAACGTGACATGGCGGCATATTGCTGATTGACCGACAGCTTAGGTGCAGTGTCAGGATTTAATTCTACTGTCCAACGGCCGTTTTTCTTTTCCACTGAAACATCAGGAATTACGTATTGTTCTTCACTCTTAACAACGCTATCGCCAGGGCGAGGGTCTAAGGTTTGAATAAGACGTATCACTTCGCGTAATTGCTCTTCTTTTAAACGCAACTTACGCATTAATTGCCGGTAATCGCGATTACCCAATAAGTCAATATACTCACTAACTGCGAGTTTACTTTCTGCTAACCAAGGGGTATCGCTTGAAAATTGATTCAATTGGATCAACAAACACTCTGGAATTGAGCGGGCGGCAACCCCTATAGGGTCAAAGACGTTAATTCGTTTTAGCACCACCTCGACTTCATCAAGTTCAAGGTCTTCAATGCCGACACTTTCTAAAATTTCTTCAGCCGAAACAGTTAAATAACCCGCTTCGTCAATCGCTTCAATAATGGCAATGGCAATGGTTTTATCGGTTTCGGTAAAAGGCGTCAGTTCCATTTGCCAAATTAGGTGATCTTGAATTGAATCTTTGGTTTCACCTTGATAGGTATAATCTTCAGAAGCAGGACCAACACTGCCACTGCTAGTACCAGCGCTGAAATTATCATCCCAGGTGGTGTCATTATTCAATTCTTCGGGGATATCGGTTTTTGCTAAGCCTTCGGCAGAGCTAATTTCATCGATTGTTGGCGCTGAATCTTCACTGCCATCTAGAGATGCTACTTCACTGTTGTTGTCACTGGCGTTGGCCGAAAATGCTTCTTCTAAATTATCAGGCGTACTTTCCGATGAAGTCGTTTGGTTTTCATCCATTTCAAGTAACGGATTACTTTCAAGTGCTTCTTGAATTTCTTGTTGTAAATCCAAGGTCGACAATTGCAACAGCTTAATTGCTTGCTGCAATTGGGGAGTCATAGTTAACTGTTGTCCGATACGGAGCTGCAGAGTAGGACGCATTTAGTTTTTCTTTTCCCTGTTACTATTTAGTGCAATATTATTTTGCTTTTAACGTATGCCAATAACTATAGCGTGAATTGTTCGCCAAGGTATACATCTCTTACATGCTGGTTTGCGAGAATTTGATCCGCATCACCTTCTGCAATAAGTTCGCCGTGACTAACAATATATGCGTGTTCACAAACATCGAGCGTTTCACGGACATTGTGATCGGTAATTAAAATGCCAATGCCACGTTCTTTTAAGTGTAGGATAATTTTTTTTATATCACCTACTGAAATTGGATCAACACCGGCAAAAGGTTCGTCAAGTAAGATAAATTTTGGATCGGCGGCTAATGCCCGGGCAATTTCAACGCGCCGACGTTCACCACCAGATAAGCTCATGCCTAAGTTATCTTTAATATGGCCGATATTGAATTCTTCCAATAAATGCTCAAGCTTTTCTTCTTTTTCAACATCAGATAATGACTTACGAGTTTGCAAAATAGCCATGATATTGTCATAAACTGATAACTTGCGAAATATTGACGCTTCTTGTGGTAAGTAGCCAATGCCTTTGCGTGCACGTTCGTGCATCGGCAATAGCGTTAAATCTTCATCATTTAATACGATAGTGCCATTATCGTTATTAACTAGGCCAACTATCATATAGAAAGAGGTGGTTTTTCCGGCGCCATTTGGCCCTAATAAACCGACGATTTGTCCAGCAGAAACTTTTAAACTGACGTTTTTAACAACTTTTCGGCCTTTGTATGATTTTGCTAAACCTGTTGCAGATAATGTAGAGTTGGCCATTTAGTTCTGCTGTTCCTTTAATTTTTTTGGTACTTCAGCTTTACTTTTAGGTTGCAAAACAGTCTCAACTTTAGCATTTTCTAAACTTTCAGCGTTGACATATTCAGTTTCAAAATTATAGGTAATTTTACTGCCGCTAACCTCGCTGCCTTCTTGGCGTAGTAACGCATTACCTGAAATCACTACAATATTTTTTGCGGGTTCATAGCGTATTTCATTGGCTTGTAAATTAATTGGGCTACCGTCTTCTAACGTTTGCTCGAATGTTGCAGGTGAACCTTTGGCTATGTATATCTTATCTTCGCTTTCATCTTGGGCAATAACTTGTACTAATTCAGCATTAATGGTCAGTGTGCCTTGGGAAATTATGACATTATCGATATAGCTGAAAATCTTGTTTTTCAGATCAGCCGCTTGTCGTGAAGAAGAAATTTTAATTTCTTGGTCAACATCAAATTTTTCCGCGTTAACACTTGATATTAATAAGCTGAAAGCTGTAGCAAGTGCTAACTTAGTTGTTAGTTTTTTTATAAATGGTTTGTACATGTTCGGTCAATGTCATCTGTGTTGTGTTTAAGTCTACAATTAATCCTGAGCCATACATAGTAAATCCTTTACCTAATATTAGAATAGTTTGCTCTGAGCTAATTATATTGCTTTTCAAATCCATTTCTAAGTTCTTTCCATGTACTTCTTGTATTAAACTTTCTTTGTCAGTCGCGATTAAGCGGACGCGATTTTCCAGTTTTACACGGTTGTTATTATATAATGTGCCCTCGTTAGCGGTTACTTGCCAAGTGGGTTTGTTATTTTTCGGGTACAAGGTATAACGTGGATACTCAAAACGTGTGACCTCTAATTGAGCATAATGTTCCATACGTTGTGCCTGAACTTCATAAGATAAAACGCCGGATGCCTGATAAATATCGCTATTAAGATTTTCCGCAATGAATTCTGGCTCATTGCCATTGTCTAGTACATTGGTGTCGACATCTTTTTCACTATACCACTCGATCAAACCATAAGTTGTTATAGCAAATAAAAAAAAGGCTATTGTCGCACCATATATTCGATTCATATACTGGCGCCTGTTGCATCAGCTAAGGTATTTTGGCTTTGCATCATTAAATCACAGGCTTCACGTACTGCACCGAAACCACCACGGGTATAGGTAATATAGTCGCAAATGTTTAAAATGGCGGGGTGAGCATCATGTACCGCAATACTTAAACCAACATAGTTGAGGCAGGCAAAGTCTGGCATGTCATCACCAATATAGGCGACTTGCTCTGGTGATAGATTTAGTGACTCAACCATAGCTTTTAATGCTGGCAGTTTATCTTCTTGTCCTTGCACTATATGTTTAACATTGAGCGCTGTCATACGGGTTTGGACGATATTAGATTTTCGGCCGGTGATAACAGCAACATCGACGCCGCTCGCACCTAAAGCTTTTATGCCATAGCCATCTTTGGTATGAAAGGCTTTTAATTCTTCGCCATCGTTGCCAAGGTAAATACGTCCGTCGGAAAAAACCCCGTCAATATCACAGATAAAGAGTTTAATATTTTTGGCTTTTTGCCAAATATTGTCTGCAACTTCGCCATATAAGCTGTTCAAAGTTATAGTACTCCTGATTTGAGTAAATCATGCATATTCATTGCGCCGATCGGATGGTTGTCTTTGTCGACTATGATTAGGCCGTTGATCTTTTTGTCTTCCATAATCTTTAACGCTTCTGCTGCTAACATTTCTTGCTCAGCTACATAAGGTTTTTCTGTCATGACACTGGTGATAGTATCTTGATGAATATCGATTTTTGCATCTAAAATTCGGCGTAAATCACCGTCGGTAAATAAGCCAATAAGGTTATTTTCATTGTCGATGACTGCCGTCATACCTAAACCTTTTAATGACATTTCAACCAGTGCATCTTTAATTTTAGCATCAGCGTTAACCACAGGTAGGCGCTCATCTTTATGCATAATATCGCCTAACCGCAATAATAGTCGTTTGCCTAAACTACCACCAGGATGTGATAAAGCAAAATCATCGGCAGTAAAACCGCGCGCGTTTAATAAGGCTACCGCGACGGCATCTCCCATGACTAATGTTGCTGTAGTACTTGATGTTGGTGCTAATCCCAATGGGCAGGCTTCTTGTGATACTTTGACACAAATATGCCGGTCGGCAAGCTTGGCTAAGGTAGAGTCTGCATTCCCTGTCATGGCGATAAGTTTCGCGCCAATACGTTTAATAACTGGGATTATGGCTAATACTTCGCCGGTTTCACCTGAGTTAGAAATGGTCATGACCACGTCATCTAAGGTGATCATCCCTAAATCCCCATGGCTTGCTTCGCCGGGATGAACAAAAAATGATGGTGTACCTGTACTGGCTAAAGTGGCCGCAATTTTGCCGCCAATGTGTCCGGATTTTCCCATACCAATAACAATAACTCTGCCGGTACAGTTAAACATTAACTGACACGCTTCGGCGAAATCATCATCAATGAACGTTGATAGCTCGGCGATAGCTTGTTGTTCTATTTCAATGACGTTTCTGGCTAATTGCTTAAAATTTTTCATCGCTATATACCGCTAGTTATGCTTTTAGTTGGCTGAAAAGTAAGATTTGATAGCCTATAAATACCGTTAATAATAATAACCCTTTTGCACGAGTGATGCGAAATTTACCATTGCGACTAAAGCATAAAATAAATAACAAAAAGGTGGTGGCTAACATATAAGGAGCATCGCGTGAGGCGGCTGCTTGATCAATATTGCCTGGAGAAATTAAACCCGCTAGAGATAATACCGCGAGGATATTAAAAATATTTGAGCCAATGATATTACCTAAGGCTAAGTCATCTTCTTTTTTGATAATACTCATAATACTGGCGGCAAGCTCTGGCAGGCTAGTGCCTACGGCAATAACGGTTAAACCGATAACTAAATCACTAATACCAAAAGCTTTGGCTATAAATATTGAAGAGTCGACTAAAAAGTTTGCACTAAGTGGCAATAAAATCATGCCGAATATTAACCAGAAAAATGATCTAGGTTTACTTACCGCTTCGGGGACTTCTTGCTCAGCTTCAAGTACCATTTTGTCGTCGATAGGATTTTGTTTAGCACGCTTTAGTGTCACCATCAGCAAAATAGCAAGGTATGAGACAAAACCTATGATTAATATTAAGCCCTCAAAAAAGCTAAAGTTACTGTTTGCTAGCATATAGGTCGCGATAGCGGTGATTAGCAATATCAGTGGAATTTCACGTTTGATGGTTGATGAAGAAACTGATAATGGATGAAATAATGCCGTCAGGCCAAGGACTAAAGCAATATTGGTAATGTTCGAGCCGATGGCATTACCGACCGCGGTATCTGGATTACCTTGTAAAGAAGCCGTGGCGGCGATCATCATTTCCGGAGCCGATGAACCCATGGCGACGATAGTTAAACCAATGATCATTGGAGATATGCCAAAATTACGTGCTAATGATGACGCACCAAATACAAATTTGTCTGCACTCCACACTAAAGTGATTAGCGAGAGTAATAAGATCAAAATTTGGATGAACATTCAAAGCTCCTGTTGGCTAAGGTAAATTTACTATCTTGTGCGAATAATGAAATAAAGAGGAATTATAAACCAATCTTGGAATTTGATGGCACCCGTTTAATACTCATAACTGCTGATTTTGCCAACAATTTTGTCGGGCAAAGACCATTATAAACTTTTTCTAATATTTTTGGCAGACACATTCGCTACTAAATCAATAAAATAACTAAACCATGAAAATAGTAACAAGCAAAGGCGATCTTACACTTTATTACATTTACATACTCTTTTAGTACTAAATAGTTGTTAAATTGTAATGACTGATATGTTGCGCTAGGGTAGAATTCTTCGGCATAAGACAATAATAAACAATGATGTTAGCACTCGATATATGTCCGAAATTTTAGTCGATATTAAAGATATGACCTTTAAGCGTGATGAACGTGTTATTTATGATGGCATCAGTTTGTCGATCCCTAAAGGCAAAGTCACCGCGATCATGGGCCCTAGTGGTATAGGTAAAACCACTTTATTACGCCTTATTGGTGGTCAAATCAAACCTGAATCCGGGCAAATTCTATTCGACGGCCATAATATTCCAAAATTATCACGCAATGCTTTATACGAAGTACGCAAGCGTATGAGTATGTTGTTTCAAAGTGGTGCGCTGTTCACTGATATGAGTGTTTACGACAATATCGCTTTTCCTATGCGAGAGCATACTGAGTTGTCTGAAGATTTGATTGAAAAGATGGTTTTAATGAAGCTAGAAGCTGTTGGTCTGCGAGGTGCGAGAGACCTTCGTCCTAGTGAGCTTTCTGGTGGTATGGCACGCCGTGCGGCACTGGCCCGAGCAATTGCTTTAGATCCTGAGTTAATCCTTTATGATGAGCCTTTTGCTGGACAAGATCCAATTTCAATGGGGGTTATTGTGCGCTTGATTCGTGAACTCGGTCAGGCGTTAGGTTTAACTTCAGTGGTTGTCTCTCATGATGTGCCTGAAGTGATGAGCATTGCTGATTATATTTACATTATTGCCGAACAAAAAATCATTGGTCAGGGCACGCCAGAAGAAATTCACCAACAAACATCGCCGTTGGTGCAACAGTTTGTTCAAGGAGAGGCTGATGGCCCAGTGCCATTCCATTTCCCTGCCGCATCATATAGTGAAGAACTGATTGGCCGAGGTGGCAAGTAGTGAATCAATTACAAACTTTAGGTCGAGTGATTATAAATCAGGTTTCTGGCTTAGGTCGTGCGCTGTTGATGTTAACATCATCATTAATGCATATGCCTAGCCCGAGAAAAGGCTTTCCACTGTTACTTAATCAACTTTATTCTGTTGGCGTTTTATCGTTAGTTATTATTTTGGTTTCTGGGCTGTTTATCGGCATGGTGCTGGCATTGCAAGGTTATACTATCTTGGTCGGTTATGGTGCTGAAGCAAGTTTAGGACCTATGGTTGCCTTGTCTTTATTGCGGGAATTAGGTCCGGTAGTTGCGGCGTTATTATTTGCTGGGCGCGCCGGGTCGGCATTGACCGCAGAGATAGGCCTGATGAAAGCGACAGAGCAATTGTCTAGCCTTGAAATGATGGCAGTTGACCCATTACGTCGTGTTGTCGCGCCGCGTTTTTGGGCCGGTTTTATCAGTTTACCATTGCTCGCGGCAATATTTTCTGCGGTAGGCATACTTGGCGCTCACCTTGTTGGCGTTGATTGGTTAGGTGTTGATAGCGGTACTTTTTGGTCGGTTATGCAGGCACAAGTGTCATTTGAGAAAGATATCCTCAATGGCATTATTAAAAGTTTAGTGTTCGCATTCGTGGTGACTTGGATCGCAGTTTACAAAGGTTATGCCTGTGAGCCTACGTCGGAAGGCATTAGTCGAGCAACAACATCAACCGTAGTGCAATCGTCATTATTGGTCTTGGGTTTAGATTTTGTTTTAACCGCGTTAATGTTCGCAAATTAATTAGTGCTGTTATTTAGTTAAATATTTATTGAATTTGGTGGAAGACATGGTGTCGAAAAAAGTAGAATTATTGGTCGGTTTATTTGCAGCAATCGGCATTGCCGCATTGTTAATGTTAGCGTTGAAAGTGGCTGATAGCGGCATATCAGGTAATGGAACAACTTATCAGTTATATGCCAAATTTGATAATATTGGTGGTCTTAAAGTACGTTCGCCGATTAAGGTCGGCGGAGTTGTCGTTGGTCGTGTTAGCGATATTTCGTTAGATGCGGAAGATTATACGCCAGTTGTCACTTTAGATATTTATACCGAGTACAATAATTTTTCAGAAGCAACATCGGTATCTATATTGACGGCAGGTTTATTAGGTGAGCAATATGTTGGATTATTGCCAGGTTTTATTGATGAGTCAGTAGATACCTTACAACCGGGGGATTTTATTGAAGACTCTAAGCCAGCACTAGTTTTAGAAGAGCTAATCGGTCAGTTTTTGTTTAGTCAAGGAAGTGGTGATTAATCATGAATATCAAGATGATGAAGAAATTCTTTTTTTGCTTAGTCGTATTTTGTCTACCAGCCGTGACAATGGCGGTAGAAAAAGTTGATAAAAAAGACCCTTATCAAATGATTAAAACGGTGGCAGATATTACCTTTCAGCGCTTTGCTAATGAGCAAAGTGCAATTCGTAAAGAACCTAATTTATTAAAAACTATTGTTCGTGAAGAGCTTATGCCTTACGTAAATTACCAGTACGCCGCCTATAAGGTTATTGGTAGTAACTTTAAGAAAACTAATAAAGCAGATCGCGCCAGGTTTGTACCAGCATTTCGGGATTACTTAATTACCTCGTATGCTCAGGTTTTTACTCTATATAACAATCAAAAAGTTGAATTTGCGCCAGCAAAAGACTTTTCAAAAGATCGAGTTGTTTCCGTAGAAACTAGTGTTATCGAGCCGGGTCGAGATCCAATTAATATTTCCTTTCGAGTACGTAAGCACAAGAAAACTGGCGAATGGAAGGCTTATGATATGGTGGCCGAGGGCATCAGCCTACTTGATAGTAAGCAAGCGGAATTGAGCAGCTTAATTCGTCAAAAAGGCTTACCGCATGTAACCGCTATGCTGAAAGAGAAAAGTGTAAAAGATATCGTATTTAAGTAATATTGCTTAAAATTTATTATTAGAGTAAAGATAAAATAGCGTATGATGACGTTATCAGTGGGTTAATATGATAGATGTGCAACAATCAAAGCACAATGCGATTATCAGTGGCGAGTTAACGCGCGCTACAATAACGCGAGCATTTGATAAAAAGTATCGTAAATTAGTTGATGACACACAAGTCACCATTGATTTGGCTAAGGTCAGCAAAATAGACACCGCAGGCTTAGCATGGATATTAATGTTGGTTGAGTTAGCGACACGTAATGCTTGTCAGCTGGCTTTGATTAACTTACCGGAAGATTTGTTGAAATTGGCAAAGTTAAGTGCTGTTGACACGTTATTACCTATCGATAGCGCATTAAAAAATACTTAGCTAGAACGCTATTTGGAGCAATAAGTGGAAATAAAAGATATAGAAAAACTCATTACCGATGCGGTTGAGTTAGATGAAATACATGTGGCTTTTGACGGTTCACAATGCAAAGTGATTGCGGTCGCTGATTTTTTAGGTGAGTTGAGTCGAGTTAAAAAACAACAAACTATTTATGCGCCGTTAGCGCAGGTGATTAATGAAGGTACCATTCATGCGGTATCAATTAAAACTTTCACTACTGCTGATTGGCAACGTGAAAAAATGTTTAACCTACCCCTTTAATTAACACAGACAGAAAAGAATATACTATTGGACGCATTTAAAATTATTGGTGGACAACCACTACAAGGCGAAGTTACGATATCAGGCGCAAAAAATGCTGCTTTACCTATTTTGATGGCTGCATTACTTTCCGAAACACCGATCACCTTTTCCAATGTCCCTAAGCTAAATGATATTGAAACGACCATCAAATTGCTGACGCAGTTTGGTGCTAAAACCCAATGGCTAAATGATGATAGTTTGACCATAGATGCGAGCAATATTGATCATTGTCGAGCTTCTTATGAATTAGTTAAAACCATGCGGGCATCTATTTTGGTGCTAGGTCCATTGTTGGCGCGTTTTGGTCATGCTGAAGTGTCTTTGCCTGGCGGTTGTGCCATTGGTGCTCGTCCGGTTAATCTGCACATCCATGGTTTAAAGTTGATGGGAGCAGATATAGAAGTCGAGAACGGCTACATTATTGCTCGCAATACTGGCCGTCTACAAGGTGCAGCTATCTTTATGGACACCGTTAGTGTTACTGGTACTGAAAACCTAATGATGGCAGCAGCACTTGCTGATGGCACGACGATTATTGAAAATGCCGCACGTGAGCCTGAAATTGTCGACTTGGCCAATTGCTTAAACGCGATGGGCGCGAAAGTTTCTGGTGCTGGTAGTGATACTTTGACCATTGAAGGTGTTGAAAAGCTCTGTGGCGCACAATATTCTGTGATGCCGGATCGCATTGAAACAGGGACATTTTTAGTTGCCGCAGCAGTAACCCAAGGTAAGGTAAAGTGTTTAAATACCGATCCTAAAGCATTAGAAGCCGTATTAAGCAAGTTACAGGAAGCAGGCGCTACTATTGCTACCGGTGATGATTGGATTGAACTAGAAATGCTGTCTAAGCCGAAAGCCGTTAATATTCGCACGGCTCCTCACCCCGCATTTCCAACCGATATGCAGGCTCAGTTTGTCGCCTTAAATGCTATTGCTGATGGCACAGCAACCACGACAGAAACTATTTTTGAAAATCGTTTTATGCATGTGCCTGAGCTGCAACGTATGGGCGCTAATATTAGCCTTGAAGGTAATACGGCAATTAGTACCGGTGTTGAGCAATTGAATGGGGCGCAGGTGATGGCAACTGATTTACGTGCTTCTGCCAGTTTAGTTATTGCCGGATTAGTGGCGAGTACAGAAACACAAGTTGATAGAATTTACCATATCGATCGCGGTTACCAAAAAATTGAAGATAAGTTACAAGCACTAGGTGCAAATATTATTCGGGTTAAATCGAGTTAATAGTTAGTCGTTTTATCTTATGTTAATCAGAAAAAATCCCAGCTAAGGCTGGGATTTTTATTTGTTTAACTTTTACGCTTAAGAAGCGCTAACTTAGCGCTTCTTAAGCACTTCATCGATGGTTACGGGTAAGGTTAGCTGCTTGTTATCACGAGATAGCATAAAGTCTAAGGTTTTTCCTGGCGCTGTTTCTGCAATGACATCTAAGCCATGCTTAGCACTTCGTAATTGAATATCATTAATTTGATAAACTACATCGCCAGCTTGTAAGCCGGCCAGCATCGCAGGGCTTCCTGATGTGACCGCATCAATAATAAAACCTTTAAAGTTAGAAACATTATCTCTCGCATCAACACCTAACCAGCCTCGCACTACTCGGCCATGCTCAATAATTTTTAACATGATCTTATGAGCCAATTTATATGGCACGGCAAAGAAGATACCTTGAATATTCAAGTTTGGATTGGCTTGAGTAAATTTGCGAGAATTAATGCCAATGAGCTCGCCATTAGTATTGATTAAGGCACCACCTGAATTGCCTTGATTAATCGCCGCGTCCATTTGTAAAAATTGCAAATAACTGGTGCTGAGACCACTTTGTCCTGTTGCACTGACGATACCTTGTGTAACGGTTTGGCCTAAGTTAAGTGGGTTGCCAATTGCTAAGACAACATCACCTACTTGCGATTCCAGGGCAGTATTTTGTGGAATAACCGATAGGTTATTGGCTTGAACTTTTAATACCGCCAGATCGGTTATTTCATCATAACCAATAAGCTCTGCATGTAATTCTTGGCCTCGTTGCAGAACCACGACGATTAAATCGGCACTTTGTACTACATGATAATTGGTTAATATATAGCCCTGTTCATGCATGATCACGCCGCTACCGAGTCGTGTAGTTCGACGAGGTTGCCGTCCATAATTGCTGCCAGTTTCAATGTCTTCTGAATAAATATTGACTACGGCAGGCCCAGCTAATCGCACAGCTTTTGCATAAGAAAGTGGTTTTGTTTGTGGCTCTGATTTATTAAAAATTTGCCAAGGAGATAGGCTATTATCACGTAGTTCAGGCACTAGTAATAACAAAACTATCGCAAACATTACGCCATAACCAGCAGAACGGATAAAGAATTTTAAGGCAGCTAAAATTTTCAACAGAGGTATTTTTATTAGTTTGATTTCTCGTAGCCTAACATAATCCTTTTGTGGTGAGAAAGTTTTGTCTGCGCTATAAAGGTAAAGTTATGCAAATTATTCTATGTAAAGCCCGATAAATAGCGGGAAATAAAAAAGCCTATCAAATTGATAGGCTTTTTAAGTTAATCTATCCGTTTAACTACTATGGCTAGAAAAGAGTATTTTAACGAATCATTAAGAATAATGATGAGTTGTTTCGAACAACATTGAGGGCAAACACACCTTTATGATCATTAAGGTAGCTGCGTAATTCCGCAATGTTATTAATGCGTTGACGGTTGATACCGTTAATGACATCACCTTTGCGTAATCCAGCGGCCATTGCAGGGCTATTCTCCGCAATATCAACCACTAAAATTCCATTGCCGTTATTGTTATTTTCAAGCTCGGCGCCATCTAGCATACGGTGTAAGCTGGCAGCTTCAACATTGGCGGATTCAGACTTCTTCAGCGTTACATCATATTCTTTTTCTTTACCGTCTTTTCTGATCACAGTTATTTGAACGGTTTTACCGGCACCGATAGAGCCTATTTTTCCTCTAAGCTCATTAAAGGTTTTGATCATTTTGCCATTAACTTTGGTAATAACATCGCCAGCACGAATTCCAGCTTCGTCAGCTGCCGAATCTGGTGTTACTTGCTCAACAAAGCCACCTTGGTTGATATCAAGCTCCATCGCCTTAGCTATTTCACTAGTAACACTTCGACCGGCAACACCTAGTACACCACGGCGAACTTCACCAAATTCAATAATTTGGTTAACTAAGTTTTGTACCATATTACTTGGAATGGCAAAACCAATACCAACATTACCGCCGTTAGGACCAAGTATTGCGGTGTTTATGCCGATAAGTTCACCGCGTAAGTTGATAAGGGCACCGCCTGAGTTACCACTATTAATCGCTGCATCTGTTTGAATAAAGTCTTCATAGTTTTCGACATTTAAGCCACTGCGACCGAGTGCACTGACAATACCTGAGGTTACTGTTTGACCTAAACCAAATGGACTACCTATGGCAACAGCAAAGTCACCGACTCGTAAGTGATCAGAATCGGCTATTTTTACTTCAACTAAGTTGTCAGCTTCTATCTGCAATAAAGCAATATCGCTGGCTTCATCACCACCTATTTTCTTTGCTTCTAGCTGGCGGCCGTCTTTTAAGGTAATTTGAATTTCATCAGCATCATTTACTACATGACTATTAGTTACGATATAGCCATCATCTGCATCAATGATAACGCCTGAGCCTAAGCCTCTAAATTGTCTCTCTTGTTGTTGTCCTTGACGGGGATTACCAAAAAAGAATTTAAAGGCATCGGGAACTCTTTGCTCCACTTCATGGGTACCACGTACTGAGATTAGCACCACACCCGGAGTTACATTTTCAAGCATAGGTGCAAGACTTGGCATATTTTGGCCATTAACCGATTGCGGTAATGCCGCTTGTACTGGAAGGCTTGCCATGGCAATAGCACTGGAAAGTAAAACGCTATTAACTAAAACTGATAAATTTCTCATATAACAGAAAACTCCTAACTAAAATATTTATACTCAATTGAAGACATATAATAAAAAAATTAGTTCCTAACTATTTGTTTCGGTATTTGTAACACTTTGTTTCTTATCGTCAAACAAACCACTTGGCGCGCCTGAATAATCTAACGGTGGCTCTGAAACCGTTTCGTCATTTTTACGGCTTTCCTTGTTATGGCGTAAGCTCACTGTTTGGGCTAACTGCTCTTGTGTCTCTTTTGAAAAAAACGGCATGTTTTCAACATTGGTCGGTGTTGCTTGTTGCAACAATTGTGTGCTCTGCGCCATTTGCACCATTGCTGTTTGGCAGGTGCTATTCATTTGTTCAAGTAATTTAGCCGAGCTATCAAGATGTTCGGCAACATCGAGTTTATATTGCGCTAAATCAGCTTCGCTTTGGCTGGCTTTTTCAGCCAGTTTTTTAGTTTCTTGAGAGGATGCAAACAGTGTTTTATTTGCAATAAAACCGACAATTGCGCCAACGATGAAAAGGGTGAGTCCTAAAACAACATTCATATTAGTGTACCTTCATTGTATTCATGGAAAAAATTAGAGAAAATAACCTTCAACTCAATATACCGTGCTTCGTGCTAGTTACCTAATGAATATATTTGCGAAAATATATTTTTCAAGCGCCTTTTGAGTTATCGCCTAGAGAAAATTATAAAATTACTAACTAAACGGTTGTTAAATGATTAAATTATCCCCTATTGAAAAGTATACTCAAGATTTGACTCAAGATGATTTTCTCTTCGATGCTGCGCAAGAAAATGCGGTAAAACACTTACAACGACTTTATGAAGATTTATCAAATAAGCCGTTACCGGTCACTGGTTTTAAAAAAGTGCTCAATCGCTGGAAGCGTGTTGTCGCGAAATCTGAACATAAAGCAATTACCGGGCTATATTTTTGGGGTGGCGTTGGTCGAGGCAAAACCTATCTTGTTGATACATTCTATGATTGTTTGCCGTTTGAAAATAAAATGCGCGTGCATTTTCATCGCTTTATGCATCGAGTGCATGAGGAATTAAAAACCTTACACGGGCAGGCGGATCCATTAAAAATTATTGCTAAACGTTTTGCCGATGAAACCTGTATCATCTGCTTTGATGAGTTTTTTGTTTCTGATATCACAGATGCCATGATTTTAGGCACTTTATTCGAAGAATTGTTCGCCCATAATGTCACCCTAGTGGCAACATCGAATATTGTGCCAAATGATTTGTATCGAAATGGCCTACAGCGAGAACGTTTCTTGCCAGCGATTAAATTAATTAACCAACACTGCGACATTGTTAATGTTGATAGCGGTGTTGATTATCGCTTAAGAACACTGGAACAGGCAGAGATTTTTCATTTTCCACTCGATCAACAAGCAGATGAAAATTTAAGCCATTATTTTAAGCAATTGTCGGTCGAGGAAGGCACAATTGCTAAGGTGATTGAAATCAATAATCGACCATTAGCAACGGTGCAAGAATCTGATGGTGTGGTTCACTTCGAGTTTGCAACTTTGTGTGAGTCGGCGCGAAGCCAAGGCGACTATATGGAGCTTAGCCGACTTTATCATACCGTGTTAATGGCAAATGTGACCCAAATGGGCGCTGAAAATGATGATAGCACTCGTCGCTTTATTGCCCTTGTTGATGAGTTTTATGAGCGTAATGTTAAATTGATCATGTCGGCAGAGGTTGCGCTAGAAAATCTTTATACTGATGGCCGATTAAGTTTTGAATTTAAACGTTGCTTAAGTCGCTTGCAAGAAATGCAGTCGCATGATTATCTTGCAAGTGAGCATTTGCCTTAATTAAATCAGGCGTTATTAAGAGTTATTTGAAATGGAATTTATCTATGAATAAAAGCAAAAGTACGAGTGTTTTTTTAGCCACGTTGACGACCTTAATATCGTTGAATGTGTATGCTAATGTCAATCCATTTCCTCAAGCGACAGCTTTGGCCACTAAGTATCTGCCATCTGCTGTTATTAAGATGTGGGAAACAGAGCATTTAACCTGGCGAGCACAATTACTTTATGCCGCTTGTACTGACGATTTTCAGCCAATTAACCAAGAAATGCAGGCAAGTTTTTCACTGGTACATGACTATATTCTTGATCAAGCTATTTTAAATGGCGAGATAGTTGATGACGCCGTTAAATTGGCACTGCAAGATGCTGCTAAATTACAGTATAAAATTTATAGTTCAGCCTATCGTTACGGTTATATTCATCGAGTGAAAATCTTACAAAAGTTTCACCCTGATATTAACTCAGCTTTGTGTGATGATGCTAAGGACATGGCGCAGCAATTCCCGGCAGATGTGCAGCCTATTTTACCTTGGCAACATACCGGAAGCCTTAAAGGCGTTAAATGGCGCGACAACATATTTGCCATGAGAATTATTAATAAGCGTTTTTTTCCCGCTTATTTAGCGCGTCAGCAGCAATTTGCTCATGTTATTGATGCGCAAATATATGCGGTGATGAATAATGACGATAAATCTTATCGCACATTTTCAGAACTCAGTAAAAGTAGTGCTTTTCAAAAATTTTTAACGCGTGAAATGTCTCAGGCATATCAGCTGGACAGAAGCAAAGAACTGCCAAGTTCTCCCTGGATATCTATTTATACTTACAATGCTGAAAAATGGGCTAGGCAAGCTTATATGCAAAGCACCATTTCCGTATTGAAACGTGTCGAAGAAAAAGATCCAAAAATTTATCAAAATATTAAACGCCATATGAAGAGTTATATCGAATTGCAACTCAATGGCCTTGAAGCCGATAAAGCACGATTAAAACAAGGCCTTGAAGAAATATAACGCGACGAACTAAAAATTTTCGATATTGTTCGAAAAAGATTAAAAAATAGGCGTGATCTTTAAAGAATTGTTCTGTATAATCCGCGCTCCCTACGTTACAAATGCTTATTCTTTTTCCAGAGGATCTGCAAGGGACTCGATGCTCGAAGGGGCAATTGCGTAGTCTTTTAACGGATAGCTTAAGAAATTCTTAGGTTATTATTTAAGTAACATTTATATAATTGGGTTTTTTAATGAAAACTTTTGTAGCTAAACCAGAAAGCGTACAACGCGAATGGTTCTTAGTGGACGCCGAAGATAAAACTTTAGGTCGTATCGCTACTGAAATTGCAAGCCGTTTACGTGGTAAGCATAAGCCAGAATACACACCTCACGTAGATACTGGCGATTACATCGTTGTTATCAATGCTGAGAAAGTTCGAGTAACTGGTAACAAAGCGAAAGGTAAAATTTACTATTCGCATACAGAATTTGTTGGTGGTCTTAAGCAAATTAGCTTTGAAAAGCTAATTGAAAAAGCACCAGAACGTGCAATTGAATTTGCAGTTAAGGGTATGTTACCTAAAGGTCCTTTAGGTCGTGAAATGTTCCGTAAGCTTAAAGTTTACGCGGGTACTGAACATAAACATACTGCACAACAACCACAACTTTTGGAGCTTTAAGCAATGGCTGATAATCAATATTACGGTACTGGTCGTCGCAAGAGCTCAACTGCTCGTGTGTTCATGAAAGCTGGTAACGGTGCAATCACAATTAACAAACGTGACATTTCTGTGTACTTCGGTCGTGAAACTGCTCGTATGGTTGTTCGTCAACCATTAGAGTTAGTTGAAATGTTAGAAAAGTTTGACTTTAACATCACTGTTACTGGTGGTGGTATTTCTGGTCAAGCTGGTGCAATTCGTCACGGTATTACTCGTGCATTAATGGAGTTCGATGAAACTTTACGTAGTTCTCTACGTCAAGCAGGTTTCGTTACTCGTGATGCTCGTAAAGTTGAGCGTAAGAAAGTGGGCTTACATAAAGCACGTAAGAAACCACAATTCTCAAAACGTTAATTTTTACGTTTACGATTTCAAAAACCGGCTTTTGCCGGTTTTTTTATCTCAAAAATTTGATTAACGTCATAAGTTACAGACAAAAATGCCGCTAAAATTCATTTTGGCAAATATCAAATTACGCTCGTTAATATTTTCACATCACATTCCCTAAGTAGTAATTAGCCCTAAAGATTTTGCCCATATAGATTTACAACACACAAGCTGAGAAAAGCCATAAATGCGAATAGTTTTTATTTACTGTGTTAGATGATTACGAATTGACTTTTATTTGCATAAACGCGTGCTGAAAAGGGGAATTGCCTTGTAAAAAACAAGGGTTTTCTTTATCATCAGAGCAATTTTTTTGTCGTTGATTTAGTCGATCAGCAATCAGCACAATAGCTAAGTAGTTTTCTTGGTTGTGTGTTGTTGTTTTAGCTAGATAATAATTGGAGAGTTTGAATGAGCAATGCGCCCGTTAACAACGGCCGTCGACGCTTTTTAACTGCGGCTACTTCGGTAGTTGGTGGTGTTGGTGTTGTCGGTGTGGCTGTGCCTTTCATTGGATCTTGGAACCCTAGCGCTCGAGCGAAAGCTGCAGGTGCACCGGTTGAGGTCAATGTGAGTAAATTAGAGCCTGGTCAATTAATTCGTGCTGAATGGCGCGGTAAGCCAGTTTATGTTGTACGTAGAACGGAAGAAATTCTTTCGACATTAAGTGCACATGACGGGCAATTAAAAGATCCACAATCAGAAATGCCACAACAACCGGTTTATGCGACGAACGAATACCGTTCAATTAAACCTGAGTTTTTGGTTGCACTTGGTGTATGTACTCACTTAGGTTGTGCACCTACTCACCACAAAGGTGATTTCGAACAACATGTTGATGGTGTTAAAGACGGTTTTTTCTGTCCTTGTCATGGTTCTAAGTTTGATATGGCGGGTCGTGTATTCCAAAGTGTACCGGCGCCAACTAACTTGATGGTTCCTGAGCATTCATTCCCGACAGAAGACACCTTATTAATTGGTGTGGCGCAAGGAGAAGCATAATGTTTTCTAACTTAATGGCTTGGATTGAACAGCGTCTACCTTTAATGGATGCAATGAACAAACATGCAGTGCAATACCCTGCACCAAAGAACTTCAACTTTTGGTACGTATTCGGTATTTTAGCCAGTGTTGTTTTAGTCAACCAATTGTTAACGGGTGTTTGGTTAACGATGAATTACGAACCATCAGGTGATGGTGCATTCGCTTCTGTAGAATATATCATGCGTGATGTCGACTACGGTTGGTTGTTACGTTATATGCATTCTACCGGAGCATCAGCATTTTTTGTTGTTGTTTATATGCATATGTTCCGTGGCATGATGTACGGCTCTTACCAAAAACCGCGTGAGTTATTGTGGTTATTCGGTATGTTAATTTTCTTAGTGCTAATGGCAGAAGCCTTTATGGGTTACTTATTACCTTGGGGTAATATGTCGTATTGGGGTGCACAAGTTATTATCTCGATTTTTGGTGCTATTCCAGTAATTGGTGATGACTTAACGCTTTGGATACGTGGTGATTATGTTATTTCCGGCGCAACACTAAACCGTTTCTTTGCCTTACACGTTATTGCTTTACCATTAGTGTTAGTAGTATTAGTTTTCTTACACATTTTAGCGTTACATGAAGTAGGTTCAAATAACCCTGACGGCACTAATATTAAGAAGCCTAAAGGCAGTGTTCCTCCTGAAGAGCAAAGTAAATTTACTTTCCATGAGCAGTACACTAAGAAATACGATATTGTTGATGCGATCCCGTTCCATCCTTATTACACCGTAAAAGACTTGGTTGCTGTGGTTATTTTCTTGATTGTCTTTTGTTGGGTGATGTTCTTTGCTCCTGAAGGTGGCGGTTACTTTATTGAGGCGCCAAACTTTGAACCAGCAAATGGTTTGAAAACACCTGAGCATATTGCACCAGTTTGGTACTTCGGTCCTTTCTATACTATTTTGCGTATTATTCCTGACAAGCTGTTAGGTGCGGTTGGCATGTTTGGTGCTATCGTAGCGTTATTTATGCTGCCTTGGTTCGACCGTGGCACGGTTAAGTCATTGCGCTACCGTTGTACAGCTCATACGGTTAACCTTGTTCAATTTGCAATTTGTTTCATTATTTTGGGGGTATTAGGTACATTACCTGCAACACCATTAAATAATATGATTGGTACGATTGCGAGCTTCGGCTATTTTGGCTTCTTCGTTGCGCTGTGGTTATACAGTAAAAACGAGAAGACTAAACCAGTTCCAGAGAGGGTGACCGGATAATGAAAAAGTTTATTATTGCAGTGCTTACTGCACTGCCTATGTTAGCAATTGCTGCTGGCCCAAGCTTAGATTTAGATAAAGCAAATAATGACTTGTCAGATAAAGCGTCTCTTAAACGTGGCTTTGAGTCATACATTAATTACTGTTTAGCTTGTCATCAATTAAAGTATCAACGTTACAATCGTACGTTTGCTGACCTTGGTATTTCTGATGAAGACGGTAAAGCTAATTATATGTACACTGGTGAAAAAGTTGGTGATCATATTACGAATACCATGCCACCAAAAGAAGCGGCTAAGTGGTTTGGTAGTACACCACCAGATTTAACTCTTGAAGCGCGCTTTAGAAGCCCTGATTGGATTTACACTTATTTGCGTTCTTTCTATGTTGATGAAAAACGTCCGTTTGGTGTAAACAACAAGGTTTTCAAAGATGTTGGTATGCCACATGTATTGCAAAACCTTCAAGGTCTTCGCACTATGGATGAGCATGGTAACCTTTCTGAAGCTACCGGTGGTTCAATGACAGCAGAAGAGTACGACGCTTTTGCTCGTGATTTAACCAACTTCTTGGAATATACTGGTGAGCCAAACAAACTTGAGCGTGAAAGCATGGGTTATTGGGTTATTGGTTTCCTATTTATCCTATTATTCTTCTCATACTTACTGAAGAAAGAATACTGGAGAGATGTACACTAATTACAAATGTTCTGTAAAACGGTGTAAACTTTAGATATTACTGGGGGCTTTAGCCCCCTTTGTTAGTTTTTTTAATAAGAATTTTTTGGAGGCATTATGGCCATAGCCGCAAACAAACGCTCTGTTATGACTTTATATTCGCATGCAGATGATATGTATAGTCATCAAACCCGCATTGTGTTGGCAGAGAAGGGTGTTGGAGTTGACATCCATTTAGTTGACTTAGCCAATTTGCCAGAGGATTTACTTGACTTAAATCCTTACGGAACCGTTCCGACCTTAATCGATCGTGAATTAGCGCTTTATGAAGCGTCTATTATTATTGAATACTTGGACGAGCGTTTTCCTCATCCGCCATTGATGCCGGTTTACCCTGTTTCTCGTGGTCGTAGTCGTTTAATGATGCACCGTGTTGAGCAAGACTGGTACAGCTTAGCTAAAACTATTTACAATGGTCCAGCTGACGCAGCTGCTAAAGCTCGTCAAGAGCTGAAAGAAAGCTTGTTAAGCGTTGCCCCTATTTTAAATGAAGCGCCTTACTTTATGAGTGAAGAGTTTAGTTTGGTTGACTGCTATTTAGCTCCGCTATTATGGCGTTTACCAGTGATGGGTATTGAGCTTGAAGGACAAGGTTCAAAAGAGCTTAAATCATACATGTTGAAAGTATTTGAACGTGAGTCGTTTCAAGCATCACTAACTGAAGCTGAGCGTGAATTACGCTTTGGCTCGCCGGTTTAAAGACACCAGTCATGACCATCGAAATGACATCAAACAAGCCTTATATTGTTAAGGCTTTTTATGACTGGATTTCTGACAATGATTTAACACCTTACATCGTCGTTGATGCCAACGTTTATGGTGTTATGGTGCCTATGGCATACGTTAATGACGGTCAAATCGTGCTTAATGTTTCTGGCTCGGCTGTCGGCAGTATTGCCTTAGGTGATAGCAGTATTGAACTGAGTGCCCGTTTCGGCGGTAAGCTCGAGCATATCAGCGTACCTTATGGTGCGATTGCTGCCATTTACGCAAAAGAAAATGGTGCCGGTACTTCGCTAGAAATTGAACATCCTGAGCCCGAGGCGTTTGAGCAAGATCTAGATAAAGTTGATGCGCCGAGTATATCTGCGGTAAAAAGCACTGATACGGTTAAGCGTGACGAAAAAAATGAAAAACCTGTAACCAAGAAACCAAGTTTAACTGTGGTGAAATAGTCATCATAGCGGGCGATATTTAGGTTAGGTTATTATTAAAAAAGGTAAGCATAGTGCTTACCTTTTTTATTGCCAATGTTTTTGTTTTAACGCACTGCGCAAATGACCAAATAACAGCGCCACGGGTTGAAATAAATACGTGGCGATCGTTAGCAATATTTGCAGATGAAAAGCAGTTATTTACACTTTAAAGTTGCGCGAAACAGCGATCTGCTGCCGCTAATGTAAACTCTAATTCCGCTTCACCATGAGCTGTTGATAGAAAGCTTGCCTCAAATGCAGAAGGAGCAAGGTAAACACCTTCGTCCAGCATTAAGTGGAAAAAGCGTTTAAACTTCTCACCGTCGCATGCGGTCGCTTGAGCGTAGCTAGTAATTTTTTCTTCTTCGGTAAAGAAAAAGCCAAACATGGCGCCGACATAATTAATTGATAACGATACTCCGTTACGCTCTGCAGCGGCCTTAAAGCCCATCGCTAGCTTTTCAGTGGCATTACTTAATTGTTGATGTTTATCACCTTGGCAAAGCTCATTTAGTGATGCTAAACCCGCTGCCATGGCAATAGGGTTGCCAGATAAGGTACCTGCTTGATAAACCGGACCGACAGGAGCAATGTAATCCATAATTTCTTTTTTGCCACCAAAGGCGCCAACAGGCATACCACCACCAATAACTTTCCCTAATGTGGTTAAGTCAGGCACGATATTGTAATGAGCTTGCGCGCCACCTAACGCAACCCGAAAACCTGTCATGACTTCATCAAAAATTAACACACTTTTGTATTGATCACATACTGCCCGTAAACCTTCCAAAAAGCCTTCAACAGGTGGGATACAATTCATGTTGCCAGCAACCGGCTCAACAATAATACAGGCTATTTCATCGCCGAGTTCAGCAAAAATTTCTTCTACTTCTTGTAGATTATTGTAGCTAACCGTTAAAGTATGCTTAGCGAAGTCGTCTGGAATGCCCGGTGAACTTGGTACACCCATGGTTAACATGCCTGAGCCCGCTTTTACTAGCAAGGAGTCTGCATGACCATGATAGCAACCTTCAAATTTCAAAATTTTATCACGACCAGTAAAACCGCGAGCAAGGCGAATTGCACTCATGGTTGCTTCGGTACCAGAGCTGACCATACGTAATTTTTCCATAGAAGGCACAATTTCACGCACCTTTTCTGCCATGGTAATTTCTAATTCTGTTGGCGCACCAAAACTTAAACCATTTTGTGCCGTTTCAATAACGGCTTGTAAAATGGCGGGATGATTGTGACCTAAGATCATTGGACCCCATGAACCGACATAGTCGACATACTTATTATCTTCAGCATCGAAAATATAGGCGCCTTGTGCCTTTTTGATAAATAATGGTGTGCCACCTACGCCATTAAAAGCGCGAACCGGTGAATTTACCCCACCTGGAATAATGTTTTGTGCTTCGTCAAATAATTGCTGTGAATCTTTCATCATAATATCTTACTCGTTGTTTGTGTAAGCCACTGTTTGTGGACCATTACTCTCAATACTTATTGGTGTACCATGTGACGGGTTTTTCGAAATGGCCGAGCCTATTTTCTACCCCTAAACTTAAGGCAAATAATGCCATACGCACTAATACTCCGTTTTGTGCTTGGCGGAATATGGCTAAATTATCTAAGTCATTCAAATCTGTATCTAGCTCGTTGGCTTCAGCACGAGAATCGCGTGGTAATGGATGCATTATTACCGTATGTTCTTGGCAAAACTTGCGATATATTTCACGATTTAGACTGAAATGTCCACGGTATAAATCTGCCTCACCTTTGCTGGCGAATCGTTCTTGCTGAATGCGGGTTTGATAAACTACGTCGCAGGCTAAGTTACCTTCAATCTTATCCGTTAATATAACTTTGTGACCGGCATTGGTTAACGTTGCAATGACACTGTCAGGCATTTGCAGTGCTTGAGGCGCAATCATAGTTACTGTGATCTTGTTATATAAACTTAGCAGTTTCGATAAAGAATGTACGGTACGGCCATGTTTCAGGTCACCCATCAACGCAATATTTAAGCCGTCTAAGCCCATGTCATAGCGAGCCATTTCTGATTGGATGGTGAATAAGTCAAGTAGTGCTTGAGTCGGGTGCTCGTTTGCACCATCACCACCATTAATGACCGGCACACTGCTACCTTTGGAAAACTCTTCGACAGAATGCATCGTTGGGTGGCGCATGGCAATAACGTCAGAATAGCCACTGATCACGCGCGCGGTGTCAAATAAAGACTCGCCCTTTGACAGTGATGAGTTTTCTTGGCCAACCGTTTCACGAACGAAGCCGCCAAGCAAATTAAAAGCGGTGCCGAAGCTAACACGAGTACGGGTGCTAGGTTCAAAAAATAAATTACTGAGTATGGCGCCATCAAGTACGTGGCAGCGTTTCTTTCGCATGGCGTAAGGTGCCATCAATGTCGAAATTTCTAAGATACGAGAAATACTCTCTCTATCGAATTGAGAGACAGACAGGATATGACTTCCTTCAAATTTCATCATAGGTTTTACCTAATAATAAGTAGAAACCAAAACCGGTATATAGCATCTTTAAACCGCGTTGATTTCTGCATTTAATGGGCTGCTATTTTATAAAGTAGCAACGGAAAATTTGCAGCGAAATATAGCACAAAACTTGATTGCTGAGAATGCATTATCTTGATTTGGATTAATATAAACTGTTGGGGTTTGCCGTTAGTACAAAGTTTTTTAAACTGCGTTATAATTAAAGTTATAAAGGGAATGAGGTCATCATGGATATGAGAAGTTTATTTAAGCCTTTCTTCATTATTACACTAATCTTTTATAGCGCCATTAGCTACTCAGTTGAAACTGTGCGCTACAATATTTCGGAAATTCACCCTGATGCCAAGCAAAGCTATTATATTGATTTGCTTTCGTTGATATTGGAAACCTCGCGCGATAAATATGGTGACTTTCAACTGATACCGGTAACGCTGGAAATGTCGCAGGGTCGCACTTCCATTATGGTGCAGCAAGGCGAAAAAATTGATGTGACCTGGCGCATGACCTCTAAGACATTAGAAACAAGTCTTCAAGCTATCTACATTCCAGTGCTAAAAGGTTTGATGGGGGTTCGCATTGCCATTATTCGACGAGATGATCGCAACACCTTTTCTCCTAACCTGTCACTTACACAACTAAAACAATTATCGGCTGGACAAGGTTATGACTGGCCAGATAGCGAGATTTTACGCGACAATGGCTTTGATGTGATTGAAGGCAGTGCTTTTTCATTGTTAAAAATGTTAGAAAAATATCGCTTTGATTATTTCCCCAGAGCCTTGCATGAACCGTGGTTAGAAATTGCCAATAAAAATCAGTTTATTGTCGAAGAGCATTTTTTATTAAAATACCCCGCGCCGATGTATTTTTTTACTAACAAAAAAAATACCCACCTAGCAAACAGGCTGGAGTATGGCTTTAATAAATTAGTCGACTCAGGTGCCTTTGATGCGTTTTTTTATAACCACCCGGTAACGCAAAACATTTTAGTGAAAGCAAACTTACCGCAGCGAAAAGTGTTCGCCTTGGAAAACCCATTATTGTCAGAAAAAAGCCGTAAAATTCTTAACAATAAATCACTGTGGTTAGAATATTTTCATTAAAGTTTGTTGACCTTTGGCTTTATAACCAATATCAACCGTAAAAAAGTCCTATTATTAAAATGGCTTTACGTACGCCAAGATAACAACAATAAATAAAATAATAACCGGCACTTCGTTGAAAATTCGGTAGAATTTTCCTGAGCGAGTATTTTCGTCATTTGCAAAAGTTTTAACCAACTTAAAGCAGTAACCGTGATAAATCAGTAGCAAAATCACTAACGTTATTTTTACATGTAACCATTTTGCCGCCGCAAACCAAGCATAGCCATAGTGATAAATGATGGCGATGCCTAAAGCCACGGTGAAAATGGCAAACGGAGTAACAAATAGCAATAAACGTCGTTCCATGCCCTTAAGTTGCTGGTGCACAAGAGGCTCAGCTGATTCGGCATGATTGACGAAAATGCGCGGCAAATAAAAAATGCCAGCAAACCATGCCACCATAAAAATTACATGAAATGCTTTTAGCCAAAGAATGGTATTCATTAATGCGTTTTTCCTTTCAATAAATAAGTTCGAATAGCATCGAAGGTTATTATACCCATAATATTGTTTGGATTATCTTGATATATATACACACCACCGACCCTTTTTTTCACTAAAAGTAAATAAGCTTCGGCAAGGGTTGATTGACTGCATAATGGGATCAAGGTGTGCTTTTCCAGCTTTGCTGTATCAGCCTCTGTTTTCTTTTCATACTGGCACAAAACAAATTGCTCATTGCCCTTGATTGGCAGCTGTTGCAAAATAACATATTGGTGATGTTCTGCCGTCGCTAAGGTTGCTGATATTACTTCATCATTGACTGGCGTAATAATTTTTAAATTTTCCTGCATAACCCCCAAGACACCGATTCGTTGTAATGATTTTTCAATGGGTGGTCGACGGTAGGCCAAACCTTGAATTTCTAACTGCATAATAAAGATGGAGCGATTGCGAAAAAATTGTCCAGATGAGATACAAGCACTCGTAATAACAATCATTGCCGGAAGAATAATTTCAATTTGGTTAGACATTTCAACCACGCAAAGTAATGCTGCCAGTGGGGCATTAAGTGTCGCTGCCATAAAGCCTGCCATGCCCATTAAGGCAAAATCACTGGTCTGAAAGTTACCGGGCAAGAAATACATGGCAATGATCGCAACACAGGTTCCAATGATACTGCCGATACCCAAGATCGGTCCAATGATCCCTCCAGGAATGCCTAATCCTAAAGCGGTAATGGTCATGAGAATTTTGGCGATAAGCAAACCAAGTAATAATTGTAATTCTGGATTGCTTTGCAATGAGAACTCAATAGCACTTAAATCGGTACCCATAGCGTAGGGCACAACATAACCAAGAGCACCGGTAATAAATGCTGCGGTTAAAATACGTGGCACAATATGAAAACGAGCACTGTGCTTTATCACTAAGATTAAATAACGGTTAAAGCCAAAAGCAATAATACCGAGTACAACTCCTAAAATTACTAGCGTTAGATAATGTTGACTATTTAAAGTGATGGTAGTGAAATATTCGAATTCGTGGGCTGGGCCAAAAATACTGCTGGTTGTCATTGAGCCAACAATGGCCGCTATCATTACCGGAATGAAAATATGCACTTTATATTCACGTAAAATAACCTCCATCACGAATAAAACAGCCGCGATAGGTGTGTTAAAACAGGCGGCAATGCCCGCAGCAATACCACAAGCACTTAAGCTACGAATAGCGTTATAAGGCAAGTTAAGCTTATTGCCGATATAACTACTACATGCTGCGCCTAAATGTACCGCGGGACCTTCTCTGCCAACTGAAAAACCCGCGGCGAGAGCAACAGTACTGCCAATGAATTGATTAATGGTATTACGCAGTGGAATGACGCCGTTGGCAATTTTTAATCGGTGCAAAACAAAGGGGATACCGGTACGAATATATTTGTAACCAGTCAACCAAGCAAAAAAGAGTATGAGCACGGCACCAATAATTGGCAATTGGAAACGACTTAAAGCGCTTAAGCTGTTATAGTCATCTTTTTCGCTTAGATAAAACGACTGAATGCCTTCTATGGCAAAAATAAACCCGACCACAAGTATTGCCGATGCGAAACCGCCAATGGCGGCAAGTAAGCACAATTGCCACGAGGTTTGTGGTAGCGCTAGGCGCTTTTTTAGTTGGGTTATTGTTTTCATAGTTGTTATTTAAACCGAGCGAACTCACAGGCTTTTTGGATATCATAATACTTTTCAAATGAATTGGTTAGCAAAAATAAATCTCAGTACCGTGGTGACACGTTTAGGCACTTTTCGTTCTGCCATTCTTCTGCTCATGATTATCATTATTTCATTGTTTTGCGGTTATCGTCTTGGCAACTTTTATCATGGTTACCAAGTGCAAACACTCGAGCAGCAAAAATCTCGACTAGATGCGCTTTATCAAAAGTTAGTCGAAAAATCACAGCGCATTAATACCTTGGAAGTAGAGCTTGAAGTTGAACGTTTGGCCAACCACAGTAGCCAAAAAACACTTAAATTGATCGAGCAAGAACACTTTCAAGTGAAAAAAGAGTTGGCATTTTATGAAAAAGTTATGGCGCCTGAAAAGCAAGCTAATGGCCTAGTTATTGACGGCGTGAGCCTAACTAAAACAGAAAGTCCAAATCATTATCGATTTCAAGTGGTCTTAGTTCAACAGTTGTTACGTAAACGTTATGCCAAGGGCTATGTTGAGCTATCGTTAACTGGCAGCCTAAACGGTAAGCCAACTAACATTTCTTTAACTAAACTTTCATCGCTCACCAAGAAAGATTTATCGTTTAGTTTTCAATACTTTCAAATTATTAGCGGTGAATTAACTTTACCTGAAAATTTTATTGCTGAAAAAATTAATGTTTCAGCTATTTTGCCTAAAGGTAAATGGCAAGAATATAATCGCATAGATGAGAGTTACCCTTGGCAACAAACATTGGAAAACATTGCGCAGAGTTCACCATAATACTTGATTAAAACAGTCAAGTTTAAGATAATTACGTTAGTTCCTTCGTATTAAGTAGAGTTTTATGTCAAATCCTGAATTACCGATTAAATTTTCTGATGCTGCAGCGACAAAAGTATTGTCGTTGATCACGGAAGAAGAAAACCCAGACCTAAAACTACGAGTATACGTCACTGGTGGCGGTTGCTCTGGCTTCCAATATGGCTTTACCTTTGATGAAAAGGTGAACGATGGAGATATGACCATAGTAAAGAAGGGCGTAACTATGGTGATTGACCCGATGAGTTTGCAATATTTAGTTGACGGAGAAGTCGATTATATTGAAGGTTTAGAAGGTAGCCGTTTCTTGGTTAATAACCCAAATGCAAGTACCACTTGTGGCTGTGGATCTTCTTTTTCGATCTAATGATTAATAATCATATCGCATAACTTATTAATAAGAAGCCGGCAAAATGTCGGCTTTTTTGATCTTAGCTATTGATACTGCTTGCAAACGCCTAATAATGCTAAACCTAGTCAGGCTCATAAGTTAGGATCTTTTTTGAATAAGCGTTAAGTGTTAACAAAGCCATTTGTATCTAACGGAGAATGTGACTATCTGAATAATAAAATTAACCTTATAAATTAATCAACCAACACTAAAGAGTCTAAAATACCTTGGCCGCTATGAATGCCGCCTTCATTCTCACTTGCAGGTTTGCTGCGAATTAAATACCCAGCATATCCACCAAGTTCAGTTGCAGGTTTGCCGTCATAATAAGCGGTAAATAATCCTATCTCGCTGACTAAGTTATCTACCTGTACTGGCTTACTATCTCTCACCGCAATTGTAGGTACGTCACGTTCATGAGGAAATAAACGTTGCATGAATGTCCATGCATCATATTCATGAGGTTTCAGTTGCGTTAATTTATCACTTATATCATCACCAAAAACACAATGCCCACCTCCTTCACCTTGGTTTTTTAGAACCCATGCTTGTTTATTTGCCTGAGTATTGAACCAAGATATGGTTTCTTGATTGATTGGTTTCATATCAGCAAGAACATTTTTCACTAAGTTTGCTTCTTCTCGTGTTAGCCCCCAACGAGTAAAGTCTTTGGGCGACATTAAGCTCAGCAGCATTTGCGTTGCTTTGCTTGTGGCAAGTTGTTGGCTAAATGTCGCATTAATCGCGACATGGTGTTGTTCGATGAATAGCCTAGTTTGGCTCAACGTTTGGCAACAAATTTTGTCATCCTGTTTTGGTGAGTAGTAATCGCTGTACTGATATCCTGCTCGTAAGTAAACGACATCAATTGCTCCTATTCCCGCTAACATTAACCGCTTATTGTGTCCCGTTGAAAGCTGAGTGCTTAGTTGTTTAAATGTACGCCTTATGGTTCGTAAACCAAGTTTTTGCAAAGCTATCTCTAATAAATGTTGGTCATAAACATTATCTTCATTCTCTTGTATTACCATCAAGAAGGTTGGTCTACGATCTTCCTCTTGCAACGTAAAAGAAGCTTTAACCTTGTTAGCCGCTTGCGAAATTGCGTAAGCCAATTGTTCTAAGCCCGCATTATCTGCTGGCGTAGATTGAGGCTCTTCTAGCCACTGTTGATATACATTAGACCATTGATGATTTATATATGCATGAAACTCTGTTGCTCGCTGTCCAAAAGGCGCCATGCCTGCAGCAATACCGTTGAACTCAATAATTTTTGCACCATGCTTGCGGTCATCCATAAAGTCAGTACGCATTAATAGCAAAGGCTTTCTTGCTGGCTTGAGTCGGTTATTCACCTCTCCATGTACTTGTTGATGCAAAGCGAGTATACGAGCAAAAAAAGGATCTGCTTGTGCTATTTCGGCAAGTGAAGTTTGCAAGAAATCATGATCTTCGGCAATGTTGTTTATCAACTTAGTGATAATTGGTGTTACTTGCTGTAGCTGCTGGAATACTTCCTGTTTCATTGATATTGGAGCTATGCTAAACGGACAATGTTTCGCGGTATTATTAGCTTGACGAAATGCTACGCCATGCATGATTGCCCATTCAATGATGTCATCTATTATTTCAGATGAAATTAAAGGCTTGGTATTACTTATCATGCTGCCTCCTAGTAAGTTTATAATGGTTAAAATATGTATGAATATAAGAAGCCAGTAGCAACTGCCATTGACACTCTTACTGTTAGAGATGCTGCAATCATTTGATTTTTAAAATAGATTTCAATAGCACAACTTCAGTTAAGCTTGTCCCAGCGCTACTAATAATTAACGCCATTACAGCACTAAGCTCCATGCCTTTTGCTGCTAATGTCACACTAAGACGGATAACAGCTTCAGCACGTATGTACAGAGGAATGCCTATTAAGGTAAACATGTTGAAGGTATCAAGTACCATTTGCTGAGAGATGTTCATAACAAATATGTTTTCCATATTTCCGGATTTATCGAATTATAGGTGTAAAATTATCTCTGTCAATATATTTCTGGTAATATCGAATTATAAAATCAAAAAAGAAATTTGTATGGAAATTGAAATTATAGCCAAAGCCTTTAAATAATTGGGGCATCCAACTAGGCCCGCTATTTTTAAACGACTCGTAAAAGTAGGTAAGCAGGTTTTTCGGTTGGGGCTGTTCCAGAATAATTAAAAGAGCCGAGCTCAACATTATCACAACATATTTCTGGATTGGCATCTATAGGCTTAGTTAAGCACAAGCGTGAAGGAAGAACACTTTCTTGTGTTGGAGAGTACGAAAAAGTTACTGTTAGTTATTTTATTTCTACAAAATGAATACTTCAAACCAAAGCTTGCATGATAAAGTTAACTCAGCTAACAAATTCCCCAATTTTTGTCGTTGAATTCATTATGCTTTGCCGCTACATAAGGTGGGTAGTTCTTTTAAAGCACCAGGCAAAAAACGGTCGAAAGGTCTAGTTTTACTTATCATGACCTAATTATAAGTAACGGGGGTAAATACTATGTGGTGTTTACGTTTTGTTGCAAAGCTAAACAAGACCTGTTGCTAATTGCACTGTATTATTAGCTGTAATATGACCAACAAGTGTCAGTTTTTTAAAAATATTTAGGAAAAATTATGAGTACCGCAAGTCAACGTCGCCAATGGTTCGCTGAGCGTCCATACATTATTGCGATTATTATTACACTACTATTGGTGTTATGGATGACCTCGGGATTGATGCAGGCTCAAGAAGTCCCCAATGAGAAAAGTGAGCACAAGGTTATCGTACCAAAAGTAAAAGTTGAAACTATGTATGGCCAAATTATTAGCGATACGGTGGCACTTTACGGGCGAACTGAACCTGACCGCGTAACAACATTGAAAGCTGAAATTTCAGGAAAAATTGCACAAGTGTTAGCTAAGCGTGGCGCTACAGTTAAACAAGGGCAAGTTATTGTAAAACTGGAAATTAATGACTTAGAGTCACAACTGGCTCAAGCAAAAGCGTTAATGAGACAGCGAGAAATTGAACATCAAGGTGCGTTAAAGTTAAGCGCTGATGGTTATCAAGGTAAAGTACAAGTTAGTAGTGCCGCAGCAAACTTAGCCGCGGTAAAAGCACAAATAAAACGACTTACTATTGATATTGCCAATACTGTGATCCGTGCGCCCTTTGATGGTGTGCTAAATACACGTTATGTCGAGCAAGGTGACTATGTGCAAAGTGGTGACAATATTGCCATGATTGCCGATTTAGACCCTCTTATTGTTCGAGCACATGTCAGTGAAAACAATATTGGCCAACTTGAGGTTGGGCAAGAAGCAAAAATTCGCTTATTAAACCAAGAAAATTTATCTGGGCAAGTGCGTTATATTGCTAGTGTTGCTGATGATGCGACCAATACTTTTAAAATTGAAATAGCCATTGCCAATAATGATAGTAAGTTACTGGCTGGCTTAAGTAGTGAAGTAAATATTGGTTTAACTGAAGTTGCCGCCATTAGAGTTTCACCAGCCCTGTTGGCACTAGATGAACAAGGTAATATTGGCGTTAAAACCGTTGAAGATAGTCATGTGAAATTCACTGCAATAAATATAGTTAAAAGTGAAAAGGATGGTATTTGGTTATCAGGCTTAGGCGAGAAAACCGACATCATCACGCTTGGGCAAGGTTTTGTTAGAGCCGGTGACAAGGTTGAAGCTATTTTCGCTAAAACAACTAGTGCAGCACTCGCAAGTAAAAGCGAATAGGGCGGAGAATTATGCTTACATTAATTGATGCAGCATTAACCCGAACACGATCGGTGTTAATGGTGTTTGCTTTGTTGCTGATTTCTGGCGCAATTACTTATGCAAATATTGCTAAAGAATCTAACCCTGATATTACTATTCCTAATATCTATGTTTCAATTGTGCACGATGGTATCTCACCAGAAGATGCCGAGCGGATGCTGATCCGTCCAATGGAAAAAGAATTAAAGTCGATAGCGGGCATCAAGGAAATGTCAGCAACGGCGAGTGAAGGTCATGCCTCTATTAATCTCGAGTTTATTGCCGGTTTAGACCCTAAAGAAGCGTTAGCGGATGTGCGTGATAAAGTCACTTTAGCGAAAGCGAAATTACCATCAGAATCAGAAGAGCCAGAAGTACATGAAGTGACTATGGCCAACCAAAACCCAGCGATTACTGTTATTTTATCGGGTGCAGTTACTGAGCGCGGTTTGATCACAATTGCTCGTGATGTTAAAGACAAAATTGAAGCGCTACAAGAGGTTTTGGAAGTTGATATTGGCGGTAATCGTGAAGACATGGTGGAAATCATTGTCGATCCGTTATTAATGGAAAGTTACGGCTTAGATCAAAACGATATCTACAATTTAGTTGAGCGCAATAACCGTCTTGTACCCGCAGGTACTATGGATACAGGTAAAGGTCGCTTTGCCATTAAAGTGCCGTCAGTTTTTGAAACCATACAAGATTTACTCGAACTACCAATTAAGGTTGATGGCGACAAAGTTATTACCTTTCAAGACGTTTCAACCGTGCGAAGAGCGTATAAAGATCCTAACTCTTTTGCTCGTTTAAATGGCGAACGCTCGGTGGCGATTGAAGTTAAAAAACGCTCCGGTGAGAATATTATTAACACGGTAGCGAAAGTTAAAGCGTTAATAGAAGTTGAGCGTCAACGTTGGCCGAATCAAGTTTTTGTTGATTATGTCGGCGACCAATCTATTGATGTGCAAGATACTTTGAATGATCTGCAAAATAATGTCCTTTCTGCGGTACTACTGGTTGTTATTGTTATTATTGCCACCTTAGGTTCAAGAACGGCATTGTTAGTTGGTTTAGCCATTCCAGGGGCATTTTTAACCGGTATTTTAGTGCTAGCCATTGCCGGTTTAACGGTGAATATCGTGGTATTGTTTGGCTTGATCATGGCGGTTGGTATGCTGGTTGACGGCGCTATTGTTGTCACTGAATTTGCCGACCGAGAACTCAACGAAGGTAAATCTAAGCGTCAAGCTTATGGTTTAGCTGCTCGACGCATGGCATGGCCTATTATTGCCTCAACCGCTACCACCTTGGCGGCATTCGCACCGTTAATGTTCTGGCCGGGTATTATGGGTGAATTTATGAAATATTTGCCGATTACTTTAATCGCGGTGCTAACAGCATCTTTAGCAATGGCATTAATATTTGTTCCGACCATAGGTAGTGTTATTGGCAAATCTCGAAAAATAAGTGGCAAAGAGCAAACACAAATCGAGCAAGCTGAACAAGGTGATTTAACACAACTAACCGGTTTTACCGGCAAATACGTTCGGGTATTAAAAACGGCAATCAATCATCCTTGGAAGATACTTGCAGGTACCTTGGCGATGTCAGTATTTGTGATGTTTATTTATGGCGCTTCGGGTTTAGGGGCAATATTCTTCCCCGAAATTGAGCCGTCCAGTGCCACCATGGTAGTACGCTCTCATGGTGACTTGTCGATAAAAGAAAAAGACGAAATTATGGTGGCGATTGAAGACCGTATTTTGGATTTAGCTGAAATTAAAACGCTATACACACGTACTGGCGGTAACGACCAAATAGGTACCTTCCAAGTTAACTTCACTAACTGGCAGTATCGACGACCGGCTGATGAAGTGGTGGCTGATATTCGCGAACGCACCAATGATCTTGCCGGTGTAGAAATCGAAGTAAGAAAAAATGAAGACGGCCCGCAAAGCGGCAAAGACTTGGTTATTGAACTCAGTTCTCGTTTTCCTGAAAAACTAAATGAGTCAGCGCGTATTATTAGCGCGGCATTGCATAATCACGATAAATTTACCGATGTCGAAGATTCTGGTTCGAAACCCGGTATCGAATGGCAATTACAAATCGATCGTAGTTTAGCGGCGACTTATGGCGCGGACGCAGCGTTGGTTGGTTCAACGGTACAAATGGTAACTAACGGTTTGAAGTTAGGTGAATATCGCCCTGATGATGTTGACGATGAGTTAGATATTCGTGTCCGCTTTCCGGAAGACAAACGTAATATTTCTCGTCTAGACACCTTGCGCTTAAAAACATCCGCCGGCTTAGTGCCAGTAAGTAGTTTCGTCGAGCGCAGTGCAGCACCGAAAATTGATAGCATTCGCCGCATGGACGGTAAGCGCGTGGTTAGCATTAAAGCGAATTTAATACCAGGTGCGCAATTAGTAAAAGAACTGCCATTATTACAAGCTCAGTTTCCTGAATTGGGTATCGACCCTTCGGTTGAAATTGCCATTAAAGGTCAGAATGAAGACCAACAAGAATCTGAAGACTTTTTAGTGAAAGCCTTTGGTATCGCTCTGTTTGTCATGGCTATCATTTTAGTGACGCAGTTTAATAGCTTCTACCAAGCTTTCTTGATCCTAAGTGCGGTTATTTTCTCAACCGTTGGTGTCTTCTTAGCATTATTTTTAGTACAAAAACCTTTTGGTATTGTGATGGGCGGCATTGGCGTTATTTCTCTGGCGGGTATTGTTGTTAATAACAACATAGTGTTAATTGATACCTACAATGTTTTACGCCGTGAAGGTTATGCCGTTGTTGATGCTATTTTAAGAACCGGCGCGCAACGTTTAAGACCAGTAATGCTAACCACAGTAACCACCATTTTAGGTTTATTGCCTATGGTGTTGCAGGTTAATTTAGACTTCTTTAATCGTACCGCGGTTGTTGGCGCACCATCAACGCAGTGGTGGAATCAGTTAGCAACTGCCATTGCGGGTGGTTTAGCATTCGCGACGGTATTAACGCTTATTTTAACGCCGTGTTTGCTCGCGCTGCGAGATATTCGTAAAGTGAAAAAGCAGGCATTGCAACAAGCTGAGCCCGTGGATATTAAAGCGATTGATTCTGCTGCCTAGCAAATTTTTGCAGTTAAAGAGCGCATAGTGAAAGCCTGTAATTGGACGTTACAGGCTTTTTTAGCACTAGCGAATGGGCGGTATTTTTACGAGAACAATAAATGAATAGCACAATATTGGTGAACGTATCTGGGAGAATTGATTGCAAGTTATTCTGCTTTTATAGATACTTAACAGCAATATTAAATTGGTTCGAAAAATAATAAGTTTAAGGGAAAGCATGACCGTAAAGTCAAAAATAATTACTAGCACTTGTCTAGCATTAGGCCTCAGTATTACTAGCTTCTTTGCTTCGGCGCAGCAATTAAATAGCGATCAGCAAGAACAATTGCAGCAGCTAAAAGATACCGCATTAAAATCGGATTTGTCTTATCAGTTAATCGAGTCGTTAACCACGGAAGTTGGTCATCGTTTAATGGGCTCAGAAGGTGACAAAAAATCGATTGTTTGGGCGGTTGATAAAATGAAGTCACTCGGTTTTGACAAAGTTTGGACCGAAGAAGTGACGGGGAGTTACTGGCTACGAGGTGACGCTGAAGCTAAAATTTTAGCACCTTATCCCCATGATGTTGTGGTGTTAGCACTTGGTGGCAGTATTGGTACATCACCAGCAGGCCTTACCGCTAATATTGCTCATTTCGAAACCTTTGCCGATTTAAAAGCAGCACCAGATAATAGTTTAAATGGCAAAATCGCTTTTGTTTCTTACCAAATGGAACGTCATATTGATGGCAAAGGCTATGGCCCTGCGGTTGGTACACGTGTTACCGGAGCCACAGTTGCTGCGCAAAAGGGTGCATCAGCGTTAGTTATGCGTTCAGTGGGCACTGACAATAACCGTACCGCTCATACCGGCGTGATGCGTTATAAAGAAGGTGTCAAGAAAATTCCAGCGGCGACTTTATCAAACCCAGATGCTGATTTATTAGTTAATCAGTTAAAGCGCGGCCAAGATGTCAGTATGTTTTTGAAAATGACAGCGAAAACGGATGCTGAAGTTATCGCCAAATCTGCCAATGTTATTGGTGAATTTACCGGTAGTGAATTACCTAATGAAATTGTTGCTTTGGGGGCACATCTTGACAGTTGGGATGTTGGCACCGGAGCGTTAGATGATGGCCTAGGTATTGGCATGGTTGTCGCTGCAGCGCATCATATTGGTCAGTTACCTCAGCGACCAAAGCGTACCATTCGGGTGATCTTATTTGCTGCTGAAGAAGTCGGTTTACTGGGCGCTAAAGAGTATGTGAAAGTGCATAAAGATAACATGGCTAATCATGCCATTGGTGCTGAGTGGGATTTTGGCATTGGCCGAATTTACAAAATGACACCAGGTGTTGGTGCGCAATCGCTGAATGCGATTCGTGAGTTAGCACAATACTTAGCACCTTTAGGAGTCGCGTTGTCGCCAGAAAACAATGCCAAAGGGCAATCAGATATGAGCGCCTTAAGTAACTTAGGTATGCCAAGCATTAATTTCTCTCCTGATGGTTCAAACTATTTTGATTATCATCACACTGAAAATGATACTTTGGATAAAGTTGAGCCGGAAGCATTAAAAGTAAACACCGCGATTTATACTATGTATGCCTACTTTGCTGCGCAAGCTGCGGTTGATTTTAGAAAGTAACCTAAGTTAGCGGGTAGCCGTCACTGGAAAATTAGCATCCGACATATATTGTCAAAAACCGCACATGCTGCCTCGGCATAGTGCGGTTTTTTCTTGTTATGAAAGGCAATAACTTCTCTTTGCTAGCCTTCCATTAATAAGAACTCGATAATTCTATTCATATCAAGGTTAAATTGACTGGCTTTCACGCCCCGAATAATAAAGTCCGCTTCGGTTGCTAGGTCAATGTCTTGTGCCATGGTGTAATTATGTTTGTCGATATTATAAAAACTTCTAACTTTTGGGTTGATCGGATCATCTTGGTTTCTACTTTCCACAATGGCTAAGCGATGAGAGTTCAGCTCCACCAAGGTACCAACAGGGTAGACACCTAAGCACTTTATAAACAGATCAACTAACCTCGGCATTAGCTTTCCTTCAACGGCTAATGTTCTTAAAATACTAAAGGCCTTGATGTGGCAATAACTGTCTCGGTAACAGCGATCAGATGTTAGTGCGTCAAAGACATCACAAATGGCAATCATGGCGCCATAGTTAGATATTTCATTTTGCTTTAGCTGCAAAGGGTAGCCTGAGCCATCAAGTCGTTCATGGTGTAAGGCCGCCACTTCAAGGCTTAATTCTGAAATATTTGCCGTTGCTTTAATAATTTTAATGGAGTGATTAACGTGTTCTTGAATAATTTTATATTCGTCAGCGTTAAGTTTTCCCCGTTTATTCAAAATAGCATCAGGCACCATTATTTTGCCAACATCATGCAGAAATGCGCCAATGGCCAGTTGCTGAATAATTTTTCGCTCAATCTTCAAAAATCGAGCGAATATGGTCATTAGGATCGAAACAGAAACTGAGTGCTCTAATAAATATTCATTTTTATTGCGAATATTGATCACACAGCTTAAGGCATCTGGATTCTTAAAAATGGCGTCGATAGTTTGCTTTGTTGCATCAATGACAGGGGCGATATTAATTTGCCGGCCTTGTTGGATATCAAGAAATATCTGTTGCTGAATTTTTTTTGACTCATTAAACAGTTTCTTGGCTTTGGTGACCTCTAAAATTACTGGACCAGGCTTTTCCATAGCTTCTGGGTGCTCAACATCACGTGCTTCGTCGATTGTTTTTGTGGTATCAACCAGCACTGATTCCACACCTTTTGTTTTAAGGCTGGAAATTACCTTGTTATTTTTAATATGACCGGCGCGTGTTAAATTGTAAGTCCCGTGTTGCTTAACAATGTCGACAACAAAGTGGCCTTTTTTTAGTTCGCTGATATTGACTTCAATGATCATAACTAAGTGTATTAGTACCGATATTATTTGGTGTTAGTTGTTGAACTATCAATCTTAAATTTAAACAATGTCCCTGTTCTTCAATGCCGCAATATAGCTGAAAAGTAATTTTAAAAGCCGTATTTACAGCCGCTAATTAAAATATAGTGTATTTAGCTGAATTAAGTGAAATTTATAATTTAAATACCATGCCAGTACTGGCCTTTTTATTCGCATATAGCTTTTGATCGGCACTTTTTAGTAGCTCATCCATACTTTGCTGGCCATCACTGGCAGCGGCACCACAACTAATAGTGATCGGTAGGCGTTTGTGCTGATATGGCATCGGATTATGCTGAAAAAATTGGCATAAACGCTCACTTGCCTGCTCAGCTTCTGGCAATGTTTGGCTAGCGAGCACCACAACAAACTCATCTCCAGCATAGCGGAAACATTTGTCATTTTCGCGCACTAGTTCTTGTAATTGAGTGGCCACATACGCGAGTACTTTATCACCACAATCATGGCCGTAGGTATCATTGATGGCTTTGAACTTATTGCAGTCTATAAATAATATTGAAAATGGCACACCATAACGGCGCTGGCGAATAAGTTCTTCACTAATGCAGACTTCCATTAAGCGTCGATTAGCTACGCCGGTTAGACGATCGTAATGTGCCATATATTCGAGTTGTTCGCGAATCAGCACGTTAGACAAACAAAGACTGACTTTTACCGCTAATTGCTCTAAATGAAATGTACCTAGTTTGCTATGAAAACGAGAAGGCGCTTTATCGGTAAACAACAAACTACCAAATAGTTTTCCTTCAAGAGATAACGGGGTTAATGCCGCCGATTTAGCGTTGAGCAGTAAGTTGTCAGGAATAATATTTTTTAACTGTTGAAAGTCATTGGTCAAAAAAGGTTTTCGAGCAACGTGCAGTTTAGCTAGTTTTTTTGCCGAAATTCGTTTGGTATTGGCTTGATGCCAATTTGATTGCAAGTTGCCGTTGATCAAATAGCTAAGCGGCGTAGGCTCTACCATAAGTAATGATATACCTGATAATTGAAATTTTTCTTGGATCAGGCCAAGCAACCTTTGCAGCAATTCTTCGCTCGATTGACAAGCGAGAACTTCTGTTTCAATTTCAAATAGTTTTCGAGCAATGTTCTCGTTAACTTTTGAATTTTCGATCAACTGGTGAATCTTTGACATCCGACACCTGCTCTGTTCAAATCTTGGCCATTGTGAGGTTTTCTATCTGATAGTGCAAGCATGTTATTAACTTTGATTTAACAGCTTGAGCACCTGAAATGGCGGGTGGTAATTGGTACTATACTTGCTTCAAATGTAACGATTGATGTTAGGTTTCTAATAACGTCAAAAATAAAACAACAAAGTATTTAAGTTATTGTTAGCTAATGACGATATAGCTAACAAGTTAGTTTGAATAAATTCACTATGCAAAGAGGCAATATGCAACGTCTAATTAGCGCTATTTTATTAGCATCGATTCAGGTTTTTACCGTGTCAGCTGCTGAATTAACGGCGGTACAAATATATAGCGACAACGTTTTGCTTGACCTAATAAAAGAAAACAAGCACTTAAGCCAAGTGGTTATAGATGATTGCCAACTAGTACAAGATATTGAAGCTCGTGCGGTAAAGTCGAAGATGCCGTCTTATCAATTTCTTTGGGGTGACATGTTGGCTTATGGTGTTTGTGTTAAGAAAGATGTCGCGCTTGGACTGCATTTTATGCAAGAGTCGGCAGATCAAGGTCTTCCCGAAGCACTAGAACAAATGGGGCGGTATTATCATATTGGTAAGTTTGTTCAGGTCGACGTAAGTCAAGCAATCACATTTTTAAAAGAATCAGCGGCATTGAGCAACTTAAAAGCGCAATTGCGACTAGCCGACATTTACCTTGCGGGTCACGGTAGCCCATTAGACTTTCCTCAGTTGTACGCGCAGCTTCATCAATCGGTAACGGATGATAAAAAAGTACATAAGAATATTGCTATGCATTTGGCAAAATTGGCGAATAAAATGCCTGAGCGGGTGGTGAATGCCGCCAAAAAAGGCAAATATTAACCGCATCAGCATTTGTTGCTCGATGAGTTGTTTTGACTTTTATATTAACCACAATACTTGCTATGTGTTGAACGAGTGCCGTTATGGCGTTTGGGGTTATAGTTAATCTGGGATATACTTAACAAAAAACCACTATTGAATAGATGTGACCGAAAACGACCCGCACCAACAGCGAGAAGCTGATAAATATGAAAAGCCAGTAGCGAGCCGCGAGCTACTATTGTCGATGATTGAAAAATCGAATACTCCGCCAACCTTTAAAGCCCTAGTTAAGCAACTTAATTATCATGATGAAGACATGTTGGTTGGCTTAAAACGTCGTTTGCGTGCCATGGAAAATAGTGGCCAAATTGTTTTCAATAAATTCAAACAATATGCTATTGCTTCACGGCGTAATGTTTTAACCGGTAAAGTGATTGGCCATCGCGACGGCTTTGGCTTTTTTGCCCCCGACAACGGTGGTAAAGATCTCTTTATTTCTTCACATGAAATGCAACGGGTTATTCATGGTGATGTCGTGGAAGCGATTTTACTTGATCGCACCGATCGTAAAGGCCGCAAAGAAGTTAAAATTCTCGATGTTATCGAACCTAGAAAATCGGCTGTTGTTGGCCGTTATTATGTTGATCACCATATTGCATGTGTTGTGCCTGATGACGCAAGAATTCAGCAAGATATTTTGATAAAACCCGACAAAAAATTCGGTGCTCGCCATGGTCAAGTGGTGATGGTGGAAATAATTCAAAGACCGACCAAACGCTCAAATGCTGTTGGTAAAGTGATTGAAGTACTGGGTGAGCATATGGCGCCGGGCATGGAAATTGAAATTGCTTTGCGTGAACATGATCTTCCGTATCAATTTTCTGCTGAAGTCAAAGCAGAAGTTTCAGCGATTGCCGATGAAGTGGAAGAGTCAGCAAAAGCGCCACGGGTTGATTTACGCGATTTACCATTAGTGACTATTGATGGTGAGGATGCCCGCGATTTTGATGATGCGGTTTATTGCCAACCTAAACCTAGCGGTGGCTGGCGTTTATGGGTAGCCATTGCCGATGTTAGTTATTATGTTCGTTCAAAAACCGCATTGGATGACGAGGCCATTGCGCGCGGTAACTCAGTGTATTTTCCTAGCCAAGTGATTCCAATGTTGCCGGAAAAACTTTCTAACGGTTTATGCTCACTAAATCCTGATGTTGACCGATTATGCATGGTTTGTGAAATGACCATTAGCGCCGCAGGTAAGTTGTCAGGTTCAAAATTCTATCCGGCGGTAATGCGCTCAAAGGCTCGTTTTACTTATAGTAAAGTGGCGACTATTTTAGGGGTTAATCCTCAGCAAACCGATGAAGAATCTCGAGAGGCATTAAGAGCGGAATACGAGCCATTAGTGGCGGATTTAGAAAACCTGAATCAAATGTATCAAACGTTAACTAAGGCAAGAGCTGAACGTGGTGCGATCGCCTTTGAAACAACCGAGTCATTATTCCTTTTTAATCAAGAGAGAAAAATAGACTCAATTATTCCGTTAGTACGTAATGACGCACATAAGATCATCGAAGAATGTATGATCCTCGCCAATGTCGCGACAGCTAAATTCATTGAAAAGCACAACAAGCCTGGATTATTTCGAGTTCACGATAAACCGAGCGAAGACAAATACAATAATTTTATGAGTTACATCAGCGAGCTCGGACTCGATATGTCGTCGATGGGTGAACGTAAAGCTCAGCCAGAGCCAACAGATTATTGTCATATTTTAGAAAAAATTGCCGGCCGAGCTGATCAAGAGCTGATCCAAACCATGTTATTGCGCTCAATGCGTCAAGCGGTATATCAAAGCGAAAATATCGGCCATTTTGGGTTAGCTTTACCATCGTATAGCCATTTTACTTCACCGATTCGTCGCTATCCTGACTTAGTGGTTCATCGTGTAATTAAATCGATACTTGATGAACAAGCGGTGAACGAAGCCAATGTTGGCGGTCATAGTTATACACCTGAAGCGGTGATCGAACTTGGTGAACATTGTTCGATGACAGAGCGACGTGCCGACGATGCCACTCGTGACGTTTCAGACTGGTTAAAATGCGAATATATGCAAGATCATGTTGGTGATACCTTTACTGGTGTTATTTCTACCGTCACCAATTTTGGCATTTTTGTTCGTTTAGCTGACTTACATATTGAAGGCTTAGTGCACATCACTTCACTTGGGCATGATTACTATCACTTTGATGATGTCCGTATGTCTTTGACCGGAGAAAATACCGGCGCTAAATACCACATTGGTGACACGCTAGAAGTACAGGTTGCAGCAGTCAACTTAGACGAAAAGAAAATTGATTTAGCATTAGCAGGTGACAACGCCGTGCTGAAACGTGCTAAACCACTGCCAAAAGGTAAAAGTGGCGATAAGCATAAGCGTGGCAAAGGCGCTAACAGCAAAACGAAGGGCGAAAGGGCCGTATTTGACGAAAAGGCTAAACCGAATAAAAAATCCACAAAGTCGGGTGCTAAAACTAAGAAGAAGTCTGATAAGTCGACAACATCAAAAGCTAGCAAGCGTAAAGCGCGTAAGAAACGTCCGGGAAAAAATGCTCGCAAGGCAGCTAAATAGCGGGCGTTAAAGGCATTAAAATAACATCAGTCAATCGAGTGAGAGAAGTTTCTGGCTCGGGGAAAATATATCTAAGAAATAGTAGCGAAAAAATTTATGGCGAAGCAAGAAGAATTGGCATTTGGTATTCATGCCGTACAAGCATTGATTGAAAGTGCACCAGAACGATTTATTGAATTATGGTTACTGAAAGGTCGTGAAGATGACCGTTTAATGCCGATCATCAATTTAGCAAAAAAATATGGTATTCCAGCACAAATGGCCAACCGCAAAGTGCTCGATGATAAAAGTGACGGCGAACAGCATCAAGGTGTTGTTGCCCGTGTAAAGCCAGGTAAAACTTTTACTGAAGCTGATTTAGATGACATTCTTAGCGCAGCAGAACGTAAGCAGCAAGCCCCATTTTTGTTGATTTTAGACGGTGTTACGGATCCTCATAATTTAGGCGCATGTTTACGTAATGCTGATGCGGCCGGCGTGCAAGCGATTATTGTTCCAAAAGACAATGCCGCTAGAGTTACCGCCACCGTTCGTAAAGTGGCTGTAGGTGCTGCGGAAAGTGTGCCATTAGTGCAAGTGACGAACTTGGCCAGAACGATGAAAACATTGCAGCAAATGGGAGTTTGGATCATTGGCACTGCAGGCGAAACCGACCATTGCTTATACGACGAGAAATTATCGGGTCCAATGGCATTAGTGATGGGGGCTGAAGGTAAAGGTATGCGCCGTTTAACTCGAGAAAACTGTGATCAATTAGTTAAGCTGCCAATGGCGGGTAATGTTTCGAGTTTGAACGTTTCGGTGGCAACCGGTATTTGTTTATTCGAAATTGTCCGTCAACGCTTGACGAACTAACTGGCCAGTTCCTGCTAGATAAACTGATCTAACCAGCTAATTAACAGTCTACTTTATTGACTGTTAATTAGCCTTTCTATATTTAAAAAATATGCAAGCCTGAAATTAATTAGCTGTTAATTTATAAGTTAATAAGCTCTGGGTTTTTTCGTTAGCAAGAGTGCAGGTTTTTAAGCTTTGTTGTGCTTGATTTAGCATATTATCGTTGTCATCTTTCATTTCAGTAATATTCTCGGCTATTTCATGAATTGCGGTACTTTGCTCTTTAATAGCATTGGCAATGTTTGCGGTCATATCCTGAATAGAGTGGACCTCTGAAATAATGTCACTGAGTGTTTGCGCTGATTTTTCCACTTGTTGGACGTTATGAATACTGCCGTCTCGACAGTGATTTACTTTTTCTACAGCACTGATGGTCATCGATTGCAGCTCTGTAATGATCTGGGTTATTTGCTCTGTTGAGGTTTGCGTTCTATTGGCCAGTGTTCTGACTTCATCGGCAACAACAGAGAAGCCTCGCCCTTGTTCACCGGCACGTGCGGCTTCTATTGCGGCATTTAATGCTAATAAATTAGTTTGCTCAGCAATACCTTTTATTTCATCGATAAAGCCATTAATGGATTGGCATTTTACTTCAAGTTGGCTAATGTCTTGTGTCGAACTGATCAGTTCATTGGTATTTTTGTTTAAAAACAAGTTTAACTCGCTGAGTTGGTTTTTACCTTTTTCTGCTTGTTGTGCTATTAAATCCGTTGTCGATGCCGTGCGTCCTGTACTATCGACTATTTCCGATACGGAAGAGTCCAATTGTACTGTTGCAGCAGACACTTGCTCATTTTTCATCGCTTGCTGATTTAAGCTGGTTTGTGTTGACTGGGCATTGTGCTCAACTGTGGCGCTGACATTTCTTAAGTCTTCAACGGCAGAGTTAATTTTATTGGTGAACTTAATAAAGTTATTAATGGCATCGATTACTTCACCAAATTCATCATCAGTTTCTTTTAGTACCTGCTTTGAAAAATCTCTTTCTACAATAATGCTTTCTATATTGGAGATTGCACTTTTTATCGGTGAAATGATGATTTTTATCAGCTTGATAATAAATATTGATAGTACTGAAGAGATGATAATAAACAGTATGAGTGAGGTCCAAAATGCATTATTTTCTTGCTGTTCAACAAAGGTATTTGTATTTTCAATTGCTTCTGCAAGCAGGGTTTCTGCGTCATGGGTTGCTAAACGCATTTTTCCACGTATGCCAGCATCTTGGGTTAAGCCTATCATTCGTTCAATATTACTAAATGCTGTCATCGCTTGTTCATAGTCGGCAATAAATTGTTGAGTATCGGCGATATGCTGAGAGTCGAATTTTAACTTAGCAACAGCATCGGTTAATTTATCTAGGTACTGAGTGTCACCACGCAGCATATAGTCTTTTTCATGCCTTCTTATCGTTAATAGGGTGACTTGTCTGTTAGGCTCATTAATTGAATTGTAAATTTCTTCTAGTTTATGGGTAGCTGTTCTTAGTTCACCATAGCGGCCAGAATTTTTATCGAGACCTTTTAACTGCATTGCTTGTACTAATTCACTAAAATGATTTCTATATTTAGTAAAATCTGCAGTTAACTCTGCAACGGGAATATCACCGCCAATATTTTCGTTTAACGCTGATAGTGCAGCTAATTCTTGCGTTAGTTGCGTAAAGTTAGCGGTATGTTTATCAAAATATTTTGGTAGCTTTCTTATCAGGAAATCTTTTTCGTTTCTTCTTAATTGTAATGCAGTGATGCCGATTTGCTGGATGGTGGATTTTGCTTGTTGAAGTTGTTTTATTTGATAGGAAAAGTAATTGGTGGTGAAGAGTAATAATAGTAATCCCAATATTACGGCTGAAAGTAGAACTAAGAGTTTATTCCTTAATGAAAGCGTCCTTGACGGCATACGTTATCTCCTACGTAATTAAATTTAAATTCCTTTTAGGCTCTGTTGCTCTGCAATTTTACTTATTACTTCAGGTTCATCTCTCTGATTACAAGACGTAAAAAGTGCATGTGATTATTCTCGGTTGTCACCTTTTCAATCTCAACAGCTCCTTGTTATTAAGCTAGAACGTCTCAGAGTTAAAAGCAATGAAAATGTTACATATGTAACATTTTCGCACAATTCTTCTTTTCATGTAACGAACAGTGATCTTGCTAGTTCATTGTTTTTATTTGATTTTATCATTACATTCGCTGTAAAGATTGTGCAGCATGGGTTTTATCAAAATGGTTATATAATGGGCTTTCTAAGTAAGTTTGTTTAGTGACCGCGCTTAAGTTATTAACGCAATAGCTGATTGAGTTAAGTTGCTTAGTCGCAAAAAAATGATATTGACCGCTAATGTAAAAATATCTATTTGTACAATTTTATGCAAAGTTCAGCTTTGTTTGCATTACCAGTAAAGTGCTATAATTTCGATAAGAATTTATGATTAGTTAATTAGTCCTGTGCCTTTTTCTTGTGAACGAAAGTGTCCTCGAAACTAAGCATATTTAATAAGGTGCATAATATGTTGGTAGTTAAATTGTTGTTAAACCGCATATTTATCATGTTATTTATATCACCAATCGTTTTAGCGCACGCTGATGAGCAGGCTATTATTTTGGTTAGCTCCAATGCACTAACCGGCCCCGCTGCGGAATTAGGTATTAAGTTAACTCAAGGGGCTGAGGTTTATTTTAATAAAATTAATCATCAAGGAGGAATTTTAGGACGCCAGATTAAGTTGAGTACTTTCGACGATGGTTATGAGCCCTTCAGGACGGTAGAGAATACCTATAAGGCGTTAGCGTCAGAACGGCCCCTTGCACTATTCAACTATGCTGGCACACCAAATGCCCACGCAATATTACCGATAATCGCCGAGCATAAGATACCCTTTTTGATGCCGTTTACCGGCGCTGAATTTTTGCGTACTCCTGTTAATCCATACGTTTTTAATCTTAGAGCCAGTTATAATCAAGAGGCAGCAGCGCAAATTGAGTATTTAGTCACCAAAGTCAAAGCCAAAAATATCGCTTTGCTGGTACAAGCTGATAAATTTGGTGCAGCCGTTGAAAAAGACTATTTGTTGGCAATGAAAAAGTACCAACTTAAGCCCGTTGTGACCACTCGCTTTCGACGAAATACCCAAGATATCGAGTTAGCATTAACAGTAATGGTTGAAAATGGCGTCGATGCAATTGCATTTGTTGGTACTTATAAGCCTTTTATTGAACTGATTAATCAAGCATATCAGCAAAACTTTAGCCCGTTTTTTACTACAGTTTCCTTTATTTCCAGTGATGATCTTTTTGCTGGTATCAAGGTACCAGCAAGAATTTTAGTCACAGAGGTTTTACCTGATCCGACTAATTGTCGATTAGCTGTTTGCCAAGAATTCTTAAACGATATTCAACCCTATAAAGATGTTATGCCAGAACATGTTGTTTTCGAGGGCTATTTAAATGCAAAGCTGTTTGTCGAGGTGGCTAAATTATGTAAGTCAGCGCTGACACGTGCTTGCTTGCTAAAAGAATTAGCTGAATTTGAAGGCGAACTTGGTGGTATGCAATTAAAGTTCACCGCGAGTCAGCATCAAGGATTAAATAATATCTATTTTTCTTTATTCGACAATAAAATGCTAAGCACTCAGTAACGCCACGTATATAACGCTATCCGTTTTATCCTCAAAAATAGGCGCTTTTATTAATGTCTTGCTATCGCAGCTTGATTTATCTACAATACGCGACCTTAATTCAGCCTGAACTTTTTGTTCCTTGCCTCAACTGGTGTTGGCTGAGCCAGATAATGAGGCTACAACCGTAAGGAGCTCGTAATGCGTCATTACGAAATCGTATTTATGGTTCACCCTGATCAGAGTGAACAAGTACCAGCTATGATTCAGCGTTACAGTGATATCATCACTAATGCTGAAGGCAACATCCACCGTCTTGAAGACTGGGGCCGTCGTCAATTAGCTTACCCAATCAATAAACTACATAAAGCACATTATGTTCTTATGAACATTGAAGCGCCACAGTCAGTTATTGATGAATTAGAAACTTCTTTCCGTTATAACGATGTAGTTATTCGTAACATGATCATGCGCACTAAAGGCGCGGTTACTGAAGCTTCAGCTATGGCTGCTGCTAAAGAAGACCGTCGTGAAGAGCGTCGCGAAGTGAAGAAAGAGGTTACTGAAGCACCAGCTGCTGAAGCGCCAAAAGCTGAAGAAGCTGCGAGCGAAGAATAAGTAACCAGTGACCAACTCTTTGCCTATGAATAATAGTCAAGAGAATTGCCTAGTGTTGACCGGCCAGGTGGCAAAGCCGCCAAAAACGTCAACCAGCCCAGCGGGTATTCAGCATTGTCAGTTTTCGATAGATCATAAGTCTATACAAAACGAAGCTGGCATGAACAGACAAGCGTTTGTTCGAATACAAGTTGTTGCAACGGGTAATGTGTCGCCAAACTTAACTCGTGATTTAATTGAAGGCTGTAATGTTAAAGTGACTGGTTTTATTAATCGTCATGAATCTAGAAACGGTAATCCGCTTTTAGTGTTACATGCCCAACACATTGAAATGATTTAATTTAGGCCATTTTATTTAACCGACATTTTTCAGTTAAAATAAAATTAGCCAATTTAGGAGAAATCCATGTCTCGTTTTTTTAGACGTCGTAAGTTCTGCCGCTTTTCAGCGGAAGGTGCTGCTGCAATCGATTATAAAGATACAGCTGTACTAAAAAACTATATCACTGAAAGTGGTAAAATTGTTCCTAGCCGTATTACTGGTACAAGTGCTAAATACCAACGTCAACTTGGTCGTGCGATCAAGCGTGCTCGTTACTTAGCATTATTACCATATACTGATTTACATAAGTAACCTAATAAGGGGTTTTGAAAATGGAAGTAATTCTTCTTGATAAAATCGCCAAATTAGGCGGCCTTGGTGACAAGGTAACAGTTAAATCTGGTTACGCTCGTAACTTTTTATTACCAAAAGGTAAAGCTGTATTTGCCTCTAAAGCAAACGTTGAGCACTTTGAAGCTCGTCGCGCTGAATTAGAGAAAAAATTAGCTGAAACTTTAGCTGCTGCTGAAGCACGTGCTGCTAAGCTAACTGAATTAGCTGAAGTTACTATCGCTTCTAAAGCGGGTGACGAAGGTAAGTTATTCGGTTCAATCGGTACTCGTGATATTGCTGATGCAATCACTGAAGCTGGCGTTGAAGTTGTTAAAGCTGAAGTACGTTTACCTTTAGGTAGCATCCGTGAAACAGGTGAATTCGATATCGTAATTCACGTGCATAACGATGTAGATGCAACAATTAAAGTTGTTGTTATTGCAGAAGCTTAATCGCGACTAGCAAAAGAATAATGAAAACCCTGAACTCTGCAAAGAGTTCAGGGTTTTTTTATACCTGCAAAGTCCGTTATGGCGTGAATGTATGATGCTTAATGTTCCTCATTCTGGCTTCATGGTACTAATACTTTAATACATTGCTGTGAAATGAGATGTTGTCTTGCGAGCTTTGTAAATATTTGACGATAAAAGTCTTAGGCATGCTATTTATCAACTACACTTGATGAAAATAGATAATGTTTATAGGGTTTAATTGGTGAAAATTCAGCAACGGAGTCTTAATGTCATCCGTAGTTAATGAGATAAAAAAAATAACACACCATAGCCTTATCAAGCTGTTTGTCGGCTTTCAGCTATTAGCTAGCATTGCTGTTGTCCTTGCTATTTATCAATATCAAAATAGCATTCATCAGCAAGTAGAGGCTAAGTTACTAACAGAAGAACAATTGTCGTCTTTCGCAACTAAGTCGTTATTTTTAGCTGGCAAAAATATTCAATTAGCACTGAAAAGAAATCCTTCTCGTCGACAATTAGTGCTCACCAATAGCCGCTGGTATTTGAGTTTTCAACACCCTATTGTTCTACTTTTCAGCTCGCCGCTTTATCTCGGTGCCAGTTTACTCTTGCTGATCGCATTCATAGTGACAAAAAAGAAATTATCCCGCATCCAGCAAAAGCAGTTGTCTGTAGTTGATACCCTTGAGAACTGGGCAAATTTGGCGATTATTCAAGGATACGCAAGCGCGATACAACAGCCCAAGTCAGCTGAAGAACACTCTGAAATAATTTCGGTTATTAAGCAGTTGCAACGGCAATTAAATGAGAGTGTCGCTAGTGATATTTCATCGGATCAGGACATTCGAGCCAGTGTTTTACTCGATCAAGAAACACGTATTGGTAATCGTGCTTTTTTTGATAACCGCCTCCAGGCTTTTTTAAAGGAAGAAGATGTTCAAGGTGCGGTGCTGTTAATTCAATTTAAAGAGCTTGAGCTTGTGCAAAGCCTGTACGGGCATCAGCAGGCAATATCATTATTATCAACACTTATTCAAGTGACGAAACAACGCTTACAAAGCCAAACAAATTACTTTCTTGCCCGTCGCAGTGATTTTGAACTTTCGGTGCTATTGCCTGGTGTATTTCTCCAGGAAGTGACGAAATTAACCGAGCGACTGTTAAAAAATCTGCAGTCAGTGGCACCGCCGGTTGGAATTAATCGTGAAGAATTTATCCATATTGGCATTAGTTATTTTGGCCATGACCAAGCACCGTATCAAATTATGTCAGAAGCCGACATGGCGCTACGTACGGCGCAGTTACAAGGGCCATCCCAATGGTTTATGTTTGAAGTTGGTGAGTTAGAACAGGTAAAAGCTAAAGGCTCGTTAAAGTGGCGAACTTTTTTAAATGCCGCTATTGCGAGTAATGCTTTTGTTATCTTCTTTCAGCCGGTTATTGCTTGTGATAATGCCAAGGTGTTGCACCATGAAGTGCTATCAAAAGTCAGGGATAAAGATGGTAGCCTAATTAGCGCGCGAGTTTTTTTACCTATGGCAGGTAAATGTGGACTGACGGTAAAAATCGATTTGCTAATTTTAGAGCAAGTTTGCCGGGTTTTAGCGTACGAAAAAGGGCAAAATGATGATTGTAGTATCAATATTTCCATAGATTCATTATTGTCGAGTGATTTTTGCGCTAATTTTGTCTCAACGCTGGCGCGCTTTCCTGAGGTGAAAGATCGACTAATCATTGAAATTAGTGAATATCAACTGGTTAATCATGTCGGCGAATTACAACCGATCCTTCAACGTTTAAGTGCTGATGGTGTGAAAATTGTTGCCGACAAAGTAGGTCAGTACGTTGTTAGTGCTCGCTATCTAAATATTTATCCAATATATGCCATGAAACTGCATCGCAGTATTGTGTTGGATATTGATAAAAAAGTGGAAAACCAAGTTTTTATTCAAAGTTTAAAAGCGTTGGCAGCGCCTCAAAACATCCCTATTTATGCTTTGGGAGTAGAGCAGCAGGCAGAATGGCGTACGTTATTACAACTTGGTGTTAAGGGCGGGCAAGGTCACTTCTTTACCGAACCGGTGGCACAGGTAGCGAAGGCCATTCATCTGCATTAAGTATTCCTCTTTCGTACATGCCAGCTAGGCCTTGTAAGCCTCCGGTATGTAATAACACGATATGATGTTTTGCTGGAAAATAACCTGACTCGATAAGATCTAATAAGGCCAAAATCATTTTCCCAGAATACACAGGTTCAAAATCGACAGCTGAAATTTGGTTGAACTCGCGTATTTTCTCTGCGTCTTGTCGACTAAATTTAGCGTAGCCGCCACAGTGATATTGATGAAAAATGGCCCAGTTGTTATATGACTTTGCCCTTGCTGGCAGTAAGTTTTTTACTTGCTTTTCTAGATAGTCTTGTTGCTTTAGCACTGAAACGCCGAGTAATTTGTGTTGCTCTTGATCGCCGAGAATGAGTCCAGCAAGTGTGCCACCACTGCCGACCGGAGTCATAATCGTATCAAATTCTGCTTGTTGGTCTAGTTCTTCAATGATTTCAGCAACACCTGTTAGTGCCAGGGTATTACTGCCACCTTCAGGCACGATAGTGTAATCAGGATATTGTTGCTGCAATTGTTGTAAATAATCTCTATCGTCACGCAGTCGATAGGTTTTACGGTCAACAAAAATCAGCTGCATACCCCAGTACTTAGCCCAGGCTAAGGTGTAGTTATTTTGGCTGCTTGCTTCACCGCGAATGATGCCAATCACAGGAATTTTCTGCTGATAACAAGCAAATGCTGTCGCGTGAATATGGTTAGAAAAGCAGCCACCAAAGGTTATTACGCCCTTGGCATTAGAACTTTTAACCTGACGTAAATTATATTTGAGTTTACGCCACTTATTGCCAGAAATAATATTGTCTATTTTATCATCACGTTTAACGGAGACCTGAAGCTTATTTTTTGCAAAGATTGGGTGATAAATTGGTTGTAGTTTTGATAACGCAGACATAAATATGGCATCTCAGAATAAGCTAAATAAAATGAAGTAATTAAAACACTTGCGTCGACATTAGAATCAGCGATAATGGTTTTATCTGGCACGTATATAAAATAATAATATCGCTTAATGTCAATTATTACACGTATCAAAAGTATTTTCTCTAAGCCAAAATCATCTGATTTCATTGGTATTGCTTTACGACAGCATTCAATCGCATTATTTGCCAAAAAAGCAACGGAAAATCAGTGTGATGCTGTTGAGGTTAAGGCCCAGTCTCTAACGAAAACTCTAGCAGATTTAGTCAATGATTTCTCATTGAAGGGACAGTGTCATCTGGTTTTGTCGAATACACATTCACAAATTGTCCAAGTCGATAGACCTAATGTTCCAGAGTCGGAAATTAGTGCAGCATTAAAATGGCAAATTAAAGACCTAGTTAACTTAGCGCCAGAAAATATGGTACTCGATTATTTTGATGGCCCAATGCTAGCTGGTGGCGTAGAGAAAATTAATGTTATTTGTGCGGCGAAAAATGACTTAGTCGAGCTCGTGACAACGTTAACCACAGACGATTTAGTCGTGGCCAGTATCACCACCGAAGAGTTTGCCTTTGCTAGTTTACTGCCCATTCAACAAGACGCGGTATTGTTTGTTTGTCAGCAACCAAATGAAGAAATAAACCTGTTAATTATTAAAAATGGTCAACTGTTTTTTAGTCGTCGTTTACGTGGCTTCGCGCAAATAGCCAATAAAAATGAAGATGAATTGGCGATGGGGGTGATAGATTCTTTAAGCTTAGAAATTCAACGTTCCACCGATTACTTCGAACGACAATTAAAGCAAGCACCGATAAAAACTATAGAAATATTAGTGCCAATAAATTCTGAAGCATTTCTTGCACGAAAGTTAGCTGAAAATACTAATGTAGAAGTTAAGTTGTTTACCATGCCGGCGAAGCTTGAAAATGAGCGCAAGAAAGCTGTTGCGATAGCAGCAACGCAGTTAAATTTTATGGAGCCTGAAAATAATGGCTAAATATTCCATCAACTTATTGCAAGCCGACTTACTTCCAGCGAAAGTTTTCTGGAGCTTAAACCGTGTCGCGAGCTTATGGTTAGCGATATTGGCGCTGATGTTACTGGCAATATTTATTGTTCAGCTACAGGTGAGCAACTTAAATGCAGAGTTTCAATCATTAAATTCGATTAATAGCAGTCAAAAAATGCAGCTACAAAATCTTGAATTGCAAGTGGCTAATAATCGAAAAGATGCACAATTATTGGCACAATTAAATACCATTAAACTCGTTATTGAAAATAAACAGCACTTGCATCAGCAGCTGACAGATCCGACACAAACCTATAGCGCTGGGTTTTCTACGGCCATGGCTGAATTAGCTGAATTACACAATAAAAATATAAGCTTGCAACGGGTTAATATTGGCAACGGCAATATGACATTTGCTGGTTTAGCGCGAACACCTGATGCGGTGCCCAACTGGTTGTCGGGTTTTGAATCATCAACATTTTTATCTGGTAAGCGGTTTATCAACTTCTCTTTGTCTGAAAATGAGCAGCATATAACGGAGTTTGTTGTTAGCTCTGCTGAAGTTAAGGGGGAATAGCAGGATGACGCAATGGCAGATATATAGCGAAAAGTTTAGTCAAACCTCTAAACGAGAGCAGTATTTGATTATTACGACAGGTTTAATTGCGATTGTTTTTATTTTATATAGCCTGTTTTTAGATGCGCCGTTACAACGGATAGCTAAATTAAATCAGCAAATATCGCAAACTCAGCTAAGTAATAAAAATAATAGCACGTCAATACAGCTGCTAGAACAAGCTATGCGTGAAGACCCTAATTTGGCGTTAAAACGAGAATTAACACAATATCAAGCAAAGTTAGGTGAAATTGATCAGCAGCTATTGCGCTTAACATCAGATTTGATTGACCCTATTCAAATGCGTTATGCCCTTATTAAGCTATTAAAACTACAAAAAGGCGTAAAGCTGCTCTCATTTGAAGTGCTTCCCGCACAAGCGGTAACGAAAGAAAAAGTTGCTAGCAGTGATGCAGAGAACAATAAAGTTGAGAGCCAGGTCGCAGTGGCTAATGCTAAACCGGCCGAGGCGAGCCAATTACGTTTGTATCGCCATGGCATCAAAATAAAATTGCAGGGGCAATACTTTCAGCTGAGAGAATATTTGACGCAGTTAGAAGGCTTATCTTGGAAGTTTTTCTGGCAAGAATTTGACTATCAATTAAAAGAATACCCAGTAAGTGAACTAGAAGTTGAGATATACAGTTTAAGTACCGCACAGGAGTTTATTGGTGTCTAAAATTTCACTAGTTTTGCTGATCTTAATGTTGCCACTCTACGTAAGTGCTCAGCAAGTTGATCCTACGCGACCGTTTGGTGCCGTGGCATCCGTTAATCATAGCGGTGAAAAAAAATCGCCGTTAGTTTTACAGTCAATCATTCAAAGTAGTGAGAGGAAAAAAGCGGTTATTAATGGTCAGGTATTAAATGTTGGTGATAGTTACAAAGGTTTTGAGTTAGTTGCCATTAACTCAAAAGGGGTGGTGTTGCATTCATCACAAGGTAAATTGGAATTGTCTTTATTTTCCGGTGTTATAGCGAATTAACAATGAAAAAAATAATGAAAAATAAAAAGCACCAAGTTCAGTTATTCTGTTGTTCTGCAGTATTAGCTTTGGTGGGTTGTCAATCAACCCCTAAACCGCCAACTGATGTAACCCAAGCGTTGGACAATGCTATTGCTGAAGCGAGCCAACCAGCACCAAAACCTTTGCAAAGTTTACCTAACTCTGTTCGACAAGAGTTGATGCAAAACGAGATTCGACAAGCCCGTAGCGGTTTATTGGCTGAAAAACGTTTACAAATAGCAGCCAGTGGCGTTGCAGCCGAACAGTTTTTTGCCGCTATTGTTGAAGACTCTCAATACAGTATCGCCGTACACCCAGATGTGTCAGGCGCAATTACCTTAAATTTAAAAGATGTGACTCTCGATGAAGCGTTAGAGGTTATTGAATCATTATACGGTTATGATATTCGTCGCCAAGGACGCGTGATTCAGGTTTATCCTGCCGGCATCCGTACAGAAACTATCCCATTAGATTATTTATATGTTAAACGTAGCGGTGTTTCTAGCACTAGCATAAATTCAGGTGGTGTTTCGGAAAACGATCCTAACAATTCAAATAGTAGTAACAGCAATAACAACAACCGAAACAACAATAATAATAACAACAGTAATAATAACGGTAACAATAATCAAAATGGCGGCAGCGGTATTAATATTTATACCGAGAATGAATCTGATTTTTGGACCGAATTGAAAGAAACATTAACGGCTTTAGTTGGTAGTGAAGGTGGCCGTTCGGTTATTGTCTCGCCTCAAGCTGGCTTAGTGACTATTCGCGCGCTACCCTCTGAAATTAATGCGGTGAAGAGCTTTGTCACTAAAACCCAAGAGCATTTGCGTCGTCAGGTGATCATTGAAGCGAAAATTATGGAAGTGACGCTAAATGATGATTATCAGCAAGGGGTAAAGTGGGACCAAGTGCTAGGTCATATTGAAAGTACAGATATCGGTTTTTCAACCTCAGGTAGCATTGCCGGCAACGCGATATCGTCAGTAATTGGTGGCACAACTAGCTTAAGTTTTCTTAACAAAGACTTTAGTGGTGTTATCGAATTATTGTCAACACAAGGCAATGTGCAAGTGCTTTCTAGTCCTCGAATTACCGCGACTAATAATCAAAAAGCCATCATTAAAGTTGGCGACGATGAATATTTTGTTACCGACGTTTCTAGTACCACCACCACAGGCACGTCAACGACAACAACACCTGAAGTTGATTTAACGCCATTTTTCTCCGGTATCGCTCTGGATGTAACGCCACAAATTGATGCGAACGGTGAAGTGATTTTACATGTTCATCCGTCTGTGACAATTACTGATGAGCAGACTAAAACTATTCGCTTAAGCGATGAAGACATTATCTTGCCGTTAGCTCAAAGTAGTGTTCGAGAGTCTGATACCATCATTCGGGCAAAGTCAGGTGAAATTGTGGTTATTGGTGGCTTAATTGAAACCCGTAAGGTCGATTTGGAATCAAAAACGCCGTTTCTTGGCGACGTACCATTTTTGGGCGAATTGTTTAAAAGCAAAAGTGAATCAGTACAAAAGAAAGAATTGGTGATTTTACTTAAGCCTATTGTTATTGGTCATGATACTTGGAAGAATCAATTACAAGATGCTCGTGCCCTTTTAAAGCAGTGGTTTCCTGAAGATTCGGATGCAAACGCAACTAGCAATTAAGTAGCACGCTATGTACCTGTATCATTTTGGCTTGCGAGAATTACCGTTTACGTTAACTCCGAACACCAATTTTTATTTAGGTCTTGAGCCTCATAATGAGGCTTTAGCTGTGTTAACTACGGCATTAAAAACTGGCGAAGGTTTTATTAAAGTTGTCGGGGAAGTCGGTACAGGCAAAACATTGATGTGTCGAAAGTTACTCAATGAAATTCCTGAACATTTTGTTACTGCCTATATTCCCAACCCTTATCTGAAGCCTGATGAATTGCGTCGTGCGGTCGCAGTCGAACTTGGCGTTAAGCAGGCACAGCGTATGTCAGTACAATTGCTCACTCAGCGCATTCAAACACGACTTTTAGAATTGCATAACCAAGGTCATTCTGTAGTACTGATTCTGGATGAAGCCCAAGCACTACCTGCTGAAAGTCTTGAAGCACTGCGACTATTTACTAATTTAGAAACTGAAACCCGTAAACTACTGCAAGTGGTGTTGTTTGCTCAACCTGAGCTTGATGAGCGATTAGCAGAAACTGGCTTTCGGCAATTGAAGCAGCGGATAACTTTTTCTTATAAGTTACGTTCGATGACAGTGCCTGAGGTTGAACATTATATCCAGCATCGATTACACGTTGCAGGTTATAAAGGCGCGAGTTTGTTTGGTCATGCGTTATCGAAAAAAATTGCTAAAGTCAGCAATGGTATCCCTAGGCTGGTGAATATACTTTGTCATAAAATGCTTATGCTTGGTTATGGCGAAGGCAGTTACCAGCTGACAAAAAAACATTTGTACAGTGCGATACAAGATACAGAAGGTATGGAAGGTTTAAAAACACGAAATACTTATTTAGCAAGTTTATTGTTTTTGCTGATGATTGTTGCTTTGTATTATATATGGAGTAATTTCGGAGCGGTATTATGAGTGTTATAAACCAGATGCTTAAGGATCTTGATAAGCGCCAGAACGAGCAGGTCGCCGGTAGCAATGTCGTGATGCCAGTAGCCGCGAAAAATTCCAATATTAAATTGGTCGCGATAATGATAATTGCCATTATTTTGCTTAATATCGCGGGGTTATTTGCCTGGCAACTATATTCTGAAAATCAAACCTTAAAATCACAAATACAACAACCTGTTGCCAGTGAAAGCCAAGCGAATATCAATGTAGAACATAGTACTGTTTCAACAGAAAAAGCACCATTGGTCGCCACTGAGGTGGAAAATAAATCCGCTACCAGAGAATTAGTGACGACATTAGAATCAACCGTGGTAGTAACGCCGAGTACCATGAAAGGAGAAAGTCAACAGCAAGTCAATAAGGCCCAAATAGCTGCAGATAATTCTACGACCAAACAAACAATTAGTGATGACAGTGAGCAGGAAAGTCACGTGGTCACTAAACACCTAGCAACTGCAAGCGAACAAAGTACGGCAGCAGTTAACCGTGTTGAAAAGCTATTAGTTAAAGCAAAACCCTCAAACATAAAGGCAGCAGATGTTACTGCGAGTCATAAACCTAGCTTAACAATTTCGCGTAGCCAATTATCACCCCAAGCTTTGGCAGAGAATAAAATTACTCAAGCCGAACAGGCGATGGAAATTAATGATCTGAACAAAGCCGAGTCGTTATTTGAGGAAGTGTTGCTGTTAATACCTGAGCACCAAACTGCAAGAAAGCAACTTGCGGCATTATGGTATGGTAAGAAAGCCTATCAAGATGCAATAAACCTGTTGTCACAAGGTATCGCATTAGCGCCACGGGCAGAAGAAATGCGCTTAATGAGTGCTCGAATATACTTTGAGCAAGGTGCTGCTATGCAAGCATTAAACGTGTTAAAACCGGTAAATGATAGTCAACAAGTTGAGTTGCAGGCGTTATTAGCCAGTATCGCCGCTGAGGCGAATGAGCATGATACAGCAATTGATGCCTATCGTAAGTTATTGTTGCTTGAGCCAAATGCAGGCCGTTGGTGGTTGGGGCTTGCGGTTTCATTGGATAGCCAAAGCCAGTTTAGTGCCGCCAGTAGCGCATATAGTCAAGCGATTGCAGCAGGTAATCTTTCAAATAACGCCATAAAATTTGCCCGTCAACGGGTATCAGAGCTAGGAGAATAATATGGCAGCACCTAAATTAAAAATGCGCCTAGGGGATCTTTTGGTCCATGAGCACATTATCAGTAACGAACAACTGATGCAGGCGCTAAACAGCCAAAAATCAACCGGACGAAAACTGGGTGATGCCCTTATTGAACTTGGTCATATTGGTGAGCGACAGTTACTTGAATTCCTGGCCCAGCAGCTTGATGTACCATTTTTAGATATAAGCCAACGCCGCATTCCAGCAGACATTGCTTTATTATTACCTGAGGTTCATGCCAGACGTTTACGCGCGTTAGTGATCGAAGATCAAGGTGATTCAGTGTTGATCGGCATGAGCGACCCTGCCGATTTAAGTGCTCTTGATCAACTTGAACAAATGTTGGCGCCTAAACGTTTGCAACTTGCGGTAGTGATGGAGTCACAATTATTTGAAGCATTTGATGGCCTATACCGCCGTACTGCTGATATTGAATCTTTCGCGAGCCAGCTGGAAGAAGAATATGATCAAAGTAGCGACTTTGATTTATCGAGTTCATTCCTAGAAGAAGGTGGTGATGCGACTGTTGGTAAATTGCTGCAATCTGTTTTTGCCGACGCAGTACAAATGCGTGCCTCCGATGTGCATATCGAACCCGATGAAAATACTTTGCGTATTCGTCAACGTATTGATGGTGTTTTACAAGAAAATATTCTCAAAGAAAACAAAATTGCTTCTGCCATGGTGCTGCGATTAAAACTGATGGCCGGTTTAGATATTTCTGAAAAACGTTTACCGCAAGATGGCCGCTTTAATTTACAAATAAATGGCCATAGCATTGATGTTCGTATGTCGACTATGCCAGTGCAACACGGTGAGTCTGTGGTAATGCGTTTGCTCGACCAATCAGCGGGACTCTTGTCGCTCGATGAAACTGGAATGCCAGCACACTTTGTTGAACGTGTCAGACATCAAATTTCTCGCCCTCACGGCATGGTGCTGGTTACCGGTCCAACTGGTAGTGGTAAAACCACGACCTTATATGCGGCGTTAAGTGAATTAAATAAAGCCAGTAAGAAAATTATTACGGTTGAAGATCCGGTCGAATATCGTTTACCTCGTATTAACCAAGTGCAAGTAAATAGCAAGATCGATCTGACTTTTTCCAGTGTTTTACGTACCGCATTACGACAAGATCCCGATATATTAATGGTCGGTGAGATGCGTGATCAAGAAACCGTCGAAATCGGCTTACGAGGTGCATTAACCGGTCATTTAGTTCTATCAACACTACACACCAATGACGCAATTACCAGTGCGCTGAGACTATTAGATATGGGCGCTGCCGGCTTTTTGGTGGGGAGTTCATTGCGCGCGATTATTGCCCAGCGTTTAGTACGTAAAGTGTGTGAAAGTTGTCGAAAAATTCATACCCCTGATCAGCAAGAACTGCTTTGGCTATCGCATTTGGTTGGTGATGACGTCAAAGGCGTTGAATTTAGCCAAGGCACCGGTTGTCAATCCTGCCAATACACAGGCTACAAAGGGCGGATAGGTGTTTTCGAATTATTAGAAATGAACGAGCCAATGATGGCAGCGTTAAAGCGTGATGACACCGAAGCATTTACTAAGCTAGCTAAACAACACCCCGACTTTAAACCGCTGGCTTTGGCTGCGTTTGATTATGCTAAGCTAGGAATAACAAGTGTCGAAGAAGTACTGCGCTTGGTTGAAACCGTAGACGTTACAGGATAGGTTAATAAATTATGCCCGCTTTTAATTATATTGGCCGAGATGCTAGTGGTAGCCAAGTAAAAGGTGCTATTGATGCTGCTAACTCTGCACTGGTTGCTGAGCAGTTGTCTCGTCAGCGTATAATTCCAATATCGATTGAAAGTGCAAAAAACAATGTTACGGGTAATAAATCTACTGACATTGATGTTAAAGACTTATTAGGTTTTAACCAAGTAACCTTAGATGATTTAATTGTTTTTTGTCGACAAATGTATGCCCTAATAAAGTCTGGCGTACCTATATTACGTGCCATCAATGGCATGGCCGAGTCGAGTACCTCGGTAAAACTGAAATCCGCATTAGTTGATATTGCCGCGCAGCTTGAAGGTGGTTTTCCGCTCTCAACCGCATTACATCAACACCCGAAATTATTTTCGCCTTTATTCATTTCTCTGGTTCATGTCGGTGAAAATACCGGTAATTTAGATGATGCATTTCTAAAACTTGCCAGTTACTTTGAGCGCGAGCAAGAAACTCGCAAGCGCATAAAAACAGCTTTACGCTATCCATCATTCGTGATGATCGCCATTGTTGCGGCTTTAGTCATTCTAAATATTTTTGTTATTCCAACATTCGCTAATATGTTTGCAAAATTAGGCGCGGACTTACCGTGGACTACGCAAATGCTTATTACTAGCTCGAACTTTTTCTTAAACTATTGGCCGCATATGTTAGTTGCTAGCGTCGCAGGCTTAGTTGCCTTACGTCATTATTTACGCACACCACGAGGTATGTATTTGTGGGACAAACGGAAATTAAAACTGCCGGTCGTTGGTGGTGTTATTGAACGTTCAGTACTTTCGCGATTCTCTCATAGCTTTTCAATTATATTGCGTGCTGGTGTACCGATGACATCTGGTCTTACTCTGGTTGCTGACGCGGTTGACAACACCTATATGCGCAAGAAAATTATTGCGATGCGCACCAGCATTGAAAGCGGTGAAAGTTTATTGCGTTCGGCTTCTACCAGCACATTGTTTACGCCTTTGGTTTTGCAGATGATCGCGGTAGGTGAAGAAACCGGTCGTGTTGATGAATTGCTAGAAGAGGTGGGTGATTACTACGAGCGAGAAGTTGATTATGAGCTGAGCACCTTAACTGCCCGTATTGAACCTATTATGATTGCCATTGTTGCGGTTATGGTTTTGGTTTTGGCACTCGGTATTTTCACACCAATGTGGGATATGATGTCAGCCTTTAAAGGTAACTAATATGCCAAATGGAATAGCGATATGACAGCACAACAAGTGGCAGATAAAACCGGGAAATCACTTAGTGAAAATTTGGTTGTTATTGTGCTTGTTGGCGTATTCATGGCAAGTTTTATTTTTTATTTTTTTAAACAAGAAGGTCAGTTAACAAGAGCAGGTTTTGAAAATGTTCGTAATGTATTTTCTGCTCGTGTTAATGCTATTCACGCCCAATGGTTTATGGATATGCAACCTCGCTTTGTCGAAATAGAGTCTAGCCTAGTACAGCCTAAGGGTGAAAAATTAAGAGTGTCGGTGAATAAGGCCGGTTGGGTTGATGTCGATAATGGTGGCTTAGTATGTCAAAAAATTTGGCACTTTGTCATGGAAACGCCACTAATGTTTATGAAGCAGCCAATCGCTGCTGTTTTGATAGAATCGCAAGGAAATCATGTTCTACGGTATTGCCAATATAGTCTGCCAAGTGGCGAATTTTTTACTTATCAAAGTGGCAAGGGAATTGTTGGAGCGTTCAACTTGGCACATAAGTTGTAGTGTTTTAATTCGGGGATATGTCAATTAAAGCGCTTGTCGTGTAAAGATTTGTTATAGAAACTGGATTTTACGCGAAATTATGACTAAGTGAGTGACTTTGCAGGCATTTCGTTGTTAGAATTAAATTATGAGCAAAAGTTAAGAGGTTGATATGAAAAAACAGTCAGGTTTTACCCTTATCGAATTAGTTATCGTTGTTGTTATTTTAGGTTTTTTAGCTGTAACCGCGATCCCTAAATTCCTCGATTTAACTGACCAAGCAAAACAAGCAAATATTGAAGGTATGGCTGGCGGCTTTGCTACGGCGATATCATTAGCACGTGCGCAATGGGAAGCGGAAGGGCGTCCAAAAGATACAAATGGCAGAAACTCGGTTAGTTATGATGGCACCGATTTAGTATTAACAACAGAAGCGACAGGCATTAGACCCGGTTATGTTGTCTCGTCAGCTGATGGACAAGATAATGGTGCAACACTAGGTGGCGGCTTTACCTCTGCAAACTGTATTGATATCTGGCAAAATATATTACAACAGCCACCGCGTGTGACTGATGCTATTGGCACATTAAATAGCGACGACACCATGGATTATTTCGCGTCAAAGTCAGGTACCGGTAGTACAACCGTTTGTCATTTCTATTTAAAAGAAACACTGAATAAGGACGGTAATAACGATTTTTCTAGTCCTGGTACTGATACCAGCACCGGAAATAGTTTTACTTATCAGCCAGCCGATAGCTCGGTTGTGGTTTACATTAATAATAATTAATTCTTGATTAATAATAAAAAGGTTCATGTTATGAAGAAGTTAGCAAATAATAGTTTTAGTCAGCAAAAAGGTTTCACCCTAATTGAGTTAGTGGTTGTTATTGTTATTTTAGGTATTTTAGCGGCAACTGCTGCACCTAAGTTTATTGATCTTACTGGCGATGCTAAAGCATCAGTTATTCAAGGTGTACAGGGCAGTGTTAATAGCGCAGTTAATATGGTGCATGCTAAAGCTTTAGTGAGCAATGAAACTGCCTCAACTGGCGAGGTTACTATTAACGGTCAGGTTTACGCCCTTGTTTATGGTTACCCAACTAGAGCCGGTGAAGGAACTCCAGCTGGTACTGCAGATAATGGCTGGGGAATTGACCAATTAATTGACTTGGAAAGTGGTACAGATATTACTTATGATTCAACAAGTGGTGATTTTGAGCACAGTGAAGGTGCTACCGCAGATAACTGTAAAGTCACCTATTCAAATGCAACAGCTTCTGGGGATGTAATTACGCCACCGACCGTAGTGCTTGATATTAGCAAGTGTTAGTGGATTGATGTTATTTATTATTTTTTAAGGAGGGCTTAGCTCTCCTTTTTTGTTTTAAATGCTTGATTGTTATATAAACTAAGTGTCGATAAATTTTTTATTTAGCGATATTATATTGATTCTCGATAGGACTTTAATTGCGTCTTTAGTTGTTATCATCTTTTAAGTTCTTAGTATTTTTTAAGTAAAGGTTAACTAGAATGAACGCCAAAGGATTTACCTTAATTGAGCTGATTGTTGTTATTGTTATACTTGGCATTTTGGCAGCAACGGCGGCACCTAAATTCATTAATTTGAAGGCTGATGCTCAAACTGCCGTGTTGCAAGGAGTGAAAGCGTCAATAGAAAGTGCTGCTGCCTTAGTGCATAGTAAATCTATTGTTGCAGGTAATCAGGGTGAAGCAGAAGCAAGCGTTACATTGAGTGATGGCGCTCTCGATATTGCTTATGGCTACCCTATTGCGCCGAGCCCATTTGATGCTAGCGGCCCTGATGATTATTGGCAAAGGCTAATTGATATCGACGGTGATGTTTTTGTTATTCGTGCGGCAACGGATGGAAAATTAATTTTTTATTCCAGTGATCAAGGTTCTATTTTTAGTTCAAATGCTGATTGTGTTGTGGTTTATGAACCACCTAATGGCGTTAATATCAGGCCAGAAGTTACCGTAAATGAATGTATTTAAGGCCATGTACATAACTTAGATTAAAGTGTGGAGTTATCCATAGATGATTGGATATTCAAATAAATTCGCTAATAGACAGCAATCAAAAGCACTAAATTCCAAACGAGCTGCGGGCTTTACCTTAGTGGAGTTAGTTATTGTTATTATCATCTTAGGTATCCTTTCTGTCACCGTTGCTCCCAAGTTCTTTTCTTCAAAAGGCTTTTCTGAATATGCTTATCGCGCCGATGTTATTGCAAAGCTGCGCTTGATTCAAACTCGTGCCATGCAGCAAGTCAATGTGCTGTGTCATCGGGTTAACATTACCGAAGATAAACTTGGCAAAGTAACCTGCGGTACGCTGTCTGAATTTTCCGATCAAAGCATACAAAGAGCGACAGTGGTTACGATTGAAAGTGGCGACAACGTGACATTTAGCCCGGTCGGGCTTACCTTTACTTTTGATCACCTAGGTCGACCTCAGGACTGCAATAACCCTTGTGACATAACCATTACTGGAGAACAGAGTTTAGTGGTTAGAATTGAAAATGAGGGCTATATTCATGCATTATAAAGGCTCCTCACATCAGCAATATTCACACGGTAAAGGCAAGCAAGTGGGCTTCACGCTTATTGAAACCATTGTTGGTATTGTGCTGTTATCGATTGTCTTTTCAATTTTTACAACCCTTATTTATCCTCTCTCCAAGCAAAGTGCTGAGCAAGTTCACCAGATAAGAGCGGCTGAATTGGGTCAGTCAATGATAAATGAAATTCTGGGTAAAGCATTTGATGAAAACTCAGATATGTCGGGTGGCTTGGTTCGTTGTGGTGACGATATCAACAAGGATGGCGAAATTAAAGCCGCTGATGGAGAGCAAGCCTGTTCTTTGGTTATGGCTAATGAAGAACTTGGTCAACGCGAACTCTATGACGATGTTGATGATTATCATGGCTTAACTGTTATTGAAAGTTCGTTGGGAGATAGTGACTCGTTAGAGAATATTTATACGGGCTTTCAAGTTAATGTTGATGTCATAAATGATAGTGATTACGACGGTGATAGTGATGGTGATGACAATAACTTTACCGCAAAACTTATTACCATAACCATAACCACCCCGCAGCAATTCGACTTTGTTTTCTCGGTTTATAAGGCAAACTTCTAATGCGGTTTTCTTTTAAAAAACAGCAAGGTTTTACATTAATCGAGTTAATTACCGTTATTGTCATCTTAGGTGTTATTGCAACTAGCATAACCACCTTTCTTCGTTACGGAGCACAAAGCTATACTGATGCGGCCGATCGTGAAGAGTTAATTTCAACCGCTCGTTTTGTTATTGAAAGGCTTAACCGTGAAGTACGGCATGCTTTGCCCAATAGTGCTCGAGAGCTTAATGGTAGTGGTAAGCAGTGTTTGGAGTTTACGCCAATCGCTCGTAGTGCCATCTATGTTGACATTCCTGTGGCACCAGAAGCCGCCAGTAACACGGTTACTTTAGCGCCATTTGCTAGTAGCCTTGTTACTAATAGTTCGCAGGTGAGTGTATATGCCCTCAACAGTGAAGATATTTATAATAATGCTAATGATGTTATCGCGAGTTTTGATCCGAGTGCCGCCATTTCACCGTTATTGACTGTTGACGATCTTGATGTCGACGACAATAATCCACCACCTACAGTGGTATTGACCTTGAATGCGGCAACACAGTTTCGTGCAGACTCTCCAACTAAGCGTTTGTATTTTATAGAAACGGCAGTGAGTTATTGCCTAGAAAACGGTAATTTATATCGGTATCAAAATTATGCCCGTTCTGCTCTTGATGATACGCCAATATTTGATACTAATAATCGAAGCTTAATGGCAGAACACCTTGAAAATACTACATTGCCATTTAGCGTGGTAGAAGCAACACTGCAACGAAATGCCTTGGTTTTAGTGCGACTAGAGTTTTTTCTAAATCTGGAAACAATTGTCTTTAATAATGAAATACAGGTGCCAAATGTCCCATGAGCATGCCGGTTATTTAGCGAATTTGCCTTGCAAAATGCAAAGCAATAGTAATAAACATCGAGGTAGCGCGCTAGTGATTGCCATTTTTGTTATTATCGTGATGTCTTTACTAGGAGCCGCGCTTGTTAATATGATGGCTTCTAGCCAAGAGAACGTTGCCTTTGAAGTTCTAGGAACAAGAGCTTACGCATCGGCCCAAACTGGTGCTCAATGGCAGTTGGCGCAATTATTTCCGGTTGGCTTAGCAAGTGCCACCTCTAGGACTTGTGCCGATGTCAGCCAAAATGCTCCAGCAATTGCTCACATACCTGGCTTGATTGGTTGTGAAGTTAAAGCACTTACATGTAATGATTTTCTCTTTGAAGATGTTCGCTATTATACCGTTACAAGCGTTGGCGAATGTCAGCTTGATAGTGAAGTCACTTCAAGGATTATTGAAGTAGAAGCTCGAAGTTTATAAGGTATTGTTGCTAACACCTTATTTACATTAATGTTTGTAGGCTGTTAGTTTTTTTTACAATTCAATAAAACACAATAATGATGATTGTTTAAGTTATTGTATTGCAAAGGTAAATTTATTTGGCATGTAGTTTGCTTTAACTGTTTTACTGTACTGCTGTCGTTTTTCATTAGTTGAGATATTATGATGATTAAGTTTACATTAAAATTATTACTTCCTTTCTTGCTATTAGTTTCTAGCTCTGCTTTTGCCGGCTTAATTACGTCTGATTTAACCGAAGATGATTATATTACCTATAACGGTATTGACTGGGCATGGGCCTCTCCTATTAATGTAACGCCATATTATAGCAATCTTTTGATGGCGCCAGAATTTCACGATGGTTGGAGATATGCGACAGAAGAAGAGCTTAATATTCTTCGTACAGAACTAACAATTGCTGATTTTACCCGTACCGATGCTTTTGGTGTTACATACTATGTTGAAGCAGTAGAATACTGGAACACTGAATTAACAAGTGTTGATATTGATGTTGACGACTTTAATAGCGGAAAAATTAATAGCATGTTGACTTTGAATATGCCGACAGAGTGGGACTTCGAAACTTTTTATGTTCGAGCTACAAATGTGAACGCTAATGTTCCAGAGCCGACAACTTTATTTATATTTGCTGCTGGATTACTTGGATTTGCAATTCGTAAACGCTCAGCAAAATAAATATAATTATTGATTAATGAAACCCCGCACTATGCGGGGTTTTTTATTGCTTGTCTTTTAGTAAATGAAATAAATTGAGCAAAAGATGTGAGGAATAAGCATAACATTCAATGGCTTTTGAAGTATGATATGCTCACTTAGGTTTTTTTAATCATTTTTCTAAGCGTTCGTTTCAAGGGCTGAAGGTAGTAATTATGAATTTGTCTAAATTTATTGTCGCCTGCGCTGGCATATTATTCTTAATACTTTCTCATCAACTTTTTGCTGCAGAATGTTCAGCAGTATTCCCTGATGCTATTGCGACACATGGTAATGGTGTAGGCAATAGTCAGATAAATTTTGGTTACAATGCCCGTCTTATCAATAACCCCGATACCGTATTATCAACAAGAAGTGTAAGTCACAACTCTGGTTCAAATATCGATAGTTGTGGTAGTGCTGATTGCACAGCGTCAAATAATTCGGCAGAAACGGTAAGTGTAAACTTTAGGCGTGGTAACGGCAGCGTTAATTATAACCCTCCAAGTAATCAAACTACTACCTTTGGTACTAGCGGAGTTAATAATTATCGAAATATAAATGCTCGCTCTAATGCAACGCTACAATTTAGTGATAGTTTTGACGTGTATTTTTTTGAAAACCTTTCTTTAGGATCTAACAATACGCTAAACCTTTCAGCCGGGAAAACTTATTATTTTCGTCGGTTTTCCACAAGTTCTGGCACAAGTATTAATGTCGTAGGTGCAGGTACCGCTAATGTATTTATAGATTCAAATGTAAGTTTTACATCAACGACTCTTGCTAACTCGACAGGTGTAAATCAAGGTGGTGATGCGAGTAAGTTAGTTATGCACGTTGATGGTAATGTTACTTTTGGAAGTAATTCAACTTATACCGGTGCGTTATACGCCAGGAACATTGACTTTATTTCTGCTAGTTACTTATTTGGAGTAGCTTCAGGGAGAAAAGTGAATATTAATAGTAACTCTATTCTAACCTATGACAATAGCGTATTTGATGCCGATTTTGGCGACTTATGTGATAGCACTCCATCGGCTACAGTTATGGCTAATTTCCAATTTGATGAATGTGCTTATACTGGCACGGGTAACGAAGTAATAGATCAACTCGGTAACTATTCAGGTACCAGCCATAATAGCTTAAACACTTCTGATGATGCTCAAATAGAAAAGGCGCTCGGTATTTCATCTGCTCAACATCATGTGCAAGTGAGTATTCCTTTACCTGAGACATTCAGTGTTTCCACTTGGTTTAAAAAGCCGACAGATAGTTCTGGTAATCGCTATTTTATTTTAGGGGCCATGGCGAGCGGAGGTGATTTACTGTATATCGATCGTGATAATGGCTGGCGTTGGGGTATATATGACGCAGGAGCAGGAACATCGTTAGATGGTAGTTATAGCGTTAGCAATTTAGATAATAATTGGCACTATATGGCAGTAGTTTACAAGGATGAACAAAGCCATTTATACATTGATGGTAGCTTTGTTGAAACCATTAACTTAGCGCCATCAGGTACATTGAAATACATTGGCACATCATTCGATGACTTTGGAACTAGCACACCGCAAGGCTTTAGAGCGCCATTAGATGAATTTATTGTTTTCGATGGTGCACTTACTGCGGATGAAATTAGCTCGATTTATAATTATCAAAATACTGGCAACAATTATGACGGTGGCACAAGAGCGAGTGTTCAATGTGCGCAACTTATTGCGCAATTTTCGATGGATGAACTATCTTGGGAAGGCATGTCTGGAGTAGTTATTGATGAGTTGGGAAGTTACAATGCAAATGCTATCAATGGACCTGTAACGTCAGATGTAAATCGTGCTATCTCGGATAATCCTGGCACATGTGGTTATGGTGTCTTCGATGGTGTGAATGACTATGTTGAACTGCCGAGTTCATTCGAAAATTTACAGGATAGTTTTACCATTACGGCGTGGATTAATCCAAGTAACTTAGATAGCGGCTCTAGAATATTCGCCGATGATGAAAACAATCAAGGCGGTTACGCCTTAAGTTTGGGGGACCAAAGAAATGGTAATGGGCATTTACGCTTTTATTCCCGCCACGTTAACCCTGTCTCTTTAGATACCTATGCAGGCGAAATACCGACAGATACCTGGAGTTTTGTTACTGCCGTACATGATAGTGTTGCAAAAACACGGCGAATATATATCAATGGTGTCGAACGAGCTAGTGGTACGTATACCGGCAATTGGGGGACTGATACTGGGCCTGCTTCTATTGGTGGTGAGACGGATGATGGTGAAATCAATAATCGCTTTACCGGTTCAATTGATGAAGTGCATGTTTTTAAAGGCGCGCTGACAGCTACTGAAATCAACGAAGTGTATGCAAAAACTCATGCCTGTGCAGAACCCGTTATTCATCATTATGAAATTGTACATGATGGCAATGGCCTAACTTGTGCCGCTGAGCCAATTACTATCAAAGCCTGCACCAATAGTGATTGTTCGAGCCTAAGTACTGAGTCAGTATCATTAGATTTTAATGTTAATGGTGTCCGAAAAGATCCTGTTACCTTTATTGGCAGTACTGATTTAAATAACCCTACATTTAGCTTTAATCACACGACCGCTGAAACTGTTACTTTGTCTATTGCGAATGCAACGGTTAATGCCAGTAGCGCGTTTGAATGTTCGGGTTTTGGTAGTAGCTGTGAGATGACTTTTGCACAGGCAGGTTTTAGGTTTTTGTATGAAACGGATGACAATGAAATCGTGCCCTACCAAATCGCAGGAACAACATTTCCACAAGCATTAAAATTGCAAGCTGTACGTGACAATAATGGTGTTTGTGAAGGTATTTTTACAGGCAATGTAGATGTTGATTTATCTCAGCAAAATATTACGCCTGATGCTACTTTTAATGCCGGTTTAACATTTGAGGTAGCTGGCAGTGGTATTGCTAAATATTCAAGCTTTACTAACAACGTAAGTTTGAATTTTGATAGTGATAGTATTGCAACGATACCTACACCAAGATATTTAGATGTTGGCCAAATACGTTTACATGCTAGTTATTCAGATGAGGATATCTTGCTGGTCGGCAGTAGTAATGACTTTTGGGTGAAACCGGCACAATTTAGTATTAGTGCCAACAATGACGACGGTAGTTTAAATGGCCTTGATGTTGACGCTACCACCACACACAACGCTTGGGATAAGTTTTCTTTCATTGTCGAAGCACAGAACAGTCAGGGCGGCAGAGTTGAAAATTATCGCCAGAGCGACGGGCAGCTGCAGTTAAAAGTATCTAGAATTGCACCAGTGCTCAATGGCACAGTCGATGGAACGCTTGAATATGCTGCCGGCGCAACTCGTGATAGTGAGATAATCGATAGTACCGATGACCATTTTGAAGATGCGACCCTGACAAGCTTTTATGCTGACTTAAATGAATTTGGTCGCTCATATTATGATGCCGCCAAGTTTTCTGAAGTGGGCATCATCAGTGTTGATATACAGGATGTAGATTATGGTGGCCTAGGAAATGTTGATGGACTGGTCGAATCCACAGATGTGACAATAGGTCGTTTTACTCCGGCTTATTTTAAACAAACAGTTAGAGCTGATGATAATGGCAAATTGGATGCTTATCATAGTGCCGACGGCACGTGTGCGATTGCTAAGTGGGCATATACAGGCCAGCGTACTGATGATGGTAAAGGCACAATCGCTTATAGTCTAGCACCGAGAATCGCAATAACAGCCTATAATGCTGGCAACAAGATCACAAAAAACTATACCTTAGGCGAACCTGAGGGCTTTATGAAGCTTGAAGCTTCAGGTATTGGTATCACCTTACCCACCCAGGATGATGTAATGGCGCGTGTTGATAATGGGACTAATGTCGCTATTACGGCATATATGGAGGAGGGTAGATTAGATGCGAGTACTGATGATGATGGAGATTTAGTGCCCGGTGAGTGGCTTTATATTTTTTCTGACAATGACCATTTTAGTTATGATCGTGATGACAGCAGTTATTTAGCGCCTTTTAATGCCCAGATCCCCTTCGTTACAGAAAGTGTTGAAGATGCTGACGGCGTTTTACTTAGTACGGATGCTGATGCCGTCGAAACCTTAGTAATGTCATCTGATGTGGAAATTCGTTTTGCTCGCATGGTGTTAGAAAATGCTTTTGGTTCAGAAAATAGTGAGCTAAGAGCGCCACTCTTTGTAGAAACCTATAACGGCACAGACTTTGAAATTAATGCAGATGAAAACTGTATGGAAGTATTCATAGAAGATAAAAAGCCGGGAGATAAGTATTCAGGAAATATGAGTTTGTGGGACTACCGTTTAATTGATATTGATACTGATGCTATACAGGTTGGTGACACTGATGCCAGCATTGCTGCTGGAGACTTTGTATCGGGAATACAAAATAATTTGTTTTTTGGCGCACCTAATACTCAAGGAACCATGGAGTGGGAGTATGAAGTACCAAGCTGGTTGAAATTTAGGTGGGATACATTAGATGGGGATAATGATGGTAATTTTTATGATGATAACCCTACTGCCATTTTAAATTTCGGCCTTTACCGCGGCAACGATCGAATTATCTCTTGGCGTGAAGTGAATAATTAATATCACGCATGTGTTTTGGCGCTAATGGTTAAAAATTTTATTATTTTGAATTTTTCTCTCAGAAATCATAAATTTTCAAGATATTTTTGCTATTCAAGCAACACAAGCGCTATAGTCTGCGGTATGATAGCCAGCTATTAGCACTATTTTTAATATACAGGTCATTTCTGGCTTGTATGCACGAAGAATAATAATCCGGCAATTTGTTGCCTAGGTGATGTTTAAAGGACATTTCGACAATATGTTTAAGAAATTACGCGGCATGTTTTCTAACGATTTATCAATCGACTTAGGAACAGCAAATACCCTGATTTATGTAAAAGACCAAGGCATTGTATTAAACGAGCCTTCTGTTGTAGCTATTCGTCAAGATCGTGCCGGTGGCTCTAAAAGTGTTGCTGCAGTAGGTGCGGCGGCGAAACAAATGTTAGGTCGTACACCAGGTAATATTGAAGCAATTCGTCCAATGAAAGATGGTGTTATTGCTAACTTCTTTGTTACTGAAAAAATGTTGCAGTATTTTATTAAGCAAGTGCACAGCAATAACTTTTTGCGCCCAAGCCCTCGGGTATTAGTTTGTGTGCCTTGTGGCTCTACACAAGTTGAACGTCGTGCGATTCGAGAATCTGCCTTAGGTGCTGGTGCTCGTGAAGTGTATTTAATTGATGAGCCGATGGCGGCGGCAATTGGTGCAGGTATGCCGGTATCAGAAGCAACCGGTTCTATGGTGGTTGATATTGGTGGTGGTACCACTGAAGTCGGTATTATCTCATTAAACGGTGTGGTGTATTCTTCTTCTGTTCGTATTGGTGGCGATAAGTTTGACGACGCCATTATCAACTATGTTCGCCGTAACTTTGGTAGCTTAATAGGTGAAGCAACTGCTGAACGTATTAAGCATGAAATTGGTTCAGCTTATCCTGGTGAAGAATTGGTGGAAATTGAAGTTCGCGGCCGTAACTTAGCGGAAGGTGTACCTCGTAGTTTCACGTTAAATAGCAATGAAATATTAGAAGCATTACAAGAGCCGTTAACTGGTATTGTTAGTGCCATAATGGTTGCACTTGAGCAATCGCCACCGGAATTAGCCTCTGATATTTCAGAGCGCGGTATGATTTTAACGGGTGGTGGTGCATTGCTGAAAGACCTTGACCGTTTGTTAATGGAAGAAACTGGTATTCCAGTAGTGATTGCTGATGATCCTCTTACCTGTGTTGCGCGTGGCGGTGGTAAGGCTATCGAAATGATTGATATGCATGGTGGCGACCTGTTCTCTTACGAATAATGATTAGTTCGCGCAATGAATCCTATATTTAAGCATGGACCCTCTCCACAGCACCGACTCGTCTTGGTGCTGTTTTGTTCTGCCTTGCTGATCTTCTTTGATCATAAAATGAATAGCTTCGAATCCGTTCGAGGCTTTTTGCAATCTATGGTTAGCCCATTGCAATATTTGGCAACAACGCCAAAGCAAATGATGAATTGGGCGGCAGAGAATATTGTCACTCGTCGTCAATTAATCGCAGATAATCAGCAATATAAGATTAATGAATTAATTTTTCATGAACAGGCGCTGCAATTAGATATTATTAAAAAAGAAAATGAACGTTTAAGGGCATTGCTTGCTTCACCTTTGCGTTATGACGCCAAAAAAATGGTGGCAGAAATTCTGGCGGTTGATAGTGATCCCTACACGCACCAAGTTGTGATTAACCGAGGGGCCAATGACGGGGTTTATGAAGGCCAGGCCGTTATTGACGATGAGGGCATTGTCGGGCAAATTCTCCATGTCGGTACTACGAGTAGTCGAGTGCTGCTGATCACAGATGTCACTCATGCCGTGCCAGTTAGAATAAGTCGCAATGGTGTGCGCTTAATTGCAAATGGTGTTGGTGTGATTGATCGCTTAACCCTAAATCATGTGCCTCATAGCACGGATATTCGTTTTAATGATGTACTAGTTACCTCTGGCTTAGGTGGTAAATTCCCAGAGGGATACCCGGTTGCAAAAGTCACTTCGGTTATTCAAGACGAGTCTCATGCTTTTGCACGTATTGAAAGTCAGCCGGTGGCAAAAATAGATCGATTGCGCTATGTGTTGCTATTGTGGCCAGAGCAGTCGGAAGTTAACGTTATTAATACTACTACAGCCAAACCTGAACAGAATAACGCAACGATTAAAGGTAACGATGAATGACCTTTTCTAGTCGCTTTATTATATTTTTAACTTTCTTGGTTGCGTTAATTGCCAGCATTATGCCGCTACCACTAAGTGTCGACGCATTTCGTCCTGACTGGGTACTCGTGGTGCTGCTTTATTGGTGTTTGGCATTGCCGAGTCGAGTGAATGTTATATCAGCTTGGGTAATGGGTATTATTCTTGATGTTTTATTGGGCTCGACATTAGGTGTTCATGCCCTCGCGATGGCAATAGCTGTATACATCATTGCAGAGAACTTTCAAAAAATTCGCAATTTTTCTGTTTGGCAACAGGCGATGATTGTTGGCGTACTTTCAGCGCTTTATCACTTAGTTGTTTTTTGGTTACAGCGGTTTTTGACTGATGCGATATTTTTACCTAGCTATTTATATCCAGTGATCACGACAATTATTCTTTGGCCTTGGGCCTTTTTACTATTACGTAAAATCAGACGAAACTTTCGAATCAAATAACATGTCTAATACTTTGATCTTGGCGTCTCAATCTCCTCGCCGAAAAGAACTGCTGCAACAACTTGGTTATGACTTTCAATGTTTACCTGCCGATATTGATGAAAGCATTCTTGCAAAAGAAACAGCTGAACACTATGTGTCACGTTTAGCCCTAGAGAAAGCACAAGTTATTGCTCAGGCTAATCGTAACCAGGTGGTGCTTGGCTCTGACACAAGTGTGATCTTTGGAGAGCGTATTTTAGGCAAACCAGCGTCGCTTAGCGATTGTCTCGCTATACTTAATATGTTGTCAGGGAATACGCATCAAGTTGTTACTGCTATTGCTGCAGTAAAAGAGCAACGCAGTGAAGTGGTACTGGTGACTACCGAGGTTGATTTTAAAATATTAAGCGAACAAGAAATAATAAGATATTGGCAGACCGGTGAGCCACAAGATAAAGCGGGCTCCTACGGCATCCAAGGCATTGCTGGACAATTTGTGAAACAAATTCGTGGTAGTTATTCAGCGGTGGTCGGGTTACCGTTATATGAAACCGCGCAGTTGCTATCGAGCTTTGGCGTGAAATCGTCAATGAGACAAGACTAAATAGGAATCGACATGAGCGGTGAGTTACTGATTAATGTTACCCCCAGTGAAACCAGAGTTGCACTAATCGAGAATGGCTCACTACAAGAAGTTCATGTAGAACGGGAAGCTCGTCGTGGTTTAGTGGGGAATATTTATCTCGGTAAAATTATTCGCGTACTTCCCGGTATGCAAGCGGCTTTCGTGGATATTAATTTAGGCAAAGCGGCATTCTTGCACGCTTCAGATATTAATTCCAAATTGATCTTAAAAGACGATAATGGCAACCATGATCAGGTTCCCGATATTCGCAGCTTAGTGCACGAAGGCCAATATATTGTTGTTCAAGTTGTCAAAGACCCTATTGGCACCAAAGGGGCAAGATTAACCACAGATATTACGGTGGCAGCGCGATTTTTAGTGCTGATGCCCAATGCAAGTCATGCGGGCATTTCCCAACGCATTGAAGATCCAGCAGAGCGAAATCGTTTGAAATCCATTGTAACGCCTTATTGTGGTGATGATCATGGCTTTATTGTTCGCACTGCGGCTGAAGGTGCCGGCATTGAAGAGCTACAACATGATGCCGAGTTTTTACGCCGTGTTTGGGCAAAAGTTATTGAACGTAAAGAGCGTAAGCAAACTAAAGACCCTATTTATCAAGATTTGTCGTTGGCATTTCGTGTATTACGCGATTTTGTTGGCGTATCGTTAGAAAGAATTCGAATTGACTCCAAGTTGACTTTTGAACAGCTGGTGGAGTTTACCACTGAATTTGTTCCTAATTTAACTCCTGTGCTTGAGTATTATCCAGGTGAACGACCAATTTTCGACTTATTCGATGTTGAGAGTGAAATTCAACGTTCGTTGCATCGTAAAATAGAGCTAAAGTCAGGTGGCTATTTGATTATTGATCAAACAGAAGCCATGACCACTATCGATATAAATACTGGGGCGTTTGTTGGTCATCGTAATTTAGAAGAAACCATTTTTAATACCAATATTGAAGCAACCCAAGCGATTGCTCGACAGCTCAGGCTAAGAAACTTGGGTGGCATTATTATTGTCGATTTTATTGATATGAATGATAAGGATCACCAACGTCGTGTTTTACATAGCTTAGATGTGGCTATGGCGCGCGATAACGTTAAATATAGTTTGTCAGGATTTTCGGCTCTTGGTTTAGTTGAGATGACGCGTAAACGTACTCGAGAAAGCTTAGAACATATTTTATGCGGTGAATGTGAAGTGTGTCACGGTCGGGGTTATGTCAAAACGGTTGAAACGGTATGTTTCGAAATACTACGAGAGATTGTTCGGGTTAATCGCGCCTATGATGCCGATAAGTTTATTGTTTATGCCTCGTCGTCGGTGAGTGAATCGTTAATAAATGATGAATATCATAACTTGGCGGAACTGGAAGTTTTTATTGGCAAGCAAATTAAGATACAAACTGAAAACATGTATAATCAAGAGCAGTTTGATGTGGTGATGATGTAGTCATCGCCATGGTAACAGTTAAAGCAAGTTTTGGAGTGACTATAGGTTTGGTTAAAACGTAATGAGTGTTTCGTTAGTATTAAATAGATGGCTTAAGCGTCTGTATAAATTATTAGCTATTTTGCTGGTGGTTTTTGCGGTGTTAATCAGCACTTTGCGTTTATTTTTACCTTATGCTCATAATTATCGTGAAAATGTTGAAAATTATCTCAACACGACTTATAACGCAAACATCTCTATTGGCGCATTAACAATGGGCTGGCAAAAGTCAGGGCCTACGCTCGTAGCTCAACAAGTTGAGTTGCTATCACGTGATGATGCCAAAATATTTGTCAACAGTTTAGAAGTAGAATTAGATTTTTGGCGTAGTTTGCGAACCAGACAAATTGTTACTCAAGATTTTGCTATTGCTGGTGCAGAACTTGAGTTTGAGCAAGTATTAACATCAAACACTGAAAGTGCAACCGAAGATCAAGCTCCTGATGCCACGGCGGAAGATAGTGACTTAGTCGATAATTTATCTTCAATTCTACTCGAACAAATATCGCGCTTTTCGATTCGTGATAGTCATGTTATTTATCGTACTGTCGCCGGTGTGCGTGCCTTTACAATTAATGAGATGCATTGGCTGAATGTAGATGATAGCCATAAAGCCAAGGGCACGGTTATCGTTGATGGTCTTAGCTCTAACAATTTAAAAGTGCTGCTCGACTTTCAAGGAAGTGAGTTTGATAAACTGACCGGCCAAGCGTACCTTGAAGCTAATGAAATCAACATAACGCCTTGGTTAGGAAGGGTATTAGCGCTTGACGATGAAAACACTCACTCGTCGATAAATTTTAGTACTTGGCTAAATGTGACAGCGGGTAAGCCGGAATTTATTCAACTGGCACTTGGTAACAATAAAATTAGTTGGCAACACAACAACAGTGAGCAAACGTTTGAGATCGACGGTGGTGATATTCAAATAAAAACCTTTGATGAACTCATTTATAACGTTGCCACGTCACCGATTACAATAAAACGTAATGGTAACGAAACCAATCAAATGTCGCTGTTAGCTAATGTTGATACTAACAGAGTTAATGGTTATGTGAGCGGTATAGAGTTAGCAAGTTTTTCAGGCGTTTTCCCCCTTCTATTTAATGACCAAGCGATTGAGAGTTTACTTGTCGATTTAGCACCAACCGGACGAATTGATGATATTCATTTCTTCGGTAGTAAAAGCGATATGGCAATTAGTGCGAACTTTACTGATGTTGATGGCCAGTTTAGTCATGGAATTCCGGGCATAGATAATCTTAGTGGTGAATTAATTTACCAAAATAACAAACTGCATATCGCCATCGAAGCGAATGATGGTGCGCTTGATTTCGGCAAACATTTTAAGTGGCCAATTCCATATAGCCGATTACGTAGTGATATTTATGCGCAATTTTTATCGGATAGTTGGCAATTCTCAGCCGAAAATGTTGAATTTTCATCTCCTGAACTTACTCTAACCGCCGATGTTAAAGTTGTCGGTGAACAAGAAAAACCCGTGACTATGGCACTATTGGCCAGCGTTAGCCAAGGTAATGCAAAATTTGCAGAGCATTATTATCCGCATTTATTAATGGGAGAAGACCTGTTTAATTATCTCGATAATGCCGTTGTTGATGGCAAAGTCGAACAGGCACTGGTATTAGTTAATGGGCCGCTGCATAGCTTTCCTTTTAATAATCATGAAGGTATTTTTGTTGTTGATGCCGAATTGTCTGATAGCAGCTTTGTATTCGATCCTGAATGGCCTGCTATTGAAAACTTTGCCGCAAACTTAAATTTTACTAATAACAGTATGCTAATTACCGGAAGAGGTGGCTCGCTTAGCGGTATAGATGTAACCGGTGTTGAGGCTGCTATCGTTGATTTATCGGACCAGCAAGTGTTAACGGTTGACGCTAGCTTTAGCGAAACTCAGCCAGCATTAGTCAAAAAATTGATGGACGCAAGCCCAATGAAAAGCTCGATTGGCTTGACACTCGAACAAGTGGTGGTTGAAGAAGCCATTAGCGGTGATTTTTCTTTAATTTTACCATTAAATAATCCAGAAGACGTAATTGCCAAAGGTCATGTCGACTTTAATAATAATAAAGTCGCTTTGCAGGCACCGAGCATGGACTTTGTAAACGTTAATGGTCGCCTTGATTATCACAATGACTTGATCACCGCCTCAGGCATAGAGCTTGATTGGCGCGGTTTACCTTTAGTGCTTAATGTTTTCGCAAAACAAAACAGCGATCAATATCTCGTTGATATTGAAACGCTTGGGCAATGGCAAGACCAGCAGTGGCAAGCACAAGTGCCTGATGAGTTAGTAAAATATGCTCAAGGAACGCTAGATTGGCAAGGGCAATTAGCACTGAATATTAGCGATGAAAACTTTAGTTATGACTATCGCGTAAGCTCTATGATGAATGAAGTTGATTTAGCGATACCTGCACCATTTAACAAAACTGCTGGACAGTCATTAGCCGTAACAATTCATGCCTTTGGTAATGAAACTAATAGCACGATAAATGCCGATATTGGTGATAAGGTCGATTTTTACGGCTTATTAGATCATCAACAAACAAGCTTTTCTTTAGCGCATTTAGTGCTAGGTAAACAGCAATTGTGGTTGCCTACTAAAGGCTTCCATATTACTGCTGATTTAGAGCGTGCAGACTATGAACAATGGCAACCATTAGTATTAGATATTTTTGCGGCAGTAGAGGCGTCCAACACAGTTGATGATAGCGCAATGCCGCTAACAAATAGTACCGCTCAAGAAACGCCTTCGTTACCTTTGTTACCGGCGCCGAGCCGGATAAATGGCCAAGTTAAAAACTTACTGGCCTATGGGCAAAACTTTCATAATATCGACTTTGATTTTACCCCAGAGCCCAATTGGTGGTTACTCAATGTTAATGCGAAAGAGGCACGTGCAAGTGCTAAATTCTATCCAGATTGGCATCAGCAAGGTATTGATTTAGAGATCGACTTCTTGCACTTGACCAATCAGCAGGAAGAACTCGCTGGGAAAGCGTTAGATGTTGCAAACACTGAAGCAACACCATTAGCTAACGAAATTAGTCATGAGCAGAGCCAAACAGCGATAGCGGAAGCGAGCTCAATGGTAAATGAGCAGCTAGTTAATGTTGTTGAAGGCGAGCAAGTTTTGCCAGATATTGATGCGCTGTTTAATGCTGAAATATTTACCAATATACCTGTGATGAAAGTGAAATGTGAAAGTTGTAAATATGGCTTATATGACTTTGGCGATGTTTCATTTACCGTTGAACGTGAAAATGAAAACACACTATTGCTGAATAAATTTACCGCTAAACGTGGCAAAACCAATATGGCATTTGATGCCAAGTGGCAACTGGAAAACGCTAATTCAGTTACCAGCATTAAAGGCAATTTAAATACTGATAATGTGGCTCGCGAAGTTGAGAACATTGGCTATGCCTCTATTGTCAAAGATAGTGGTGTCGCGATAACTTATGACGTGAGTTGGCAAGGCGGTCCACATGATTTTGCTATGGCAACCTTTGATGGCGATCTAGCTGCTAGGTTTGATGATGGCTATTTAGCCGATGTTGATGATAAAGGCGTGCGAATTTTATCTTTGTTAAGCTTACAGTCCTTGGTTCGTAAGCTCAGTTTTGATTTTAGAGATATTTTTAGTGACGGTATGTTCTATAGTGAACTTAAAGGCAGTTTTACCGTTAAAGATGGTGTTGCTTATACTGACAATGTGCGTATGAAAGGCACTGCCGGTGATTTAACCATTGTTGGGAATACTAATTTAAATAGCAATGAGCTTGATTACCGGATGTCCTATAAGCCGAACTTAACCTCAAGCTTACCTGTACTGGCTTGGATTGCGACACTTAATCCGGTGACTTTTTTAGCTGGTGTTGCTTTAGATGAAGTGATCACGTCGTCGGTTATTGCAGAAATTAACTTTGAAGTGTCTGGGAATTTAGACGAACCACAATTTAAGCAAGTAAGTCGCAAGAATCAAAACATCAGCGTTGGCCGTTCTACTCCTCCTAAAATCGTCGATAATATTCCCGATAACAGCAATACCTCAGAAAAGCTGCCAAAGCAAAAGCTACCAGACAAAGATAAAATTGATGGATAGCGCTGGCAGTGAAAATGTGATGCAACTTTGTGCTATTCAAATGTGCTCTAGCACTAATATCGATGACAACTTTTCGGACATTGAAGAACAGCTTGCCACGCTAGCGCAAGATAAACAGCAGCTTGTGGTGCTACCAGAATGTTGCTTGTTTTTTGGCGGTACAGATAAAGCGCAATTACTATTGGCTGAAACTGAGCAAAAAAATCAACGTTTAAAATCAACATTGGCCGCTATGGCCAAGCGATTTAATGTCTTCTTAGTTGCTGGAAGCATTCCTATTCAGTCAACCATAGCGGGTAAATTTACCAACACTAGCATTGTTTTTTCGCCTGAAGGGAAAGAATTAGGTAGTTATGATAAAATGCACTTATTTGATGTTGCAGTAGATGACAAAGAAAAAAGTTACTGTGAGTCACGTTATGTATTGGCTGGTGAACATATTAGCGTTGTCGATATAGCTGAGGTCAAACTTGGGCTATCAATTTGTTATGATCTTCGTTTTCCTGAGTTATTTAGACAATTGGCACAGCAAGGCGCAAAAATAATTAGTGTACCTAGTGCTTTTACGCGAGTAACTGGGGCTGCGCATTGGCAAACGTTATTACAGGCAAGGGCCATTGAAAATCAGGTTTATATCATTGCCGCAGGGCAAGAAGGCGTGCATTTGAATGGCCGCGAAACCTGGGGACATAGTGTTATTATCAGTCCTTGGGGAGAAATATTAGCGCAGCGCGATATCGGCAAAGGTATTATCTGTGCCGATTATAATGAGCAAGAATTACTAAAGGTACGCAAGGCTATGCCTGTTGCGGAACATAATCGTTTTAATAATAAGTTGAAGTCGTATGAATAGTGTTGAGCAAGAGCTCTTAGCCAATAGTGAAATTGATGAAAGCATATTAAAGAGTACGTTAGATAGCATTTATCAACGTAAAGTAGATTTAGCTGATTTATATTTTCAGTCAAGTAGCCATGAGTCTTGGATGCTTGAAGACGGGATTGTTAAAGAAGGTTCATATAATATCGAACGTGGTGTTGGTGTTCGTGCCATATCGGGTGAAAAAACTGGTTTTGCGTACTCTGATGATATTACCCCTCTAGCGTTGAAAAAGGCGGCAGAAGCGGCAAAAGGGATTGCTAATGCGGAAAAATCAGCAAAAGTACAAGTTTTTGATGGCAAAAAAATTCAGCAAAACAACGCGCAGTATCAAGCAATAGATCCACTAGCAAGTTTACCTCAAGAGCAGAAAATAACCTTATTGCATGAAGTAGAAGCACATGCGCGAAGTGTTGATAAACGGGTTAAGCAAGTGATTGTAAACTTGTCAGGTGTATATGAGAAAGTATTGGTGGCGGCAAGCGATGGTACGTATGCCACTGATATCCGTCCGTTAGTACGACTAAATTGTTCGGTACTTGTTGAAGAAAATGGCAAGCGAGAGCGAGCTACGTCAGGTGGTGGTGCACGTACCGACTATAGCTATTTTTTCGAGTTAACACATAATAAACCGCGCTATTTAGCGTATGCAGAAGAAGCTGTTCGACAGGCGTTGGTTAACCTTGTTGCTATTGATTCTCCTGCTGGGTTATTGCCAGTTGTGCTTGGTGCAGGTTGGCCGGGTGTATTATTACATGAAGCCGTGGGGCACGGTTTAGAAGGCGACTTTAATCGCAAAGGCTCATCTGCATTCTCAGGGAAAGTCGGGCAGCAAGTAACATCTGAGCTTTGTACCATAGTTGATGACGGCACCATGGCAAATCGTCGAGGTTCAGTAAGTATCGATGATGAGGGCACGTCAGGGCAATATAATGTCTTAATCGAAAAAGGTGTGCTGAAAGGTTATATGCAAGATAAGCATAACGCCGAATTGATGGGAGTAAAGCCAACGGGTAATGGTCGACGTGAGTCTTATGCGCATTTGCCGATGCCACGTATGACAAACACCTATATGTTAGGCGGTGAACATCAGCCGGAAGATATTATTAAGTCAGTGAAAAAAGGTATTTATGCGCCTAACTTTGCTGGCGGGCAAGTGGATATTACTTCGGGTAAATTCGTCTTCACTAGCTCAGAAGCTTATTTAATCGAAAATGGCGAAATAACCTCACCGATTAAAGGGGCGACCTTAATTGGCAGCGGCCCAGAGGCGATGCAAAAAGTGAGTATGGTCGGTAACGACTTGAAGCTTGATGCTGGGGTTGGTGTTTGTGGTAAAGATGGTCAAAGTGTACCTGTAGGCGTTGGTCAACCAACCTTGAAAATTGATGAAATGACCGTTGGCGGCACGCAGTAAATCGTGTTTTAAGCTAGATGTTGATGATAAAAAAAGCCCGGTTGGGCTTTTTTTGTTTTTAATGGCTTAACAGCTTTGATTCTACTTCAAACGAATGCCATTCGGCTCTATGGTAATTTTACCTTTCTTCATTAAATTGCCGACCGTGGCTTTAAAGGTTTTTTTACTGACCCCTAAGGTACGCTTGATCAGCTCAGGGTCACTTTTATCATGCAAAGGACTAAAGCCATCATGCTCAGCAATGTGAGCTAATAATTTATCGCTAAAGTCTTTAACTTTGCCTTCACCTGGACGGCTAAGTGAAAGATCAATACGACCATCTTCACGCACTTGTTTAATATAACCGGTTATTTTTTTGCCAATACGTAGCGGTTTAAATATTTCATTGTCGTAGAGTAGGCCCCAATGTAAATCGTTAATAATCGCTTTAAAACCAAGATCGGTTTTAGTGCCAATAGTTAATTTTACTTTGTCCCATTTTTGATACTGTGCAGGCCAAATATCAATAAACTTATCGAGTTTGCTTGAAGCGACTAAACGGTCTGTTTTTAAATCAAGAAAGATACGAACTAAATAATACTTTCCTACTTCCATTTCGGTATGTTGCTGGTTGTATGGCACTAGTAAATCTTTTGGTAAGCCCCAATCTAGAAACGCGCCCATTTTATTGACTTGTACTACTTTCAATGAAGCAAATTGATCAACTTCCGCTAATGGTTTTTCGGTTGTTGCAACTAGCCGATCTGCGGTGTCTAAGTATATGAATACTTTAATTTCGCTACCAATCTGGCAGTTTTCAGGAATAAAGCGGTTAGGTAATAAAATCTCGCCTAACTCGCCAGCATTTAAATAGGCGCCGCTATCATTAATTGCTACAACTGGAAGGGTATTATATTTGCCGATACTTGCCATGTGGATTCTTGGGGTCAGTTAACTTGCGGCTATAATAACCGATTTGGCGACAAGTTAACTATAACTTTCAATACTGGGCGGGCTTTTATTTGCTGTTACTGTGTTTTGATTGGATATTTAATTTGCTTTGAATATATTCACTGTGTCGTAAATGTAATAAGTCGGCAATTTTTCGAATAATATGCTCTTCAATACTGGCAAGCTCGCCATCGGCATAAGCCACTTGCCATAAAAGATCTAGCATTTTAAGCCTTTGTTCTAGGCTATAGTTTTGGTTGATTTTAGAGGTGAATTGATAAAAGTCAGTGGCACTCTCGCATAACAATAGTGCGTGGTTAATGATCTCTTTTACTTCCAACTCTGACAGCTGAAATTGCGTTGAGATAATGTCGTTTAGCTTGCTTTGTTCATTGGCATCTAGTTGCCCATCGGCGAGCATAACCTCGCAAAGTAGAACACTACAGGCGATTTCTAAACTAATTTCATTCTTTAGACTATCTTCTGTCTCGCCTAAAGACTGAAAAAAAGCGCTAATTTTTGATAACATAAATATCTCCTTAACGATTTCTTAATAGTAATGTATTTTCTTTTTGGTACAAGCGCTTAAGCTTTTTAATTCATAACAAATTGTAACGGCTAGCGGCAAGTGAGGGGATTTTGCTTATTTGCTATTCAAGATATTAATGATTATTATAATTCAAACAGAAATGACAGCGCTGTCTTTCTCTTGGGGATCTCTAGTGCTGTTTTAAATGGAGTATTGTTAAGCCTGATGAATATTAATGATAAAACGGTAAGTCAGCACAGCGGTGGCTATGAAAACAGTAAACCAGCAAGAATACTTTCTGTCGATGCTTTGCGTGGCTTTGACATGATTTGGATTCTTGGTGCAGAAGGAATTTTTGCTGCGCTATTTGTTGTTACCGGGTGGTCATGGCTGCATACGCTATCACTGCAAATGCAGCATTCTGTCTGGCATGGTATTACTGCCTATGATCTAATCTTTCCATTATTTATTTTTCTAGCTGGTGTTAGTCTTGGCATCAGTGCTAAGCCGATTATTCAGTACCCACCGGACAAAAGAACAGCAATGCTTATCAGTAGTATCAGGCGTTTATGCTTACTGATCTTACTCGGAATAGTATACAATCATGGTTGGGGAACAGGTATACCCGTACAAGTTGACGAAATACGTTTTGCCAGTGTGCTTGGACGTATTGCTATTGCTTGGTTTGTCGCGGCAATGCTGTGCTGGTATGTCAGTGAGAAAGGCCAGTGGTTGATTGCTGGCACTATCTTAGTAGGTTACTGGCTATTACTTGCTGGCGTCGAAATTTCCGGTTTTGGTGCTGGTGACTATAGTACTAGCGGCGCATTAAATGCCTGGTTTGATATGAAATTCCTGCCGGGGGTAAGTTATCAAAATTTAGCAATTGACCCTGAAGGTGTATTGTCAAACATTGCCTCTATCGTCAATGCTCTCGCTGGAGTATTTGTTGGCCGTATGATGATACGTCACGCGTCTGATCCGTTAATGCTGATGCAACGTATAGTGATATTTGCTGTTATCTGCTTAGCTGTGGGCTTTGCTTGGCACTTAACTTTTCCAATTAATAAAACCTTATGGACCAGCTCTTTTGTTTTAGTTACCGTTGGCTACAGTAGTTTACTGTTAGTGATTTTTTATTACCTTTTTGATGTTTTAAAGCTAACAAAGTGTGCGACATTTTTTGCGGTGATTGGCTGTAACTCAATTATCATTTATTTGGCAACTAGCATTATTAATTGGCAGTACATTAGTAAAAGCTTATTTGGTGGTGTGATTATGCACTTCGACAATGGCTGGAGCATGCTACTAGAGCTCTTTTGTATCGTGTTTTTACAATGGTTATGTCTATATTGGCTATATCGACGAAAAATATTTATAAAAGTTTAACTTTTTAGTGAAAAAAACTAACTTGTAATAAAAGTCACATTTATTTTGTGGCTTTTTTATTTTGCGAATAAAAATATTTTAATTTAACTTGTTGTTATGTAGGGTTTTTTAATTGTTTTTGTGCTGTGGTTACAAAACGGCGCGGATATTGTAACAAGCATTTACAACTTTGTTAGTTTTTGTAGTCGATGATTTCTGTATCCTGTCTGCAATATACTAATTATTATAAAAATTTATACATTGTGAGGACATTATAGTGACACGGAAAAAACAGATATTCATACCTATTGTCATTTTAATTGCAGGTTTTTTGATGTTTATGCTTTTTTCAAGTATGAAAAAACCGCCTGAGGAAAAAGAAGAAGTTGATAATACGCCAATTGTTGCTGTTGAGCCGATTTCTGTTGTGCCAATGACATTACAAGTTGAATCTTATGGTGTTGTTAAACCTAAATATGAAACTGAGCTTGTCGCACAAGTTAATGGCCAGATTGTTGAATTGTCAGAAACTTTTGTCCGTGGTGGCTTTGTTAAAAAAGGGCAATTATTAGCACGTATTGATCCTAATGATTATGAAGCGGCATTAATTGATGCTGAAGCCAATATGGCATCAGCCCGAGCGGCACTTGAAACAGAACGCGCACAAGGTCGAGTAGCAGAGCAAGAATGGAAACGCATTACAAATACCTCTCCTACAGAGTTAAGTTTACGTAAACCTCAGTTGGCACAAGAACTTGCCCGTGTAAAAGCCGCGCAAGCATCAGTGTTAAGAGCTAAACGTAATTTAGAGCGCACACAACTTAGAGCACCTTATGACGCTATGATCGAAAGCCGCAATGTTGGTTTAGGTTCTTTTGTTGCTATGGGCAGTATGGTTGGTAAATTATTAAGTACATCAATTGCTGAGGTGCGTCTGCCGGTTGCTGATAACCAACTTGAATTTTTGGTTGCGCAAGGTGACGGTGCAGCGGTTAATTTAATTGGTACTTTTGCCGGTAGTGAAATGATTTGGCCTGCGAAAATCGTCAGAAGTGAAGGTGTAATCGATAGTAAAAGTCGCATGAGTTATCTTGTTGCTGAAGTTCATGACCCATACGCACTTGTTGAGCGTAAAAATGAAACGCCAGTGCGTTTTGGCTCTTATGTTACCGCAAAAATTTTAGGCTTAGAAATTGCCCAGGCAACAAGTATTCCACGTCACTTAGTCGATAATAATCGTGTTGCAATTATGGATAGTGACTCTAAGCTGCATTACGCAAAAATTGATATTGTCCGTCAAGAGGGGAGAAATGTTATTGTTTCGAATGGCCTTGCTGATGGCGATCAACTGATTGTTTCTGCACTTGATTACCCTATTGATGGTATGAAGTTAGCGTTAATAGGTGACAAGCAAGAAGAAAGTGAAGAAGAACAAGTTGATAATGCTGACGGTGACACGCAAGTAGCGTTAATTGACAGCGATTCAGGAGAATAGTTATGACAACTGTTGCCCCAGAAAAAAAAGCTGAAATAGATCATACAATTGACACTAATAAAGGCTTAATTGCCTGGTTTGCTCGTAATAGTGTTGCTGCAAATTTATTAATGATTTTTATTTTAGTGGGTGGTTTTTTAACCATTCAAACCATTAATAAGCAGATGTTCCCGCAAGTTAAAATTAATTGGATTTCTTATGCTGCGCCTTACCCAGGTGCGGCACCACAAGAAGTGGAAGAAGGCATTACTATTAAAATTGAAGAGGCTTTGGAAACCGTTCAAGGTCTTAAACGAGTTATTACCTATTCTAATCGCGGCTATTCTAATGGCTGGTTTGAAGTTGAATTAGACTATGATCCACAAGTGGTCTTAGAGGAAGTCAAATCGGCAATTGATTCGATATCGAGTTTCCCGGATGGCATGGAACGGATAAAAATTGAACGTGAAAAGTTTCGTCAAGAAGTTATGTACATTAGTTTGTATGGTGACTTAACTAATGGTGAGCTGAAGGAGTTAGGTCGAAAGGTTCATAATGAAATTCAACAATTACCGCTGATTAATATCTCAGAATTATTCACCGGTTTAGATTATGAAATATCAGTAGAAGTAAGCAAAGATAAGCTTCGTGAATATGGTTTGAGTTTTAATGACATTGCTAAGGCAGTGCGCAGTTATTCACGTAACATGTCTGCGGGACAAATTCGTGCTGAAAATGGCTATATCAACCTTCGTGTTGAAAATCAGGCCTATCGTGGTCATGAATTTGAGCAAATTCCCGTGGTAACGTTAGAAGATGGTACACGTATCCTGTTAGGCGAAGTGGCAACCATAGTTGATGGCTTTGAAGAGGGCCTACAATATTCTAAATTCAATGGCAAAAATTCAGTCACTTTATTTATTGGTGCGGCTGATAACCAAAGCATTACCAATATAGCTGAAGTTGTTAAACAATACGTAGAGAAAAAAGCAGACGTTTTACCAACCGGTGTTAAATTAGAAACTTGGGTAGATATGACTTACTACCTTGAGGGTCGCTTAAACATGATGGTAGACAACATGAAAAGTGGTGCAGTATTGGTATTCTTGATGCTAGCGCTATTTTTACGTGTTCGTTTGGCGTTTTGGGTGATGATGGGCTTACCAGTATGTTTCTTAGGTACGTTGTTATTTATGCCTTTGGAATTTATCAATGTAACTATCAATGTTATTAGCTTATTTGCCTTTATTTTAGTGTTAGGTATCGTGGTTGATGATGCGATTGTGATGGGGGAAAGTGCCCATGATGAAATTGAAGAGCATGGTCACACTACCGATAATGTTATTCGTGGTGTCAAGCGTGTAGCTATGCCGGCAACCTTCGGTGTTTTAACCACTATAGCGGTGTTTTTGCCTTTCCTTTTTGGTGAAGGTCCATCTTCTGCATTTGGTAAAGCCATTGGTTCTGTGGTGATCCTTTGTTTAATTTTCTCGTTAATTGAATCGAAGCTAATACTTCCGGCGCATTTAGTAAAAATGAAAATTAAAGAATTTAATCCTAAAAACCCTTTAGACAGATTAAGGGCATGGGTTGATACCAATTTAAAAGTATTTATTGAGAAAGTATATCGCCCATCATTAGCCTTGTTCCTTGAGTATCGCTACGGGGTATTGATGTTCTTTATTAGTTTAATGCTAATTAGTGCCGGGTTATTTGCAGGTGGCTTTGTGCGCTTTGTTGGTCAGCCGAAAATTCCACATGACTTCCCTAGAGTAACAGTGGAAATGAATGTTGATGCCTCAGAAAAAGCAACTTTAGATACCTTACTAAATATTCAGGGTGTGATTAATCGTATAGATAAAGATATTGAAGTTAAATATGGCAATTCAATGATTTCAGATATGCAGGTTGATTTACGCAGCAGAACCAGTGGCCAGTTGATGGTGAAATTGGTTGTTCCTGAGCAAAGACCTATTAATACCTTTGAGCTTGCTGATATGTGGCGTGAAGCTATTCCCAATTATCCAGGAGTTAAGTCATTAACCATTGGCGATAACCTGTTTGGTGGTGGCAGAGATGATGGTGATATTGCCTTTAGATTAGAGAGTAAAGATGACGCTGATTTATTAGCGGCGGCGAAAGAATTAAAGGCTAAATTAAATTCATTAAAAGGCATTGGTGATGTCAATGATAGCCGTCAAACTAGTGCCAAGGAAGTGCAGTTTGAGTTAAAACCATTAGCATATAGTCTAGATCTAAGTTTAGCGGAAATTGCCTCACAAGTGAGCTACAGCTTTTATGGTTTAGAAGCTCAACGTATTCTTCGTGACAGCGAAGAAATCAAGGTTATGGTACGTTATCCGCTTGAGCAACGAAGCTCTGTAGGGCATGTTGATGATGTTATGATTAAAGCGCCTAATGGTGCAGAGTTACCACTGTCGGAACTTGCCGTGATTACCTTACAAGAAGGTGTTACTCGTATTCGTCGCGAAAATGGTAACCGTACTATTAATGTTTGGGCGAGCGTTGATGCTGAGCAGGTAGAACCTTTTAAAGTGGCTAAAGATATTCGCGATAATTTTATTCCAGAGTTATTGAGAAAATTCCCACAAGTGAAAAGTGAAGTGTCGGGTAGCATTCAAGAAGAAATGGAAAGTGCAAATGACCAATTACGTGACTTTGTTATTTCATCTTTAATTATCTTTTCGTTACTAGCGATTCCATTAAAGTCATACTCACAAGCGACCATGATTATGGTGGTAATTCCATTCGGTATTATCGGTGCGGTATTAGGGCACTTTATCTTAGGTATGGACTTAAGCGCCTTGTCTGTGATGGGGATATTAGCTGCTGCAGGTGTTGTCGTTAACGACTCCTTAGTGATGGTAGATTATGTTAATAATGCACGAAAACGTGGTGAACGATTGAAAGATGCAGTCATGCATGCCGGTACTAAGCGTTTTAGAGCGATTATGTTGACTTCAATTACTACCTTTATCGGCTTAGTACCAATCATCTTCTTTGAAGTGAGCGCACAGGCAAAAATAGTTATTCCAATGGCGGTGTCATTATCTTTTGGTGTGCTATTCGCAACAATTGTGACTTTGGTGCTTATTCCGTGTCTATATTTGATTATTGAAGATATTAAGTCGTTATTTAGACGGAAAAAGAAAGTGCAACAGTTAGAAACTGTAGAGTTAGATAAACTTAAAGTGGAAACATTGTAAGTTAATCACTAACGAGTATTTGCCAAATGACAAAAAAGCCATCACATTGTGATGGCTTTTTTAGTAGTTTAATATGACCTGATACTATCTATTCTCAAGTGGTCACTTAGGTTATTTAACCCCAAGTTCTCTTAACCTTTCTAATAGGTAACTTTCTTGTGTATGTTTTTCAGAAAGTACCACTTCGTTTCGTGGGTGCAGGAAAAGTGGTAATGAAATACGTGACTTACCTGAATTTGCCCCTGTTGGGTTAATAACGCGATGACTAGTTGAAGGGAAGTAGCCTTGTGAAGCCTCTTGCAGCATATCGCCAATGTTGATAATCAAGCTACCAAAATCACAAGGCACATCGGCCCACGCACCATTTTGTTGTTGCACTTGCAAACCTGGCTCGTTGGCCGCGGGTAATATTGTCAGCAAATTTATATCTTCATGGGCGGCAGCGCGAATTGCACCTGGCTCTTCGGTACCATCGAATGGCGGATAGTGCAGCACTCTCAATAAGGTGTTAGGGGTATCCATAATCATATTCGAAAGTGGCTCAGAATAGTGCTTAGCTACGTCTGCAGGGCTGTGTTTTTCAACCCAGTCTAGCAATTCGCTGGCTAAATCAGAGGCCATTTTATAATAATTAAGAATATCTTCTTTTAGTTGTTGAGGAATGCGGCCCCAAGGGTAAATGTGATAATACTCTTTAATGTCTTTCTTGGTGTGCCCTTTCGCTGTTTCCGAAATTTCAGGGGCAAAATAGCCATCTTGCTTTTCTGGATCAAAGGCGAATTTTTGCTTTTCATCATGAGTAAAAAACTGATACCAGTCTTGATATATTTTCTCGACTAATGACTGTTCAATGGGGTGATTCGTTAGTACGCCAAACCCGGTATTTCGTAAACTTTCAACAAATTTTTGTGGTGCGTCACTGGCACGATAATCAACAACTTGTACTTGCATAATTTTCCCCTTATACAAAATCTTAATGATTAAACTTTATTTTTACGTATTATATACCCAAACTAAAGGGAAGTGGATGATAACAATAATCTACACGGCAAAGTCTGCTGCAATGGCATAAAGTCGTTTCCTACAATAACCATTAATTTTTTAGCAATATAAGTGAAGTAAATGATGAAACAATTAGCTTTGATAGTTTCCGGGGTATTATTTTTTTCAGGTTGTAGTTCCAATAATAATATTTGTGAAGATGCGACACTTGCTGCCGAGCAAGTACAACAATGTCAGTCGCTACATAAGCAAATCATTAATGCTAAAAATAAGCCGTTAATTCGTACCGAATTAGAGCGTAGGTATCAACAGGACTGTATAGATATTCGCTTTTATCGTGATGATAAACAGGCTGGTGTTTGTGGTAATAAAGCCGAGGTTGCTGATGCGCAAAAGCTGATTAATTAGCGCCTAATTCAATGTGATCAATCGCACAGTCTAGTTCTATATTTTCGAATCGCGGAATATTTCAAAATTTACATTGAATTTATTTTCGGTTATTAAGGTAACACTTTAGAAGTAATTGCTTTACTTCTAAAGTGTTAAGTGAGAAGTTAAGTCGGCAGCTAATGGGCTCGTTTAGCGACAATTTTAATTTGTTTCGTTACTGTGCCGTCTTTATAGATACGTCTTGCGTTGCGCTTATTGACTGCTTTATAAAATTAAAATGTGCTGTATGGTGGAAAATTTGAAGGATCCTTTAGAATCAACAACGAATGCAGAGTTAGCGAAAGAATCTATTGCATTGCTGAGTAAGTATCAGAAACTTCAAGATCGCTATACGGCATTATTAAAGCTTAACCAATTATCTTCTGATTGTGCCAATCTCGATACTTTTTTTACCCAAGTTCACCATTCCATAGCCTCTATCATGAGTGCGAATAATTTTTATATCGTTTTATATGACCAAACTATGGCGACATTAGATCTGGTTTATCATGTTGATGAAAATGACGAGATGGAAAAGCGCAAATACCCGATGAGCCAGTTTAAAGGTTCAATGACCTCGTATGTTATTGAAACTGGCAAAGCACTTTTAGCAACACCAGAAGTTATCTCAAAATTAGAGCAAGAGCAGAAAATAAAAGCTATTGGCACTGCTGGTATTGACTGGTTGGGTGTGCCTTTGATGCATGACGGTTTTGTGATTGGTGTGATGGCGGTGCAAAGTTATTCAGCGGCCACGCGCTATCAAGAGTCCGAGTGTGACTTGCTGGCGTTTACTGCCCAGCACATTGTCACCGCATTGACACGGGTGCAAGATAGAGAGCGGTTAAAAACGGCGGTTGATGCCCGAACACGAGAATTGATGCAACAAATACGTGATCGAGAAAAAGCTGAGTTACTGCAAGAGTCGCTGTACCGTATTTCTGAATTAACCAATGATCCCAATCTGGACATTGAAACCTTTTACAATATGGTCCACAACATTATTGGCCAGTTGATTAACGCCGAAAATTTTTACATTGCGAAATATAATAGCGTTAATGATGAAATATATTTTGCTTATTATTTAGATCAATCTCCTGATCATATTGTAAAGGCATTTGAGCCACGTAAGGCTGGAAAAGGGCTGACAGAATTAGTATTAAAAAGCGCTGAAACGGTTTTGCTTGATAGAGCTGAAATGCTGAAACTGTATCACGAAAATAAAGTCGCTAAGCCGCAAACTGATGTGGTGTCCTGGTTAGGTGTGCCATTAATTCATTCTGGTGAAGTTTTGGGGGCCATGGTATTACAAAGCTATCAGCGCTCAATATCTTTTACTGAACAAGATGCCGAGCTACTACGCTTTGTCTCCCGCCACGTTGCTTCGGCCTTGAAACGCAGAGAAATAGCCGATTATGAACGTAAAGCCCATGAATTATTGGAACACCAAGTTAAGTTAAGAACCGTTGCCCTTGAAGACGAGATAAAGCAACGTAAAGAAGCAGAAGAAAAGCTTAAGCACGCCGCTTCCCACGACATATTAACTGGCCTACCTAACCGTGCTGTTTTTACCGATTTATTAAATCATGCCATTGCTTGCAATAAGCGTCGGCCTGAATTGAAATTTGCCATACTATTCCTAGATTTAGACCGATTTAAGATGGTTAACGATAGTTTAGGCCACCATGCCGGTGATAGTTTATTAAAAGAAATAGCGCTCGCCCTAGTGGAAATGGTTAGAGACAAAGATACTGTCGCGCGACTCGGTGGTGATGAGTTTGTCATTTTAGTTGAAGACTTAGAAAATAGTGAAGAAGCCTACGATATTGCCAAACGCATTACCGAATTATTATCCTCACCTTTTATCATTGAAAACCAACCTGTTTTTATCGGTACCAGTATCGGTGTTTTATTTAACAATGAGCGCTACGATAGTGCCGATACTATGCTTAGAGATGCTGACATTGCCATGTATCATGCCAAAGATAAGGGCAAAGGGCGATATGAAGTCTTTGATTCGAGCATGCATAAGAAAGTGCAAAATGCTTTGTTACTGGAAGCTGATATTCGCGAAGCCATCGATAACCGAGAGTTTGAACCTTACTTCCAACCGATAGTGCAAATGGTTGGTGAAAAAATTATTGGCTTTGAAGCCTTGGCGCGCTGGAAAAGTACTAAGCGAGGTTTAGTGTTTCCGAATGACTTTATTCCGTTAGCAGAAGAGACTAACTTAGTCATGGCAATTGATATGCAGATTTTAGAAAAGTCTTGCCGGCAATTAAAAATTTGGCAACAGCGCCTCGGCTTAGACCATCTTTACGTTAGTTGTAATCTGTACTGTAATCACTTCTTTAGCTTAAGTTTACCGCAAGATATTCAGAATATTATTGATAAAACCGGTGTGCAGCCCCATCAAATTCGAGTCGAGTTAACTGAACGTGCCTTGTTGGAAAATAATGATGTTGTGCTGAAGAATATGCGCAGCTTAAAAAAAATGGGCGTGAAGATATTACTCGATGACTTTGGCACCGGCTATTCAAGCTTAAGTTATTTGCATCGTTTTCCAATGGACGTGCTAAAAATAGATAGATCTTTTATTGAAAATGTTCATGAAAAGGGCAACCATCAAGCGATTATCAAAACCATTATTGATTTAGCGGCTAATTTAAATATGGCCACGGTTGGTGAAGGCATTGAAAATAAGGCTGATGCTGAATTGTTAACCGAAATGGGCTGTATTTACGGTCAAGGGTATTATTATTTTAGGCCGTTGCCTGGTGTTGAAATAGAAAAATTTTTGCCCAGTAACTGTTAGCTGTTTCCTGCTTGCACTTGAGTTAACATCAAACCCACTCCGCAGACGTTTTGTTAAAAGATAATTTAGTGCTAAAAAAACCACCAATATGCTTACAAAGATGGTTTTTTATGGTTTATTTCAGGTCAGAAATTATTAACCAACATTTGATTCCATGGTCATCAGTGAGGCGTTACCGCCGGCGGCCGTGGTGTCAACAGTGACTGTTTTTTCTGTCACCATGCGTTCAAATAAGCTTTTGTTTGTGTAAGCGGTGATCAGTGGCAATATTGCCCCCTTTCTTGCGGCGATAGTTTCGCCAATCAACTTCTTCAGTGGACTTGCATTATCAATCACTGCACCTGCTAATGCCGGTACATTAAGTAATGTTGGTAAGTTGCCTAAAGTTACAACCTGAAAAACGCTTGCAGGTAAACCAGCTTGCGTTAACAAGTTGGCAATCGCATTAGTTTCTGTCAGGTATTGCTTATCGACTAAAGCGATCACACAATTTCCAGCACTTAATGCCGATACAACCGACATCATCCAAAATTCAAATGGCGTATCGCTACAACGAACACAAGCCAAAGTACCACGAGATTCTAAATGGAGAATATTTGATTCACCTGTTGGCCCAGGCAATATTGTTGGCGCTGCTAAATGTTTTTCTATCAGCAATAATTGTGCACGTAAAGCCGTTAAGGTTGTTGATAACTCGCCTTCTTGAGCAACAACAGCCTTGTTGGTTGCAAGCTGTGCTAACAATTGGCGGATAATTGATACTTTAGTATTTAAAGAGGTGAAGCTCCATTTTACTTCGGCACTTTTGGCTTTGCGTGCTTGTTGCTCAACAGCGTTGCTATTAGATGCCGCTTCTGCAATATCAGCATTCAACGTGGCTTGCATATCGTCTGATAAGGCCACATCTGCAATGGTAACTTTGTCTTTAACTAAACGTGTTAAATACATTGGTCCACCTGCTTTCGGCCCCGTTCCTGATAAGCCACGACCACCAAAAGGTTGTACACCAACAACAGCGCCAATCATATTACGATTAACATAAACGTTACCAGCGCGTGAGCGTGCCGCCAAATAACGGCTTTTTTCTTCGATGCGAGTATGAATACCCATAGTTAAACCAAAGCCGGTGCCATTAATTTGCTCAATAACATTTTCGAGCTGATCAGCACGGTAGCGAACAACATGGACAACAGGGCCAAATACTTCTTTTTTCAGTACTGATAAATCACTGATTTCATATAGTCTAGGTACGAAAAAGTTATGTTGTTCTTCACCAATACTGCTATCGAGTGTTGGTGCTTTACAGGCATAATGTAAGCGGCCATTATTTTGTAAGTAATCAACATGTTCGTTTAAAGCGCCAAGGGCTTTTTTATCAATAACTGGGCCAACATCTGTACCTAAAAAGGCTGGGTCGCCAAGGTGTAGTTCCTGCATTGCGCCTTTGATCATGGTGATGATTTTATCAGCAACATCTTCTTGCACGAATAGTACTCGTAATGCGGAACAACGTTGTCCGGCACTTTGAAAGCCTGAGGCAACAACATCATCTACCACTTGCTCTGGTAATGCCGTTGAGTCAACAATCATACAGTTTTGGCCGCCGGTTTCGGCAATCAGTGGCACTGGATCACCTGTTCGTTCGGCAAGTTTTTGAGAAATCCAGCTGCCAGTTTCAGTCGAGCCAGTGAACATAATGGCTTGAATACGCTCATCAGGCACTATGGTTTGGCCAACTTTACTACCACGGGCAATAACTGGTTCTACAACGCTGTTTGGTAATCCGCACTCGTGCATAATTTCAATGGTACGTAAGGCCACTAAGCTGGTTTGCTCTGCTGGTTTTGCCACTACGGTATTACCGGCAACTATGGCTGCTGACACTTGCCCTAAGAAAATAGCGAGTGGGAAGTTCCAAGGACTAATACAAAGTACCACGCCTCGAGACTCTAAACTGCCATCGGCTAAAAGTTCTTCTGCACGAGCGGCATAATAACGACAAAAATCTACCGCTTCTCGTACTTCTGCAACACCGTCAGGAATAGTTTTTCCGGCTTCTTTGGTACAAAGGGCAATTAATTCATCACGATGAGTTTCTAATGCATCAGCAGTTTTTAGCAAAATTGCGGCACGTTCAGCCACCGGAGTTGCTGACCAGCTAATAAAGGCATTATTCGCGCGCTCAACAATGGCTTGCATTTCGGTTTCATCAGCATGTTTGATATAACCAATTACTTCGTTAAAGTTTGCCGGGTTTGTAACTGCTTGTGCGCCTTCAACCGCCGTTGATTGGGATGCTTTTTCGAACCAAGTCGTAATGTTAGTTCGCATTGCCGTTAATTCATCAATGGTTGTTAAATCAATACCTTTTGAGTTTACTCGGCCAACATTATGTTCGTGTTGGTATATTTCAATTGATTGTGGGATCTGCGGGTTGTATTTATTCCGCCACGCTTGCACAGTTTCAACAGGGTCAGTCAATAATGACTCTACCGGAATGTTTTCATCAACAATATTGTTAACAAATGAGCTATTCGCACCATTTTCAAGTAAGCGACGAACTAAGTAAGCCAGTAAATCTGAGTGTTCGCCAACTGGGGCGTAAACACGACACTGAGCGCCTTTGCCAGTGACAACTTGGTCGTATAATGATTCACCCATGCCATGTAAACGTTGGAATTCGTAGCCTTGAACATCGCCAGCAATTTCTAGAATAGTGGCAACGGTATAAGCATTGTGTGTGGCAAACTGTGGAAAAATACTGTCGCGATATGCTAGTAGTTTTTTCGCACAAGCTTGATAAGAAACGTCTGTTGACGGTTTACGAGAGAATACTGGAAAGTCATGATAACCTTCCACTTGTGCTTCTTTGATTTCGCTATCCCAGTAGGCTCCTTTCACTAAACGCACCATCATTTGGCGACCTGCTTGCAATGTTAAATCGCGTACCCATTCGATAACGTCAATACCACGCTTTTGATAAGCTTGTACTGCAATACCAAAACCATTCCAACCATCAAGATCTTTATCTAAGAATACCGCTTCGATTATATCTAAAGAAATATCTAAGCGATCGGCTTCTTCGGCGTCAACCGTAAAGCCAATATTATAGGCTTTTGCTGCCAGTGCTAATTCTTTCAAACGTGGAATGAGTTCTTCAATGACGCGTTCACGGTGTGAGAATTCGTAACGCGGGTGAATAGCCGATAACTTGATAGAAATCCCAGGGCTTTTTTCTGGCCCTTTACCTTTGGCAGCAACACCGATGGCGTCAATGGCATTCATATAGCTGTTAAAATAACGGTCGGCATCAGGCATAGTACGCGCACCTTCACCTAGCATATCGTATGAGTAAGTGTAGCCTTTTGCTTCGACATCAATGGCACGTTCAATAGCACCGTTAATGGTGTGTCCCATAACAAATTGAGTACCCATGATTTTCATGGCATAACGCACAGCTTTACGAATAACCGGCTCACCTAAGCGACCCACGGTTTTCTTAAGTAAGCCAAACTGGTTTTGCTTATTGCTGTCAGTATAGTTAACTAATTTACCTGTTAGTAATAAGCCCCAAGATGATGCGTTAACGAATAACGAGTCACTATTACCTATGTGTGAACTCCAGTCACCTTCGGCTAACTTGTCACGAATTAAGTCGTCAGCCGTTAATTTATCTGGCACGCGTAGCAAGGCTTCTGCCAAACACATCAGTACCACACCTTCTTCGGTAGAAAGTGAGAATTCATTAAGCAAAGCATCAACGCCACCTTTACCTACTTGATCCTTGCGAATATTAACCACTAAGTTACGGGCATATTCCCAAGCACGAGATTTAGCATCTACGCTGATTTCGGCAATAGGCAGCAATTTTTCTAGTATAGTATTTTCGTCTGCGCGGTAATTATCACGAATGGTTTGACGTATTGTGCTGACATTATTAAGTGTGCCGTTAAATAGCATAGTAACTCCTCGTTTGGTTCGGTTAAGTTGCTTTTTATATTCAATATTAGCTGCGCATTTTAATGATAATTCAACAGAATGTGTTGGCGTTTTTGCGGTTTTTGCGGTAATTTATTCTGTATTTAGTTCTTTTTGCCATAAAAAATACCGCCATGAATAATGATAAAGTAAGAAGTTTAGACCGAATTGATTTAACTATTTTAGACGTTTTGCAAAAAAATGGTCGAATTTCAAACAGTGAATTATCTAAAAAAGTTAATTTAAGTGCTAGTCCATGTTTAGAGCGTGTTAAACGTCTTGAGCAAGATGGTTATATTGAACGTTATGGTGCATTTTTAAACGCCAGCAAATTAAAGTACGGTATGTCGGCATTCATTCAAGTGACACTAGACCGAACAACGGCGGACATTTTTAATGATTTTCGCGAGCAAGTGATTAAAATTAAAGAAGTTGCCGAATGTCATATGGTGGCGGGCGGATTTGATTATTTACTGCAGCTGCGTTTTGAAGATATGGAAGCATTTAGAAAATTGTTAGGAATGATTGTCGAACTGCCAGGCGTGTCGCAAACACATACCTATATGGTGATGGAGCATATTAAGCGTTACTCCGGTGTTCCTATCTTTGAAAAATAAGTTCTTGTGATGCAAAGTTATGGCAACATTTTGTTAACTATCACTTTATTGTATATCGCTAGGTAAGCTAGTTTTTTATGTTTACACTCGATATAGTGTTGAAGAGCTTGGCTGTTGACTATTCTGAAATTTGAGTACGCTTTCAGTCAAATATAAAAATAATACCTTCAAGAGAAAGCCATGAGATTTCCGCTTATTAAAACGGCCAAATTGTTTACCTTATTTACCATTACCACTATGGCACTGTTTGCATGCAATAAGCAGCAAACTATTGGGCAACAGCAGGTTGAAGAAATACCTAGTCAAGTTAACGCTGAGAATATTAAAGCCCATATAGAGTTTTTGGCGGATGACACTTTACAGGGCCGAGATACTGGTAGTAACGGTTATCAAATCGCCGCCAATTATGTGCAATCATACTTTAAGCAGCTAGGGCTTATACCATTGGGCGAAAATGTCGCTGTTGAGCCGCGAGGTTTTGAACAACAAGTTACATTAAGAAAAAGCTATTTAATCGACGGCTCTGCAGTAGCAACAATTCATGGCATAAACGGTGATGCTGAATTGACTTATGGCAAAGAATTTCTCATGTCAGGTTCAAGCTTGCGACAAGATACGAGCATAACAGCGCCAACCGTGTTTGTCGGTTATGGCGTGATCTCCGATGAATTTGGTTACAACGATTATCAAAATCTTGATGTTAAAGGCAAAATTGTCGTGGCGTTATCTGGTCGGCCTGACGATTTACCGTCAGAGGAAGGAGCTCATATTGGCTCTGGAGCCGAAAAAAGTCGTCATGCGGCTGAACGTGGGGCGGTAGGTTTTATTACCGTTCATACGCCAAAGCGCGAGAAAGTTCGAAGCTTTGAAAAATCAGCTCAGTATGCCAATACTCCTAGTTTAAGTTGGTTAACAAAAGACGGCACTCCGTTTGGTAAACACCCAGAAATTGTTGCCGGTGCTTATATTCAACATGAAGCCGCAAAAACCTTATTTGCCAGTGCGCTAACAGAGCTTAACGACATTTTTATCGCTGATGATAACAATAGTGTCATTAAAGGCTTTGATTTACCGCATAAAGTGACCTTGAAAAACCGCTCTCGTCATGAGCAGGTTTCTAGCCCGAATATTATTGCCGCCATTGAAGGTAGTGATGAACAGCTGAAAAATGAATATGTGGTTTTCAGCGCGCATTTAGATCACATTGGTATCAGTGAGCACAAAGATGAAGCTGATACGATTAACAATGGCGCGTTAGATAACGCCTCGGGTGTCGCCATTTTACTTGAAACGGCACGTTTGCTTGCTGAAATGCCGATTAAGCCCAAACGCTCCGTATTGTTTGTTGTGGTGACAGGGGAAGAAAAGGGCTTATTAGGCTCTAGTTATTTCGCCAATAACCCTACCGTTCCTGTGACCCAGCTGGTTGCTAACGTCAATTTAGATATGCCATTGATTTTATATCCCTTTGCGGATGTGATCGCGTTTGGTTCAACCCATTCAACCATGGGAGACATTGTTGAAACGGCGGCGAAGAAAATTGATATAGAATTGAGTGAAGATCCGATGCCAGAGCAAGCACTTTTCACCCGCAGCGACCATTACAGTTTTGTTAAGGCAGGAATTCCGTCGGTATTCTTAATGACCGGCTTTAAATCGACAGATGAAAATATTGATGGCGGTGCAATTTTTGGCGACTTCTTAAAAAATCATTACCATCAACATAGCGATGAAATAACTTTGCCAATAAATTATGCGGCAGCAGCAAATTTTGCCTTGGTGAATATGATGATTGGTATAGAAATCGCTAACCAATCGGCACGACCAAAATGGCATGACGGTGACTTTTTTGGTTTAACTTTTGCGCAATAACAAGAGTTAAGCTTTATTTTTTGCATACAGCAAGTGGTAATTTCACTTTTAAATAAGGATGGTTAGAATTGATGAATGCTCACGAATATGCCATGCAGGCCAACGGTTCTTTTGCGTTGCCAGATGCGTGCTTTAAAGTAAAAGCTTTGATGGAAAATGATAATTCCACGATTGAAGATTTTGCCAATGTCATCAGTGTCGATCCTTCGATGACCTCGCGTTTATTGCAAATTGCCAATAGTGCGATTTATAGTTTTCCGGGTGAAATCAGTACCATTTCGCGAGCAATTACGATTATAGGTACACAAGCTATCTACAATATGATGCTGGTTGATGTTGCCGCGACGGCATTTAAACACTTCTCCAACCAATCAATAGATTTAAAACGGTTTTGGCATATGAGCGTTTTTTGCGGCTTAGCAACCAAGAACTTGGCGATAACCTCAGGTATTCGAGATATTGAACGCTTGTTTGTTGCTGGCTTATTGCAAAATTTTGGTGAGCTTATTGTTGCTAAAATTTCCCCTTCGCTTGCCAAAGAGTGTGAAGGCTACGGAGAAACTTTGCTACCTTGGCAGTTACAACAACAAGTGTTGGGCTTTACTTATACCGATGTGTCGGCTGAATTATTAAAAATTTGGCAAATTCCAGAAAAAATAATTTTACCGATTCGTCATTATAATAATGCGCAAAGTATTCAAATAAATAAAGACGTTAAGGTTTTGTATTTGGCATCACGGCTGGCATTGGTGGAATGTCATCCAGATGTTTTTAGTTATGATGATACGGTTGATGCCAAGCTGTGTCAGTCTTTAAACATTACCACCAGTGATCTTGAAGATGCGGCAGATTTTGCCAAAATTGAAGCGGAAAATATTCTTAATATTATGAATGCGACATTTTATGTCCAATAAATATTTCGCTAATCGTGATAGAGAAAACACTGCAATAATTTATATACACTTTGCTTCGTATTAAGCCATAGCAAAACAAGACATTAATAAAAAAGCCTGCTAGCATCAGTCAGCGTTTGTATTAGTGAAACGCGAATAAATGGGCATTTTATAGCGAAACGAATAAGTTTAGCTATAACACAAAACTAACAATTATTAGCCCAGCAAAAAATTACAATGAAGGACATTTATGAGTACAGAAAGAGAACATTTTAGTTCCCGCTTAGGGTTTATTTTGGCTGCTGCTGGCTCAGCGGTTGGTATTGGTAATCTGGTAGGGTTTCCCGTTAATGCCGCCAAAAATGGTGGTGGCGCATTTTTATTAATGTATGCTCTTTTTGTTTTCTTGATTTGTTTGCCGGTAATGATTGCCGAAATGGCAGTTGGTCGCAAAACAGAGAAAGAACCTGTTGGTGCTTATAAAACCTTAAGTGGTGGCAGCAAATCGTGGGGAGCTGCTGGCTTTCTCGGCGTGTTAACTCCGTTTATGATTGCCGTTTTCTATATGGTATTAACGGTATGGATATTTGGCTACATCGCCTTAACCTTGACTGGTAATCTAGATTATTTGGCAAGCAGCAATGGTTTTGGTGAATTTGTTAATAGTCCGTATTTATTTGCCGCCATGTTTGTGGTTGCGGGCATAATTAACTTTATTCTGGTCGCTGGTGTAAAAGATGGCATTGAGCGGGCATCGAAAATTTTAATGCCAACGTTGTTTGTTATGCTACTGATCATGGTGGCTTATGTCTTAACCTTAGATAATGCAATTTCTGGGGTAAAATTCTTTTTAATTCCTGACGTATCTAAGCTTACCCCTGCCGTGATAAATGGTGCGCTATCTCAGGCCTTTTTCTCGCTGTCGTTAGGGATGGGGATATTAATTACCTACGGCTCATATATTAACCGTAAGACGGATATCGTCGGTTCAGCAAAGCTTGTTGCGATTACGGATACTGCCGTTGCATTTACTGCCGGTCTAATGATATTACCAGCGGTATTCTCATTTAATCCGAACGTTGATCCTGCTCAATTAAGTGATAGTTCAGTTTCCTTAATTTTTACATTTTTACCTAAAATATTTTTAGCGTTACAAACATCGATTGGCTATATCGGCGCGAGTGCGGTTGCGGCCTTTTTCTTCATTTTAGTGTTTTTTGCAGCAATTACTTCCTTAGTATCAATTTTGGAAGTGCCAGTTTCCTATTTAGTGACGGAAAAGAAACACAGCCGTAAAAAAGCCTTATCAATATTATTAATGACAGCTGGTATATTGACTGTTTTTGCTACGTTATCGTTTGGTATGGTGTCTTTCTTTACTGAGTTTACTTCCTATGCTGGCGGTGTGCGTTCGTTTTTTGATGTGGTTTACGATATTTTCTACGATACTATTTTGCCACTCAATGGTTTCTTGCTGTGTGTGTTTGTTAGCTACCGTTGGAAGAAACATCAGCTTTCAGAAGAGTTAGCCTTAGGTAATGAAAACTATAAAGGCTCTTGGGTAGAAAAATACATTAACTTTTCGTTAGGTACCTTTATTCCGGTGATCGTCTTTGGTATTTTTGTGAATACGGTGGCGCAGAAATTTTTTGCTTATAGTATTTTTGGCTTCTAAGCCATAGCCCATACGCTTTATTTGATTGCGATAAAGCAATTTAAATAAACCCGAAAGCCGGATAATTTGTTATTATCCGGCTTTCTTTTTTTGTTAGACAGCTTTTCTTATGATTGAGTTTATTCAAACACCTGACTTTACTGAAAGCCAACGTTTATTTCATGGCCGTGGTCACGCCTATCCTGATTTGTCGCACGTCAATGTCGACTGGCTAGCTCCGGTAATTTTAATTACTTTATATCAAGAAGTTGAAGCGCAGTGGCTGGCTGAACAAGTTGAAAAATTACGGACACTAACCGATCAGTGCCAGTCGATTCAAGTGCAATATCGTTGCCGAAAATTTGCTCCTTGTGAATTGCTGTGGGGAGAGAATATTAGCAACTTGCAGGTGATTGAACATGGATTAAAATATCATATTAGCTTAGGTAAGGCGCAAAATTCTGGGTTATTTCTCGATATGCGCAATGGCCGAGAATGGGTTCAGCAGCGCAGCGAAAACAAACGGGTGTTAAATTTATTTTCTTATACCTGTGCATTTTCTGTTGCTGCTCTTGCAGGTGGCGCTAGTAAAGTTGTCAATATTGATATGAGTAAAAGCTCATTGGCTAAAGGCCGTGAAAACCATCGTTTGAATCAGCAAGATTTAACAAAGGTGATTTTTGAAGGTGTTGATATTTTTAAATCTTATGGTCGACTTAAAAAGCATGGTCCTTATCAGCTGTTGGTGTCTGATCCGCCGTCATTTCAAAAAGGCAGTGTTGATATTGCCAGAGATTACAAAAAAATTATTCGACGTTTACCTGATTTAATGTCTGAAAATGGCGATGTATTATTGTGTTTAAACTCACCAGATTTAGACGAAGCATTCTTGCTAAATGAAGTGGCAGCAGAATGCCCAGAATGCGTTTTTCAGTATCAGCTTGATACACCTGAGGTATTTAAAGAGGCGGAGCAAGGTAAGGGTTTAAAATGTTTATACTTTATTTATAAGCCTACTGAATAAACAAATTGAACGAATATAGAGTTCTTCTACATTAAGTTCAATTTGTGTCGTTATTGAACGATAAACTTGTTCTAATTCAGTACTACGCGGGCGGCAAGCAATATTAGAAAGCTTCCCGTTATTTTGTCCACTATATGACTATTGGCTTTTAATTTTTCCAAAATAGGGCCTCGAGACATAGTGTAGGCGATAATTACATACCACAGCATATCGATAAGGCCGACGGTGCCGGTCATAATCGCTTTTTGCTGCCAACCAGCATTAGCATCCACAAACTGGCTAAACAGTGCTAAGAAAAATATTGCCAATTTAGGGTTTAAAAATGCAATCAGAAAGCCATCACGCCAGCCATTAATTGTTGGGTCTAGCACATCACTTTTGTTAGCAAATTGAATGTTCTGCTTTTTGCTCATTAGTGCCTTTATACCTAGATATAAAAGAAATGCCGCTCCTGCATATTTGATTGCATTAAATAACATTGGTGATTGGACAATTAACACACCTATGCCCGTTGCCGTAATTGCCGCATACAAAGCCACGCCAATGCCATGACTAATTGCTGTACTATAACCTTGAGTAGCACCGCCATTTAAGGTGTTTTTGATCACTAATGCCAAACTTGGGCCGGGTGAAAGCGCCCCTAAAATGCAAATAACTACCAGCGATAGCCATAAATGAAATTCCATAATTTAATCTTAAACCTTAATGTTGTTCTTTAATGCGAAGAAAGCTGGCAAATCTTGGCACACCTCGTTGCGTTTTACCAATGTATTTGTAGGTTATTACACTGCCAATTTTAGGTGGTTGTTTGCGTTGTTGATCGGAAAAGCCACTGCCAATTTTAAATAGTATGCCTTCAGGCGTTTTTACTTTGATTGCGCCAAGTAAGCCTTGATATTTGCCTTTCCCCGGCATGTGAGCAATCACTTCTGCTTCGGCATCTTGATGTTTCTTTAGTTTTAAGAGATTTCTACTACGACCGCTTTGATAAAGTGCAGAGCCAAGGTGCAGCATCAAACCTTCGCCATTATTGTCAACAACTTGATTTAATAGTGCGTATAAGCTTTTAGTGTTTGCTATTTTTTGTTGTTTTATCATGCTTAGATGTTGCGATTTTGTTGCCTGAATGACTTGCTCCATCAGGTGTATTCGCTCAGTAAAGTTCGTTTTTTGATGTGGTAAATCAAACACCATAAGTTTGAGTTTTCGCCAGCATTCGCCATTTGACCTGGTAGTTCGAACACAAGCGCTAATTTGTTCGAACTTTGCTCTGGCACTCCATAATTCACCATCTAACGCGATTTTCGGCCAATTTTCAGTGAACCAAAGCGGCGGAGACAGCAAGTTGCCACTGCGAGTTAATAATTGCTGACCATTCCAATAACCTCTAACACCATCAAGTTTCTCACTGACCCAATATTGCTCTATAGCAACCGGCTTTTGATAATGGCTGGCGAGTTGTAATTTAGGCTTTTGTTGAGCAAGTGCGTAAGGCAAATAGCAAAGTAATAATGCGGTCGTTATCGCATATCGTTTGATGGCTGATTGAAACATCCGTGTTCCTAACAAAATTGAGCGTTACTCCATTATAGACGTTTTTCAATATTGTGAGATATGGCAGTTCTATAGCGTTAAATTGACCTTACTTTAAGGCTAAAATAATTGTTGGGGTCGAATTTTCTTCAATGTTGACTACACTGTTTGCATTCAACCTGAATTCAATGGACGATATCAGATGAAACGATTATTAGGTGTCAGTATTATTTTGCTGCTGTTAATGCATTCAATGCCTGTTATCGCGGCTAAAAAGCATTGTCAGAGTTACCGACAAAAACTCGACAATATTCAATCACAACAGCGGCAAGGAAACTCGCTCAAGCGTAGCAATAGTTTGGCTAAAAAAGAGAAAAAAGCCCGCGATACTTGGTGGCGCTGTGAAACTGGAAAATTAAAACCTAAGTCTAAAAAGAAGAAAGTTAAGCTTAAATCTAAGAAAAAACCAAGTAAAAAATACTATAAAACCGATAAAAAGCAGCATAGTAAACTGGCTAAAACCCTAGTGCCATTTGCCAATAGTAAAGCTATTGTTGTCAAGGCCAAGTATCAAGGTGAAAAACTTCAGGCATGGTTAAAGTACTATCGGCCAGAGAAAAAGTGTGCGCGACCTAAATCGACACAAATATTTGCCGCATGTGTTGAAGATAAGCGTCGTCAACAAGGTGAATTTGAAGAAAGTTATTTAAGATAAATGCCCGATATCTAGCAAAATTGACCAATTTAAGAGAACGGGCTTAACTAGGGATGTTATATCTCTTTGTAAATAAAGAATATTTTAGTTGGAATAACTATTGCTTTTGATCGCTATTATTATAAATAGTAAAAAAGAGTGCGATATGCGAGAAAAATTAAAACGAACAACGCTAACAATATTAGGCTTTTTATGTCTTTTAATTGGTTGCGTTTTTATTTTGTTACCAGGCCCGGCGGTGATATTTATTCCCTTAGGGTTAGCGCTGTTAAGTATGGAGTACGCTTGGGCTAAGAATTGGTTGAGAACAAGTCAGCGATATTTTCGACAAGCGGCGGTGAAAGCTGATGATGGTTTACGCTGGTTAGGAAGAAAATTGCGTTGATAGGACAACTTTTTGCCGTCACAACGGGTAATTTTTTGATTACCCGTTTAGATACTGATGACGGCATTAATTTATTTTGCTAAATATAATGCTTTTTTGTCGTTGTATTGCGCCACTATAGTGTCAATTGTTGCTTGACAATAATCTCGTAAGCCGCTGAGCAACATGAACTTCTTGCCATGACCAATCACTTTCCCTTGAGACACTAAATCGAATGATAAACAGGCATTACCGCGTTTACCTTCGATATCTAATGTTGTTGAGGATAACTCTAATGCCACTTCTTGAAATTCAGTACTATCTAAATGGATAGACATGCTCTCATACATGATCATTGGGCGCGCAGGGTTGATCATGACATTATTTTCCTTCATTAAGCCAACCAGAATATGCGGAAATGTATGGCCTGAAAATTCGACATAGGCACGCGTTAATGCTTCAATTGCTTGGCTGTTTTTAGTGTGTTCACCAGCAACCGTCATACGTAAATATTCTTTTTGCTTGTCGTCGATGATACTTGCCGACGAGGTAATATCATTTGGAAAATTTAAAGCGATACCATCGGTAACCATACCGGAAAAAGTAAAACTCATTTCCTGATGCAAACCAGCACGTTCTAATACTAATGAAAAGAGTAAATCGCCAGGTACACAAAAGCGCTTCGCATTGATATCGTGTAATGGATTAAAGTCATCGGCAATTTGTTTAGCGAAGTCACTCGCTTGTTGGCGGGTAAAGCTAATTTTATTATCAGAAATACTGCAATAATTCTCTAAGAACATAGGTATTTGTCTTCATTAATAGCGGTTGAAATCGGCGCCATTCTAACAGTATGCTTAAGCAAAATCGAAATTTATTGTCATTTAATAGACAAAGCAGACCAGTAAAATCAAGGGCTTTAAGCGAACAGCTGTTTAGTTTTTTCGTTCTTGCATTTCGGTATAAGTGCCAACCAATTGCTCTTTTTTAGCTTTAGTAAGTTTCTTAAGTTGGTATTCACGGCGGCTGGCTTCTTGTCTGTTAAGTTGAGGCTCTGAGTACACCAAGCGAACCGGACGGCGAACACGTGTGTATTTTGCGCCTTTCTTATTGCACTCATTGTGTTCGATTACACGTCGTTCGAGTGAGGTTGTGATGCCACCATATAGGCTATTATCTGCACAACGGAGTAAGTATACGTACCACATAATCAATTTAACTTTAGAGTAAACTACACCTTCTATCATCGCAATTTTTCTTGGTTTATTCGAGATAAAATTAAATTAGTGCTAGCTGAGCTAATATGATTTTTATATCATGAACGGCTAAATAATGATGGGTTGAATTATGCAACAAATAGAAACTGGTGCGCTACGAAAAATGCGTGCGCAATTATCCGCTGATGGCACTGTGCAGTATCGTATGGTGATAGGTGAGCAAGAAGTTGAACTTAATTCACTTATTGGTAAGCAAATATCCTTGCATTATAGTGGTCATATCGATTGTCAGCATTGTGGTAAAAAAACCAAAAAAAGCTATTCTCAAGGGTATTGTTTTCCATGCATGCAAAAACTTGCACAATGCGACATGTGTATTATGAAGCCAGAAACTTGCCATTACGACAAAGGTACTTGTCGTGAGCCGGAATGGGGAGAAAGTAATTGCTTTATTCCGCATTATGTTTATTTGGCCAATACTTCAGGTTTAAAAGTGGGGATTACCCGCCATAGTCAAATTCCAACCCGTTGGATTGATCAGGGGGCCACTCAAGCATTGCCTATTTTTAAAGTAAGCACTCGCTTACAGTCAGGGTTGGTTGAAATAGCTTTGGCGGAGTTTATTGCTGATAAAACTAATTGGCGAGCTATGTTAAAAGGTAGTGCAGATGCCGTAGATTTAAAAGCTATTGCTGAAGAGTTGAAGCCAAAAATCGCCGAAAAACTAGCAAGCTTAGCGCTGACATACGGTGAAGGTGCCATTGAAGAATTAGATCAAGAGGTTGTTGATTTACATTTTCCGGTGCAAGAGTATTTAACAAAAATATCGTCATTTAATTTTGATAAAACAGCTGAGGTTTCTGGCCTATTATTAGGTATTAAGGGGCAGTATTTAATTTTCGACTCCGGGGTGATTAATATCCGCAAATTTACCTCTTATCATGTAAGTTTGCAGATTAATTAATTAATTCATCTATATTTAGGTGGAGTAGGCTAACTTAATATTGCTGATTTCAGTGGATTTTTTACCACGTCAAGTTAACCTATAGCCAGTGTGACAAAGGTTTTTGCGCTTCAAGGTTACGATATATTGAAATCGGTAATTAAAATTTAACGAACCATAAAATCTGCGGACAAACGACGGTGCTATGGTAGGAATAAAATAATGAATATAAATGACTATGCAGAACAGGCCAGCGATATTTTTGTGCTTTCCGACTCTTTTGTTCGTATTAAAGAACTGATTGATGATGAAAGCTCAACCATTGACGATATCGCCGATGTTATTTTATTAGATCCTGCCCTAGCGGGTACTATTTTGAAGTTGGCGAATAGCTCGTTTTTTAATTACCCTGGAAAAATTGATACTGTGTCTAAAGCTGTGCTGGTGCTAGGGATAACAGAAGTTTATAACCTAGTAATTGCTTTTTTCACCAGTAAAGCCTTTAACAAGCTAACCGCGGAGCAAGATTATTTAGATAATTTTTGGTGCAAAAGTGTCGATTGTGCACTGATAATTAAATTTATTGGCGTTAAGTTAGCTATTCCTAATGCTGAACGGTTATTTATTTTAGGCTTGTTGCATAATTTGGGTGAATTAGTGGTTCAACAATTATCGCCAGAGAAAGTTTATGCCGCCAATATGATTTCCAGCTCGGAGTTACCTTGGCATAGGCAAAATGCCGTTCTGGGATTTAGCTTCGGTGATTGTGCTGCTGAATTGTTAAAACAATGGCAGTTACCATTTACAATTATTGAGCCTATTCGTAATCAAGATAATGATGACTTTGAGTTTAGTAGTGACGAAAGTAAATTATTATATCTCGCTAAACGTATTATGTTGACGAACTATGATTGTAAGTCTCATCCTGTGGAATTGTTGTTGAATGAAAACGCTTTACAACAGTTGCCTATTGACCAAAATATGTTGCAGGGCGCGAGTAATTTTTGTGATCTCGAGCGCTTAAGTATTTTGGCAATATTAAACCCAAGTTCAGCGATGATTTATTAAACCTTGTCAGATAAGCGAAATTTTACCTGTCGATAAGTTAGCGAAAGCTATCATTAATACTGGCTAGCACTCTATTCCCCGGACAAAGTAGGTCTTGGTTTAATTGATTTAATGGCGTATCTGACGAGTTATTAATGTCATGAAAGCTTTCGCCATTGGGGTCTAAATAAAACAGCCCGGTTAAAATTTCTCCCTGTTGTTTATGGTGTTCAATGTCATTAATCGCTTTCATGGCATTCTGGGTATCATAGTCCGCCTGCAATTTATGAATGCGCATTAATGAACCGTCGTGCAAGCAAACATCTTCACACACTCCTGCTTGGCAATCGCTGGTGATCTCTGTTTTGACCGGAATAAAATCAGTTATTGCTGCGGTCGTTATGTGTTCATGGACATAATCGTAAGAGCGGGTTGAACCGGCATGATTATTAAAGGTTACACAAGGTGATACGATATCTAAAAAGGCAAAACCTTGATGGCTAATTGCTGCCTTAATCAATGGCACTAGCTGTTTTTTATCTCCTGAAAAGCTACGGGCGACAAATGTTGCGCCTAACTGCAATGCCATCACACACAAATCGATATCAGTAAATAGACTTAATTCACCGGTTTTGTTGGTAACACCTTTGTCGGCTGTTGCCGCTAGCTGGCCTTTGGTTAAACCATATACGCCGTTGTTAGCAACCATATAAAGCATATTAAGCTGCCGCCTGACAACATGGGCAAATTGCCCTAAACCGATGGAAGCACTATCACCGTCCCCCGACATAGCTAAATAGGTTAAATCTCGATTAGCCAGGTTTGCTCCTGTTGTTACCGACGGCATACGGCCGTGCACAGAGTTAAAACCGTGGGCTTTATTAAGAAAGTAGTTTGGGGCTTTTGACGAGCAGCCAATGCCTGACATTTTAGCCACTTGGTGTGGTGGCAAAGATAATTCAAAACAGGCTTGAACTATGGCTGAAGTAATAGCGTCATGACCACAACCGGCGCATAACGTTGATAAAGCGCCTTCGTAATCGCGATAGGTTAAGCCTAAATCATTGACGGGTAAACGCGGGTGATGAAATTTTGATTTTTGGTAACTCATGTTAAAACTCCTTAGCCGGTTTTAGTGACAGATGATTGCGTTGCAAAATGTTCGAGGACATTATTAACGACAAATGAGCTTGTTAATGGCAGACCATCAAAGTTTGCAATGGCGTTGAGCTTTTCTGGAGCAATAGATAACTCGTTGCTGAGCAGTGTTCGCATTTGGCTGTCGCGATTTTGTTCAATAACAAAAATGTCTTGGTGATCATTAATGAAGTCGACAATTGCATCATTAAATGGGAATGCTTTGATACGCATGGTGTCAACGGATAAACCATGATCTTTTAATTGTTGTATGGCTTCAGGTATGGCATGACTGCTAGTGCCAAAAAATATTAAGCCTATTTTCGCTCGACTTTTCGATTGCACTATCTCAGCAGCTGGCAGCAAGTTCACCGCATGAGCAAATTTTTTCGTTAATCGCTGCATATTATCTACGTAATCAGCAGACTTTTCGGTGTAGCCAGCATATCGGTTTCGAGAAGTGCCACGGGTGAAAAATGCGCCTTTATCAGGGTGGGTTCCGGGCAATGTTCGATAACATATGCCGTCGTTATCGACATCAAGATACCGGCCATACTCATCCAATTCATCTAATTGCTGAGCAGAAAGTACTTTACCTAGCTGGTAACTTTGCTGATCATCCCAGGTAAATTCGGCAGTTAAGTGATCATTCATGCCTAAATCTAAATCACTCATGATAATAACTGGCGTTTGTAGTTGATCTGCCAGATCAAATGCCTGAGCAGACATGGTGAAGCATTCAAAAGGGTCTTGTGGAAATAATAGTACTTGTTTGGTATCACCATGCGAGGCGTAGGCACAAGCTAAAATGTCTGATTGTTGAGTACGGGTGGGCATGCCCGTTGATGGACCAGCACGTTGCACGTTTACAAGCACCATGGGAATTTCCGCAAAATATGCTAGGCCTAAAAACTCAGTCATTAAGGAAATGCCCGGGCCACTGGTGGCGGTAAAAGCTCGCGCGCCGTTCCAGCTAGCGCCAATGGCGATACCAATAGCGGCCAATTCATCTTCCGCTTGTACTAGCGCATAATTTTTTTTGCCGGTGGCGGGATCGATTCTCAGCCGAGCACAATAGCTGGCAAACTTTTCTACCACGGATGTTGATGGCGTAATGGGATACCAACCGACAACTGTTGCACCGCCATAAACCGCTCCAAGTGCCGTGGCAGTATTGCCATCAACCATAATGCGATTATTGATTAATTTTCGACGCTCTACTTTTATTGTTAATGGACATTGAAAATGCTGGTGAGCGTATTGATAGCCTAATTCTAGGGCATAGATATTGGGGGTAATTAACTTGTCTTTACCGCGAAATTGTTCAGTCACTAAGGTTTTCAAAACATCAAAATCAATATGCAGCAACGCCGCAAGTGCACCGACATAGATCACATTTTTAAAAAGCTGGCGTTGGCGTGGATCTTGATATTCTTTTTGGCAAATGGCGGAAATAGGAATGGCAAGGTAGTGAATATCATCGCGAATTTCACTTTCCTGCAGAGCACGAGAAGAGTCGTACAGTAAAAAGCCGCCACTGGTTACGCTGTCAATGTCGTCTGCTAAGCTTTGGGCATTCATAGCAACAACTATTTCAGAGCGACCGCCGCGCCTTGCTAGGAAATTATTTTCGTTAATCCTGACTTCATACCAAGTCGGCATACCCTGAATGTTGGACGGAAAAATATTTTTTGCACTGACTGGAATGCCCATACGAATAATTGCTTTGGCAAACATATTGTTGGCACTTGCTGAGCCAGTGCCATTGGTATTGGCAAAACGGACGACAAAGTCATTGACGCTGTGACAAGTATTAGGCAGCGAGGTTACAGATATTTGGCTCATTTTATGGTTGCTCCAATATTGTCGATGGTTAGCTTTTTCATGTCCCATGCACCAGTGGGGCAGCGCTCTGCACATAGGCCACAATGTAAGCAAACATCTTCGTCTTTGATCATAATGCGGCCGGTTTTTAATGCCGGCGATATCAATAACTCTTGTTGTGGGTTAATTTCTTTCACACGAAGCTTTTCTAATATTTGCTCAGCGTCATTTTGCGTATTCTCATCAACGTCAACAAAGTTGATACAGTCCATTGGACAGATGTCATCACATGCCGAGCATTCAATACAGGTTTTTTCGTTAAATACAGTATGGACATCACAGTTCAAGCAGCGATGGGCTTCTTCTAATGCCAGTTTTTCATCGAAGCCTAACTCTACTTCGGTATTCAATTGCTTTACCGCCTCTTCCCAGGCGATATGCGGTACCTGATTACGTTGCTCGTGGCTAATGGCACTTTGATAACTCCAGTCATGAATGCCCATTTTTTGGCTGATCAGGTTAAAGCCTACTTCAGGTCGTTCTTGCTGAGTATTTTTACCTTGGCAAAATAAATCGATGGAGATTGCGGCTTGATGGCCATTGGCAACGGCACTAATAATATTTTCCGGCCCAAATGCTGCATCGCCACCAAAAAATACCTGAGGCAATGTAGATTGCAGTGTTTGCTTATTAAGTGCGGGTTGTTGCCATTTGTTAAATTTGATGCCGATATCACGCTCAATCCAAGGGAATGCGGTGTCTTGACCTACCGCGACTAAGACTAAATCACATTCAACTAATATAGTTTCGCCAGTCGGGAGTAAAGTTCTTTTACCTTGCTTGTCATAGCTTGAAGTCACTTTTTCAAATAGCACACCAATGAATTTACCGTCAGTCATCACATATTCAATTGGGGTATGATCAGCTTTAATGGTGATACCTTCTGCTTGCGCATCTTCTTTTTCCCAAGGGGATGCTTTCATGGCATCAAAACTTGAACGAACCAGCACAGTTACTTCATTGGCACCGAGTCTTTTTGCTGTTCGACAACAGTCCATTGCCGTATTGCCGCCACCTAGTACCACCACACGTTTTGGCGCTTTTTCGGTATGCTTGAAGCTAACATTGGACAACCAATTGATACCAATTTCGATATGGCTAGCAGCTAAGTCATGGCCCTGAATTTCTAACCAACGGCCCGATGGCGCGCCGGTACCAATAAAAATGGCATCAAATTTAGCTTGCAGCAGCTTTTCTAAACTTGATATTTCTTCACCAAAGTGGCATTCAACGCCCATTTTTAGAATGTAATCGAGTTCTTCGTCTAATACCGATTCAGGTAATCTAAAGGCGGGTATTTGGCTACGCATCATGCCACCGGCTTTTGCATCACGTTCATATACCACCACTTCATACCCCAACGGCAGTAAATCTCTTGCTACTGTTAAAGAAGCTGGGCCAGCACCAATCAAGGCGATGCGTTTGCCGTTTTTTTGCTGTGGAATGGCTGGTAAGTACGAATAAATGTCTTCTTTGTAATCGCTGGCGACCCGCTTTAAACGACAGATGGCGACGGGCTCATTTTCAACGCGAGTGCGTCGACAAGCCGGCTCACAGGGTCGATCACAAACTCGGCCTAATACGCCCGGAAAAACATTCGATTGCCAGTTAATCATATAGGCATCGGTATAGCGTTTTTCTGCGATTAAACGAATGTATTCAGGGACAGGGGTATGAGCAGGGCAAGCGTGCTGACAATCGACGACTTTTAAGAAGTGCTGGTATGAAGAAGTATCGGTGTTTTTCAATAGCTTATTCCTTAGCAGTAACCTGATTAAATAATCTACACCCAAAGCGGAGGCAGTTAAACACTTTTCGTTATTTAATAAATAATTTTTTTAATACTAGGGCGCTTGTCAGTGTGGTGATTTGCTAAGTAGCCGAATGCTAGGTTTGTTCTCACTGAACTTGCACCAGCAGTTAACAAGCGCGGCGCTTTACGCACTGCAATGGTGCGACACTAATTTCATAGAATGCATTATCTTACTGTTTTAAAAGATTAAATTGTTTTGGCACAAGGATTGATACCTAGTATTCAAGACATAAATAAGGATTAAAAAATGAAATTAGTCAGCGCAATAATAAAGCCTTTTAAACTTGATGATGTCAGAGAAGCGATTTCTGAGATTGGTGTCGAAGGTTTAACTGTCAGTGAAGTCAAAGGATTTGGCCGCCAAAAAGGCCATACCGAGTTATATCGTGGTGCAGAATATCAAGTAGATTTTCTACCAAAAGTAAAACTTGAAATTGCCGTCAATGATGACGTTGTTCAACGACTTGTTGAAGCGATTAGCCAAGCAGCCTATACCGGAAAAATTGGTGACGGCAAAATCTTTGTTTATGACCTTGAGCAAGCCGTGCGTATTCGTACCGGCGAGCAAGATGTAGAAGCGATTTAGGAGCAGCACGATGGAACAAAATATTTTTCAACTTCAATACGCCATGGACACATTTTATTTCTTGATTTGTGGTGCCTTAGTGATGTGGATGGCTGCGGGTTTCTCTATGCTTGAGGCTGGTTTAGTTCGCGCTAAAAATACCACAGAAATATTAACTAAAAATGTCGCGCTATATGCGATTTCTTGCATGATGTATTTAGTTATTGGTTACGACATTATGTACGGCGGCGGCATGTTTTTATCAGGCATTGAAACAGTAGACCCTGCTAAAGTATTAGCTGATTTCTCGGCGCGAGAAGATGGTTTTACAGGGGCAGCAATATACTCAGCCGCTTCAGATTTCTTTTTCCAAGTGGTCTTTGTGGCTACCGCGATGTCGATTGTTTCTGGCGCGGTGGCTGAACGCATGAAGTTATGGGCATTTCTCGCTTTTGCTGTGGTATTAACTGCGGTTATTTATCCGATGGAAGGCAGCTGGACCTGGGGTGGTAATGCCGTATTTGGCTTGTATACCTTAAGTGACTTAGGCTTTTCTGATTTTGCCGGTTCAGGCATTGTGCATATGGCCGGTGCTGCAGCGGCATTAGCGGGGGTATTACTGCTAGGTGCCCGAAAAGGTAAGTACGGTGCTGATGGCCGAGTAAATGCAATTCCCGGTGCTAATTTACCGATGGCAACCTTAGGGACATTTATTTTATGGATGGGCTGGTTTGGTTTTAATGGCGGCTCAGTGTTAAAGCTTGGTGATATTGCCAGTTCTCATTCTGTCGCTATGGTGTTTCTCAATACCAACGCAGCGGCGGCGGCGGGCGCTGTATCGGCACTGATATTAGCCAAACTGCTATTTAAAAAGGCAGACTTAACCATGGCATTAAATGGTGCGCTGGCGGGGTTAGTGGCAATTACAGCTGAGCCGTCAACGCCGACGCCAATGCAAGCTACCTTGTTTGGCGCGATTGCTGGTATCGTGGTGGTGTTCTCAATTATCAGTTTAGATAAGTTGAAAATTGATGATCCTGTTGGCGCCATTTCAGTGCATGGTGTTGTTGGCTTACTAGGATTATTATTGGTGCCGTTAACAAATGATGCATCAAGCTTAACTGGGCAACTAATTGGTGCCGCAACCATATTTATTTGGGTGTTTTCTACTAGCTTGATTGTCTGGTTTGCTTTGAAGCAGCTGATAGGTATTCGAGTGAGTTCTGAAGAAGAGTATGAAGGTGTCGATAAGTCAGATTGCGGTATGGAAGCCTATCCAGAGTTCACGCGCGGCTAGTTGAAGGTAGAAATTATATCGCGTCGAGCGAATAGATGATCAGAACACCAAGGTAGCTTTACCTTGGTGTTTTATTTTGATATTTCCCAGATAATGTCGGCGTAGATCAAGCTCGCTGAAATAATTCGTAAAGTTTTACTGTTATCATTAATAAAATGTGTAAAATTACCTTATTAATTTAGATGTTTATAAACGGATAACTTTATGGCTAGAGAGCAATTTGGTGTGTGTGCCGAGCCCAGCCTTCACGGATACTATTTATTATTTAATGCTTTGGATGATAAAAATTCATTTATTCGGCAGGCGTTATCACGCTTACCGGCACTATTTGATAAATATGCCGATCGTTTTTCAGAAGCTAATCTTGCTGGTGTTATCGCCATAGGGACTAATTATTGGGATGAAATTTACCCGAAAGGTCGGCCAAAACACTTAAGAGCATTTCCTGAAATGGCGGTAGATGACCGTGTTGCACCGGTTTGTAATTACGATATCTATATCGAAATTCGCAGTGATCGAGGTGATGTTAACCATATTGTTGCCACGAAAGTTTGCGAATTGTTAGCCGACAGCGTTGAATTGGTTGAACAAGTTCGAGCATTTCGCTTTTTAGATGGTCGAGATCTAACGGGGTTTGTCGATGGTACGGAAAATCCACAAGGACATCATCGCCGCCGAGTTGCACTAATAAATGAAGAACAAGATGCTGAATTTTCTTCCGGTAGTTATCTGCATATTCAGCGTTATCGTCATAATTTAAATTTATGGAATTCTTTAGAAGTAAAAGACCAAGAAGATGTTTTTGCCCGTACTAAGGTTAATAACGAAGAATACTCGGAAGAGAATAAAGCACCAACCTCACATATTAAACGAGTAAACTTGAAAGACAGTGAAGGCAAGAGTATTGAAATATTGCGTCAAAGCATGCCGTATGGTGATATGAAGTTGCAGGGGCTATTTTTTGTTTCCTATTGCCATTCTCCTGAGCCTTTTGAGTTAATGCTGGCAAGTATGATTGTTGGTGACGGCCATGGTCATAGCGACCATATGTTGAAGTATACCCAAGCTGAAACAGGCGCGGCCTTTTTTGTTCCTAGCTTGAATATTCTGGCGGAACTGGGAGAGTAATTTTTTAGTTTGTGTTTTTTTAACCTAAGCTTTTAGCTTAGGTTTTTTAAGAACAGCTCTTCAAGCTTAATGATGGTTAGTTTAATTTGAGTCACATCTGTTGGCGCGATGAAAATAGTATCATCACCAGCAATAGTGCCGAGTACACCATCACTTTTACTTAAGCTATCGAGCAAACGCGCGATTAATTGCGCCGCGCCCGGGCTAGTGCGAATAATGATCATGACATCATTGTGTTCTATATCTAATACCAGTTGCTTAAGTGGACTCTTTGCCGTTGGCATACCTAGTTCTGCCGGTAAACAATAAACCATTTCTTGGCGAGCGTTACGGGTGCGCACCGCGCCAAACTTACTTAACATGCGTGATACTTTAGATTGACTAATATTTTCAAAACCTTGAGATTTTAAGGCATCGGCAATATCACCTTGCGAGCTAAACTGCTCTTGCTTTAATAGGTCTTTAAAGGCTTGTACTAAGGCTTCTTGTTTTTGTTGTCCGCTCATCATGATCCGCTATTTTATAAATATATTTGTCGAGAATTATTGACTTGTAATACCTAAGTATTATTTCACAATTTCCATTATACGTTATCCTTATAAGCCAATACAGATGAATAATCATTGTTTTTTGGCCACTTATACTATATCTTTTGGCCAACAAAATATTACGTAATTACTCAAATTTCGGAGACATCAAATGAAAGTTGCTGTGCTAGGCGCTGCTGGTGGTATCGGCCAAGCGTTATCTTTACTATTAAAAACTCAATTACCTGCCGGTTCTGAATTATCTTTATATGACGTTGCACCAGTTGTTCCGGGTGTTGCTGTTGATTTATCACACATCCCTACTGCCGTTAAAGTTGCAGGTTTTGGTGCTGATGATTTAGCTGCTGCGCTTTCAGGTGCTGATATTGTAATTATCCCAGCGGGCATGCCACGTAAACCAGGTATGGATCGTGCTGACTTATTCGCTGTTAATGCGGGTATTATCAAAACGCTAGCAGAAGGCATAGTTGCAAATTGTCCGAAAGCGTTAGTGGGTATTATTACTAACCCAGTAAACGGCACGGTACCAATTGTTGCTGAAGTATTTAAGAAAGCCGGTACTTACGACAAAAACCGTGTGTTTGGTGTAACAACGCTTGATGTTATCCGTAGTGAAGCATTTATCGCCGAATTAAAAGGCATGGATGTAAACGATGTTAAAATTCCAGTGATTGGTGGCCATTCAGGTACCACAATTTTACCACTTCTTTCACAAGTTGAAGGTGCGACATTCTCTGATGAAGAAGTTGCAGCATTAACGCCACGCATTCAAAATGCTGGTACTGAAGTAGTAAATGCTAAAGCTGGCGGCGGCTCTGCAACACTATCAATGGGGGCAGCTGCTGCTCGTTTTTGTTTATCTTTAGTTAAAGGTTTACAAGGTGAAGACGTTGTAGATTACGCATACGTAGAAGTTGAAGGCGGCGATGCACCTTACTTCGCTCATCCTGTGCGTTTAGGCGTTAATGGTATTGCGGAAGTATTACCATACGGTGAGTTAAGTGCATTTGAGCAACAAGCAAAAAATGACATGTTAGCGACATTAAAAGCAGATATCCAAGAAGGTGTTGATTTTATCAACGGCTAATCTTGTTAATATTTTGCTTAAAAAACCGCGTTTATCGCGGTTTTTTATTGCCTGAAATTCATCTACGGCATTGCTATATTCTTGTGAATGGTCAAAATATACAAAGAAGTATTTAGAAGGAAATTAAATGAGTAAGCCCAATAAGCGTAAATGGCTATTAATACGTGAAAACTTTGTATTTCAAATTAAATTGATGCTAGATGCCGTGCGCGACTTATTACTGAGCCCGGTGGCAATTATTTGCACTGTGCTTGATTTAATTAAAGGAAACCATGTTGGTAATGGCTATTTTCAACGCTTAATGAACCTAGGTCATCAGAGCGACCATTGGCTGAATTTATTTGGTGATCTTCCTGAGGGTCTAGATACAAACCAAGCAAATGCAGTGGCTGCTGAGCAAAATAAGCAGGCTGGTAACGTAAACAATAAAACCAGCGGTGAGGTTGATAAAAATGTTGATAATTTGTTTTTAAAAGTCGAAGCCTTATTGGTTGAACAACACCAAAATGGCGAGTTGACCATAGCGGCGAAACAAAAGCTTAACCATTATTTTGAAAAAATACTTTCTCGCAATAAAACCAGTTCAGACAACGATGATATGCAGCCAGCAGATGCGTTGACAAACGACCTTGAAACCTCAGCTACTACGACCAATTTTATTGATGAAAAACATCAGTAACTTTTATTCCCGTTAACATTAAGTATGATTTGCTAAGCACCATATTTGCATTGCTAGACAACATTGCTTTATTCATTGCAAGTCCGGCTTTTTTGTTGCTTTTCATTGATGATTTTATATATTATATTGTATGCAATTTATTTTAATAAGGATAATAAGTTGAATATTAAAAACCATCAAAGGAAAGTTCAAAAGTTAATACTCTTGAGCACTTTTACTTCATTGTTGGCCTATGGCGGTGGAGAAAATTCAGTTGACGAGCTTGCGGCTGTTACAGACGTGTTGACACAATCGACTGAATGTAACGAAACCATAGTGATCCGCTCACAATCACTTGATAAAGCGCAATTAGACTCAGCCTGTATGTTGTTAATTGCTCAAGAGGATAAATTTCATCAAGTTTTTAACACGAGAGGCAAGCCAGTTGCAGATGACAACAATGTAAAAATGAGAGCTAATATTTATTCCAGCCGCGATGAATTCGTAAAATATGCGACTGCACATTTTAATATGCCGACTGACAATGGTGGCATGTATTTAGAAGGTTACCCCGATAAAGCCAATAACCAAGCCGAATTTGTTGCTTATGAACGCTCAGGAAAAATTTGGAATTTAAAGCATGAATATATTCATTATTTAGATGGTCGTTTTAATAAATATGGCGATTATTGTAATGGTTTGCATGACGATCACGCTGGGCCAGAGTTTTGTCCCACGCCAAACTTAGCTTATCCGCATATTGTTTGGTGGGCTGAAGGTTTAGGTGAGTATTTGGCCTGGGGTGATAATAACCCTAAAGCTATAGCATTGGCGAAAGACAACAGCTTTGCCTTAAGTGAATTATTTAATACCAGTAGTAATGAAAATACCGGCTCAGATCGGGTTTACCGCTGGGGCTATTTAGCGGTACGTTTTATGATGGAGCAACATCGTGATTTAATTGATGAGATGCTGGTGCATATTCGTCGTGGTAATTGGCAAGCTTACCAAAGGTTGATAAAAAGTTGGGGCACAAGACTAGACGGTGAGTTTAGTACTTGGTTAGCAACATTAAACATAGCTGAAAAGAGTCAATAGTATTTATCAATGGTTATGGGTAAAATGCTACTAACCTTAATTGATCAAAAATGTTGTTGTAGCACTTCTTATGCAAAATATACCAGAGCCGTTAAATTATCAATCAACCTTTATTTTGGATAAGTCACATTTTACTGAATGTTATGAAGAATCTGTTGTGCCACAGCCTTTTTCATCACTTTACCTAAAAGCGTTAGTAATGCTGATAATAGGGGCAGGCTTAGTGCTTTTCTCCGACATTAATCCTTACGCGGCGTGGTTTATCTTTTCACTTGGTATTTTAGAGGCTGTAAGCACCTACTATCGTAAACCTTGGTGGGTGATGCGGCAAATGCTAAGTAAGGTGGCAAAGGCAGAAGTTACCATCGAAGTGACTGACGAATATATTCGAACACATTCCTTCTATAACGACAACAAAATGTATTATTGTGATATCGATAGCATAGTGGCAACTGAAAAAGGTTGGTTGATCAGCCATAAGTCAGGGCGACATTACATAGCAAATCGCTGCTTAACTGAGCAGGTAAAGCGATTTTTACAAGCTAAATGATGAATACTTAGTCAATTACTTATCAATTTAGGGTATATTTTTTCTCAAAAAATCCCTGTAACCACGTATTTGTTCTAATTTTAGTCATTAAAACAACACCTTAAATTTAATTATTGTTTATTCGTTTTCGAGGTTTATTTTCAGGCAAATATGTACCAGAATGATCTTAGTTACATATGTAAATGAAATTAACAAATAATTAAAATAAATAATAATTGTCATCCACGTTTAACAATAAAAAATAATAATTAACGTGCGGCTGTTTACTAGGTGAAAAACGTGAAAAACGTGAAAAAGTTACAACTGGGAATAATGATGGTGCTTTTAGCACCATGTCTGCTATTACAAGCACTCGAGTTAAATACCATAGGTGTTCAACCACACCTTATCTTACAAAAGAATGCTGCGGATGGAGAGCGTACCTTTATTAGCAACTTTCAAGGTGAGCCCAACTGGAGAAGACCACCGAAAAATATTGCTGGTCACTTACTTAGCAAGCAAGGAAATGTGACTGCACAAGTGGTGCTAGCTGAAAATTATCAGACCGATATTAGCACCAAAAAGAATAAGTATTGTCGAGAACCATTTGCCAAGGGCACTTTTAATGGCGAAATAGTTATTTGTCAACAAAGTGATAATTCGGTAAATGCTATTGCGGAGAACCTAAAGCAAGCAGGCGCTGCCGGCATGATTATCCAAGCCACGTCATTAGAAAATATCGAAAGTAATACCGTAGAAGCAATACCTAGTATCAGTTTGAATTTAGATGCTTATTTTTTGTTGAAAAATTGGGTTAAATTCAGCGAGCCAGGTACTGCTATTGCGACTATTGGCGATTAATCACCACTATATCAATAACAATTTATTTGAAGCTGCGAGTAGCGGCAGCTTTATTAAATTTATGCGTTGATTTGCCTTAAATCAAAGTTAAATGAGAATAATTCTCAAAAACCTTGACAGTCACATTTATCTTCATTAGTCTGGCGGAAAATTTAGTTATTCAAATTATTCCATTTTCTGAATTATTTAGGCGGGCTTCATGTTAAATAAAATCTGTTTTTCTTTTCTTGTTTTACTAGCGTTATTCACGACAAGTTATCATGTATCGGCAAGTGAAGAAGTTAATGTTTACTCGTACCGCCAACCGTTTTTAGTTAAACCGCTTTTCGATAAATTTACGAAAGAAACGGGTATTAAAGTCAATGTTGTTTTTGCAAAAAAAGGCATGGCTGAACGACTAACTCGTGAAGGGGAATACAGCCCAGCAGATATCTTATTGACCACAGATATTAGCCGTTTAATTGAATTGCAAGATAAAGGTTTGCTCCAAGCCGCTACATCGGCTGAGATGACATCAGCTATTCCTAAGCAATTTAAAGCTTCTGATGATACTTGGTACGCGTTAACAACTCGTGTTCGTAACATCTACTCGGCCAAGCGATTAGGAAAAATAGACTTTAGCTATGAAGATTTAGCCGATAAAAAGTGGCAAGGAAAAATTTGTACACGTAGCGGTAAACACCCATACAATGTTGCCTTAGTCGCATCAATGATCGCTGAACATGGTGAAGCTAAAACATTAACTTGGTTAAAACAAGTGAAAGCGAATTTAGCCCGTAAACCTCAAGGTAGTGACCGCGCACAGGTTCAAGCAATTCATCAAAAATTATGTGATTTATCTTTAGGTAATAGTTATTACTTTGGCAATATGCTTAAAGATGAGAAGCAAAAAGTTTGGGCTGATGCTGTTTATATTAATTTCCCTAATCAAAGTAATCGCGGTGCCCACGTTAATATTTCAGGCATGGGGATGGCAAAATACGCGCCGAACAAAGTGAATGCTTTAGCGTTAATGAATTTCTTGGTGTCAGAGCCGGCACAGAAAATGTATGCTGAAACTAACATGGAATATCCGGTACGCCCGGGTGTCAAACCGTCTAAGTTAGTTGCCTCTTGGGGCGAGTTCAAAGCAGATAACCTATCGCTAGAAACGATTGCGATGCAACGCAAAGCGGCATTGGCATTATTAGACAAAGCAAAATTTGATTTATAGTTTGCTCGCTTGATAGATGAAAAAAGTTAGTTTGTTGTGATCACAGGTAATAAAAGCACCAGCTGGAAAATTTCTAGCTGGTTTTTTGCATTAGCACTAATGATACCTGTGCTAGTGATGATTGTTGCTGGCATTAATGCTTCTACTGATTTGTTTTTGCATTTATGGTCAACCGTATTGCCTGAATACATTAGCAATACCTTATTGCTGGGTATATTGGTCGCTATATTATCGTTAGGTTTTGGAGTTCCCGCCGCGGCATTAATCAGTCAAACCAATATCGTTATGGCCAAGCAACTACGGTGGCTGCTGATGCTACCGTTGGCAATGCCAGCTTACCTTGTTGCTTACCTTTACACGGATTTATTTGATTATGCTGGGCCTGTGCAAAGAGCTTTGCGTGCTTGTTTTGGTTGGCAAACTCCTAATGATTATTACTTTTTTGATATAAGAACCTTAGGCGGTGCAGCTGTTGTTATTGCGTTAGTGCTTTTTCCTTACGTATACATGTTAACCCGTACCGCATTTGAAAGTCAGGATAGAAACTTATTACGGGCAAGTCGTTTACTTGGCTGTACAGAAAAACAAAGTTTTTACCAAATTGCCCTGCCTTTAGCACGCCCTGCTATTGCCGTATCGCTAACCTTAGTGGTGATGGAGACATTGGCTGACTTTGCCACCGTGCAATACTTTGCCGTGAATACCTTAACGACGGCGATTTATGATACTTGGTTAGGTTATGGCGATTTTGCTGCTGCCAATGCGTTAGCCAGTATGCTGATGTTATTAGTGTTATTTGTGGTGGTGGCAGAACAAAAAGCTCGGGCAGGGCAGCGTCACCAATCAAGCCGACCTAATACCGAGCAAGAGTTAAAAACCCTTTCTATGCCACAACAAGTTATGGCCAGTATGTTTTGTTGGGCTTTAGTTGTCGCAGGCTTTTTGCTACCTTTGGCGTTATTGATTGTTATGGCCGTTGATTATGCCGATTACTCGCAGTTTCTGAGTTTAGTTGATACCGGTAAGAACAGTATCAAAGTTGCTGTTTATAGTGCAACTATTGCCACTTTGATCGCACTTTTCTTGGCGCTATTTCATCGCTTACATCATAGTAAATGGCGTATGATGCCCTTGCATGTCTCTGGCTTTGGCTATGCAATTCCGGGCACAGTGCTAGCGATGGCAATGCTTGCGACCTTTGGGCCTTTAGATCATATCATTAATGATGTGGCTAAATATTTTGACTTTAAAGCACCGGGTTTAATTTTATCAGGTACTGTCTTCGCCATTATATTTGCATATGTGGTCAGGTTTTCAGCCATTGCCAATGGTACAATCTCGGCAGGTGTTGGGCAAATTCCGAAGTCGTTAGATTTAGCACCGGCAAGTTTAGGCACTAAACTGTTGCCAATGGTATTACGTGTACATCTACCCTTGTTAAGGTCATCAATACTGGTCGCTTGGTTGTTAGTTTTTGTAGAAGCGATGAAAGAGTTACCTGCGGTATTGTTACTGAGGCCCTTTAACTTTGAAACCTTAAGTACACAAATATACCAACTTATTTCAGATGAAAGGTTAGAGCAAGGCGCGTTAGGGGCAATTTTAATTGTACTGTTTGGCTTGTTACCCATTATTTTTCTTAATCGCCAAAAGGATAGCAAGTGAACGAACTGGTCAAAATTGACAATTTAGCAGTTGAATTGCAAAACAAAGCCATTTTATCTGATGTTAAATTGTCATTGAATAAAGGCGAAATACTAGGACTCGTTGGCCCTAGCGGTTGCGGTAAAACCACTTTACTTAATACCTTAGCGGGTTTTATTGAACAATCGGATGGTGAAATCTCTATTCAACGTGAAAGCCAGCCGGCAATCATCATTTCTCAGCAAAGCATGCTACCAGCAGAGCAACGTAACATCGGCATGATTTTCCAAGATTATGCGCTATTTCCGCATTTATCTGTTGGCGAAAATATTTGTTTTGGTATTAAGAAGCTTGAAAAGTCGGAGCAACAAAGTCGATGTCAGGAATTGTTGAACTTACTTGAATTAACTGAGCTTGCTGAACGATATCCTCATCAACTATCTGGTGGACAACAGCAACGCGTTGCTATTGCTCGTGCGTTAGCACCACAGCCCAGTTTATTATTGCTTGATGAACCCTTTTCCAATATTGATGCAAGATTGCGTCATGAACTAATGATAGAAATTAGGCAGTTGTTAAAGCGTTTGAATATGACGGCTATTTTTGTCACTCACAATAAAGATGAAGTCTTCACTTTTGCCGATAAAATCGCCGTGATGCATCAAGGAAAAGTCTTACAAGTTGGTGCACCAGCGTTAGTTTGCCAACAACCCAATAGCTGGCAAGTGGCAGACTTTTTGCAATTAGGCAGTTGGTTGCCGGTAGAAGCCATCGCCATTGAAAATGACTGGAAACTGAAATCAAATATTGGCTCGTTAACAAACAAAGCGATTAGTAATTTCGATGAGTTAACTAGGGAGCAAGCCGAACATAGCAGCGCTCGTTATCAATTATTAGTTAAGCCCAACAACATTACCTTATGTTCTGAGCAAGCCAATAATGTTATTATTGAACATATTGGTGTTACTGAGCAGGGCTATCATTATATGTTAAATAGTCTTGAGCAATCCTCAGCGCTGTCATTTTTACAATTGAGTTTTTACAGCCAACAATTGTTTAGTGTCGGTACGGAATTGTCGATCAAGCTGAAAGGCGAGCAATTTCTTTTATATTCTGTTGATTAATTCCACAAAAAGACAAGATCCTGCGCCACTGTCGCTAATTTGTGACAGATAAATAACTTATGGTACGAAGAATCTTTAAATTTTCAGTCAAATTTGGGTATTAGATCCACAAAAGCCCACAAATTCATTAACTTCCTCCCGAGCCTTTATTTTATAGGCGATCAGCGTGATCAATTTGCGAAAACTTTGCTTGACATAAGTTTGCTTTACTCACTAAACTGTATCAATGTGGGGAAAAGTGGGAAATAGTGGATCAACTGAGATCTAAAAACACTAAAACGGAATATGTATAGAGGCGCAAGCGCAATAACGCTCGATAGTAAAAATCGAATAACGATACCTACGCGGTATCGCGAGGAGCTTATTGCCGATTGCCAAGGAAAAATGGTCTGTACGGTTGATATTCAACATCCGTGTTTATTGTTATATCCACTACCCGAATGGGAAGAAATAGAGTTAAAACTGTGTAATTTGTCGAGTATGAATCCACAAGAAAGACTATTGCAGCAAGTATTGCTCGGTAATGCTTCCGATTGTGAAGTTGATAAAAGTGGTCGTTTATTAATTAACGGGCCATTACGTCAACACGCAGGACTTGAAAAAAGCTTAATGCTAGTCGGGCAATTGCGAAAATTTGAAATTTGGAGCGAAAGTGCTTGGCAAGCTCAAATGCAGCAAGGCATAGCAAAAATTCAGTCAGGTGAAATTGAACTGACTGAGCGCTTACTCGATTTATCATTGTAATAAATCAGTGAATGACATTAATAAAAACCAATTGGCGTTAACAAAATCTAATGCAACAAGATAAATCACATATTTCAGTATTGCTTGAAGAGTCGATCACCGGTTTGGCGATAAAGCCCGATGGTGTTTATATCGATTGTACCTTTGGTCGTGGCGGGCATTCGGGATTAATCTTGGATAATTTAGGGCCAAATGGCCGTTTAATCGCTATTGATAGAGATCCTACGGCAATTGCTGCGGCAGAAAAGTATGCCGATGACGATAGATTCATTATTGAGCATTTTGGCTTTGCGGATTTACAGGCAATTGTTGAAAAACATCAATTGCTAGAAAGAGTTGACGGCATACTTCTAGATCTGGGGGTTTCATCGCCACAATTAGATGAAGCTGAGCGTGGCTTTAGCTTTATGAAAGATGGTCCGCTAGATATGCGTATGGATACCAGTAGCGGACAAACTGCGGCACAATGGCTGGCCGTCGCGGATGTGGAAGATATAACTTGGGTACTGCGCACTTTTGGTGAAGAAAAGCACGCTTGGCGAATTGCCAATGCCATTGTTGATAGCCGTGAAGAGAGCCCGTTAACTAGAACAGGCCAATTGGCACAACTGATTAAGAAAACCGCGCCACAGCGAGAAATTAAAAAACACCCAGCAACGCGCAGCTTTCAAGCGATTCGTATGTATATCAACAGCGAACTAGAGCAAATTGAAAAAGCATTAGCTGCATCGCTTAACGTGTTAAAAGCAGGTGGCCGTTTAACCGTGATCAGTTTTCATTCGCTTGAAGACCGTTTAGTGAAGCAATTTATGAAAAAGCATTCGCAAGCGAAAAAAGTGCCACGTGGATTACCTATCAGTGAAGAAGAATTAAACAAAGGCAAGAGCTTGGCTTTAGTCGGTAAAAAGTTGAAACCAACTAAAAATGAAGTTGAAGAGAATGTGCGTTCTCGTAGCTCAGTTTTAAGAGTTGCAGAGAGATTAGCACGCTAGTAATGGTGCCATAGAATGACAACCAAGAAAGTTGTGTTAGCACTAGACATATGGCACGACATTCAGCGCCATTTACTGATTTACGGTATTTTACTTTTAGTTGTTGCTTCAGCATTTTCGGTGATTTATTTCACCCATTTAAACCGACAAACAACCAGTAAAATAGAAGTGTTGTTAACAGAACGAGACGCGTTGGAAAATGAATGGCGTAACTTGTTATTAGAGCAAAATAGTTTAGCAGAGCATAGTGCGATAGAAAGTAGAGCCGAGAAGCAACTTAATATGGCGCGGCCGGATGCAAGTTCGGAAATTGTTATTAAATTACCATGATTTATTACCAAGAGTAGAGTAGTGAAGAAATCAACACAATATAACCCAAATACAGTAGCATGGCGTTTTTACGTTGTGTTAGCTGCGGTTGTGTTGATTTATGCTGGGCTAATGGCTCGTACAGCATATATCCAAGTGATTGAACCCGATATGTTGAAAAAGCAGGGGGACAACCGATCGCTGCGTACCAATACTAAAACCGTGCAACGAGGCTCTATTGTGGACCGAAATGGTCATGAACTTGCGATAAGTGTGCCGGTGGAAACGGTTTGGGCCGATCCTAAAATTATTTTTGAAAGCAATGCACTGAGCATGGATAAACATTGGCAAGCATTGGCTGATGTGCTGGGTCAAAACGTTAATAAATTAAAAGTCAGAGTGACAAAGAATCCGCGTAAACGTTTCGTTTATATCGAACGAAAAGTTGCGCCTGCTATGGCTAACTATATTCGAGAGTTAAAAATTCCCGGTATCCATTTGCGTAAGGAATCTAAGCGCTTTTATCCTACCGGCGAAATAAGCTCACACATAGTTGGCTTTACCAATGTTGATGACAAAGGCATTGAGGGCGTTGAGCGTGTTTACGACCAATTATTGACCGGTGAAAACGGCGAAAAAAAATATCGTAAGGATGCTAAAGGTCGAAAAATTGAAATACTTTCCGTTAAAGAAGCAACGCAACCAAAAGATATTACGCTGAGTATTGATCAGCGTATTCAAGCGTTAGCTTACAGTGAGTTAAAAGGTGCGGTGAAAGCGTTCAAGGCTACGTCAGGCTCAGCAGTTGTCACTGATGTTAATACCGGTGAAGTGTTGGCGCTAGTTAATAGCCCTTCATATAACCCAAATAATAGAACAGGTGTCGCGATTCATCGTTTTCGCAATCGGGCGATTACCGATATTTATGAACCCGGTTCGACAATGAAACCGTTAACGGTATTGACGGCATTGGAATTTGGCAGTGTAGAAAAAGACAGTATTGTTGATACCTATCCGGGTTGGATGCGCTTGGGTGGCAGTCGCGTTTCAGATCCTAGATATTTGGGCAAAATTACCTTACCTGAATTGTTAGTGCACTCATCAAACATGGGTACAACAAAACTTGCACTATCGGTACCGAAAGATTATTTGATCGATAAGTTTTTTGATGCCGGCTTTTCTGAAGACACTGGCACTGGTTTAGTGGGTGAAAGCTCAGGCATGATGCATGATAGATCGCGTTGGTCAAAGTTTGAACTAGCAACATTGTCATGGGGACATGGCGTGGCCATTACCCCTATTCAGTTAGCGCGCTTTTACTCCACGCTAGGTAATGGTGGCATTAAAAAGCCATTAACTATTTTAAAACAAGATCAACAAGGGCTAGCGAACGAAGACCATGAGCGGATTTTTTCCACTGAGCATAGTCAAAATGTCGTAGAAATGCTGGAACATGTGGTGAATGAACAATATACCGTTGCGAAAGTGGATGGTTATCGTGTCGGTGGTAAAAGTGGTACCGCGATTAAAGCTTTTGCTGGCGGTTATGGTAATGACTATGTTGGCTTGTTTGCAGGCGTAGCGCCTATTTCTGATCCCGCAATAGCTGTGGTGGTGGTGATTGATGATCCCGGAGGGGATCTCTATCATGGCGGTGAAGTGGCCGCGCCGGTATTTTCCCGAATAATGAAAGGGGCACTGCGGCTACTGAATGTTCCACCTGATGCAAATGCTAGTATTACCGCACTGCAAGCAGAGCCTAAAATTGAGAAATCCCTTAAGGAGCGTGACCATGTCTGATCACGCTTTACGCGTTTATAATCGCCCAACAATATTGGCCGCAATAGAGGCGGTTTTATTGCTAGGGAAAATTACCCTAACGGCCCAAGATCGCGCTGAGTTTCAGCACAGATTTGCGGGTAAAGCTTGCGCTAATTTAGTTAATGATACCCGTGCTATAGAAACTGGAGATGTATTCTGCGCGGTTATTGGCACTGTGCGTGATGGTCGAACGTTTATCGAGCAAGGCATCGCAGAAAATTGCGCCATGGTGCTGCAAGAAACGCCTAATAAAACAGAGCACGGACAATTAAACTGGCTAGCTCGTGTTGGCGAACAATCAGTTCCTGTGCTTTCTTATTACCAACTTAATGAGCAATTGTTTTCTGTCGCGAAAGCATTTTATGGCATGCCGCAAGAAAAACTAAATATTATTGGTATTACCGGCACAAATGGCAAAACCAGTACCAGTCAAATCATTGCTAATTTACTCGATCAATGTCAGCGAGATTGTACCGTTATTGGCACCACAGGCGCGGGTAAGTTAGCGCAGCTGCAAGCTATTGAAAACACCACCCCAGGTGCAACACAGTTGCAACAGTTACTCGCGCAATTTGCTGAACAATCAATAACTGATGTCGCCATGGAAGTCTCCTCGCATGCGCTATCGCAAAAACGAGTCACCGCTGAGCTATTTAACATTGCGGTTTATACCAATTTAAGCCGTGATCACCTCGATTATCATCACACTATGTCAGCTTACGCTGATGCTAAATATGCCATATTTTCAAATGCGGCTGAGCAAGTGGCCGTGCTAAATGGTGATGATCAACAAGCAAAAATATGGCTGGAAAACTGGCCAAGTACACAACCTTTTATTGTTTACGGACGTAATAGCGATATTGGTCAATATTCACGTTTTGTACAAGCTCAAGATATTCGCCATCGTGCTGATGGTGTCAGTTTTGAGTTATGTACTGAGCAAGGGCAATGTCAAATTGACAGTCAACTGTTGGGTGATTTTAACGTTGAAAACTTGTTGGCGGCCATTGCTGTGTTGCTTGTAGAGAATATTACGCTTGATACTGTAGCCCACGCTGTCCGTAATTTGTCACCCATTATTGGCCGAATGGAGGCATTTGCGAGTGCCGGTAAACCAACGGCTGTAGTTGACTACGCTCATACACCTGATGCTTTGTCGAGTGCACTTGATGCTTGTCGGTTACATTGTCACGGTAAACTTTGGGTCGTTTTTGGCTGTGGTGGTGATCGCGATACCGGAAAACGTGCGCTAATGGCTGAGATTGCTGAACGTAAAGCTGATCAAATAATTATTACCAACGATAACCCCCGTACAGAAAACCCCGAGGCAATTGCACAAGCAATTTTAGCGGGTTTATCAACCACGGATAATACGCAAAAAATATTAGACAGAGAGCAAGCGGTGCTGACAGCATTAACACAAGCTGGCACTAATGACCTAGTGCTGTGTGCCGGTAAAGGCCATGAAGATTACATTATTTTCGGTAATAAAAAACATCATTACGATGAACGCGCGGTTGTGGGTTCCTTTTACGCTCCATCTCGTTCAAGTTCAGCGACTCATTCTGCTAAGAAAGAGGAAAGGTTATGATCCCATTAACGTTAAATGAACTTGCTCAAGCAAGCAATGGTCAGTTAGTTGGTAAAGATCAAACCATCAATGCGATTAGTACCGACAGTCGTGCCTTGAACGCTGGCGATGTCTTTTTAGCGTTGAAAGGGCCAAACTTCGATGGCCACAAATTTGTTAAGCAGGCGAGTCAACTTGGTTGCAGTGCTGTTATTGTTCAGCAATTAACGGATGACCTTGGTATTGCGCAGATCCTCGTTGAAGACAGCCATAAAGCCTTAGGTCAAATTGGCGCGTATGTGAAAAGTAAAGTAGCACCAAAAACTGTTGCCATTACCGGCAGTAGCGGTAAAACAACCGTAAAAGAAATGGTTGCTGCTATTTTGGGGCGTTTAGGCAATGTGTTAGCAACTCAAGGTAACTTCAATAATGACATTGGTGTGCCACTCACCTTATTGCGTTTAGAGCACAAGCATGATTTTGCTGTGGTGGAATTGGGGGCTAACCATATTGGTGAAATTGCTTACACTTCAGCACTAGTGAAGCCTGATGTTGCCATAATCAATAATATTGCCGCTGCTCACCTTGAAGGGTTCGGTGATTTATGCGGTGTGGCACGGGCAAAGGGTGAAATTTTTCAAGGTTTAATTGCTGGTGGTGTTGCGGTTTATAATCAAGACAGCCAATGGGCGCATAAATGGCAATGGCGTTTAGCGGATAAACAAGTACGACGCTTTTCATCGCAAGGTTCGGCAGACTGTTACAGTCACGAAGAAGTTTTAGATGATAATGGCTGTGCCAGCTTTAAGCTAGCAACGAATAAAGGCAGTACATACATCGAACTAACAGTGCCTGGCCATCATAATGTTTGTAATGCCGTTGCTGCCGCCACTATCGCGTTAGAGTTTGGCGCCAGTTTAGATGATATCCGTTTAGGTTTAGCGGAAATGGCACCAGTAAAAGGGCGCTTGAATTTACATCAACTAAATAACAATACCAAACTAATTGATGACACTTACAACGCAAATGTTGAATCGATTAATGCTGCCTCAGATTTACTTGCCAGTTACCCGGGCAGACGTGTGTTGATTTTGGGCGATATGGGCGAGTTGGGTAGTGACGCTCGTCGTTACCATCAAGAAGTTGGTGAGCATGCGAAAGCTCAAGGTATTGATGATTTATTAACGCTAGGCGTGTTAAGTCAAAGTACCTCTGATGCTTTTTATCACGGTAAAGATACACCTGCTCAACATTTTAGTATTAGAGAGAAATTATTGTCCCGATTAACAGAATTGCTTCAAGGTGAAGCTCAACAAATTACCATTTTAGTTAAAGGTTCGCGCAGTGCTCATATGGAATACGTAGTGGCTGATATTATTAATTGGCAAAGCAGCCAAACTACGCAGGAGCAAGCATAATGTTACTTTGGTTAGGTGAGTATCTCACTCAGTACTTTTCATTTTTCAACGTATTTTCATATTTAACTTTTCGGGCCATTGTTTCGACTTTAACCGCGTTGGCAATATCATTGTATTTTGGCCCTAAGTTGATCCGTGCATTGCAAAGAATGCAAATTGGTCAAACGGTGCGTGATGATGGTCCAGAAAGTCATTTATCAAAGTCAGGCACGCCAACCATGGGCGGAATATTAATTCTCGCTTCTATTGTTACTAGTGTGCTGCTGTGGGCGGACTTAAGTAATACCTATGTTTGGGTGGTGCTATTTGTCGTCGTGAGTTTCGGTTTGATAGGCTTTGTTGATGATTATCGTAAAGTTATTCGCAAAGACTCAAATGGCTTAATTGCTCGTTGGAAATATTTTTGGCAAACGGTTGCAGGCTTAGCAACAGCGATATTTTTATATCAGTTTTCCCAAAGCCCTGAAGAAACTACCTTGCTAATTCCATTTATTAAAAATGTTTTACCGCAGTTAGGCTTGCTATATATCGGCTTAGTGTATTTTGTCATCGTGGGTACCAGTAATGCCGTGAACCTTACCGATGGTTTAGATGGTTTGGCGATAGTACCAACCATTATGGTTGCTGGTGCTTTTGCTGTATTTGCTTATATGACAGGTAATGCCGTTTTTTCTGATTACTTACACATTCCACATATTGCTCTAGCCAGTGAGTTAGTGGTGGTGTGTACCGCTATTGTTGGTGCTGGACTTGGTTTCCTATGGTTTAACACATATCCAGCACAAGTATTTATGGGTGATGTTGGATCATTGGCATTAGGGGCGGCATTAGGCGTAATTGCGGTACTTGTTCGCCAAGAGTTGGTGCTTTTCATTATGGGCGGAGTTTTTGTGATGGAAACCCTGTCGGTTATTTTACAAGTGGGTTCGTACAAGTTACGTGGCCAACGAATTTTTCGTATGGCACCGATACATCATCATTACGAATTGAAAGGCTGGCCGGAGCCAAGAGTGATTGTCCGTTTTTGGATCATTTCATTGGTGCTAGTTTTGATTGGTTTAGCAACATTGAAGTTGCGTTAGTAAAAATAAATATCGAGCATCAATATGGCTCTTAACATTAGAATAAAAAGGTAAAAATAGACGCGTGAATAATCAATTGCAACAGTCGGTAACGACGCAATTTGACAATAAAAAAGTGGTGATCTTGGGGATTGGGATTACTGGCTTATCGTGCGCGCGTTTTTTGCATCGTCATCATATCGCATTTGCTGTAAATGATAGCCGTGACATGCCTATTTCTCCTGGTGACTTTAAACATCAATTTGCTGATAACACTTTAATTTTAGGGCGATGGGATCAGAAATTGATTGCGCAAGCGGATGTCTTAATCGTTAGCCCGGGCATAGATATTACTGATGCGGTGATTAATGATGCCATTACAGATGAATGTGATGTTATTGGCGATATTGAATTATTTTGCCGATTAACTAAAACACCAATTCTTGCGGTGACCGGCTCAAATGGTAAATCAACTGTGGTGTCTATGTTGAACCATGTTGGCAATACCTTAGGCTACAAAGTGCAGTTGGGCGGCAATATTGGCCTACCTGTGTTAGATCAAATTGAACAAGCGGCAGATTTTATTGTTTTAGAGTTGTCAAGTTTTCAGTTAGAAACCGTGACCAGCATGGCGGCGTTGTCGGCAACGGTATTGAATATTAGTGATGATCATTTAGATCGTCATAAAACCATAGAAAACTATGCTGCGATTAAGCAAGGTATTTATCGCCATTGTCAAACGGCTATTTACAACCGAGACGATGCCGCAACAATACCGTCGTCGGCTTATGCCGAGAGCGCGCAGTTAAGCTTTGGTAGTGATCAGCCCAGTGCCGGACAGTTTGGACTTGGCATTATCAAGGGTGAAAGTCAGTTAATGTTCGGGGACTCTACGTTAATTGCAATGAAAATGATGCCACTGCAGGGTATTCACAATGCCCTAAATTACTTGGCAGTATTAGCGTTAGGCAAAGGTGCTGGTTGGAATTTACAAGCGATGTTGTCGAGCTTACAGACTTTTAAAGGTCTTGCTCATCGTTGTGAAGTGATTGAAAGCCAAGATGGTATCTGTTGGGTTAATGACTCAAAAGCAACCAATGTTGGTGCAACATTAGCCGCCATTGAAGGTTTAGCACCAACATTAGCCAATAATAAGTTAATTTTAATTGCTGGCGGTGATGGCAAAGGTGCAGACTTTTCACCACTGACAAAAGCGTTGACAGAACAAGTAGAGCATCTGATCACCTTAGGTAAAGATGGCCGTGCGATTGGTCATTTACGCTTACCCAGTCAGCAAGCAAAAACCACTCATGTTGACAGTTTAGCGGAAGCGGTTAAGTTAGCACGTCAATACGCTAACCAAGGCGATATGGTGTTGTTATCGCCGGCGTGCGCCAGTTTGGATATGTTTGCAAATTATGTTGAACGTGGTGTGGTATTTATTAAGTCGGTACTGTTAGCTAAGGAGCATAAATAATGTCTGCTTCTTTTGCTAATTTATCGCAATGGTCATTACCGACATGGTTGAAAATGGAGTCATCATCTGTTTCAACTTTCGATCGTAGTTATCTGATCCTTGCGTTAAGTATGTATATGATTGGCCTAGTGATGGTGGCAAGTTCGTCAATGCCAGTGGCGGAACGATTATTCGATAATCCATTTCATTTTGTCGTTCGCCATATGATTTATATCTGTTTAAGTATTGGCATTGCCGGAATAGCGCTGCAAATTCCGATGAGCCGTTGGCATCAATATAGTGGCAATTTATTACTGTTAGGCATTGTTTTGCTTGTGGTGGTGTTACTGATTGGCCGCACGGTTAATGGTTCAACACGTTGGATTGTTCTTGGCCCAATTACTGTGCAAGCCGCTGAGCCGGCAAAACTCTTTTTCTTTTGTTACTTATCGGCTTACTTAGTAAGGCGCCGTGATGAAGTGATGGAAAACATTAAAGGTTTTGCTAAACCTTTGGTTGTTTTTGGTGTGTTAGGTGGACTGTTATTAATGCAGCCTGATTTAGGCACCATAATTGTCATGTTCGTCACCACCTTTGGTTTGTTGTTTTTAGCTGGAGCTAAATTATGGCAATTTATCGCTATTGCCGGTGTCGGAATTAGCTTGTTGTCGATGTTAGCGTATTTTTCACCGTATCGTTGGGCGCGAGTTACTGGCTTTTTAGATCCATGGAAAGACCCTTTTGGCAGTGGCTATCAATTAACGCAGTCATTAATGGCCTATGGCCGTGGTGAATCTTTTGGCCAAGGCTTAGGCAACAGCGTTCAAAAACTTGAGTATTTACCAGAAGCTCATACTGATTTTGTTATGGCAGTATTAGCAGAGGAGTTTGGCTTTGTTGGTATTAGCGTCATTTTATTACTGAGTATGGCCTTAGTTTTTAAAGCACTATTGTTAGGTCGAAAAGCGGTTAACCAAGAGAAATATTTTGAAGGCTTTTTCGCTTATGCAATAGGTATTTGGTTATGTTTCCAAGCCGCAGTGAATATTGGCGCAAGCGCTGGCATAGTGCCTACTAAAGGCTTAACCATGCCATTAATAAGTTATGGTGGTAGCTCCATGATCATCATGACTATTGCCGTAGTTATTCTTATCCGTATCGATCATGAAATTAGGCTGCAAAGCATCCAAGCAACAAGCAGAAGCAGTGGCGTTAAAAAGAAAGTTAGAAAAGTGAAAAAGAATAATGTAAAGGAGGGCGAAAATGACTGAACAAGTAAATAGTGCAATAAGTCATGCAGTAAAACGTCCGACTATTTTAGTGATGGCAGGTGGCACCGGCGGCCATATTTTCCCAGGCATCGCTGTAGCAGAAGAGCTAGTAAAAAAAGGCTGGAAAGTACATTGGCTAGGTACCGCTGAGCGTATGGAAGCGGAAATAGTGCCTAAGCAAGGTTATCCCATCTCATTTATTAATATTGCCGGAATTCGCAATAAAGGTTGGCAGACTTGGTTAAAAACACCATTTAAAATACTGCAATCTGTGATGCAATCGATCCGCGTTTTACGCGCCGTTAAACCCGATGTGGTTTTAGGCATGGGCGGTTATGCTAGCGCGCCGGGTGGTGTTGCTGCTTGGCTATTACGTATTCCTTTAGTCTTGCATGAGCAAAACGCGGTAGCGGGCATGAGTAATCGTTTTTTATCTCATATTGCCACTAAAACCTTAAGTGCATTTCCTGGCGCTTTTAGCGAGCGCGTGACCCCGAATGTTGTCGGTAATCCATTACGTAGTGACATTATCGCCATTGAAAAAGTGGTGCCAGAGCAACCAGCCACCAGCAAAAAAGTACTCGTGGTCGGTGGCAGTTTAGGTGCAAAGGTTCTAAATGACGTGGTACCGCAGGCGATGAAGCAAATTAAAGTGCAAAGTATCGATGTTTGGCACCAAACTGGTGGTGGTAATGAACAGGCGGTATTAACCAGTTATCAAGATTTTGGTTTACCAGAAGAAAAAGTAAAGGTTACCGAGTTCATTGATGATATGGCCAGCGCTTATCAGTGGGCAGATGTAGTAATTTGCCGAGCGGGTGCATTAACGGTATCAGAATTAGCAATGGCAGCAAAGCCAGCGATATTCGTGCCTTTACCCCATGCTGTTGATGACCACCAAACTAAAAATGCTATGTATTTAGTCTCCTGTGGTGCGGCAAAATTAATTGCCCAGAAAGAATTTAACGGTACAACTTTAGGACAAATGCTAAACAGCTTGTTTATTTCAGACAAAGTCGTGCAGCAAATGTCAAAGGCCGCCCATAATGCTGCGCATGCAGATGCAACAAGTCAAGTTGCCCAAAGCTGTATCGAGGTTGCCGAATTATGAGTAAGAGTATGACATCAGATAAAAGTAATATGAAAACACCGACAAATAGCTATAACCGAGTGCCAGAAATGCGTCGGGTAAAAACCATACATTTTGTTGGCATTGGTGGTGCGGGTATGGGCGGTATCGCAGAAGTATTACTCAATGAAGGCTATCAAATTACCGGCTCTGATATTGGTGAAAACCAAGTGGTGAAAAGACTAACGGCGTTAGGGGCGAAAGTAACCATAGGTCATCAGCAAAATAATGTTGATGGCGCTAGTGTTATCGTGGTTTCAACCGCGATTGATAGTGAAAACCCCGAGTTGATTGCCGCCAATGAAAAAAGAATTCCGGTGGTACGTCGTGCCGAAATGTTAGCTGAGCTGATGCGTTTTCGACACGGCATCGCGATAGCAGGTACGCATGGAAAAACTACGACAACTAGCTTAATTGCCAGTATTTTTGCTCAAGCAAACTTAGATCCAACCTTTGTTATTGGTGGCTTGCTTAATAGTGCCGGCACCAATGCTCGTTTGGGCAGTAGCCGTTATTTAATTGCTGAAGCCGATGAAAGTGATGCGTCTTTCTTGCATCTACAACCTATGGTTGCCGTGATCACCAATATCGACGAAGACCATATGGAAACTTATCAAGGTGACTTTGAAAAACTTAAAGATACCTATATCGAGTTTTTACATAATCTACCGTTTTATGGTTTAGCCGTAGTTTGTTTAGATAACCCTGTGGTACGGGAAATTTTGCCACGTATTGGCCGACAAGTGATCACTTATGGTTTCTGTGAAGATGCGGATGTAAGAGCAAGCCAATATCAGCAAAGCGCTGGCATGAGTTCATTTGTTGTCGAACGTAAAGACGCAGCGCCATTAAAACTTAGTGTTAATTTGCCAGGTGAACATAATGTACTAAATGCTTTGGCAGGCGTGGCTGTAGCAATCGATGAAGGTGTCGAAGATCACGCTATTCAACAAGCTTTACAAGGCTTTGCCGGTATTGGTCGTCGTTTTGAGAAATTAGCAACATTAAGCACAGAGCAAGGTGAAATGTTACTTGTTGATGATTATGGTCATCATCCAACAGAAGTTAAAGCCACTATTGATGCGATGCGTAATGGTTGGCCAGAAAAAAGATTGGCGATGGTTTTTCAACCTCATCGTTACTCGCGTACGCGCGACCTTTATGAAGATTTCGTAGAAGTACTGTCAGAAGTAGATTGCTTGTTTTTATTGGATGTTTACGCTGCAGGCGAGACGCCAATTGCTAATGCTGATAGTAAAAGCTTAGCGCGTAGTATTCGCCTGCGCGGTCAAATTGAGCCTATTTATGTTAGTGATAGTAATAAATTAGCAGAGTTAATGGCGGCACAGTTACAAGACGGTGACATGGTTATTACCCAAGGCGCAGGTAATATTGGCGCGATAGCGCGTAGCTTAGTTAGTGATGAAAAATTAATGGTGGCAAAATCATGAAACCGTTAATGAAGCAAAAATTGGCCGTATTATATGGCGGAACATCAGCTGAGCGTGAAGTGTCGCTTAACTCCGGTAAAGCCATTGCTAATGGTTTAGAGCAGGCGGGTTTTAATGTTCAGCTTATTGATACCCAAGATTACTGCTTAAGTGACTTAGCAACCTTAGACATTGACCGAGTTTTTATTGCCTTGCATGGTCGAGGCGGTGAAGACGGCTGTGTGCAAGGTGCACTGCAGTATATGAATATTCCTTATACTGGCTCTGATGTTTTAGGCTCAGCGTTATCTATGGATAAAATTCGTAGTAAGCAGGTTTTTCAAGCGATGAACTTGCCTACTGCGCCGTTTGCCATAGTTAATAAAGCAGAATATCAGCGTCAAGATGCCGAGCAGATATTGCAACAGCTTGGTTCCGTGGTGATGGTAAAACCTGCTAATGAAGGCTCAAGTATTGGCATGTCTAAAGCAGAGAATGCTGATGCCTTGCATAACGCCTTGATTGAGGCCTTTAATTACGACCAACAAATATTGGTAGAGGCTTGGATACAAGGGCCTGAATATACCGTGGCAATTTTGGGGCAAACCCCTATGCCGGTTATTCATATGGAAACGCCACATGTTTTTTATGATTATGATGCAAAATATAAATCGACCAGCACCCAATATCATTGTCCATGCCACTTATCTGCTGATGAGGAAGCGGAATTGCAATCCATAGCATTAAAAGCCTTTAACGCCACAGGAGCAAAAGGTTGGGGACGAGTTGATGTTATGCGTAATGTGCAAGGACAGTGGCAGCTATTGGAAGTGAATACGGTTCCGGGGATGACAGAAACATCACTAGTACCCAAAGCGGCGAAAGTACACGGTTTGAGTTTTAGTGAGCTGGTAACAAAAATTGTTGAAATTAGCGCAGCAGGTAACGCGTAAAGATGGCAAAGGCAATTAAGCAGCAACTTCCCTTAGTGGAAGAGACAGAAAAACTACACTGGACCTTTTGGTTGGGTGTAGCGTTTTTTGTTGCGGTAATTGTTGCAATATTGTCATTTAGCATTTTTCTTAATAAACGTTTAAGTGCTGAAGAAAGTGCGCCAGTTACTGCTATCGCAATTGCAGGGGAAATGCCGTATACCACACGCGCTGATATTGAGAATGCCATTGAGCAAGTCAATTTAGGCAATTTTTTTAATTTAGATGTCAATGATGTACAGGAAAAGGTCGCGAAACTACCTTGGGTATATTCAGTTTCAGTAAGAAAAAAATGGCCAGACGAATTAAAAATTTATGTTGTTGATCAAAAGCCTATTGCCCATTGGAATGGTGATTTTCTGATTAACGAAAACGGCAACGCCTTTCAAGCAGATATTACTCGTTTGGGTAATAAGTTGCCGGCATTTTTTGGCCCAGAAGGCAGTGAAAAACTAGCCTTAGAGAATTTTGAAAATTTAAATAAATTACTCGATTTTAGTCAACTAGCAATCGAAGAGTTAGTACTAACAGAGCGCTTTGCATGGCAGTTAACATTGGATGATGGCGTTACCATTAATTTGGGCCGCGATAGTCGTGTTGAACGAATACAGCGCTTTATGGATGTATATTCGCAAATAAAATTAAATAAAAAAGCAGGGCAACAAGTTGATTATGTTGACCTGAGATACGATACCGGCTTAGCCGTTGGTTGGAAAACCGTAAATAACAAAGAAAGAGTTTAGCGTTAATGTCAAAAATAACTGAAAGAAATTTAGTGGTTGGCTTAGATATTGGAACTTCAAAAATTTCAGTAGCCGTAGGTGAGATCACCCCCGACAATCAACTCAGTATCGTTGGTGTTGGCAATCAACCTGCCCGAGGCATGGATAAAGGCGGCGTTAATGACTTGAACTTGGTTATTCAATCAATTCAACGGGCAATCAACGAAGCAGAGTTGATGGCCGATTGTCATATAACCTCGGTGTACTTAGGCATTTCAGGTAAGCATATTAGTTGTCAGAACGAAAATGGCATGGTGCCAATTAATGACAAAGAAGTGCTACAGGATGATGTTGATAACGTTATTCATACTGCCCGCTCGGTGCCTATTTCTGCTGAACGTCGCATGCTACATGTGTTGCCGCAAGAATATAGTATTGACTGTCAAGACGGCATTAAAAGCCCTATTGGCATGTCAGGTGTACGAATGGAAGCAAAAGTTCATATTGTTACCTGTGCTAATGATATGGCGAAAAACATTGTCAAATGTGTTGAGCGCTGTGATCTAAAAGCGGACCAGCTGATTTTCTCGGCATTAGCATCAAGTTATGCGGTGTTAACTGATGATGAAAAGGAGCTTGGCATTTGTGTGGTTGATATGGGTGCAGGCACTATGGATATCTCAGTATTTACTGGTGGTGCACTGCGTCATACCGCAGTGATCCCTGTGGCTGGTAATCAAGTGACTAGTGATATTGCGAAAATATTTCGCACGCCATTAAGTCACGCGGAAGACATTAAAGTGCAATACGCCTGTGCGCTGCGTCAAATGGTTAGTATGGAAGAGAATATTGAAGTACCAAGCGTTGGTGGACGCCCTGCACGTTCTATGTCTCGACATACTTTAGCTGAAGTGGTTGAACCTAGATATCATGAATTGTTTGAATTAGTGCAAGAAGAGTTACGTGAATGTGGCTTAGAAGATCAAATTGCCGCAGGTTATGTCTTAACCGGTGGTACAGCGAAAATGGAAGGGGTAGTGGAATTTGCCGAAGAAGTCTTCCAAATGCCAGTTCGAGTCGCGCAACCTACAGATGTTTGTGGATTAAAAGAATATGTTAACGATCCAACATATTCAACGGTTGTTGGTTTATTGCATTACGGCATGCAAGCGAACTTACAACAAAATAACGAGCAAAAGAAAAGTGAATCAGTCGGTAGTATTGGCTCACGGGTTTTAGCTTGGTTTAAAGGTGAATTTTAATTAATTGCATCGGCAGTTAATTGGAAGTAATGAAAGAGTTTTGGTGGAACAAAACGTATTAAAAATCGGAGAAATAAAATGTTTGAATTAATGGAAGACCATAACGAAGAAGCTGTCATCAAGGTGATTGGTGTTGGTGGCGGTGGTGGCAATGCTGTAGAGCACATGGTTTCACAAACCATCGAAGGTGTTGAATTTATTACCGCAAATACTGACTCACAGGCGCTACGTAATTCAGCGGCTAATGTCACTTTGCAATTGGGCCATGATGTTACAAAAGGCTTAGGGGCAGGGGCCAATCCAGAAATTGGTCGTCGCAGTGCTGAAGAAGACAGAGAAACCATTAAAGAAACCCTGCAAGGTGCAGACATGATCTTTATCGCCGCAGGCATGGGTGGAGGTACTGGTACAGGTGCAGCACCTGTTGTTGCGGAAGTTGCGAAAGAAATGGGTATTTTAACAGTTGCCGTTGTCACTAAGCCATTTCCATTTGAAGGTAAAAAACGCATGAACTATGCCGATCAAGGTATTGAGTTCTTATCGAAAAGTGTTGATTCACTGATCACCATTCCAAATGAAAAACTATTAAAAGTTTTAGGCCCAGGCACGAGTTTACTGGATGCGTTTAAAGCGGCAAATAATGTTTTATTAGGTGCAGTGCAAGGTATTGCGGAACTTATTACCCGCCCAGGACTCATAAATGTGGATTTCGCCGATGTTAGAACGGTAATGTCTGAAATGGGCACGGCAATGATGGGCTCTGGTCTTGCATCAGGTCCTGATCGCGCGGAAGAAGCGGCAGAAGCGGCTATTTCAAGTCCACTACTTGAAGATGTAGATCTTGCAGGTGCTCGTGGTATTTTAGTTAATATCACCGCCGGTATGGATATCAGTATTGATGAATTCGAAACGGTTGGTAATGCGGTTAAAGCGTTTTCTTCAGAAAATGCCACTGTGGTTGTTGGTGCGGTTATTGACCCTGAAATGACAGAAGATTTACGAGTAACGGTTGTTGCTACCGGTATTGGTGCTGAACGTAAGCCTGATATTACCTTAGTTAATCCGGCGCCAGTGGCTGAGCCACAAGTGGTTGGTGGTGATTATGTACCAAGTGCGCAACCAGAAGTGAAGGCTAACCCTGTCACTATGCCGGAAGCGAATGCCCAAGTACAAAAAGTGGCGGCGACTGAACTTGATGACTATTTAGATATCCCAGCATTTTTGCGTAAACAAGCGGACTAATACTTGCTTGCTAAGTTAGTAACTTAGGTAATAAATGTTGAACTTTTGATTTTGTTAGGCTTTTTTGCTATATTACGCCTCCACTTAATTCCGGTGGCTGTTAATAGAGTGGAATATAGGCTTAAGAAGGCTATTTATGATTAAACAACGTACGATTAAAGAAAGTGTCTCTGCCATTGGTGTAGGGTTACATAAAGGTGAAAAGGTGCAGATCACTCTCCGTCCTGCGCCTGCTAACACTGGTATTATTTTTCGCCGAGTTGATTTAGACCCTGTTGTCGATATTCCAGCGACTCCAGAAGCGGTTGGCGAAACAACTTTATGTACATGTTTAGTGAATGAGCAAGGTGTTCAGATTTCCACCGTCGAACACTTGCTTTCTGCTGTTGCAGGTTTAGGAATTGACAACCTAGTTGTTGAGGTTGATTCACCTGAGATTCCAATTATGGATGGCAGTGCTTTACCGTTTGTCTATTTAATTCAATCGGTTGGCATTGAAACATCAAATGTTGCTAAGCGTTTTTTACGTATAACTAAAGCGATTCGTATCGAAGAAGGTGATAAGTGGGCCGAATTGAAACCTTATGAAGGTTTTCGGGTTAATTTTGCCATTGAATTTGAGCATCCTGTGATCGCTAATACTTGCCAAACTATGAGTATGGACCTTTCAAGCTGTTCTTTTATTAAAGAAATTAGTCGCGCCCGCACTTTTGGTTTTATGAAAGATATCGAATTTTTACGTTCTCATAATCTTGCCTTAGGTGGAAGTTTAGAAAATGCGATTGTTTTAGATGAATATCGTATGCTGAACAAAGATGACTTACGTTACGATGACGAATTTGTTAAACATAAAATTCTTGATGCCATTGGTGATTTATACATGGGCGGTGTCAGCATTTTAGGCGAGCTAAATGCCTTTAAATCTGGGCATGGTTTAAATAACATGTTACTTCGTGAAGTATTTAAACAAACGGAGTCTTGGGAATGGGTGACGTATGAAGATACCGTTGAATCACCGATCCAATTTCAAGAGTTGAGCGCAACGCCATTTTAATTTAATGCTTATTAATTAGCTTCTATAAAGCCAATCATATGATTGGCTTTTTTGTTTTTAAAGGGATGAAAATTTTCAGCAAACGCTACTTATTCAGAGTTCTGGCTACTTATTCAGAGTTCTGGCTACTTATTAGCGTGAGCAGCTAACCTCTCTAATTTTTTACGTAAACTCTCTGGTGCATTTTTCGCAACTTCTAATAACTGTGCCGCGGTTTTCTTTGAAATAGTGGAGTTGTTCGCTTCTGGTAACACAGTTTTTGCGGGTATTTTAGTGCGATAAGGCGTCACTTTAATCTCAATTTGATTAAATTGATTTTCGGTAACTTGCGTCAACTCTCGACAAATATTCATGCGCTCAAATTGCAACCTTTGGCTCCATACCGCAGAATTTACCTCAATAACTAAGGACTTCCCTTTAAAATTGGCTATTTTCCAGACATCTTCTGGCAGGTCGGGGCATATTTGTCGTACAATGTCCGACAATATGGTTAAAGAGTTGGTTTTTGCTGCTATTTGTGCCAAAGTGCCTGACGTTGAATTAAACAGGGCTGACATATCTGTAGGTATTTTTGATTTACGTGCCATAAGTCAGCTCTTGAACAAACGATGAATAAGATATGAGTTTAACACTACTATACCGCGGAAAAAATGTTAGATTTTCAATGAAGCTAAATAAACTTCATTGGCTGTCAGCGTTGGCCGTATTTGCACTGGTTTCCGGCTTTATTGTCCATTTAGTCGCTTCCTCAGATGATATTCCCGCAAGCCCTGCTAGTCAGTTTGCTAGTTTACCTAATTTAGAACACCCGATTGTTAATACTGAACAGGTAACCGCAGTTACGATGAAATTGGCTGAATTACAAAGCCAAGTTCTGCGTTTGAATGCCTTGGGTGACCGGTTAGCGGAAGATGCTAGTATTCCGGACAATGAATTTAATTTTGAACGATTACCACCGAGCGGTGGCCCTATGATTCAAAGTGAAACTGTGCCGCAAAAAAACTTAGCAGAACTGCTGTTAAATATCTCCGAACTCGAATATTCATTAGCTCATGAAGAAAAACAGTTAAAAATGCTTGAATCTATCACTTTGGGTCACCATATAGAGAATACGCGTTATTTGTCTGGTCGACCAATAACCAAAGGTTGGCTATCGTCATATTACGGCACGCGCAAAGACCCTTTTAGTGGTAAGCCCGCAATGCATAAGGGTGTTGATTTTGCTGGTAGTGAAAATGCTAATATTATTGCTACCGCATCAGGTGTTGTTAGTTGGGCGGGTGATCGTTATGGTTACGGACAGTTAATCGAAATAAATCATGGTGATGGTTTGAAAACTCGCTATGGTCATAATAAAGAACTGACGGTTTCAGTTGGTGATGTTGTCACCAAAGGTCAAGTTATTGCGAAAATGGGCAGCACAGGGCGCTCAACCGGCCCTCATGTGCATTACGAGATTTTACGTAATAATACTCAAATTGACCCAATGAAATACGTATATAGAAAAGCAAAAAAATAGAATTAGTTCGAATTTCAGTTGTTTAAAATACAACTGCGATTACAATGCTAGGCAACTTTATGTGATCGGTCCCACCGGTCATTTTATTTTCAGCGGAAGATTATCTTCTCAATATGGTTTAACACGATGTTTGTAAAGTTAATGACAAAACTGTTTGGTAGTCGAAATGATCGATTACTTAAACAAATGCGCAAAGAAGTACAAAAAATTAATGCTCTAGAACCGGTTTTTGAAGCGTTAAATGACGAAGAATTAAAAGCGAAAACCACTGAGTTTAAAGAACGTTTAGAGCAAGGTGAAACGCTTGATGCTATTTTACCTGAAGCCTTTGCAGTGGTTCGTGAAGCGAGTAAACGTGTCTTTGATATGCGTCATTTTGACGTACAAATGATCGGCGGTATGGTACTTAATTCTGGCAAAATTGCCGAAATGCGTACCGGTGAAGGTAAAACCTTAACGGCGACATTACCATCATACTTAAATGCCTTAACAGGCAAAGGCGTGCATGTTATTACCGTGAACGATTACTTAGCAACGCGTGATGCTGATTGGAGTCGACCATTATTTGAATTTTTAGGTATGACAGTTGGTTGTAATATTGCCGGTATGGCGCCAGGTGATAAGCAAGCTGCTTATAACTCAGATATTACTTATGGTACCAACAATGAGTTTGGTTTTGATTACCTACGCGACAATATGGCGTTTTCTCCGGAAGAAAGAGCACAAAAGCCATTAAACTTTGCTGTTATTGATGAAGTTGATTCGATATTAATCGACGAAGCACGTACACCACTGATTATTTCAGGCCAAGCCGAAGATAGCTCAGAACTTTACCGAAATATTAATCTTGTTGTGCCAACACTAGAGCAACAGGAAGAAGAAGATAAAGAAGGTGAAGAAAGTACTGGTGACTTCACTGTCGATGAAAAAGCCAAACAAATATATTTAACCGAACGTGGTCAAGTTCGCATTGAAGAAATCATGCTGGAAAAAGGCTTGATGCAGCAAGGAGATTCACTGTTTTCTGCCGCCAATATCACCTTGCTTCATCATGTTATGGCAGCACTACGTGCCCATAAATTATTCCAAAAAGACGTTGATTATATTGTTAAGGATGGCGAAATTGTCATTGTTGATGAGCATACTGGTCGTACGATGGAAGGTCGTCGTTGGTCAGAAGGTTTGCACCAAGCTGTGGAAGCGAAAGAAGGTGTCGATATTCAAAATGAAAACCAAACTCTTGCTTCAATAACGTTCCAAAACTTTTTCCGTATTTACGAAAAACTGTCGGGCATGACAGGTACAGCAGATACTGAAGCGTTTGAGTTTAACCATATTTATGGTTTAGAAACCGTGGTTATTCCAACCAATCAACCTATGGTACGTAAAGACTTACCTGATTTGATTTATTTAACTGCTGAAGAAAAGTTTGAAGCGATTTTAGAGGATATTAAAGATTGTGTTGAACGTGGTCAGCCAGTATTAGTCGGTACTATTAGTATTGAAACGTCTGAATTTTTATCGTCATTTTTGAAAAAATCAAAAATTAAACACAAAGTACTTAATGCTAAATTTCATCAACAAGAAGCTGAAATTGTTGCTGATGCTGGTAAAGTTGGTGCGGTAACTATTGCGACTAACATGGCGGGTCGTGGTACCGATATCGTACTTGGCGGTAACTTAGGAGCTATGTTGGCAAAGCTTGATAATCCAAGCGATGAGCAAATTGAAAAATTAAAAGCGTCATGGCAAGAAGAGCACAATAAAGTATTGGAGCTAGGTGGTTTACATATTGTTGCCACCGAGCGCCATGAATCTCGTCGTATAGATAACCAATTACGTGGTCGTTCTGGTCGTCAAGGTGATGCGGGTTCAACGCGCTTCTATCTGTCAATGGAAGACGGCTTAATGCGTATTTTTGCTTCTGAGCGTATTACTAATATGATGCGTAAATTGGGCATGGAACGCGGTGAAGCGATTGAGCACCCTTGGGTGACTAAAAGCATTGAAAATGCGCAACGTAAAGTTGAAGGTCGTAACTTTGATATTCGTAAACAACTATTAGAATTTGACGATGTATCAAATGATCAACGTAAAGTTATCTATGAGCAACGTAATGAGTTGATGGACGAAGCTGATATTGCTGATGTAATTAAAGCGATCCGTGCTGATGTCGTAAATGGCTTAATTGATCAGCATATTCCACCACAATCTTTGGAAGAAATGTGGGACGTTGAAGGCCTAGAAGAACGTCTTAAAGGTGAATTAACCATTGAACTACCGATAGCTAAGTGGTTAGAAGAAGATACTAAGTTACACGAAGAAACTTTACGTGAAAAAATTGCTGAGCAAGTTGAAGCAAGCTATAGCGCGAAAGAAGAAATGGTTGGTGCTGAGGTGTTACGTCAATTCGAAAAAGCGGTAATGTTACAAAGCTTAGATTCGCATTGGAAAGAGCATTTAGCGGCTATGGATCATTTGCGTCAGGGTATTCACTTACGTGGTTACGCACAGAAAAACCCTAAGCAAGAATATAAGCGTGAATCATTTGAATTGTTCTCTGAATTACTTGAGAACTTAAAATATGATGTTGTCGGCATTTTAAGTAAAGTGCAAATTAAAGCAGAATCTGATGTTGAAGCGGTTGAAGAACAACATAGAAAAGCTGACGAAGCACCAAAAGAGTTTAAGCATGAATCTGCTTCAGCGCCTGAGCAAGCCGCTATGCCTCGTGTTGGTCGCAATGAGCCTTGTCCATGTGGCTCAGGGAAGAAATATAAGCAATGTCACGGTAAATTAAGCTAATATATGCCGAACGACCGTTGTTAATAAATGCCAGTCTATTGACTGGCATTTTTATGTTCAGAAATCTCATAGAGATCTTATTTTTCGAGGCATTAGTGCTCGTTAATAAACAACAAAATTAATTAAGGTTTTTATAATGACTAAAACTGTTCATGTTGCTGTAGGTGTTATTAAACAGGAAAATAAGTTTTTCCTCACCAAACGACTTGCTGATAGCCATCAAGGCGGTAAGTGGGAGTTTCCAGGCGGTAAGGTAGAGGCTGGTGAAACGGTGCACGAGGCGCTTTATCGCGAGTTAAAAGAAGAAGTTGCCATTGATACACTCACTTGTACACCATTAATGCAAATCAATCACGATTACGGCGACAAAAAAGTATTATTGGACGTATTTGTTGTTGATAACTTTACCGGCCAAGCAAGCGCCTTAGAAGGCCAGCAAGAGGGATGGTTTACTTTAGCTGAATTTGTGGACTTACAATTCCCAGCAGCAAATCAAGCCATTATTGAAGAATTACAGCAGCGTTACCCAAGTTAGGTAAGGATTTACATTGTAACGGTAACGCTAATGCAAGAAAGCTATTCAGGTTCAACAAAAAACTTATTGTGTTGCAGGAATTGATCTTCTAATGCATCTAACATTTCTTCATTTAATTCGACCGCACCTTGTATCGGTTGGCTAATTTTATGATTTTCATCTGCCCAATCGCCAACATCAATTAACTGGCAACGTTTACTACAAAATGGACGGTGTTGACTTGCTTCCTGCCAAATCACTTCATTTTTACAGGTTGGGCAAGGGACTTTTAAGGTCATATCAATAACTGCTATGAGAAATAGTTAACACTATTATAAGAAAATTATCGGCTAGCGGCTAGTCGTTTGCTATTAACAGCGAGCCAGTTGAAATGTTATTGCCTGTTTAGCGTATTTTCTCCCAGACTCCTCACAGGGCAGCATAAAGCGAATTGAATAACGAAAGCGGTTACCACTAATGGTAGGATAGCAGGCTACACCACATGGGACTTTTATGCGTAATAAAATCAAACCTTCACCGCTATCTTGATAAAAACCACTTTCGGATGCGATAGTTTCAAATTTAGCCCGTTGGCGCACAAATCGTAAAATCAATTTAAGCGCGTCGTTTATCTGTTGTAAGTGAGCAAGCCATTGCTGGCATTCTTGTTCGACTTGCTTTGTTGGTTGGTTAAGCCAAAATTGCAGTTGAGGTAAATCAAAGTGTGAGTTTCCACCTTGGATGGCGAAACGTTGTTTAAGTCCGATCAGAAATTTATCGTCTTTAAGTTTTAACCAATGTGGAGAGGCTTTCTTGAGCTGGCTAGATAAGGCAACCGTGTTGCTTAAATTCTCTTCAATGACTGCACTGTCAACATCAGGGATTTGTGACCAAATGACAAGATTTTGCTCAAGCTTTTCTAGATCTTTTATCATATCGCCACGAATGTCATTGCGCTCTAAGGTATCAAGAATAGCAAAAATCGATGAAAAGAAGGTATTGTGACTGGTAACAATACTATGCTGTAAACAATCCGATGTTTGAGTGAATAGTTGCTCAAGTTTCAAATAGTTACGTATACGCTCGTTGAGCGGATGTTCATATAGTATTGAAGTCATTAGCTAGCAAAATTGATGATAATGTCTTTATAGTAACCATAGCAAACTAAAATGGCGAATTTTTTATCAAAAACACGAATTTATCGATTATTTAGTTTTGACAATAGTTGAGATATTGTTGATTTAATTGCATAACTTGTTGGTGAATTTCGTCTAGACTGGCATTGTTATTGTCGATAATATCATTGGCAAAACTGCTCCGCTCTTGTCGTGACATTTGGCTGGCAATGATACGTTGAACTTCTTCACTTGAACTTGGGTCTCTTGCTATGGTTCTTGCAATCTGAGTTGGTTGGTCAATATCAATGACCAAAACGCGGTTAACGAGTTTATGTAAACCGTTTTCCAGCAAAAGAGGTGCAACGAGAATACAATATTCACTACGGGCTGTGGCAAGCTGACTAACCATCTCTTGGCGTATTAACGGATGCAGTAAGTTATTTAACCACTGTTTATCATCAGGGTTGCTAAAAATGCGGGTCCTTAATTTTGCTCTGTCTAGTTGTCCTTGCTGAGTGATATAGTCAGCACCGAAATGCATCTCAATTGCTGCTAATGCAGCACTGTCTGGTTCTACTACTTCTCTAGCAACGACATCGGCGTCGATAATATCAATACCTAATTTGGCAAATATATTACTGATGGTTGTTTTGCCGCTACCGATACCACCGGTTAAGCCTATAATATATTTAGACATACATTGCTTCTCTACGAAAAAATCTGCTTATGTTATTACAGATAACTTAAATACCAAGCCCAGATGCCATTGCCCCACAGTAACGTGATCCAGCCGGCAATCGCTAAATAAGGACCAAAAGGAATTGCTTGTTCACGTTGATGATTTTTAAACACCATCATACTGATCCCTATAATTGCGCCAACAGCTGATGCCATTAATATCAGCAAAGGGAGTAATTGCCAGCCTATCCATGCGCCAAACACGGCAACTAGTTTGAAATCACCATGTCCCATGCCTTCCTTACCAGTAAGTAATTTGAATAGCCAAAACACGCTAAATAAACTCATATAGCCAGCCACTGCACCAATTACTGAATCGCTGAGCGGTACTATGGCACCATCAATATTGACCAATAAACCAAGCCATAGTAGTGGAAGTGTGATCTGATCTGGCAACAACATATGATCAAAATCTATCAAAGTTAAGCAAATGAGCCCCCATGTTAATATCAAAAGAAACAGCGTGGTATACGTAACACCATAGTGCGCCGCAATAACGGCACTTAGAATTGCTGTCGCTGATTCAACTAAGGGATAGCGAAACGATATTTTTGCGCGGCACTGGCTACATTTTCCACGTAAAACTAGCCAACTAATTACCGGGATATTTTCATAGAAGCGAATTTTGTGCTGACATGAAGGACAACTTGAACTAGGTTTCGAAAGTGTCATTACCTCTTCAGCCTTGTCAGTATTGTTTTTTGCTAATTCATCAGCTAAAAATTCACGGCACTCTCTTTTCCAACCTTGTTCAAGCATTTTGGGAAAACGATAAATAACCACATTGAGAAAGCTGCCGATCATTAAAGAAAAAACAAAAGTAACACCAAAGAAAAATGTTTGGTTATTGTTCATTAAGGAGATGAAATCAGTCAAAAGAAAAGCCTTGATAATTAATGTGAGTTAGTTCCGCCTCTACTTAGGCAGCTTATGCTATTTTATCGCATTAAAAAACGATGGCCAGCATCGTTTTTTAATTTCAAGTCAATTATGCTAATAACGACATACTATACAACTTGGCCAATTTGGAATATCGGTAAATACATCGCAATAATTAAACCACCAATTACTACGCCGAGTACAGCCATTATCATAGGCTCTAACAAGGTTGTTAAATTGTCTACTGCGTTGTCGACTTCTTGTTCATAAACCGTCGCCACCTTTGACAGCATATCATCAACCGCACCTGACTCTTCTCCAATAGCCACCATTTGAATAACCATATCAGGAAATATCGCACAATTCCGCATGGCTAAATTCATTTGCATACCCGAGGTGACTTCAGCACGAATTTCTAAAATGGCATCACGAAAAACGGCATTGCCAGAAGCGCCTGCAGCAGATTCTAATGCATCAGGAAGCGGTACACCAGCAGCAAAAGTAGTTGATAAAGTTCTAGCATAACGAGCAACCGCAGCTTTTTTCAAAACATCGCCAACAACGGGAATTTTTAATATTTTTTTGTCGACACTATCGCGAAAACTTAAGTTGTTCATATGTGCTTTTTTAAATAAATAGCCAGCGAGAAATATTCCTGCTAAACCAAAGTACCAGTAGGCTTGCATAAATTCAGAAATAGTAATCACTAATTGCGTAAATGCCGGCAGTTCCGCGCCAAAGCTGTTGAAGATATCTTGAAAGACTGGCACCACAAAAATTAACAAAATAGCAGTCACAATGAAAGCGACTACAAGCACTGAAATAGGGTAGGTCATAGCTTTTTTAATTTTTGCTTTTAATGCTTCGGCTTTTTCTTTATAGGTGGCAACACGATCGTAAATAGTTTCTAATGCACCTGATTGTTCGCCGGAGTTGACCAAATCGCAATACAAATCATCAAAATAGGCTGGATGCTCACGTAAGCACTCAGATAAGGGGATACCGGATTGTAATTTATTGCCTATAGTGCCTAATAACTTTTGCATATTGCCATTATTATGGCCGGAGCCTATCATTTCAATAGTTTGCACTAAAGGCACGCCCGCACCTAACATAGTTGCTATTTGGCGAGTTACAACGGCAATATCGGCTGGTAGAATTTTCTTATCGCCACCTAAACCAAATAATGGCCTGGCTTTTTTACTAATCTTACCTGGTGTGATGCCCTGTTTACGTAATTGAGCTTTTAACTCTAGCATGCTGGTGGCATTCAGTTCACCACCAACCTTTTTCCCCTTACGATTTAGCCCTTGCCACTTATAGACATCAAGTGCTTTAACTTTACTTTTTTTGTCTTTGGTTTTTAGTGTGGAAGAAACAGCCATTTGTTCACCCTAATTTTATAGTATATTAATATTGTTAGTGTTATTGGTGAGTTCTGTCTAAATATCGATATTACACTTAGCTTATATCTATTCTCTTAGCTTGGCAATTTTACTGAATATCTTTGTAGTCAGGTTTATTGAAATCTCAAGTTGCCTTATTGACGTTAATTTTAGGGTTAGGCGTTTGTTACACGATTAATTTCTTCTAGGCTCGTTACCCCTAATGCAGCTTTTTCTAAACCTGATTGGCGCAAATTGTTGTAACCCTCTTTTTGACACTGTGCCGCGATATCAAGTGAGTTAGCACCACTCATAATTAAATTAGCGGTTGTTTCGCTAATCTTAATTACTTCATAAACACCTACCCGACCTTTATAACCACCGGTACAGAGATCACAACCGACAGGTTTGTATAAGGTGATATCATTAATTTGTTCTGGTAAGAAGCCCTGTTGTAATAGCTCACTTTCAGGAATAACTTCTTTTTCTTTACATTGAATGCACAGTCTACGCGCTAATCGTTGTGCGATGATGATAGTAACTGAACTAGCAACGTTATAGGAAGGAACACCCATATTCAATAAACGAGTCAGTGTTTCGGCTGCGGAATTGGTATGAAGTGTTGATAATACTAAGTGACCAGTTTGCGCAGCCTTAATTGCTATTTCGGCGGTTTCTAAGTCTCGAATCTCACCCACCATAACAATATCCGGATCTTGACGTAAAAATGAACGCAAAGCGCTGGGGAAGGTTAAGCCAGCTTTGGTGTTAATTTGTACTTGGTTGATGCCTTCTAAGTTTATCTCTACTGGGTCTTCCGCCGTTGAAATGTTACGTTCGTCGGTGTTTAAAATATTTAAGCCCGTATAAAGAGAAACGGTTTTACCTGAGCCTGTCGGCCCTGTCACTAATATCATACCTTGTGGTTGGGCAAGGGCGTCCATATAAATTTGTTTTTGTTCAGGTGCGTAACCTAACATGTCAATGCCTAGCATGGCACTTGAAGAATCAAGAATACGCATAACTATTTTTTCACCCCACATAGTCGGTAGGGTACTGACACGAAAATCGATAGACTTCTTTTTAGACAAAGCAAGTTTTATACGGCCATCTTGCGGCACTCGTCGCTCTGCAATATCAAGCTTAGACATCACTTTTAAGCGCGCCGCCATACGCGAGGACAAGGCGACAGGAGGTTTAGCAACTTCAGTGAGTATGCCGTCAATGCGAAAACGGATACGGTAAGACTTTTCATAAGGTTCGAAATGTAAGTCTGATGCACCTTTACGGATGGCATCGAGTAATATTTTGTTGATATAGACAACGATTGGCGCATCTTCTTTATCGCCACCACCAACATCATCCTCTTCTTTACGCTCTTCTTGTACATCAATGCCTGCTAATTCTTCTGCATCCATATCCGATATGTCAAGAGCATCACTGTCTTCTTCCAATATTTTTTCAATGCAAGTTGCTAGAGCTCTTTCGTTGGCAAGAACTAACTCTGTAGAAAAACCGGTATTGAATTGAATTTCTTCTAAGGCGTCTAAATTTGTCGGATCTGACATGGCAACGAATAACACTTTGCCACGTAAGAACAATGGCAAGGCATTGTGCTTGCGCACCAGCTTTTCGTTGCGGACACCGTCGGGAATTAGAGATATATCGAAATTAGTTAAATCGATTAATGGGTAGCCAAAACTTTTGGAGAGAATGTCAGCAATGCTTTCTGCATTTAAGCCTTTATCTTCAACCAAAAATTGAACGAATGGTTTTTTTTGGCTAAGGAAGTCAGCACTAATTTGTTCAATATGCTCAATCGAAACAAGTTGGTGTCTTGAGAGGGCAGATAAAACGCTAGATTGCTGGTGAAGTCCTTTCATAACACCTTGGTGTGAATAATATTTATTGAATAAACTAAGTGTAACCTAATTTTTATTAGAAAAACAAAAAAAGCTCCTATAAGGAGCCTTTTTGTTTTTCTAGTGCATCATTAACAAAGATTTACACCCGCACAGCTGCCGCCTTGGTCCCACGTGATTGCTGAACCTACTACCGTACCAGTTAATATATAAGTGTATGCTGTTGCTCCATCATCTCCAAACTCTGCTTCTGAAGTTGCTGTAATAGTAATTAAAGCTGCAGCTCCCGCAATAGCAACTGTATCTACAGCATCACCATTTGCCCATCCATTATCAGCACCATCATTGCCATCCGCCGTAGTATGGCAGTTCCCAGCTGCTCCGCCGTTAGTTTGTACGCAGACTTCTACGGCAGTTTTTGCTGGAGTTGTTGCTAGAACAATTTCAGAAAACTCTGCTCGTTGCGCATAAGTATTATAAGCCGGTAATGCCACTGCTGCTAAAATACCGATAATCGCTACTACGATCATCAATTCAATAAGGGTAAAACCTTCAGCTTTTTTCTTCATAGTTAAGTTTTGTAATGTCTTTTTCATAATTTGTAATTCCATACATTATTACGGGGGCTGAATTGATACTGCGACAAAATTTGCCAAATGTAAAACATTGTGTCGATTTTTTTTTATTTTTTTAGACTTTTTTTACAAATTCGATGACTTTTTCACTATTTAACAAAATATTAACCCTAAGTTCCCGTTATGGTTAGAGTTAAGTATAACCTGGTCTCGGGATAAAAAAATGCTACAGCAGTGCTATTAAAACCTATTTCTACGTTGTTCAAGTTGCCAATAACACGTTATTGGACACACTAATACCTTGAACGAGACATAAATACCACTACTGTAGATTGAGTGTTGATAATGCTTTGAAGATAGTTATTTTTTTCATTCTCATTATCCCGAGTTCGGGTTATATACAAAGAATGTAGGGTTAAATAGCTTGTTAGTTATGGGCTTGGATGTGTAATTTAGATTATCTTGAGAAATGTATATGGGCACTTAAGGTTATTGTGCCCGTAACAAAGTCCTGTGTCTTAATTGACTATATTTTTTAAACAAAACGCATTGATAAATCAACGGCATTTACGTGTTTGGTAAGTGCGCCCACTGAGATGAAATCAACCCCAGATTTTGCGTAATCCTTCAGGGTGTTTAAAGTCATATTGCCTGATACTTCTAACTTGGTTTTGCCTTGAGAAATTTCAGCGGTGAGTTTTACCGCTTGTTCGATCATCTCAGTAGTAAAATTGTCTAGCATAATGATGTCACTACCGGCATTTAATGCTTGCGTTAATTCATCGATATTTTCAACTTCAACTTCAACGGTTTTATCGCCATGGTTAATACGTGCGGTGCTAATGGCCTTTTCAATACCGCCACAGGCGGCAATATGATTTTCTTTAATTAAAAAAGCATCAAATAAGCCAATTCTATGGTTAACGCCGCCACCGCATGTTACTGCGTACTTTTGTGCACTTCTAAGGCCGGGAATGGTTTTTCTAGTATCGAGTAATTTAGTTGCCGTACCTTCAAGATGCTTAACATAGGTGCTAGTGACAGTTGCTGTGCCGGAAAGGCTTTGTAAAAAGTTTAAGGCGGTGCGCTCACCAGTTAATAAAATTCGAGCATTGCCTGATAACTCAAATAGTGTGGTATTGGCCTTTACGGTTTGACCATCGTTAACAAACCAAGTTATTTTGGTCTCAGCTTGGTAGATGTCGTCCAGCTGTTTAAAAACTTCACTGACCCAAGCGACACCACAAATAACACATTCATCACGGCTAATAATATTAGCAACGGCTTGATTTTCAACAGGGATTAATTCTGCGGTGATATCGCTGCTATTCGCCAATTCGTCGTAGTTATTAACGCCTAAGTCTTCGCATAAGGCCCATGTGATGGTTTTGGTGATATCGTTCTGTAGTGATACTGGTAACATCTAAAATTGCTCTCGTAAAATAAGTTGCTTTCCGGTTTGGCGGAATTCTACTCTTTTTAAGGCGCTCATGCCCAATAGAATTTCATCTGCATCCATACTCGGATTAATATGTGCCGCGACATTATACAGGTAGATATTACCAATGCGTAATTCATTTATCGTCGTTTGGTATACCGAGATACTGCCATTTGCTGTTTGAACGCGATACTTGTTGCCCGCTTGCAATGATAATTTGTCTGCAATATGTGCTGGAACCGAAACTTGTGTGGCGCCGGTATCGAGTAAAAAAGTGACTTTAGTATCATTAATTGCACCTGTGGTGACATAATGTCCTTGACGATTTTGCTGTAAGATAACTTCGGCTTTACCATTACTTTGTAATGATACTTGAGGGTCTTGATTCGGATTGTATTGGCCGTCTAGTAGATCTTGAAAAACAAAAACTAATAAAGCGATACCAATAAACCAGGCTATCCATACAAAGCTTTTGCCAAAACTTGTGCTGACGTCTTTATTACTCATATTGGTCCAAATATTAGGTTAACAGCTTGTTCTAGTACGAACTTTACTATGTAATAGCTTAACAATAAATAATGAGTGAACTATTGTTGTCAATTATGCAAAGCCAACAGAAAAATTTTCCCAAGTTAGCCATTGAAAATGGTTGGCTGAAGAATACTGAAATTCAAAAGTCTAGTCATTTTGAGCCGAGAAATGCTGGGGATACTGTTAGTTTATTGGTTGTGCATAATATCTCACTACCCCCTGGGCAGTTTGGTGGTAACCACATTACTGATTTTTTTCTCGGTAATTTAGATCCCTCAGTAGACCCATTTTTTGAAACTATATATAAAGTGCGAGTATCCGCACATTGTCTAATAAGGCGTGATGGCCAGATTATTCAATATGTATCCTTTGATGATAAAGCCTGGCATGCTGGCGTATCGGCATATAAAGGCCGAACACATTGTAATGATTTTTCAATTGGGATAGAGCTGGAAGGAACGGATGATATTCCCTATACTATAGAACAATATCAGCAACTTAGTGCCTTAACTAATCAGTTAATGATTTCTTATCCAGAGTTAAAGGGTAATATTACTGGTCATTGTGATATTGCGCCAGAGCGTAAAACAGATCCTGGGCCATCATTTGATTGGTCGTACTTTCGTAAATTTATTGCGAAATAGAGTTTAGATAACACTTTATTTCTATTTTTTATTTTAATCTATGTTGGATAAAGAAATATGAGCTTAATTAGTTTATTGATTGCCCTAGTTGCCGAGCGCTATTTATCTTCAAGCACTTGGCAGTTCAATACCTTCTATCAAAGATACCTTGGTGCTATTAAACAAACTAAAGTATTTGCTGACTTTCGCCGCTCGATTGGCATGTCATATGCTGTTATTTTTCTTCCCGTTTTGGCTTGCTATTTCTTAATGGCGGAAATTGACAATGTCCTTTTACATTTAATCGCCTCAACATTAATTTTAATTGTTTGTTTTGGTTGTATGAAAACCCGCGAGGCATACAAAAGCTATTTGGTGTCAGCGTTTAAAGGTGAAATGACCAGCTGTGAGTTACACCATATGCAATTACATCAAGATAAGAATATAGCCAACATGGGTTTTGGACAAACGCTAGTGTGGCTAAATTATCGTTATTTTATCGCAGTAATGCTGTTTTTCGTTTTGTTTGGTGCTGCAGGTGCACTTTTTTATCGTTTATTAACGACGGTAAATGAATATGGCAATAACTCAGAAAAGCAAACTGAGGAGTCAAATGACACTGTTGCTGAAGTTGATGACGCGCAACAAGATGTCAGCCAAGCGAATCAGCAACTATTATTTTGGGTTGATTGGTTACCTGTGCGCTTAGTTGCTTTTGGTTATATGTTTGTTGGCCACTTTTCGAAAGCCATGCCGGTGTGGTTAGAAAACTTATTTGAATTTGAAAAAGCGCCAAGTAAAGTATTGATCGCGGTTGCTGAAAAGTCAGAAGATTTTATGGTTGATGCTGATGATTGCACCTTAGAGCCGTGTTTATTGGTTAAACTGGCTAAACGTACATTACTGTTATTTCTCGTGGTTATTTCAGTACTCATTTTAACCGGTATTATTAACTAGTTAATATTTCTTACGGCCTATGTTTTGCTGGCGAATATAGGCTGCTGAGTTAAAGTAAAGAATTACACGACTAGCAGGTAATATTTTACATTCGCTGTTGTCTTTTTTCTTAAATTGATGAAAGACAACGGTTGAGTGATTAAAGCTCGTATAACTTCACCCCTTAGTTAATTTCCATTTATTAAATTTAAGCTGTTAGTTCGCTTAACATGATCAGCTATTGCTAAGTTTACCTTTTACATCAATGTATCTCTTTCACTTTATTCATTTCCAACAATTTAATTCAATATAGAAAGGCATTTATCGTTGTCTTTTCTGTTCAAAAATCGACCGTTAGTTTACAACGCTGGTACTATTTGCTACATTATGACTCGTTATTTTAATTGGTCAGACCAATTTACCAGTTGAATGTTTGGTAAGTTGCAATGAATTTAGATACAAAATATCTGAATATTAAAGGGTTTTAAATGTCTATTCCGAGTATTAAAAAGCCGGTAAAACAAGCTAAGTTGTCTGATGTTATTCAGTCTCAGCTTGAGACGATGATCCTAGAAGGTAGTTTAAAGCCTGGGCAAAAACTGCCTGCTGAACGTGAGCTGGCCAAACAATTTGATGTTTCTCGCCCGTCATTACGTGAAGCTATCCAAAAATTAGAAGCAAAAAATCTGGTAACGCGACGCCAAGGTGGTGGCACTTACGTCAATGAAAATATTCTCGGTGGTTTATCCGATCCATTGTTTGCCTTGATGGCGAATAACAATGAATCACAATTTGATTTATTGGAATTTCGTCACGGTATTGAAGGTATGTCTGCTTATTATGCTGCTATGCGGGGTACACAAGCCGATTTTGATGAAATTCAGCGCAAGCATGACAATATTGGTAGTGCTCAACTGGAAGAAAACTATCGTATTGAAGCGGAAGCCGTTTTTGAGTTTTACCTAGCTATTTGTGCGGCCAGCCATAATGGCGTGATTTTGCAATTGGCCAATAGCATGGCACCGCTATTAATTGACAATATTGAACAGAATTTAACGATATTGGCAAAACGCCCCGATGTGTTTAGCCAAATATCAGATTATCGTACTCGCTTAATGAGTGCGATTATCAGTGGCAAACCTCAAATCGCTTGGGGCGCTAGCCATCGACATTTAGCCTTTATTGAAGAGGTGTTATTGAAAATGTCACAAGAAAATAGTCGTATGGAGCGTTCCATGCGACGAATGAAACAAGCAAAATTTTAGAATTTTTGAACATTTAAAACGAGTTGAGGATATCTGAGAAAAAGCGGCTATCTTTAAACCAACAATATTAACTAACTTAAACATAACAATTGGAGACTAAGTAATTATGTCTGAGCTCCCAAATTTAGATATTGATTCATTGGAAACCCAAGAGTGGTTAGAATCAATGGATTCTATTCTGGAAAATGAAGGTCCAGATCGCGCACACTTTATTTTAGAAAAATTGATTGATCGCGCTCGTCGCAGTGGTACGCATTTACCGTTCGATGCAAAAACAGCTTATGTAAATACTATTCCTCCAGGGCAAGAGCCACACATGCCAGCTGACCAAACCATTGAAGCGCGTATTCGTGCCGCAATTCGTTGGAATGCGCTAGTTTTAGTACTTCGTGCTTCGAAAAAAGACTTAGAGCTGGGCGGTCATATCGGTAGTTTTGCTTCTTCTGCAATGTTATATGATGTTGGTTTTAACCATTTCTTTAAAGCGGCTTCAGAAAAAGATGGCGGCGACTTTATTTTCTCACAAGGTCATATTGCTCCAGGTATTTATGCTCGTGCATTTATGGAAGGTCGTCTAACTGAGTCGCAAATGGATAACTTCCGTCAAGAATGTGATGGTGAAGGTTTATCTTCTTATCCACATCCGCATTTGATGCAAGACTTTTGGCAATTCCCGACAGTTTCAATGGGCTTAGGTCCACTACAAGCTATTTATACTGCACGTTTCCTGAAATACTTAACTGATCGTGGTATTAAAGATTGTTCAGGCCAACGTGTTTACTGTTACTTAGGTGACGGCGAAACAGATGAGCCAGAATCATTGGGTGCTATTGGTTTAGCGTCTCGTGAAGGTTTAGACAACTTAACATTCGTTATCAACTGTAACTTGCAACGTTTAGACGGCCCAGTTCGTGGTAATGGCAAAATTATTCAAGAACTTGAAGGTACATTCCGTGGCGCTGGCTGGGAAGTTGTTAAGGTTATTTGGGGTTCATACTGGGATGCACTAATTGCTCGTGACACTTCAGGTAAACTTTTACAATTGATGGAAGAAACGGTTGATGGTGAATACCAAAACTGTAAAGCGAAAGGTGGTAAGTACACGCGTGAAAACTTCTTCAATAAGTACCCTGAAACTGCGGCACTTGTGGCGAATATGTCAGACGAAGATATTTACCGCTTAAACCGTGGTGGTCATGATCCTGTTAAAGTTTATGCGGCATATAAAAAAGCGCAAGAAACTAAAGGTCGCCCAACAGTTATTTTAGCTAAAACCGTAAAAGGTTTTGGTTTAGGTGCCTCAGGTGAAGCACTTAACATTGCACACAATGTTAAGAAAATGGATGTTGAATCAATTAAGCATTACCGTGATCGTTTTAATATGCCAATTAGCGATGATGAAATTGCTGACTTACCATTCTACAAGTTCCCTGAAGACAGCGAAGAGTTTAAATACTTAAAAGCACGTCGTGAAGCATTAGGTGGTTCATTACCAGCTCGTCGCGAACAGGCAGAAGAGAGCTTAGAAATTCCACCATTAAAAGCTTTTGATGCTATTTTGAAAGGCTCTGGCGAACGTGAAGTTTCATCAACAATGACGTTTGTTCGTGTATTAAATGCCTTATTAAAAGATAAGAAAATTGGTAAGCGCATTGTGCCAATTATTCCTGATGAAGCACGTACCTTTGGTATGGAAGGTTTATTCCGTCAAGTGGGTATTTACGCTAACGAAGGACAAAAATACGTTCCTCAAGATGCTGACCAAGTGGCTTACTACCGTGAAGACAAAAAAGGCCAAGTACTACAAGAAGGTATTAACGAACTAGGCGCTATGGCGTCTTGGGTTGCTTCAGGTACTTCTTACTCAACCTGTAATGCGACAACTATTCCTTTCTACATTTACTACTCAATGTTTGGTTTCCAACGCGTTGGTGACTTAGCATGGGCAGCGGGCGACAGCCAAGCACGTGGCTTCTTATTAGGTGCTACGGCAGGTCGTACCACGCTAAACGGTGAAGGTTTACAACATCAAGATGGTCATTCACATGTGCAAGCGGGTTTAATTCCTAACTGTGTTACTTACGACCCAACCTACGGTTATGAAGTTGCGGTTATCGTGCGAGATGGTTTGCGCCGTATGTATGAAAATAATGAAAATATTTTCTACTACTTAACCTTAATGAACGAAAGCTACCAACACCCAGCAATACCTGACAATAAAGACGTTGCTGATGAAATTATCAAAGGTATTTACAAGCTTGAAACAGTGACAGCGAAAAAAGCGCAAGCTAATGTGCAATTAATGGGCTCAGGTACTATTTTAGAAAAAGTACGTGAAGCAGCACAAATTCTAAGCGCTGATTACGGTATTTCAAGTGACGTTTATTCAGTAACTTCATTCAATGAATTAGCACGTGACGGACAAGATGTAACACGTTGGAATATGCTTCACCCTGAAAGCAAGCCAAAGCAAGCTTATATTTCTACAGTAATTACTAAAGAAAATGGTCCTGCAATTGCAGCAACCGATTACATTAAAAACTATTCAGACCAAGTTCGTGCCTACATTGACACAGAATACCGTTGTTTAGGTACTGATGGTTTTGGTCGTAGTGATAGCCGCGCGAATTTACGTACTCACTTTGAAGTGAATGCTGCTTATGTTGTGGTAGCTGCGTTATTTGAATTGGCGAACCGTGGTGATGTTGAACGTTCAGTGGTTTCTGAAGCCATTAAACGCTTCAATATTGACACTGAAAAACTTAACCCACTTTACGCATAAGCGGTACGGAGAATTATTATGTCAGATAGTCAAAAAATTCTAGTCCCTGATGTTGGTGGCGAAGAAGTTGAAATTATTGAAATTTGTTTTGCAGTGGGTGACTCACTTGAAGCGGATGAAGGTATATTAACGGTTGAAACTGATAAGGCGTCAATGGATATTCCAGCACCTTTTGCTGGCACATTGAGTGCATTATTAGTCAGTGTTGGTGACAAGATTAAAGAAGGTGACGTCATTGCCGAAATGACACCTGCTGGTGAAGCAGCAAGTGCAGAGACTGTTCCTGAAGAAGACGTTGTTGAAGCTCCGGCGCCAGTGGTTGAAGAAGCACCAGTCGCTGCTGAACCAGCACCTGTTGCCGCAGTTGCAACCGCAAGTGCTGTAATCGACGTTGCTGTACCAGACATTGGTGAAGACGGCGAAGTTGATGTTATCGATGTGCTTGTTGCCGTTGGTGATGTAATTGAAGCAGAAGACGGCTTAATCACCTTAGAAACTGATAAAGCAACCATGGATGTGCCTTCTTCACATGCGGGTACGGTTAAAGAAGTGCTTATCAATGTTGGTGATAAAGTTAAACAAGGCTCATTGGTGATCAAGCTTGAAACCTCAAGTGGCGCACCGGTTGAAGTTGCTGCACCAGCCGCTGAAAAAGTTGTTGAAGCGCCAAAAGCTGCGCCAGCGCCGGCTGCTAAGAAATCAGCGCCGGTACCGCATCATCCACAAGCCGGTAAAGTTTCGTCATCGGGCAGTATCTATACGTCACCGTCAATTCGTCGTTTAGCTCGCGAATTTGGGGTTGATTTAACGCTAGTGAAAGGCACAGGCAATAAAGGTCGCATTTTAAAAGAAGACGTGCAGTCATATGTTAAGTATGAACTTTCTCGTCCGAAAGCGAATGCAGGCAGTTCAGTTGCTGCTGGTGAAGGTGGTTTACAGGTTGTTAGTGCGAAAGCGATTGATTTCTCCAAGTTTGGTGAAATTGAAACTAAAGCACTTACCCGTATTCAGAAAATTTCTGGACCATTCTTGCACCGTAACTGGGTAACGATTCCACATGTTACGCAATTTGACGAAGCTGACATCACAAATGTTGAAGCTTTCCGTAAAGAACAGAATGTTATTTGTGAAAAGAAAAAGTTAGGGTTTAAAATTACGCCACTGGTGTTTATTTTAAAAGCTGCGGCTGATGCATTACGTGAGTTCCCAACGTTTAACTCAAGCTTGAGCGAAGATGGTGAAAGCCTAATTTTGAAGAAGTACATCCACATTGGTGTCGCGGTTGATACACCAAATGGCCTGGTTGTACCGGTCGTACGTGATGTAGATAAAAAAGGTATTCATCAATTATCTCGCGAGCTGTTAGAAATCAGTATTAAAGCGCGTGACGGTAAATTGAAAGCAGCTGATATGCAAGGTGGCTGTTTTACCATTTCTAGTTTAGGTGGCATTGGTGGTACAGCGTTTACGCCGATTGTTAATGCGCCAGAAGTGGCTATTTTAGGTGTTTCAAAGTCTGAAATGAAACCTAAGTGGAATGGGACAGACTTTGAGCCTAAGCTTATGTTGCCATTATCAATGTCTTACGACCATCGTGTAATTGACGGCGCATTGGCAGCACGCTTTACTGTGCATCTATCAAATGTCATGAGCGATATTAGAACACTGATATTATAGTTAAACATAATTTGATATCTATCAGCGTTAAGTAGTAATAAGTGGGTAAAATGAAAGTTGTTTAGTTAATTTTCATTTTCGCCTACTTTTCGCTATTAATTGCTGATTAAAAGATAGCGATCCTTGTGCGGTTTAAGTAAAATTGCCGCCAAGACATATACAAAAAAGTGTTGAAAATGCTTGCGGTTAAACCCGTTTAACATCATTCAGCAAATATAGGCTGGCATAACCAGCAATAAATACATCAATTTTGAGGTTAGCATGAGTAACGATATTAAAACTCAAGTAGTAGTTTTAGGTGCGGGTCCTGGTGGCTATTCAGCAGCATTTCGCGCAGCAGATTTAGGTTTAGACGTAGTATTAGTTGAAAGCCGTGAAACGCTTGGTGGCGTTTGTTTAAACGTAGGTTGTATCCCTTCAAAAGCACTATTACATGTTGCTAAAGTGATTGATGATGCGGCAGCAATGGCGTCTCATGGTGTTACTTTTGGCGCACCTCAAATTGATTTAGATAAAATTCGTGACTGGAAAGAAAGCGTAATTGGCCAATTAACCGGTGGTTTAGGCGGTATGTCTAAAGCTCGTAAAGTTAAAACTGTGACAGGTTACGGTAAATTCACTTCTGATAAAACTATCGAAGTTGAAGGCGCAGACGGTAAAACAACCATTACTTTTGATAACGCTATTATTGCTGCGGGTTCTTCTGTAATCGACTTACCATTCATTCCAAATGACGACCCACGTGTTATTGACTCAACTGGCGCATTAGAACTTAAAGATGTACCGGAAGAAATGTTAGTGCTTGGTGGCGGCATCATTGGTTTAGAAATGGGTACTGTATACTCAGCACTAGGTTCAAACGTATCTGTTGTTGAATTTGCAGACCAACTAGTACCAGCTGCTGATAAAGATATTGTTAAAATTTACAACAACTACAACAAGAAAAAGTTCAACATTATGTTGTCGACTAAAGTTGTAGCAGTTGAAGCAAAAGATGACGGCTTATACGTTACTTTTGAAGGTAAAAAAGCACCAGCAGAGCAAGTACGTTACGACAAAATTTTAGTTGCTGTTGGCCGTAAGCCAAATGGTCACTTAGTTGCTGCTGACAAAGCTGGCGTAAATGTTGATGAGCGTGGTTTCATCAATGTAACTAACGAGCTTCGTACTAATGTACCTCACATCTTCGCTATTGGTGATGTTGTTGGTCAACCTATGCTTGCGCATAAAGCGGTACATGAAGCACATTGTGCAGCTGAAGTTATCGCTGGCAAGAAACATGTATTTGACCCACGTTGTATTCCTTCAATTGCTTATACTGATCCAGAAATGGCTTGGGTTGGTGTTACTGAGCGTGAAGCAAAAGAGCAAGGTTTAAACATTGAAGTTGCTAACTTCCCGTGGGCTGCTTCTGGTCGTGCAATTGCCTCTGCGCGTACTGAAGGTAAAACTAAGATGATCTTCGAAAAAGAAACTGGTCGTGTTCTTGGTGGTGCTATCGTAGGTATTAACGCTGGCGAAATGCTTGGTGAAATCTGTTTAGCCGTTGAAATGGGCGCAGATGCTGAAGATGTTGGTTTAACTATTCATGCTCACCCAACATTAAATGAATCAATCGGCTTGGCGGCAGAAATCTTTGAAGGTTCAATTACTGATTTACCAAATGCTAAAGCCGTTAAAAAGAAAAAGTAATTTCTATTTTAGCTAACGTTTTACGTTAACTTGTTAAAAAGCCAGCTAATTTGCTGGTTTTTTTATGCATAAAATTTTTGTTATAATTCTCTACTAATTATCTCTTTTCAAAAAAATGAGATGTGTTCAAAATTTAATCTCACTTTGCTATCGGCTATTTATCAATTCTTTATCATTTCTTTGCTATGTCTAGGCTCCCCCCTTGTAGGAATATTATTTCTAGCGCTAAGTTAAACAAGCTTACTTAATAAAATATTTTTTGAGTGGCTTGTAATAAACATAATTTAAAAGGAATAATAAAATGTTAAAAACAACTTTCTCAGCAATTACTGCTCTATTAGTGTCAAGTGTATCATTGGCGAATGAAGTAGTGGCAAACCCAGCGTGGGATTTAGATCGTTTAGACCAAACGACAACGTCGCTAGATGGACAATATGTAAAACCACCGGTGAATACTGAATGTAAAACCCTACATGTGGTGACTCTTGAAAATGATACCCCGGCATTAGAGACACTGCTTCAAACTGCTCTGCATAGCTGTGTGGGTTTGCAATATCATTTTGTTGGAACTAACGGGGCGTCAATTTCTATGCTTAGCAATAAACTTGATGAAATAGCAAGTTCTGCACCAACGGGTGATGTCGTATTAGTGAGGTTAGCAAGCTCTTATAATAGCAGTTTCAATAGTAGCGTAGATAATCTATGGAATTCAGGCAAAATGGTTGTTGTTACTGCGGGGGCACAGAATGGAAATTCTTGTAACTATTCTCCTCAATCTGCCAGTGGTGTATATGTTATAGGTGATACTTTAATCAATGACATGAAAGTTAGTAACTCAAACTATGGCTCATGTATTGATGCCTATGCTCCTGCTAGTTTTGAGGGCGCTGGGGCTGCAAATACTGCGGCGACAATGGCAAATTGTGGTGCTGCAACAGGTGTAATAGACCCAACTTACATGCGAGGTCAAATGACAGCAAAGGGCACTACCAATACGGGCATTACTATTGTGAACAATACTTGGTGTCGTTAGTCATTCATTGATTTAATCAACTCTCCCACTTTTTAAGGCCAGCTAAACAGCTGGCTTTTTTCAAATTGACGATAGGAAACAACACCTTTGTAAAGCTATACTTGCTATCATTCGTGACAGTAGCTTCATTTTTGCTTAATAAGGAAATTCGAATGGTAAGAAAATTAATCTGCTTAGGGTTTGTGCTGACCTTGGCCGCATGTGCTAGTAATGTGAAAACCGTTAATGGCGCTTCACAATGGGATTTTGATCATCAAGTGCAGTTTAAGCAAACTGATTTGAAAAATGGCAATTACCACCTGCAAGTTATTGCTAAGCAAGATACCGAGTTTAGTAAACTTGCCACTTTCTTAATGCGTAGGTCTTTACGTATCTGTAAAAGTTATGGTTTTAAAATTGAAGTGTTAAAAGGCGTTGAACGCTTTGATGATAAGTTGTCATTCCCAAATATGATCATGCCATCGCTATCTGCCAATATTGAATGCCCGCATTAATAGTATTTTTAGTCTCAAATAAAAAAGGCGACTTATTTAAAATAAGTCGCCTTTTTCCTGTCTAACTTTCATTTAAAAAGCAGGCGTTTCCTACTTGATAAAATGGTTATTATACCACTTTAACGGGTACTGCTTGAGCGGTGTACTTAGTGGTCATCTCTTCTGTAGGAGGAGTAAACTTAGTTAGGTCGATACCTTCAACTGCACTCTTGTATTCGTCCATAGTCGGGAAACGACCTAGAACAGTTGAAAGCACAACTAAAGGAGTAGAACCCAGTAGTGACTCACCTTTTTTCTCTGCAGTATCAGCGACAACACGACCTTGGAATAAACGCGTTGAAGTAGCAATAACCGTATCACCAGGTTCAGCTTTTTCTTGGTTACCCATGCATAAGTTACAGCCTGGACGTTCAAGATACATGATGTTTTCGTACTTAGTACGTGCTTCGCCTTTCGGTTTAGCATCGTCAAACTCAAAGCCTGAGTACTTAGTCAGAATATCCCAATCACCTTCAGCTTTTAATTCATCAACAATGTTATACGTTGGTGGAGCTATAACAAGTGGTGCTTTAAATGATACGCTACCGTTTTGCTTTTCAATGTTACGTAACATTTGTGCGATGATTTGCATGTCACCTTTGTGTACCATACAAGAACCAACGAAACCTAAGTCTACCGGCTTGTCGTTGTAGTATGAAACTGGGCGAATAACATCATGGGTGTAACGCTTAGATACGTCATCGTTATTGACATCAGGATCAGCAATCATTGGCTCTTCAATTGCGTCAAGATCTACAACAACTTCTGCGTAGTACTTAGCCGCATCATCTGGTGCTAGTGCAGGTTCAGTGCCTGATTTAACTTCTTCGATACGTTTGTCAGCTAAAGCAATTAGGCCTGCTAAGGTACCGGCTGCGTTTTCCATACCTTTGTTGATCATGATTTGAATACGGCTCTTAGCCAATTCAATAGACTTGATCAATGTTTCATCGTTAGAAATACAAATTGAAGCTTTTGCTTTCATTTCTGCAGACCAATCAGTGAAAGTAAAGGCTTGATCAGCCATTAATGTACCGATATGAACTTCGATAATACGACCTTGGAAAACGTTCTCGCCACCAAACTGCTTAAGCATTTGCGCTTGCGTTGAGTGCACAACATCACGGAAATCCATGTGGCCTTTCATGTTACCTTTAAAGGTAACTTTAACGGACTCAGGGATTGGCATTGCTGATTCACCAGTCGCAAGTGCGATAGCAACCGTACCTGAATCGGCACCAAAGGCGACACCTTTTGACATACGGGTATGTGAGTCACCACCAATAATAATAGCGCGGTCATCAATGGTGATGTCATTCAATACTTTATGAATAACGTCAGTCATTGAATGGTAAACACCTTTTGGATCACGTGCGGTGATTAAACCAAACTTGTTCATGAATGCCATTAATTTAGGGATATTTGCTTGCGCTTTGCTATCCCAAACTGATGCTGTGTGACAACCGGATTGGTAAGCACCATCAACAATTGGAGAAATAGTAGAAGCAGCCATGGCTTCTAATTCCTGACATGTCATAGGGCCAGTGGTATCTTGTGAACCAACAATGTTTACTTTAACACGAACGTTTGAACCGGCATGTAAAGGCGAGTCAGATACAACACCAACCGCGTTACGGTTAAATATTTTCTCTACCGCTGTTAAGCCTTGACCTGCATGTGAAATTTCTTTTGAAGCTGCATATACATTTGCAGGTTTTACACCTAAAGCTTCTGCAGCAAATGTTTGTAGTTTCTTACCGAAGGTAACGGCGTACGAGCCACCTGCTTTCATGAACTCTTGTTTTTGCGGAGTAAATGCAGAAGAAACGTCAACGAGTTCTTTGTCACCGTTGTATAGCTTCTGTGCTTTTGTGTCGATAGTTAATACTGTACCTGTTGCTACAGAGTAAGCTTCTTCTAGAACTGCATCACCGTTTTCATCAACTACCGTGTTACCGTTAGCATCGACTTTCTTAACCCAGTTTTTAAGGTCAAGACCAATACCACCAGTAACATCAACCGTGGTTAAGAAGATAGGAGCGATACCGTTAGTACCTGCTACAACTGGCGCAATGTTAATGAATGGAACGTAAGGACTTGCTTGCTTACCGGCCCAAAGTGCTACGTTATTTACACCTGACATACGAGAAGAACCAACACCCATAGTACCTTTTTCAGCGATAAGCATGACTTTCGCGTTAGGGTGCTTAGCTTGTAGCGCTTGAATTTCTTGTTGCGCTTCTGGTGTGATCATACATTGGCCGTGTAATTCACGGTCAGCACGTGAGTGAGCTTGATGACCAGGAGATAATAAGTCAGTAGAGATATCACCTTCACCAGCAATGTAAGTTACAACATCAATTTTTTCCGCAATATCAGGTAATTTAGTGAAAAATTCTGCTTGTGCGTAGCTTTCTAAAAGATCTTTGGCAACGGTATTACCTGCTTTGAAAGCGTCTTCAAGGCGAGCTGTGTCAGCGTCGTATAAGAATACTTGAGTTTTTAACACGTCAGAAGCTTGTGTCGCTAAATTAACGTCGTTACCTAATGCTAGGTCAAGTAGTACTTCAATTGAAGGGCCACCTTTCATGTGTGAAAGTAATTCAAAAGCAAAGGTAGGAGTGATTTCTGCAACAACTTCATTTGCTAAAATAATTTCTTTTAAGAAGGCAGCTTTAACACCAGCAGCACTAGTTGTACCCGGAAGTGTGTTGTAGATGAAGAAATTTAACGAATCAGCACGGTGCTCGTTTGCTTGATCTTTAATTTGCTCGATGATTTCAGTTAATAATTCGGCACTATCAATTGGTTTAGGCGCTAAACCTAGGTCATTTTTACGACTTTCAATTTCTGCGATGTAATCTGTATAAAGGCTCATTTGACACTCACTTTAACGATAAAATACTAACAACAAAGTCATTAGCCAGGATAAATATTGGCGCTATTTTACCTGATTTTAAAGCTACTATGAATCATTTGATTAAATAAACAGTATTCACATGATTTATACCCGATAGATGTTTTAATTATGTTGCTCATATAATGAGCGAGTCGAAATATTCATTGGCGATAATTGATTTTAAACATCGATAATTATCTGCATTTCTGGTCTATGCTTAGTTATAAAAATTGTGATTCACTCTAATCAATTAGTCGTATATCAATTGATTTACTCATTCGAGTATAATTTTACCTAACTTTTTAGTCTCAAATACCTAGCCTATTTTATTTACATGGACCTAAAAAAGAATGGTGGAATGTATTAGATAAGGTTAGTTATCACTAATAACAGAGGTGAACATCGTGCTGCAAAATTATCGTAAACATATAGAAGAACGCGCCGCAGAAGGTATTGTACCTAAGCCATTAGATGCAGAACAAACTGCCGCTTTAGTTGAATTGGTTAAAAACCCACCGGCAGGTGAAGAAGTATTGTTAGTTGATTTATTAACTAATCGTGTGCCTGCGGGCGTTGATGATGCTGCGTATGTTAAAGCGGGATTCTTAGCTGCGGTAGCAAAAGGTGAAACTAGTTCAGCTATTTTATCGGCTGAAAAAGCCACGGAATTACTCGGCACTATGTTAGGTGGCTATAACATTCAACCTATGATTGACTTACTAGACAACGCAGCGCTTTCAGCAATCGCCGCTAAAGGTCTGTCAAATACCTTACTTATGTTTGATGCCTTTTATGATGTTAAAGAAAAAGCAGAAGCGGGTAATGTAGCGGCGAAACAAGTTATGCAATCTTGGGCAAACGCAGAGTGGTTTACCTCAAAAGAGAAAGTTGCGGAAAAAATCACTGTTAAAGTATTTAAGGTAACCGGTGAAACTAACACTGACGATTTATCACCAGCACCCGATGCATGGTCTCGTCCTGATATTCCATTACACGCGAAAGCCATGCTTAAAATTGAACGTGATGGTATTAACCCTGATGAAGATGGTGTTGTTGGCCCCATCAAACAAATTGAAGCGCTGCAAGAAGACGGCATTCCACTAGCTTATGTTGGCGATGTAGTTGGTACAGGTTCTTCTCGTAAATCTGCAACTAATTCTGTTTTATGGTTTATGGGGGAAGATATTCCTTGTATTCCTAACAAGCGCAGTGGTGGTGTTTGCTTAGGTGGCAAAATCGCGCCAATTTTCTACAACACTATGGAAGACTCAGGTGCATTACCGATTGAGTTAGATGTACAAAAAATGCATATGGGTGATGTTATTGATATTTATCCATACGAAGGTGTAGTTAAAAATTCGGCGGGTGAAGTAATTTCTGAATTTGAACTTAGCCCAGTGCTATTAGATGAAGTGCGTGCGGGGGGGCGTATTCCACTGATCATAGGTCGAGGCTTAACTAGTCGTGCACGTGAAGCATTAGGGCTAAAAGCGACTGATTTATTTGCGAGCCCAGTTGCCCCAGAAGCTTCTACGAAAGGATTTACTTTAGCGCAGAAAATGGTGGGTAAAGCTTGTGGTATTGACGGTGTTCGTGCGGGTCAATACTGTGAACCTAAAATGACCACAGTTGGCTCTCAAGATACTACCGGTCCTATGACTCGTGACGAATTGAAAGATTTAGCCTGTTTAGGTTTTTCTGCTGATTTAACTATGCAGTCTTTCTGTCATACCTCAGCTTATCCTAAGCCTGTTGATGTTATTACTCATCATACCTTGCCTGATTTTATGATGAATCGCGGTGGTGTTTCACTTCGGCCTGGTGATGGTGTAATTCATTCTTGGTTAAACCGTATGTTATTGCCAGATACCGTTGGTACTGGTGGTGATTCACATACTCGTTTCCCGTTAGGTATTTCTTTTCCTGCTGGCTCTGGTTTAGTTGCATTTGCCGCAGCGACAGGAGTTATGCCACTTGATATGCCTGAATCAGTTTTAGTGCGTTTTAAAGGTGAAATGCAACCAGGTATCACCTTACGTGATTTAGTGCACGCTATCCCTTATTACGCTATTAATAACGGTTTATTAACGGTTGAGAAAGCGGGGAAAGTTAATGAGTTTTCAGGTCGTGTATTAGAAATTGAAGGTCTTAAAGGCTTAACAGTTGAACAAGCATTTGAGCTTTCTGATGCTTCGGCTGAGCGCTCTGCCGCAGGTTGTACCATTAAACTTGAAGAAGAAGCGGTTAAAGAATACTTAACCTCTAACATTGTCATGCTTAAGTGGATGATCAGTGAAGGTTACGGTGATGTTCGCACTATTACCCGTCGTATTAACGGTATGCAAGCATGGCTAGCTAACCCTTCGTTAATGGCAGCTGATGCTGATGCAGAATATGCTCATGTTATTGAAATTGATTTAGCCGACATTAAGGAGCCAATTGTTTGTTGCCCTAATGATCCTGATGATGCGAAATTATTGTCTGAGGTGGCTGGCGTTGCAGTTGATGAAGTCTTTATTGGTTCATGTATGACTAATATTGGCCATTTCCGCGCCGCAGGTAAGTTAATTGACGGTTTCGGCGGTTCGCTACCAACTCGCATGTGGGTGACACCACCGACTAAAATGGATAGTGCACAACTGAAAGATGAAGGTTATTTTAATATTTATGGTAAAGCTGGCGCTCGTGTAGAAACCCCAGGTTGTTCATTGTGTATGGGCAATCAAGCACGGGTAGGTGATAATACTACCGTACTGTCTACTTCAACTCGTAACTTCCCTAATCGTTTAGGTAATGGTGCAAATGTTTATTTAACCTCAGCTGAGCTGGCTGGGGTTGGTGCTATCTTAGGTAAACTGCCTTCGCCTGCTGAGTACATGGAATATGCATCGAAAATTGATGCCACAGCAGCTGATACCTACCGTTATTTGAACTTTGATAAAATGGATGAGTACACAACAAAAGCAGAGAGCGTAATCTTACAAGTAGAAGCTTAATTTGAAAATTTCTAGTCGCTTGTTGAAAAAATAACGTCGTTAGAAGTGCTCAGTTGGCTGCTAATATAAGCAATTAAGCTGCGCGCTTCTTCCCTGTTCTTTATCCACCTAGCTTAAAGAAAGTATTCAAATATATTCTTCAATGCCATTTTTAGTGGCATTTTTATGTTCTGGACTGTGCATGTTAAGGCTTATCTCAATGGTTTTCTCTTTTGAACTATTAGTGATATCTTAGCGCTTTGATTAAAAGTCAGTTTTTACTTCTGATTAAAACTAGAACCTATATCCAGTTAGGCAGTATCATAATTACTTACCCAGCTTGGCTTTTACTTTTTTCATGTGTTCTCGAAAGCTTTTATCAAACTTAGATTCACCACAATTAAAGTGCTGAGTTGAAGATCCTTCACTGAGTCCGTAAACACTCATATCTTGGGTTATAGAGCAGGTACCATCATCACCTTTAGTAATGGCGATTCCTGAGCCCATATTTTTGGTATTTTTTTCGCGTTCTTTTTCTTCATCTTTTAACGGGACAGAATGAGGTACCGTTTTAGGTTTGCTATTAAAGACTGACGGCGGTTGGTAGCTTTGATATGAGCTATCAGTCGGTGCGTTGGCACTGCTATTAAGCTTACTGCGTAATCTTTGAAGCTGTGTAAAGCTATCTAATTTCTTTTTTGGCGCTAGCGGTAAAGGGGTTGGCAACGATTCTTTGGGCTGAGATGGTGTTGGTGGCGGCGTCTTTTCTGCTGTATTACTTTTTTCATTGTCAGGTTTTGTTACAGGTAATGGCGGCACTATTTTCTTTGTGGTCTCTTGCGTTTCTTTTGGTTCCGGTACTTTTTCTAAAATCTTATTTTGCAGCAATTGTTCTCGCGCAGGTTGTTTATTCGACTCTTTTGTCACAAGTGATTCCACTTTTGGCGCGTGATATAAAAAACTTTTAATGGCTTCTGTTTTTTTGGGGGGAAGTTTTAGTGGTGTCGTTGCTTGAGTTAAGACAATAACAATGACAATTATTAAGTGGATTAATAATGAAAAAATGACTGCTGTGTAAGTTCCGTTTCGCACAAATATGATATAAATAAACTTCTTATAGGTAGTAGATAGACGCTGTAATGGCTGGGAAGTTCAAATGAAATTAGTTACTTTTCTTGGTGTTGCTAATTATCTTTTGCATCTCGCCATTATCAAATAGCGCTTGTAAGGAATGAGATAAGTTTGTGATTTCTGTTGCTAGTGGGGATCTCTTGGAAATAGCAATGTAAGAGCCGACTCCTTTGTCATAGGAAAATTTTGCTAATTTAATTCCGGCTGAATAGACATTTTTATCCACTAAAGGGGTGATGGATTCTTCACGCTCTAAAAAAGTATCGATACGTCCTTTTAACAGCATGTCGATCAGCTGTTGATGGGTCGTTAAGGGGATTTTGCTGATTTGTGTGTCGTGATCAAATTTATCAAAATATGACGCACCACGTAATACGCCTATTCTTAAAGGCTGCAAATCTTCATAGTTATCTAAAACTATGTCATTACTGGTGCGTATGTAAAACCGTAACGGTAAGTGTTGTATTTTAATTGGTGGAGTAAGGTAAGTTATAAACTCTTCTCGTAAAGCTGTTTTTCTTACCGCAATAATCATATCTGCTTGGCCAGCTTGCATTAGAGAAAAACAACGCGCAATGGGGCAGTAAACAAAGTGAGCTTTTTTGCCTGCTTTAGCCGCTAGTGCTTTGCCAATTTCAATGTTTTCACCAACAAACTCACCATCGACAATGTCTGAAAATGGCGGTTCAATATGCATTGCTATGTTTATAGTCGGCTCTTCATTCGCAATAATTATTGGTGAAAATGCCATAAGAGTATAAAAAATAGCGTTAATAAATTTTTTAATAACTAAGGCCTCGTGCTATATCAAAGGTCAGATGGCTTTGAAAACAAAAAATGTAAACTTGCCGCAGCTATTTTATCAGTTTTACGCTTTAGTCTCGTGATAAAACACTACGATTTGCTACAATTAGGTTAGGGGCTGTTGATCTTTCAGTTTATAACTCTGTTGCATTTGAAAAAGCTGACTATCAAGGCACTTAATGTAAAATCTGGTTATTCCAAATGCACATTAAGTACAGGTTATTAGTTCTAAACATAACCTAAGTATCTACATCCATGTAGGCAACACTGAGAGGCAATTTTTCACGGCAACCCTAAGGGCTATGACTAATTTTCAGCCTAACTTCGTTGAAAAACGTTAAAGTAGCACAACTACATTGCACGTTTTTCGCCTTGTTATCTTTAAAATTAGTCGATAGCAGAAACAAAAATGAAAGATCAACAGCCCCTGGCATTATCTAAATATATAAATGTCTCTAATTAATATAGTAGATTTTCAAGGATAGGGCTTTCTATCGCATTTTTCAGTATGAGGTATTTATGGAATATCAATTTATCGACGATCCTATTACGGGCACTGCAATAGCCCGATTTTCACTTGAGCACGAAGTTATTGGTCCATGGCTAGAGGTTGAAGTGGGCACCAACCCAACTAAGTTAGCGCAGCTATTATCAGCTATGAATGATATTGAGCATGATAAACAATCTGAAATTACTATTACCGGTAGCGAATATAGTGTTAGTTTTAGCCGAGGCGACGTTACCGTGCAAACCAATGCCAGTATGAATGGGGTTGAGGTGTTACCTGAGGCGCTAACCGATGAAAATATTGATTTTGACCAACAAGACTCATCTTCCTGTGGCAGTGAAGACTTTCGTGAGCTGCTGCTATCGTGGGCAAAGTTTGTACAAAAATACTAAAATTAAAGATTAATGAGTAGTTAGTAATATTTACAATTATTTACTGGCTTAACACTTGGTTAATAACTGTTGCTAAGCTACTATATTTCTTATGTTTTGGCATTTAGCCAAGTTAGTAAAAAATCAAAAAATATTCATAGAGAATAAATCATGAGTTCCGCATCAGAGAATAATAATAAAAAAGCCCGACGTATGATCCCATTACGTTATGTCTTGACCCCAATTGCCATCATCTTAATCGCTGTTGTTGGTTTAATTATTGTGGCGGCTTTAGCACCGAAACCCGCTAAAAAGCCTGCCATTATAAAAGCCCCTCTGGTTGAAGTGCAAAGCATTGAAAGACAAGATATTCGCTTTACAATCGCTAGTCAGGGTAGTGTTTCTCCACGCACCCAAACAAATTTGGTCTCTGAGGTATCAGGACAAATTACCTCGGTAAATGACAAATTCAATGTCGGTGGTTTTTTCCAAAAAGGGGAAGTGCTACTGAGCATTGATGACATCAGCTATCGTGTTGGTTTATTGCAAGCCCAATCAAGGCTTGATGCCGCAAAAGCGGTATTAGTTGAAGAGCAAGCGCGAAAAGAACAAGCAGAAGATGAGTGGCTATTAACCGGAAAGACCCTATCTGAAGCGCCAGTACTTGCGTTACGCTTACCACAATTACAAAAAGCTAAAGCTGATGTGAAAGCGGCTGAAGCCGATGTGATTGACGCTGAGGTGAAACTTGCCCGTACTCAAATACGAGCACCGTATGATGCCATGATCAAAGAGAAGCAAGTTGAAATTGGACAATATGTTTCGACAGGCTCTACGCTAGCGATGACATTTGCGGTTGATTATGCGGAAGTCAGACTACCTATTAAGCAACGCGATGTTGAATTTTTGAACTTACCTAAAATTAATCAATTAGAAAGCAGCGGCTCGAAAGTGGATATTTTTTATCAATTAATGGGGGCACAGCACCAGTGGCAATCGAATTTAACGCGCTATGAAGGTGAAGTTGATAGTCGCAGTCGAGTGCATTATGTTATTGCTCAAGTTGATGATCCCTACAGTGTTTTATCAACCAGTGAACACCATGAATTACGCATCGGTACTTTTGTTAATGCCAGTATTTCCGGCAAATTAGTAACTGATATCGTCGCCATACCTCGTGATGCTCTGCACGGCGCCAATAAACTTTATTTGGTGGATGATAATAATAAGCTTCATATTCAAGAAATTAGTGTTTTACGTAACGATGCCGACTTTGTTTACAGTCATGATACGTTTGCATTAGGACATAGATTAATTACCACACAAATGGAAACGCCTGTTGAAGGCATGACTTTGCGTATTGTTGGTGAAGAAATAAATGACCCAGCAGCTGAAATCGCAAGTCAACCAGAGTTAGCAGAGACGCAAGGTGAAGACTAATGCGAGAATATAACGCTCCTGCCAATGAGGAAAAATTAACCGGTATTATTGCTTGGTTTACCCATAATAGTGTGGCCGCAAACTTGTTAATGGTCTTCATTTTAGTTGCAGGCTATTTTTCCTATCAGGGCATTAATAAAAAAATGTTTCCTGAATTTAACCCTAACAGCATTCAGGTGATGGTACCGCACTTAGGGGCGGCGCCTGAAGAAGTTGAGCAATCAGTAATTCTTAAAGTGGAAGAATCACTGGAAGATATTGAAGGTATCAAACGCATAACCGCAACCGCCCAAGAGGGCATTGGCATAGTGACGATAGAGCTGCAATCGGGCTACTCAATGTCAGAAAAGCTTGATGAAGTACAAATGCAAGTTGATGCCATTACCACCTTTCCTGAACAAACTGAAAAGCCCATTATTAGTAAACAGGAATTTAAAGGTCAGGTAATGTGGCTGTCGGTTAGCGGTTCAATGGATAGGCGTGCTAGGCAAGTTATGGCGCAAAATATTCGTGATGAAGTTATGGCCTTACCTAGCGTTAATAGCGCTGATATTGTCGGTAGTCGTGACTATGAAATTAGTATCGAAGTTTCAGAAGAAAAATTACAACAATATCAACTTACCTTTGATGAAATTACACAAGCAGTAAGAAGTTCTTCCGTTGACTTAGCTGGCGGCACGATAAAAACTCGTGGTGGCGACATTTTATTGCGCGCTGAGGGACAAGCGTATACCGGCCAAGAGTATGGTGATTTAGTATTAAGAACTGATAGCAATGGTACTCGGCTGTTATTGGCTGACGTTGCTAATGTTAAAGATGGTTTTGTTGAACAGGAAGACTTTGCAACTTTTGATGATGAAAACACGTCAAGTATCATGGTGCAATCAACCGGTGATCAAAATGATCTGGAAATTGCGGCGCAAGTGCGCAGTTATGTTGATGAAAAAAATGATCAACTGCCTGAAGGGGCAAAATTAACGGTTTGGGGCGACAGCTCGTATTATCTTTCAGAACGTCTCGACATGATGATCAACAATATGTTGATGGGGGCTTCATTAGTCTTTATCGTGTTAACGCTTTTCTTGAGGATCAAAATTGCCTTTTGGGTAATGTTAGGTATTCCCATTAGCTTTTTCGGTGCGTTATTAATGATGCCACTGCTCGGTGAGTGGTCGGTATCTATCAATATGTTAAGCCTTTTTGCTTTTATTATGGTGCTGGGGATTGTCGTAGACGATGCCATCGTTATTGGCGAAAGTGCCTATGCCGAAATAGAGCAATACGGTCATTCTCGCGACAATATTATTCGTGGCACTTTACGCGTAGCTATGCCGGCAACATTTGGTGTACTCACCACCATTGCCGCATTTACTCCTTTGTTATTTATTGATGCTAGTTTTGCTGCTTTTTTTCGGGCAATTTCGATTGTAGTCAGCTTTTGTTTGGTGTTTTCACTGATCGAATCTAAATGGATTTTACCTGCCCATTTAGCGCATATGAAATATGTTCCTTTAGTCGAGGAAAAAGCTAACTTTTTAGAGCGTTTTCAAATGCGTTTTAAAGAAAAGTTAGATAACTTTATTCATTCAGTATACAAGCCATATCTGGAAAAAGCCTTGGTTGCTCGCTATAACACTATGGCGGCATTTATCGCGATTTTAATTTTATCTATTGGCTTAATTGTCGGCTCATTTGTCAAACTTGAAGTTTTTCCGAATATCCCCAGTGATTTTATTCAAGGCAATATTACTATGGTTGATGGCTCTGCAGCGCATCAGCGTAATAAAGCTATTGAAAAGGTTAAGCAGGCAATTGAAACCGTTTCGCAGCAGAATAAGTTTAATGGCGTTAATTTTGTTAAACATGAAATGATTTTTACCAATGGCAATACCAGCGCTAGTGTACTTTTAGAGTTAGTAAAACCGGATCAGCGCGAGTTGAACGCCTATGAAATTGAAAAGTTATGGCGTGATGAAATAGGTGAAATTCCAGGAACTAAGGAATTACGCTTTTTTGCTGGTACTAATGCTGGCGGCGGTGCAGCAATAGAATTTCAATTGACTGGAAAAAATGATGTTGAACTAGAAGCCGCCGCGGAAGCGATTCAAGCCCAGCTTAACAGCTATGATGGTGTCTATGATGTGCGACATTCTTTCAGTCGAGGCAGTCAAGAAATCAAACTTAGTATTAAGCCTGAAGCTGAAGTGCTAGGTTTGAATTTGTCGAGTTTGGCGAAACAAGTACGACAAGCCTTCTATGGCGATGAAGCTCAGCGCATTCAGCGTGGTCGTGATGAATTGAAAGTGATGGTGCGTTACCCTGAGTCGAGTCGTTTATCGGTATCTGATTTGGAAGATATGTGGATTCGAACACCGAATGGCGAACAAGTACCATTTTATCAAGTAGCGAATATAGAAATTGGTCAAGGCTTTTCAACCATAACCCGCATTAATCAAAAACGTTCAATCACTATTTCTGCCGATATTGATAGTGAAAAAGTTGAATCGCGTAAAATCGTGACAGAAATGAATGAGACTTACTTGCCGGAAATTTTGGCCGATTATCCAAGTGTGCAATATGGCATTGAAGGCGCAAGTAAGGATCAAGCTGACTTTCTTTCTCAACTTGGCTTTGCAGCAATCGGTGCTTTGTTTTTAATTTACGGTTTAATCGCTATACCGACTAAGTCTTATAGTCAGCCGTTAGTGATCATGTCAGTTATTCCGTTTGGTATTATTGGCGCTATTATCGGTCACTGGTTACTTGGCAGAACCATTAATATGATGTCGATGTTTGGTTTTATCGCGTTAACGGGCGTTGTGGTGAATGATAGTTTGATCATGGTCGACTTTATCAATAAAGCAAAAGGCTCAGGCATGCGTATGATTGATATTGTTAGCCAAGCCGGCACTCAACGCTTTAGAGCTATTCTGTTAACCTCTCTAACGACCTTTTTTGGTATCTTCCCATTGTATTTTGAAGGAAGTTTGCAAGCACAGTTTATTATTCCAATGGCCATTTCATTAGGTTTTGGTATTGTATTTGCGACGGTGATCACCTTGTTTTTGATTCCAGCCCTGTATCTTATTAAAGAAGATATCGCTAATTTATTTAGACGGCGTCAGGCACAGAACATAGAGCCGACTCACTATTAGTGACTTAATATAATTGGGTGATTAAACTGGCTAAATTCAAAGCGCCGCTTGCAACATGACTTAGTGTTGCAAGCGGCGCTTTTTTATTGCTAAGGTGATGAAAAACACCATACAGGTTTAGTGCTTGATAATATTATTAAAAATCGTAATAGTAAGCGTAGATATTCAGCGCAATTAATGAAGGCCTTAATGTTAAGTCGAACCATCAAAATTTTTTCTTATAGACAGCTATTATTATTACTTTTAGCCAGTTTTTCATTTTTATCGACGGCCGAAATTGAAGCAAAGTGGCAACGGGTAGATATCAACAAGAAGGTATCTCTACGAGGCAGTGCTGTCAGCGGCAATGCCTTGTGGGTTAGCGGCAGTAATAATAGCGTTTTCGTCAGCCAAGACAATGGTATTACTTGGGCAGAACGCTCGGTAAAAGCGTCACCGAAAACCGACTTTCGTGATATTGCTTTGTTTGATAAAAACACTGCCATTGTTATGGGGGCAGGTGAAGGTAGTCAATCAGTTTTATATAAAACAACTGACGCCGGCAAAACCTGGCAAGTATTGAAACAAAATAAAGACGCCAAAGGTTTTTATGACTCGATTGCCTTCTGGGATGAGCAGAGGGGCTTATTGCTAGGTGATCCTGTTGATGGTTTTTACCTGGTTGAAAAAACTCAAGATGGTGGCAAAACTTGGCGGCGTATTGCTAAAACGAAGTTACCAATCATGTATGATAAAGAGGCCGCTTTTGCAGCCAGTGGTAATACTATTATTACTGGAGAAAATGGTAAGGCATGGCTGACTACCGGTGGCTTTTCCGCCTCGGTATATTACAGTGAAGATTTTGGTGAGAACTGGCAAAGACAAGCTGTGCCTTTATTTGATGATACGCAAACCGCCGGAGGTTATGGTTTAGCACTAAATCATGAGCAACAAGTATTTGTTTTAGGCGGCGATTATCAGCAAAGGTCAACTCGCTATAACAATATTGCGACCTTTATCAAGGAAACGTGGCAGCGAGTTGCTGCCAAACAACGGGGGCTACGTACGGCCATGAGCTGTCTTAATGAGACTTGCATTGCAACCGGAAAAACCGGCAGTGACATCTCTATTGATGGCGGTAAAACCTGGCAAGCATTTGACGATAAAAACGCCGCTGAGGGGAGTCGTGGCTTTTACACTCTAGCCAGCGGCAAAGACGTCATCCTCGCGGCTGGTGTCGATGGTAAAGTTGCTGTTTATCTTAAACCTCAACAACATAGATAGTTTTACCAGCCGATAGATTTAAGCCAACCTATTATTTCTCGGGTTAGTGAATGCTTTGGATAGTAAGCGGTCACTTGGTTGCTGAGCTGTTTTTGCCGAAAGTAGACTTTCATTTCATTTTTAGCGCGATCTTTCCTGTTTTTGGCATTAGCTAGTACCAAGTGATGGTCACGCTTTAAATATAAATCGAATACCGGGTAGTCAGAAATAGCCACTTGCTCAGCGAGTGTGGCATTTTCAGTTATGGTTGGCATGTAACTACTCAACATGATTATGGCACTTGGTGGCTCTATTAGCTTACTTTGCACCATGTCGACCATTAAGGCGGCATGTTGTCCTTCGGCTATCGTTATAATAGCTCCAGGATAATTTTTTGCTTTCTTGTTAAGCTCAGTCACAATTGCCGATAATGTTTGCTTATAGTCAGTCAAGCTTGTTTTATCTTGCTCTAAACGCTCTTCTGCAGTTAATGCTCGTGACGGATAGTTTTCTAGCTGGTGCGGCGGATGTAAAGTAAGAATAGTCCATCCATGCTCGGGCATATTCTGACGAATTTGCTTAATGGCGCTTGGACTAGCGGCACTTTGTTGCCAGTCGGGAATTAACATTATCACGCCTTTATTGATTGCGGTCTTATGTTTATCCGTCAAGATAAGAAATTCATCAGTACCAACTAACATAGCGTCAACATTATCGTTTTTAATATAATGCTTTATATCTTGCTGTTGCTGCTTAAAGGCGTCTACCGGCGCGTTTATTATACGTTTAGTTTGCTTTTCTTCAGTGGCTTCTGTGCTAGTGTTAGCTTCGTTGTCAGCAACATTTTTGTCGCTTGTTTTGTTCTCATTTTCGTTAATATTGCTTGAGTTTTCAGTGGCTGATTTCTCATTGTTTGTTTTAGCCGCGTCACTTTCAATTACTGGTTTTTCAGTGTTAGCTGCTTTTTCTTGCTCAGCGGCGATTGCTGCTGTGAAGAGAAAGTTAAGGGTCAGGCAACAGACGATTATGATTGAATTTGACGTCGTTCGAGAAAGTGCAAACAAATTGAGAGTCCTTAGGATAAATTAATACATAACCTGAACTTGGAATAATGAAAACATAACTATTTCAAAGTATTATCAACGCTGAAACAACGTAGAAATAGGTTTTAATAGCGCTGCTTCAGCATTTTGCTTATCTCGAGCTCAGGTTACATAGCAAGATTTTCTATTGTAACTATTTTATCGACGAGAATCTTGTTTGCTTTAGCATCTACTCCCAAGTGAGGTTAGTTAATCAAATGGGCAGGCTTTTGAAAAGGTTAATACTTGTTGTGAAATCGGATGGCTAACTTCTAACATTTCAGCATGCAGTTGCAAGCGATTACTGACGGTTAATGCTTGTGCATGCGCATAAAGGCGATCACCTAAGATAGGGTGGCCTAGTGCCAGCATATGCACTCTTAGTTGATGAGAACGTCCAGTAACAGGAGTAAGTTCTACTAAAGTGGTTGTTTGGCCATCTATGTTGTCGCGATAATCGAGCACCTTGTAATGGGTGAGTGCCTTTTTGCCGTGCTCATAGTCGACTTTTTGTTTTGGGCGATTAGGCCAATCACAAATAAGAGGTTTTTCTACAGAGCCCGCTTTATCAGATACTTTGCCAAAAACGCGGGCAATATACCGCTTTTTTGTTAAACGCTTTTCAAACTGTCGGCTGATATCAACATGAGCGGGTTTGTTTAATGCCATTAAAATAATACCTGACGTTGCCATATCTAAACGATGAACCACAGTCGCAGTTGGTAGCACTTTCATGACTCGGTTTTGCAGGCAATCTTGATGTTCAGGCAAGCGCCCAGGTACCGTGAGCAAACCACTTGGTTTATTAAGCACAACCAAGTCATTATCTTGATAAATAATATCAAGATACGGTGACATGGGCGGCTGATAAATAAAGTCTGGGTTAGCACTCATTTCAATAGATCCTTAATTCATTTGCTATTGGCTAACGACGATTAAACGAATCGCTTCAAACTTAATTAGTGCTTTTTCAATATATTCCGCTAAAGCAGATTTTTGCATGCTAATAAAGTCAATTTCTTGTTGGCGGACGCTTGGGTTAATTGCTTTTAGCGCCGTTAAACGTTGATGCTCTTCATCCATTGCCGTTTGCATACTTTGCAGTGCTTTTTGTTGAATAGTACTCACTTGTTGTTCGGCGTGCGCTTCGGCTTTAGTAACCAGCGGAGTAACTTGGCTTTTCAGTGCTTTAACCAACTGTAATGCCACCTGTTTTTTCACTGGAGACAATTGTTGATCTAATACAGCTTCACTGACTTTATCGGCCAAGTCATTGCCACTTTTGTCAACCAAAATTCGAATAGGTGTGGTTGGCAAGTAACGGCCAAGTTGTAAGTTACTCGGTGCAATGGCTTCTAAAGTAAAGATACATTCGAGGAAAAAAGTGCCCGCTGGTAATGCGGGGTTTTTCAAAAGTCCAATGCTGGCATTGCCGATTTCATCGGAAAGCACTAAGTCCATGGCGCCGCGCACCATAGGATGATCCCAAGTGATAAGCTGATAATTCTCACATGCTAAGGCGGTATGGCGATTAAAGGTGATGGTGGTGCCATCTTCTGGTAAGCACGGAAAGTTGCCGGTCAGCATATGTTCACTAGGTTGCAGGGCAATAGAGTTATCAGCTTTATCGTCTTGTTGAATACCAAAGACATCTAAAATTTGAAACATAAACTGTGGTAAGTGAATTTGTTGATCAAGTTTTTCGATTTTCTCAACTAAGGCATCAGCTCGACCTTGGCCAGAGGAGTGCAGTTCAAGTAGTTTATCACGGCCTGACTCTAAATCTTGTTTGATTGCTATGTGTCTTTCGTGACTTTGGTTGATAAGTTGCTCTGCCTCAGCAGACTCCCAATTAGCACTGAGTGCTAATTCAAACAGTTTTTCGCCAAAGGATTGATAAACCGCGTGGCCGGTAATACAAGTATGCTCAAACGCATTCAGGGCATGTTTATACCACTTAAATAATAAGCTTTGTGGTGAATCTTCAAAGAAAGGTACGTGTAATCGAATAGTTTCTGACTGACCAATACGGTCTAAGCGACCAATGCGCTGTTCAAGTAAATCTGGATTGCTCGGTAAATCGAATAATACTAAGTGGTGAGCAAATTGGAAATTACGTCCTTCACTACCAATTTCTGAACACAATAATACTTGTGCGCTGTCTTCATCTTGTGCAAAGTAAGCTGCTGCACGGTCACGTTCAAAAATACTTAATCCTTCATGGAATACTGCCGCGCGAATACCTTCTTTAACACGTAGCGCAGTCTCTAAGTCGATAGCGGTTTGCGCATGAGCACATATCACTAATACTTTTTCTTTTTTAAGCGATTGCAGTAAATCAATTAAGTAGTCGACACGTGGGTCAATATCATACCAATCTTCATGGCTGTCTAAAGAAAACAATGTTTCTGGCGTGAATAGTAATTTAGCTTGCTTGGTGGTTTTTAAGTCTTCAGCCGTACCAGACAATAATAATTCGTTAATAGATGTTTGGTAGGCTTCAGGCATAGCAAGAGCCGTGGCATGCAGTTCACGCTTTGGGAAACCTTTAATGGTATTACGACTGTTACGGAATAAAATACGGCCTGTGCCGTGACGATCTAATAATTGCGATAAAATGTGCTGGCGGGCGCTGTTTTGTTTCGCTTGGTCTGTTTGATTTATATCGACGATATGTTCGCTAACGTCCGCCTCTTTTAGTAAAACGGTTAAGGTGTTAATTTGCTCTGGCGTTACCGCTTCATTGGCCACTAAAGTGTTCGCGGCATCAGCAACTTCGGTGTAATGCTGTTCTTCTTCGGTAAACTTTTGGTAATCGAAGAAGCGATCTGGGTCAAGCAGTCGTAAACGAGCAAAGTGACCTTCATGGCCAAGTTGATCTGGCGTGGCGGTTAGTAGCAGTACCCCTGGAATAGTTTGTGCTAGTTGTTCAATGCACTGGTATTCAATACTGGCGTTATCTTGTTGCCAATTTAAATGGTGCGCTTCGTCTACCACCATTAAATCCCATTCTTCTGCAATTAAGGCTTCGTACCAATTTGGATTTTTTGTCACAAATCCTAAGTTAACTAGTACCAATTGCTCGGAACTAAATGGATTATCATATTCACCGTTATTTGAGGTTTCTTGACAACGACTTTCATCAAAAATACTAAACTGCAAATTAAAGCGGCGTAACATTTCCACTAACCATTGATGCATTAATGATTCTGGCACAATAATAAGCACACGTTTGGCACGGCCGGTAACTAGTTGCTGGTGAATGATTAAGCCAGCTTCAATGGTTTTACCTAAACCGACTTCATCGGCTAATAAAACTCGCGGTGCAAAGCGGCTGCCGACTTCTTCGGCGATATATAATTGGTGTGGTATTAAGCTAACGCGACCGCCGCTTAAGCCCATTAAATCTGATTGTTGCTGACTAAATTGGTGGTGTAAACAGTCTTTACGCAGGCGGAACCAATCTAAGCGATCGATTTGGCCATTTAATAATCGGTCGTGTGGTTTATTAAATTTAATGAAATGATCTATCATCACTTCTTTTAATGAGCAGGCTTCACCTGTGTCTTGTCGAATACCGTGGTAAGTCAGTAAGTTGTTTGATTCTTCAAAAGACTCAACATTAAGTAACCAACCTTCATGGCTTGGTATGTTGTCGCCTTCGTTAAATATTACTCGGGTCAGTGGGGCATTATCGATGGCATATTGCCTAGCATCACCAGTAGCAGTAAAGACGATAGTAACAAAGCGACCTTCGACAGCGGTTACTGTCCCTAGTCCTTGATCTGACTCACTATCACTAATCCAGCGTTGTCCAGGGTAAAATGACATAGAAAAACTCCAACTTAATAGCTTGCGCTATAAATACACGACCAAAAAAAGGGCGCTATAGTACCGTTAATCATAGAAGCGATCATTAAATAAATCCGAAAAACGTGACTTTTTTTGCTTAAAAATAACAGATTGGAGTTTGGGAGAATTTGCTCAGGAGAGCTAATTAGCATAACTACCTACAATGTCATAAATTAATCTAGATAAAAAGCTCTTTTTTATCAAATAAAAAATTGAAATTTTAGACGATAAAGTCACTTGCTTGCGGTTAGATAAACTGTCAAAGTGGAAGAGAATACTAAGTGGCTTAATTCACATTATCCATTGGTATGAGTTTGTGTTGTCAGGATTGCTAGCACAAACGACTTTACTGCACTAACAAGTAGTAAAAAGAAATAAAATTGTTTTGGTTAGATGAGTTATCAACTTTTAGTGGTTTCTGGCAGCATGTGCTTTAGTGATTACTTTATTGAAGCTAAGTGTGCTGTGGAACCTTCAACTTGGTAAAGGATTTTCATATGACAGCAGAAAAAATAATTTACGTTTTAGACACCAATATCTTATTACACGAACCCTTCGCTTTTCTCTCTTTCAAAGAGCATGATGTTGTCGTTCCGATGACAGTATTAGAAGAATTAGACTCAATAAAAGACCGCAATAAAGACGTTAGCAGAGACGCCAGAGTGGCAATACGGGCATTAGAAGATACCTTAGCAAATGCTTCTCCTGAAGAGGTGCTTGCCGGTGTTAAGTTACCGGAAAATGATGAACAGCATCCCAGTGGTTGTTTATCTATCTTCAATGATTACGCACTCGATGAAGATAAAGTCAAACTCTCTTTCAATGAAAATGATAATCGCATCATCAGTACCGCTATTTATCTGCAAACCGAAAAGCCACAAAACAAAGTGGTATTAGTAACCAAAGATATTAATATGCGCTTAAAGGCAAAGGGGGCAGGTTTAGCCTTTGTTGAAGATTATCGTACTGATCAGTTGATAGATGATATTCAATTTTTAACCAAAGGTTATCATCAATTTGATGGTGATTTTTGGCAACATGTTAATGAGTGTGAAAGCGAAACCGAAGGCCGAACCACCACGCATTATATTAAACGAGATTTACTGCCCAGCAGCTATATGAATGAATACTTTATTGATGAGGGCGAGCACTTTGCCGGTAAAGTCACGGGTTGGGACGAAGAGAACTTAGCGATAACTGATTTAAGCCGTGAACGTTTAATGTCAAAACAAGCTTGGGGTATTCACCCAAAAAATATTTACCAAGGCATGGCAATGGATGCCTTACTCGACCCAAATATTGATTTAGTGATCCTTACGGGGCCGGCTGGTTGCGGTAAAACCCTGCTGGCGTTGGCATCGGCATTAGAGCAAGTAATAGAGCGTGGTTTGTATGATAAAATTATTGTCACACGCAGTACACCAGAAATAGCTGAGTCTATTGGCTTTTTACCTGGCACAGAAGAAGAGAAAATGGCGCCTTGGCTCGCTGCTATTACCGACTCGCTGGAAGTATTACATAAACAAGACGAAAATATGCATGGCAGTCTTAATTATATTATGGACAAGGCTAATATTCAGTTTAAGTCTGTTAACTTTATGCGCGGTCGTAGTATTCAAAATGCCTTAGTGTTGCTCGATGAATGCCAAAACCTGACCGCGTCACAGCTAAAAACCATCATTACACGGTGTGGCGAAGGCACTAAATTGGTGTGTTCAGGCAATTTAGCGCAAATTGATAGCAATTATTTGACCGCAGTAACTTCAGGTCTCACCTACATTGTGGAAAGATTTAAAGACTTTCCCGGTAGCGCCACCATTAACCTTAACGGTGTTGTTCGAAGCCGCTTAGCATCATTTGCTGAAGAAAATTTATAACCTGTAAATATCTAGATGATATTAGCCGTATACATAGGTTAATATCATCGGGTATCATTTCTGCACTATTTAGGTTGTTAACGTTAGTGAAAATTAGCGTTAACAACATGAATATATCAATAATAAGGCATAAGCCAATTTGCTTAATTTTCCATAATAATAACGTATAAGCTGGGCGCGATCGTGTTTACTGAAGGTTCAAAAGAACAACTATTTCAACGATATAATAAATCTGTTATGGCAGTTTTTGCTACTATTATGCTGTTGACTTTTATTGTGACCTTTTATCGCTTTTATTTGGCTCGTTTAGTGCAAAATGACAATAGGATCACTGAATTATCAGCGCAAGCGGCGCAATTAAATAGCCGCTTAACCCGTACCGTTGAAACCTTAACGGGTATGAGGGAATTGGCGGAATATTATTTACAGTTTCCCGAAGAATTACCCAGTAAAATGCCTGAGTTACGACAAGATGGTAACTACTTTTATCTTAATAAATCGAGACAAAGCCTAGCGAATCAATCTCGTATACTGTCCGGTAATATTACCGGTATTGGCAGAATTTCCAACTTTAATTCGTCATTCAAAAAAGAGCTGATCATGGCAAATGCCCTGACCCCGGCATTTGTTACCGCGCAAGAATCTATCTCAGAAGCCAACTGGCTATATTATATTTCAATGCGCCGTTTCGTAAATTTATATCCTTGGGTGTCACGCAGTGTTTGGCAATATAGTGATCAAAGCTTAACCAATAGTTTGATGTTGAAGATTCAGACCGCAAAACATAGAGATGATAAGTTTTGGTCACGACCTTATGTAGATTCTGCAGGTAAAGGACTAAATGCGGCGCTGGGCATGGGGGTATATTTAAATAACGACATGCTGGGTGCTGTGCTTATCGATATTAATACCGCAGGTTTATATGACTATCTTCCTAAAGTGCTCGATGATGACCACGGCTATATTATTGTTGATAAGCACAGCCATGTCTTGCTACATAAGAAAAATGATAATTTGACCTTAAGCACCCGCACAGCATTTAGCGAAACGGCGCCAGAGCGATTAAATCAATTAAGCTATCAATCCTTGCTTGATATTGAGCCTAGCTCAGAAATTGGTGATTGGGTATTACAAAGACAAATGTTACCGGTAAACGACTGGGTGCTATTGGAATACCAAAAGAAGTCGAACTTTTATGCTGCAATAAATTATCGTTTTCTCGCCATATTTGCCGGGTTATTTATCGGTTTGTTAACCTTGTTAGTGATTATTTACTATGTGACCCACCGCACGTTTATAACCCCTTCGAAACAATTTATTAGTCATATTGAAAATTGTTCTGCGGGCGACCCGGGTAAAATTAAGCCGCCGGATGAATGGCGTCATTGGTTTAAAATTGTTGAAGATTTATTTGGTGAAAATCGTAGTTTATTTCAGCGCTTGAAAGATCAAAACATCGAACTGGATTTAAGAGTAAAAGAAAAAACGCAGGCATTGCTTAACAAAAGTGAACAGCAGCAACGAGATTATGCCTTGTTACGTTCGGTAATGGACGCGATTCCTGATTATATTTTTTTCAATGATCAACAAGGGCATTTGATTGGTTGTAATCAAGCGGTTGAAAAGCTGTTATTGCAAAAAGAAGTTGATGTTTTAGGCCGTAACATCAAAAGCTTTATTGCTCAAGCATTGGGGGATGTTGTCTCAGACAGTATCTATGCCAATACCCAAGTCATGATTGAAAAAGTTGAGCAACAAACGATTTCGACAATAAACGACACCTATGAGGTTTATCGAGCGCCATTTTTTGGTGAGGAAAGCCTAGCTTTAGGTAATATTATTTTAATTCGAAATGTTAGCCAGCAATATGAAATTAACCAAGCATTGCAGCGAGCGAAAAACCAAGCAGAGCAGGCTAACAAAATAAAGAGTCAATTTTTGGCCAATATGAGTCATGAAATTCGTACCCCTATCAATGCAATTCAGGGGATGTGTTTTCTATTGCAGCAAAGTCAGTTAAATAAAGTTCAAGAGCAATATTTATCAAATGCCGAAATGGCATCTAAGAGCTTACTATTTCTTGTTGATGAACTATTAGACTCGGCAAAAGTTGAGTCGGGTAATATGTCAATTCATCTCGACAACGCAGAAATTGAGGAGATTGTTTCTCAAGCGATCAATCTAAACATTTCTTCAATCCGAGATAAAAAATTATCTTTTAATGTTTCTATTGATAGCGCAGTGCCATTGCGATTAAACACCGATAGTATGCGCTTAGTACAAGTTTTGAGTAACTTGCTCAATAATGCGATTAAGTTTACTGAACAAGGACAAATTGACTTATCTGTGAGTGTGGAAGCTGGCGTTGGTAATGCTGAAAACTCAAGCCAGAGCAGAATTTTATTTGCGGTAAAAGATACTGGAATAGGTATTGATAAGTCCAAACAAGCCAGTTTGTTTGAAGCCTTTAAACAAGCAGATGAGTCAATGACTCGGGAGTATGGTGGCACAGGTTTAGGCTTGTCTATTTGTCAGCATATTGCGCAATTACTCCATGGTGAGATAAGTATTGAAAGCGAGTTAGGTGCTGGTGCTGAATTTACCTTAGCAATACCCTTGGCATACGCCACAGGTAGTGCAATGTTTCCCGATGGCATACAGTCGCTTAGGCAGGTCTTAGCGAACTATTCGTTGGTGAGTTTTGCTGTTGCTATTCCGGCAAGTTTACAGCAAAACTTGCACGACATTGAGCAAAATATTATTGCGATAGAAAACATTAAAGAACTGAAACCGCTAAGTGAAAATTCTAATAGCATATTGTTGCTTGATAGCTCACATATCCAGCATGGTTTTAGTGAGCATGATATGGAGATAATTAGCCGAAGCGTTGCTATTGTTGCCTTATGTCAGCCAATTTCTAGCGCGATCTCTAAACAACTGCTTGCTCAGTTTAGCAACTATAATATTCCGTATTTACTCCTAGAATTGCCGCTGTACCGTCAGGCTATAGTGAAAATAGCGCAAGAAGTTAATAAATTACCATTAATTACCAAACATCAAGAACATGCTCCAGTTACAGCTCAGCCAGAAGCATCGTTAGCGGCTATGCGAATATTACTGGTGGAAGATAACTTGGTGAATCAATTGGTGGCAATTAAGCTGCTAGAGTCAATGCAAGTTAAGGTTATTGTCGCCAATAATGGTCAAGAAGCATTAAATATTTTGTCTCAGGAAAAAGTAGATTTGGTGCTGATGGATATTCAGATGCCAGTGATGGATGGTTTAACCGCAACTCAACATATTCGTGCCCAGCAACAATTTAATGACTTGCCTATATTGGCCATGACAGCACACGCGCGTGAAGAGGATAAGCAGCAGTGTTTAGCGGCGGGAATGAATTTACATTTAGCTAAGCCTATTACCCTAAAAGTGCTACGAGATAGTATTTTGTCAGTTATTTAATAAAATATTATGACTCTGAGTTAGCAAAAAAGGGCTCGGCATAATAGCGACCATTACGTATGGCAAATTCAGACTCGGCTGATATTTCACCGACATTCATCAATGCCGGTCCGGTTGGCTCAGCTAAAACATATTGCAGTCCATCAACATCAATGGTCAATTCATCGCCCTGAGCGGGCATATTAATCGCCAGTAATGCATGGTTGTCGATAAAGACGAGCATCATTTTAATGCGTGGCATTAACGATCTAAAAATGGCGGCAGTTAATGTCACTTTGCTGTCACAGTCACCTTGGTTCTCCCATAATGTTCTTAACGGAGGGTTAAAGCCTGCGCCACTGGAGGATACTCTAGATTCTAAGGTTGCATATGGAATATTTTGCACAAAGCCCAGTACATAGTTACTGACTTTACGGACGTTTTGTATTGAAACTCTATCAAGGATAAGTGGCTTTAAAGGTTTAAAATCAAGCACGGATTCTTTTGCAATACGTGCATGATCTGGTTTAATCGCCAAACTACGATCATAAGACCTAAATTGCTGATAAAAATTATTGTGTAAATATTCTTGCAGCAAATCTTTTTCAAGTTTTCCAATACTTTGAAAAGCCTGATCAAGCGCTTTTTGATCTTGGCTTTTTAGCTCAATTTGCATTTCATCGCCTGCGCCTAGAAACGAAACATGTACGCCGGCTGTTTTTTGTTGACTGAGTGATTTCTTAATACCTTGGTCAACATACTTTTTGGCATGGCTGGCTTTATAAGCTTTAAAATTTCTGAAACGATCAAATAATAGTTGTTTTTCAATGGCAAAACTTAACGATTGCATTTGTTGATTTTGATCTTGCCACTGATAACTAAATTGCACGGTATTATCGACAGTTTCTTTAGTAAAACTAAGTTGTTTGGCTGACAACGAACCATGACAAAATAAAACTAAAATAGTAGACGCAGCAATAAATTTCACAACAAACCTTATAACTCAAATGCTCACAGCACAAGCTTACTTTAAATTTTACTTGCATGCGAATTTCTAGTTAGCACTTTACTTTTACTGTGTTTAATATATATTCAAACAACTGTTTTAATTATTTGTTTCAATCGTGCGTTCGGAGAAGATGATGGCTGACTATCAAGTGCCCTTAAGAGATATGAGTTTTTTATTGTATGACGTATTTAAGGCTGACCAACTTTGGCAGTCATTACCTACTTTGGCAGAACGCGTTGATAAGGAAACCGCGGAAGCTATTTTGCAAGAGTGCGCAAAAATAGCCGAGCAAGAAATTGCCCCGTTATCACGTAATGGTGATGAAGTAGGTGTCAGCTTTGACGACGGCAGAGTTTCCACGGCACCCGGTTATAAACAAGCTTTTGACACTTACGTTCAAGGTGGCTGGACATCATTAGGTGGCGAACCTGAATTTGGTGGTATGGGTATGCCTAAAATGCTTACCGCTTTTCATGAAGAAATGCTCTGTTCTGCGGACATTTCCTTTTCATTGTACCCAGGCTTAACTGCGGGTGCTGGCTTATCGTTAGCCAAGCATGGCAGCGAGGAGCTAAAAAATCGTTACTTAACTCGCATGTATGCAGGGGACTGGAGTGCGACTATGTGTTTAACAGAGTCACATGCAGGTACAGATCTTGGCATGATCAGAACCAAGGCAGTTCCCCAAGAAGATGGCAGTTATTTAGTGACCGGAACGAAAATATTTATCACCGCTGGTGAACATGACTTAACCGACAATATTGTACATTTGGTGTTGGCGAAATTACCAGATGCACCCGCCGGGCCTCGCGGAATATCACTATTCTTAGTGCCAAAATTCCTAGTGAATGAAGATGAGTCTTTAGGTGAGTTTAACCATGTAAGTTGTGGCTCAATAGAACACAAGATGGGGATTCATGCCTCCGCCACTTGTGTGATGAATTTTGATAGTGCAAAAGGCTACTTAGTTGGTGAACTAAACAAAGGCCTTGCCTGCATGTTTACTATGATGAATTTTGAGCGCATAGGTGTTGGTATTCAAGGGCTAGGTGCTGCGGTACGTTCGTATCAAAATGCGTTGGAATATGCAAAAGATAGAATACAAGGACGCTCGCTTACTGGCGTGAAGTCACCTGATGCTCAGGCAGACTCATTAATGGTGCATGGTGATGTTCGTCGAATGTTATTAAATATGAAAGCGATGAATGAAGGTTCACGTGCGCTTTCTACCTATATTGCGATGCAACTTGATATTGCCACCTATGGCAGCGGTGAAGCGCAACAAAAAGCGGAGCAGTTAGTGGCATTAATGACGCCGATAGCGAAAGCGTTTTTTACCGATTTAGGTTTTGAAAGTACCGTCGCTGGACAGCAAATTTTTGGTGGTCATGGATACGTGCGTGAATGGGGTCAAGAACAATTGGTGCGTGATACTCGTATTTCGCAAATTTATGAAGGCACCAACGGTGTGCAAGCTATGGATTTAATGGCGCGAAAAGTGGCTGGCAGTAAAGGGCAATTAGTCAGTGTATTTATCGACGAAGTAGAAAATTATATTTCGCAATGTACATCAAAACAGATGCAAGAGTTTATTCAACCGTTAGCGAGTGCAACCGCTGATTTAGCAAAATTGACGCAAGATATATTAGCTTCGGCGCAAAGTAATCCTGAAGAATTAGGTTGTGCTGCTAACGATTACTTGCAGGTGTTTGGTTATACCGCAATGGCATTTGTTTGGGCGAAAATGGCCGAAGTTTCATTTGCTGCCGATGAAAGCAGTGCATTTCATCAAAGTAAACTTCATACCGCACGTTACTTTTATGCTCGATTGTTACCACGATGTAACTCGCTAATAGCCTCAGCAAAAGCAGGTAGCCAAGCAATGTTTGATATGTCAGAGGAGTTATTTTAAGCGTCTTGCCTAATTTTTCTTCGAACGAGCCAATTCGGTAAAATGAATTGGCTTTTTTTTGCAAAAAAACAGGTAGAAAAGTTTATTACAGGGTAAAATTTACCGAACAGCTCGTTTGGTTGCGCTCTTCATAAAAGTCATTGATACAACAAACTAAATTCTCTAGGTCAATAGCGTTTACCCATCCTAAATCAAGGTCTTTTGTATGTCGGTTACATAATGTTACTGTGGTAGCAACATTATCATACCTTATTGTAGCTGTTAGACATTTATACTTTGCAAATCGGACTTGCCAATTTTTTTGTGGAATAGATTATGTTTGGTTTGAAAAAAGAAACACCTGTTGAAAGCAATATGAAAAAGATATTGCTTATCGAAGACGATCGTATGGTCTCGAATTTAATTAAATCCTTTTTAGAAAAATCTAACTTTATCGTGCATCAAGTCTTTCGTGGTGATTTAGCGCGAGATGCAATTGGTCAATTTAAACCCGATTTGGTGATTTTAGATATTGGGTTACCTAAGTTAGATGGTTTTCACGTTTGTCATGAACTTAGAGAAGTATATGATGAGCCGATTATTGTGTTAACGGCACGTGAAACCGATGAAGAACAAATCAGTGCCTTCAAGTTAGGTGCCGATGATTTTATTACTAAACCTGTGTCGCCGAATGTACTAAAAGTGCGACTTGATGCCATGTTACGCCGCAAGCCCGCGAAAGAAGAACGGCCATTACATGCCATTAGGGTTGGCAATATTGCTTTATATCCACAAGCCAATAAATGTGAAATTGATGGGCGACCAATTCGGTTAAGCTCATTTGAATTTCAGTTGCTAGCCTTGTTGTTACGTAACGTTGGTCGAGTAATGACCCGAGACGCAATATATAATGTACTGTTAAATCGTGAATATAATGGTGTTGAGCGCACGGTTGATGTTCGGATTTCAAAACTACGTGATAAATTAATCAATGACGGCATGCAATGCGCCCGCATAGAAACGGTGTGGGGCAAAGGCTATATCTTAAATGAAACTGCCGGTTAAGCGAAAAGTACTGTAGCGATTACTTTGGTGCAACTGACAAGTGATAGATTAAAAAAGGCCAATTTTATTGGCCTTTTCTGTTTTTACTCCCACGCTAATAGTTGGTCATTGAAGATCAACAGCTTCTAGGGTCTGTTGATCTTTCAGTTTATAACTCTGTTGACCTTGAAAAACTGGCTATCAAGGCACTTAATGTAAAATTTGGTTGTTCCAAATGCACATTTAGTAACACTGAGAGGCAGTTTTTCAAGGCAACTCGAAGAGCTATGACTAATTTTCAACCTAACCTCGTTGAAAAACGTTAAAGTAGAGCAACTACATTGCACATTTTTCGTCTTGTTATCTTTAAAATTAGTCTATAGCAGAGGCAAAAATGAAAGGTCAACAGACCCTATTAATACTAAAATGAGTAGGTTGTACCAATGAGAGCCATTTTCTGGGCTTTTTCTTCTCGCAATAACGTGTTGTTTTTTTCGCTGGTTAAATGGCTTGTTGTTACGGCACCAATTAAACTCCAATGATTTGATAAATCAAAGCTGCCAATAAGTCCAATAGTTGCACTGGTTGATTGTTCATTGTTAGCAGTGTAAACCGCAGGTTGTAGCCGCGACTCTATATTAATAAAGCTTGGGGTTGATTTAATACTTTCAATACTGGCGGTGACCGATATATCAAAGCGGCCTTTATTGACAACACTATAGGCACTATGCAAAAACGCTTTGAAACTATGTTGGTTAATATTGCTTGCTCGGCTATAACCGGTTTCGGTACGAAATCGGCCGAATTGATATAATTCATGTTGAGATAAAGTTAACGCTAATAGCTGCTTAGATAGCAATGTGGCATGATGATTTGATAGTACGTAATTATTTTTTAAACTGTACAAGCCAGTTTGAAATCTTAAGTCTATTTTTTGCTGTAAATGCTTCATCTCATCAATGGCAAATAGCTCTTCTAGCTGCTGGTTATTGCTAGCACCATTAATACTTAAAGATGCATTTTCAATTGTCGATAGTTCCGATTCTTTAAAAGAACTTAACGTCGGGGGGAAACGAGGCATTTGCCTTGTTGCCTTGTCTAATATTGTTTTAGAAGCATTGCTTGCAAACGATGGCTGTTGCGCATAGCTCATACCGCTACATAGAATTAGTAGAAACAGTATGCTGTAACATAAGCTGAAGGCTGAAACCGATCTCATATTATCCCCTTTACGTACTAAATTTACCTTAAGGCAAGTTTGAAAACTGCGTAAAAATTGGTGTGGATGCGCTTGTTATTATTTTCGCGCGATAATTTAACTATAGACAATGAATTGCTCGCCGCGAGAAAAAATAATTATTTTTCCGTTTCCGTATTAATTTAGATGCTTTTATTGCTGTAGAGGCTAGAATGTTAATTATCTTTAAAAAAGCTAAAACTCTTTAAATTTCATGGGCTATTATAGTTTTTATCGTTAGTCCATGATGAGCTTTGGAGTTAACAGCATTAACAGAGAATGTATGTGAGTCTATAAGAACCTTGTCTCTGTGCATCTAAATTTAAGTAATGATTGTTAAGGAGAATATGAGTGCGTTTTGTCACTGTTGTATTGGTTACTTTGCTTGCTGCGTGTAGCAATATCCCCCAACCTGAAGTTGTTACCAAACCTGTTTGTGATTTAGCCTATTCTCGCTATCAAGCGACGGTTACTGGATATTGTCAGGAGCCGAAAGCTGATTTATTAGCGTCAGTTCCGCTGATCAACAAGAGCATCACGATAAAGCCTTTAGCACAAATTCCTGAGGTGTTTTGGTTCAATAAGAAAATGAATTATTCGTTATTGAAGCAAGACGTTACCGCGCCACTTATTTTTGTTATTGCTGGTACTGGTGCAGGCTTTGACAGTGCTAAGATGATCAACTTACAAAAGAATTTTTATCAGCAGGGTTATCATGTTATTTCTCTGTCTTCACCGACTTTTGCTAATTTTATCGTTAATTCGAACAACACTAAATATATGCCGGGTAACTTATCCCACGACGCGGAAGAGTTGTACGATGTCATGGAGTTGGTTTGGCAACAAGTGCAAAACGAAGAGCAAGTCAGCGCTTCTTCATTTGCAATTACCGGCTATAGTTTAGGTGGCGCGCACTCAGCATTTGTTTCGTTACTTGACGAAGAGAGAAAAGTGTTTAATTTTGAAAAGGTTTTGCTCATTAACCCACCTGTGAGTTTATACAACTCCGTGAGTATTTTAGATCAATACTTTGACTTACGTAGCAATCGACAAGCGGCAATCGCGATGTTTGATGAAATATTTGCCCGTTTTTCTGATGGTTATGCCGCGCAAGAATCTTCGAATTTTGATCAAGACTCAATTTTTAGTTTATTTAAAAATGCACATTTAACTGAAGCGGAATTAAAGCTCTTAATTGGCGCATCATTTAGAATGTCATCATCTGATATGATATTTGCGTTAGATGCTAGTTTTAATAGCGGTGCAATCACCTATAAAAATCATGATATTGATAAGTTTGAAAGTTTAACTCACTCAATGCAGCGCGCCAGCGATATTACTTTTGTCAATTATTTTGAAGGCGCGATGTTACCGCGAGCGCAGTTGGAAAATGCCAACATCACCAAAGACGACCTCATTCATCGCTATAGTTTATACGCCATTGAAGATTACTTGAAAACTGCAGATAAAATTCACTTAGTCACCAATAGTGATGACATTATTTTGGCTCCTGGTGAGGTCGATTATTTACAAACGTTATTTGCTGAACGCGCGAAGATATTTGCTCGTGGTGGTCACTGCGGCAACATGGACAGAATCAGCTTTGTTGACCATGTAAATGCTACGTTTAGCCCAGGAGTGCAGTAATGTCAGTACTAAAAATTCAATGTAGTAAAGCGGGCTGTATTTTATTGGCTTGCTTATTAATGGCTTGTTCGGCCGTGCCTAAGCTTGAAAAGGATGCAGTAAGCCCGAAAGTCCCGCTACCTAACGAGCAAGATCTAGGGTTAATGAACGCGTATGCTGATCCTTGGGAAGGTTTTAACCGTCGGATGTATTATTTCAATGCTAAAGCGGATAAGTATGTGTTGTTACCAGTAGTCGCTGGCTACAAAAAAGTCACTCCTGACTTTATTGAAACAGGTATAAGTAACTTCTTCAATAATTTAGGTGAAATTCCAACCTTTATAAATTCGCTATTACAATTGAAAATAGCGGTTGCCGGTGAAACCTTCGGACGTTTTGCGCTTAATTCAACGGTTGGCTTAGCGGGCCTTTTTGATGTGGCAACACCGGCTGGTTTAGTTGAGCAAAATGAAGACTTTGGCCAAACATTAGGCTATTGGGGAGTCGATACAGGTCCTTACTTAGTGCTACCGCTATTGGGGCCATCGTCATTACGTGATGCCACAGGTTTGGTTTTTGATAGCCTCGCCTATCAGCAAGCGGTTGATGAACTCGGCATGAAAGCAGATGAAGAGTTATTTTTATCACTGTTACAAAGTATTGATGCCAGAGCGTCATTGCCATTTAGGTATTACGCTTCAGGATCCGCATTTGAATATGAAAATTTACGCTTACTTTATATGAAATATCGCGAAATTCAGATTGCACGTTAATCTTGCCGTCATATCTTTACGTATAATAAATTTATCGTAGCGGTGTTTTGTCATAACAACAATTAGGATGATGTTTACAATGAAAATTTCTTTACTCGCGTTAGCACTTTTTTCTGGTTCGTCACTAGCAGCTAGCATTAATGACGTTAACCGATTACCCGATACCGGAGCACAGGCTAAAAAAGGCCTACATGGCCAAGTGGGATTAGCCGTTGCCAGTCTACCTGAGTTTGTTGGTAGCGATGAAAGCAAAAGTGCGGTTTTGCCAGTAATCAATGTTCAATACAACGATAGGTTTTATTTCAAGTTTAACCGTTTAGGTGCATGGTTTTATAAAAATGACAACGGTTTTCGTTTTGGCGGCGTAGTGACAAGTCATAGTGGTTATGACAAAGAAGATCTTAAAAATAGTGAACTAGCGCAAACCTGGGGTGATCGTGATGCCTCTATTATGGCGGGGCTCAATGTCGCTTATCGCTACAAAAAGCTTAATCTTGACGCTGGCTATGTTACAGATGTTTCTGATAATGCGGATGGCGCTAAATTTTATGCCAGTGCCAACTACACCATATTTGCAGATAGGCAAAAAACGTTAACATTAAATGCCCGTATTGAACGCTTAGACAAAGATATGGTCGGTTATTATTACGGTATGGATGATGCCACGGTTAATGCGACTATAGGTGTTATTGGTACCTATAAACTATCGAAAAACTGGGCTGCCATTGCCGCGTTAACGGCAACGAGTTTAGGCGATGAAATATCTGATAGTGTTATCGCTACAGATGATAAAACTAATGTCGCATTACTTGGTGTGGTATATAACTTTTAGCCTAAGGTCTGTTGATCTTTTAGCCCGTAGCAGCAACTAAAATGAAAGATCAACAGACTCTATTACGGCAAGTTTTTCAATTCATAAAAAATAGGGTCAATATGCATATCGATAAAGCTAAAAAAAGAATAGCAAAGTTAGTTAAAGCAGGCTTTAAGGGCTACCCTCAAATAACGATTGTTTATTTTGGTAAAAATGCTGATTGTGCAACGCAGGTCGCTGTTCAGTTTATGTTAGACGAAGCGGCTGAAGTTCAGGAACAGCGCTTTACTAGCGACACTGAAGCGAGAGACTGTGAGGTGATACAAACGACTTTAGTGAAAATTATTGAACGGGCTAATGTTAACTCTGTGATCGAAGCGGCTGGTGTTTCGGCTCTATAGCCTTGTCGTCTATATCTTTTCTGCAAATTTAGCGTCGCCGTATTGATTTGCCAATGCGTTTGAAACGAATAGACAACAAAAAGCTCGCGTGTAGATTTAGCTATTTGTGAATTTAAAGGTATAATCACGCCTCATAAATTTTCTAGGACTGCCTTTTGTTAGCTGTTATTCGTATTATCTTGATGACTATTGCCTTAATCATCATCTCTATTTGCTCTTGTTTGTATTGTTTAATTCGCCCATTTCATCGTGACAATGTGCACCATACTGCAAAATATATGGGCAAAGTTTCAAAGCTCTTAGGGTTAGAGGTTGAGGTTCGCATTCCTGATTCAGTGAAAGATATTGGTCCGGTTGTTTATATTTGTAATCATCAAAATAGTTATGATATTTTCACGGTGAGTGGCGCGGTGCAGCCCGGCACGGTTAGTGTTGGCAAAAAGAGCTTAAAGTGGATCCCGTTTTTTGGTCAAATGTATTGGTTAACGGGTAATATTCTTATTGATCGCAATAATAAAAATAAAGCCATGAATACCATAGATATGACGGCAAGAAAAATCCGAGAGAAAAAATTATCGGTTTGGCTTTTTCCGGAAGGTACACGCAGCTATGGTCGCGGATTGTTACCCTTTAAAACCGGAGCGTTTCGTACCGCGGTAAAAGCCGAAGTGCCGATTGTACCTATCTGTGCCAGTAACACCCATAAGACAATTAATTTAAATCGGTGGAACAATGGCAAAATGATTATTGAGCTTTTGGAGCCGGTTAATATTTCAGTTGATGATCGAGATAAAGTTAGAGCTATTGCTAACCAAACTCGTGCCAAAATGGCAGTGAAGCTTGAAGAGCTTAATAAAGAAACCGGCCATGAAATTGTCATGCCAAAAGATAAAAAGTCAAATGAAGAACAACCGAGTGAGATAAAATAATGATAGATGAAGAATTGCAGCAGTGGCAAGAGCATACCGAGCAATTAATTGCCGCATTAATTGAAGATGGTACCAATGAAGAAGTTCATCATACTATTGAGCATCATTTTTCTAGTGTTGATTTTGAGGTGTTAGAAAAGGCTGCTGTTTCAGCATTTAAGATGGGCTTTGAAATTGAAGAGCCAGAAGAAGCTGAGCTAGAAACCGGTGAGAAAGTATTCGCTTTTGATATCGTCACAGAGCAAGCATTAGACTTTGATATTATTTTTGAAGAAACAAAAATCATGTTTGAATTAGCAAAACAATGTAAAGTTGATTATGATGGTTGGGGAACATATTTCGAAGAATAATTGAGCAACTAAATAAATATTAAAGTAGGTTACCCGATGGAATGGTTAGAAACGTTATTAAGACCCGAAACATTATCACTATTGATCCCCATTGTTGCCATTGTCGGTGCTTTCGCAATCGCAGGGCTAAAGGCCCATCATCGGCATCAAGAGCGGATTGAAAAAATTAAGAGTGGTTTTAATCCTGACTCATAAAAAAACGCAAAGTGGTAACACTTTGCGTTTTTTTATGTTCAGGCCGTTCTTAGCCATCCTTAGCTTCACGGCATTAGTGTATCCATGCACGTCGATGAACGTTCAGTTTTTTGTTCCAGACAAAAACTAAGTACCTGCACCCATGCAGGCAATGTTATGGTTCCATGGACGGAAAAGAATGACGATGTTCAGGCCGTTCTTAGTCATCCATAGCTTCACGGCATTAGTGCATCCATGCACGTCGATGAACGGTCAGTTTTTTTGTTCCAGACAAAAACTAAGTGCCTGCATCCATGCAGGCAATGTCATGGTTCCATGGATGGAAAAGAATGACGATGTTCAGGCCGTTCGTAGCCATCCATAGCTTCACGGCATTAGTGTATCCATGCACGTCGATGAACGGTCAGTTTTTTTGTTCCAGACAAAAACTAAGTACCTGCATCCATGCAGGCAATGTCATGGTGTTATCAATGTCAAAGAATGAAACGATTAACTAGCTCTACGTTAGCCATTCGATAACGCCAACGGTGCTTGCTTGGTGAGTTCAAATGCATTACGTTGGCTAAATAGTGAAAATGCTGCTGGTACAAAGATAAACGACAATATTGTGGTTAATACGGTACCGCCAGCAACAGCAACAGCAAATGGTGGCCAAAAGCCTCCACCCGCTAAAATTAATGGCAAGAAACCACCAACAGTGGTGATCGTTGTTGAACTTATATGGCGAGCACAGCTTTGCACACAGCGTATAATTTCTTTACTATCCCCTTGTACCGCTTTTTCATTCATTTTTAATTCAGCAATGATCACTATCGCGGCATTTATTGCTAAGCCCATTAAACCGAGCAAACCAATAATAACGGTAAATCCGAACGGGTAATCAAAAATATAAATGCTTAATAATCCTAAACCAATTGATTGAAATGCAGATAAAAAGATAATGGCGCTCAAGCGAAATGAGTTAAACGACAAAACCACAACGGTTAATAATAAGGTCATGATTAAACCAACACTAGCGAGTAATTTCCCGACCGCTTTATTTCGCTCTGCCGACTCACCACCTAGCTCAAGTTGATAGCCAGTTGGCAATTGATAATTCGCTTCTGCCATTTTTTCTTTAACGCGATTAAGAACGACTGATGGTAATACGCCAGCCCTAATATAAGCTTCTATTACGTTTACCCTGACGCCATTACGATGTGGAATAGCACCACGGCTTGCTTTTACTTCTAAATTGGCAATTGCTGTCAGTGGGATGGCTTGGTTGCCATTGGGGTTAATAATATTAATGCTTTCTAGCGCAGCTAAATCGTCGCGTTTATCATTGCCTATTCTTACTCGCACCGGAATTGATTCGGTTGACTCGATAATTGAACCATCGCGCTTGCCGGATAATGTGGTGTTGAGTTGCGCGGCCACTTGTACTAACGACAAACCGGCTAAATTCGCTTCTGCTTCGTTAATCTCTATCCATACTTTTGGTGTGCCGGGTTGCAGTGTTGAGCGACTGTGAGTGACATCCTCTGTTTGCGCCATAAAAGCACGAATGTCGTCACCAATAGTTTTTAAACGATCTAAATTTGGCCCATATACACGTAGTTCAACGGGTGCGTTAAATGGCGGGCCTTGCTCTAATTTTCTGACCAGAATTTGTGCCGTTGGTATCATGTCATCGAGGGCTATTTGAATTTCTGGGATCAGACGATTAGCGTCTTGAAAGCTGTCAGCCGTTACCATCGCCTGGCTATAGTATTGCGCGCCATCTTTTGATGGAATTAAATTGTAATAAAAAGATGGAGCATTCTTGCCGATAAACCAATGCACTGATTTAATGCCGTCAAGTTGCTCTAAATATGCGGTAAGTTCAGCACTGGTGCGTTCAGTATTTACAATGCTACTTTGCGCGGGTAAAAATAATTCAATTTGGAACATATCTCGATCTGAGGCCGGAAAAAACTGCTCAGAAAGTTGTTTTGCGGCAATAAAGCCAAACAGTGGTATACAAAAAACTAAAGCGATCACGGTTTTTCTGTGCTTGAGTGACCAAGTTAACACAGTGATAAACCACTGATTAAGCGCCGGAATGGTGATGCCGTGCTGATACCAACGATTTTCTCCATGGCTATTTTTACTAATGAAGCGTCCGGCTAAGCCCGCAACTATGGTATGAGAAATAATATAAGAGCCAAACAATGAAAAAATAACGCTAAGTGCTATGCCGCCAACAAACTCACCAGCAGGACCTGGCATGAGTACAATTGGCATAAAGGCCAATACCGTGGTTAATGTTGAGCCAAGTAACGGTAACCAAAGGTGATTGACCGCATTTGACACCGCATCAAGCCGACGCTGGCCATTTTCTCGGTTAGTTTTTATGGTGTCAGCCATCACTATGGCATTATCGACCATAATTCCTAAGGCAACGACTAAACCTGTTACCGACATTTGATGAATAGGTAAACCATAAAAATTCATCACAGATAAGGTAAACAAAACTGTCAGTGGCAAGGAAAGCGCAACAATTATTGCCGCTTGCCAACCTAAGGTGATCAGTAACACAACCGCGATGATAGCAAAGCCTACCGCGATATTGCTGACTAAGTCACTTAGGCGTGTTTGTGTATAGCTACTTTGATCAAAAATAACGTCTAAGGATATGTTGCTTGGTAAGGTTTTGGCAAACGCCGTCAGTTCTTTTTCAACCGAAGCACTCCATTGATCGATACGTAAGTTAGGTAGCATTCGTGTTGCAACCACCACCGCTTGCTTGTTATGAACCATAGCAATTTCAGTGGGAGGATAATTAACCGTTTTAACAACCTCAGCAATATCACCTAAGCGCAGTAAATTGCCATTTTCGTCTGATTTTATTGAAATATTACTGATGCGCTCAGTATTGTTTAGCGCACCGGTTAATTCAATTTGCATTTGGTTAAATTGATTGGTTAATTGACCAGCCGATACTTTGGCATCGGCACTGCCGATTGACTGAGAGATTTCCTGTGCCGAAAGGTTGAGTTGACTGGCGATAAGTGGGTCAATTTCTACCAACACTTCTTCAACTCCGCGACCAAAAATATTAACAATATCGGTACCGTGCACAAGTTTTAGTTGGTTTTGTAATTCATTAGCATATCGGCCCAACATCGCCATGTTTTCGGTGCCATCACCTTGCCAATTAAGCGAGATAATTTGCGTATAAGCGTAACCACGATCATCCTCCAAAATCGGTGTTAATGTGCCGGTTGGAAAGCTAGGATTTAAATCGTTGAGTAAGTCTCGCACTCGCGACCAGATTGGCTTTGTGTCAGTAATTTCATCTTGTAATTGTACTTTTACAATTGAAATTCCCGGCCTAGAGGTTGAGGTCAATAAGTTAATTTCGGGCAGCTTTCGTAACTTTTGCTCAATTTTTTCACTGATGAGCACTTCTACACGTTCAGCACTAGCACCGGGAAATTGAGTGATAACACTGGCTACGCGGTTGGTGATCCTAGGGTCTTCTGTACGAGGTAAATTAGTTAGTGCGCCTAAACCGGCGACAATTAGTAGCACAATAACCAATGACATTAATCGGCCATTTTTGACAAAAGAACGGATCATAATTCATTGCCTGCTTTAGCGGTTTGATTATTACCGACTGGTGCTTTTTTTACTATTTGCCCTGGTACATAACGATGTACGCCGGCAACAATGACTTGCTGCGGTGTTAAAGGTAAGCCCGTAATATAAACGGCATCGAGCGTAGAATATTTTACCTCAACTGTTGTGGCCTTAATGGCAAACAAGTTGTTTGAGTCCTGACTCACTTGAAATATATTCCACTGGCCACGGATGCCGTCGGTTAACGCTGCTAATGGTAGCCAAAATCCCATTTGATTTACTCGTTGAAGAATTTTTACTTTTGCTAATTGGCCGTTGTAGAAAGCTGATTGGCTAGCAACGGCTAAACGTAATTCAACCGTGCGACTGATTTGGTTAACTTGTTTACCAATAACCAGCACTTCAGCTGAAATGTCCTGTTGGCCAAGCTCAACATTAAGTATTTGGCCAATGGCTAATTCGCGAGCCACTTTCACTGGTACACCGACAGATATTTCGTGGTGAGCTTGTTTGAATAACTCAAAGGCTGTTTGATTAGCGCTGAATATTTCACCTTCGGCAACAGAGCGTGTGCTTACCACTGCATCAAATGGAGCATGCAGTTGTGCTTTTGAAATTTGATAGTTAATTGTGGATTTATTAGCTTGCTGGCGAGAGAGATCGGCGTTAATCACTTTCTTTTCGGTTTCTAATTCATCTAAGGTTTGTTTCGAACTATAACCCTTGGTATTTAACTCATTAATACGAGCTAAGTTTAAGCGATTTAACTCAGCTTGTGCGTTCAATTGACGAATACTGGCATCAATTTCCTGTAATTTTATCGCCAGCAATTCGGTATTAAACTCGGCCAGTAATTGGCCTTTTTTTACTAAATCACCACTGTCAACATACACTTTTTCAACTTTACCACTGTATTCGAAACTAAGTGAAGCGAGCTGTTTACTAACCACCTTACCAATATATTCTCGCGATACTTGATAAAACTCACTCGGTGATATTGTTTGAATATCAGCACTTTGATGATAATTGCCGTTTTGCTCAGTAACATCATCTGATTTTGAGCAAGCGCTAAGCAAAGCAGCAGCAAAAAAGAGGCTAACAACTGAAAATGGTGATTTAGCACGTTGAAATGTAGACACGAAATAAGCCTTAAAATAAAAACTATTAACTAGACTGTTGAGTCTAGTTTAATCAAACTAGACTGTCCAGTTCATTTTGTTGTATGTTATAATGCAATTGTAAATTTTTATGTACTAATTCAAGCTAAGGTTTGCTTATCGTTTATTGCTCATTCATTGGAAAAGATATTGTTGAAGATAGGAATTAGTTGTTGTTAGCCGCAATTAGTTTGTATTATGCAATTATGCGGTAAGTGAATTTTTTAACAGGCATAATTTGCTACAAGTGATGTAGTCTTTGTTTGAATTAATTTTAGTATTTTAATTGATAGTGGTGAGCGGTTGTATGGTAAATGTTCGAAGTAAAAGTGAAAGTAAAAGAAAACAAATACTAGATGCCGCTACGATACTTTTCACCGAGCAAGGTTATAGTTCAACCAGCATGGATTTGATAGCGAAAAATGCTAACGTCTCAAAACAAACGGTATATAGTCACTTTGGCAACAAAGATGAATTATTTGCTGCGTCGATAAAACAAAAGTGCGACTCCTATCATATGACAGAGATTTCTGTTGCCGATGCCAGTGAGCCTGCGGAAATATTGTTTGTTCTAGCCAAACGTTTTTTGGCGATGTTAACTTCCAAAGAAGCTATAGCTATACATAAAATTTGTGCATATGAATCTAAATCGTACCCGCAACTGTCTGAGTTATTTTACCAAGAAGGCCCTGAGCGTATTGCCAATAAAGTTGCGCAGTTAATGGCTGATTTTCATAATAAAAATCAGCTTAATATCCCTGAGCCAAAATTTGCAGCATTACAGTTTTTAAATATGGCGAAAGGGGAATGTTGGATGCGGGTTGAGTTTAATACCAAAAAGCAAATATCGGAAGCTGAGGTCGATAGCTATTTACGCTCGAGTATCGCCATGTTTATTAAGGGATACTCGATATAATTACAGCAAGGCTTATGATGCTGCTGCGGTTGAGTCGCGCACCACTAGTTTAGGCGTATATAGTTGAGTTTCTTGGTTAACTTTTTGCTTACGAGAGCGGGCAATAAGTAAATTGGCGGCATCTTCGGCAATTTTTTGATTCGGTTGATCTGCTGTGGTTAATGTTGGCCAAGTTTGACGTGAGAACGGACTGTTTTCAAACCCCGTTATCGATAATTGCTCTGGAATAGACATACCCATTAAGCGTGAGGCAAATAGTGCCCCCGCCGCTATTTCATCATTACAGGAAAATATTGCGCTGGGTTTTTCTGCTCTGCTAAGCAAGTCTTTGGCACCATTGACGCCAGATTCAAAAGAATATTCACCATTAATAATAAGTGATTCGTCTATCATTATGGCATTATCTGCTAATGCTTGTTTATAGCCTCTAAGACGTTCCACGGTGGATCTATGCTCAGCTTCACCCGCAATAAACCCTATGGTTTTATGACCTAAATCGATTAGATGTTGAGTGATGCTATGTGCCGCAGCGTGGTCGTTAACCATAATACAAGGGGCAATTTCATCTGGGGCAATATCGCCTGAAACAATTCTAACAACCTCGATATCAAGGTCTATCATTTGCTGTACAAAATCAGGTTGCTCTGAAAATGGTGGTGTTAGCACTAAGCCGGCAATGCGTGAATGTTTAACCATTTGGGTGATTTCGTCGAGTAGGTTATCAGCCTTGGCATCACAAGGGTGAATGAGCAGTTCAAAGCCTTGCTTTTTGCACGCCGACAAAATGCCATTTTGCATATCGATGACGTAGTAGGCATTTGGGTTGTCGTAAATGAAGGCAACACTAAATGATTTAGTCCCTGCTAAGTTTCTCGCGGCTAAATTCGGCTGATAGTTTAGTTCCTCTACAACCGCCATAACTTTTTCACGAGTCGGCTGTCGTACTGAAGGTTCATTATTCATGACGCGAGATACAGTCTTTATCGAAACGCCTGCTTGTTTGGCTACATCATTAATGGTTGCTTTCATTTGAAGGTAAAGCCTTAATTTGTTCTTTTCAAAAAATTCATTATTGCGCATAAGAGTATTGTTTCTCTTGGCAGTCAGCAACCTTAATCGTGAATTTTTAATCTAAAAGTTATCTGTAGTTCGAAAGGTCGCTGAAATATTTAATAATTGACAGCGCTGTCATTTGTTAATAAAGTGCAATCAATAATTCAATCTTTGTTCGTTTAGAGGATAAAAATGTCGAGTCGCCAATTATTAACTAGCTGGAAGAAATTAGCTAAACATGCTGATGATATGAAATCACAGCACATGAATGATTTATTTGCTAAAGATGAACAGCGTTTTGAAAAGTTCTCAGTTCAATTGCCAAATATGCTGCTCGATTATTCAAAAAATCTCATTGATAGCGAAACAAAACAAAGCCTTATTGAACTAGCCAAAGAGTGTGAGTTAGAAAGTTGGCGCAATAAAATGTTTGTCGGCGAAAAAATAAATAAAACTGAAGATAGGGCCGTTTTACATACCGCATTGCGTGGCTCAGTGGATAAAGAGCTAATTTTAGATGGTAAAAATATTAGTCAGCAAGTGAATGAACAATTAGAAAAAATGGCATTATTTGTCGAGCAAGTTAGGCAAGGTCGCTGGCTTGGCTACTCAGGTAAACGTATCACAGATATTGTCAATATCGGTGTTGGTGGCTCTAATTTAGGCCCACAAATGGTGACCGAAGCATTAAAGCACTACAGTGATAATTGCGTCAATGTTCACTATGTTTCAAATGTTGATGGTGCTCAGATTGCGGAAATTTTACGTCCCCTTGAGCCAGAAAAAGTGCTGTTTATTGTTTCCAGTAAAACCTTTACCACCACTGAAACTATGACCAATGCCAAAACGGCGATTAACTGGTTAACGGCAGCATCTTTCGATGAAAAGGCTGTCGCTAAACACTTTGTCGCTGTTACCGCTAATACCGCTAATGCGATGTCATTTGGTATTAAACAAGAAAATGTTTTTGATATGTGGGACTGGGTTGGTGGCCGGTTTTCATTATGGTCGGCAATTGGTTTAGCCATAGCATTAGACTTAGGATTTGATAAATTTAAACAGCTATTAGCCGGCGCAAACTCGATGGATAGCCATTTTCTTTCGGCACCATTAGAGCAAAACATGCCAGTGATTATGGCACTGCTCAGTGTTTGGAATACCACTTTTTTAGGGGCCAAATCTCAAGCCATTTTACCTTATGATCAAACTTTGCATATGTTGGCGGCATATTTGCAACAAGCGGAAATGGAAAGTAATGGTAAGTCTGTAACTTGGGACGGCGAAGAAATTAATTATCCAACAGTGCCATCAATTTGGGGAGAGCTGGGTATTAATGGCCAGCATGCCTTTTACCAATATTTACACCAAAGTAATAATGTGGTTCCCGCCGATTTTATTGGCTCAGTTGCCAGTGTTACGCCAGTTAAGGGGCATCATGAAACCCTTATGGCTAATTTCTTTGCGCAAACGCAGGCATTAATGACCGGCGTTGATGAACAGCAAGTTCGAGAAGATTTAACGGCAAAGGGAAGGTCGGTAGATTATGTCGATAAAGTTGCACCACATAAGGTTCATAAAGGTAATCGGCCAACCAACACTTTACTACTTAAGCGTATTGACCCACATAACCTAGGACAACTCATTGCTTTGTATGAGCATAAAATTTTTGTACAAGGCATTATTTTACAAATTTGTTCTTTTGATCAGTGGGGAGTAGAGCTTGGCAAGGGCTTAGCCGCTAATATTCAACAAGAATTGGAAAGCAAAACTCTCTCCGATAACCATGACTGTTCAACTAGGCAGTTGATGAATTATTACCTCGCAGCTCAATGACAATAAAATTTTTTAAAGTGTAGGAGGTTAATAGCCTCCTTTTTTATGCACTTTTATCGAATAGTTACGCAGTTTCTATTGTTTTATTCATTTTTTGTGAATACTAAATTACTATTTATGCTTATTTTTAAGTAAATGATTATGAAAAAAATAAAATTTAATTTCTTTATTATCAAATGATTAGTGAAAAACCATAGATTAATTTGTAATCAACTGTAGCCAAAATGAAAATTATTGTGTAAGGTTTTAGTTAGCCAATGACAACGCTGTCATGAATTAAAGACAGCGCTGTCTTCAACAAGGTTATACAAAATAACTACTATATAAAACGTGTGTAAGGGAAAGTCGATGTCATCTAAAACATTTAAAAAAGGCGTGTTGGCGAGCAGTATCGCTATGGTTCTTGCTGGTGGTGCTTCACCATTTGCAATGGCTGCAGAAGATAATGCCGCTAACGCCGAGCAAGAAGTAGAACGAATTCAAGTTACCGGTATTCGCGGCTCACTTAAAGAGGCGCTCAACCAAAAACGCTTTGCTGATGCGGTTGTAGACTCCATTTCAGCTGAAGACATTGGTAAATTCCCTGACCGCAATATTGCTGAATCACTACAAAGAATTCCAGGTGTGAGCATTGTTCGAAGTTTTGCTGGTGAAGGTGGTGATGTTTCTATCCGTGGTACCAACTCAGAGCTAACTCAAGTTAGCATGAATGGTAATTATGTTGCTTCAACAGGTTGGTTTTCTCAACAAGCAGCAAAGCGCTCGTTTGATATGGACTTATTACCACCAGAGCTAGTTGCTGGTGTTGATGTTTATAAATCACCAACAGCAACTCTTGATGAAGGTGGCGTAGGCGGTACAGTGGTCGTGCGCACTCGTAAGCCTCTAGAATTAGACGCAAACACGCTATTTCTATCTGCTGAATATCAAGACAATAGTATTGCTGATGAAAATGGCCAAGGCTTTACTGGCATGTATAGCTGGAAGAACAATGATGAAAACTTTGGTATTTTGGCTGCCTTATCAACATTAGAAACTATAGGTCGTGCTCACAAAGCTGAAAACTATATGGATGATGGCTGGGCCGGTGCTGGTATTGCGGAGTTTGCACAAACCCGTGAACGTGATGCAATTGATTTAACACTTCAGTATGCGCCATCTGATTCACTATCGATGAACTTACACTACTTTCATGTGGATTTAGATGCCGCAAACAGTAACCAAAACTATTTGATTATTGCTGGAACTCAACCAGTAGAGTATGTCGATGCTGATGGCGTAACTCAACCAGGCTTTAATGATAGAGTTACTGGTGCAACAAGTTTTGGGCCTAATAATGGTTTTGCCTTAAATGGTAATTATGCAGGTGCGCCGTTTGATGATCAAAACACTCGTAATGCTAAAATGGATACCGAAGTATTAGCCTATGAAATAGAGTATAGCGCTGATGCTTATACGGTTAATGCCAAAATAGGTACTACCGAAGCAACGGGTGGTGACGGTGGTAACTACAATGCTGGTTGGGTTTCAAGTAATAGCGATCTTTCAATTGATTTTGATATGACGGGTAATGGGGCAATGTTATTGTCACCAAATGGCACTGATGCTAGTGATCACTCAGAGTACATTTTGAATAATGGTGCTGTTACTGCTGGCTTCCGTAAAGATGAAGAAACTTTTGCTCAAGTTGACTTTAACTTTGATGTTGACTGGGGACCTGTTTCGAATTTTAAAACCGGTGTTAAATTACGTGACCATGAATTTACCAGCTACTCAAATGCCTGGACGTTTGATGATAGTTTAACTACTGGCATTACTAAAGCATCATTTGCCGACGGCCACTTTAACCACTCTGGCGTTGGTTTGTTAGCGGGTTCACCAACCAATATTGCACGAGTAAGTGGTGACAAATTACGTGCTCATTACAATGCACATAAAACAGGTGAAAGTTTAAATACATCAAGCTATGGTGTTATTAAAGAAGATATTTTTGCCATGTATGTACAAGGTGATTTCAGTGGTGATGATTATCGAGGTAACTTAGGTTTACGTTATGTTGCTACCGATACTTCAGCTGATTATTATGGCTATATCGATACCACAAGAATTGAAACAGAAAAAAGTGACTATAGTGATTGGTTACCAAGCTTTAACTTAGCATTAAACCTAACTGACAATGTTATTTTACGTATGTCAGCAGCTAAAGTTATTAGTCGTCCTAATTACACCTTCTTAAACCCAGCGGCTAATATTCCGTCTTCTAATTCGGGAGCAGCATCAATAAATATTACTCGTGGTAGTATTAAGCTTGACCCATATCGTGCAACACAGGCCGATATTGGCTTGGAATGGTACTTTAATGACGAATCTTTGTTATCAGCAACCTTGTTTAATAAAGATATCCGCTCATTTATAGTCCCTGGTGCCAATGAAAGTAGAATACAGGCGAATGGTACTACCTATATTGTTAGTGAGCCAGGTCAAGGTCTTGGCGGTGAACTCCAAGGTGTTGAAGCTCAATATCAACAACAGATGGGTGAGTTTGGCTGGTCTGCAAACGTAACTTATACCGAAGGCTTTGGCTTACAAGAAGAAAATGATGCCATCGTTGAGAAGCCACTATCTGGTTTATCAAAGCTTAGTTATAACCTAAGTGCTTACTTTGAAAATGATATGTTCTCAACACGTGCCGCATATACCTACCGTGATAGCTTTATTTCGCCTTCTACTGGTATTGGTGGTGACACAAACTGGGATTCTTACGGCATTTTTGATATGAATGCTACATGGCATGCCACTGAAAACTTAGATGTGAGTATTGAAGGTACGAACTTATTCAATGAAACAACAACGCAACGATTTGGTGAAGGTTACACCGCAATGCGTTTAGCAGCAGATAATGGTCGTAATATCTTCTTGAAAGTTTCATATCGTTTATAAGCTGTAACCTTAAACTTGGAAGGGAACTCTCCCTCCCTTTCAAGTTTATTTTAACCTCAAATTAATTAAACTCTTTCCTCAATTGAATCGTTTTGCTATAGCTAATGTTTGATTCACCGTACTATGAGAAAATAAAATGACCGCAACAAATGATCATATCCTTATTATCGGTGGTGGCACTGCAGGTTGGTTAAGTGCTGCAATACTAGCTAAAAGCCTCAATAGTAAATTGCAGGAAGGTGTTCAAGTTACCTTAGTCGAATCGCCTGATATTCCAATTTTGGGAGTTGGTGAGGGAACTTGGCCAAACTTAAGAGCAACACTGCGTAAAATTGGCGTTAGTGAAACTGACTTTATTCGTGAATGTGATGCGACGTTTAAACAAGGTGCTGAATTTGTTAATTGGACAAAGTCAGCAAATGAGAATGAACAATCAAGCTACTATCACCCGCTAAGTACCGTTAGCCATTCATCTTATGACTTTAACCTCGCGCCATACTGGTTAATGCAAGATAAAGATTCCCGAAAACCTTATGACAGAGCTGTTGCTTCACAAGCCAGGCTATGTGATGCCGGGAAGGCTCCTAAACAAATTGTTATGGCAGAATACAGCGCCGCTCAAGAATATGCTTATCACCTCAATGCGAATAAATTTGCCCACTTTTTAAAACAACATTGTATAAACAAGCTAGGTGTCAAATTTGTCAGTGCCAATGTGACCAAAATAGTGCGAGATGAAGATGACTTTGTGTCTTTAGTTGAAACTGATCATGAGTCAGAAAAAACAATATCCGCTGATTTTTTCATCGACTGTAGTGGTGCTAAAGGTTTGATCATCAAGCAAACCTATAATATCGATTGGCACGACATAAGCGATGTTATCTTCAATGACACCGCGTTAGCTGTGCAAGTTCCTTATAAAGATAATCAAAACGCAATTAAAACCCACACAGTTGCGACAGCGCAAACTGCTGGCTGGATATGGGATATTGGTTTGCAAGAGCGTCGAGGTGTAGGGCATGTTTATAGCAGTAAATATATCGATGAAAGCCAAGCAAGAAAACAACTTATTGATTATATAGGCAGTGATTATTCAGAAGATCTTAGTATTAGAAAAATAAAGCTAAATCATGGTTACCATAAAAAGTTTTGGCATAAAAACACGGTTGCTATCGGAATGTCTGCAGGGTTTGTTGAACCTTTAGAAGCGTCGGCTATTTATTTGTTTGATGCCGCTGCAAATATGTTAGCAGCACAGTTTCCACGTACTCGTGAGCAAATGTCTTATGTTGAAGAAAAATTTAACCAACATTTTACTATGCGCATGGAAAGAACGGTGGAATTTATTAAATTACATTATTGTGTTTCGCAACGTCGAGATAGTGATTATTGGATAGACAACTGTGACGCCAAAAGTATTCCATCGCATTTAGCTCAACGATTAAACTTTTGGAAAACACAGCCTCCAACAAAGTATGATTTCGATAATGCATGGGAACCTTTTAATTTGGATAGCTACCTATATGTGCTTTATGGCATGAATTTTACAACGGATATTAGCCAACATAGTGCTACTTATAGTGACTCTGTTAAAGCGACAGAAATGTTTGGCCGTATTGACAAAGCGAGCAGCATGCTAATTGATAAATTACCTGAGCAACGAGAACTTATTAACCAAGTTTTACAGCATGGTTTTAACAAGGTGTAGAGGCAGTAAATGAATAGTATTATAAACCAAGTGGTTATTGTTGGTGGTGGCACTGCTGGCTGGTTAACTGCAGCAAAATTAGCTAAAAAGTTAAACAGCTCTGCGGCTGATTCTGTGCAGGTTACCTTAATTGAGTCTCCAGATATTCCAACAATTGGTGTTGGTGAAGGAACTTGGCCAACCATGCGAAAAACATTGGCCGAGTTAGATATTGATGAAGCAGAATTTATGCGTTTTTGTTTTGCGTCATTTAAGCAAGCAACAAAGTTTGTCAATTGGAAGGATACACCTCAATCAAATAAGCCAAACCACTATTATCATTTATTTAGTAGTATTGTTGGTGCTGACGAGTTTAATTTGAGTCCATATTGGTCAATGTCGGACCAAAGCACAACTTATGCAGATTTTATTAGTCCGCAAGCTGCTATTTGCCAACAGGGCTTAGCTCCGAAGAGTATGACAAATCGAGCCTATGAAGGCCTTGTTAACTATGCGTATCACCTAGATGCAGGTAAATTCTCCGAGTTTTTAAAAGAACTATCTTGTAACAAATTTGGCGTGAATTATCTCAGTGCGAATGTCACTAAAGTTAATGTGAATGAGCAAGGCGATATTCATGCGGTTGAAACTGATAGCGCAGGAGTGATATCAGGAGACTTCTTTGTTGATTGCTCAGGCTTTAAGTGTCTGTTACTGGGGGAAACCTATGGTATTAAATTTAAGTCGATAAAAGACACCTTATTTACCGATAACGCTATCGCAATGCAAGTGCCTTATTTATCTGACGAGCAAGATATAAATAGTGCCACCATTTCAACCGCGCAAAGCGCTGGTTGGACATGGGATATTGGCTTAGCTAACCGCCGTGGAACTGGCTACGTTTATTGCTCCGACTTTATTAGCCATGATGAAGCTGAAGCAACATTAAGAGCATACGTTGGCCCACAAGCTGAACAGTTATCAGCGCGTAGAATAAAAATGAATTGTGGTTACCGAGAAAAATTCTGGCACCGAAATTGTGTAGCTATCGGCTTATCTGCTGCGTTTGTTGAGCCGTTAGAAGCGTCAGCTATCTTTCTTATTGAAGCCTCAGCGAATATGCTCTGTGATCAATTTCCACGCCATCGCAGTTTATTGCCTATGGTGGAGAAAAAGTTCAACGACTCATTTACTTATCGATGGGAAAAAACGATTGATTTTATCAAGTTGCACTACTTTTTATCAAATCGTACAGAAGACTTCTGGCAGGCAAATAAAGTTTTAACATCGGTGCCAGAACGATTACAAGAGCAAGTCGAAAACTGGCGATACCAGCCCATTAGTCAATATGATTTTACTCATGTGTATGAGCCATTTTTACAAGACAGTTACCAGTATGTATTGCATGGCATGGGATTCCCACAGCAGCTTGATTATAACGCGTCGTCATTTACTCAAAAAATAATGGCAGATAATATTGCGCAAAAAAATCAAAAAATAACTCAGCAATTGTTGACCCAGCTACCTACTAATAGGGCTTTAATTGAGCAGCTGAAGAACCACAACTTCCAAGCCATTTAACAATTTTTAAGGATAAAGCATGTCTAATTTTCAAGCGTTGAATAGTAATCAACATAAAAATATAAAAATAAAAGTCGATAATAGTTATGCTCACGCAGCGAATTCACATGTTGTACCGCTATCGGTATTTGAGTTGACCCAAGCGCAAGCCGATTACCCTATTGTTTTTATTAAAGACGCTAAAACAGGTCAATTTCATTTGGTAGCGTTAGTCGGGCTAACGCCGAATGAAAATTTATTTACTAATTCTGAACACTGGCAAGCGGAATATATTCCAACGCAACTGCAAGGTTACCCGTTAGCGCTAATGCCAGCGTCAGATGGTGAAGATAAACAAATTGTTGCGATAGATCTTGACGCAAAATCTGTGACAGAAACAGACGGTGAATCATTGTTTGTAAACGCTGGTCAACAGTCAGAATTTCTGGCTAATAAAATTGACTTGATGTCAAAATTCAATGCACAAATGCCAGCTACTCAACAATTTATTAAGTTACTGGTCAGCAATGAGTTAGTTTCGCCACAGGCACTAACGGTTAAAAGCAATCAAGGTACAGAGGTTAACTTAACAGGGCTGTATATTGTTGATGAAAGTAAACTTAATGCGTTGGCATCTGAGGCATTTGACGCAATAAAGAAAGATAACTTTCTTGCACCTATCTACGCTTGCATTTTTTCACTGCAACGCATTTCAAGATTAATCAATTTGACGTGAAGCTCAATATAAATTTATTGGCATAGCCTGTTTTCTTGCTATGCCTCGCTAACATTGACTATGGGAATACCTGAGAGTAATTATGTCTAAAAAATCAATTACGCTAACATTTTTGGCGATATTAACGGTTAGCGCTTGTGGAAAAAATACTACAAGCAGCCAAAACGCTAACAGTGAAGTTCGCGGAAAAAATAGTGAAAATACACAATTAAGCGTAGCCAGTGATATCAGAAATATCGCTGACAATTTGCAAATTAGGCATCGACTTGTCACGAATATTCCTAGTGACAAATGCAAACAAGAAATTGCTGGTGGTAAATGCTTTGAGGTGGAACTGGCATTAACGGCAAAACAAGCAATTACTACTAACGATTGGCAAATACACTTTAGTCAAGTTGCTCCAATTCAATCTTATGAAAGTATGGAATTTAGTGTTAAGCACATTAACGGTGATTTACACCAAATATCACTAACGGAGAACTTTAGTGGCTTTGCCGAAAATGAGACTAAATATTTACTTTATCGTGCGATGTCCGTCTCATTATCAGAATCAGATGCTATTCCCAATTATATTGTTAGTGTCACCAATGCCAGCAATAAACAACAAGGCATTAAACCACAAGTCATAAAAAGTACCATGGCGAGCATTGATGCAGAAACAGGTTTGGAAACCTTAGATTTTGTAGTGCCTTATACTGATATTGAAAAGCAATTTAAAAGTAGTGCCAATGACAACACGCAATGGATAAATGCTGCTCAACTTTATCAACGTAATCTTAAGTTAGGTGAAGAATTAGTTGATGTCAGCGATAAGATCATTCCAACGCCGAAGCAGATGATTGTCGACAGCCATGCTCAAACGCTAGATCTCAGCCAAGGTATTAATGTTAGCTATAATGAGCTGGCACCAAATACAGTTGCAGCAGCTTTAACGCGCTTGGCACGTTTGGGGGTTAAGCAAAACCCATCAGGTATTAGCACAACATTATCAGTAGTAGCTGATAGCACTAAGTTATTGGGCAGCTATCGATTAAATATTTCTAATCAAACAATAGAAATTATTGGTGTTGATAGCGCTGGTGTTTTTAACGGCTTGCAGTCTCTTGCCAGTTTATTAATGCCAAACAATCTTAATGTAGCGCAAGTACGAGTTGATGATGAACCTCATTATCAGTTTCGTGGTTTATTAGTTGATGTTGCTCGTAATTTTCACTCAAAAGCTTTTATCTTACGTTTACTCGAGCAAATGGCAGCTTATAAACTTAATAAATTGCATCTGCATTTAGGGGATGATGAAGGTTGGCGATTAGAAATCCCATCACTGCCAGAATTAACTCAAGTCAGCTCGAATCGTTGTTTTGATTTACAAGACGAGGTTTGTTTACAGCCACAGTTGGGGGCTGGTGTTGATCATCAAAGTAATGTTAATGGTTATTATAGTGTTGCTGATTATCAGGAAATATTACGAGCGGCAAGTGCTAGACATATTCAGGTGATCCCATCACTTGATATGCCAGGCCATTCAAGGGCTGCAATTAAAGCCATGACAGCTCGAAGTAAAAAATATGCGCTGGCGGAAAATGAAGAAAAAGCGCAACAATTTAATTTGTATGATCCACTAGACACTACTCAATATTCGTCAGTGCAATTTTATAACGACAACACCATTAATGTTTGCTTAGAGTCGTCATATGCCTTTGTGCACGAAGTGATGACACAAGTGAAAAAAATACATGCTGATGCTGAGCAACCGTTAACGCGCTATCACATCGGGGCTGACGAAACGGCTGGTGCTTGGATTGATTCACCTGCTTGTGAAGCTTTTGTCGCCAATAATACTCATGGTGTAACTAGTATGAGTGAATTAGGTGCATACTTTATTGAGCGTGTTGCCAGCATTCTTTCTGATTTAGATATTGAAACCGCAGGTTGGAGTGATGGTTTGTCCCATACTCGCAAAGAGAAGATGCCAGCCATTGTGCAATCAAATGCTTGGGATGTCTTGTTTAACGGCGGCCATGAAAAAGTGCACGAGTTAACAAATAGAGATTGGCAAGTGGTTATTTCTAGCCCAGATGTTTTATATTTTGATTTCCCATACGAGGCGGACCCAAAAGAACACGGCTACTATTGGGCATCACGTCATAGTAATACTGAAAAAGTGTTTCAGTTTATGCCTGATAATTTACCCGTACATGCGGAAATTTGGCTAAATCGAGAAGATAATCCTTATATTGCCGATGATAGTAGCAGTCAATTAGCGGTGGGGAAAAAATTCTATGGTATTCAAGGCCAGCTATGGAGTGAAAATACCCGCACAGACACCATGGCAGAATATAAAATATTTCCAAGGTTGTACGCTTTGGCGGAAAGGGCGTGGCATAAAGCCGACTGGGCGGTGCCCTATAATTACCAAGGCGCTAAATATAGTCAGCATACTAATGCCTTTGATGACAGTCGCAAACTTAAACGTGATGAGCAATGGCGCACTTTTGCCAATACGATTGGGCAAAAAGCGTTAGCAAAGTTAGAGAGTGCAGAAGTCTTTTATCGCTTACCGAATGTTGGCGCTAAAATAGTCGATGGTGAACTAAAGGCAAATATTGCTTTCCCAGGCTTAGGAATTGAATACCAAGAAGCTGGCGGCGAATGGCAGAATTATCAAAAACCAATAAAAGTTAACGGTGATGTTCGGGTGAGAAGTCGTTCTTTTGATGGAAAGCGTCGTTCGAAAACTAGCATGGTAAAGCAATAAATACTTTTATTTCATATGTTTACTGTCTAGCTTTAGGGACGTTGCGAGAAAGTACAAAAATAAAGTAAAAAATAAATGACAACGCTGTCATTTTTGATTAAGATTAATACAGATAAAACTTTGTCCGTTAGTAAAAAGCATACTTTTGTGAAGGATGAAATGGTGTAAATATGAGGCCGAGATGCTAAGTAGCGATGACAATAACAACATGTTTTTAGGTATTGATGGAGGTGGTAGCAAGTGTAAAGCTATCCTGATGTCGGCTGAAAATAAAATTCTTGGAACGGGCCTTTCTGGCCCAGGGAATCCATTACATGGTTTTGAACAAGCAACTCATTCGATTGTGACATCCGCTAAGTTGGCTTTGGCTGACGCTAATATTCCTGAGTCATCATTGGGCAATATTGTTGCTGGTGTTGGTCTTGCCGGCGTTAATTTACCGGTATTATTTCAGCAAATGAATAACTGGCAGCACCCATTTAAAGCCATGCATTTAGCAACGGATTTATTAATCGCCTGTTTAGGTGCCCATCAAGGCGCGGATGGTGCGGTTATCATTTCAGGCACAGGTTCTTGTGGTTTTTCTTATGTTGATGGTGAAGAGTATATTGTTGGTGCTCACGGCTTTCCTCATGGTGACAAAGGCAGTGGCGCTTGGTTTGGTCTGCAAGCTGCAAAGCAAGTTTTATTATCATTAGATGGCTTAATCGCAACGAGCTCGCTAAATGATAAGTTACTTAGTTTACTTGAAGTCAATACTGAAGTTGAACTTGTTGAAGCCATAGCAGGTAAACCTGCCGCTTTTTATGCCCGTATGGCGAACTTAGTTTTTGATGCAGCTGAACAAGGTGATGCCTTGGCATTAGCCATTGTTCAAGAAGGCGCAAGTTATATCGATAACGTTGCTAAGCAATTGTCTAAACGTTGCCCGCCTCGTCTTTCTTTGATTGGCGGTTTAACGCCAAGGCTTTTGCCTTGGTTGGCAGAGGACGTACAAAAAAGTTTATCGCCGCCATTAACGCCGCCAGAAGTTGGTGCGGTTTTTTATGCCAAGCAACAAGTTGCAAAAAGTAATATTTAGCGGCGAAGTTGCTTAAAATTTCACACTATATTGTCAGTGTTATTATCAAAAGGCCTGACAATATAAATAATAGGTTCAATTAAGGTAGCACTATGACACAAGCTAATGTCACTCAAACCATTATGGAAAAAGAAGCCAAACAGGCGCCGGTAGTGGTTGAAAATCAGCTAAAAGCTAATCAGGCATTAGCCAATACTATCGGTAAAAATTTACGTCAGTTAGATCCTAAAATGGTGATGATAATTGGTCGTGGCTCTTCAGATCATGCCGGGGTATTCGGTAAATATTTAATTGAGATAGAAGCTGGTGTACCAACCTTTGCTGCCGCGCCGTCAGTATCGAGTGTTTACGGTAAACAACTGAAACTCGCACAGGCATTAGTGATTGTTATTTCTCAATCTGGTCGCAGCCCCGACATTATTGCTCAGGCTGAAATGGCAAAAGCAGCAGGCGCGTACTGTGTTGCTTTAGTCAACGATGAAACGTCACCGCTTGCCGATATTGTTGATGATGTTTTACCTCTTAAAGCGGGCGCGGAAATATCTGTCGCAGCAACCAAAAGCTACTTAGCAACCTTATCAGCATTGTTGCAACTTACCGCTTACTGGACCGAAAACACTGAATTAATCGCTGCATTAGAAGCACTGCCAGCTGCGATGCAAGCCATCATTGAAACACCTGCACAGTTAACGTCAGAATCTATTGCTGAGGTTAAAAATATGGTGGTGCTAGGTCGTGGCTTAGGTTATGCCATCAGCAAAGAAATGGCATTGAAATTAAAAGAAGTTAGCAGTATTCATGCTGAGTCATTTTCCAGTGCCGAATTTTTGCATGGGCCAGTGACACTCGTTGAGCAAGGTTTAGCGATTTTAGATTGCCAAGTGAATGATGAAAGTGCCAGTGCCCATAGTGAGCAAATTGAAGAAATGTTATCCCGTGGTGCAGATGTGGTTTCTTTAAAGCAAACCGATGCTAGCGTACACCCTAGGTTAGCCCCATTAGTAGTCTTACAACGGTTTTATTTAGATGTTGCCGATGTTGCGGTATCGAGAGGGTTTAACCCGGATGAGCCCAAAGGTCTTAAGAAAGTAACACGGACAGTATAATGGCTATCAGTAGAGTTCTTACACAACGCTTATTTGATGGAAAAAGCTATCAAGATAATAAAGTCATCATCATTGATGATGGTACCATCATAGGTTTTGATGATGAGGTAAGTAACTTTAGTGAACAAGTTTCTGGTTTAGTTGTACCGGGCTTTATTGATTTACAAGTTAATGGCGGTGGCGGTGTCTTATTTAATTCGACACCAACATTAGCTGGCATTAAAACTATTATGGCGGCGCACGTTAAGTATGGCACCACCGCTATGTTACCTACACTGATCACCGATACGGTCAGTGTTATGGCAAAAGCAGCTGATGCTGTTGCTAGTGCAATAGCCAATAATGAGCCAGGTATTCTCGGTATTCATTTTGAAGGTCCGCATTTATCTGTTGCCAAAAAAGGTGCCCATAGCGAACAATTTATTCGCGATATTAGCGATGAAGAGTGGCACGTACTCGAGCGCAAAGATATTGGCAAAATATTAGTAACTTTGGCACCTGAGACGGTAAAGACTACTGATATCAAACGTATGGTAGCGGCAGGAATTGAAGTTTGCATCGGCCATAGTAATGCAAGCTATCAGCAAGCACAGATGGCAATTGAAGCAGGAGCGTCAGGCTTTACTCATCTGTTTAATGCCATGTCGCCGTTACAAGGAAGAGAGCCGGGCGTAACGGGTTGTGCCTTATTTAATGACAGTGCCGCATGTGGCTTGATAGTTGATGGTCAGCACGTTGATTATGTTAGCTGTCAGTTCGCTTTAAAAAGCAAACCCACAGGTAAAATATATTTAGTGACAGATGCAATGCCACCTGTTGGCACGAGTGAGCAGGAGTTTGCGTTTTTTGACCGTCATGTTTATTTGGCTGACGGAAAGCTTACCTCCAGCACTGGAGAATTAGCAGGCTCAGTGCTTGATATGGCAACAGCGGTTAGTAATGCACATAGGCACTTAAAGCTACCTTTAGATGAAGCTCTGCGTATGGCATCTAGCTATCCCACGAACTACATTAAAGATCAGCAAAGAGGGCAACTTGTTATCGGAAAACAAGCTGACTTTGTTGAACTTGATGATGATCTAAAAGTGCAGTCTACATGGATTGCGGGACAATGCTGTTATAAAAGTCAGCATGCTTTGAAAAATTAACGTATAAATATCAACTGATAAAGTAATAATTATAATAAAGACAATGAGGAAATTATGGAAATGACAATGACAGAGCAACGACGTAGTAGCGTCTTACCCATGGCCATTATTGGCATTTTATTTTTTATTTTTGGCTTTGTCACTTGGCTAAATGGTTCATTAATTCCTTTTTTGAAAGTGATCTGTGAACTAAACGAGTTTCAAGCGTTATTTGTTACCTTCGCATTTTATATCGCCTACACCTTTATGGCATTGCCAATGTCATACGTGTTGAAAAAAACCGGTTATAAAAATGGTATGGCGTTAGGTTTAGCTATTATGGCGGTTGGCGCGTTATTGCATATTCCAGCGGCACTAAGCGCAAACTTTTTATTTTTCTTAGTAGGACTATTTGTTCTGGCAACTGGCTTAACGATATTACAAACTGCGTCAAACCCTTATATTGTCCATATTGGTCCGAAAGAAAGTGCCGCGATGCGCATTAGTATTATGGGGTTAATCAATAAAAGTGCTGGTGTTATTGTGCCGATAGTTTTTACGGTATTAATTTTATCAGGCATGGGGGATTTTTCTGAAAGCTATTTAGCGACATTAGATGAAGTCAGCAAAGCAGAAAAGCTAGCCGAGTTATCGGGTCGTCTTGTGCAACCATATATTATTATCGCGGTAATTTTATTCGCCTTAATTGCTTTAGTGAAATTTTCAGCACTACCAGAATTGAATTTTGAAAGCGAAGTTGAGAGTGGCGCAGATGAGAAAACCAGCATAACCCAGTACCCACAAATTATACTTGGTGCTATTGCACTATTTGCTTACGTTGGCGTTGAAGTGATTGCTGGCGATACCATTGGTTTATATGGTGCCTCATTGTCTGTGCCTAACTTTTCAGGGCTAACGTCATACACTATGGTGTTTATGGTCGTGGGCTATATTATCGGTGTGACTTGTATTCCAAAATACATTTCACAAGAGAAAGCATTAATTGGCTCAGCCATAGCAGGTTCGATTTGTATTTTGGGCGTGATGTTTTCATCAACAGAATCTACCTTAATAGCAGATATTATTTGGGGCTGGAGTGGCATTCAAGTGTTACCTGACACTGTTACCTTTGTCGCACTGATGGGCTTAGCACATGCATTAGTTTGGCCGTCAATTTGGCCACTAGCATTAGACGGATTAGGCAAGTTTACCGCTCAGGGCTCTGCATTGTTGATTATGGGAATTTCTGGTGGGGCAATTTTGCCACTAATATTTGGCAAGTTGTCTTTATGGCTAGACAGTACTCAGCTTGCTTATGTTGTTGGCTTACCCTGCTATTTGTTTATTTTGTTTTATGCCTTAAAAGGGCATAAATTAAGAAGCTGGTAAGGTGGTGAGCTAAAATCAAGTTCCCTTGATTAGCTGTGCTAAAACTAAGTTATTTACGCGCCATGATTGCATTTTGAGTCATATCAAACTGCAATCGATTCGTGCTTATATTTACTGCATTTTGCTTCACTTTGCCAGCTACATTAAGTAATATGCGCTTTTCGATTTTAATATGAAGTAGCAGTTATTTGCCCAATAAGTGAATAGTCTGATTTGTTAAAGTTATGAACGACGTTACATGTCAAAAAGTCACTATCATTTATTATAGTGATACTTCGTTGGAGCTATTGCACGCGGTTGAAACATTTCCAAAAGCTAAGAATGGCAGAGTTATTATTCCTGAGTCATTTAAAGTAGGGAAGTCTATTGTTGCGGTATGTGAAGGGGAAGTGAGTATTCTCAATAGAGTGGGTGAGCGAATTACCGCGATAGAAAAGTCCGCCTAATTAGTCGGTTATTTATTGTTCAAATGAAGATTATTCTAAAAAACGCGAATGAAGCTTATTGATTCGCGTTTTTTTATGGCTAAGAAAAAAGTGTTGCTCTAAAGCTCATCTTTTAGCTGAGCCTTACTGTATTGAGGCTTAACATGCTTTTCACCTTTATCATCGGCAAGTTCTTTTGGCATATAGTTTTCGTCATGCTTAGCTAACACCTCACTGGCTTCAATCATATTGCCATGAACAAGCGTACCGTTAGCAACAATGCCTTGTCCTTCACGAAATAAGTCAGGCAAAATACCATCATAAGTGACAGTTACCGTTGGATCTGACTCTGAAAAAGCAATTGGCATTCTCATGTCGGCTAATTTGAAACTAACGTTTAAGCTATCAGGATCACGATGAACACTGCCAGGTACCACTAAACCACCTATGCGTAATCGTTGGCCATTAATCGCTTTGATACCGGTATCTTCCTTACCGTTGTAGATTTCTGATGGCTTATAGAATAAATCGATGTTTTGGCTTAACGCATATAAAACTAAGCCAGCGACAGCACCTAAGCCAATAATAATAGAAGATACGATAGTTAATCGTTTTTTACGACGGGGATTCATATTTTAACCTCTTAAGTTTTATGACTGTTCAGCACTAGGCTGGCTTTGCGCTTTTTGTTGCTCAGCGGCCTGGCGTAATTTCGTTTCACGCTTTTGACGTTGAACGATTTGCTGTTTAATTTTTTTATGGCTATTAATGCTAGCAAACACTAACAAGGCTAATGCTGAGATACTAACACCGTATGATAACCAAACATAAAAACCATAACCGCCCATATCAAAAAAGGCGCTGATACTATCAAATTGCATGCGACTTCTCCTCAGTTATAACTAATTCACGTACCCAAGGGCGCATGCTATTGCGGTTTAATATTTCGGTACGGAAACGAATACATATTAAAGCGGTTACCAAAAAGGCAAAGCCTAAAAAGCAAATCAAAAATGGCCAGAACATATCTGCGGTCATGGCTGGTTTACCTAATTTGCTCACCGTGGCACCTTGATGCAGAGTGTTCCACCATTCCACCGAATACTTGATGATGGGCAAATTGATGACCCCAACTAAGGCTAGAATACCAGCCGCTTTACCCGCCAAGCTTTTGTCTTCAAAAGCATTATGTAAAGCAATTACGCCTAAGTATAAAAATAACAAAATTAATTCTGAGGTTAAGCGTGCGTCCCAAATCCACCATGTGCCCCACATAGGTTTTCCCCACGCAGCACCGGTAACTAAGGCGATAAAAGTGAATGTAGCCCCGATAGGAGCCATGGCTGCGGCAGATGCATCGGCCAGTTTTAATTGCCAAACTAAGCCCGACAAGGCGGCAATTGCCATACCCAAATAAATACCCATCGACAACATGGCCGCGGGTACATGTAAATAAAATATTCTAAAGGTATCACCTTGCTGGTAATCCGCTGGCGCAAATAATAATGCCCAAACAAGACCGACAGATAAAAAGGTGAACGCTAAGCGAGAGCACCAAGGTAATATTTTACCGGCAAAATGATAGCTAATTTCTGGGTTTGCGTAAGGGTGTAGCCATTTCCACATCATATTAATTTGTACTCACTTTTAGTGCTGCGCTAACAGCAAAAGGGGCCAAGGTTAACGAACCAAAAAATATTGCTGCGATTATAGCAAGCTGGCCGTTATAAGGTAAGTTCATTGCAGCAGTATCAATGGCACTTGTGGCAAAAATAAGGACTGGAATGTAAAGCGGAAGCACCAGTAGGCTTAATAATACGCCACCTTTTTTAATGCCAACGGTTAAGGCTACGCCGATAGCGCCGAGTAAACTAAGCACAGGAGTGCCTAACAATAAGGTTAACATCAGCGCCCCGTAACTGCTTTCATGCAAGTGCAGTAATACGGCTAGTAGTGGTGCAATTAAAATTAGCGGTAAGCCTGTAAGTAACCAATGGGCGAAAATTTTTGCAATAACCAGAATGAAAACAGGATGTGGGCTGAGTAGCATTTGCTCCAGCGAGCCGTCCGCATGATCTGATTTAAATAATCTATCGAGTGATAATAAGGTAGATAATAACGCGGCAACCCAAATGATGCCGGGGGCAATCCGTGATAGTGTTGTGCTTTCCGGCCCTATGCCTAAAGGAAAAAGTGACACAACAATAATGAAAAATAGTAATGGATTAATGATGTCATCACGATGACGAAATGCAATCATCAAGTCTCTTTTTACGATGAGAGAAAATGCTGCGCGATATGAAAGTTGTGTCATGAACGATTAACCCTAATAAAAACGATAAGCTAAAGTGACTTTTTTTACTCGCTCAGCGGGTAAGGATAAATCTTGGTGGGTGGTGAGAATAACACAACCGCCATTGTCAGCATGTTGGAGAAATAATTGCTCTAGTTTTTCCACACCTAATTTATCAATAGCAGTAAAAGGTTCATCTAAAATCCATACTTTATGCTGGCTTTGCCATAAACGTGCTAATGAAATTCGGCGATGTTGGCCAGCGCTTAAATGTGAAGCTAAGGCGTCTTCAAAGCCCAGCAAGTTAACTTCTGCTAGCGTCTGTTCCGCGCAATCGGCATTTAACCCATGCAATGCGAGATTAAACTCCAAATTTTCTTGCGCGGTCATTTCCCCCTTTACGCCAGGCAAATGGCCTAAGTAGAGTAAATTTTGATGAAAGGCCTCTCGTTGTTTGGCAATGGCTTTATCTTGAAAGTAAATCGCGCCGTCGTAAGGTTGCGATAAGCCAGCCAGTATCCGTAACAAGCTAGTTTTACCTGCGCCATTTGGTCCTTCAACTTGCACGATATCACCGGCAGAAATAGTAACATCAAGTGCCTCAAACAATACTCGTTCTTCACGAATACAGGTAAGGCCACGAGCACTTAATAAGGTTTTGGTGCTATTGGCTGTTGTTGCTATTTCTGCGTTTAAATTCGACAAACTTATCCACTTAACTGATGTATTGCGATATGGGGTGATAATAGCCTAATAAAAGCGAGCACGATTTGACTTATGTCACTATATTTTGACTTTGTTCGTATTAAGCAATGGCTATAATACTATATCATCGAATAAAGGCTAGTCTTTCCCGTTGAATGAAAATTGATAAGGAAACCAATAAGCTAATCTAAGGTAATGATAATTAGCCTAATTATTACGTTTCTAGAGATTTTACTACACGCTTGTGGGTGGGTAAATGCTAGGGAAATTCCTTTGTCGCTTAATTTGCGATAATATGTCGCGACAAACTGTTTAACATCAATTGGCATCATTAGCGCAATTGAGATCCTAAGGAAATTCATGAAATTTTTGCTGTCAATCGCGCTTATGGCGCTGATAACATTTAATAGTTATGCAAAAGAAGATGCCGATGCAAAGCAATGCTTGTCATTTATGCAACATAATGAAAAGAAATTGCATGCTAGTGAAGTACTTGACCTTTGTCAGTTAACGGCGGGTAAGGCAATGTTAATTGTTAATACGGCCAGTCATTGCGGTTTCACGCCGCAATTTACCGCACTTGAAGCATTACACAAAGAATATAAAGATAAAGGTCTAGTGGTTATTGGTTTTCCTTCGGATGATTTTTTCCAAGAAGAAGACGATGAAAAAGATACTGCCGATATTTGCTTTGTAAATTATGGCGTTACTTTCACTATGTTATCTCCGGTGCATGTCTGGGGCAGCAATGCGCATCCGATATTTAAAAAGCTTGCTGATAAAACCACCGCGCCAAAATGGAATTTCTATAAATACTTGGTGAGTGCTGATGGAAAAACCATTAAGCATTTCAATAGCCGAGTAACACCAGATTCAGAAGTTTTTGTTAGCGCCGTTAACACTATGTTGTAGAGAAAGTTTATGTCAAGGTACGTTGGAAGAAGTAAGAAAATTCACGACTGCACCGCAAAAACCGGTGTGTTATTAACTAATTTAGGTACACCTGATAGTCCTACCGCAGGTGCCTTACGCCGCTATTTGCGTGAGTTTTTATCAGATCCTCGTGTGGTGGAAATACCGCGTTTAGTTTGGTTAGTGATATTACACGGCATTATTTTACGTGTGCGACCGAAAAAATCCGCCAAGTTATATCAAAGCATCTGGACCGAGCAAGGTTCACCATTACTGGTTATTAGCCAACAGCAAAAAGCCAAAGTTGAAAAAGTACTGAGCGAAAAATATGGTGATAAGGTGCTGGTTGATGTCGCTATGCGTTATGGTAATCCGTCAATTGATCATGCCTTGGAAAATTTTCAAGAGCAAGGCGTCAACAATATCGTGGTGTTGCCTTTGTATCCGCAATATGGCGGGCCAACAACCGGCTCAACCTTTGATGCAGTAGTGAACAAAATTAAGACTTGGCGCTGGATCCCGAGCATCCACTTTCAAAGTGGTTATCATGACCAACCCTTATATATTAAAGCGCTTGCTGCCAGCATCAATAAGCACATTCAAGCTCACGGTAAGCCCGACAAACTAGTGTTCTCGTATCATGGTATGCCAAAGTACTTTCTAGAGCAGGGTGACCCGTATTATTGTTTTAGCCATAAAACCACTCGCTTAGTGGTTGCAGAGCTGGGTTTAGCTGAAGATGATTATGTGATGACCTTTCAATCGCGTTTTGGTAAAGCAGAATGGCTTAAGCCTTATACCGATGAAACGCTGGCAACCTTGGCGCAAGAGGGCAATAAACATGTGGCGATAATAAGCCCGGCATTTAGTGCCGATTGTTTAGAAACGCTGGAAGAGCTTGTGCATGAAAACCGAGAGGTTTTTGTTTGTGCTGGCGGAGAGGAATACCATTATATTCCGGCGTTAAATGACGATGATATGCACATAGCTGCCATGGTGGAGCTCATTGAACCGCATATAAATAAGTAAATTAACCCGAGCTCAGGTTAAGTAGTTTGTTGCAGTAGAAACAAAAAAACGAAACCTAGGTTTCGTTTTTTTATGTCATCTTTAGCCAGTGCTAAAGATAAGGTTACATTCTAAATTAAGATGCAACTACGTTTTCAGCTTCAGGACCTTTTTGGCCTTGTTTTACGCTGAAAGTTACCGCTTGACCGTCAGTCAAAGTGCGGAAACCGTCACCAGAGATTGCGCTGAAGTGAACAAACACGTCAGGACCATTCTCTTGCTCGATGAAACCAAATCCTTTTGATTCGTTAAAAAATTTTACTTTACCAGTTACTGTATCAGACATACCAACATTTCTCGCAGGTCAAAAATTAAAGTTTAGCCAAAACGGCCATATACGGAGTAAATGCCCTCTACCTAAAGTACAGACAGAGAAAGGTTTCCAGTAACACATATTAAAGCGTCTAGGCTGACCTAAAAGTCTAATGACTCGAAGATCTCTCCTTCTCCCGAAACGCAAAAACTCAACGCGAAAACATGTTACCACAATAAAAATTAGGAATCTCTAAAAAAAATGAAGATTACTTTACTTTTTTATGACAAAAAAAAGCCAGCTAAGATGCTGGCTTTTAAGACGTTTTTTTAACAAATCGCTTACATTTCTGCTATTTGCGCTTTCTGGTCAACCATTTTAGCTAAGGTAGATTCGGCTTCAGCGAGTTTTGATTTTTCTTTATTGATGACAGCTTCAGGTGCTTTGCCAACAAAGTTCTCGTTGTTAAGCTTGCCACGAACACGGTCAGCATCTTTGCTTAATTTCTCAATCGCCTTATCTAAGCGTGCTAATTCCGCTGCTTTATCTATTAATCCTGCCATCGGTATTAACACAGATAATTCACCAACGACAGCCGTAGCAGATGCTGGGCCATTGTCATCGTCTGCTAATACCGTGATGTTTTCGAGTTTTGCTAGAGCACTGATAAATTGTTCATTTTCAGATAAACGACGTTGATCGTCAGCATTGACGTTTTTCAGCAACACCGGTAATGGCTTGCTCGGTGAAATATCCATTTCGCCACGAATATTACGAATAGCAACAATGAACTGTTTTACCCACTCTAAATCATCAATGGCTTGCTGATCACAGTTACCTTCATTAAATTGTGGGAAGGCTTGCACCATAATTGAATCACCATTTTTACTAAAGTCACTCAACGGCTGTACGCGCTGCCAAATGGTTTCAGTGATGAATGGCATAATAGGGTGCATTAAACGTAATAAAGCTTCTAATATATTGACTAAGGTATGACGTGTACCGCGTTGTTGCGCTTCATTGCCTTTAAATAGTACTGGCTTGGTTAATTCTAAGTACCAATCACAGAATTGATTCCAAGTGAACTCATAAAGCGCTTGTGAAGCAAGGTCAAAACGGAAAGAGTCAAACGCTTCATGCACAGTTTTTATTGTTTGTTCAAACTGGCCAATAATCCAACGGTCAGCTAGTGAAAATTCCATTTCACCGACTTTTTCGTCAGCAGAACTACGACCACAGTCAAATTCTTCGGTGTTCATTAATACGTAGCGGCTAGCATTCCATAACTTGTTAGTAAAGTTACGGTAACCTTCCAGACGTTTCATGTCCCAGCTAATATCACGACCTGTGGTCGCTACTGAGGTTAAGGTAAAACGCAGGGCATCTGTGCCATGTGCTTCAATACCGTTTGGATATTCTTTCTTAGTTAGCTTGGTAATTTTAGCCGCCAACTTAGGCTGCATCATGTTACCAGTGCGCTTTTCTAGTAAGTCTTCAAGAGAAATACCATCAATCATATCGAGTGGGTCAACAACATTACCTTTTGACTTACTCATTTTGTCGCCATTTTCATCGCGAATAAGACCGGTCATGTAGATTTTCTTAAAGGGTATTTGTGCTTTGCCGTTTTCATCTTTGTTGAAATGCATGGTCATCATGATCATACGAGCAACCCAGAAGAAAATAATGTCAAAACCCGTAACCAGTACGTCGGTTGGGTGGAAGGTTTTTAAATCTTCAGTCTCTTTTGGCCAACCTAAAGTAGAGAATGTCCATAGTGCTGATGAGAACCAAGTATCAAGCACATCATCATCTTGGCGTAACTTTATATCATCGGCAATTGCGTTTTTCGCTCGCACTTCTGCTTCTGTACGACCAACATAGACTTTGCCATTTTCATCATACCAAGCTGGAATGCGATGTCCCCACCAAAGTTGGCGAGAAATACACCAGTCTTGAACGTCTTTCATCCATGAGAAATATAAGTTTTCGTATTGTTTAGGTACAAATTCTATTTGACCATCTTTAACAGCATCAACCGCTGGGCCGGCGAGTTTTTCGACACGCACATACCATTGATCAGTTAAAAGTGGCTCGATAATTACACCAGAGCGATCGCCATAAGGGGCAACTAAATCATGGTCTTTAACTTCAACTAATAAACCTAATTCATCAAATTTAGCAACGATAGCTTTACGAGCAACAAAGCGGTCCATACCCGCGAACTCGCTTGGCAATTCTGTACTATAAGCGCTAGAAGCTTCACCTTTAGTGTCATAAACTTCTGCAGCAGCTAATACTGCGGCGTCTTTATCGAAGATGTTGATTTGCGGTAATTGATGGCGTTTGCCAACCTCATTATCGTTAAAGTCATGCGCCGGAGTAATTTTCACACAGCCGGTGCCTTTTTCCATATCGGCATGTTCATCGCCAACAATGGGAATTAAACGATTTACTAGCGGCAGTAAAACATGTTGGCCAATTAAGTCTTTGTAACGAGGATCTTCAGGGTTAACCGCGACACCAGTATCACCTAACATGGTTTCTGGACGCGTTGTCGCAACAACTAAATAATCATGACCTTCCGCTGTTTTCGCCCCGTCAGCTAATGGATAACGTAAGTGCCACATGTGGCCTTTTTTATCTTTATTTTCGACTTCTAAATCAGAAATCGCGGTATGAAATTTTGGATCCCAGTTAACTAAGCGTTTGCCACGGTAAATTAAGTCATCCTCAAATAAGCGTACAAACACTTCTTGTACCGCTTCAGACATGCCTTCATCCATAGTGAAACGTTCGCGAGACCAATCAATCGAGTTACCTAACCGGCGCATTTGCTTACCGATAGTGCCGCCTGATTCTTCTTTCCACTGCCAGATTTTATCGATGAAGCCTTCACGGCCGTAGTCATGACGGGTTTTATCTTCTTCTGCGGCAATTTTACGTTCTACCACCATTTGAGTTGCGATACCGGCATGGTCGCAACCTGTTTGCCATAAGGTATTTTTACCTTGCATACGTTGGTAGCGAATTAAGGTATCCATAATGGTTTGTTGAAAAGCATGCCCCATATGCAAACTACCGGTAACATTAGGTGGTGGTATTGCAATGCTGTAGCTGTCGCCTTCGCCAGTTGGGCTAAAGTAACCTTGTTCTTCCCAGCTTTTATACAGGGATTGTTCAATATTTGCGGGGCTAAATGTTTTTTCCATCAGATTTTCCGTCAGAAGATTTTTAACTGGTTGTATCGATAGGTTGTGGCGCGCTAGCCACTTGGTGAGCTACATTGAAATTCCATTGGCGACAAGTACGAAAACGGTTTCGAGCTTGTTCTTTTAGGGTTTCATCAGCAGGCACAAAGTCTATCAGATGTGAAAATTGGTTAGCGAAGTTGGGTACCTCGCTAGTTAAATTGATCAAAACCGCGCGGCGGTTGGTCGGTTGCTGCCAACTAATTTCGACAGCTGCACCTTGTTTTGGGCCTTCACCGATAAGGTTGTGTGGCACAAAACTGTCAGGATCAAAGGCCCATAACATTTCGTCGATAATGTGAGCACTTTCCTGATCTTGAGTATAAATAAATACTCGCTGATTTTGGCGGTAAAAATAGGCGGCTTGCAAGCAAGCATAGTGCAAGTGTAGCTGCTGTTCAGCTACACCTGTTACTTTGCTTTGTTCTTCAATGCTGTAAAACATTGCTTGGGTTTGCATGACGTTATTCCGCGTAGTAATTTAGTAAAGACTATTCGCCTTGTTCAGCGCCAGAACGATTTAATAAAAATTGCGTTAACATACTAACAGGACGACCGGTAGAGCCTTTGTTTTTACCGCCACGCCATGCTGTTCCTGCAATATCTAAATGCGCCCAGTGATATTTCTTGGTAAATTTAGATAAGAAACATGCTGCGGTAATCGTTCCCGCCTCTTTGCCGCCCAAATTGGTAAAATCAGCAAATGGGCTTTCAAGTTGTTCTTGATAGTCATCCCATAACGGCATACGCCAAGCTCTGTCACCACTTTGATCTGAAGCATTTAATAGCTCGTGGGCTAGCGGATTATGGCTACTGAGTAAACCTGTTGCGTGTGCTCCTAAAGCAACAACACAAGCACCGGTTAAGGTGGCTACATCAATAACAAGCTCAGGGTCAAAGCGTTCAACATAAGTTAATGCATCACACAATACTAAACGGCCTTCGGCATCAGTATTCAATACTTCAACTGTTTGCCCTGACATCGTAGTTAAAATGTCGCCCGGGCGATATGCATTACTGCTTGGCATGTTTTCACAGCCAGCTAAAACGCCAATCACATTGATTGGTAAATCAAGCTCTGCAAGCGCATGCATAGCACCTAATACACCAGCAGCACCGCCCATGTCATATTTCATTTCATCCATGCCTGCGCCTGGTTTTAATGAAATACCGCCACTGTCAAAAGTTAAACCTTTGCCGACTAATACTAGCGGTTTTGAATCATCACCAGCGCCATTATATTTAATAATGCTCATTAGCGATTCATTGACTGAGCCACGACCTACGGCTAAATATGAACCCATACCGAGTTCTTCCATTTCTTTCTCGTCAACAACTTGAGTGGTTACCTTGTCGTAATCGTTATCAAGAATTTGCGCTTGTTCCGCTAAATAGGCTGGATTACAAATGTTTGGCGGCATATTCGCGACGTTCTTACAGGTAGTAATACCTTCAGAAACGGCTAAACCATGACTAATCGCACGTTCACCAATCGGAAGTTCACGACGAGTAGGGACATTAAAAACTATTTTACGTAACGGGCGACGCGGCTCTTCTTTACGGGTTTTTAAACTGTTAAAGCTGTATAAACAGTCTTGCGTTGCTTCAATAGCTTGACGCACTTTCCAATAAGTATCGCGACCTTTAACATGAAGTTCAGATAAGAAACATACCGCTTCCATTGAACCGGTTTCATTTAAGGTATTTATAGTTTTACTGATAATTTGGCGATATTGGCGTTCATCTAGCTCACGCTCTTTACCACAGCCAACGAGCAAAACGCGTTCACTAAGAATGTTAGGTACATGATGCAAAAGCAGCATTTGCCCTGACTTGCCTTCTAGATCACCGCGACGCAGTAAATTGCTGATGTAGCCTTCACTAATTTCGTCTAGTTGCTCAGCGATAGCCGACAAACGACGTGGCTCGAAAACACCGACGACAATACAGGCGCTGCGTTGCTTTTCTGGACTGCCACTTTTTACACTGAACTCCATGAGGTCTCCTAATTTTTGACTCAAATGTGTATATTTTATTGAAAATATACTATTTAGCTTGCTAAAAACAGTAAATAATCGCTAAGCTTGCTTTTAAATGTATTCGGCTAAAGGCTATAATTATAACCGGATTGCACAGCATTACCCGAGAAGCTTACATTTAATTTAATGCTAAAAATGACAAGTTTACTGAAAAAATGGCTGTATGTCAGAAAAAAACCATGTTTTATAGAAAGTTTTTATAGGATCACTTTGTGATTATATTTCGTTATTTGCTCAAAGAAGTGGCTAAAACCCAGCTTGCCGTATTTCTCGTCATTATGACGATATTTATCAGCAATAAATTCGTTCGCGTGCTTGATGATGCATCAGAAGGCGGTATTCCGGGCCATTTAGTGATGACATTTATTGGTTTGAAAATTCCCGATCTGGCTGGGATGATTTTACCTTTAAGCTTTTTCCTTGGTGTTTTATTGGCCTATGGTCGTATTTACGCAGAAAACGAAATGACAGTGCTTCATGCCTGTGGCGTTAGCGAATGGTATGTGGTGCGCGTGACCTTAATTCTAGGTTTTGTTACTGCCATGATTACCGGTATGTTTACGTTGTATCTATCGCCAATGGCGGCCGAATATGAATATCAAATCAAAGAGCAAATAGCGGCAGACTCTGGCTTAAGTTCATTAATCGCGGGACGATTTCAAACTACCGGAAATAAAAAAGCCGTGGTGTTTATTCATGAAAAAAATCGCCAAGATAACACCTTTGAAAAAGTATTTGTTGCCCAGTTGCCTGACAAAGACCAGCCTAACGCTAGTGTTATAGATTCAAGCTTAGTGTATGCGCAAAACGGTCAAGTGGTTGAAGAAGACAGCGGCACGCAACGCTTAATATTGTCTGAAGGTACGCGCTATCAAAATGATATTGAAAATAAGCAATTTCGCCAAGTGGCTTTCGATAAATACTACATTCAAATTCAAGATCAAAAAGTTGCACATAAAAGACGTAAGTTAAGTGCAATACCAACGGCTGAGCTTTTTCAAGAAACAACTGTGGAGGCTAGCGCCGAAAGTCAGTGGCGGATCGCCTTTCCATTGGCCTGTATTATTATGACGTTAGTAGCCGTACCTTTAAGTGTGGTGAATCCGCGCCAAGGCAAGTTTGGTAAAATGCTGCCAGCATTATTGCTATTTCTGAGCTACTTCTTGCTATTAACCGCTATTCGTTCGGGTATTGAAAAAGGCACAGTGCCGCAACTAGTTGGGTTATGGCCCGTTCACCTGATAGTGCTGATCTTAGGTACCAGTTTACTGGTGAAAAGTCGAAAAAGTGGCAAAAAATTAAAAGCACTACTGCCAAGTAAAACGAAAAATAGGGCGGCTGTGTAATGCGTATATTAGATCTCTATATTGGCCGTGTTATCGCTTCAACAACTTTTTTGACACTATCTGTATTTGTCAGCTTAAGTAGCATTATTAAATTTGTTGAGCAAATGAAGTCAGTTGGAAAAGGCAACTATGACCTTGCCCATGCTGCGCTTTATGTACTTTATGCAATTCCACAAGATGTTTCATTGTTCTTTCCTATGTCTGCCTTGATAGGCGGCTTAATTGGTATGGGCATGATGGCAAGTAACAGTGAGCTGGTGGTGATGCAAGCAGCAGGCCTATCTCGCCTCGACATTATTAAATCGGTAATGAAGTCAGCATTGTTGTTGATTGTGGTAAGTATGGCTGTCGGTGAATGGTTGGCACCGCAAGGTGAAGCGGCTGCAAGGCAAGTGCGTGCGCAAGCTATTTCAGGGGGCAGTTTAATTTCCTCTACGGGTGGAACATGGGCGAAAGACGGTGATTATTTTGTTCATATCGGCGAAGTGCAAGACCAAGGTTCGTTAAAAAATATTCAAATTTATCGCTTTAATGACCAGCTTAAATTATCTAGTTGGGTTTCGGCAAGCAGTGCCGTCTATCAAAAAGAATCGTGGCAATTACGCGATGTTGTGGAAACCATCATAACTGAGAAAGAAATTACCAAAGAAAGCCAGCCATTAATGTCTTGGACTTCAACGTTAACGCCGGATAAGTTAGGTGTAGTAACGGTTAAGCCGGAATCATTGTCATTGCGAGGCTTAAACGATTATTTAGATTATCTTGATGCAAATAAACAAGATCCAAGTCGTTACCTATTGGCGTTTTGGCGTAAAATTGCTCAACCCATTACCTTAGCTGTGATGTTATTAGTGGCGCTTTCGTTTATTTTTGGCCCATTACGTTCGGTTTCTATGGGGGCTAGAATTATGATGGGTGTGGCGACAGGAATATTGTTCTTTATTGTTAATGAGGTTTTGGGCTCATTGAGTTTGGTATATCAGCTACCAGCAATATTTGGCGCTTTTATGCCGAGTATTATATTTGTTACCGTGGCACTTTACTTTTTGAAAAAACGCGCCAGTTAACAGCGCGTTTTGGTTGTTAAAATTTCAATTACAATCTGCCGCGATTAGCCTCTAAAGTTAGTAAAACTACTTCGGTGTTAGTTAAGCGGTCTTGTAAACTCAGTTTGTTTTTTCTATCAAATAAAACGGTAAAATTACCTAAACCTAATAGCGTAGGTAGCAATCGTTTAACACCTGTGGTCTTGCTTATTTTGCTACCATCTTGGTTTTGCACACGTAAACGCCAAGCTTTCATCCCTAACGTTTGCCCGCTTTTTGACCAAAACCAAACAAAGAAAAAGGAAATCCATCCTAGCATCCAAAATATATTGGGCCACTTTAACCAAAATGTATTCTCAATGGTGTCACTCAAGTGCTGATAACCTTGCATTCCGAATACTTCAAAGTATACAAACATATAAATGATTAAAAATGAAGCCGCACCAGCGGTCATGCCGACAGCAATAGCGATTAAGCAATCATATAGCCAAGAGGCAATACGGCGGCGAAATCCTGCGCGAGGAAATGTTTCATGAGTAGTAGCAGACATAAGCAATTCATTGAAAAAATTTGCGCTAGTGTAGCAAAACACATATAAAAGTATAAGTGACAAGCTATATTTCAATCACATTCAATTTTTGACGCTAACTTCGGCTAAGATTCATCGCCAAATAAGCGAGAGGTTAAAACGACAGGGAGGTGTAACCATGACCATATTTTCCCCGCATGGAACCTTGGATATTGCGATAGATAACAACTTAATTCTTATTGAGGCGCAAGGTCCTTGGAATATTGAATATTTAGACCACTTACACGCGCAGCTCATTATTGCCGTTTCTAAAGTTGATCTTGATAATTACGCGATACTAATTACCCCAAAAGGTGAAGCCATCAGTGTCGAAGCTGGTTTGGAATATCATTTAAACTTTATTCGCCAAGGCAATACCAAAGCCGTGGCACTAAACTTGGCTTATTGCACAACCTCTTTATTAACAGAAAGTTTATTTACCAAATTATATCGGGCTGCAGGCATCAAACATGCGTTTTTTGATAATGGCTTTGATGCACGAATGTGGCTAGAAAAGCAATTGGAACCCATACAAGTAAATGCAATGTGAATAAATAACCATCAGTCGGGCGATATTCACAGAAAAACTATTGCTAAGCCTGAGTTTTTTCGTATAATGCCTGCCTCTTCATTGATGTTTGACATTAGTTGAAGTCACTGTGTCGCCGGAGTGGTGGAATTGGTAGACACGACGGATTCAAAATCCGTTGCTTTCGAGCGTGACGGTTCAAGTCCGTCCTCCGGTACCATTTCTTGATAATGCTAGATTTATCAATGCTTATAAACCGACATTACGTCGGTTTTTTTGTGCCTGAAATTCAGTGTTAGGTTCATATCCTGTATTGCGTCTGGGTAATTTCTGGGTAGATATGCGTCTACCTCTGTCCAATAACAACTACCTACAGCTAATTTAGCCTTACCAACTTCAACATAACTAATAACATGAACACTCTAGGTCTTTAGGTGTGTGTTTTTCGAATAAGGGCTGTCTTAGGTCTCCTCCCTGTCTTTAGCTGTCATAACCAATCTATTACTTGTAAAGTTCAAAGATAAATATTTTTGAGCAACTCAGTGAGCAGAAAAGTCATGATAGAGATATCTATTGACGGGGAAGATTTTAGTAGTAGAATAAAATTCACTAGTTTGACGACTAGTAAACAGCGTCCTGACGGACATACATTCAAGGGCTGAACGCCCAGTAGATAAGGTGGAAACCATGTCAAAAAATAATATAGATTCAATATTCTCATCTTTAGAAACCCAAGCAAATGCACTAAATGCTGCATCTGAATCAGCTAATAGCACTATTAAAGACACTGAAAAAAAATTAGTTTCTTTGAATATAGGTATAGATATTTGGTACCCAATAGCTTTGCATAAATCTGATGCTAAGGGTGGAATAGGACTTGATCAAACTACTGAGTATTTTGCAGATCTTCTTGGTTTTGCAAGAGTTGAAGGGAAGTGGTGTTTTGCTGTAAAAAAAGTAAAACGTGCATCTGGTTTTTTTGAAGGGGATTCTAGTTGTCATTTTGAAAATGAATATGAAGAATCTAGTCCTGTAGCTTTGCTTAAGCAATCAAGAAATTTGCGAGTTAGCGCATTAGAAGTCATCCCTGATTTCCTAGAGCAGATACTTGATCATGTTACTCAGAAAGTTGAAAAGCTAACGGATGTTTCTGAGAAGTTGAATAGCTAAAGTAAAAAATAAAAGCAGTTAAATGAATATTAAAGCTAACCCATTACGGGTTAGCTTTTTAGTTTCTGCTACTTAGAAAAATAACCACCACACACCAATAGCAAAACCAAATAATGTGATTTTAGGTGGTAACTCTAATAGTGCTCCCACAATAAATGTGACAACAACAAAAATGATAAAACTTAATAATAGCGATAACATAGTTACCCCACACACTTAACGAGAAATAAAAGTAAAAATGCCGCAGCTATAGCTGTTTTTGGATTATCTACTGCTTTGATCAAGGCAAGAACAAGAGCGACAAATAAACCAAAATAAATAAGCGTATCCATTACTCATTAGCTTCAACTGGGGCTTCAATTTCTTCATCTTTAGCAATAACCATGCTGACGGTTAACAACCCTACAACACCAACAATTAGCGCAAAAAGGTGACTTGGTTTGAATGAACCATCAAACATGAACCATATAGATACACCTATGAAACCTAATGATGGTAACCCACCAAGTAAAACCGACGTATTGTAGAGCTTTCCATCAGTTGGCCTTTTAAATATTGCGGCTAGAGTTGCGGCCATACCTATAGCAAAACAAAACCCAAAGAAGAAATACCCTAAGTTGCCTTTTCCAAGTTCAGTGATCGCTACAAAGCCGAAGTAGCCTGATAACACTAGTGCGCTTAATGCTGCTAAATACCTTTTTGTACTGTCTTTCATTATGAATATTCCTTTTTAGTTTTTGCTCAGGTAAAAGAGCGAGTTATTGAAATTGTAACTATCTACCTCGACAGGTGATGTCGAGTTGGTGTGAATAGTTGAAAGTAAATTGAAACGCTTGGTACGCCTTATCTGGCTGATAACAAAAGCGTTAGCTTGATGGCTTGAATTGAGTAAATATTTATTCTTTCTCGACATGCCCTTGCAGGCGCAACAGATAAAATATGTGGATGCATACTCACGATACTCTTGCCAAGCGGCTAGGACTGATTCTTACCCGATTAAATATGGGTGAACGATTAGTACTAGAAACTTTGTCTCAAGATTACGGGGTGTCGGTTCGAACATTACACCGAGACCTAAATGAAAGGTTAGGCTACTTGCCAATACAGCGTACTGGTTCAACCTACTACTTAAACCCTAGATACTTAGGCAGAAGTAGTAAGTCAGACATTAAGCCTGTGCTTGATATGTTAGGATTGTCTAAAATATTTCCTGCCTATGATGCGCTATCATTCAGCAGGCTATCAAATAATGAAGTACCACCTTTTTTGTTTCGTGATATGAAAGTTGAAGATGTTTCTAACTACCAAGCTACTTTCAAATCACTGACATTAGCAATCCAGAACCTTCAAATAGTAAGCTTTACATATAAGCAACAGCAGTATCAAAAAGTAAGCCCCTATCGCTTGGTAAACGATAGAGGTTGGTGGTATTTGGCTGCACTACACAATGAAATGCTCAAATCGTTCAAAGTAGCGAACATAAGTGAAGTAGTGGTAAAACAGCTAAACTTCACTCGTAGCAAGAGCTTTGATAGTGAAATAACAAGTTCGTCCATGCTTTGGTTAACTGACAAACCTATTGAAGTAGTACTGAAAATAGACGGTGCTATCGCTAGTCATTTCAGCAATACGTCATTACTACCAGAACAACAATTACTAAAAGTGCTTGATGATGACAGCTTGCTAGTTACTTCAACCATCACAGATAAAAAGCAAATTATACCAATACTTAAATACTGGTTACCCGATATCGAAATATTATCGCCAAGTGAGTTAAAGCAGTCGCTAGTCTACGAATTACAGTTTTCAATTGATCAGCTGTCACGCTAACTAGCTAAACTTTCTTTTGTTTCCATATTCTTTTTTAAAGTTTCTAAGGCTTGATTTACCATTTGATCAATTTGATCATTGAATTCTGAGAAATCATATCTATTTGTGTTCACTACACCAGAGTCAAATGTTTTTAAAGTTTCTTTATGTATGCGGCGTCCGCAGTATTTCGCAAGTTTGATTATGTTCTCATTAAGTAAATTTTCAACCGTAGACTTTAGCTCTACTTGCATTTTTTCGGTGCCATCAGAGAAAATGTTTTTTAGTAATTCATCATCATTGCTTAACCCCTCAAGCCCTGATATTGCCTTGGTTCTGTACTCATTCGAAATTGTGAGTAAGCTATCTAATTTATGCCTACCTGTAAGCTCATAGGCAAAAACAGGATCAATAGAAGCAAACTCTAAAAGGGATAATTCAAAAGGTTGAAGCAATCGGTTTTCAATATCAGCTTTTTGATTATCAACTATATTTCGAAAGTGATTAATCGTTAATTGGACTTGCTCTTTTGGTAATTCATCTACATTAAATGGAATACCTTTTTCTTTTAATCTTCCACCATAATATAGCCAATATTGTCTAGCTATTTCCTTTGCATCGAACATTGATGAAAATATTGAATGTTTAATTTCTAGTAATAAATAGAGTGTCTTTCTAGCACTGGCTTTTTTATCAACTTTTGCCCGATAGAAATAGCTACTGCTGCTAAACATAGCAGTTATTAACACCCCTAAAAGTACTGCTGAAATTTTACTGTTTAAAAATTGCTCCATACAAATCACTCCTTAATTTATCTTATTTATTTTAAGCGTTAATTTTTATTTCAATACAACTTGAAGAAATGCCAAGTGTTTTTGCAATACCTGCTTTTGCTTCATCAATAGTAAGCGGAGTTACTTCGTTGACTTCTTCAATAAGCTCATTAGGGAAAGGCTTCCAATTTAAATCATCTATTTTAAAGTTGAGGTTATTTTCTAATTCAGAAATATTCATATAGGCTACTGGATTTCTATTACCAGTCCATGCATCAGGAAAGCTAACCTTAGCGTATTCACTAAACTTTACTAAATAGCGCTGTGAATCTTCGGAATTTTTCTTTTTAACTTTAACTACTTCTAATCCTCTACCGATAACAAATGCTTCACCTACTTTTATTGATAAATCGCTAGGGAAATTTTGAGCTAAAGTTTTACTCTTAGTACATACAATATAGTCACATTTAGATAATGCCCTATAATTTGCACGCCAATACCCAGAGCCACCTTCGCTAAACATAGTCTCTAGTGATTTTGTGGCTTTACTAGTAAAAACCATAACAGTGTTTTTCATTACATCCCCTTATGCATAAATATCAACTTTAGATAATGTTATATATTAAACACGATAAAAGCAACATAAGTTTATGATAAACTTATGTTGATGGGTTGGCTGTAACACAAAAAATCAATTGTCCAAGTAATGATAATCGTTTAAGAATCCTTGTCGGTTAACACTTTTTTCAATTGCTAAATACAGTGTAACAATGCAGTATTTAAATAAGTAAAAATGCAGATGATATGACTTAATATCCAGTTGTTATTTTTCAACAATCATCCTTAGGGTAGCTTAAAAATGAATAAGAAAATAATTGAAATAACTCAAGATGCAGCATGTGTAATTGAGAATTTTGATACAAATGCTGTTGGTTTTTTTACTGGTAATGTTAATACTTGTCTTGTATATATTATAGAAGCTGATCGAGGAACCTTAGCCATTCATGACTCAGGTCAGCTTTGTTTAGAAGGAATGGTAAAGTTCACTAAAAGTTATGGTGATATAAAATCTGTTACAGTTGCATTTGGAAATGAATTAAATACAACGAATCAAGGTCGCTTTCCAAAATTCATATCGTTGATTGGGTATAATCGAAAAATAAATAAGGTAGTATCACCATATTCTATCTTTTCATTAGTGTATGAAATTAATAAAGAGCCTGAAGTTTATAATAATACAATTCCCAGTAATGTAGCCGAAATTACTAATAAGGCAGTACGACAAGTTATAGTCGAGTTAAACAATAACTTTCTTCCAATTAACTCTCAATCATTACCTTTAGATGTGCAATATCAAAACGGACAATACTGTAATTCCACTCAGTTACTGTATTCACTTGATGAAATGCTACTGACCTTGAAAGAGCAAGTTAAGTACTTTGAAATAAACTTGAGTTTTCTAATAAAAGGGCACATGCAAGGATTATATAAACTCCCGTCAAATTTAGTAAGATGATGTATTATATTAAATTTTTTATAAAAAAGCCGTAGTTGAAATAACTACGGCCTTTAACTTTTACGCTGCCTATATATTAAAAACAGTTTTGCAAATCAAACCTAAATCGAGAAACAAACCAATTACCCATAGTTCCAACTTCATCACATCTGCCATGCTCATCGTTTAATCCAATAGAAGCTATTAAACAACCGATGATGAATGGTAAATCCGATGCATTAATATCGTTATCTTCAACATACCGAATCAGAAGAGAATAAAAATCAGGTGGTGTACTTGTTATGCCATCATTACACATATCCATCGTAGGAAAAGAGCCATCTAACCAATGTCCTTTAGTAGTTAAATCAAACTCTTCATAATCAAAAAATGATCCTATATAGTCATGCATCAGATCTACATAGTCCTCTTCATTATCTGGTAGAATATTACTTTTCGTTGCATCTTTAGGGTATGGGATTAGCACTCCCCCTTGAAAATTGATGCAACCAAAATCAATGAGATTAAAGTCTGGACTGGAGTAGTTTGCGACGATTCCGCAATACAACTGTAATGCATTAACGATTTGAATGTTTTGGTCAATTGTATTTGTTGTGTCTGTAGACATTTTAAATGTTCCTATTTTAAATAATATAAGAACCTTTAACTCCACTTGGATAGTGGTTAGAACTAAATGAGGCGTTATAATCTGCGATTAGACTATATGTACTCAATGAGCAGGGTGTTGATGAATATCAACGACGACATGATAAATTCAAAAAATATTAAAAGCAACTCTTTTTAAAAAATAAAAACAACGGATGCTGAATCCGTTGCGTCACAGTAATAGCTAATCTAGTTAAACCCTTTAGTACCAACACTTACAGAGTAAAATAAAAATAAAGAAAACCGTAGCTGACAACAACTACGGTCTTCCTCCGTTCTTTTGCAGTCAATTTTAGGTTACCTCAACAGTAAACCATCAATTTCCACATAACTAACTAAGTCAAACACAGTAAAGTACAACCGCTCAGAGCTGAACGTTAGTTGCATAATGACTTTCTTTTAAAATCTTCTAGGTGGTGCTAGTGCAGGGGTTACAGTATGAAGTGGTTTGATGAACTATTTAGCAGAAGCTTTAGCCAGTAGTTGATCTCTTACGCTCTCATAATTGCTTGGGATCATATGTAAATACTGTGATTTTTCTGTTGAAACTATCAGATTGATATCCTTTGAACGTAAAACCGCAGCAAGAAAGGAAGAGTTATTGGCGCTAGCTCCTTTAAATACTGATTTTAACACCGTAGATTTGAACGGTTTGTCAGTTACTTGAACATTCAAAACATCAACAATTGCAGTAACAGATAGCCATTCTTTTGAGTGCAGTCCTCCGCCATCGTTACCAGTAAGTTTAAGTTCAAGCTTCCCTGTATCTATACAAGTTGCTAAGGTAAAAGTAACAAAACCACGATTTTTGGTACTTAACTTTGCTGCCTTGCCATCGACTAATACAATATGAGTTTCGACATTAGAAGCTGTTTCTGTGACAACAGTGTTATTACTTTCGGTTGAAGCTGTCGTTGTTGATTCTGGTGTAGTTTTTTTATCATTAGTTTTCTTTTTAGTCGCCATAAATTTTCTCCTAAGTCGGCTAATGTTAAAGTTGGTTAAACAGGTTTTTTGCTTGTTTTTTATGATGAGATTTCATTTGTGTCTGTAACGATGCTAACGCGGCTGCAAGTACGCTAAGATCATCAGCTAAGCCAGATGCAGGAATGAAATCAGGAATGGTGTCTACAGGTGTAATAAGGTAAATAAGTGCAGAAATAGCTAAGGTCTTAGCCCACAATGGTGTATCACCATCAAGTATTAAGGCGTAGAGTAGTAACGCGCTTTCAATGAGTTTCTTAAAGCCTTTTATCTGTTTAAATTTACCCCAAGTTTTATCGTGAGATAGCTTAGGCATTTACGTCACCTTAGATGAAGTAGGCAGTTCAAATGCTACAGGAGCAATAAGATAAACGCCGTTACCTTGATCATTGGTTATAGATAATTTGACGACGTAATCTGCTGATAGATATTCTTCATATTCAGGGTTTGTATGTGCGAATTCTATTTGGTGTTGAATTTCGTCATCAAGAAATAGCAACGAATCGTTAATATCATTTTCTGTAATTACAATGATCATGGATGGATACTCTTGCCAAAACGTTTTAGCACTTTCTTGATCTCCAAATGGCTCGATAAGATGTGCTAACAATACTTGCTTGACTGGTTTTGGCAGTGAAATATCTTTTTCACTAGGCCAGTGATTGATTAGTTGCATAAATTTCTCCGTATAGAAACTAAAAAAGCCAATACCCGAAAGGTATTGGCTTGATTTAACATTGAAGTGATATATGGATAAAAAGGGGGTAGTTACTGAGTACTTTCTAGTAAATACTCCATACTTTCCGAGGTCTGCCGTTGACGCTCAATACTTAGCTTGGCGTACCGCATAGTGCTTTGTATGCTCTTATGGTTGAGTAATTCTTGTACAGAGCGAATGTCAGCATGTGTTTGATTTGCATGGCTTAAAAGGTTGGAAGCAATAGAATGCCTAGCCGTATGGAATACTACTTCATTAGGGTTCTCAATACCTGCACGTTCTTTGATTAAACTAAAAGCCCATCGGCTAGCACAAACAGGTTTGTTTTTTTTAGTGCCAGCAAAAATGAATTCATTGCCTGCAACTTTAGGAATATCATCCAAAATCGCCATCATCATATCTGTTAAATAAATAATGTGCGGTGTACCATTTTTGGTTTGATCAATGGTGAGTGTACGTTGCTGATAGTTAATATCTTCCCATTTACGAAAGCGCATTTCAGATGCTCGACAACCTGTGAGAAACAACATTGCGATATAAGCACCGCTTGGTTTGTGATGGTAAGCTAACGACTCTTTGATAATGCGTCGTACTTCATCAACAGAGCAAAAGCGAGTTCGCATATTATTTTCAGGTAGTTGAGACACCCTAGACGCAACATTAGGTATATCAAGTAAGCGTTCAGCTAAAGCGCCTATTGTTTTAACTAATGCAATAACTCGGTTGCATGTTGCTGGTTTGTATTTTGATTTACCATTAACTTCAACCATCATTTGGTTTTGAATATCTTGCACATCTATCGCTTTTAACTTGTCATAAGGAATAGTAGAAATACCAACACAAAACCTTTTGAATCGTTGAGCATCATCTTTCCATGACTTCTTACGCTTTTGTGCTAACGGCATGTATGTTTGGTGAAAGAAATCTCCAACAGTAGGCATACCAAGATAACCATCACGCTTAGTTTTTGGGTTGATACCTTCGGCAATCTGTACCTTGTGCTTTTTGGCAATATTGCGAGCAGAAGTAACATCTAAATCAGGAAAGCGACCTAACGTGATAGCGTGTTTTCTACCTTCCATGGTGTAGCGTAACATCCAGCGCTTGTTGCCTGATTTGCCAGACAAACACTTAAGACCAATGATTTCAGTATCTGCATACTCACATTCAGTACTTTTTGATTCTACAGGATTGGCAGGTAATGCTTTGATACTGGCATTAGTGAATTTGAATTTTTTCTTTTTCATATAAATCTCGATTAATTTGGTTGTAACCAAGGTATTGATATATAGGTATAATTCTTATTCAGACATGATTAACCTGCAGATAACTTCAATTTAATATTGACACATTTAAACTTTGATACTATATTTACCTGCAGATAGCTTCGGTCTAGGCTGGAGTTTACTTCAATTTAATTGGTTTGTGATGGAGAAATATATGAATGAGACTTTAAAGTCAGATGGCGATGAGCTGCCTACAACTGTATTGACGGTGTTACAAGAAATAGATGTAGATAGCTTTATACAGTTTGAATCTATTTTCAGAAAAGTTCGAAATAGTTATCAAGCAGGTAATAATCTAAACAATTATGAAGGTGACAATTGGAAGGTTTTTTTTGAATATATTAATTTAATCTTTCTTGTTTTTCGTCTGTATTGGGCTTATTCAATCGTTGAATATTTGATGCTCTATGTTTTTAATTTTCAATTTTGCTCGCTGCTAATTTGAAAGTTCTCTAAGTTTTATCTGTAGATATCTTCAATCTAAATTGAAATGGTATCCCTAATCTGTATAATTTTTGGAACCTTTGGTGAAAATTGAGGGTTCATATTTTAATAAGGTGTAAGAATGAGAGTAATCAAACAATCCTTTCAGGGGATAAAATCAAATCCAGAATTTATCGTTGATGTATTTAGACTACTCAATGAAAACGACTTGAAAGAGCTTCTTTTGATAAGCTCTGCATACATCAGAACAACTGGCGTTAAGCGATTGGAAGATGTAATAGATCTCAGCTCGTTTAAGTCTAAAGTTGCATTTGTAGGTGTAAATAACCAAAGTTCAAGTATTCAAGGGGTATCTTCTTTACTCTCAGAAAATTTTGAAACTTTTATTGTTAACACTAATAGGCGAGATAGAATTTTTCATCCTAAGTTATATTTGGCTAAAGGTAAAAATAGAGCAGTTCTAATTACTGGCTCTGCTAACTTAACTGGCCAAGGGCTAACTAAGAACTTTGAGCATGTTATTGCTATAGAATTTGATTTAAATGTTGATGCTGAAAAAGAAGAAATAGATAAACTAGAAGAAATTCTTTTAGATTTACCTGATACATACCCAGAAAATGTCATCTTAAGTTGTGACGAAATACTTGATGACCTTTTAGTGAAAGGTAAACTTGAAAATGAGATGGTATTTAAGCACTCGGCTGAGACAAAAGGAATGTCTGAGAAAGAAGAAAGTGATGGACATGTTATAAGCATGCCTCCGCCTCCTAAACTTTCAAATATTGCTCTAAATAGTGAAGAAGAAGTTGAAGTAGAGAAGGAAAATGAGGGTTTACATTCAGAGATTGGTTCAGGGGTTCTAGTATGGAAAAAAAATAAATTATCCAAGTCAGATGCCCAAATTTCAGGTGGAAGGAGTACAAATGTAAAAGGCTATATGACAATGGGAAATAAGTCTTTTCGTCGAACCCCTGATGGTAGATTAGTAGATAATAAAACTTACATGAAAGATGAAGTTTTTGGTGATTTGTCTTGGGCAGAAAATCCTGCTATTGAAAGAAAAGAAGTATTTGCTCATTTTGAGCTTTGGTTAGACGGTGAGTTTATCGAAAAAAAATTGCTTATGATTTCAGATAAAGAATCTAGAGATCCTAAGCATCATGGTGGCGAAGATCAAAAACAACCTACTACAGCTTTGCATGTTTGTGGTTTTGGGGATGTATTCCAAAGAGTTTTAGGAAAAGACCTAACCTTGTTCAAACTAGATACTAATAACTATAGAATTGAAGTCGTCTAATCTTAGGTAATTGAATCGAGGAGAGAAGCTCCTTCGATTCAATTAAATCATTCTTCTCTTTGTCTTCTAATTCGTAACCGTTGCCAATCACCAATAAGGGCTTTGACTGTAGAATCATCAACAGAGACACCATTTAAAGACTCTAAGATATGCTTACCTTGTGAATATAAAATTTCTTCAATAGGTTCATTATTGAGAAATCTAGAATTTAAATGTTCAAGGTCAAAATTTATTTTTGGTACAGGGACATATAGTTTTCGAATTTCAGAAGGCACAAGCTCTAAAACACCACCACCATAATGTCTTCCTTCAAGCTCAGCAAAAATCGCTGTAATCGGATTGACAAAACAATAAGAAAATAAATCTGAACTGCACCAATCTTTCTTGATAGTCATTCTATAAGCAGTATCTGTTGTGTATGCCTCAAGCTCATTATGAATTACTCGTGGAATATGGTGAGATCGTTTTAGCATACCAATATCGGTGGCATAAACAGAAGGTACTGTGTACCAAGGCTCTCTGATTCGACATTTATAACGAGTATGTAGTTCCAGACTCTCTCCTAACTTAATATAATCTTGTACCTTTGCTGGTAATGAATCGAACTGTTCTGTCAAATAAACGAAATTACAAGCTAAGCCAGACTTTGCATTTTTATTATGTTGTTCTGAATCATAAATAACTCCTTTACAGTGATTACTTTTACCAAACATAGGTGAACAATACTCTTGAAGTTGGTATTCTTCTGCTACAGTATCAGACACTAAGAAAAAGCTATTGGCACCAGTAACTATTCCAACAGCTACTGTAGCAATATCGTCAAATTTATAAACGTCAGGAGATTTAAGCAACTCCTTCAAAAGTGCAATGGTAGAATCTGAGAGAAAGCTAATAGTCCATTTGTTTTCAAGTAATGGCAAAGGAACCATGCGAGCTGAATTATATAACTCTTCGGGATCTTGTTTTGTAAAGTCGTAACCATTGGTTTCTTGAATCCCCAATCCTTCGCAAATTTCATTTGGATCCGATTTTTTCTCTGCGAAGATAATAACAGCACCTTGAAGTGTACCTTCAAACCAGATGTCTTTAGGATCAAAGATAACTATTTTCTTACATTTGTCTAAGAGAAACTTTCTAAGTGGTGCTGCATGCATTACATGAAAAATTTCGGAAGGAATTACCATTCCAAGTCGCCCACCAGAATTAAGCATTTCGATTGAGGCTATAATAAAAGGAACCCATGCATTTGTATGCTTAGTGAACTTCAGTTCGTTTCTATCAAATAACTGCTTTGAATACGCCTGATCTTCTTCTTCGAGAAACTGATATCTAATAAACGGAGGGTTGCCGACTACTGCATCAAACTTTAGTTCTGTAGGGTGGTTTATAGCTAATTCTAAGAAATCTTTCCTTTCAACATTGACGGTACTTTGTAAATCTAGCTTAATTGACAAACTTTCAGCTTTCGCTGCTTCTTCAACATTACGTTCAACAGCTAGAAAAGTCTTAAAATCGACTTTCTGGCTTTTAAGTGCGCGAATAAATACACCATCTCCACAACTCGGCTCTAATATTGTATTTGGTGAGTTGGATCCTACCCATCTAGTAATGAATTCCGCGAGAGCCAATGGGGTATAATACCCACCTCTTAGCTTTTGTTCTGTTTGATTTATTTTAAATTTCAAATGCTTAATTCTTATTAGTATGAGGGATTTTAAATTTGGAAGGAATTTTACCTCGGCTAGGCACTTTTAACCAATTTTTTTGACATAAATAAAAAGCCCAAGACGATTAACCTTGGGCTTAGTTTGTTATTACCAGAATGAAATAAGCTTCTATTTTGGTCTAGGAGCAACACGTCTTTTAGGCTTATTACTACCAGAACTTCCGAGTGATGCTTTTTCTGGATCCGCATTAACTAAAAGCCAGTCATCTAGAAAGTGATCTAATAGCTGTGGATTTTCTTTAAGCATCTTACGTAGAAGGTGAGCTGTCTTAACATTAATCCTGAAATCTTGAACTCCGCATCCTAGTATTATTGCAGGCTTTCTTCCATCCTCATCAAAATAGCCAAAGCAAACATCTGTACTGTATTGTTCTGAATTCTGCATTTGACCTCGGTAGTAATTACCAACGTATGGATCAGGTGTCTCGAAATCTCGGTCTGTGCGTTCGTAAGTCATAATTTTTCTCTCCTAAATCTAGTCTACTGAAATCTGATAGGGGAAATCGGGGTTTAGATCGAAACCCCTATACAGAGCAGTAGTTACAATAAATGTTGGTTGAATTGAATAGGGCATGAAGTGGGGCTTCTACAACTATTCAGGGGGCAAGCTTGATTTTGATTTGTGTATTTTACGTTTGAGTATTGGTGCGTTGTCGTTCTCATCGTAGTCACAGGGATCAAGCTCAACTTTTGGTTTAGCGTTACCTTGTTTGATAATTCGTTCAGAAATAACAATTTCATCACCATCAAGCATGTCATCAATTAGCTCTGATGTTATTTCACCTTCGATATCCTCATCGTCTTCTAACCAATCTTCGATAAAACGATAGTCGATACAGAAAAAATACTGCCGCTTACGAATGGTTGGTATCATCACACGATATTGAAGCTTGCCATTGTCATACCTAAGTACGCCAAGTTCTTTCAATCGATTAGCGACTTGACTAGGAGTAACATTTTCGCAAAGGTCACGAAATTTATCAGGTAGAATCACAATGTGTGTACCTTGGAAGCGATAACCATCAACAACACTCTTGACCTTATCATCGGTAGAATCAGGCAATTTATGAAAATTAGCTCGAATCCAATCTTTCAAGCGGTCAATTGCTCTATCTAAGTCAGACTTGCCCATTTCAATATTGACTAACCAGCGTTTGATCATAAATACAATAGCATCAGTGATTTCATCTTCTGACCAAGGTATAAGCTCTAATTCAGCAGCCAATAGACCAGCGGTAAGAGCAAGTGAAAAACGCCTGATAACTCGTCGCTGAATGCTATTTTTTGCATACTCAGCCAGAAGCTCAACACTATCTTCCCATCGTTCACGAACCCCTTCTTCTAATTCAGCCTTTGTATCAAAACCATCAAGTAACCCTTGAATGAATAGAGGTGCTAAATGACCACCATTTTCAGTACAAGCATCTTTGAAGTTTTCGATACGTTGAGCTGTTTCAGCTAATGTTTCGTGCTTTAGTGCCATGTGGCAAGGTTCAATTAAAAGGCTTGGCATACGAGCAAGTAAACCTGCATTTAGTACTTCATTACTTTGACGAACCTTATCCTCAATTGACAATTCGCCTGTACTGATACCAAATACGGATGCCTTATGTTGCTTAGCTTTGTTAAGGTTAGAAGTCATTCGACTTGTACCAGAGCCAGAAAGCAGTTTGTAAAGTGCAGAGCTTATTTTGCTATGCTTAAAAGCCCCTAGTTCGTCTAAACAGACGCCCATTCCAGAGCGTTCAGACAACAAAGCTTCTAGACCATTAGCAGTAGAAGACCAAGAGTTAATGTATGAGTCTTTTGAACCATCACCAGGTTCAGAGCCTGAGCCAATAACGGAAGCTGTTGCTTGTGCTATGGTGCTTTTTCCTGATCCTGATGGACCAAATATATGAATTAAGCCACCTTCTAGCCCCATGAGTTCAGCTAAAGAAGATGCCAATCCCATAAAAATTGCAAACTTAAGTGGGTCAGTTACACATTGGTCGATCACTTCACGATTGTATGACTTTAAAGTACCTTGAACTGTTAAGCCTTCGGGCGGTTTACCCTGACGAGAGCGGTAACAAAATGCGGTGTTATTTTGTATCTCAGCTTCGCCTTTGATAATGGTTTCACCGTAGGCATAAGCTAAATATTCATCAATAAAGCCAGTACGTTCAATGATAAATTGATCTGTTAGCTTAAGTTGACTGCATTGCTGTAAATAACGCTTAAAGTCATTAACTCGATTGGTAGGTATATTAATTCCTTGGTCGGCTAAATCGGCCAATACGGAAGTAAAACCACTAAATATTTTCTTCGAATCAATAGTGATAATAACCTTCTTACCGTGAACGATTGCTTCAAAGACTAAGCCGTTATGACTTAAACCATCAACAGAACGAGTTCTGTGAATTGGCTGTAAAATACAATCACAAAATACGTTCATGTTATTTTGATTGTCAGCCATTAGCATATTGTCGTTGAAGGTATAAACCCCCGCAGGCTGTGGAGCCTGCTCATTTATTGCTGGATTTGAGTTTGAGTGAGTAAGGTTCATTTTTCTTGCACCTCGTTAAAGGCTTGAAGCTGTGTTTCTAACCAAGTGTCTAGCTGTAATCTAGAGTAGCGAATACATCGACTGCTCATTTTTACGAAAGGTATTAATTCTAACCCTCTCTTATAGCACCTATTCTTAGCGAGGAAAGATGGCGATACATTTAAGTATTCTGCTGCTTGTTGTTCGGTTAGCCATGTGTGGCGGTTAATTTTGACCTCAGTTTTCGGGTCGTATTGTATGAAGTGTTGACCATTCATATTTATTTCCAATTATTAGGCAAAAAGCCGTGTTAATTGGGGATGTAAAATGCTCATACATGGCAATTTCCTCTAAATCCTTCCTAATCTACTGAGTTGTAAATTACCCCTTATCACTAAGGACACGTGTTTTCATATCTGCTCCCAATTACATACAGATAGTTACTCTTCTTGTGGAATTTATATAGGTAGACAATGGTTAAATAAATCTAACGTAATAGGTTAGGTTTATCTGTCATTTTGCATTTAATGAATTTAGCTTTAAAAGCTAAGTTGTGAAGCCAAATCGTTATTGATTTGACGAAGTTTATTGTTTGAGATACTTGAGTAGACCAACGTACTGCTAAGGGTCTTATGATTGAGGGCAGTCATCAATTGATAAATGCTAACCCCACGTTCTAAAGCTAAAAAACTATAGCTGTGGCGTAGTAGATGAACACCAGCGATAGGTAATCCTGCATTTTTACAGACTCTAGCCATAACACGGCTCGGATCTGACATACGAGATTGCATATCAACACCTCTAAAAACCCGACCTTGGGTACCGTATTTTGCAATCTGGTGCTCTAGAATAGCTTTGGCCTTATCAGATAAGCTGACATATTGACCAGTACCGTTCTTATCAACAGAAATTAAAATTGTACTTAGTTTGGCATCGTAGTTTTCAAGTCTTAAATCACGAGTAGCTGAACTACGTGTTCCACATAACACCATAAAACGAATGATATTTGCGGCTTCAATATTTGCTTCATTATCTAATTCAGCAAAGAAGCGGTTCAACTCATCAAGATCAAAATACTTACGCTTTTTCTGTAGCTCAGCAAAGGATTTTATTCCGCTAGCTGGCGACTTAGTCAGCACTTCTAACTTATTAACTGCATATGTAAACAAAGCTTTTAATAATGCTAGATGACGATTAGCCGTTGCAGGTGTTAACTCTTCTTTCTTTAAAGCGTGATATTTCTCAATATGAGCACTAGTAATCGAACCGATTTGCTTTGTTGCGAATACTGGTGCCAAGTGCAACCGATACTTACTCTCATCAGCATTAGAAGAAACTTTTTTATCTTTCTTTTCTGCGTAATATAAAGCAAATAACTCAGAAAAAAGCATCTCAGCTTTTTTCCGTGTTGCATTTGGATTCTCACCTTTATAGATAGCTGCTCGTAACTCATTAGCCCAAATTCTTGCTTCTTGAACAGTAAAAGTATCACTGTCGCCAAGCCGTTCTTTGAACCGTTGTTTACGAAAGCACATGATAAAGTAATACATCTGCTTACCTGTTGGATATTGAATCAAACAAAGACCATTCTCATTACGATCGCGGTATTCAACTTGTTTCTTGCCAATGGGTAGACTATCACTGCGAATCTTTCTCAGAGTATCTCGGTTAAAATTAATAACCTTACTCATCTCAAATTTTCCAGTTCCAAATTGTTAAAGAGTTTCGTTTAAATAATCATTCTTAGATAAACGTTTAGCCCTAAGGACTGGTTGCTATATTACAGATGAAAAATTAAAAGTAAACCGCTCTTGTGGTATAACTCGTTGTAATTTATGGTGTTTTAACGTTAATTCAAACAAGAGTGGAAATTAAGAAACTGGTTAAGGGTATCGCGTCCATGGGAAACCAGTTTTTATTGGATGAATTCAAACAGAAGATAGAAAAAAATTATTTTTAAATAAATTTAAATAAAAGTTGCTTTGCTTAATAAATGTACGGGAATTTGAGGTTGTAGAAATAGTGCATGCTATAAATTTGCAACTGGCTCTATATTAAACAGCACAATTTAAGAAGTAATTAGTGATAAAGGTGATTAATAATTGGGGGTGTTTTAAAAAGACCGTAAGACCGTGGTTGCTTTTCTAAAGCTACATATTTATAGGGCTTTGATTTTAAAGGTGTATCTGGGTAAGCTCTGGGAATATAAGCGTATATTTTGGTCTATTTATGGCTATAAATGAGAAATAGATGCTTGAATAACTGTCTACTTATAGCTATGGTTATCTATGTAGGTATTTGATTTTGTTAGATATTCAAAATCCGTTGCTTTCGAGCGTGACGGTTCAAGTCCGTCCTCCGGTACCATTTCAATCGTCAATTGATTGAAAACATAAACCAGCTTTTTAGCTGGTTTTTTTGTGCCTAAAACTTACTATTTATATTTCCCAATTTTCCTAAAAAGTCATGTCGTCCCTACGTAGCTGCACACTCAAAGTCTATTTTCTGTTTTTCCAAAAGTGCCATACAAGAGTGTTTTTCTGAACGATGTGTAATCTTCACATAGCGTATAGGGCTTGATTAAATAATACACTACTATACGATTTGTACCATTATTTGGTACTTATTGAGTGTTTTGTTGTGGATCTTCTTGATGATATTTTTAACACCTTAAACTTGAAAGGTGCTTTATATTTTCGTACTAACTTTACTGCGCCATGGGGGACAACTGTGCCAGAGTATGAAAATGCCGCACGCTTTCACTTAGTTATCCAAGGTCGTTGCTATGTTCAAGTAGCGAAACAAACGACCGTTGAACTCAATGCAGGTGACTTAATCTTAATTCCACGCGGAGTTTCGCATATTGTTTCTCATTCAGCATGCGAGTCAGCACCTCCTTTAGAGCAAGTGTTAATCGATGTTGGCTACACTGGTGATGGTGTATTAACGGTGGGAGATGGTGATCTAAATTCGACGACACAGATGGTTTGCGGGCACTTTTCTTTTCGATCACAAGCAGAACACCCTATTTTAGAAGCTTTACCTACGTACTTAGTCACGTCCACTGCAATGCGAGCACAATATCCGCTACTTGATGAGATACTTAGAATGATCACACGGCGAGTCTATGATGAGCAGCTAGGAGCGGCCGCGTCCGTAACACGGCTTTCTGAAATTGTATTTATTGAATTAATTCGCTCCTGTATTGGTCAACAGTCTGAATTAACCAATATACTAGAAGCATTTCATGACCCACAAATCAGTCAGTCACTTAGTCTTATTCATGCTGAGCACGCTCTGCCTTGGACAGTGGAAAGTTTGGCGTCAAAGGTGGCAATGTCAAGAAGCCGGTTTGCCAATCGATTTAGCTCGTTAATGGGCACGGGACCTATGGCCTATTTATCAAACTGGCGCTTGCAAAAAGCGTTAGCTTTGCTCGATACTTCACAGCTAAGTGTGCAGCAAATTGCTGATAAAAGTGGTTACCAATCTCCATCTGCATTCGCTCGCGCATTTTCCGGAAAATTTGGCGCATCACCCAGTGATTATCGTCGACAAACGCTATAAAAAAGTGAATTACTATACGTATCGTATCGCAATGTGTGCAGATAGTGCGTACTTTATGTTGTTATATTGATAAGTCGTATTGTTTTTTCCACTATTGATTTCGAGATAAATAATCAATCAATAGGAAATAATCATGACTAAATTAACGTATAAGAAAGACAGTATTGCTGTCGCCGTTTTACTAATATCTAGCTCATTTACCAATGCTGTTTATGCAGCCGATGAACATAATGTTGTTCCGGGATTAACTGCAGTTGGAATGCCTTTAGGTTTGCACGGTGTTGACCCCGTAGCTTTTATAAAGATAGGTAACAGAATTTCTGGCTCTGCCACTTTTACTGAAACTTACGACAACGTTGCGTACTATTTTTCCAGTGAAGAGAATAAAAATGCTTTTAAGGAAAATCCAAGTCGATATGTTCCGCAAAACGGTGGCTTTTGTACCTTTGGTGTATCAGTAGGCAAAAAGTTTAATGGTAACCCACAATTTGCGGCGGTAAAAAACGGTAAGCTTTATGTATTCTTAAATGAAGATATCTTTAAGTTATTTCAGAAAGATCAAGATGGCACCATTTTGAAAGCATCGCAACAATGGAAAAAAATTGAGCACATTGCGGCGATAAGCCTATAGCAAGTCTATTGGCGTTTATTAAATAAACGCCAATTTTTTCATTATCTATTTTTTCTTGGAGCGAATTTTTATGCAAACAGCTTATTATTATTTAGTACTTAGCGGCATGTTGACCATCTTATTATGGACACCCTATATTCTTTCTCGTATGGTAACTTGGGGCTTGCCCGGTTTTTTAAATAGTTATCCGAAAGATATGCCTGAACCACCCGAATGGGCAAAGCGTGCCCAACGTGTTCACTTAAACATGGTAGAAACAATGCCTGCGTTTATAGCCGTAGTATTAGGCTCTGGCTATTTAGTGGCGGATACCGCAGGAAATACAATAGGAGAGTGGGCGGCGATATTTTTCTTTGCTCGAGTAGTTCATGCAATTGTGTTTAGTTTAGCTATTCCTTATTTACGAACGCCGACTTATTTAGTTTCTTGGGCAGCAATTTTAGTGATTGGGGCACAGGCGGTTATGTAGTGAAGTATGGCTAGTTGCTGCTAAGTTAAAGTGACTAGCCATAATTTGGCTGGTGTAATAATGGACAGGTACCGAAAGCTATAATCCCACCATATTAATAATTTGTTAATGTTTAACGCTATGATTAACGTCTTAATTTTGTATACTTGCATTATCTTAATAGTAATTCCTTGGTTCTTATTCGATTGAGGATATGCGATAGGTATTTTTAGGTTTCTTGCAAGGAAGTTCATTGGAAGCATTTTTAGCACAATTAAGGCAGCGACAAGTATTTAAGGTAGCAACCATTTATGCTGTTTCGGCGTGGCCGCTAATTCAAATTGCTGATTTGGCAGTGCCAGCATTAGGCCTGCCTGATAGTGTGATGACCTTGCTGTTGAAGATTTTCATTTTTGGTTTCCCAGTAAGTTTAATTTTTGCTTGGTTGTTTAACTTTACCAGTCAAGGTATTGTGCGAGCAGAAGAATCTGACGCGTCAATTGATGGTAGTCGTAGCCAAGTAAATTTAAGAACAACCATTACCGTTGCCGGTAGTTTAGCTTTGGCGTTAGCGGTGACTTTGCTTAGCCAAGTGTTTTTTTCTGATCCACAAGTTGCCATTGAACCTAGCGGCTCACCTGAAAAAGTGCCGCAAATTAAAGCGACATTAGCGAAAGAAAATAGTAAAGAGTCAATCGCTATTTTACCCTTTGTTGCCTTAAGTTCTGATCCTGAAGATGAATACTTTGCCGATGGTATGGTTGAAGAGCTATTGAATTTATTAGCAAAAAACTCCGAGCTACAAGTGGCCGCAAGAACATCTTCCTTTGCTTATAAAAATGTCACGAAGAAAACCATACCAGAAATTGGTCGCGAACTTGGCGTAAAAACTATTTTAGAAGGCAGTATTCGCAAGAATGACACCACCAATAAAATACGTGTTACGGCACAGTTAATTAACGTTGCTTCTGGGGAGCATATTTGGTCTGAGACTTATGATCGCGAATACCGTGACGTTTTCCAAATTCAAGATGAAATTGCTAATGCCGTGGTAGATAAATTGAAAGTGACGTTGTTAGGGCAAGCAAAGGTTAGCAATCACGAAAAAGGTACCCATAGTATTGATGCTATGGTGGCCTATGGGAAAGGGCAAAAGGAATTATCTCATCGTACCGCCGCTTCACTGACAAAAGCGTTATCGCATTTTAATGCTGCTGTTGATGCTGATAGTGAATATGCCAGAGCTTATGTTGGCATCGCCAATGCAAATATTTTATTAGCGCTTTACGGAACACTGCCAAAGGAAGAGGCAAATAAAAGTGCCCAAGGTGCAATAGATAAGGCGCTGGCATTGGCACCAGAACTTGCGGACGCTCATGCCTCGCAAGGTTTATTGTTAAGTAATATCGATAATGAGCAGGCTGAATTATCGTTTAAAAAAGCCATTGGCTTAAACCCTAATTATGCCATGACCTATATGTGGTATGGCTCACTGCACCGAAATCGTGGCGATATTGCTGGCGCACATCAGCTTTTTGAACAGGCTTTTGAGCTTGACCCGCAATCGCCAGTTGCTGCTTATAATGTTGCTTGGTGCTATTACCAAGAAGGTAACGAAAGCAAAGCAATGATGCTATTTTCGCAAATTATTGCTAACGATCCGTATTACCCTGGTGCCTACAACTTAGCCGGCGATATTTTAAAAACTCGCGGTCGGCTTGATGAATCTCTAGAAATGTACGAACGCGCCTTGCAAGTTGATGCCGGGAATAAAGGTGCAATTAAAGGGCTGCTTTGGGCAAATATGGATATGAACAACCAAAGCGATACTGAGCAATGGTTTAGCTATTTAAGTAATCATGCAAACTTATTTTCAGACGCAGACGTAACTTTGCTTCAGGCGCGTTTTGCTGCCAGTAAAGGTGACACTGAGCAAGCAATTTCGCTATTAGAGCAAGTAAAATTAGACGATTCTAGTCCAGGCATGGGTTTATATATTACCGGTGAAATAGCTTTTTACCGTAAAAATTATGCCCAAGCAATTACTGCCTTTGAACAATTACAAGCTAATAAAAATGGTGGTAGTAATTACTTTTATCACTTAGTTGATGGCCAAGCAGCATTACATTTATCTTATGCCTATCAGCAAATAGAGCAGTCAGAGAAAGCAGAAGCATTGATCAATGACTTTGAGCAGTATTTATTGCAACTTATTTCAAGCAGCAGCAACAAGCCTGAAATCTTTTATAATATGACCTTAGTAAAAGCCCTACAAAATGATGAAAACGAAGCGTTTAGCTTTTTTCAAAGTGCTATTGATGCCGGTTGGGTACAAGCGTGGAAAGTAGAGGTTGAACCGATACTTGCAAAAATAACCAGAACTCAGCGCTTTAGTCAAATGTTAGGCGGTGTTAGTGCTCGGCTTGAAAATATGAAGTCTCGGGTTAAAGAACAGGGTAGTTTTTTATTGGTTGAAAATTAAACCGTTTCAAAGCACTTAATTACATATTTCCCTTGCTCTGTTAGCACCATGTTTACTGGCATTACAATTTTTAATGCTAGGGTCTGTTGACCTTTTATTTTTGCCTCTGCTATAGACTAATTTTAAAGGTAACAAGACGAAAAATGTGCAATGTAGTTGCTCTACTTTAACGTTTTTCAACGAGGTTAGGTTGAAAATTAGTCATAGCTCTTCGAGTTGCCTTGAAAAACTGCCTCTTGGTGTTACTAAATGTGCATTTGGAACAACCAAATTTTACATTAAGTGCCTTGATAGCCATCTTTTCAAGGTCAACAGAGTTATAAACTGAAAGATCAACTGCTAGGGTCTGTTGACCTTTCATTTTTGCCTCTGCTATAGACTAATTTTAAAGATAACAAGACGAAAAATGTGCAATGTAGTTGCTCTACTTTAACGTTTTTCAACGAGGTTAGGTTGAAAATTAGTCATAGCTCTTCGAGTTGCCTTGAAAAACTGCCTCTCTGTGTTACTAAATGTGCATTTGGAACAACCAAATTTTACATTAAGTGCCTTGATAGCCATCTTTTCAAGGTCAACAGAGTTATAAACTGAAAGATCAACAGACCCTAATATAAAAGCCTAGTTCTCACACTATAACTAATTGTTTTTATGCTAAATAGTTATTTCTTAGTTCACTTTGTTCTTTCCGCTTGTACATATGTTTTATTTCTTTAATTATCTTCTCTCTTAACAAAAGCTTAACAAAAGTGTCATCTTCACATGTTGAATAAATACCCGCCAATCAGCACTTTATATCGCTAAGATAACTTGACTGAATATATTGTATACAATATAAATCTATTGTGTTTAAAAAATGCACGTTGAATTTTTCTTAATTTTTAATTGGTTATAACAAATCACTTGGCCATTAAGCTGAACTCATCAGTGCAATAAATCGAATAAATAACTAAAACGCACAATTAATTTGAAGGGAAGTAAGATGAAACTAACGAGTCTATTTTTAGCATTATCAGCAACCATGGTTGTTAATAATGCTCTAGCAAGTACAGCGAACAATGATGCTGATAGGGTACATGATCATAAACCAAGTATCGTAACCGACGTTGAAGTCGACATTCGAGATCAAGATGTCTCAGCCCGCGATCAAAGCACACCACAAACCACATTAAAAAACGCTGTGGAGAAAAGTTTATCTTTTAGTCCTAGCATGAGTTTAGCGGCGGCTAGTACTTGTGTTAGTACCGCAGATTTAGCTGCGGTTTCAGGTTCAGCCCGCGCTAACTTAATGAAATCTGAAACCGAATATCAGTGCTATGAAGATAATATTTGGTCTACCGAAACCGCCAATATGCAGGCACTCTTCAATGAAAGTGCCATGATTGCTATTGCCAATGAAGCAACCACACTTGCGACGGCTTACAATGGTACAACAGCAAATAATTTACGTTACTTTCTGACCTATTTGCGTGCAGGTCGATGGACCCAAGAGCAGGCGGCCAATACAGCCATTATTGGCAGTTACAGTTCAGCTGTTAATACGGCAATTGTTACTTTTTTGAATGCATTGGCTGCTAACGAAAACTATTATAGTACTGATGAAAGCCATGCTTTTTTAGCGAAAGAAGCGATGATTTTAATGTATACCACTGACGCCGCTGATCGATATCGCTACTTGCCGCAGGTGATTGGTTTATTAGAACGTTATCAAAAAGAATGGGGGGCAAATGCTCAAAATTGGTTTACTAAATCATTAATTTATATTTATCGTGCAAAAGATGATGCCGCGTTTATCAATGCCGTACAAGCTGATCAAAGTCTTATTAATGCGATGGATCAGTTCCTAAAAAACAATACTTCTATGATAGGTCATGCGCAGGAAGCGCAATTTAATGATGTCGCTTCAGAGTTTGGTCGTATGCTGAAATACAGTGGCCAAACGCTAACACAGGCACGAAATGATATCAGAGACTTTTTAGCCCGTACCGATATGACTGGCACTGCTTCAAAGTCTTGGTTTAAAGTGATCAACCAAGTTAATTATTATGAACCTAATAACTGTAGTTTTTATAGCACCTGTAATTACAAAACTGAGTTAGAAGCGGCAATACTCCCTATCACACACTCTTGTAGTGCTTCATTAAGAATTCGAGCGCAAGAACTCACTAATGCTCAGCTTAATGAAGTTTGTGATGAACTTGCGGTGCGAGAAAGTTATTTTCATGAAAAATTAAATACTAACAATACACCTGTTGCTGATGACAACAACTCGACATTAGAGTTAGTTATTTATAATAATACCGATCAATATAAGCGTTTTTCTTATAATATTTTCGGTAACAGTGTTGATAATGGCGGCCAATACTTAGAAGGTGACCCGGCTGTTGTCGGCAATATTCCGCGCTTTTTTGCACATGAAGCTGCGTGGTTGCTACCGGAATTTAAAGTTTGGAACCTAAATCATGAATATGTTCATTATCTAGATGGCCGCTTCAACACTTATGGTGATTTTAGAGATTTCAATGCCCATGACTCGGTATGGTGGGGGGAAGGAATAGCAGAGTACATTGCCAAGAAAAACTTTGACGATGATGCTATCGCTGAAGCGCGTAAAAATACTTATAAATTAAGCGAATTATTCCGTACTAATTACAATGATCATGATTCTACACGCATCTATAACTGGGGCTACCTAGCGGTACGCTTTATGTTTGAGGAGCAAGCAGGTTATGTTGATAGCATCTTGTCAGAGCTAAGAGTAGGAAACTTTACAAACTACAACACTATTTTAAACAACATCGGCACTAGCTTAGATGCTCAGTTTGCCACTTGGTTACAAACGGTAGAAAGCACTGAAGATACTGTTGTTGTGCCTGGTGATAATGTCTTGACCAACGGCCAAACGGTCACCATTAGTTCTGATGGCACAGAAACACCAACCTATAGTTTTGATATTCCGGTGAATGCCAGCGATTTGATTATTCAATCATCAGGTGGAACTGGGGATGTTGATCTGTATGTTAAAGCAGGCAGTGAAGCTACGGTAAATAACTGGGATTATCGACCATACCAAGGCGGTAACAATGAAACGGTTAATGTTGCTGCGCCTCAACAAGGTATTTGGTACGTAATGGGTAATCCATACGGAAATCGCGTATTTGATAATGTCAATTTAACGGTGAGTTGGACAGCCGATACAGGCACTGGTGGCGGTGGTACAGGCGATGCCAATGCCTGTGATACTCAATCTGCAATTACTCGAGGTAACTTAGAAGACAACCAAGCTGTATGTTTGGGAAGTCAAACAATTTACATGGCGATTTATGTTGCTAGTGGCCAAAGTACATTAACGATTTCTACTCAAGGTGGCAATGGCGATGCCAGTATTTATCAGTCAGCTGCAGGTTGGCCTAGTAGTAATAATTACCAAAACAGCGCGTTAACCAGTGGTACGAGTGAAGAAAACCTGATTATTAGCAACCCTAGTTCAGGTTGGCATTATTTGATGGTGACAGGGCAACAAACCGGGACACAGTTAGTTGCTGATTTTGAGTAATATCGATATTTGTTAATTCAATTATAAGTTAACGATGTCAAAACAATAAAAGCGAAAGGCCCAAAAAATAATTTTGGGCCTTTTTTTCTTCGCCAGATAATCGCCTCTGTATGAAGTCAAAAAGTTGTTTTGTATGAAAAATGTACTAATCTCTATAGGTATAAAACGACATGGAGGTTGCAGTGCATGGATGAAAAGCAATCACAAAATCAACAACAAATCTCCTCTGCTGAAATATTAAATCGCTTGGCGAGAGAGCAAATAGCAAGCAACGCTTCTTGGCATACACGTGTTTTTTTATTGCCAGTGTCTGCACAATTTTTCTCGATGATTTTACTTGTCTTGCTAACTATTATTTATTTATCTGCAAGTTATAGTAACGATAATGGCTCGTGTAATGATGAGTGTCAGAAAGATTCGTCAATATTCCAACAAGGAATTATCGTCAATGGACAAACGTTAAATATTGAGCTGCTGGAATATGAATTAAATAAAGTTGTTACCCCTGAGGAAATAACAAAGACTCGAGATGTGCTTGATAAAAAATTCTCTGCTGTTAAGGAGTCATTATTACAAGGGCGTTTGGCAGCGGCTAAGGTTAGCGAGCAAGTATTATCACAACGCTTGGCTAAGCAATTTTTACCGAGTATTGCAGGGGCTATGAGCTTAATTGCTAAAAATCCAAACCTTGATGCTGTGCAGCAGTTATACCCTGCAGGATCAATTTTTGGCCTACTTGATGATGTGGTTACTAATAATGAAATCCCCGAACTAACGAGTAAAGCCTTCTTACAAGAGCAGACGGGTACTGAAGAATTTCGAGAAATGTATGCATTAGTCAAACTGCAGCATGAAAGAGAACATCAGTACATAGCTCAAGTGGAGGAGTATATTGCATCTATGGATGCGTATATGTCATTTGAGTGGCTTAATCGCTTGCCTTGGCTGGTTCAGTTGATATTTTGGACTTGGTTTGGTGTGTTAATTAATAACATTGTTTGGTTAATTCGTTTGACCAAAAACCGCAAAGAGGAATCTGACTTAGCCTACACATCTGAAGTTTATGTCATGCTTTTCCCTCGTTTAGTGATTGCGCCATTTATTAGCATAATTTTCTTAGCAATGATTTCTTCAGGCATGGCAAGTTTCGATATTAGTAACTTAAATAACCTGCCGGCATTTCTAGTGGCTGCATTTTTTCTTGGCTTTATGTCTGAGTCGATCACATTAAGAATACGGCAATTTTTCAATAAACTACTTGATTCTGTCGAGACCAATAAACAACCAAAACTCGCTTTAGCTGATATTGAGCCAACCCCTAGTTTCAAGCCGATAGCAAATACTTCTCTGGGGAATCTTGAAACCAACATGCGTGGCTTGGTTAACAACGACATTAGCGTCAGTAATATTCGTAATCAGGTCATCAAAAAAGCGCATTTAGATAGTAAGGAATGATAGTGAACAAGCGATCATGGAGAGTAGTCATATGAAAAAAAATACACCATGTTTAGCAATGCTGCTGATATCTGCTTTGGCATTAAGTGGCTGTGTGGCAAATAAAGAAATGACACAGGTAACTGACCATTTACAGCAGTCAAATAAACATGCTCAGGAAGTTATTGAGCAATTGAGTATTAAAGACAAGGCAATGACAGATTTGGTCAATGACCGTAATAGCCAGATAAAACAATTGATGACGGCGCAGGTGAAACAGCAATATTTCTCAAGCCTAGCAAGTTTAAGGCTAGCAATAATCGAGGTTAATGCTGAAATAGATAAGGCTTTTGAAAATACCAAACAAGCATGTCTTAAAGCCGTAGCGAATGAGTCAAAAAATTTAAGCACACTGGTCAATGAAGCGGAACAACAAGCGGCAGCGTTGCATTCAGAAACTCTGAAGTTTCCTAGCGACAAGGTACTTGAGTTGCAAGCCGCTAAGGCCGCTGCCGACTATTTTGGCCGGCTAAATTCTTTCAACACTATTGAGGGGAAAGCCAAAGGAGAGTGCAATGAAAAACTTAGCATAGAAAAGGACAATGCAAGGAAAAAAGTTGATGAATTTCAAAGCACACAAACTGCAAATTTAGCACAAGTGAAAGCACGTAAAGTTAGCGAGATCTCTACCACAAAATTCATTGTAATTAATCATAGTAACGAACATTTTGATGCTTTATTGGCGTGGACTCGTGAAAACGAAACTGCTCACAACAATACTATGATGTATTTGCAAACCAATAACATTCTTTCGCCGGAAGGGGTTTTAGCCAGTGCCATAAAAAGCTTTGGTAAAGGGGCTATTGCCGTGGTTATTGGTAAAGATGTCGTAGCGCCTAGCGCAACAGATATTGTGAATTCAGGCACCGCGCTGATTGAAGGGTTAACTAAGCCCAGTAAAGCAGAGTTTGATAGTAGGTTACTCGAGGCAAAACAGGGCTTAGTAAAGATCAAAGGCGATATTAGCACTAAGTTAAAAGATATTGTCCAGAGCTCAGTGCTGACGGTATTAAGAATAAAAGCGGATAAATAATAGTGACGTAATGATTAATTGGGAGAACCGCTATGAAAGCAAATGAAGAACTGTTTAATGCCTATGTTAGCGAAGAATTTAGGAAATCAGCTGATGAAACCAAACAGGCGTTAGATAACAAGATTAATAGTTATATTACTGAATTTCGTAATCACCTCGATGGTTTAGTTGCAGAGGTAGAAAAGAATGATTATGCCGGACAATTTCAACAAGAGGCTGATTTAGTGATTAAGCAAGCACAAGCGGCGGCGAAGCAAGTAGAAAGCATCGCAGAGATTATTACCGAATTAGAAAAAAAAGCACCGGCATTAACCGAACAAGTGAACAAATTAAAGCAAGCCAATAGTGCTTTAAAAATGGAACTTGATGGCATACATGATAAAGCGAATGCTTTTGGTAGCAATGTTGGCAAGTTTGTCGCAACGGGTGTTAAACAGGTGGTAACGGGAGGCTTACCTATTTTTTGATTAAGTCGTTTTATTAAACTCATTTTCAGGCAAACAGGTTAAGGGAAATTATTATGCGTCCAGAATATATTGTTGTTCATACCGCCGCTTTTAATGGCAATAATTGTGATCGAGACATGATCGACCGATGGCACAAAGATAGAAATTGGTCAGGGATTGGCTATCATTTTGTTATTTTAAATGATAAACACCGCAGTAAGGCTGATGGCACGATTGAAAATGGTCGAGCAACCAATAAAGCTGGCGCTCATGCCCTAGGTTTAAATAGCCGCTCATTAGGTATTTGCTGCATAGGGCATGGTGATATCAATGACTTTACACCAGCACAATATGAAAGCTTATATCAACTAGTCAGGCAATTAATGGCGGAATATGCTATTCCCGTTAATAAAGTGATAGGTCATCGGGAGCTAAACATACTGGCGGATAATGAGGTAATATCCTCTCGTTATCGCACCAGTAAATCTTGTCCGGGTCATAAAATAGATATGGACTTTATTCGAGAGCAACTGCCTAGTAGTCTTGAAAGTGATGAGGGTACAATGCCTGAAATTGCAGCCGAGTCCCGATTAGCCATGACTAATGCCATCGCCGTTTTACAACAACATCGCGAACAGTTTCCAAATGCGCAAGACGAGCTTGATGAGTTTATTCATCACCCTGAGATTATTGCCATTACACAGTAAATTATCTCAACGCTAACCTAGTGCTGCTTGCATGGCCCTAGCCGCGACAATGGGTTGCTCAGCTTGGATTATTGCCGTTACTACAGCCACCGCACTAACGCCGGTATCCCATACCTGAGTTAAACGTTGCTGATTGATACCGCCGATGGCAACAACGGGAAAGTTTTTGGCTAAGCTCAATATATGCGTTAAGTTGTTTAAGCCTTGAATTTGTCCTGTCATATCCTTAGTTTTGGTGGAAAATATCGCGCCAACAGCAAGGTAAGAAGGCTGTAATTGTTGTGCTAAAAGAAATTCATAGCAGCCATGAGTACTAATGCCTAAGCGTAAACCGGCATCAGCAATAGCGGCTAAGTCGGCATCTGCTAAATCTTCTTGGCCAATATGGACACCATAGGCACCATGTTTAATTGCCAGCTGCCAATAGTCATTAATAAATAATCGGCATGAGTAATTCTTTGCTAAAGCCACGGCTTTTTCGATGATGGCACCAAGCTCTTTATTACTTTTATTTTTAATGCGTAATTGGATAATTTTAATGTTTAATGGCAATAAGCGCTCTAACCACTTGATTGAATCGATGACCGGATATAAACCAAGTCGCTCATGTTCTACTAAATTTAACGCGGCAAAGGCTGGTAAGTGTTGGTATTTATCGTTAAGTGGAGCGATTACTGCTGGAAAGTACTTACTGTCATTCGGCCAAGTGCTTTGCTCGAACGCACCATAGTAGCTATTAGCCACGGCTTTATTTGTTGAAACCGCACTTCTTACTTGTTGCTGTTGTTGTGAGAAGGTTAAACCTTGATTTATATAGGCCTTAGTTAAGGTGAAAGCGTCTCTTAGCAAATAATCGTAGGCGAGAAAACTGGCAAGGGCACTGGCAAAACTACAGCCGCCACCATGGCTATGGCTAGTCTCGATATAAGCAGATTGTAGTTGGTAGCTTTGCAAGTCATTATTCGCTAATTTCTGCACACACTTATCAAGGCAGTATTTCCTGACACTGTTGGTATTACTTATGTCATTTTGATGACCGCCTTTAACGATCACAGCATTGCAGCCTAAGCTTATTATTTTTTCACTTATCGTTATATTGTTGTCGTTTCCGGTGTCGCTATTGATAAGTTTGCTGAGCTGCTTGGCCTCAATAAGATTGGGAGTAATAACGTCTAGCAACGGCATTAATGGCAGTAATGCCTCGGCAGGAATGTTAGATAAACTGCCGCCAACACTGGCTTGGCCAACAGGATCATAAACCACGATTAAGTCTGCTATTTGCTGTTTCAGCTCTGACAGTAAACTCACCAGCCAATTAATTTGGGCTGTGTTGGCAATTAAGCCGATTTTTATCGCGCGTGGCGGTTTATCAAAACGTAGCGCCTGTGCTTGCTCTGCTAATATTGCTATCTCGGTAGGATTTATCGATAAAAGTTTAGTTGAATTTTGTACGGTATTGGCGGTAATTAAATGACAAACTTCAACATCAAGGCGATGGCCTGTTTTTATATCTGCCGCAATGCCAGCACCTCCCGAGCAGTCGGCACCAGAAATGGTCCAAAGAATAGGTTTAGGATTTTTAGCTGTTATTTTCGTTTCTGACTTTATCATTAGTTATGCTCAGGCTGGTGCCAAAATGGTGTGTCTAAGGTTGGCGTACTCGGATGAGCGGTTTGGCGCTCTGGCATAGTGCCGGCGATATAAGCATTTTCTCCAGCTGAAATAGCGCTAGCAAATGCTTTCGCCATTAATACCGGATTGTCGGCAAGTGCAACTGCACTATTAAGTAAAACACCATCAAAGCCCATTTCCATTGCAATACAGGCATCAGAAGGCTTGCCGATACCGGCATCTAAAATCAAGGTTGTGTTGGGGAGTCGTGAGCGAATACAGGCCAAATTATAAGGGTTCATCAGCCCTTTACCTGTGCCAATGGGGGATGCCCATGGCATGATAACTTGGCAGCCAAGGGCGCATAAACGCTGACAAATGACTAAATCATCAGTGCAATAAGGTAGTACTTTAAAACCATCGGCGAGCAGTTGCTCGGTAGCAATAAGCAGCTCGACAGGGTCAGGTTGTAAGTTGTAGTCATCACCGATCACTTCCAGTTTTATCCAATCGGTTTGAAACAACTCTCGGCTCATTTTTGCTAAGGTGATAGCTTCTTTTGCCGTTTTACAGCCAGCGGTATTAGGCAGTAGAAAGCTTTGACTTTGTTTGACGGTATCCTGAATATAGCGCCAAATATTCTCACCCGATTGCTCAAGTGGATTCTGTCGTTTGAGCGATAAAGTCACTACTTGTGAGCCACTGGCAAGTATTGCCTGTTTCATCACTTCTGGTGATGGATATAGCGCTGAGCCGATCAGTAATCGGCTGTTAAGCTGTTGACCATAAATAGTTAAAGACATGCGTTAGCCTCCAACAATAGGAAATAGCAGATCAATACTGTCGTTACTTTTTAGTTCAGTATTGGCGTAATCATCTTTGCCAATAAAATCACCATTTAGCGCTAAAGCAAAACTTTGCTGTAACTGGTTTTCAGGTAGTGCTGTTTTGAGTGCGACATGGATGCTTGTTGGTTCTGAACAATCAGCTAACTCTACAGCTTCGCCATTAATGTAAATTTTCATTTTTTATCTCGCTAATCTTATCTTGCTAGTTTTATCTAAGCTGGGCACGGTTGTTTGGCTGATAGGCAGTAAATGTGAGTATTGATAACTTGCTGGTGCTTTATTTTGCTCGAACATTAAATTATCGACATGCTCTAGCACTTGCGACAGCACGACAGGGGCAATTAAAAAACCATGACGGTATAAACCATTGACTTGTATTAAGCCGTTTTGGCAAAGTATTTTTGCTTGATTATCATTAAAGGCAGGGCGAAGTTTACTAATATGCTGGCGAATATTTGCTTCAGCAAAGCCTGGGTGAACACTATATGCCGCGCTGAGTAACTCCATTGCCGAGCGCACTGTCATTGGCGCGGTATCGTCACTTTCAATTTCCGTTGCGCCAACGACAAAGTGTCCTTTACCTTTTGGCACAATATAAAGCTGGTACCTTGGGTGCATCAATCTGACCGGTCTTGAAATATTGACTTCAGGGGCAAAAAGTTGAAAAAGCTCGCCCCTAACAGCACGTAAATCATTAAGCTCTGCAGTGTTTTTGCTACTTGTTTGTGATGACTTTTTAGCGCCAACACCTCGGCAATCAATCATTAAATCAAATGACAGATTAACTTTTTTCTTATTTTTAGTCAGGTAAGTCACCTTACTTTTCTCTGCTGCGGTTCTTGGCGTTATTTCAACCACTTCTGTTTGGCTATGCCAATTAACACCTTCGTCAATTAACTGCTTTTGCAAAGCTATTAGTAACTTTCTATTACCGATTTGCCCTTCTTCTGGCAAATACAAGGCTTGTGAAAATCGCCGCGCGAGTTCAGGTTCAAGCATTGATAATTGCTGACGGTTTAATTGTTGTTGCTGATGTTGACGGTAATTATTGGCTAAGAAGCGCGTTAAACGATGATAGTCACCCATATCTTGTTCATGACTGACCACTAACGAGCCTGTTTGTTGGTAAAAGTTATAGCCTGATAACGACTTCAGCAGTGCCGGCCACAGTGATAATGACGCAAAGCCCATCTCAACAATGTTTGCTGGGCTGTGCATGGCTTCACCGAGTGGCGTTAATAATCCAGCGGCCGCATAAGCGGCACTTTCATGGCCATTTTTATGGTCTTTGTCGAACAGAGTCACCTGATAGCCTTGGCGATTTAACGACAAAGCTAACAAGCGACCCATTAAGCCCGCACCAATAATTGCGACTATCGGCATATTTATCTCTGCCTGAGTTATTTGGTTAAGGACTTATCAAGGCGTTGATAAATTTCGCTACCACTGGCCTTAAACTCGGCTGATTTTTCAGCCATGCCTTGAGTTGAGATCGCTACGGTTTCATCGAGTAACTTTATTTCGATGACTTGTTCATCATTTGCTCCATCAGTTAATCCTGCAGCGTAGTCCCGCACTTCTTGAGATATTTTCATGGAACAAAATTTAGGACCACACATTGAGCAGAAATGGGCAACTTTACCCGACTCTTGCGGCAGCGTCTCATCATGATAAGTTCGAGCACGCTCAGGATCTAAACCGATATTGAATTGATCGTACCAACGAAACTCAAAACGTGCTTTTGACATAGCATTGTCACGAATTTGTGCGCCGGGATGCCCCTTGGCTAAATCACCGGCATGGGCAGCAATTTTGTAGGTCATTAAACCTTCTTTAACATCTTCTTTGTTCGGCAACCCTAAATGTTCTTTTGGTGTTACATAACAGAGCATGGCACAACCATACCAGCCAATATTGGCAGCTCCTATGCCCGAAGTGATATGATCATAACCGGGAGCAATATCTGTTGTTAAAGGTCCTAAAGTATAAAAGGGCGCTTCACCACAATGTTTCAGTTGCTCAGTCATATTCTTCTGCACCATATGTAAAGGCACATGTCCTGGGCCTTCGATGATGGTTTGTACATCGTGTTGCCAAGCAATTTTGGTTAATTCACCTAAGGTTTTTAATTCAGAAAATTGTGCCTCATCATTGGCATCGGCTACTGAGCCTGGGCGTAAACCATCACCTAAGGAAAATGAAACATCGTAGGCTTTGAGAATTTCGCAAATATCTTCAAAATGTGTGTAAAGGAAGTTTTCTTTATGGTGTGCTAAACACCATTTCGCCATAATCGAACCGCCTCGAGAGACAATACCTGTAACTCGTTTCGCGGTCATTGGCACATAACGCAACAGCACGCCAGCATGAATGGTGAAGTAATCCACCCCTTGCTCTGCTTGTTCGATTAAGGTGTCGCGAAAAATTTCCCAGGTGAGATCTTCGGCGATGCCGTTGACTTTTTCTAAGGCTTGATAAATCGGTACTGTGCCAATAGGGACAGGAGAGTTGCGGATGATCCACTCGCGGGTTTCATGAATATAACGACCCGTGGAAAGATCCATGACAGTATCTGCGCCCCATTTTGTTGACCATACTAGCTTTTCGACTTCTTCTTCAATTGAAGAGGTGACGGCAGAATTACCAATATTAGCGTTCACTTTGATCAAAAAGTTTCGGCCGATGATCATAGGCTCTGATTCAGGGTGATTGATATTAGCAGGAATAATGGCTCTACCACGGGCCACTTCTTCTCGAACAAATTCTGCGGTAATTTGCTCAGGGATATTAGCGCCAAATGACTGCCCTTGATGCTGTTGCAGCAAAATTTCATCTTGTACTTCTTGGCGTTTTAAGTTTTCGCGTATCGCGATATATTCCATTTCTGGGGTGATGATGCCTTGGCGAGCATAGTGCATTTGGGTGACATTTTTACCGGCTTTGGCTTTACGTACGGTAGGAAGGTGCTCAAAACGAATATGATCTAGGCCTTCATCCGCCAAGCGTTGTTGACTATAGCTAGAGCTTTTACCGGATAAAAACTCTACATCGCCGCGCGCTTCAATCCAGTTGTCGCGCAAACGGGGAATACCTTGATGAACATCGATTTCAATGGCGTCATCGGTATAGAAACCTGACGTATCATAAACGCACAACGGTGCATTTTTTTCATAAACGGCATTATCTTTGGTACCACTAACTAAGGTATCGGAAAGTGATATCTCGCGCATGCCGACACGAATATCGTGAATTTCTCCTGGCACATAAACTTTCTTGGAATTTGGAAATGATTGATCGGCAACATTTTTTAAAAACTCTGCTGCTTGCTCGCGACGCTCGCGTCTAGAAATTGAACTCATGGTCTCTCACCTGTTTTTATTAAATAAAAGTTAGGCGGAGCTATATTGGGGTAGTAACGAGGAGAAGGATTAATAGCAAATAGTTACTGAGCTATTAAAGCTGCTCACTTGTTCCCTTCGCAGATGTTAATCTAATCAGGTTCTACGGATCCCGCTTTCGCGATCTCAGCCCTATGGCACTCCGACAAGTCAATACGTTTAGTTAAGCTAAACGAGGCTAAATTCTAACTTGCGAGTTGCTTGTTTTGCAATGACTTTTTAAAGGAAGGTGTAGATACATTTTTAGAGATAACAAACTATTTTAAAAAGATTAAAAATATCTGTCACAATATGCCTACTTAGTGCATCTTAAAAATAAAACCAAGGATTTTATGAAGAAGGAAGGCTTTGGCCAATCGCTTACTCAATTTGAGTTTGTAGCACTAACAAAAGGTAAACGTCATGGATTTGATGCAGCATACAAACTTTATGCAGATCACGTTTATTCTTTAGCGTTGCACATTCTTGGTGATAAAGACGCCGCTTGCGATATTCTTCAACAGGCTTTTGAAACCTTACTTATAAAAGTTTCTCAAGTGAAAAAAACGGCATCACTTGGGGCTTGGCTAAAACGTATTACGATAAATGCTTGTATGGGATACTTTAGAAAAACAGCTAAAACAAATAATAGTATAAATGCCGAAGAGGCATATGAAATGTTATCAGAGCCACATTACATTCAAGAAACAAGCTTTAAAGATGAGCGGCAAGTATTAGACTACTTGGCTAAGTTACCTAGCATTCAGCGCTCTGTAGTTTACTATTGCGCAATACACGGTTTAAAGCATAATGAAATTGCGCCAAGTTTAGGTATAGAAGAAGCTAATAGCCGACAACTTTATCGCCGAGCACTGCGGCAATTAAAATCATGGTTGCAATAATTGAGAATTATTATGAATGATGATAAATCAATAACAGAACATAAGCATACCGAATGGAAAGTTCATAAAGCTCCTGATTTTTCAAATGAAATCTGGTTACGCCATCAAAATAAAAAGCAAAAAACATGGCTAACAATGGCGGCAAGTGTTGCACTATTTTCTTTTGGTACTTGGTTTGTTCATTTCGAAATGAATGCAAATTCACAAAACGAAAGTTGGGCTAACGTAAGTACGCTTAGTATATCTTCAGAACAGGTTGTATTAGCAAAAAACTCTGAACTTGAGCAAAAACTAGCACAAGTATCGCAAAATATCTTATCTAACCAACAACAATTAGTCATGAATAATTGGTATGACGAATTGGCGATGGTTGATTTCTCGATAGAGCAACAAAATAAGCAAAATTTTGATGAAAAGCTCTGGAGTATAAGAAGCGATATTTTAATTCGAATGATTGATTTTTATCGTCAGCCTATTGATGTTTACGAAATATAACAAGGTAAAGCATGCGAATTAAGTATTTATCGATATTATTCATTGCATTTCCAATTACAGCAAATGAGTTTAAATCACCGCAAGCGCAACGTATTGCTGAACAAATGTCACAAGTTATCGCGCAAAAAGTTCAAGAGATTGCAGCGTTGGAACAGGAAATGGGCGTAAAGGATGTACAAATACATTTAACACAGCTTCAGCAATATAGCAGTGGACGTTTTGGCATTACTTTATCTGCTAACTCCCCTGGCTTGGTTATATCGGTAACACCGAATAGTCATGCCGACAATATTGGTATCCAAAGTGGAGATCAAATTATCTCGGTAAATGGTACTGAAGTAGCGAGTAATTTAAAGTCTGCACTGGCAGTACTTCAGTACGTAAAAAGTGAAACAAACATTGAAATTGAGCTAAAGCGCAGTGGAGAGTTAATAGTCTTAAATGGCACGCTCACAGCAAAATTAATTCCTGCTTGGACTTTTAGCACTCAGGCACAAGAGTTTGATTGGCCATCAATAACCGCTGCTAGTGGTAATGAAAAAGAGACAAATAAGCAAGAGTGTGGGCAAGTTAAACTTGGTTTTCGTATAGAGTCAGGATACACAACTCGATCATTAAAAACTGTCGTTGTTGTAGAAGCAATCGACGACGTTAAAGTAGAAAATCCACTCGATAAAAACTATTTAAAAATACCTGTTGGATACCATAAGTTAACGGTGCATCGAAAGATACATCACTTTGATAAAAACCGCACTGAGTCTGCAGAGCTCAATATTCGAATAGACGCTGACACCTCATATTTTTTGGCGTATCGCAGCGATACCTTATTTTCTAGTAGTTATACACTAAAGTACGCTGAGCAACCGGTGATCTGGAAAGTAAAACAGCAAAAATGTGAGATGTAATTCTCATCATCTTTGTTTAAATAAAAGGAAATTATTGCTCAATTTGCTTCACATAAATGAAAGTAGATGAAGAAAAAATGACTACTTGATAATTAAAGTAAGCAATAGTTTGAATTCATTTGTCACAAAAAACGGTTTAGACACGTCTTAGTAAAAACAGGCAAGTGAATTAATTAAAGAGGGAGTTTAAGTGGGCTTATTTAATATTAAAAACATAGTTCTATCTTTAGCATTTTTGCAATGTGCGGCAGTACAAAGTGAAGCATTAACTAATCAATTTAAGTCTGAAAAATCTTATCAAGTTGCTAATCAGTTACAGCGAACAATAAATGATAATCTACAACAAATTATTGATCTGGAAGCCGCTGCCGGTGGCGATGTTTCAAAATTAGATTACGCCTTGTTACAAGAGTCACAAAGTAGCCACCAACGTTTTGGCGCTGTACTTTCAACCACGACTAATGGCTTAGTTTTATCAGTAACACCGAATAGTCCTGCAAGTAAATTAGGTTTAGAAAGTGGTGATGTTATTGTTAATGTAAACAATTTGTCGTTAGAAAAAAGCAATATTAATACATTAATTGAGAAACATTATTTAGAAAATAATCACACCATATCTATTAAAGTACTTCGAGATAATAGGGGGCGGAATTTATCAGGAGAACTAAGTTCATTGGTAACGCCAGCATGGACATTATCTGTTGATAATATTAATCAAGATAAGTTGCTAGCTAGTAATGTCGATCAGCAAGAACCTGACGGTCAATGTGGCCGAATTATTGTTGGCAAATTTATGCCGCGAGAAGAAGGCGATATTACCCAAAGAAACGCTGTTTTTATCAGAGAAATTGACGGTGTTAAACAACGGCTCTGGGCATCTGGACAAGGCTCAGTAGTAGGTCTAACCAGCGTTTCAACATCAGGACCTAATAAGACCCGATTTAAATTAAAACCGGGTCAGCATAGAATTTCTGTCTCTCCTAGGAATGCATATCTACAAGGAGACAATCCACGAGATTATACAAATATCCGTTTTAGTGATGAGCGGGAGTTCTCTATTAATATCGAAGCAAACACGACTTATTATTTAGTTTACGACACGAGAAAAAATAGTGAATATTCAAAAACCAATATCCCTGTGATATGGCAAACCAAATCTCAAAAGTGTCAACTTTAATATAGCGATTTGTTGGTTAATCGCCCAAAGAAAATAGTTCTATTTCGTGTTACTAAGTGTCTAAAACAGAAATAACGTGTTAGCTATATATCTAGCGAGATATTTTCCCTATTAACTACGGCATCAGGAATATACCGGACTTGTATATGTCAGCATATTTAAAAAAGTTATCAACCAGCGGTGGAACTGCTAATAAAACTAGAAGGAAATAAGTTATGAAATACGTTGTAAAAATAATCTTTATTGGGTTCAGTTTTGTGTTTACTTTGTCGGCCTTGGCATCAGAAGGAACAATACCTCGTAATGATTTTTCAGCAGAATTAACAGAATTGATCTCTGAAAGTGTAGAGGTAAATCCAGATCATATTTGTGTCAATGAAAATTGTCAGCGATTATTCAAAAAAATAAAAAAATATGCAAACTGGGGTAACCCAGAAGCACAAGTCTTAGTTGGGGCTGCTTATTTATCAGGCAATGGATTAGAGAAGAATGACAAATTAGCAGTAAGAAACCTACGCAAGGCTGTATTATCTGGTTCGAATCGAGCTCGTTGGATGATGTCATATTTGTATAAACATGGAATTGGTATTGATAAAGATTTGAGTAAATCAGAGCGTTTGTTAAGTAAAGCAGCGGAATACAAATATCCGCCAGCTTTATTTCAGAAGGCTGTTGAAACGATTAACTTTGAAACTAAAAATAATGAAGATGCTGTATCTATGTTAACTGTCGCAGCAAATAAAAAACATAAAGCATCAATGTACCTATTGGCTAAAATGTACCAGCACGGTATCGGCACTTCTATGGAACTGTTGGAAAGTACTAAATTGTATAAAAAACTAGCTTTTTCTGGTTACCGAGATAGCCATCAGCAGTTAAAGTCTGTTTTACAGGGAGCGAAAGAAGGCCAAAAAGATTCAGCAGAAATACTATCTCTTTCCTCTGACATTGAAAGAATTCAAGTGATTGGGCAGAAGTGGGATATGGAGTTAGCTTTAGAGTATAAAGTTGAAAAAATGTCGAAAAGCAATATTTATGATGGAAAAAGCTTTGGTAGCCATTTACGCGGCCGTACGTGCTTAAATTCAAGCTCTAAGTGTATAAGCATAACTGGTGAAGATATTGATGGCTTTATGAGAGATGTCATGTTAGATGTCGCAAAAACTCACGCTATGTCTATATCTAGCAGGTAATGGTATACCAATACTTCATAAAGTTTTGATTAAACTTCTCCGCTAACAATCATCCTGCGATAGGTAACTGTTAGCATACTGTGTTTATCTAGTTCCACTTTTGCATTTTACGGTAAATCGTCGAAGGGTTAACTTCGAGTAATGCCGCTGCTTTGGTGATATTGCCATCACATTGCGCTATTGCATGTTCAATGGCATTTTTTTCAACCTGTTCAAGTGGAATAATCGTACCGTTACTTGCGGTAGTAATTGGGCGCGCGTCATACTGCGTTTCTATGCGCTGATGATTGGTCGTAATTGAATCATTAATCGTTAATTGCTCTGCGAGCAATGGTTGCAGCATAGCCAAGGTGACTTCTTGGCCAGAATTCATAATACAAACACTATGAATGGTGTTCTCTAGCTGCCTAACATTACCAGGCCAAGCGTAAGCTAGGATAAAGCTTGTGGCATCTTGAGCAAATGCGCTAAAGGTTTTTTGTTGTTGTTGATTATACTTAGCTAAAAAGTGCTTAGCGATAAGTAAGGCGTCTTGCTCGCGCTCACGCAGTGGCGGTAAATTCAATGGGATGACATTGAGGCGATAGTATAAATCTTCTCTAAATTCACCTTGGTTTACCGCTTCACTTAATTTTATTGAAGAGGCGGCAATAATTTGCGCGTCAAATTTAATCAGTTTGCTATCGCCTAACGCGGTATATTCGCGCTCTTGTATCACCCGTAATAGTTTGGCTTGCAACGACATAGGCAAGGTTGTGACTTCGTCTAAGAAAATAGTGCCACCATTGCTTTGAGAAAATAAACCTTCTTGGTCACTAACCGCGCCGGTAAAGGCACCTTTTTTATGGCCATAAAGTTGTGATTCGATTAGGGTTTCAGAAAAGTTAGCACAGTTTACAGCGATAAACTTTCCTTCTCGTTTACAACCTGATTCATGACAGGCTTTGGCAACCAACTCTTTACCGGTACCCGTTTCACCATGAATATAAATAGGCACATTAGCACCCGCAGCAATGGATATTTGCTCAATCAACTGCTTGATCTTAGTACTTTCACCAATAATAGATTGGCTTAATTGATTTTTAGCTGGTGATGAATTTTTACTGGTAATAGTGTCTTGTACCAGCATGACTAATTCGGAGTTCTTCCATGGCTTAGAAATAAATTTTTCAATTATTGCTTGATTAAAACCAGCAGAAACTGAATCAAAATCTTCATAGGCACTAAGCATGATACGTTTGGTATCAGGCCAAAGTTTTTTAACGGTTGATAATAATTTATCACCGGTGATATCAGGCATTCGTTGATCTGAAATCACTAATACCGGCTGGTTGTCTTTAATAAATTCAAGTGCTAAACGAGGCGATGAAAATGCTTCGATACGAATATCAATGCGCATCAATGTGCGCTTTAATGCCGCGAGAATTTCTTGTTCGTCATCCACTATGACCATTAAAGGCCGATTATCAGTGATGTCCATTATTTAGTATTCTCCATCTTCACTTTCGGGTTCATTTTCATTGGGACTTTTATGCAACACGTAAGCGACAATTACTTTTGCTGAATGTTCTTGGTGTTTGATCAAGCTATCGATATGACCTTGTGAAAGCACTGTTTTTTCATTAAGTAATTTATGGTGTTCGTGGTTTAAAATGTCTTGCGCTAGGACCATGCCAGGAACAAGTTCACCGGTGCTTTTTGCTATTTCAAAACTTTCTGTTGCTTGTGGTGTGGAAAGCATAGCGATAAATTGGCTAAATATTTTCCGATCAAATAGGCTACCTAAACTCTTTTTCATCACTATGATGGCTTCTTGTGGCGTGATGCATTGCGCTGTTATTTTACCTGATACCAATAAATCAAAGTGAATAGCTATGGCTAAAATACGCGAGGTAACCGGAATGTCATCATGGCTAAGGTGCATTGGTATACCTGAGCCATCAACATGTTCGTATATGTGACGGACTATTTTTGCACAAGGGGCTAATGATGCTACTGTGCTTAATATATCGGCACTCTCCTGAGGGAATTTCATCCAGGCCAATTTTTCTTGAGCCGTCATTTGGTGCCAAGGTTGAGTGATCAGTGCCGGTGGTAAACTATTAATGCCGATACGGTAAAATAAGGCCGCCAAATAGATATGAACGCGATGAGGCTCTTTTAATCCCATACGACGAGCCAGCATTTTACTTTGTTGAGCAACTCTAAAGGTGTGGCCTGAGGTATCTTGAGTTTGCATGGCAACTAAATTAGCACTTAATTGCAGAAGGTCATTATTGAGCTCCGATTGTTGTTGCTTTTGATTAACCACACTTTCATGATGTGACTGCATAAAGCGAGTCACCTTTTTCATTGAGATCTGATTTGCTGAAAGTCGTTGATTATCTAATTTGAGGTTCTTTACAATCGATAGTTTTTGATTTTCTAGCTTAATTTCATTGATTAAGTTGGCTAATGTTGCTTTTAGTTCTTTATTATCCCAGGGCTTGTTTAAGTAAGCCGAAATCTTGCCATCATTAATTGCTTGTTTTGCAAGCTCAGTGTCGGCATATCCAGTCAGTACCACCCGTTTACTTCTACTATTGATTTTTACAATATGAGTTAAAAATTCCGCGCCATTGAGCTTAGGCATTTTCATATCGGAAATAACGATTTGTGTCGGCGTGCTTTGAAAAAACGCAATTGCCGATTGTGCATCAGTAAAGGCGTGCACTTGATAATCTTTGCGCAGCACGCGTTGCAGGGCGTTAAGTACTTCTTGCTCATCATCCAACAGTAAAACTGACGGTAACATGTCTTAATCCTAAAAAAATATAGTTAAAGATGAATTAGTTGCATAAACTCATGCTAGCATTATAGTTAACTATACCCAAGCTACTTGAATATGCAATTTCAGAGTTAAACTAGAAAATCAGAGTAATGCGTAGTACGAAGATAATGGATATTTTCGGTAGTTGTTCTTGCATTACTCTAATATCCCACATCAATGTGGGAACCTGATCAAGTAGGTATATACGTGAATTTTTTAAGGGATTTTGATTAATGAAAGGTGCTATTTTTACTGGCTTTGCTGAATATGTTGAAAAAGAGTATGGTTTAACGGCTTGGTTGAAAACCCTTGATAGTTGTGAATTGGCTTCAAATGGCGAATATTTGGCAACTGAGCTATACGATGATGCAGAATTTAAATTATTGGCCGATACCTTAGGCGCAATTATTGGTTTCGACAGAGAGCATATATTTAGGGGGTTTGGCGAACACTTTTTCCCAGCCTTAATGTCGGTAGGTTTAGCCCATGTTAAAGAAATAGATAACCTGTTTGACTTTATGCGAGCGGTTGACAGTGTTATTCATATTGAAGTGCAAAAGAGTGATCCATTAGCCTATACCCCGACACTTTTGTACGATCAACCACAAGAGAATGTTCTTGTGGTTAGATACTTGTCGCACCGCCAAATGTGCCATTTTGCTGAAGGTTTAATTTTTGGTGCCGCCGCACACTTTAAGCAAAAGGTTAGCATTCATCAAACTAAGTGTTTATGCAAAGGAGATGAGCATTGCCTGATTCGGGTCGAGATTTAAACGTTACATTGGAAGAAAAAGTTGTCTTGTTAGAAAAGGCGTTAATACGTGAGCGCAATGCGAAAAAAAAGCTAGAAGCTAAGTTAGATCAAAAAGCAGCAGTAGCGCTGTATGACAACAAAGAGTTTTTCGATTCCTACGAAAAAGCGACCAACCGACAAGTGCAGCTGCAATTTTTAGCTAGCCTTACGCAAGAGCTGCTGTTAGATAAAAATATTGATGATTCTTTTCAACAATTTTCGGAAAATGTTGCAACGCTATTAGATGCCTGCCCTGTAGTTGTTATGCGCATTAATCATGATATGCATAATGCGATGTGGTCATTAACCAGCAAGGGTAACAAATGGCAACCAATAGCGTGGCACAGTGATTATGAGTCGTTTATAGAATCAATGCTATCTGCCAAAGAGTCGAGCTGGCATCGTTTAGAACATAAAAATCAAACATATAGTACTGAAGTTTCAAAGCTATTCAGCCATGATATCTTGCTATATTTACTGGTCAAAGTAAGCAATAAAGAACGTCGATTAATATTACTCGATATTAGCCATTTTTGTTATAGCGATGATTTTAAACAAACGTTGAATATTGCCGCGCAACAGTTTACGGCGGCAATAAAGCGTCGTATGACCAAAATTGAACTCGCCTATAATTATAAAGACTTGCGTAATACCGTTGATGAACTGAAGTCTACTCAACAGCAATTAGCACATAGTGAGAAAATGAGTTCACTTGGGCAATTGGCGGCAGGTGTTGCCCATGAAATTAATAACCCAATAGGTTATATATCCAGTAATTTAGACGTTCTTAAAGATTATATTGAAATTTATGCTGAGGCTTTTGCGGGTTTGCCAGAAGAACTATTGCTGAACTTAAATAATGCTAAAGAGCTGACATATGCTCGCGAAGATGTTGAAGAATTACTTGGCTCCTGCATCATAGGGGTTGAACGCGTTACTGAGATAGTCGCTAGCCTAAAAACTTTTTCGAGAAAGGAGCAAGACGAATTTACCTCAATAACAATCAATGATGTTATTGAAAGTGCATTAAAAATTGTCTGGAATAAACTTAAATATGATCATGAGATTATTCGAGATATGTCTGCTGATTTACCTGATATTCAAGGAAACTTTGGCCAATTACAGCAAGTTTTTGTCAATTTGTTTGTTAACGCCGCTCAAGCGATGGACGATAGTGGTGTTCTTAAGATTGAAAGCCAACGTATTGAAAGCTATGTTGAAGTTAAGGTACATGATACTGGCTGTGGCATGGATGAAGCCGTTATTCGGCACTTGTTTGAACCGTTTTATACCACTAAAGATGAAAGCGAAGGTACGGGCTTAGGCTTGTCGGTTTCATACGCTATTATCGAAAAGCATAATGCACTGATAAGCGTAAACTCAGAGCCTGATCAAGGCTGTACGTTTACGCTTAAATTTCCCATAGCACTTGCTGATGCTAACCCTTAAAAATTATAATTTAGCGATAATGTTTTTTGGGTTATAGATATGAAAAATATCATAGCGACTTGTTGCTAGGTTGTGTTGCTCTGGTGTTCTAAAGGAAATGGAAACCTCGATATCACTGCCGTTTAGCTCTGATTTTTTATCACAATATAGCATAGCGCTGATGGGATAAATTCCTTTGTTTAGCTCTAATGACCCCGTTAATACTTGCTCTGATTCGAAACGCGTCATTAGGTGAATTTTTCGATCAATGACACGTTTATTGTTCATATCTATACGGGCATAGCATGAACTGATTTTTGCCATTACATCATCATTTGCTTTCACCGCCTGATTTTTAACATAAAACTCTACCCCGACTTGTAGACGACCTTTTTTTCTGTTTGGAAAAAGGCCATTAAGGCGATACATGCTTTTACTTGGCTGACTGATGCCGTAACTTTTATGGCTTGATAATGAAAAACGCGTTTCGTTCATCACAAATGAGCCTACATCATTGCTAAAAGCTGCTTGTTCGATGCTTGAAGGTAGTGGATATACGCGCGTGATCCAGCCTGGAAATAAGTCTGCTTTGCTTACTGCTTGCGCTAAAACTTCATTACTACCAACATGGTACGGGTTTAATGTTCTCAGTATCTCTAGTTCATCTTCTGCTTGGGCTAATAACAGCTGCTTATCATCCAATTGCGCATGAAATGCTTTAGCCTTTTTCCATTGTAGGGCAGCGAAGCCAGCTAAAGATAAGGTAATAATAATCAGAATTGTCACTCTAATTAAAGACTCAGTAAATGAAGTAGTTCGGCGACTATACCTTTCTTTCCTATAATAACCACTCATAACACTCTCCTCACACTATTTATAATCTCGATGTTAATACGGTTAATGATTGCAAATGCTTTGCCATTTATTATTTCTTTTAATTTCATATGTTTATATATATTGACATCAATGTTTACTGATCTTGCTTTGCAAATTGCAACAGCGGTAAATGCATTTTGCGAAGAAAAGAAAAGGTGAATATGTAACTTTTTGATAATAAAGATAAAAAAAGTAGGCAGGAAAACTGCAATAGTTTTCGCTGAGAAATTTAAAGAATAAATATTTGTTAACTGTGAGGAGAAATGTATGCGAATAAATTCTTTGAAGGTAGCCATTGCCGCTATCTTGTTGTCGACGAGTAGCGCTGCATACAGTGTCACTCAAGTTGATATTGAATTGCAGCTGTTGCTTGATATTTCTGGCAGTATTAATACCTCTGAATATGACTTACAACTTCAAGGTTACCAAGCCGCTTTTGAAAGTAATAATGTCCAAAATGCCATTATCAACGGCACGGAAGGGCAAATAGCCGTGCAACTCATTATGTGGTCTGGGCCCAATCAACAAAGTGTCATGATTGACTGGACCCTAGTTGATAGTGCCAGTAGCGCAGATACTTTAGCGGCGAGTATTGGTGCTATTGCTCGTCCTTTTTCTGGCTGGACTGCAATAGGGGAAGCTGTTGAGTACGCTTATCCGTTGTTTGAAAATAATGGTTTCGAAGGTTTTGAGCAAATTATCGATATCTCTGGTGATGGCACTAATAATTCTGGTGTAGCGCCAGGTGTAGCGACTAGCAATGCCATTGCTGACGGCGTGGATACCATCAACGGCATTGTTATCACCACCAACCAGAATGTTGTTGATCAATACTTAGATGAAGTGATCGCCGGTGAAAGTCCATTTTTGTTAGCTCCGGGAAATTTTGATGATTTTCAAACCGCAATTGAAAATAAGATTGCTGCTGAAATAGAAGGCTCAAGACCTAGTGGCGCGGTGGCTGTCCCTGAGCCAGGAACATTAGGGCTATTTGCTATACCAGCATTATTTATGTGTTTTAGAAAGCGTGCTATTGAGGAGAAAATATCATGAGATTATTTAATTTAATTACCCTGTGTTTCGTTTTACTTTCCAGTGCGGCTGATGCAGCGACAAATAAACATTTTGTCTTTGATTTTGGCGTTATTCGTCATAATGATGTTGGTGAACCAATTGCTTTTGAAAAAACTACCCAGATCCCAATTGTTAATGGTGTTGAAACAACATTGTATGGCTTAGTCGTCACCAGCGACGGTGATGAGCAGTTTAATTTAAACTCAGTGCATATTGTGCCGATACACAATGAGCGCGGTAATTTGAAAAAAGTGATGGGTAAAGCGATGGTGATTCAAAAGCGCGGCGCAATTTTTATGCGCACTGACTTTGATGACTTGCCGGGTGATTATCAAATGGAAATTTATATTGATAACGAATTACGCCATACCATAGATTATAAATTGGCAGATATATCTTTAGCTAAACGCTAGTGACTTTTTCCTCACTGAGCCGGACAGGGATGTCCAACTCTTTTAATAAACTCATCATTTTTAAGTTTTTGCTTAAATAGCATTAAAAAATTGTTAATTTCATCGTTAATTCCTTAATATCACTATCAAGACAACTAACACTTGAAATGGAATTAATTTATGGCTGAATCTAGCAGTGAAAATACCACCGAGCAAGTCGCAAAAACCTTAGACCCGGCTAATTTATTAAAAGATGAACTTGACCAAGTCAGTCATTTTTATAATGTCATCGTTGAATTTTTTACCAACTACAGTTTTCAACTGGTTGGTGCTTTTATTATTTTTATTATCGGTTATATGTTTGCCGGAAAAATAGCTAAGTTAGTTTTACGTTTATGTGAACGACATAAATTAGATGTAACTTTAAGCCGGTTTTTAGCTAACACCAGTAAAATGCTTATTGTAGTGATGATCACTATTATCGCACTTGGCAAGTTAGGTATAAGTGTTACGCCATTTATTGCTGCTATTGGTGCCATTTCATTAGGTGCAGGTTTAGCACTACAAGGCTTATTAGCAAACTACGCCGCCGGCTTTAATATCATCATAATTCGTCCTTTTGTGGTTGGTGATACTATTACCGTGCAAGGCGTAACAGGGTTAGTAAAAGAAGTATTACTTGCGTACACCATATTGTCGGATGAAGACAATGTCGAAATTACTATCCCGAATAAACACATTGTCGGTGAAGTACTGCATAATTCTAAGCATGACTCATTGTTAGAGCTAAGCGTTGGCATTGACTACAATGAAAATCCACTGGAAGTTGTTGCTATGCTTGAAGACGTTATTGGCAAGCTGGATATTGTTAGTGAAGCGCGTAAGCCACAAATAGGTATTGATGCCTTTGCTGACAGTGCCATTAACATTGCCGTGCGTTTATGGACACCAACGTCGCACCTATACAGCGCGAAATACAAAGCCTATAAAGAAATATATTTAGCGCTTGAGCGTGAAAATATTAAAATACCATTCCCACAACGCGATGTTCATCTTATTAAAGAAGCAGGTTAAGCCATAGTTCTATCGCATTATGGCGCTTAATACAGCACGCCTAGATCGTTTTCTAGCTCAACATTGTCAGATAAGTCGCCGTAATGTGCGGCTTATGCTGGCGCAGCATCGTGTTGTAGTAGACGGCAACATTGCTCTTCGCATCGATGAAATTATTGATAGCTTTAGTCATATCGCTATCGATGGCCAAGTCGTACAAGAAAACTCTGCTCATTATGTTATGTTGCACAAGCCAGTTGGTGTGGTGTGTGCAACGAAAGACGCCATACATAAAACCGTTGTCGATTTGCTGGAACTCCCCTACAAAGAGCAATTGCATATCGTTGGCCGCTTGGATTTAAATAGTTCAGGATTGGTACTGTTAACTAATGATAGTCGTTGGTCTGAGCGACTCACGCAACCAGAGCGTAAAGTCAGTAAGCGATATTTAGTCACCCTTAAAAACAAGCTAACTCTTGATTACATTGACGCTTTTGCTAGCGGCATGTATTTTTCATATGAAGATATAATCACTAAACCTGCCAAGTTAACTATTCTTTCGGATTTTCAAGCTGAAGTTGAATTGACCGAAGGGCGTTATCACCAAATTAAGCGTATGTTTGGCCGATTTCGTAATCCTGTCATTGCTTTACATCGAAGTGCTATTGGCTGTTTATTGTTAGACCCGCAACTGTCAATTGGTGACAGCCGTGTGTTAACAGCTGAAGAAGTGGCGAGTATTTGACGCTCAGCTCACTGTTTTTCTTAAAATGCTTATGTGTATAATTAGAGTGTAAATAGCCTTGTTTATTTGAACTTTGTACAAGAAATCAGAGGCAAATTGGTGTGATGTTAATGTTATGTTATCAAGTTATTACGTTTTGCTAATATAAACTAGCCTAATGATATGTAAGTAAAAAATAGTTTAATTTTTATTTTTATGCTCAGTGCCCAATCAACAATGGCCTATATTACTGTTTATCGTATATTAATATTTCTTGGTCGACTTTACCTTGATTTAAATGGTGATAATGCGTATTGTTTTCACTAAATTGAAACATCTTCAGCTTAATTTTTATAGATTCAATATTCGAGACTATTTCCTATATTTGTCTTCATTAGTACAGAAGATAGCGAAAAATTAATTTACGATTAACTATAAGTGTTTATGAATAATAGCCATTATCAAATTGGTCAATGTGTTTTAGATTGTCAAACTCAAAGTTTGAGCCGTAATGGTGAAGTTTATAAATTATCAGCCAAAGTGTTTGAGTTATTAAAGTTGTTCTTAAATAGCGCTGAGTATGTTGTTAGTCGTGAAGAAGCGATAGAGCAAATATGGTTGGGTAATGAGGGCGTTGGGCAACGAGGTTTTACCAATGCGATTTGGACGCTGCGCAAAGCCTTTAAAGAGTTAGGCGAAGATAATGATAATCATGATGTTTTTATTACTTTGCCTAAGGTTGGTTATCAACTTAATTTAGCGATTACCCCAATATCTAACTCGGCTAAAGGCAAGAAATTAACAACTGTCTATATCGCGGCGGCACTGATAATTTTTACTATAGTTATCGCTATTGTTTTTACTATAAACTTCTCGTCACCAGAAGTTTCAATTCAACCTCCTACTTCGGTCGAACATGAACATAAAAATATAACCACCTATGAAGGAATTGAAGAGCATCCGGCTGTTTCACATAATGGTCAATATGTTGCCTTTCAATGGCATAGAAGTTCTAATAATAGCGGTTTATATATTCAAGATTTGAGAGCTGAAGAGACGCCATTGCATCAAATTTCGTCGGGGAGGCACCTTGAAGCTTCGCCTGCATGGTCAGAAAGCGATGAGTCACTCGCTTATATTCGCATAACAAAAAGTGGCAGCTGCCAAGTTCGAGTAAGGCATTTAGTGACCAATAGTGACATTTTGATCGATGAAGGCTGTTACTACATACCTTATCGCCGAGTTCTTGATTGGTCTGATGAGAATGAGCTTATTTATTCTAAGAAGCTTGCATCCGGTGCGGCATTATTTCGTTATAATTTTGTCAGTAAAGATATTGAGCAATATACCTTTCCTGATGGTGATGAAATAGATTTTGCTCCTAGATATAACCCTAAGACCGCCGCAATAACGTTTATTAGAGAAAAAAGTTCACAAAAATTTGATGTGCTATTTCAAGAAAATGGCCTGCCGATTAAAAGTATACTTCAGAACAAAGTGACGATAATTGATATTGATTGGGATGTAACACACGATGATATCTATGTTAACTATGCTGAAAATAGTAAATTTTTCATTAAGAAAATCTCATTAATAGACCAGCAAGAAACAATGGTCAGTAACCGTGGTTTACCAAGCAACATTTCCTTAAATATTGATAGTGGACAGTTGCTATATGCCAATCATATTTCTAAAGAGTATATAGCACAAGTGGCCCTAGCAGATGGTAAAATTAAGCGCAGAATATCTTCATCGTCTAGAGATATGTATGGAAGATTATCTGTGCAAGACAATAAGATATTATTCTTGTCAAACCGCAGTGGCAATTGGTCGCTGTGGTCAAACAACGGCATAAGAAGCACCAATTTAACAAAAGGTTTAGGTAATGCAACCGTACCGGCATTAGCACCAGACGGGAAACAATTTGCCGTGAGCCTGCGTTCTGACCAGAGCAAAAAATCGCAATTGTATATTGGCGAATTAGGCATGAGTAATTTGCAGGTTGTTGATACAAAAGGACTTGAGCCTGACAATCTGAGTTGGTCTCGAGATAGCAAAGTTGTATACTTTTATGTTGGTCACAAAAAAGCCTCTGGCATGTATCAAATTGAATTAGCTACCGGCGCCATCAAGCAATTATCAAATACCGGTGAACATTATTTAATTGAAGGAGAAGATCACCAGCTATATGTTTCCCGTTTGAATGTTAATGGTATCTGGCGATTGGATCCCGAGAAAAAAGCAGTGGTGCTAGTAAGTGATAAACTTGCTGCCGCAGATTATGGTGCTTTCTACTGGCAACAAGGGGGCATATATTATTTAAATAGAACAGAGAGTGAAGATGAAATTGTTCATTTATCGTTAGATGGACAAGAAGAGGTGATTCTATCATTTGCTGCAAACTCTATTCGAAAATTTTTCGGCATTTCGCCAGGACCCGAGCAAACTACATTAGTGACACTTAAACTGAGTAATGAATCTGACATTTATAAAGTTAATATTTTCTAAGTCAATATTGCTAAGTTGAATCATCAATAACTATCAAATTATTTATTCAAATCTATTATTTTTAATTAACTGACCTGAGCTCGGGATAAGCAAAATGCGTCAGCCGCGCTATTAAAGCCTATTTCTATGTTGTTCAAGTTGCCAATAACTCGTTATTGGGCGCACTTAAACGCCTTGAACTAGACGTAAATATCACTACTGTCGATTAAGTGTTGATAATATTTTGAAGTAGTTATGTTTTTCATTCTCATTATCCCGAGTTCAGGCTAACTATTTTCCTCAATATCCGTTATTTACATTGAATAAACATGCATTTTCTCGTCGTTTTCTTTCAGCTTTCATTATTTTTTGTGTCTTTTCCTTATCTTTTTAACATTTGGAATAGTCATTTTTATTTATTTTGGCTTGTCTCAAGCTGTTGAATAAAAAGAGATTAGATGTTTTTTTGATGTTGATTGATAAGGTTTTGATATTAATTTGAACAATATTAGAGTTTTCAGGCATTGCGCACTTTCACTGACTAAATTAGTAATGGTGCAACGTTATTTAACTAGCTCTTTACAGAATAACTAAGTCAAGGATTTAAGCACCGGAGAGTGTTGTAAAGAGTAATAAATAATCATATATAAAAATTATAGGATACCTTTGTCATGAGATTCAAAAAAAATGCTATTGCCATCTGCGTTGGTAGTGCACTAATTCTAGGGAATGCCGTTGCACAAACACAAACCGACAGTCGTTCAGTATTTGGGCAACAAGAACAAACAACAGCTCAATATGTTATTTATTTAAAAGATGACGCGGCGTTAAAAAATCACGTTAAGGGTAAGCATAACTACGGTGTAGAGAAAGAAAAAATTACCGTTAAGCAAAATGCACTGTTTGCACAAATTCAAGCATTAGATCCAATGGCAAAAATAGTCACGCGTTCGAGTATGCTGGCCAATTTTATGACGATATCAATGTCACCGGAATATGCTGAAAAATTAGTTCAACTTGATGGTGTGCAAAGTGTAAGAAAAATCACAACTAGTAAAAGTATTACGGTACCAACCGCTTCAGTATCATCAACAATGATAAATAGCGATGAAGCAAGTACTGTAGAAATGATGACGCCATATACTGACAGTGAAACTGCAGGTGAAGGTATTGACGTTGCGATTATTTCAACGGGCATAGATTATACTTTAGCGATATTTGGAGGTAGTGGTGAATATGGGGAAGATAATGACCCAGAAACACCACCTGCTGCTGGTAGTTATTTAGACGCCTTAGAAAATGGCGCACTAAGTCCATCAACACCTGAAATACCAGATGACCCAGAGACAGAAGAAGATGAGTATGTTGCCGCTGTTGAAGGTTATGACGGTTTCCCTACGGAAGTTGTTGTCGGCGGTCGAGACTTTGCCAGTGAAAACTGGGGCGAAGATGGCAACCCGATTGATCAAAACTATAATGGTACGCACTACAGCGGTGTGGAATATAAGACAGGAGAGGGAACTGAGATTGCCAGTATTGTTCATCAGTTGGCTCCAGGCGCTAGGCTACATGCCTATAAAGTAAGCAATATAATGCCTTACAGCTGGGATGAAACCCAATATGACATCACTTTACCTGAGCACACTCAGGTTATTGCAGCATTAGAACATGCTTTAGATCCAAATCAAGATGGCGATACCAGTGACCATCTTGATATTGCATTACTAGACTCTGCTGGTGCGGCAGGTTTTTTTGATGGCACGGCCATTGGTGGCTCTGGTGCTATGCTCGGTATTAAATATATGCTCGATGCAGCTGCGGCGCAAGGATTAACCATTGTCACTCATGCTGGCACGGCTGGTGCGCATGGTTTACAAGGTGGTGAAGTTGAAAATAGAAATAGACACTGGATTTCTACTGAAGGTAGTGTTACCTCAGCACTAACCATAGGTTCAGTCATTAACTCTGATGATGGTGAATCGATTTATGCTGCTCCTTGGTCTCCAATGGGCCCTGTGCGTGGTAGTAAAGCATTGAAACCAGAAATTGTTAGTTTTGCTGACAATCAAACTGTGGCAAGAATTAGTTCCCCAGTTGCAGATGACAGCGTGTTAGGACTTCGTACGGATGCTCTTTCAGCTGCTGCTCGTATTGCGGCGGCAGCGGCAGTTATAAAAAGTGCTAACCCAGCGCTAGGCCCTGTAGAAATAAAAGCTTTATTGGCAAATACCGCATCTCATGAAGGTATATTAGATAAAGCTGCCGGTGCTGAGGCCGAGTTGATCTTAGTTGGTCATGGTGTTGAAAATGTTGACGCGGCGATCAATTCTCCAGTGGTTATTTGGGATAAATCAAGTTATCAGCCGTATGTGCAATTTGGTGCCCATGAGGTCGCTGCCGAAAAGAGTGTAATTAAAAATATTACTATTCGTAACCTGTCGGATTCAGCGCAGACATACCAAATAAGCTTTAATATGACCGGGGAAAAATCAAGCTATGAAGCATTAACGATTAATATGCCTGAAAGCGTTAGTGTACCAGCTAATCAGTCAGTTGATATTGCTGTTGAAATAACGATTGATGGCACAAAATTACCGGAATGGCCATTGCAATCGGCTGAAGACTTTACCGATGAAAACTTAAAAGCAACAGAATTAAACGGTTATTTAACCTTTACTGCGGATGAGAAACCTGAAATTAATCTTGGTTGGATGCTTAAAGCGCGCAATGAAACCACGATAGAAAAGCAAGTTTTTAGTGAAAGCTATCCGATCATTGGGTCTTGGCCTGAACCCAATACCGACCTAGATTGGGCAAGAGCGCAATATGAAGACAACGAGTGGGGCGGTACTCAGTATGCTGCAAAAACATCGACTTTTATTAATGAATCATTAACGCCAACGACTTTTGAAGCTTACCCATTAATTATCAATAAACGTTATGTCGAAGTCGAAAATGCTAACAGTGGTGGCCACTTAATTCGTGGTGCTGGCGGTGGTGTTTATGATGATGCTCGCTGTGAAATTAGCGGTAAAAAGATGACGGTTGCGGTTAGCTTAGTTAATCCTGCTGATGTTTCCTTATCTAATTACATGGACAAAATTGGTGCGCCAATATTCTTTTATGAGTTACTTCGTGAAGCTGATGTGATCGCAAATGGCTGGAATGAAAGTTTTACCGAAACGGGCTATTGGGATGACAGTGAAAGGTTTGCTCAGCCATTTGTGCAAATAAATAATGATGGTCAACCTGCAACTTTTTACGTCGATTATTCAATAGCGTATGACTACACTAACCCTGAAGGACGTTATAAGGAGTCTATATTACCAACGCGCTTCTCAAGCAATGGCACTAATATTGTTTCTGAGGTGTGTTTAGAAGAGCTTTATCATCATGATATAGATTCGGTAGAAGATTTTGACCAAAATTTCGGTCTTATTGTTGAAACAGATCGCGACGTAAGTTCGGAGTCAGGTGAAGGTTTGCCGCAATTTAACCCAATGAAAGGCGGCTTCTACAGCTCTGGTATGCAATGTTTTGATAGCATGTTTGGGCCAGTATGTGCTGATGTAACATTAGACTATTCTGCCAAAGTTGGTTTTGCCACGATTGATGATGAAAACCCTGAGGTAAGTGCTGATTATAGCCATATTTATACTGCTCAATCGAATGAGGAGGTCAGGATTGCCGCAGCAAAGTTTGACAACGGAATTGAAGGTCAGATTCCTGAATTTATGGTGATCAGTACTTCCGATAATTTTTATGAAACCGGTGATGTTTCAACGTTAGATGATGATGATAAAACAATTGCTGATGTTAAGGCTGACCAATCGTTTTCAGTTGACGAAGGTGCAGAAGAAGGCACTATTATTGGCACATTGAAGCTAGATACTGCAGGCTTTTTTGCCGATACGGACAGACATGGCATTGAACATACTTTAGATATTGTTGACCCACTTCCTGGAACTCCGTTTGCTATTAATCAAGAAACCCATGAATTATATGTTATAAATTCTGCTGCTCTTGATTATGAACAAAATAGTCAACTTCAGTTTAAAGTGAATGCTAGTTACGGTAACGATACGGGAACTCCACAAGTTGTGACTGTTAACTTGAATAATGTCAATGACCAAGCGCCAGAAGTCATGCCTGATGCGCTAGCTGCTATCCCAGCAACCAATGTTGTGTTAGAAGAAGATAGCATGGACTTTAGCATTGATTTTGCTGGGGTCTTTGTTGAAACCGAAGGAGAAGCTTTAACTTACAGCGTAACTGGTTCAGGTTTCTCTGCCTTATCTGTTACTGGCACAACCATACAAGGTAGTGTAACAGCAGCCGGTAATTATCAAGTTACAGTAACAGCTTCTGATGGTATTAATGAGGTTAGTGCTGATATTCCGGTAACCGTAACGGAAGCAGAAAAAGACTCTTCAAGTGGCAGTATCGGGATGTTTGCATTTTTAACCAGCTTATTAATGTTCCGTCGTCGTAAGTAATCACTTACCCAAGTAAGGAAGCTCGCTTCGGGCTTCCTTCTTCATATTTGTAGGATTTACCATGAATTTTAAAGTTTCTTATCTTGCTGCACTTATTGGTGGTGCATTGAGTGTTAATGCTTTTGCAGCTTCAGATGATGCAGCAAATGTTCACCAAATTATTCCAGGTAAGGAAAAAGTTAAATTAGCTCATGCTAATAAAGTTAGAAATGACTCTATGTATTATGTTGTTTTAAAAGATAAAAGCTTATCTGACTATAAAGGCGAGTTATTAAATTATGCTGCGACGAGTATTAAAACCGTTAATGCCAAGTCAAGTAATAAAACCGCAAAAGGTCTGTTGAATGTGAATTCAGCAGCGAGTAAAAGCTATTCGGCTTATTTACAGCAAAAGCAAGATAGCTTTATTAGCTCAGCGAGCAAAATATTAAAACGTCAGGTTAAAGCAAAGCACAGCTATAAAATTGTGTTAAATGCCATGGCAGTTGAATTAACATCAAGTGAAGCAAGTGTGCTGGCCAAACAAGCTGATGTTGAGCGTGTTGAAAAAATTGGCTTGCACTATATTAGTAGTGATACTGGGCCTGAGTTTATTGGCGCTAAAAGTGTTTGGTCTGGCGTTGGTGAGCATATCGGTACACAAGGTGAAGGCGTGGTAATGGGGATTTTTGATACCGGTATCAATGCCACTCACCCGTCATTTGCCGACATAGGCGGTGATGGTTACGATCATAGTAACCCGTTTGGCGAAGGCAATTACTTAGGTGATTGCTTAGTTCTTGATAAATTTTGTAATGATAAGTTAATCGGTATTATCAGTTATCCTGAATTATTAGCATTGCGTGAAGATATTGTTGATGACCAATATGACGATATTGCTGAGAAAGTGACCATAGGGTATGACTTTCAAGGTCATGGTACGCACGTTGCCTCAACAGCTGCGGGTAATATCGTTAAAGATGTTAGTTACTATCTATCGGTGACGGATGATGAAGGTACCATCACGGGCGAAAGTGATTTTGTTTTTGAACAAATTAGTGGCGTTGCGCCACACGCCAATATTGTTGCCTATCAAGTTTGTGGTGACACAGGTAGTTGTTACCCAGAACTCACCGTGAGAGCGATAGAGCATGCGATAGAAAATGGCATTCAGGTGATTAACTATTCGGTTGGTGGTTCTGCAGTAGACCCATGGGAATCAACGGATGCATCAGCATTTCTAAATGCTCGAAATGCCGGGTTACATGTTGCTGTTGCCGCGGGTAATAGTGGCCCAGATGCCTCTACTTTGGGCGCACCAGGAAACTCACCTTGGGTAACTACAGTGGCAGCTTATAGCCATAACCGTAGCTTTTCAGATGTTAGTTTAGATAGCTTTAGCGGCGGTGAGTCACAGCCAACAAATGCTATTGTTGGTAAAGGGGCAACTCAAGCATTTACTGGCAAAGTTGTTCGAGCGGAAGATTATGGTGATGCACAATGTTTAACACCATTTGCTGAAAATACTTTTGCCGGTGAAATTGTCGTTTGTGAAAGGGGCTCTATCGCACGAGTTCGTAAAGGCTTAAATGTTAAAGAAGGTGGTGCCGGCGGTCTTATTTTAATGAACGTCAGTGCTGATGCTAATAGCCTTCATGCGGATAGTCACTTATTGCCTGCAATCAATATTGATATGGAATCTGGTGAGAGTTTAACCGCGTGGTTAGCCTCGGGCGCAGATCATACCGCCACTATTTCAGCATCAGAGTTAGTAAAAGATGATAGTTTGGGAGATATCGCCGGTTGGTTTACGTCGCGTGGTCCTAATGCTCCTTATTTAAACATTTTTTCTCCAGATATTGCTGCGCCAGGTGTTAGCGTTTACGCTGCCTTTGCTGAAGATAAGCCGTTTTCTGTCGAAGAGGATGGCGTGCCATATAGCACCTTGGACGGTACGTCGATGGCTAGTCCACATGTTGCTGGTGCACTTGCGCTTGTGCATGCAACACACCCAGATTGGACACCGGCAGAGGTGCAGGCGGCAATTATGTCGACCGCATCACAACTAACCTATAAAGATGATGACGGTGACGGTATTACCGAACGTTCTAACTTCTTTGATCAAGGTGCCGGTAGTATTCGCGTTAATAAAGCTATTAATGCTGGCTTATTGCTTGATATCTCTAATCAGGCTTATGCTGATGCTTCACCGTCAGAAGGGGGCGATCCTGCAACACTTAACACGACATCTGTTGTGCAACAAAACTGTACCGCAAGCTGTAGTTGGACTCGTACCGTTGAAGCGGTGAAAGATAGTAGCTGGACAGCAAGCTTTGAATACTTAAATGCCGGTTTCGCCATGGAAGTAAGCCCAGCAAGTTTCAGTTTAAAAGCCGGAGAAACACAGGAGTTAACCATTACGGCAACCGCCAATATTGAACTAGTCGATGAATGGGTTCACGGCTACATCAACTTAGAAAATGCTGATGAAAGTATGAGTGATACCCACTTACAAGCGACCATAGCGTTTACTGCTGGTGATGTTATTGACGAAGTCACTGCTGAAATCAATAATGTTAACGATACCATTACGATTACAGATATTGTGACTTCTGGTAGTACAGATTTACAAGCAAAAGGTTTTGGCTTTTACAAAGCGAGCGTTTTTTCCGGTACTGCTATAGGTAGTGCGGAAGGGTTAGAGCAAGACTCGCCAGGTCTATACCAAGATAACTTGTACACTCAGCTACTAACGGTCAAACCGTACACTAAGCGTGTTATTGTTGAGGTAACAGAAACAACATCTCCTGATGTTGATTTGTATGTTGGCATTGACACTGACGGTGATGGTTTGCCAAGTCTCAGTGAAGTTTATAACAGTTTAGTTTGTCTAAGTGGCAACTTTGATTCCGAAGAGCGCTGTGTTATTGAAACGCCTACCGCCGGTAATTATTGGATTTTTGCCCACAATTATACTGGCACTGAAGTTGGCCAGCCAGATGACGTGACCTTAGAAATAGCGCAAATAGCTTATACTGAAGCAGCGTCGTTTGATATTGATGCGCCAACCGAGGTTGCCCAAGGAGAAGCGTTTGATGTTGAGATGAGCATTAATGGTTACCTAGATGGCAGTGAACTCTCCGCGCTAGCGGAAGGAGAAAGCTATTACGGTTTACTAGAACTAGGTTCGTCAACAATCTTTAAACGCAATATTGGTGCAACATTAATGCGTATCACGGGCACAGCCAATGAAATCATTAATACCGCGCCGTCAGTTAATGAAGAAATCGCTGATCTTGAACTGCAATTGAGTTCAACAGGGTCAGTTGCCATTTCTGTTGATTTAACTAATATTTTTGCCGATGCAGAAGAAGACAGCTTAACTTATACTGTCAGTGGTGTTGATGGACTAACGATTACTGATATGACCTTGTCTGGCACAATTACTGCGGCTGGCGAGTATACCGTTACGGTAACGGCAAATGACGGTGCTTTAACAACCAGTACATCTTTTGCTATTAGTGTTGAGGCGGCTCCTACACCGACTCCAACACCGACGCCAACCCCAACCCCAACGACATCATCCGGTGGTGGTAGCATGGGTGGTGTGTTGTTTGCACTATTAGCTACACTGGCTTGGTGTCGTCGGTTAGCCATTAGTAAATAACTTTCTCTTGTTAAAATGTCAAAGCCCGCATAATGCGGGCTTTTTATTTATGCTGAAAATAGCCAGCAAAGAAAATAGGACATTAGCTAAAGTATGAGCAATCACGTATGATTTATCGGTAACTTACCCTTATATACATACATTTAAAGAGGATGGAAAAAACGTGACTAAGTATATTGTGCTGCTCATAGTATTGGGCTTAATTATTAGCTTTTTTGTACGTAATAATGCCAATCGTGAAGCAGCTAAAGTCAATGCAGTAAAAGCGGCTGAATTTTTACAAAACAATAAACAGGTCGAAGGGGTTGTTGAAACTGATTCAGGCTTGCAGTTGCAAGTGTTGACTGCCGGTGATGGCGATATCCACCCAAAAGCCAGTTCAAAAGTAAAAGTACATTATCATGGCACATTACTTGACGGTACGGTTTTTGATAGTTCGGTCGAAAGAAATGAACCGATTAGTTTTGGCTTAAATCAAGTGATTAAAGGTTGGACCGAAGGTCTACAGTTAATGGTTGTTGGTGAGAAAACACGATTATTTATCCCCGCAGAGCTAGGTTATGGCAATAATGCTGCGGGTAAAATTCCACCAGGCTCATTACTTATTTTTGATGTTGAGCTACTGGCAATTAATTAATCTACGCTCCATGACTAATCAAGTCATGGAGCTTTTATCAATAAGTTAATAAGGCTTATATACCTGTTTAGCCATCTCGAAAGGCTTCTGCCGTTAAGTGGTGTCGGTTGAGTAGTTTATAGAACTCGGTTCTATTTCGTTGTGCTATTTTTGCTGCTTGAGAAACATTGCCGGCGGTAATTTTTAACAGCTTGGCTAAATAATCACGTTCAAACTTGTCTCTTGCTTGCACAAAAGATGGCAGGATAGTGGTTTTATCACGCAGCGCATTTTTCACTAACATTTCGCTGATTAATGGCTCGGTTGATAATGCCACCGTTTGTTCAACAACATTTTGTAATTGCCTGATGTTTCCGGGCCAAGTTGCACTGATCAAAATTTCCATCGCTTCTTGGGAAAAACCCGAAATATTGGCATGAGATTTCTCAGTCGATTTCGATAAGAAATATTGAGCCAATAACGGAATATCTTCTCTACGTTCGGATAACGGCGGTAATTCTAGCTCAACGACATTAAGTCGGTAATATAAATCTTCCCTAAAGGTTTTATCAATAATCGCTTGTTGTAAGTTTTTATGGGTGGCAGAAATGATTCTGACATCAACTTTAACCGATTGGGTACTGCCCACCGGCCTAACTTCACGCTCTTGTAAAGCCCTGAGTAGCTTGACTTGAAAGCTCATGGGCATGTCGCCAATTTCATCTAGAAATAATGTCCCACCGTCAGTCGCTTGAAATAAGCCAATATGACTTTTTTCAGCACCAGTAAAAGCCCCTTTGGTATGACCAAACAATTCAGACTCTAATAATTGCTCGGGAATAGCGGCACAATTTATCGCAGTAAACTTCTGAGCAGAACGGGGACTAGCCAAATGAATTGCTTTTGCCAATAGCTCTTTACCTGTGCCACTTTGGCTATGAATTAATAGGCTAAAGTCGCTTTTAGCCACTTGTTTACTTTGCTGTAGCAGAGACTCCATAATTGTACTGCGGCTGATAATTTTATCGCGCCATTGATTATCGGCCTGGTTATGGTTTAGCTCAGCTGGCTGCAAGCGAATGGCTTGCTGGACAACTTCTAATAATTCTTTGCTTTCAAAAGGTTTAGTTAAAAAACTAAATACTCCTTGCTTAGTGGCATTAATCGCATCCGGTATTGTGCCGTGCGCGGTCATGATAATTACCGGAATATGCGGATGCCTTGCTCGAATTTGCTCGAATAATGCCATACCGTCCATGCCTTCCATTTTTAAGTCGCTGATCACGAGTTGTGGGTGAAAGCTCTCTAACCTTCCTAATGCGATTTTGGCATTTTTTGCCGACTCAACGTGGTAGCCTGCGGCCGATAGGCGAATACCCAGCAAACGTAATAAACTTGGATCATCATCTACAATGAGAATTTTGCTGGTGCTGTCTTCTGCTGCTGGACTTGGGGTATTCATTGTTTAATCTCGATAGTAAAATAAATGTTTGGCTTTGCATTCTTTATGCAAACACCGGTAAAAATGAACTATTGCTCGCGCTTGTCTATGGCTTGATCAATTTTTTTAAGTTGAATAATGGTTTGTTCAAGCGTTGCAATTTGTTCGAGTAATACTTGTTGTTGCTTCACGGCTAATTTGTTTTGTTCTTGTTGTTGTAAAAGCAAGCGATTATGCATCAGTAATCGTTGGTTGAGTTGGTCGTGTAATAAAGTAATAAAGGCTTGCTCACTCGGGTTAATGTGCGCAAATGCGGCATTATTTCCCTCCGCTTTCATCTGATTAAGCAAAGCCTTAGCGTTAAAACTATTGTAAATAGGTGATTTAGGTAAGCTGTAAAGTAACAGCAATTTAATTTGGCTATCATAGTCATTTGTTTCGGGTTGCTGGGCTATGGTTGCCATTTTGTTTTGTAGTTTTTCAACCTCTTCGATTAGCTCAAATTCAGTGAATTGCTGTAAAGCAAGATAGTATTCGCCATAACTGGTGTTTGGTTGTTCATGTTTAGCGATAAGCTGGCAACCAGAAAGTAGTAAAATACTACTCAAGAGGAAAGCCAGCATAGAAAAGTCATGATTAATAAACATTAACCTTGCTCCTGTTGTTCAAAAGCGCGGGGTAGGGTTATTCTAATTTTAGTACCCATTTGCTGCTGATGATTTGTTAATAGTTCAATATGGCCATTGAGTCTGAGGATGAGTTCTTTGACTATGGTTAAGCCTAAGCCACTGCCTTTTACTAAGCTATCAATTGGTGGCGGCCCTTGGAAAAAAGCATCAAATATTTTATGTTGATTTTCTTCACTGATGCCAATGCCTTGATCGCTTATTGTCAGCTGTAGTTGCTCGTCAATAAGAACTGCCGAAATGCTTATTAGTCCTTCATTTGGCGAGTACTTTATGGCGTTAGACAATAAGTTATCGATGATCACCGCCACTTGTTTGCGGTTACTCATGACAACAATATTATTATGTTTAAGCTCTAGCTGAATTTTCTTACGCTTTATATCTAGCGTCCGCTCCGAAAGTACCTGGGTTACTGTGTCATCAATGACAATCTTTTCAGAATCTTGCAAGCTAGTTGAGTCGAGTACAATATTAAAATCGAGCAAGTCTTCAATGTGCTTTTGTAAACGAAATACGCTGTTTTTAATGATATGAGAGATTTCTTGTTGCTCAGCATTTAACTCACCAACACTGTGATCATAGAGTAATTCGGTACCTTCTCTGATTGCCGCTAATGGCGTTTTCAATTCGTGAGATATATGTCTAATAAAGCTAGATTTTTGCAACTCAAGTGCGTGTAGCCGGGTGCGCATGTTTTCTAATGCTTGTGCTATTTCTTGTATTTCAGGAGAGCCTGCTAATTGTATTTCTCTATCAAAATGTCCTTGCTGTAAACGTAAAATATTTTTAGTCAGTATTTTTAGTGGTGTGGTAATGAGATAAATAAACAATGTCGCAATTATTAGGCTTATCGGAATGATGACTAAGCTTTGTATCATGATATCGCGAGTCGCTTGAGCGGCTTGTTTGATATTATTGATATGCTGTGTGTTTAGTGCATTGCTGCGCTGATTAATTTGCTCGTAAATTGTGGTAAGGCGATTAAATTTCTGCTGAATAGGCTGAAGAATATCGTCATCATTAGGCGATTTTTTTTCTGCATTGGGTATTGTCGTTTCAACAATATCTGTTACCGTTTTTGCATAGCGATTGGCTAATTGTTGTAATTCGGCATCGCTACTGGCAGTGATCAATTGCTGTGTTATTAGAAGAAGTTGTTGGCTCTGTTCGAGATAGCTTCCTGCCAGAGCAAGATCTCTTAACACTAAGTATTGTGCGGCATTACGCTCCATTTTTATTTGGCTACTTTTTAATAACTGTTGATTATCGAGCAACTTAGTTACATCGAGAATAGCCCCTTCACTTTCTTGCGCTAAGGTATTCACTTGCGAAGCACCAAACAATAACGCCAATACCAGCGGAATAGCAACCAAGCTAAAGCCCAATAAGGTTAACGATTTTATCGACAGATTTAGTGTCGGTACGCGTTTTTTTCGCTGTTGAGCACGTTGAGTTTTATTTGTTTTCACGTTTGAGCTTTTGCCATCTTTTAATTCGCTTAGGTACGGTATTAGTGTTAGCTAAATTCTCCTAAAAAACAATAGTGTCTCTATTTGGATACAGATATCGTATTGGGTTTTTAGGTTGTTAAGTATTTGATTTTAAATTTAAAAATTTGATTTTCATCTGTGTGTTCATCAAGTATAAATATCTTTTTAATTATACTGTTGCTGATTGGCTACAGTAAAATATCTCATCAGCCATTAAAGCTGTTTTATATCAATAGCTTGCAATGTTGGTACAGCATGTGCAATGCCAACATCGTAATGTGGCACTTGCCATTGTAGGCATATTTATTGATGTGCTGTTAATTAACTAGAAGGATTCAAACATGAATAATATTAGCTTAAAGAAACTCTCAATTACTGTTGTTGTTGCATCATTAGCATCAAACATCGTATTTGCTAACAATGACATCAGTACAGTGTTGACGAAAGTAGAAAAACCATCTTCATTTGCTAAATTGATCAGCAAATATGATAGCGACAAAAGTAATACCTTAAGTGCTAAGGAACTAGCAAATAATGACAAGCTAAGTAAGGATTTCGCTAAAGTTGATGTTAATGGCGATAAACAAATTAGCGAGAAAGAGTTTAATAATTATCTTGAAAGCATGAAAAAATCGCTATCGTAACTATGTCGCTTGCTGGTTAACAGCTCCCTTTTTTGCCGACTGTCAGCATTCGTTCCCAGCTAAGCAGTCGGCCTTTTTATACTGAAATTTAAGGCCCCCAACATGAATAATCAGTCTACCCCAGAAACCTTGTCTCGCTACGTGCAAATTGATAAATGGATTTTTGAAGTGAAAGCCGTGCGTGCAATACGCGTTGATGACTTTGGCAAACCTTACTCTGCTATTGCCAATTTTACTCTTAATGGCAACAGTGCTTATATCGACGGTTTGTTAACGCGAGAAGAAGATGATTTTACTCGTGAAGATTACCAAACCTTTGTTAAAATGTCGCAACAATTAGAAGTGAAAAGTGTTAATTTCGACCGTTTTAAGCAACGTCGTAGAGTTTCGGATACGGTAAAAGTAACGCCGATAAATAGTCAAAAACCAGAATTGAAATTGGTAAAAGCATAGCAAGGTATCGAGTTTAGTTGATATAATATTAGCGGGTATAATTATTTGAAAGGGCTGTCAAATGAACTCGATTAAAGTCGATGCAGGCTATATGACTCCATCTAAAATTGTTTGTGTAGGAAGAAATTATGCCGAGCATATCAGTGAATTAGGGAATGAAGTTCCTGATAATATGGTGTTGTTTATAAAATCGAACGCCGCGATAGGAAAACAATTGTTGGCCTATCACCAAGAAGCTTTGCATTATGAAGCAGAACTTTGTTTTTTGTATCAGCAAGGAGGCTTTTTTGCTGTCGCAATTGGTTTAGATTTAACCAAAAGAGCTTTGCAATCTCAATTGAAAACTGATGGATTACCATGGGAGCGGGCAAAAGCTTTCACTGGCTCAGCACTGTTTAGTGACTTTGTTTCGATCGAGTCAGCAAAAGAAAATTTTACTATCGAGCTTGATGTTAATGGTCAGCGTCGACAAACTGGCTCAGTCGCTATGATGCTACACTCTCCGCAACAAATTTTAGCTGAAGTTTTGTCGTTCATTGACTTAGAAGACGGTGATATTGTTATGACAGGCACACCTTCAGGTGTTGGTGAGGTTGTCGCTGGCGATGTTTTTCACGGGCGGGTACTGCAAGCTGATACGATATTAGTTAGCCAAGAATGGCAGGCAAAGTAATACTAGCGTGGAATTATTCTTATTTTGCATTATTGCTCGAAACATAAATATGAGAGAATGAGATTATTAATCACTAAATAAAGTTTTTCAATTATGAAACGCGTTATCCTCTATACCATGAATAATTGTCCCCACTGCCAGACGGCAAAACGCTACCTCGAACAAGAAAAAATTCCTTTTCGGTTATGTAATGTTAAAACCCCAGCAGGGCAAAAAGAGTTTTCAAAATTAAATATGCGTGGTGTGCCGGTCTTGAAAATTGCTGACCAAATTCTTAAGGGATTTAGTGTTAAAGATTTTAATCGCCTCTACAAGGCTTAAGTAAAGCCACTGATTTAACTGACAATAAAAAGTTGAATTATAAAAGCGTGTTTGATTTTTAGTCGTTTATTTGTTTTTTTTATGTTAGCGTAATGTAAAGGATAAACCGATATAAGCCGCGGGCGTGAAATGAGGCAAGCTTTACTAGTTTATTGTACAATTTTCATTCTTCTTTTTATTAGTTATTCCGTTGATGTTATAGCAGATGACACGGTTGACCTAAGCCAAATGGATAGCGAAATATATCTTCAACCTTGGCATTCCTATCAAAAAATCCTTGGCATGCAATCTGCTGCTGAATCCTATGATGAAACCCAGTATCTTTGGTGGCTAGTGCGTAAAGCGCAAGCTGAAAACCTGATCTATTTTTATGATGATTTGAACAACACGGTTAAGCAAGCTATTAGTTTAGTGACCGTTAATACACCATTGGCGATACAAGCTCGTTTAAACTTGTACCAGGGACTTGTTCATCGACGCCAAGGGCATTATTCATTGTCAGAAGAAGTGCTGGCTAAATCTCTAATGCAAGCGAAGAAAGTCAAATTAAGCCGCTTATATGTTTATACTAAACAAGAGCTTGCCTATACCAAAACCTTAACTGAATTATTCGAAACCTCGCTAGTTGATATTCAAGAAGCTTATGTTGAAGCCTTTGCATTAAAGGATCAGTTTTTAATCGCGTCAATTAACGAAACTTACGGCGCTATATATGGCTATTTAGATGATTATGAAAAGTCAATTGAATACTATCAACGAGCCTTAGAGGTTTATAAATATTTAAATTACCCTGCGCATATTGCTGAAGCCATATATGGTTTAGCGTCCACCTATCGATATTGGAAAAAGTATGATCTAGCGATTGATTATTTTCAAAAATATCAACAGCAAATTTCTTACACGCCAAACTCGAATATTAGTTTTTTTTCAGCTTATGGCTTGGGAATGACCTATGCAGAAATGGGCGATTGCCGACGAGCGATAACAACCATAGATAGAGCCCTTAAGTTGCAAGGTTTGGTTGACTATAATGCCGAATTATATAAACGTAAGGCTAGCTGTTTGATTGATTTAGGCCAGCTAGATAAAGCTGAAAAAGCCCTTTTTAATGCCGCTAGTGAGTTTTCAAAAGTGCCAGATATCATGGGTACGGCTTGGCAATTAGAAGTAATTAAAATTTCGGGTGAGTTGGCTCATGCAAGAGGTGATTACGACTTGGGCTACAAAATGCTTGAGCAATATTATCGTCAATATACGGAATTATTATTGAAAAACTCTTCTGAGCGGTTATTAAAAGTTCGGGCGGGTTTAGAAGTTGAACGCCAACAGATCACGCAAGCGTTGGAAAAAAAACGTTCAGAAGTGGATCTGTTAGAGATTGAAAAACGTAACAATGCTAATGCACAACAAATCTATTTTAATATTTTCATTATTTGTATGGTGCTAGTTGTTTTAGCTGTGATGGTGGTGCAATATCGCAATAATCAAAAAATGCACAGATTAACCATTAAAGACCCGCTGTCAGACTTATTTAATCGACGATATATTTTTAATAATTTAAGTAAAATTATTAACAGTAGTAATCTTGAAAAAATAGAGCTCGTAGTGGTATTGATTGATATCGATAACTTTAAAGAAGTTAATGATAAATACGGCCACCCTGTTGGCGACGCAGTGATATGTAAGATTGCCGACCTCGGAAAACAAGTGTTTCGTCAAGGTGATGCTTTTGGTCGAATTGGTGGTGAAGAGTTTTTATGCATCTTGCCTCGAACCAACCTTAGCGAAGCAATCAAAGTTGCGGAGCGATTTCTTACCTTAGTTAATCAAACCAGTATGATACCTGGCCATCAAGAAACCGTGACCGTTAGCATTGGCATTGCCAGCCTGTCTCAACAATGTAACGATGAAAAGCAGCTGTATATCAATGCAGATAAAGCACTTTACCAAGCAAAACACTTAGGTAAAAATCAAATACATGTATTTCAATCTTAAAGTGTCTTTTGTTCGTATAGTTAGAAATTAAAAAGATAATTTAAAGGTCAGTTATTATTCTCAAGCATATAAAATATCAACAAATTAAAATTTATCGCCAATGACAAAATTAAATAAGCTTGCGGAAAGTGTGCTTGCTAGCTTACAGAACTATATATTTAAGCGGGGTTATCGACCCGTTATACATTTTGAATTAGAAGGCTGTTATCAAAAGCCAAGCAATTTGTCTGTCGATTATCGCCAAATTAATCGACATTTAACTGAGTTGGGAATTGATGGTCAAGTTGTCGCTGAGTATTGGAGTAATCAATGGGAATATGTTTCACTTTTTAATGGCCAAAGCCCATTAAAAGAAGCGCAAAATCTTAATAGGGCGCTGTATTTCTTACCAAAACTTTTTGCAGCACAGGGAGTTAGAAAAACATTAATTAAACCGGTTATTTGGGCGGGAGATAATGGCAAACTGGCGTTAGGCTGTGAAAATATTTTCAGTGGTGATCAGCGCGCTGTGCATATTCCCAATGCGGTACAAATTAATGTCAGCCTGCAGGATCTCAGTGGACAAAATTTACTTGTTGCCGGAGATCTTGCCGAACGTTTACAGCAACGACTTTTACAAACCAGCTTAGCGGCGTGTTTAATTTATTTACCTGAAGAAGATGCTTTTGAACGCTTAGCCTTAAAGTCTAAATATGGTTTGGCAGCAGAGCTATGTTCTCCGGTTGATATTTCTGGTGGTCATCAAGGTAGTATTGCGCTTTATCGAGATATCGGTAAGCACAACCAAAAAATGGGCGTAGAGCCACTACTTTATGATGATAAAAATAATGTTCTACTCAGCGAAGAAAATTGGCACAAAACAGCTCGTATTGAGCACAGATTAGGTGCCTCAAGTGAACAATATAATCCGTATTTAAATGTGATTTATACGCTACTTAATATTATCGATACTATTGATAGCGAGAAAGATGATGACGTGAATGAGAGCCGCGATATAGAGCATCAAGGCTTTGGCCAGTTACCGAAATCGTTGCATGATCAACATGGCGTAGCGGGAGCAGTAACGCTATTTGCTAATAATCAATGGTTTAGTCAAACCATTGATAAGGTGCTATCTGATGATAGCGACAACTTAATGGATGAAAATGGCTTGGAAGTGACTAAGGGGAAGTTATTACAGCAATATTACTTAAAGCTGTTTCGGCCGGCTGATATTGTTATTTAATTCAGCCGTGGCAATATTTTAATCAAGATAAAGAATAAGTTAATGAAGAATAATATGATAAGTCAATTGAGCACACCGTCACTTAATGGCAGCTCGGTAGTGGATAAACGCCAAGAACTGATTAGCTATTTTAAAAATACTTGGTCAACCTATGAGTCGCTATTTTCATTGCTCAATCATGATGATGCGTATTTTTTGAAACCAGAGCGATTACGCCACCCATTAATTTTCTATTTCGGCCACACAGCGACGTTTTATATAAATAAGCTTATTTTAGGCAAGTACATTAACCAGCGAGTAAATAGCCGATTAGAAGCTATTTGTGCGGTGGGCGTTGATGAAATGAGCTGGGATGATCTTAACAGTGAACATTATGATTGGCCAAGTGTTGATGAAGTACGCCATTATCGAAATGAGGTCTACGATTTAGTTTTAAATCTTATTGAGCATATGGAACTAACACTGCCTATTAGCCAAGACTCGCTTGCCTGGATTATTTTGATGGGCTGTGAGCATGAACGTATCCATCTGGAAACATCATCAGTCATTATGCGCATGTTACCACTGCGTTGGCTGACAGAAACCCAAGCTTGGCAAGCATGTGATGAATCGTCTACTGCCGCCGACAACAGTCTGATTTCAGTACCCGCGCAAACAGTTTCACTAGGCAAAAAAGCTCAAGATCAAACTTTTGGTTGGGACAATGAGTACGGTCATTTAGCTGTTGAAGTAACAGATTTTAAAGCCAGTAAGTACTTAGTCTCAAACCAAGAATTTTTAACCTTTGTTGAAGCTGGTGGATATCGCCATAAGCAATTTTGGTGTCAGGAAGGCCAAGCATGGCTGCAATTTAGCAAAGCTGAGATGCCACGTTTTTGGCGTGATGAAAATGGTCAATATTTGCAGCGCAATTTATGCCGTGAGATACCGCTGCCACTCGACTGGCCTGTTGAGGTGAATTATTTAGAAGCTAAAGCATTCTGTCAGTGGCGAGAAAGCAAAAGTGATAGTTACATTCGTTTGCCGACAGAAGCTGAATGGTATTGTTTAAGAGAAAATGTAATAGGTGAGCAAAGTCAGTGGCGAGATGCACCTGGCAATGTTGCTTTGGCCTATCACGCCTCTTCTTGCCCTATTAATCGTTTTAAACACGGTGAATTTTTTGATGTTATCGGTAATGTCTGGCAATGGACAGAATCGTCAATTGATGGCTTTCCAGGCTTTACAGTTCACCCCTTGTATGATGACTTTTCAACACCAACTTTTGATGGCAAACATAATTTGATCAAGGGAGGCTCTTGGATCTCAACAGGCAATGAAACCTTGGCTTCTTCTCGTTACGCCTTTCGTCGACACTTTTTTCAGCATGCCGGCTTTCGCTATATCGAAAGTAAGCATGCTGAAATAGCACAGGCAACAGTCAATGAGTTCGAAACAGATAAGCAAATTTGCCAACAGCTAGACTGCTACTTCGGTACATCTCCTTTGCCCTATGAAGATTATGGGCAGCAAATTGTGACACATATTAAAGCCTTGTTAACGAGTCATGTTACTCAAAGGAAGCGGCTATTGAATTTAGGTTGTAGTGTTGGACGAGTTGCTTTTGAGCTTAGTGATACTTTTGCCCATATTGATGCGGTAGATTTTTCAGCGCGAACAATTCAACACGGCGTGCAATTGCAAGCTGGCGGTAATGTTAGATACACGAAAGCTATTGAAGGCGATATTTGTCAATATAATGAATTTAAACTTACTGATGTTGTGCAAAATGCCAACGCCAATCACATTTTATTTAGCCAAGGTGATGGTTGCAATCTTAAGGAAGTCTTTCAAGACTACGAGGTGATTTTTGTTCAGCATGCACTAGAGAAAAGTTATGATCCCGCACAGTTATTACAAAACGTAGTGAGTCGATTAAAGCCATCGGGTTTGTTAATTATTCTTTCTGATTATCATTATCAAACCGAGCATACTGATAAAGCTAAATGGCTAAGTGGTATAAAAGTTAATGGCGAGAATCTATTTGCCTTAGAGGCACTAACGAACCGACTTCCCCCTCAATTTGAGCTTATTCAACAAGATGAGTTATACCGAGTAATTTCCAACTCTGCACGGAGTTTTGTGGTTGATAAGTGCCAAATGACCGCTTGGCGCATGAAGTAGTTTTTCGTTAGGGAATATTATGAAATCGTCATCACCTAGTTCACTAGTAGAATACGCGCTACCGGCTCATATTGCTTTTAGTCGAGAGTTAGCCCCTCATACAAAACACAATATTAGTGATTCTACAGGGCAGGCGTTAACGTTGGCACAACTGTGTGAATATTCTAATCGTGATATAACTCAAACTCGATTGCAATATGCTCCTATTCAAGGTGATATCAAGCTACGGGCAGAGATTATTAAATTTCATCAAGGGTTAAATTCCCATCAGCAAAACCTTAACGCTGACCATGCCATCACCTTTTCAGGAGCGCAAGAAGCGTTATCAGCAATTTATCAAAGTGTATTGCGACCAGGTGATGAAGTCATGGTGGTGACACCGAGTTATCCATCGTTAGTTATTATGGCAAAGTCACTTGGTGCTAAGGTGAGGGAAATCAAATTACAACCCAATAAAGCTTGGCAAATTAACATCGAAGACTTTACTAGTGTGATCAATAGCAAGACGCGTTTAATCGTTTTAAACTCACCACATAACCCAACCGGCAGTGTTATCGACAGCACGTTAGCAGAGCAAATATTGCAACTGGCTAAAAAATATCAGTGTTATTTATTAAGTGATGATGTTTCGCAAGCGAGTCATTATGGCAGCATTAATATTGCGCACCGCTACTTAGATTATCAGAACAGTATTGTAGTGGGTGTAATGTCGAAGAGCTTTGGTTTAGCTGGTATTCGTATTGGCTGGGCAGTGACGCCTAATAAAGCACTTTTGGAAAATATCATGGCGATTAAATCGCGGAATTCCATATGTTGCTCGGTAACGGATGAGCATTTAGCACTGATCGCGCTAGAAAACAAAGAGCTAATATTAGCGGAAAACAACAGAGTTATTGTTGAAAATATTGCCTTATTTACAGCCTTTGTCAGTCAATTTTCTGAGCATTTGAGCTGGTGCCCACCGCAAGGCGGAATTTTAGCCTTAGTGGAGGTTAAGAATATTCACTCTATAACAGATTGGTCGACAGCATTAGCTAAAAACACTGGTATTTTAGCTTTACCAAGTAAACTGTTTGGCCTGTCAGGTAATTACTTTCGATTGGGGTTAGGGCAAAAAAACCTTTGTCAAATACTCAGTAAGTTTGGTGAATACTTATCAGCCGATAGGGCATAAGCGGGTTAAAGACTGATGCGATGCTGAACTATAAAACGTAAAACAACATCATAAAGAAATGGCAGATAGCAGCAACTAAGACAAAGACATGCCATATTGCATGGCTATATTTTTTGTCTTTTTGCACGTAAAAAATGGTGCCTAGTGCGTAAATTAAGCCGCCGAGTGCAAGTAGTGCTATGCCTTCAGTTGCCAGTTGAGCATTGATCTTGTTTATTATCGTTAGTGAAATAAAGCCCATACCTAAATACGTAGCTAGCGATAACTTTTTATATTTATTACCAAATTTTATTTTAAATACTATGCCTAGCAAGGCAATGCCCCAGATAATGGCTAGCATTATCATGCCGACATCATCTGCCAATGTCACTAACATTAACGGCGTGTAGGTGCCGGCAATTAATAAATAAATCGCACAATGATCGAGCAGTTTAAATAGCTTTTTCGCTTTATCGTTCAGTAGTGCGTGATAAAGCGTCGAGGCACTAAAAAGCAAGATCAAACTTGTGCCATAAATGGCAAAGCTTGTCACTTTCAATATATCATTTTGCAGCCAAGCGAGTGTGATCAGCAGCGTTAAACCCGCAACACTCAATAATGTTGCTAGGCCATGGCTAATAGCATTAACGATTTCTTCTGATAAATCATAACTTTGACTTTGCACGCACAATTTCCTAATAATTTCAGCGTACACGTGTACGCTATTGCATGTTAACAAATTCAGTTTGAGAGTGCTAGTGGTCATACCTTGTCAACAAACCCTAAGGTACGAATAAAATAACTGTCTGGAAAATGTGAAGTTTTAAGGAGGAGTAGATGTAAATATACCGCAAGGGTGCTATGTGCTAGGGGAAAGTAATAAAAAAGAAGTATGCGCGCTTATACGCAAGTGCTATAAGCGCAAAAATTTATATTAAAGTGCTAGGTCAATAACCATCTCACGTAATTCATCTTTAGAGATTGAATTGTCATGGTTTTTATCAAAACGATTGAAAATGGTTTCGCACATGCGAATGCCTTTATCTTGTAGCAAACAGTCAATCAATTCGACAAATTCACTTCTATTGATTACGCCATCTTTGTCTTCATCAAACACTTCAAATAGTTCATCAACCCACTGATTTAATTCCATCAGTTATCCTCTTCTTGGCGAAATATATCTACTAATGACTTTATCGTTATTTTAGCAATATGTGAATGATTAATTATGTTATTTCATTTATTTGCACATTATTTCAGCACAGGTGCATATTTTATGGCTTAGATTGGCAACGTGCAACATCTTAATATTTCAGCACCAAGTCACTAACAACTCGATTGAGCCAAGAGCGATTTTATCACTAAATCCCTGATTATTGTTTTTGGTAAAAACACCTGCTTTCAGCACTCTTGGTAACAATTCCTACATAAGTTGTTGAATAAATTACTTATTCAATTAGTTTCTAATAGTTAATTAAATGTTACTTGAATGTTGTAATTGTCTATATTATATTCAGTGCCGATATATTGTATACAATATATCGGGTTGTCAATAAAATTAATAAATAATGATGAGTGCATTGCAATGCGCCAGAAGGGATTAACAATGTCAAAAAGAATAAAAAATGGCTTTGGGCCAAGAAAATCGTTAGCAGCAATAGCGGTAAGTACGGCTATTTTGCTTTCGTCACCTGCCGCTATGGCGGCAAGTGACGTTTATGGTCAAGCTCGAGGAACAATTGTTTCGTCTGGTGTTGATCTTGCAAATGTTACTGTTGTTTTAAAGCATGAGAGCAAAGGTATTAGCCGTAAAGTGACCACGAACTCTATCGGTGAATTTACATTAAAGGGCTTACCCGTTGGTAGGTATACCGCAACTATTTCAAAAGCAGGTTATCAAACTGCGGAAGTAACGGGTTTAACGATCACATTGGGTCAAACATCCGATCTTGGAAGTATTTCACTGGGCGATGATTCTATTGAGGTAATCGAGATCCGAGGTAGTGAGGTCGCCAAAATAGATTTGGAAAGTTCACAACAGGGGGTTGTTTTCAGCGCTTCAGAATTGGCCTTATTACCAATCGGTGAAGACCTTTCTTCTGTTGCTGTATTAGCTCCAGGCAATAGCATGGGGGCAAGCGGAATTTTTGATGGTATTGATGGCTCTGATGGTCGCTTAGTTAGTTCTGCAGGGGGCTCTGTTGCAGAGAATGGCTACTATTTAAATGGTTTTAATATTACTGATATTCGTTACAACGCGATTATTTCTGATTTTGCTTGGGAGGCTGTTGATCAAATTAATGTTATTAATGGTGGTATTCCAGCGCAGTACGGGCGTACCGTTGGTGGTGTTACTAATATGGTTGCGAAATCTGGAGCTAATGAGTTTTCATTTGGTGGCAAATTTGACTGGCAACCCAGTAGTTTAGGCGGTACTCGCCCAGACTTTAACTATGTTAAAACAGGTGGCGACGAATGGACAAACCATTATCGCAACTCTGAAAATAAAGTTGATAAAAAAGAACTTTCACTGTGGGCAAGTGGTGCATTAGTCGAAGATACGGCATTTTTCTACGTTTTATATGCGCCGTCGAATAATCAAGATGAATGGGCTGATGCTGGCACAGGCACAACTGAGTTCACAGAGCGAGAAGTAGAAAAAGACAACCTATTTGTTAACCTTGATTGGCAAGTCTTTGACGATCACGCGGTTAATTTTGTTTATATGGACAACCAACGTGAATCGACAAGTCACGATTATTTCTGGTCTCCTGTTACCGGTAAAGGCGATCTAAAAGCGGCAGACGTTGCAAATTTAGACCGCACAATTGAAACCGATAACAAAGTTTACATTTTTAGCTACAACGGCTATATAACTGATGATTTATCTGTTTCTGCTAGTTTGGGCAGAATGGAAACCATTAACGATCAACGTAGTGGTACACCTGATCAATTTTGGGTAGAAGATCGCCGTGGTGGCACCAAGTTAGTGACCAATACAGTAGGAATTTACAGTAATTATAGTGAAGATACACGTGATAGCTTACGAGTAGACTTTGAGTGGGATATTACTGAGAATCACACCTTATCCTTTGGTTACGAGCAGGATGATACTAACTCGAAAACGACTGGTCGAGGCCATGGCCCAGACGGACAACAATTTTCACGTTCACGTGTATATAATGCAGCAACGGAACGTACACGTTGGTGTACTGGCGGAAATTCGTGTGTAGACGGCAGTTTTACTATGCCTGTTGGCGATTATTATTATTCACGCCAATTTGATAAAGATGCAGATTTTGATGGTGAGTTTTCAGCTTATTATATTCAAGATACCTGGCAAGTAACCGAGCAGTTAGTGGCCACCCTTGGTGTGCGCAATGAAGCTTTTGCCAATACCACAAGTAATGGCGAAAAATGGATCGATATTGATAATCAGCTCGCCCCTAGACTTTCACTTAATTATGATATTTTAGGTGATGGTACTCAAAAAGTATTTTTCAACTATGGTCGTTACTATCAACCGGTTGCAGCACGAGTTAGTGAGCGTTTTGTTTCGCCTGAAACGGACGTACATTCATTTAGCCAAGTACTAAGTTTTGATGAAAATACCGGAGCCTTAACAACAGGTCCGGTTGAAGGTTATCAAGTTGTCGGTAATGGCGAAGTGCGTGACGGTGCAATCTTTGCTGATGCAGACCTTGACCCTATGTATTTAGATGGCTACAACTTAGGTTATGAAATTGTTGTCGATGACAATTGGGTGCTTGGACTAACAGCAACCTACCGTGATCTAAAAGTATCGATTGAAGACTCACAAGTTGATGGTTTTGCGGGTGAAAATGGCTGGGGAGTTTTACAATGGTGTGCCGATCAAAATAAAGATTGCTCTGGCTTTGAAAGTGTTGCTGGCCAAGTGTGGAACGGTGGTTCGGCAAGATTTATTAACCCAGGAACTGATTTAACTATTTGGGAAGACTTTAATGGCGATGGTACTTTAACGAAGGAAACTATTGATGCATCTTACTTAGGCTATCCGAAGGCTAAACGTAAATACAAGGCGCTTACATTTAGTTTTGATGGTGATGTTACCGAAGAGTTTCATATTGCCGGTTCATATACATGGAGCCGCTCTGAAGGTAATACCGAAGGTCTAGTGCGTTCGGACAACGAACAACGCGATCCGGGTTGGACACGTTCATTTGATGAGCCACAAATTGTTGAAGATGGCTACGGTCGTTTACCTAATGACCGTCCGCATAATTTCAAGCTTTGGGGTACCTATCAGATCACAGAAGATGTTATTGCTTCGTTTAATTACAACATTGTCTCAGGTGCACCGGTAAATCACTTTGGTTATCACGAAGACTTACCAGGTTGGGGGGCAGAGTATTTTAGGAAAGATGACCAAGCTGTTCCTCGTGGCACGGCTGGCAGAATGGAAAGTGTTCAAACGTTAAGCCTTGGCTTGAATTACTTTACGGACATATTCGATGGCCAAGCGTTATTCAGCTTGCAAGTTGATAACCCATTCGGTTGGGACAGTGTGACAAGTGTCAGACAAATAGGCGAAACCGCATCAGTACAGGATTTAGCTGACGATGATGCCATTACTGCTAATGATGATGCTTTGTGGAATACACCGAAAGGCTGGCAAGCCCCACGAAGCGTTCGTTTATCAGTTCGTTATGATTTTTAGATTGGTTTTCAACGAGAAACTATAATCTGTCGAAGTCAAAGCCGCTAACTCTCCCTAGCGGCTTTTTTTATGTGTAAATTTTTTCTGAATTAAATCAGTTAAAGCCTTACAGTATTTTCGATTTTTCTTGACGAACAGGGCAATATTCTATGGGTTCAACGATGCCATTTTTCTCGGTGTTATAGCACTCGCCAAGTAATGAGCAATAGCAAACTTTTAGCGTTAAATAGAAGCGTTCGTCGTTAAGTTTTTGCCAAAATGTTTGGTTTTCTTTTGCTAAGGCAAATGTTAAAAATTTAGTTTTTTCTTGGCCGGGAATTATGCTGTTAATTAATGGGCTCGTGATATATATCCCTTCAGTATCTACTTTGTTTTCTCTAATATTTTCTTTTACCCGGTTAAAATATTCTGTTGCTTCTGCTTCGCAACACGCTCGATAAAACTCTGATAAGCTGGCATAACTTTTTCCCTGATATTTATAGTCAACACGTTTGATGATGGCCGGGCCGACACCAGCATTTTTAAGTGTTAGGGTTAACTCTTGCTTTCTCAGTTCATTGTCCCAATTGCCACTGGTGAACTGCACTAAAGGCAAGGTCATGGCTTTGACTTGTCGTTCTGCAGCGTCAGCTTGGAGGTAAGTGGCATAAAATGAAGCCGCCGAAATTAAAATTGCGCATAAGGCGATTATTAAATTCAGCTTTTCACCACTTATGCCGGTTTTGCTATCGCCATCTTTTTCAGTTTGTTGAGCTTGTTCTGTGTTAACGTCGTTCATAAAAAAACCTATATTTTTCTTAATTATCAGGCGATTAAATTATAATTGTATTTTATTTTAGAAAAACTGTAATAAATTCGAAAGTGCCGAGACTATACAAGCAACATTATCATTAGGAAGGATAAAATGAAAATAACTTGGAAGAAGGTGTTGGCATTTGGGCTGTTGACTTTCATGCAACAAGCATTGGCAAGTGAGACAAAAAATGAAAACTTAACACTAGAAAATTGTCACTTAGGTGAAATACGTGCGCAAGTACAATGTGGGAAATTACAGGTACCTGAAAACTACCAACAGGCAAATGGTAATAAAATTTCGATTAATTTTGCCGTGTTACCGGCGATTGACAATAGTGAAAATAAAGCGCCGTTAATGTTTTTAGCCGGAGGTCCAGGCCAAGCCGCCGTTGAATTGGCTACCGGCTTAAACCGAGTATTTCACGAAGTAAGAAAAACCCGTGACATTATCTTAGTCGACCAACGTGGCACGGGCGAAAGTAGTGCCTTGGAGTGTGAATTTGACGCGGTTGAAAATGTTTATTCTGCTTTAGCTAGTGAGATGAATGCTCAAGAAGTTAAAGATTGTGTTGCTCAGTTTAAAGGTGATGTAAGGCAATATAATTCAGAAAATGCCATTAGAGATTTTGATGGTATTCGAGCGGCGCTTGGCCATGACAAAATAAATATTTATGGTGGCTCATATGGTACGCGTGCCGGCTTAGTGTATATGCGCATGTTCCCTGACTCGCTTGCCAGTGTTGTACTTGACAGTGTTGGCCCAATAGAAGTGCCAATTGGCATGTTTGGCCAAAGTGGCGCGCGTTCTTTCAATCTTCTGCTGGAAAACTGCAAAAATAGCACATCATGCCATCAAGCTTTTCCAAATTTGGCTGAAGAGTTTCAAGCGGTAAAATCGCGTTTGGCGGAAAAACCAGTGACACTCGATATTTTGCATCCGCGTCTAGGTACACCGACTAAGTTTGTTCTTGATGCTACTAAGTTTACTGGCAACTTGCGTTTTCAGTTATATGGTATGGAAGGTCGCTCTATGGTGCCTTTAGTTATCCATCAGGCGTATTTAGAGAACTATCAACCGTTACTTGGACTGATGGCTCGTACAGAAGATGAGCAACTGGTTTATACCGGATTACTGTTTAATATTGTTTGTAATGAAGACATGCCGAGACTCACCTCTGAGGTTAAAAAGGCTGACGGAGAAAATAACTTTGATGGCACCGACAGCCAATTTGCCTGGGAAATGGTTTGCCCATTTTTTCCGGAATATCGCCCTAGTGAAGATTTTTACCAAAGTGTCACTGCCGATATACCCACGTTAATATTATCAGGGAATTTAGACCCAGTAACGCCACCAAGTAACGGTGAATATTCTGCGAAAACTTTACCCAATAGCCATCATATTGTGGTTGAAAATGCTTCTCATACGGTGGCGATGAGTACCTGCGCAAATGTCATTATTAATGAGTTCTTAACTAAGAAAGATCCTAAATCACTAGACGAGTCTTGTCTTGAAGACGTTCCACAAGAGACATTTATGACCAGTGTTAATGGTATTCAATAAAGCAGGTACAGCGACAAGGGAAAGGAAATAAAAATGATTGAAGTTAATAACTTACATAAAAGCTTTATTGATAAGAAACACACAGTTAAAGCACTTGATGGTTTATCTTTTACCGCGAAAGATGGTGAAATTACGGGTATTTTGGGGCCCAATGGCGCAGGAAAAACCACCTGTTTGCGCACCCTTTATGGTTTACTGTCTGCTGATGAAGGCTATGCGACCATTGACGGCATTAAAGTCACAGAAGAGCCTTTGTTGGCGCGCGCTAAACTTGGTATTTTTCCAGATAAATTCGGCTTATATGAACGTTTAACGGCTTATGAGCAAATTGACTATTTTGCCAGTATTCATGGCATGTCAGGTAAGACAAAAAAACAAGCCATTGAACAAGTGATTGCTGATTTGGAGTTAGGCGATCTGGCACATCGTAAAACGGTTGGGTTTTCTCAAGGGCAGCGCATGAAAGTGACGTTAGCTCAATCATTAGTTCATCAACCGAAAAACTTTGTCCTTGATGAGCCTACTCGAGGCTTAGATGTTATGAGTACGCGAATATTGCGCAACCATTTAGCCAAATTTAAAGCCAAAGGGCACTGTATTTTGTTCTCTTCTCATGTCATGCAAGAGGTTGCGGCGCTATGTGATCGAGTGATTATTGTGGCTAATGGCAAACTTGCTGCACAGGGTACGCCACAAGAGCTTTGTGATTTAGCAGGAGAAAGCCATTTAGAAGAAGCGTTTGTAAAACTAATTGGCTCGGATGAGGGAGTAGCAGCATGATCCAGTTTAAGGCATTATTACTTAAAGAATATAAAGAAGCCTTTCGTGATAAACGCGCCTTAATGGTGGCGTTGATGATGGCATTTATGGCACCCGTTATGATAATGGTGATGTCAAAAATAATTATCGAAAAAGCGATTGATGAACCTCCTGTCTATATCAAATTTAGTGGTGCAGAGTACGCCCCTAAATTGATTACTCACTTAGCCGAGCAAAACCTTTTAAGCTTCTCTGACGCTCCTCAAGACGATAAAGCAATTTGGGATGAGCGTAATATTGTCATCGACATTCCACAAGACTATGCGAAAAATATGGCGGAAGGGAAAACCATTAAGGTGCACTTAAAAGCCGACTTTAATGATAAGGCGGTAGGGACGCCAGTTCGTCGAATTAATAATGCTGTGCGGGAATTTTCATTATCAATTGGTTATAAGCGTTTGCTATTGCGTGGTGTTGATATTCGCTTACTCAACGCAGTAAAAGTGGTTGAACAAGATACCGCAAAACCTGATGCAACATTTGTTATGATTTCGATGATGATGGGCTTATACATGATGATGGCGGCCTTTATGTCAGGACTTTCAGTTGCTATCGATTCCAGCGCTGGCGAACGTGAACGTAATGTCCTTGAAATGCTGTTGTGCCAGCCGGTGAGTACCATGAAAATTGTTTTGGCTAAGCTCTGTAGTGCTTCAACGATTTCTATTATTGGCGTGACTATGGTATTAGTGTTGACGTCAATTTCCGTTGGCTTTGTTGATTTAACTAAGATAGGCGCGACGTTTAGCTTAGGCGTTCCTAAAGCATTAACGTTATTATTCTTACTGTTACCTATTTGCTTCTTTGCCACCGCATGTCAGCTGTTTTTAGCCTTTCAAACCAAGAGTTTTAAAGAGGCGCAGTCAACCGTTAACATGATTATTGCCATACCTGCCTTTGTACCTGTTGCTTTAATGTTGATGGATGATCGTCCGCAGTGGTTAGATTGGTTACCTATTGCCGGACAGTCGTTAATTATGGAAGATATTTTCAAAGGCGTTGAGGTCAATTGGCTGGCAATGTTAACAACCAGTGGCGTGACGATCGCTATTACCATTGTATTAGTCACTATGTTGGCTAATAAGCTGAAATCTGAAAAAGTGGTTATGGCGTTAAGTTAAGCCTACATTAAGAAAAAGTAATGATTACCAAACTATTATCATGTTAAATTCTATGCCAATGAAAAGCTCAGCGCCTTATGAAAAAGTATTCACTCGTAAGCAAACTGAAAGCAAGGATAGTAGTTTGGATCATCAAGTCATTTTTCGTCAATGGTTGCAGGAGTATGAAAAGCTTCTTCGCCATATTATCATGGGCTTTGAAGCAAAACCGGCGATTCAAGATGAATTGTTTCAGGAAATCGCTTTAAATATTTGGCGTGCACTGCCCAAGTTTAGGCAGGAATCTAGCGCTAAAACATTTGTTGCGCGTATTGCCCATAACGTTCTTGCCACGCACGTTGCTAAAGCTATTAAAACGATCAAAACAGATAGTAACATCAGTGATATTAGTACTGATGAAGAAACTGAAGATAGTCAACGAACCCCATACCAAGAGTTAGATCAACAGCAACGACAGCAACGGCTGACCAGTGCTATTCGTAAATTAAAACTTGAACAACAACAAGTTATTACCTTGGCCTTAGAAGGCATGAGTTACCAAGAGATTGCTGATGTTTTAGCAATCAGCAGTAATTTAGTGGGTGTTAGGTTACAACGTGCAAAGGCTGCGTTGATGCAGATGCTGGAGGCCGAATGAACAAAGAAATAAAGCCAAATAATGCGATTGTTGAAGGTGAACAGCAAGCGGATTTACAAGCAAAAAATGAAACGCAAGCAACTGAACTTAAAAATGATGACGAGCAATTAACCGTTTTTGATGATGCATGGGCGGAATTGAGTCAAGACTGGCAAGCGCAACCAACACCGAAAACAGACATCAATGCATTAGTAAAACGTACTCGGCGAAGAACACGTGGCGCTAAGCTTTGCTTTGCCTTGAATATAATCGCGACACTAGGTTTACTCTTGGTGTTTCTATATGGTGTTTTTGATGGTCAGTTGGGGGACCCTGTAAACACCTATCTTGGTTTAGGTGGCCTGATATCACTCATTTTTGTTTATTTTGAAACTAAATTGCGCCTAGCGACCTGGTCACAATTATGTGATAGCCCAGAAAAAGCTATCGATAACGCTATTGCCGGCAGTGAATCTTCAATGAAATATCTGTGGATCACAAAAATTTCCTTTCTACCTTTTTTGCCGTTGGTGAATTGGTTTGTTTATACCGTAGGGCAAAGCAGTGAAAAACCACTATTGACGGCATTCCTAATAGCAAATGGTTTTATGTTAGCTATGTATCTTGTTGTGGAATACCTGCATAGAAAACGCAAGAAAGAATATCTGCAGTTATTGTCAATGAAATAATTATAAAAAACCATAAAAATGATATTGTGCGAATTATATTTTGTATTATGATTATTTTGTTGTTTTAAATTTGTTGTTTTTGTGTTTTTAAGACAGTATATTAGTCTAGGTGACTATTTGATGGTTTCGTTAAAAGCTTTTATCGCTAACCTCAAAGCATAATTGATTGCAAAATGAACTAAAAGAGCGTGGTTTTATCGTATACAACCCATACAAGTTCAGGCAGAATATGCCGCAATTATTTTTGACCTTGCTAATGTTGAAACAACAGAAAGCCAATTATTGCCGCTGGCAAACTATTTGAGGAAATAACATGTTTACACGTGAAATGAATATTGCTGATTTTGATCCAGAACTTTATCAAGCAATGAGCAATGAAGTTGTTCGTCAAGAAGAGCATATTGAACTCATCGCTTCAGAAAATTACTGTAGCCCACGTGTACTCGAAGCTCAAGGTTCACAGTTAACCAATAAATATGCCGAAGGCTACCCAGGCAAGCGTTACTATGGTGGTTGTGAATACGTTGATGTTGCAGAGCAATTAGCGATTGACCGCGCAAAAGAATTATTTGGTGCTACGTACGCAAACGTGCAACCACATGCAGGTTCACAAGCCAATGCAGCAGTATTTCAAGCGTTAGTTACACCTGGCGGTAAAGTGTTAGGTATGAGCTTAGCTCATGGTGGTCACTTAACACATGGTTCACATGTAAACTTTTCAGGTAAGTCTTACGAAGCTATTCAATACGGTTTACACCCAGAAACTGGTGATATTGATTATGCTGAACTAGAGCGTTTAGCCATTGAACACAAGCCTGAAATGATCATCGGTGGTTTCTCTGCGTTTTCTGGTGTTGTTGACTGGGCTCGTATGCGTGAAATTGCAGATAAAGTTGGCGCTTATTTCTTCGTTGATATGGCGCACGTTGCTGGTTTAGTTGCAGCAGGTCTTTATCCTAACCCGGTACCACATGCACACGTAGTCACAACCACAACCCATAAAACATTAGCAGGCCCACGTGGCGGCCTAATTGTTTCTGGTTGTGATGACGAAGCTATCTACAAAAAATTAAACAGTGCGGTATTCCCTGGTGGCCAAGGTGGCCCACTAATGCACATTATCGCGGCAAAAGCTGTAGCGTTTAAAGAAGCATTAGCGCCAGAATTTAAAGCGTACCAACAAAATGTATTAGACAATGCCAAAGCTATGGTGGCGGTATTACAAGAGCGTGGCTATAAAGTAGTTTCAAACGGTACTGAAAACCACTTATTACTACTTGATTTAATTGATAAAGATATTACAGGTAAAGATGCAGATGCAGCCTTAGGCCGTGCGCATATCACAGTGAATAAAAACTCTGTGCCGAACGATCCACGTTCACCATTTGTTACTTCGGGCTTACGTTTAGGTACCCCTGCCATCACTCGTCGTGGTTTTGGTACTGAAGAAACACGCACAATTACTGCATGGATCTGTGATATTTTAGACGATATCAATAACGAAGAAACAATTGCCAAAGTACAAGCAGGCGTTAAAGAACTTTGTGCTCGCTTCCCTGTTTATAAGTAATTCTACTTATGGATGAGCGAAGTAAATATTACTTTGCTGTATTAAAATAGCTTTTTAAAAATGGCCACTTTGTGGCCATTTTTTTATATACGCATGCCACTTGAATATGCAGAATTCAACAAGTCGAAAAAGGGGCAGCACCAAGGCATTGATTGAATAGAATGGTTGTTCCATTGTAAAAATTAATAACGCCGGAGCTGGCCCTTTATCGCCTTGCCTTGCGAGAGCTAAGCTAGAAAATCAGTTCAGTGTTACAGCACTTAGTAAGAGAATAATCATTACCTGCATGCGGCGCCTTACTCTGATTTCCTAGCTTAACTCTGAAACTGCATCTTCAAATGGTTTGGGTATAAGTAAGTTAATTTCATATTCCTGTTAAGATTTTTAGCTTAATGAACGGTTTTCAATTAAAATGCTGGTAATTAAATTACTCATGACTAGTTAACGACGGAACTCATCAATGTATTGTCCTTTTTGCTCAGCCACCGATACTAAAGTTATCGACTCTCGTTTAGTGTCCGACGGCCATCAGGTGCGCCGTCGTCGCGAATGCTTAGCTTGTCATGAAAGATATACAACGTTTGAAAGTGCCGAGCTAGTTATGCCTCGCATTATTAAGCGTGACGGCTCACGAGAACCTTTTAACGAAGATAAAATGCGCAACGGTTTAGTACGTGCGCTAGAGAAAAGACCGGTTAGCACCGAAGAAATGGAATTATCGATCAATAAGTTAAAATCTAAATTGCGTGCAACAGGCGAACGAGAAGTTTCCAGTGAGCTGTTAGGCACCATTATTATGGAACAACTTAAGAGCTTAGACAAAGTCGCTTATATTCGTTTTGCTTCGGTATATCGCTCGTTTGAAGATATTAAAGAGTTTGGTGAAGAAATAGCCCGTTTGGGCGACGACGAATAACGTAAATTAGGTCATTTCATACTAGGTGCCCACGTGAAACAATTTTCTGCCGAAGACCATCAATTTATGCAACGCGCTATAGCACTGGCTAAGCGCGGCCACTTTACCACATCGCCGAACCCAAGAGTTGGCTGTGTGTTGGTGTTAAATGGTGAAATAGTTGGAGAAGGTTTTCATCAAAAAGCCGGCGAAGGCCATGCCGAAGTTAATGCTTTAAAGCAAGCTGGTGATAAAGCCAAAGGTGCTACTGCCTATGTCACGTTAGAGCCATGTAGCCATTATGGCTTAACGCCACCATGTGCAGAAGCATTAATTAAGGCTCAAGTTGGCCATGTTATTGCCGCTATGGTTGACCCAAACCCGAAAGTGTCGGGTCGAGGTTTAGAAATTTTACAAGCTGCCGGCATTACAACGCAATTTGGCTTATTAGGGCAAGACGCCCGCGCACTGAATCCTGGTTTTATCCATTTAATGACCACCAAATTACCCTATGTGCGCTGTAAACTGGCGGCAAGTTTAGACGGTAAAACCGCCATGGCCAGCGGCGAAAGTCAGTGGATAACTGCTAATGAAGCGAGAACTGACGTGCAACGATTACGCGCACAAAGCTGCGGCATCATTTGTGGTGCGGATTCAGTTATTTTTGATGATGCAAAAATGAACGTGCGCTGGCAGTCACTTGGTGAGCTTAAAAACACGTATCCAGAAAGCGAGGTTAGGCAGCCAGTACGTATTATTATTGATAGTCGTAACCGTTTAACACCTGAGCTGGCGATATTTCAACAGCCGGGTAAAATATTAATCATTCGACATGCCATTGAAAATAGCCAAGATTGGCCGCACTTTGTAGAACAGGTACAAATTCCACAGGCGGCTAATAGAAAACATATCGACCTACAATTACTGTTAGCATATTTGGGCAAGCAGGGACTAAATGATATTTTAATTGAATCAGGTGCACAGCTGAGTGGTGCCTTTATCGAGCAAAATTTAGTTGATGAATTAGTGCTATATCAAGCCGCGAAATTGATGGGTAGTGACGGTAAAGGTTTAGTCAACATGCCAGCAATAGAGAAACTTTCTGATGCGAAAGCGCTTGATATTATCGATATGCGCATGGTGGGACAAGATATTAGAATAACGGCAAAATTTTACCGTTAAATACATTAGCAAATAGTAACGACCATAATAACCGCGACAACTATTGAAATATAGGTTAACGAGAAAATGTTTACAGGAATTATAGAAGCAGTAGGGCGTTTAAGGGCGATTAATAGCTCAGGTGATGGTGCACGTGTCACTATTGAAACCGGCGTATTAGATTTATCAGATGTTAAGTTGGGTGACTCAATCGCCACTAATGGTATTTGTTTGACGGTTGTTGCAGTTGATAATTCAAGCTTTAGTGCTGATGTTTCCAGTGAAACTTTAACCCGTACTGGCCTAGCGCATTATCAGATCGGTGATAATGTAAACCTTGAAAAGGCGATGTTGCCAACCACACGATTTGGCGGCCATATGGTGTCGGGCCATGTCGACGCCGTGAGTGAAATTACCAGTATCGAACATAAAGGTAATAGCATTGACTATTGGCTAACTATGCCTGCAGAGCTTGCAGCATATATTGCGGAAAAAGGCTCTGTCACAATTGATGGCACCAGCTTAACGGTTAATAGCTTAACGGCTGATAAATTTCGCTTAACCATAGTGCCGCATACCACACAACAAACAATTATCAGTAAATACCAAGTTGGCACTAAAGTTAACTTAGAAGTTGATTTAATTGCCCGCTATATAGAAAGATTACTTACCAAGCAAAGCTCTGACCAACAAGAACCGTCAGGGGTTACGCATGCGCTGTTAGCGCGTAGTGGTTTTATTAAATAAAGAGGTTGTCATGAATTTACACACGCCACAAGAGATTATCGACGATATAGCTCAAGGCAAAATGGTCATCTTAATGGATGATGAAGATCGCGAAAATGAAGGTGACTTCATTATGGCTGCAGAAAAAGTAACGCCTGAGGCGATCAACTTTATGGCAACGCATGGTCGTGGTCTTATTTGCATGCCAATGTCAGCGGAGCGCTGTGAAGTTTTAAAATTACCATTAATGGTTGATAAGAATGACGCACAGTTTACCACCAACTTTACCGTTTCTATTGAAGCCGCAGAAGGCGTTACCACAGGTATTTCTGCAGCCGACCGAGCGACAACAGTGCTAGCGGCGGTGGCGAAAGATGCTGATCATAATTCGATTGTGCAACCAGGCCATATTTTTCCACTAATCGCGAAAGATGGTGGGGTATTAAATCGTGCGGGGCACACTGAAGCAGGTGTTGATTTAGCGCGCTTAGCTGGTCTTGAAGCCGCGGCTGTTATCGTGGAGATCCTAAATGAAGATGGCACTATGGCGCGTCGTCCTGATCTAGAAATTATAGCCGAAAAGCACGGCGTAAAAATGGGCACCATTGCCGATTTAATAGAATATCGCAACGCCAATGAAACCACCATTGAGCGTGTTTCTCAGTGTAAACTGCCAACCGCTTTTGGTGACTTTGATTTAACAGTATTTAAAGACACTATTGACGGCCAAGCACACTTTGCCTTAACGAAAGGCGAGATTAATGCTGATGAGCCAACGTTAGTGCGTGTGCACTTAGAAAACACTTTTAGAGATTTATTATTTAGCCAACGTGAAAGTGTCGCCAAATGGCCTATGGCTAACGCGCTAGAAAAAATAGGCAAAGAAGGTGGTGTGTTAGTGCTACTAGGTAAGCATGAGTCACCATTAGAGCTGATCGCCCAAGTAGAAAAATATGCCAAACTAGATGCTGGCGAAACCGTGAAAGAAGTGAAACGTCACGTTGGCTCACGCAATGTTGGTGTTGGCTCGCAAATACTGGCTAACTTAGGTGTTAGCAAGATGCGCTTATTAAGCTCACAGACTAAATATCATTCATTGTCAGGTTTTGGTTTAGAAGTGGTGGAATATATCGCTGAATAATCGATTATTGATGCTTTAAATATAGTCACTTTTTCATATCGACAGATATGGAAGTCTTAATGTCGAGAAGCCAAGGATGGCTATGAACGACTAGGTGACCGTGACATACTGTACATACACGCTCCTTTGCATCCATGCAACCGCGACATACCGTACATCTTGTACATACACGCTCCTTTGCATCCATGCAACCGCGACATACCGTACATCCTGTACATAAAAAAAGCGATTTGAATGACTTCAAATCGCTTTTTCGTTTTAAGATATTTATTAAATTAAGGCTTAAATCAAGACGTGTACTAAGCAATAAACTGAGTAATTTTATCTACGATACCTTTACCATCTAAGCCAAGTTCTTGATGGATTTCAGCTTGTGTGCCGTGTTTAATAAAATTATCTGGTAAGCCAATATTGAGAATTTTCTTCATTATGCCTTGGCTGAGAACATACTCATTAACCCCTGAGCCTGCGCCGCCTGCAATGGCATTATCTTCCACTGTCACAATGACATCATGCTGTGCACAAAGCTCGTTGATAAGTGCTTGATCTAGTGGCTTGACGAAACGCATATCAACTAAAGTTGCATTCAATGTTTCTGCAGCTAATTTTGCTTCAGCTAAGGTAGTACCGAAGTTAAGTATCGCAACCTTACTTGCTGGAGCGGTTTCAGCTATTACACGAATACGCTTGCCTTTACCCACTTCAATGGTTTCATTAATTGCCGGTAAGGTTGCGCCATTGCCGCTACCACGAGGGTAACGAACCGCAGCTGGTGCATTTAATTGATAACCGGTATTTAGCATAAGTTGACATTCACGCTCGTCAGATGGAGCCATGATGGTAAGGTTTGGAATGCAACGCATAAAGCTTAAATCGAATGAGCCTTGATGGGTTGGACCATCAGCGCCAACAATGCCAGCGCGATCAATGGCAAATAATACCGGTAAGTTTTGAATGGCAACATCATGAATGAATTGATCATAACCACGTTGTAAGAAACTTGAGTATATTGCTACAACAGGCTTACGACCACCAATTGCTAATCCCGCAGCAAATGTAACCGCATGCTGTTCAGCGATAGCAACATCAAAATATTGTTGGGGAAAGCGTTGGCTAAATTCAACCATGCCAGAGCCTTCACGCATGGCTGGCGTTATTGCAGCAAGTTTATTGTCTTGTTCGGCAGTTTTGCATAACCAGTCACCAAATATTGCTGAATAGGTTGGCAAACTTGGCGCACTTTTCGGCAGCGTGGTTTCGGTGTGATCAAATTTTGGAACCGCATGGTACTTGATCGGGTCTTGTTCAGCTTGTTGGTAACCTTTGCCCTTTTTAGTGGCAATATGCAGTAATTGTGGACCTTTAAGGTTACGCATATTGGAAATGGTATCAACTAAACCGTCAACATCGTGACCATCAATTGGGCCAATGTAATTAAAGCCAAGTTCTTCGAAGAAGGTGCTGGGTACCACCATGCCTTTGAGGTGTTCTTCGGCGCGACTGGCTAATTCTTTGATCGGCGGAATATTTTTAAGTATGCGCTTACTACCTTCACGAATACCGGTATAAAGGCTTCCCGAAAGCATTTTTGCTAAATGGTTGTTTAACGCACCAACGTTTTCTGAAATTGACATTTCGTTATCATTTAAAATGACTAACATGTCTTTATTAATATCACCGGCATGATTTAACGCTTCAAATGCCATTCCTGCGGTCATGGCACCGTCACCAATAACAGCAACGACTTTACGGTTTTTCGCTTCTTTCTCTGCGGCAACAGCCATACCTAGTGCAGCAGAAATAGAGGTGCTTGAATGACCAACGCTTAATACGTCGTATTCACTTTCTTCTCGCCATGGAAATGGATGAAGGCCGTCTTTTTGACGTATGGTGTGTAACTGATCACGCCTGCCGGTTAATATTTTGTGTGGGTATGCTTGATGACCAACATCCCAAATTAAGTGATCAAATGGTGTGTTATAGACGTAGTGCAGAGCGACGGTTAATTCGATGGTGCCTAAACCTGAGGCAAAGTGGCCACTACTTTTACTTACCGAATTTAATAAGTAACGTCTTAATTCTTCACTGGTTTGTGCTAATTGCTTTTGATCTAATTTACGTAAGTCATCAGGGGTATTGATGTTGGCCAGTAAAGGATATTCAGTCAGGTTTATAGTCATATTATTCTATTTAATTTAAATATTAATGTTTGCGATTGATTATGAAAGTCGCAAAATCGGATAAATTCTGTGTATTGTAGGGCAAAGTGGCTAAAGCTTGAAGCGCTTGTTGATATAAGTTGTCAGCTTTTTCTTGTGCACCTTGCAAACCGAGCAATGCTGGGTAAGTACTTTTTTCCGCCGCTAGGTCCGACCCAGCCGGCTTGCCAAGCTCTTCTTCGGTTGAGGTGATGTCGATAATATCATCACGCACTTGGTACGCTAAGCCCACTAGTTTTGCATAGCGAGATAGTTGCTCTTTATCCTTTTTCGTTGCCTCAGTACTGCATTCGGCAGCCATCATTACCGACGCTTCTAATAATGCCCCGGTTTTTAAAGAATGCAATGTTTCTAATGCATCAAGCGAAATCGCTTTGCCTGTTGCCGCTAAATCTAATGCTTGACCACCACACATTCCTTGATAGCCGCTGGCGTTAACCAAATGGCGAAGTAACTCAATGCGTTTGGGGGCGACTTCCTCTGAGAATTCATGATTGGCAATAATATCAAAAGCTAAGGTTTGCAGGCTATCACCGGCCAGAATAGCAGTCGCTTCATCAAAGGCTTTGTGGCAAGTGGGCTGTCCTCGACGTAAATCATCATCGTCCATTGCCGGTAGATCATCATGCAATAATGAGTAGGCGTGAATGCACTCTAATGCCGCGGCAACGCCATCGATGTCACTTTGTTTAGCATTTAGTGATTCGCCGGTAATATAGGCAAGATAGGGACGCATGCGTTTGCCGCCAATGAGTAAGCCATAGCGCATGGCGGCATGCAGTTTTTCATCATTAATAGGTAAACTTTCAAGTTTATCAATTAAGTAATTGTCAATGCGCGTTTGCACAACGGCAATATCTGTTAGTTTAGTCACTATTATTATTCTCGTCAGTGATAAACGTTGCTAACTGAGCTTTGCCATTTTTTTCCAATAGTATATTGATTTGTTGTTCAGCGCCTTGTAGCTTTTCTTGGTTGTGCTGGCTTAAATGTAAACCACGTTCGAATAAACTCATTGAGTCTTCAAGGTTAAGGTCACCTTGTTCTAAATTTTGCACTATGGTTTCCAATTCAGCTAAGGATTCTTCGAAGCTTAAATTCTCTATTTTTTTTCTTGCCATGGACTTTTTTTAGCCTGATATGAACTCTAGGCGCAAACTTACCTTAGCTGGGGCGCTGGGTCAATTAATGATGAATTAAAGCCAGATAGTAAAATATTGCTAACTGCTTCTTAAGTTATTGACAATATGGGCGATAATACAGGTATAAGTAAAAATATAAGTATTCGCCTAACACCTATTCATCAGGTATTATCAACTTAGCGAGTATATCTAGAGAATTTATCGGAGGCATTTGTGGATTTAGCAACGCTATTGGGAATGGTTGGAGCTATTGGCTTTATTGTAATGGCAATGGTGTTAGGTGGCGACATCAATATGTTCGTCGATACCCAATCGATACTGATTGTTTTTTGTGGTTCAATCTTCGTGGTGCTTTCTAATTATAATATGGGGCAGTTTTTCACTATCGGAAAAATTGCCGGAAAAGCGTTTTTATTCAAAATTGAACAACCTGATGAGCTGATTGAAAAATCAGTTGAAATGGCTGACGCAGCACGTAAAGGTGGCTTTCTTGCGTTAGAAGAAGCCGAAATCTCCAATGCCTTTATGCAAAAAGGCGTCGACATGCTGGTTGATGGTCATGATGCCGATGTTGTGCGTGGTACCTTACAAAAAGATATTACCTTAACCAGTGAACGTCATGAAACTGGCATTGGTATGATGATGGGACTCGCCGATGTTGCGCCAGCAATGGGTATGATAGGTACCTTGATTGGTCTAGTTGCCATGCTGTCAAACATGGATGATCCGAAAGCGATTGGCCCAGCAATGGCGGTGGCACTTTTAACAACTTTATATGGTGCATTTTTAGCTAACGTTATTGCCATACCTATCGCCAATAAACTTAAGCTGCGTTTGAATGAAGAGAAAATGAATCAACAGCTTATTCTTGATGCCGTATTAGGGATTCAAGATGGTCAAAACCCTCGTGTTATTGAAGGCTTGTTGAAAAACTATCTTGCGGAAAGTAAGCGTACCATTAGTACCACCGAAGAGTAGCGGGAGTAAATTATGGAAGAAGAATGTAAATGTCCCCCCCCAGGGCTACCCGCATGGATGGGGACATTCGCTGATCTCATGTCATTATTGATGTGTTTCTTTGTCTTACTTTTGTCATTCTCGGAAATGGATGTCTTAAAGTTTAAGCAAATTGCCGGTTCGATGAAGTTTGCTTTTGGTGTGCAAAATAAAATTGAAGTAAAGGACATTCCTAAAGGTACCAGTATTATCGCTCAGGAGTTTCGCCCGGGTAAACCTGAGCCGACACCGATTGAAGTGATCCAGCAGCAAACCATGGAAATGACTCAGCAAATGCTGGAATTCCAAGCGGGTGATGAAACCTCTGCTGGTGGTCGACAAGAACAACGTGGCACGGAGCGCGGTGGTCAATCACAAAGTACCGCTGATGAAATGTCGGCGCAAGCGATGCAAAAAGCTAAAGAAGAGTTGGAGCAAGCGTCACAAGAGCAGGTAAATGAGTTAGTTAAGAAAATTGCAGAACAACTTGAACAACAAATTCAAGACGGTGCTATTGAGCTGGAATCCTTAGGCCAACAAGTGATTATTCGCATTCGTGAGAATGGTTCATTTCCATCGGGTTCGGCATTTTTGCAGCCGCAATTTAAACCTATCATGCGTGATATTGGCTTGCTATTAAATACCGTACCGGGAGAGATTATGATTTCGGGCAATACCGACAATCAAGGTATAAACTCTGAGTTATTTACTTCAAACTGGGATTTATCAAGTAAACGTGCGGTGGCTATTGCTCATGAAATTATTAAAGTGCCGGGGTTTGATCAATCGCGTTTATTGGTTGTTGGCCATGCGGATACTAGGCCGTTAGTACCGAATACTAATCGTTTAAATCGCAGAAGAAATCGTCGTGTAGAAATTGCCATTAATCAAGGTAAAGCAAAGGAAACTGAGCCGGTATCTATTAGGCAAGAATAAAAAAGTTAATAACGTTTTGTTGCTAAAAATAAGGAGTACAAATGATGTACTCCTTTTTTTATGGCTGTACTAGATTTTAGTGTATAATGCGCGCCATTCTATTTATGGGTGTTATTATCGATGAAATTTATTGTTAAGTTACAGGCTGAAATTACCATTAAAAGCCGTCCGGTGCGTAAGCGTTTTACTAAGATCTTAGAGTCAAATGTGAAAAATGTTTTACGTCGTGTTGATGAACAAGTTACAACGCGAATGAACTGGGACAATATTGAAGTTAATACTGCGAATAACACGCCAGAAAACCGTTTAAAGTTAATCAATACCTTAAAGTCGATTCCTGGTATTCCACTATTTATTGAAGTGCAGCAAACCAATTTTACAGACTTGCATGATATCTATGAAAAAACTTTAGCTGTTCATGCTAAAACTATAGAAAATAAAAGCTTTTGTGTGCGAGTTAAGCGTACCGGTACCCATGACTTTAATTCTATTAAGGTTGAACAATATGTTGGTGGTGGTTTAAATCAACAGGTCGAATCGGCACGAGTTAAATTATCTAAGCCTGATGTAACGGTGCATTTAGAAATTAAAAACGAAAACTTATTTATTGTTACCGAGCGCCATCAAGGGATGGGCGGTTTCCCAATTGCTACACAAGAAGATGTTTTGTCATTAATGTCAGGTGGTTTTGATTCCGGAGTTGCTAGTTATCAAATGATCAAGAAGGGGGCTCGTACTCATTACTGTTTCTTTAACTTAGGTGGTGCAGCGCACGAAGTGGGCGTTAAGCAAGTTAGTCATTATCTATGGGACAAGTACGGTGCGTCACATAGAGTGAAGTTTTTTGCTGTCGATTTTGAGCCCGTTGTCGCTGAAATATTAGAAAATATTGAAAATGGTCAAATGGGAGTCGTGCTTAAACGCATGATGATGCGGGCGGCAGCGAAAGTTGCTGAGAAAATGGGCATTCAAGCGTTAATAACTGGTGAAGCGTTAGGGCAAGTATCGAGCCAAACTCTAACTAACTTAAATGTTATTGATCGCGTAACTGAAACATTAATTTTGCGACCATTAGCTGCTTACGATAAACAAGATATTATTGATATTGCCCGTAAAATTGGCACCGAAGATTTTGCCAAAACTATCCCAGAATATTGCGGTGTAATTTCTAAAAAGCCGACGGTAAAAGCCGTGTTATCTAAGGTTGAAGCAGAAGAAGCAAATTTTGATTTTTCAATTTTAGATAAAGTCGTTGAAGAAACTCGAGTTTTTGATATTCGTGATATTGGTAAAGACAGCGAGGAAGAAATTCATGCGGTTGATACGTTAGACAATATTCCAAAAAATTCAGTGCTATTAGATATTCGTAGCCCAGAAGAAGAAGATGAAAACCCGTTGGAAATTAATGGTGTTGAAATACAGCATATCCCTTTTTATAAGTTAGCAACGCAATTTGGCGACTTAGATAAAACGAAAGATTACTTATTGTATTGTGACCAAGGGGTAATGAGTAAGTTACAGGCACTTTACTTATTGGGGGCAGGCTTTACGAATGTTAAAGTTTATCGTCCTTAATATTTCGGTTTAAGATTACAGTATCAAAGGCCTTTATTATTAAAGGCCTTTTTAGTATTCAGGTTATAAATTTTCCAATGCCCTAACTTGCTGGAGTAACTTTTCATTTTCCGGCATTACCATATCGTTTTTTTCTGCTAAATTAACCACATAGCCATTGATATAATCTATTTCCGTGCGTCTGTTAAGGAGAATATCACTACGCATTGAAGAACAGTTGTTTGCGGTTTTTTCTGCCACCGCTAATACCTGTGATTTTAATTCATTGAACTCGAATGTGCAGTCGTCGAGTTGCGCAACCATTACTATTTCTTTGAGTAAGCTGTCGACTAACGGCTTGTACTTAGCATCAAGTATTTGGCCATTATCAATATTATATATCGCAGTAATTGGATTGATAACACAATTAATCGCTAGCTTGAGCCATTGCTTTGTTTTGATATTGTCAGTTAAGGTCAGTGTCGGTAGTGCTTCAGACAATACCTTGAACGTTTTTCGTGATAAATCGGCCGTTGGTTGTTGGCTTATCGAGCCGAAATCACTATGCCCAAGCCCAGTATGTTGAATGTGAAAAGGGCTAATAACTTTACTACCATGGGTGGTTAATAACAGATAGCAAGGTTGTGATAATGGCTTAAATAAGTCAAAACTTATCATGCCATTATGGCAAAAAACTATGATGCAGCTGGCATTAAGTTGTGGGGATAACTTTTTTAATGCCAACTCGATATGATAAGACTTTACACAAATTAGCACCATATCAGCACTGTTTATTGTTTTATTTGTCGCGAATGTTAGTGACCGACTTATTGTTTGGCCATTAATATCAGTAAAAAGAGTTTCAGAAGGCGGAGACTTGGCACGTGCTGAACACAATAAGCTAACCTGATTACTAGGCGCTTTAGTTAATTGCTGATACCAAAGTAAACCGATAGCCCCTTGCCCAACGATAACAATATTCATTGTGGTTACCGAATACTTGAACGATTTCGATACATCAGAATTGACCACCTAATAATACCAAATAAGGTAATACCGATGAGATCAGAGAAAAAATCATTAAACTCACCGTTTCTAAAGCCTAAATAATATTGCCCAAGCTCAGTTAATGCCCCATAAAAAGCAACCGTTAGCATAGTATTAATCAGTGGCAGTTTTAAAATGCTGTGCAGCACCCAAGTGAGAATGAAAAAACTGATAATGTGGCCAATAGAGTCAATTTCTGTACTGCGAAAAACGAGGCGTTGAAAATCGTTTGAGCTAAAATAAAGAGCAAAAAACAGTGCGATAATTAGAGCGAGAATTGATAAATGATAGCGACTTTTCATTAAATTGTAGGCTGTTATATTTTGCTAGCTTTAAGTGAGCTTTATCATAGCAGGGCTAAATGAGTAAAACTATCTATCTTCGGTTGTTGAATTCGCCTATTTTGGGCATGACGAATAGTGTTGCGGACTAATTTGTGCCGATGAATATTGGTATTGCAAACAGAAATTGATAATATATCGCTAATTTTTGCAAGAATGAGATTTATTATGCCTTCAATGGATATTGTTTCCGAAATAAATTTGGAAGAAGTTAGAAACGCTACTGACAATGCGACTCGCGAGTTATCCACACGTTTTGATTTTCGTGGTGTAGACGCTAGTTTTACCTGGAAAAGTCCAGCCGTGACCATGAAAGGTGATGCTGATAGTCGCTTAAAGCAAATGGCAGATATGTTGCGAGCTCAATTAGCAAAAAGAAATATTGATGCCAAAGCTTTAACCTTAGGTAGCATTGAAAGTTCAGGGCGAAATTTTAGCCAAGTGGTAACCTTTAAAGAAGGTATAGAGCAACCCGTTGCAAAAAAAGTGGTTAAGTTGATTAAAGACAGCAAATTAAAAGTGCAAGCGTCCATTCAAGGTGAGCAAGTGCGTGTTACTGGCAAGAAGCGTGATGACTTACAAGCGGTGATGAAGTTAGTGCGAGAAGCTGAACTAGAGCAGTCATTTCAATTTAATAACTTTAGAGATTAGTTTTCTGCGCTATTTATGATGCTGTTATGTGATGGCTGACTAATTTGAAAAGAGGCTTAGTGCCTCTTTTTTTGATCTTTGTGGTGGGGCAATAAAGTTATTGTTTTCGCACATTACCTTGCCTGTAATTTCGGCAGTAATTAAATCTTTACGGTTAGAATTTCTCCAAAACTGCCCTACGAGAAGATTTTTCGCAATAAACGCTGTTTTTTTGTCAGTAGTTTAAGTAGATTAAGCTTCATCCCAATAATAATAAGATGGTTTTAGATGGCTGCTTCGAGAGGTGCGTTTAGTTCACGCATAGGTTTTATCATGGCTGCTGCAGGCTCTGCAGTAGGATTAGGCAATATATGGGGCTTTCCCACCCAAACAGCGAGTAATGGTGGGGCTGCTTTCGTGCTGGTCTATCTTGTGCTCGCATTTTGTTTAGCATACCCCGCTTTTATGGCTGAGTTGCTGATTGGTCGATATGGCCAAGCGAATGCTGTGACGTCATTACAAAAAATTTCTCGCACGCTTTTTCATAAGCGGTTTGCCTTTGTTGTCGGTTTTGGCGGTATTATTTGTGCGGCGTTAATTTTAAGTTTTTACGGTATTTTAGCTGGTTGGATGATGTCTTATGCCGTTGAACCATTTGCACGTATGCTCGGCATGGACTCAGCCGCTGATTGGGTGATCACGCAATCATTACAGCGCAATTTATTATTCTGTGCCTTATTTATGTTCTTAACCATTTTCATCATTCGCCGTGGTGTTGAAGAAGGGATTGAGAAATGGTCAAAACGCTTAATGCCGTTGTTGATCTTTTTGCTGCTGGGGTTAATTTCCTATGTCATGACTTTGAAAGGCGCAAGAGAAGGCGTTAATGCTTACTTAAACCCAGATATTAGCCGCGTATTGGAACCTGATTTATTGATTAGCGCCCTAGGGCAAGCGTTCTTTTCGTTGTCGTTAGGCACCAGTGTTATGGTGATATACGGTTCATATATTTCGAAAAAGGAAAACTTAGTCACTTTAGGGGCGCAAGTAACCTTAATTGATGTTTCAATCGCCTTTTTAGCTGGTTTGTTAATTATTCCGGCCATGTACGTTGCACAGGCACAAGGGGTGGCTATTTTTGCTGAAGATGGCAGCTTAATTTCCGGTTCGAGTTTAGTTTTTGCCGTTTTACCTAGCCTGTTTAATAGTATGGGTAGCATAGGTTTATATGTTGCATTTGCCTTCTTTATTCTGATGTCGGTTGCGGCATTAACATCGTCAATCTCCATGCTTGAAGGGCCAGTATCATTTGCCGTTGAGCGCCATAATATTGAACGTAAAAAAGTCACCACCTATATTGGCATCGGTATTTTTGTGCTCAGTGCCATCATTATTGCCAATATTAGTTTTATGCTTGATTTTGTTGCGATTCTGGCAACGCAATATGGTCAACCTATCATTGCTATGTTGTGTTGTATTTTTGTCGGTTGGATTTGGTTTCGCAATGATATTTTGACTGAGCTAAGAGAAGGTAATGATATGGTTGAGCATTCATTATTTTGGAAAATTTGGCCTTGGTACACTAAATTTGTTTGTCCAACTGCGATTGGTATTGTGTTCTGGCATTCATTGTAAGAGCATCGATTGTTATTGTCGTAACAGGGAGCCATTGGCTCCCTTTTTCTATACAGGCCTCTTCCAAACGTCCAGTCTTTCAAGGTATTAGTGCTTCTCGGTAAATGCTCCACACATTACCCTTATAATTTACACCCTTGCAGGCAATATCGCCGATGTATGCTCGCTCAATGCCATTCATGGTATCACGACATTAGTATCTCCAAATATGTCGACGCTTAAGGGCGTGCTTGAGCCATTTGTTAAGGTTAACTTGTAAATATTAAATTTTTGGCCAAGATTGCTGCCAAGGTGGTGTGATTTTTTCGATAGCATGGATACTTGATGTTGTTAAGAACTCATTACCTTGGCTTGGGGCATGGCAATACCGGTAGTGCTGATTGTTGAAATAGAATGCCAAAGCGAAGGCGTGCAAATAACCGCGATCGCTATCACTATTGGTATTATATAAAGGGTCACCTAAAATAGGCACGCCAACACTGTTTAACGCGACTCGAATTTGATGGGTTTTTCCTGAATGAGGTTTGACTAGATACAAGCGCCTTTTCGGAGCAATACTAAAAGATAGGAATTGGCTAATGGCAGGATTGTTTAGTGTTCGTACTAGCTTCCACATACCTCGACGACTTTTCTCCATATCGCCTTTAATCAGGCCTTGTTTCTTTTTTGGTTTACCGTCAGCAATGGCGAGATAAAATTTTTCTATTTGATGTTGTTCAAATAACTGCTGAAACGCTCTGGCACTGTTAATATTTTTAGCAAATATCATTAGGCCAGAGGTCATTTTATCTAATCTATGTACTGGATAAAGCGTTACTAGGTTTAATTGCTCTGTCGCAAAACGCTTAACTTGAGAGTAAAAACCATAACCAGGCTCATCCTCGTCATGAAAATTAATATTTGCAGGTTTTTCGACCACGAGAAAGTCTTCTTGGTGGTCGATAACTTTAATAGCCATATTTGACATTAAAAGTTTAAGCCAATGGCGATATAAGCCACTATGGTGAGTACCGCGCCGACTAAAGCATAAGGTAGTTGGGTTTTTACGTGTTCGAAGTGATCACAACCACTGGCGATTGATGCAACCACTGTGGTGTCAGAAATGGGTGAGGCATGGTCACCAAAAATACCACCGCCAAGCACTGCAGCCACTAAAAACTCTATTGGTAAACCACTTTGCTGAGCAATAGGTACTGCAATAGGGATTAATATGGCAAAGGTGCCCCAAGATGTACCGGTCGCAAAGGCCATAATAGCGGCAGCAATAAATAGAATAGGCGCCATTAAAAACAATGGCACTTCAACATTGATCAATTGGCTAACGTAAAGCCCTGTTCCAAGTGCTTTTATTGCATCACCAAAGGCAAAAGATAGTACTAATATCGCAACCACAGGTGACATATGTTTAATGCCGCTAAAGGCGGCTTTAATTATATTATTAAATGACATTAGCTTGTGGGCTGCCACTAATATCACCAAGATAATCAGAGCAGCGATTACTGACCAAAATACTGAAAAAGCGCCTGAGCCGCGGCGAATATCACCATCGCCAGTAAACCAAAGTAACACAAAAGTGCCAATTAGTAGTGCTAACATAGGTAGCCACATTATTTTGGCTGGCGCGATTTGATCAACAGTTGTTTTATTTTCTGTATTGACGAGTGACTCTGCATCTTTCATTGGGCCAAACACTTTGCCACTAAAGGCGGTGTAATAAGCCATGACTACGGCAATTATTGCGTAAACATTGTAGCCTATTGTGCCTATTAGAATTCCGACCGGATCATCAAATGAATAGCCATCGAGTAAGCCAAGTACGTATGCCCCCCAGCCATTAATCAAAAATAAAATACTAACAGGGGCACAAGTTGAGTCAACTAAGTAGGCCAGCCGTGCTCGGCTTAATTTGTGATGATCAAATAATTTTTGGCTCGCCATGCCGGCCGTAAACATACTGAGGTTGGTATCAGTAAAAATAGTCGTACCAATAACGGTCGGTAATATGCTTGCTTGGCGACTATTTTTCACTAAATTTAATGATGCTAAGTGATTGATAAAGCCGTTCACAGCACCCGATTGGTTCATTAAAGTGACCAATGCTCCGATCAATAAACTAAAGCTAATAATATAAACATTGCCAAGAGATGAGAATACATCACCAATGCCAAAAAATGTCCCGGATAAACCGTCTATCGGGTTGCCGTTTACTATCATTAAATGACATAGCATTACACCACATAATAAGGCGAACAGAGCATTTTTTCGCCAAATAGCAATGATGATAGCAACAAGGGGGGGAAGTAAACTAAAAATGCTGTCTTGCATAGCAAACCTTTATTATTTTTTTGCTCACTTTACCGTAAGCTAGGTCAATAAGAAACTGAATATGCCGGTAAATAAATGAAGTTCAGGGTAAAGAGCAAAGAAATATTTATCAATTCTTTCAGGTCATTATTGTGGCGCAGATATTTTAAAGTGAAGTGTGATGTATTATTTCGCTAAGGCCACGATGGTTTTATAGCTGAATTACACTATTTTGACATGTTTGCTTATACTTTATTTGTTTGACCTAGCGCATATTTACATAATAATAAATCATTGTAGACATTGAAAAATTAACTTTCACCCTTAAATAGCTCTTACTAACTGGCGTATCGCATCAGGAATTATTTTGACATTATCATTAAACGAATATATCGCAGCTTTTAGTTATGAAGAACATTTAACCTCTTTAAGCAAAATTGGTCGTGGTATAGAACGTGAAGCACTGAGAGTGCTACCTCAGGGACGATTATCTGAACGTGCGCATAGTGAAAAATTAGGATCGGCACTAACACACCCTAATATAACTACAGACTATTCTGAAACCTTATTGGAATTTATTACCCCAGTAAGTTATGCTCCTGAAACGGCAATAGCACAACTTGAAGATGTGCAAAAGTACACCTTGAGCCAGCTTGATGGTGAAGTTTTATGGCCAATGAGTATGCCGTGTTTTGTTGAAGACGATGATAAAATCCCTTTGGCGCAATATGGCAAATCGAATATTGGTAAAATGAAAACTGTCTATCGACAAGGCTTGAAAAATCGTTATGGCAGCATGATGCAGGTGATTTCCGGCATTCATTTTAATTTTTCTTTTCCTAAAAGTTTTTGGCAATCGTTGCAAACCATTGAAAAAAACCAAGCGCCGCTTGATGATTATATTTCAGAAAAATATTTTGCGCTGTTAAGAAACTATAAACGCTTCTGCTGGTTAATTCCTTATTTGTACGGTAGTTCCCCTGCAATTTGTGGTTCATTTTTGCAAAATAAAGCCACGAACTTACCATTTAAAAAAACCGAAAAAGGTTATATGTATCTTGAATATGCAACGTCTTTACGGATGAGTGATTTGGGGTATACCAACAGTGAGCAGTCATCACTACAAATTTGTTATAACAACCTTTCTGGTTATTTAGATGGGGTCAGAAATGCGATAAATTTGCCGTCGAATAAGTTTGCAGAAATCGGTATTAAAGTTGATGGTAAATATCAGCAACTAAACAGTAATGTTTTGCAAATTGAAAATGAATTATACGCACCTGTTAGACCTAAATGTGTCGCTAAACCAAATGAGAAACCCTCAGAAGCTCTTAAGAATAGAGGCGTTGAGTACATTGAAGTTAGAGCGTTAGATGTAAATCCTTTTTCTGCTACCGGGATTAGCGTAGAACAAATTCGATTTTTAGATATTTTTCTAACCTTTTGCTTGTTTGAATCCAGCCCTGAATTAACCTGTAGTGAACAAGCGACCTGTGAGAAAAATATGGACGCAGTTGTGGTACGAGGGCGCGATCCACAATTGTTAATACAAGACCATACGACTGATAAATCTATCGCTCAATGGGGTACGGAAATTTTTGCCAAATTAGCCGATGTTGCGAACTTATTAGATCAAGCAAACAACAGTCACTTGTACCGTCAAGCATTAGCAACAGAATCTGAAAAGATTAATAACCCTGAATTGACCCCTTCAGCACAAATACTGGCTAAGGTGGTTAATGAAAATCAATCACTAACTCAAATCGCGTTAAGTAATGGTGTTGACTATAAAAAACAATTGCTTGCCAATGATTATCAAGAGTTCAGTGAGCAATATTTTGCTGATACTGTCACTGATTCACTCAATAAACAGAGCGAAATAGAAATGGCAGACACGGTTGATTTTGATACTTTTATAAGCGACTACTTTGCGTAAAACCCTATATTCTTTGCTCTAGTTAATGTCACTAATTCATTTCATAAGAGACGGACAAAAAAAAGCGCGTTAGGGCAACGCGCTGCAAATAATAAGAAAGCAGTCCAGGGAGGTTTTGCTTTCAAAGTATTCGACAACGTTTATTTTTAATAGTTCATTTTTTGTTCGCTTTTATTTGCTTTATTTTTTCTTTTCTTAAAAAGCTAATTTAAACAGCTAATTAGAGTGTTTGATTTGCTTATCTCTAAAGCTAACATCTATTCGTAGAAAAACGAATTGAGAATTTTAGGCAAAAAAAAGCACATTTATCATAAAATAAATGCGCTATAACATAAAAACACTATAGGGGAAAAACTCTCTCATTAACTAAGAGTGGGTAAAATTGAATTGGTTCAAAAAAGTTTGCTTTATTTATAGTGAAAGTAAATATCCTTATATAAAACTCTTTGCTGCCGTGCGTCCGCAAACACAGTTAAATAAAAAAATTTTGTGAAAGTGTAATAAATTGCGACATTTACCTGCAAATTTTTAATTATTCTGGCATGATATTATCATCAAAAACTAATTCCTCGTGTTCATGACATTTTATAAAACACTGCTTATTTCAATGCTTGCCTGCTTAACATTATCAAGCTGTGCGACCAGTCCACCGAAAAACCCTGAAAATTTGTGTGAAATATTTAGAGAGCATCGTGATTGGTACTTTGCAGCTAAAGATGCCAGAGAACGTTGGGGTGTCCCTATTCATGTGCCAATGAGCATGATGTACCAAGAAAGCTCATTTAAAGCTGACGCCTTGCCACCAAGAGATTATTTACTTGGCTTTATTCCGTGGGGACGAGTGAGTACGGCCTACGGATATTCACAAGCTAAAACCATGACTTGGGATGATTACATTAGAGAAACAGATAATTCTGGTGCGGATCGTGATGATTTTGAAGATGCCATTGATTTTATGGGATGGTTCATTTTTAAAACTCAAAAAATTAATAAAGTTTCTAAATGGGACGCATACAGCCAATATCTCAATTATCATGAGGGTTGGGGCGGCTTTAAGCGCAAAACCTATAAGAAGAAGGCTTGGCTAGTAAAAGTTGCTCGTAAAGTCGATAATCGCGCGAAACGTTATGGTAGCCAATTAAAAAGCTGCGAAGAAGAATTGGACCATGGTTGGTTGTGGCGTTTGTTTTTTGGCGGCTAGTCGACTGAAAGAATCAGTGCTTAGATTTTAATTACAACAAATGAAAATATAATGTTCAAATAGAGTTATGTCACTATGATAGTACTAACTCTATTTTTCAAGCCACTGCAATTCTTTGCTATCACCCTAAATGCCATGAGAGTGGTGCTTTCTTATCATCTACCTATATGAAGTGTTAATATTCCGGTTACTAAAACTATCATCTTTTTGAGATTGCGCTGAAAAGTATATCAGTTCTCGCAATGAGCTATTTTTGCGATTTTGTTTGCTTTCGTATTAATAAAGGCACCGGATTTTTGCGGCGATTATATTTTCGCGGCTAATAAATAATCACTGCATACTTCCTGCCAAATGAGTGAGTTTTTGTATTATTTTTAAGCAATTCTAGTGGTGGTAAGGGCTAGAAAATAGTCAAAAATTATTTATAAAAAAACTTCATATTTTTGCGAAAAATTGTTTGCAAAATACAAAGCCTAGTACCGATAGGGCTTGCATTTGTTATCCACAGAAATTGTGGAAACTTGATCCTTAGATCTAAACCTGTGTATAACTTTGTTATTAACTTTCAATGATTAATGTTCTATCCACAAAATAGACTAACTATGAGGTTATATGGAATAAATAAGGGGCATTGAATATAATGGTGAGCTTGCACTATCTAATAGCTTTAGTGGCTGAGCTGGTGCTGTATTACCGGTAAAGATCTTAAAAAAGGCTTAAGATCTTTCTAATGCGTGTTGCTGAACTTCTGCTGTGAAATTATTTTTATGGCTAGCAGAAAGCACGGAAAATTTACTGCTAATTTCCAGTGCTTATTCTGTATTACGCTTCTGAGGTTTCGCCGTCGTAAAGGTCGGGTAAGATCCTAACGGTTTTGATCATATTATCTTTTACTTCGATAATTTCGAGTGGATAGCCAGAAATGCGAACACTTAAGTTTGCTTCGGGAATATCTTCTAAATATTCTAAAATTAGGCCATTGATTGTTTTAGGGCCATCGGTGGGGAAGTTCCAAGTCATTTCCTTATTTACATCCCGCACTGTCGCGCTGCCATCAACCAAATAACTGCCATCAGGCTGAATATTAACTTCATCACTGGTTGTTGGCGTCATTGTGGTGGTGAAATCACCGACAATTTCTTCAAGAATGTCTTCTAGTGTCACTAGGCCTTGAATATCACCATATTCATCAACAACAAGCCCCAAGCGCTCTTTTGCTCGTTGAAACTTAAGTAATTGAACATTGAGCGGTGTGCCTTCAGGTATGAAATAAAGCTCACGTACCGCGCGTAGCAGTGTTGCTTTAGTAAATTGGCTTTTAGAGACTAATCGCAAGGCATCACGCATATGAACGTAACCAACGACATCATCAATATTGTCTCGATATAACAAAACACGAGTGTGATTTGATTGTGTCAGCTGTTTTTGAATACGCTTCCAATCTTCATTGATATCAATACCTACCAATTCATTGCGTGGGATCATGATATCTTCAACGGTGACTTTTTCTAAATCCAAAATGCCGACAAGCATGTCTTGATCACGCGATTCCAACATCGCAGATGATTCATTAACAACTGTGCGTAATTCTTCTGAGCTTAAACTATGTTGCTCACGTTGCTCAGAGCTAATACCTAGCATTGCTAAAATGCCATTAGTGATCCAGTTTACGGCAACCACTATCGGTAAGAGCAGTTTTAACAATAGCGTTAAGATTAATGAACTTGGGAACGCAACTTTTTCAGGATAAAGGGCAGCTAACGTTTTCGGTGTGATCTCGGCAAAAATTAAGATCACTAATGTTAATAATAAACCGGCATAGAAAACACCAGTATCACCGTAAAGGCGCTGAGCTATTATCCCGGTGATCAATGTAGCAAAGATATTAACTAGGTTATTGCCTATAAGGATCAAACCAATAAGCTTATCGGGTTTAGCAAGTAGTTTACTTACGCGTTTAGCACCACGATGACTCTGCTTTTCCAAGTGCTTTAATCGATAACGATTAATAGACATCATGCCGGTTTCAGAGCCAGAAAAGTAAGCAGATATGAAAATTAGTATGCCAAGAATGACAAATAGCATATCTGTTGAGATATTATCCAAAAAGGGGGCCTTATTTAAATTGAACTAAGTCGCTAAATGGCGACAATTAACTGTAATAAAGTAACTTATACCTTAAAATTTATAATAAGAGAAACTCTTTCACAAATCGGCTGCCAAAATAGGCCAAAGTTAAAATGAATGTCGCAATTACCGTTAAAAATAGCACGCGTTGGCCGCGCCAACCTTGTTTGAAGTGTCCCCATAACGTAATAAAATATAGGCTACAGGCAAGTAGAGATAAAATAGTTTTATGGGCATTTTCTTTTGAAATCATACCATCGAGAAATACAAAGCCTAGCACTTGGCTTGCAAACAAACACACACTGCCAACTAACAAAATACTAAAGAGTTGTCGCTCTACTTGCATCAGTGGTGGTAGTTGGTTGACGGCTTGTAAATTCTTACTTTTAAGTTTCATATTAATATAGGCCACTTGAAAGGCATATAAAGTGGCGATAACCAGTATACAATAAGCGATTAAGGCTAAGGTAACATGGCTTAATACCGCTAACTTATCAGCGACAATTTCCATATTGCCAATTGGCGACATAAATATCATACCTAGTTGCCAAAGGCCGGCAAAGCCGTAAATAACCGGTAACAGTAAGTTGACTTTAAAACGCAAAGCGACGGTTGAAATCACTAAAGTAATAATCAAACTTACCAGTGATACCACGTTCGGCAATGAAAAGTTTAAGTGGTTTGCTGACAATAAAAAATGACTATTGCTTAAGGCATGGAAAATAATCGCTAAGCAGGCAAAAATTAAAGTAATGACCAAATTTGGCCCTTTCGGGTGAAATAGTCGGGATAAAATGGATAATGTTGCGATGCTATAACAGACAAAGGCAGTAAATGAACTGATACTTGAAAATTCCACAAAAAGCTCCGAAAAAATTAAAAACTGTCCATAAGTTAACTAACATAGCTAGTTATTGCTGGATTCTAGCAGAATAAAAGCCAGACTCCACAACTAAGATTAACTTTATATAAAACGTTTACGTAAAGGTTTTATTGATAAAAATACTAACAACCCTGTACACGCTAAACCAAACCAGTAAGGCAGTAGTTCGTGGCTATGCTGCATTTGTTGGCTAATATCTATCATAAAATAACCTAGCCCCCAATCTAATAGCAATCCAAAAGCAATCGCTGAAATGGCAATGCCAAGCAAATATTTAATTAATACGGCAGAGCCCATTTCATTTTTTATCACCCCTAACGTCGAGATATTTGTTGCTGGGCCTGCCATCATAAATACTAGAGCGGTACCTGGGGAAATACCGGCCAAAATAAAGCCCGCAGCGATAGGTGTTGAGGCGGTTGCACAAATGTACATAGGTATCGACATGGCGATCATCACTAACATCGCGCCGAGACCACTGCCGTAGCTCAGTAAAAACGAAGCCGGAACAAAAGTTCGTACTATGGTGGCAAACAATAGTCCAACAAGTAACCATTTTATCAAATCATCGATTAGCTGTGTGGCACTATAACGAATCCCCGCCGTGGTTTTCGCTATCAGTGAAGTGTTTTTTTCTTCTACTTTATTCGCACAACATGATGTTGTTTCTTGCTCTGCTTGTTCTGGCGCTTTTTCTACCGCTTTGCTTGCACAGCAGCTAGTTGTATTAGCCTTACGAGTAGGTAGCTTTTCATCATTGTTAACTGATGCTACTAATATGCCGGTAAATATTGCTGATAGTATTGCAGTAATGGGGCGGTAAATCGCTAAAACTGGCCCTAATAAAGCGTAAGAAACTGAAACTGAATCAACACCGGTTTCAGGCGTGGCGACTAAAAATGCCGAAGTGGCTGGCGCTGAGGCACCTGAACGACGTAGTTCTGTTGCCACAGGAATAACGCCGCAAGAGCACAAAGGTAATGGTGCGCCAATTAAAGCGGCTTTTACAATGGCTTTATTACCATGCCCCAAATGACGACTCAAAATTTTGCTGGGCACCCAAGCTTTCATTAAACCGGCTATCAATAAGCCAAGTATTAACCAAGGGCTTGCTTCAGCGCTGAGTTGTAATAAATTGTCAAAAAATAGAACCAAGGTACTCACGTTTATTCCAAAAAAGTGACGTAATTAACAGCAGTTTATCATAGTTTTTTTATTGAATATTGATCTGTATACCCGCTTTTTTGCTTTCTTTACTATTGCTTTATTAAATAATGTCATTATCTTAAAAACATAACTTCTACTTTCGCTAATTATTTGTACGGGTATAATAGAGACAATTATTCGCGCTAAGCTATTACTAGAGTCATCCATGTTTGAAAATCTTTCCGATCGTTTAACGAAAACACTAAAAAATATCAGTGGTCGTGGCCGCCTAACTGAAGACAATATCAAAGATACTTTACGTGAAGTCAGAATGGCATTGTTAGAAGCTGACGTGGCTTTGCCGGTTATTCGTGAATTCATTGCCAAAGTAAAAGAAAGCGCTGTTGGCCAAGACGTCTCGAAAAGTTTAACGCCAGGACAAGTGTTCGTAAAAATAGTGCAAAAAGAACTCGAAACGGCGATGGGGGAGGTTAATGAGGCGCTTGATTTAAAAGCAACTCCTCCGGCTGTTGTGTTAATGGCGGGTTTACAAGGTGCGGGTAAAACCACCTCAGTTGCAAAATTAGCGAAATTTTTAACGGAACGTGAAAAGAAAAAAGTATTAGTGGTCAGTGCCGATGTTTATCGTCCCGCCGCCATAAAGCAGCTAGAAACCTTAGCGAACGAAATTAATGTTGGCTTTTTCCCAAGTGATATTAAACAAAAGCCAATTGATATTGCTAATGCCGCAATTGATCACGCTAAGAAAAACTTCTTTGATGTGCTAATTGTTGATACCGCCGGTCGTTTACATATTGACGGTGACATGATGGCGGAAATTCAAGAGCTGCATTCCGCAATTAACCCAATTGAAACACTATTTACTGTCGATGCTATGACAGGTCAAGATGCCGCGAATACCGCAAAGGCATTTAATGACGCTTTACCATTAACCGGTGTTATTTTAACAAAAACCGACGGTGATGCTCGTGGTGGTGCTGCCTTATCTATTCGCCACATTACTGGCAAACCGATTAAGTTTATGGGGGTCGGTGAAAAAATTGAGGCATTAGAGCCGTTTCATCCAGACCGCATCGCTTCGCGTATATTGGGTATGGGCGATGTGCTCTCTTTAATCGAAGAAGTTGAGCAAAAGGTTGATCGCAAGCAAGCCGAGAAGTTAGCGAAGAAAGTTAAAAGCGGTAAAGGTTTTGATTTAGAAGATTTTCGCGACCAACTTGTGCAAATGAAAAGCATGGGTGGCATGATGGGCTTAATGGACAAGTTACCTGGTATGGGCAATATGTCTGAACAAGTGAAAGGTCAGATGGATGATAAAGTCACCATTCGCATGGAGGCTATGATTAATTCCATGACCCCAGCAGAACGTCAACGACCTGATATTATCAAAGGCTCACGCAAACGTCGTATCGCGGCAGGCTCGGGTACGCAAATTCAAGATGTAAATAAATTGTTGAAACAATTTACTCAAATGCAAAAAATGATGAAAAAAATGTCTGGCAAGGGCGGCATGAAGAAAATGATGCGTTCAATGAAAGGCATGATGCCTCCAGGTGGCGGCATGGGCGGTGGCGGAATGGGCGGCGGTATGTTTGGCCGCTAAGCCAGTGAGCTATACAAAGTTATCAATTAAAAAAGCAGCTTCAGCTGCTTTTTTAATGGTTGTTAATTAAGAATCCCCCGGTAAACGTAACTAAATATAAGCTTACTCAACCAGCGATACCCGTGCAGAGGTTAGTTGGTTAATCCATATTGAGGGAAGCTTTATATCTAATCTCTATGCGATGAAAAAATAAGCTAATGAAAAAACGCTAATATCAAATAATTTATCATAACGAGAGTTAATAAGGTTGATTTGTTGGTCAAAAAGCGTAGAATACGCGAGCTTTTCTGTCGCTTGGTCGATAGGAAATGTCTGGAAAATTCGTTTTAACACTTAAATTAATAGAGGACGATATGGTTACCATTCGTTTAGCTCGTGGCGGCGCTAAGAAGCGTCCATTCTATCAGGTTGTTGTTGCAGATAGCCGTAACTCTCGCGATGGTCGTTTCATCGAGAAAGTTGGTTTCTTCAACCCTACAGCGCAAGGTCAAGCAGAAGCATTACGCTTAGACCTAGACCGTATCAACCATTGGGTTGGTCAAGGTGCAACTGTATCTGATCGTGTGGCCAAATTAGTTAAAGATGCTCAAAAAGCAGCTTAATTAATCTGGTAGGTTTTAGGAGTTATTTGTGGAAGTTATTGGTAAAGAAGTCACCTTAGGTAAAGTAGGCGCAGTTTACGGTATCAAAGGTTGGTTGAAGATTCATTCATTCACAGATGATCAAGAAGCCATACTCGACTATTTCCCTTGGTCGTTAAAATTAGGGAATAACATACAATCAGTAGAAATTACCGATTGGCGTAAACATAACAATGGTCTTGTTGTTAAAGTTGCTGGTATTGATGATCGTGACATAGCTCAAAAGCTTGTAGGATCAGAAATATTTGTTAACGAAGACGTGCTAGCGGAATTGCCTGATGGCGATTTTTATTGGCGCGACCTTTTAGGCATGACAGTTGTTACCGACAAAGGTTACGACCTAGGTCAGGTTTCCGATATTATGGAGACTGGCGCTAACGATGTACTGGTTGTGAAAGCTAATTTAAAAGATGGCTTTGGTAAAAAAGAAAGGTTAATTCCTTACTTAATGGACCAAGTTATTCTTTCTGTTAGTAAAGAAAATAAACAAATTTGTGTTGACTGGGACCCAGGTTTCTAACTTGAGTAAGTGTGTATCAACAAACGATCTTAGCAATAAGAAATTGTGGATAGGGGTGATAAGCCTTTTTCCCGAAATGTTTGAAGCAATTACTGAGTATGGGGTGACAGGCCGAGCGATTCGTAATGGCTTAATTGAGTTCCACAAGTGGAACCCAAGAGACTTTACTCATGATAAACATCGCACAGTGGACGACCGACCTTACGGCGGCGGCCCTGGCATGCTTATGATGGTACAACCGTTACGTGATGCGATTCAAGCTGCAAGAAAAGCTGCAGAACTTGAAGGTGTCAAAGCTAAGGTAATTTATTTGTCGCCGCAAGGACGAAAATTGGACCAAGCTGGTGTACGCGAATTATCACAACATAATGGCTTGATATTTATCGCAGGACGTTATGAAGGTATAGACGAGCGATTAATTACATCTGAAATAGATGAAGAATGGTCGGTCGGAGATTACGTGTTAAGTGGTGGGGAACTACCTGCTATGAACGTAATCGATGCCGTAGCACGCTTTGTGCCCGGAGTATTAGGACATCAACAGTCAGCTGAACAGGATTCATTTTCTGACGGTTTATTAGATTGTCCACATTACACTAGGCCAGAGGTAATGGAAGTTTCAGAAAACGAAACACTGTCCGTACCTAAAGTGCTATTAAGTGGTAATCACGAACATGTAAGGCAATGGCGCCAATATCAGTCTTTAGAAAGAACATGGACTAGAAGACCAGAATTATTAACTAACCTAGCTCTGACAGCGGAACAGCAAAAAATGTTAACAGCCATAAAAGCTGATAATAAAAATACTGTTGATGACTGTGAACCCTAGGAAGAAGGTATTATGAGTAATATTATTAAACAGCTTGAAGCTGAGCAAATGAAGCAAGATGTACCGGCATATGCACCAGGTGATACTGTTGTGGTACAAGTAAAAGTTACAGAAGGTGATAAATCACGTCTTCAAGCATTTGAAGGTGTTGTTATCGCTGTTAAAAACCGCGGCATCAATTCTGCATTCACTGTTCGTAAAATTTCGAACGGTGTTGGTGTTGAACGTGTATTCCAGACACATAGCCCAATCGTTGACTCAATTGAAGTCAAACGTCGCGGTGATGTACGTCAAGCTAAGCTTTACTATCTTCGTGAGCGTTCAGGTCGTTCTGCACGTATCAAAGAGAAGTTGGCAAAAAGATAATCTTTCTTTAATTAGAAGATTCCTTAAAAGCTTGAGAAAAACCTGTGTGGGCAACCACACAGGTTTTTTTGTGTGCGTTGCATATAAAATTAAGCTTTACAATGTGGTAATACCAGATTATAAAGCCATGTTAATAAAGATAAAAATTTTCATATTATTGAAAAATTCATTGCTTATGTAACAAAATGTGTGTAGATTTGTAAGTGAAATGTTAATGGAATAGTCATTTCTTATATATATAAATTTATTTAATAATAATAACTAGTTAGAGGAATTCCATTAATGCGCTATCTCTTTTGTTTACAGCTAATAATGACTTCTTTCGTCATGGCTAATCCGGTATTCGCTTCGTTAATTGAACGTGATTATTCTGGTGTTATAGGTGGTATAACTTATGATTCTGAAAGTAATTATGAGTGGCTCGATTTATCATTTACCCGCTCAATGAGTTTAAGTGAATATCAAGACTATTTAGCTGTGCTAGATGACAGTTGGATGTTTGCAAGTAGTGACAAGGTGAGTGATTTATTTAGCCATTTTGATCTTACTGGTGAAATAAATGTTGATTACGGAATAGCAAATCCCGGCTCAGGCTACGCATATTATAGTTCTCCCGAAACTGTTTTCATTGATTTAGTGAATGATCTAACCATGTTAGGCGAGTCTATGAGTTTAGGCTCTAACTTTTATGGTGTTAAAGGTTTTACTAGTGATCAAGTTGGTGCTAATTACGAGCAATATATGGCTTATTATAGTAAAAGCCAGACTATTGGAGTCGTGTCATTAGGTGATTATATTAGAACGCCTAGTGGGAAAAGTATTCAATCATTTTTTACTTATCGAGAAGCACTTCCGGTAGTCGCCCCTGTCGATCTTCCTGAACCAGCAACGCTGGGCATGTTAGCTTTGATGTTATGCTTTTTTAGTTTGCGAAAAAATAACAACTAATGCATCATATGCGTTATAAAAAGCCTCAAAATAAACTGAGGCTTTTTTATTGCTGAAAGCTAGAATGACAGCGTTGTCAATTTTCTTTTTGCATGCTATGGTTATGCAATCATTACATTAAATTGATATAAATAATTCATTAATATTCGACTTTAGTGGTGTATTCCAATGTTGAAACTTAGGCTATGATGTTGGTAACTTAAAAATAGAGCAATAGTTGAGCGAAGCAATAGCTTTGCCTATCAACAAGTCATTAGATATTAGGAAATCAAGGATTAAGCATGCAAGAATTGAAAAGCCGTTATCCAGTACTCGAGCAGGCAAAAGCTCACACTTACATTGATTCAGCGACTTATGATGCAATGTACAAGCAATCGATTGAACAACCCGAAACATTTTGGGCAGAGCAAGCTGATAAGTTCCTCGATTGGTATAAGCCTTGGGATAGTGTCACTGATGTTGATCTTAAATCTGCCGATATTAAGTGGTTTGCTGGTGGTAAATTAAATGTCAGTTATAACTGTATTGATCGCCACCTTGTCAATAAAGCGAACGATACTGCGATAATTTGGGAAGGTGACGACCCAAGTGAAGCCAAGAACATTACCTATCAAGAATTGCATGATCATGTTTGTCGTTTTGCTAACTTGTTAAAAGTTCGTGGCGTTAAAAAAGGTGATCGGGTTTGTATTTACATGCCAATGATCCCTGAGGTTGGTTATGCCATGCTAGCTTGTGCTCGCATTGGCGCCGTACATTCGGTTGTTTTTGGCGGTTTTTCTACCGAGTCAATTCGAGCCCGTGTTGCTGATGCCGACTGCCAAGTGGTGATTACTGCTGATGAAAGCCTACGTGGTGGCCGTGTCATTCCTCTAAAAGCCAATGTTGATGCCGCGATCATTGAATGCCCGAATGTACATTCTGTTATTGTTGTACAGCGCACCGGTGGTGATGTTGCATGGAACGATAAAATTGATGTCAACTATCGACAAGAAATTGCTAAGCTTCCGGCGGCCTGTGAGCCAGAAGTAATGGATGCTGAAGATCCATTATTTATTCTTTATACTTCGGGCTCTACGGGGACGCCTAAAGGGGTGCTACATACCTGTGGTGGCTATTCGCTTTACGCTGCCATGACCCATAAATATGTTTTCGATTATAAAGACGGTGAAATTTATTGGTGTACCGCTGATGCGGGTTGGATCACTGGCCACTCTTATATTTTTTACGGCCCATTAGCTAATGGTGCCACGACACTGGTTTTTGAAGGTGTACCGACTTACCCTGATGCCGGCCGATTTTGGCAAGTTTGTGATAAACACCAAGTGAATGTATTTTATACCGCACCAACCGCTATCCGTGCACTGATGAGTGTCGGCGATAGTTATGTAGAAAAAGCGGATCTTTCATCACTTAGAATACTGGGTACCGTAGGTGAGCCGATTAATCCTGAAGCGTGGCACTGGTATTATGAAGTGATCGGAAAAAGTAACTGTCCAATTGTTGATACCTGGTGGCAAACCGAAACTGGTGGTATTTTAATTACTTCACTACCGGGTGCTGTTGATATGAAGCCTGGCGCTGCAGGAAAGCCATTTTTTGGCGTTAAACCGGCACTATTTGATAAAGATGGCAATACCCTTGAAGGCGAGAATCAGGGTCTATTGATGATGACTGGCAGTTGGCCAGGGCAATTACGCTCCGTTTATGGTGATCATGACCGCTTTTATCAAACCTATTTAAGCCAATACCCAGGTAATTATTTTACCGGCGATGGTGCAAAACGTGATGAAGATGGCTTTTACTGGATCACTGGCCGTGTTGATGATGTACTTAATGTTTCAGGTCATCGCTTAGGTACGGCTGAAATAGAAAGTGCCTTAGTATTGCACCCTGCGGTTGCTGAAGCGGCAGTTGTGGGTTATCCACATGAAATTAAGGGCCAAGGGGTTTATGCTTACGTTACGCTAATGAGCAGTGCCACTGAGTCAGATGAATTGTTAACGGAATTGACGGAGTTTGTCGCTAAAGAATTAGGACGATTCGCTAAGCCTGATTATATTCAATATGCACCTGGGCTACCAAAAACCCGTTCGGGTAAAATAATGCGTCGTATTTTACGTAAAATTGCTGAAAATGATTTAGACACTTTAGGTGACACGTCGACTTTAGCAGAGCCTGCCGTGGTTGAACATCTGGTAAGTAACCGTATTGTGCATAGTTAAGTTAATGCCATAGATTCACTTTCATCAGTGATGGAGGTAAAAAGCGCCATGTGGCGCTTTTTTTATGGCAAAAATTTAACCATAGGGGCTATACGTCAGTAAATTATCGGTGTAAGATATTTGGTACAAAATCAGTAAAGTTTAATTTACATATGGAATCTTTAACAAATGCACCATCTGCACTATCGATATTATTACCTTCCATACTTTAGCTAGTCGTTCGCCTAGCACCTATCTTAGCGGTAGAAGATAACTGCTAAACAGCAGAAAACTTATTAAAAAATACTATATTTATTACTCTATATTCAGGAAAGCATCATGTCAGAACATACTTTAACTGCCTCAGCACAAACAGCTGTGCCTAAGAGCAGACTTAACGATATTCACGTTAATGCCGAGGAAATATTAATAACGCCCGAGGCGTTGCGTGAAGAGCTACCTTTATCGGAAACAGGTCGAGTTTTTGTTAAAGAGGCGCGAAATATCATTGCCAATATTATCCATAAAAAAGACCATCGCTTACTAGTGATCACTGGCCCTTGTTCGGTACATGATGTTGAAGCCGCCAAAGCTTATGCTCGACAATTAAAAACACTGCATGATAAGTATCAAGGCAGTATGTACATAGTGATGCGGGTTTACTTTGAAAAGCCGCGTACCACAGTTGGTTGGAAGGGCCTGATTAACGACCCTGACATGAATGGTTCATTTGATGTTGAAAGTGGTTTACGTAAAGCGCGTGAATTACTCATCTACTTAACCGAGCTGGGTTTACCATTAGCGACCGAAGCCCTCGACCCTATTAGTCCACAATATTTGGCAGAGCTGTTTAGCTGGTCGGCTATTGGTGCACGTACCACAGAATCGCAAACCCATCGTGAAATGGCCAGTGGTTTATCAATGCCGATAGGCTTTAAAAATGGTACTAATGGTGGTTTAGATGTAGCGATTAATGCATTACAGTCAGCTGCATCATCGCATCGTTTTATGGGTATCAACCGTCAGGGCCAAGTCGCGCTAATTAAAACTTCAGGCAATCCTGACGGCCATGTCATTTTACGTGGCGGTAAACAACCTAACTATGACTCGGTGAATGTTGCATTATGCGAGCAAGAACTTGCCAAGCAGGGCTTAGTTCCGGGAATAGTTGTTGATTGCTCGCACGGTAATTCTAATAAAGACTATCGTCGTCAGCCTTTAGTGGCAGATAATGTTTTCAATCAAATTTGTGAAGGCAATAAATCTATCATAGGTATTATGTTAGAGAGTAATATAAAGGCAGGAAATCAAAGTGCTGAATTACCGTTTGAGCAACTTGACTATGGCGTTTCTGTTACCGATGCCTGTATTGATTTTGCCACCACTGAAGAACTTATTTCCGCCGCAAGTAATAAGCTTGAATTAGCATTAAAGCAACGGATTAACTAGGACGACATAATAATAATGAGCGATAAATCTACATTTGATCAGCAACTAGGGGTATTACGTGATGAAATTGATGATATTGATAGCCAATTGGTGGCGTTATTAGCTAAACGCCGTGCGGTTACCACTAAGGTTGGTTTATTGAAAAGTGAAGTCGGCATGCCTATTTTTGCGCCTGATCGCGAAGCCAAGTTACTTAAAGTGCGTCGTCAACAAGCCATTGAAGCCGGTCTTTCGCCAGAGCTAATTGAAGATATTTTGCGACGCTTAATGCAAGACTCTTATCTTAGTCAAGATGCCAGTGGCTATCGCTGTGTGAAGCCAGATTGTAAAAAGGTTGTGGTCATTGGTGGGCAAGGGCAATTAGGCAGTATTTTTGTCGATTTATTTACTCGTTCTAATTATCAAGTGCAGGTATTAGAGCAAGCTGATTGGCCAAATAGCGCTAGTATTTTGGCTGATACTAGCCTTGTTATCGTCGCTGTACCAATACGTTTAACGGCAATGATCATTCAAAAGCTTAGCCAGTTGCCTGACGATTGTATTCTGGCAGATATCACCAGTATTAAAGAGTCGCCTCTATATGAAATGATGAAAATACATTCGGGACCTGTACTCGGTTTACACCCAATGTTTGGGCCAGATGTTACGGGTTTAGTAAAACAAACCATTATTGCTTGCGATGGCCGTTTTCCTGAACACTATCATTGGCTATTGGAGCAATTTCAAGTTTGGGGGGCAAAAATCTACCCGGTTGAGGCACATGATCACGACCAAGCCATGTCGATGGTACAAGTGATGCGACATTTCTCGACCATTGCTTATGGTTATCATTTAATGACGGAGGGAGCTGATATTGCTCAGTTAGTGGAAATGAGTTCACCGATTTATCGTTTAGAGTTGATTATGGTTGGGCGTTTATTCGCACAAGATCCAGTACTTTATACTGATATTATTTTTGCCAATCAAGATAACATTGCTATGATGAAGCGCTTCGCATATCGTTTTCTAGAATTGCTAGAAGATGTGCAATTAAATGATAAAGATGCCTTTACTACAATGTTTTCGCAAGTTGCTGATTGGTTTGGTGATTATGCTGATATTTTCTTGCAAGAGAGTAAAGCCATGTTAGTAAAAGCTGAACAATTAAAAAAACACTAACTATCACCTAACAAGGAACGAAATGAGAATTTTTGCCGTTATTGTATTAAGTATTACCCTGTTAACTTTGCTGTCAGCCTGTGCCAATAGTCATATTGAAAAAGCATCGATGGCTATTGGTGAAGTCAGCCAAGCAAAGTTATTCGCCAAGCATAAATCTTTTCAACAAAGTTATCAGGCTTTTAGCTTGTCTGAAAGTGATTTAGTTGACGTTAAGGCTTGGCCAAATGATTTACATGTTGATGTTTATTTTGGCACTTGGTGTCACGACAGTCAGCGTGAGGTGCCCCGATTTTTAAAGATAATTGCTGAAAACACCGCGCTATCAAATCGTTTAATTGGCCTTGATTATGAAAAGTCTGAACCAAATGGTGGCGCTAAAAGTCATAATATTAAATACACTCCAACCTTTGTGGTTTACCAAAACAACAAAGAAATTGGTCGTATCATAGAACGCCCTAAAGTGTCATTGGCGGCAGATATTTCAGCAATGCTGTAAATATTTCACCTAATTATCGCTATTAACTCATTATCCCGAGTTCAGGTTAATTTAGAGAGAAAAATCGCAGATGAGAAAACTCAGTGCGATTTTTTTGTATTTAAACGGCTACTCAGAGGTGTTGTGTTGTCAATCTTAGTGCCGCTGAACTCATAGTCACACTCTTAGCCGCACTTTGAGTCGCCACAGTTTAAGCAAGTGGAACAACCATCGAGCAAGACTACTGATTTTTGATGACACTTATTACAACTGCTTGCCGTGGCTGGAAAGTTAAGGTTATGGCTTTCTTCTTCACTCATTGCCGCTTGCTGCTTTTGTTTTAAGTAAGCTTGTTGATGGGTATCAATTTCACTTTTGGGTAACATGTCTAGAGTTTTTAAATGGGTCTCTATAACATGGCCAATATCAGCAACCACTGAGGGCATAAAAATACCTGTGCCACGCTGGTAATAACCACCTTTAGGATCAAACACTGCTTTTAATTCTTCAACCAAAAATGTGCAATCGCCACCTTTGCGAAATACCGCTGAAATTACTCGCGTAAGAGCAACAATCCATGAATAGAATTCCATGTTTTTCGAGTTAACAAAGACTTCAAATGGCCGTCTCACTTCTTGCTCGGTACCTTGATTCAATAAAATATCGTTAATGGTAATATATAAGGCATGGTCTGACACTGGTGGTTTTATTTTATAGGTCGAACCGACCAACATTTCGGGACGTTGGGTTTTTTCGGTTAAATTCATGGTTTCGTGCTGATCATTTTTGGCTGTTACTGCAACCTCAGGCTTTGATTTTACTTTTGCAGCAGTAATATTTTGGCTAATTTCTTTCATCACTGTTTCTTCCAATATTTACGTTTATGATATGGCTCATTGGCGATCTTGGCTTAAAGCTTACCGTAGTAGCCTTCTTTTAAGGCGTCGTGTAAATTCGCCGCGGTATGCACTTCGCCGTCGTAACGGATCTCTTCATTACCTTTTGCGGTGATAGTGCTGCCATCAGCTAAGGTAAATTCATAGTCCACTTTTTCTAAATCAGTTTCTTTGACTAGAACTCCTTGATGAACTTCTGGGTTAAAACGAAACGTCGTACAGCCTTTTAAGCCCTTATCGTAGGCATACAGGTAAATATTTTTGAATTTTTCGTAATCAAAATCTGTTGGAATATTAATGGTTTTTGAAATAGAAGAATCAATCCAAACTTGCGCTGCTGCTTGTATATCAACATGTTCTTCAGGGCTAATGCTGTCGCTGACAATAAAGTAATCGGGCAGCTTATTATCACCTTCGCTGTCATATGGCTGGGCATTTGGGTTAATCATTTCGCGATAAGCCAATAATTCATAACTGGAAACTGCAACCGACTCTTTCGACTTTTTGCCTTCACGAATAATATTGCGATGATATTCATGAGCGAAACTTGGCTCTATGCCATTGGAAACATTATTACCTAAACTGAGTGCCAGTGTGCCCGTAGGTGCAATTGAAGTATGGTGAGTAAATCGAGCGCCAACTTTTGCCAATTGCTTAATTAACTCAGGTTGTTCTTGTGCAATTCTTTGCATATAACGACTGTATTTAGCATGTAAAACCGAGCCTTTAATACTATCACCGAGTTTAATGCCATCTTTGACCATTTCAGGACGCTTATTAAGCATGGCTTGGTCAACGGTGAAGCTTTGCATCAGTATTGGCGCCGGGCCCTTTTCTTTTGCCAAGGTCAAAGCTTCTTGCCAACCGGTAATGGCTAAGACTTTTGATACTTCTTCGGTAAAGGCGATTGCTTCAGGACTATTGTACGGCATTTTTAGCATAGTTAACGCCGAGCCTAAGCCGAGATAGCCCATGCCATGGCGGCGTTTATTTTGAATTTCTAAACGTTGCTCTTCCAACGGCAAACCATTTATTTCTACTACGTTATCTAACATACGGGTGAAAACTTTGGTGACTTCCTTAAATTTTTCCCAATCAAATTCAGCTTGTGCCGAAAATGGCTGCTGAACAAATTTCACTAAGTTAATTGAGCCCAATAGGCAGGCGCCGTGTGGCGGTAATATTTGTTCACCACATGGGTTGCTGGCACGGAGCTTTTCACAAAACCAATTGTTATTCATTTCATTGGCGTGATCGATCAGTAAAAACCCAGGCTCTGCGTAATCAAAGGTGTTGCTCATAATCATATCCCAAAGTCGTTGCGCTGGCATACGGCTATAAATTTTACAAGCGATTTGCCCTTGCTCATTTAGGATATAATCATGACTTTTAATAAAATCAGTTTGATAGTGATTGTCTTTAAATAACACCACTGAGCTATCGGTTAAGTCGATATTGTCTGAGTCGACTTCTTTTTGAGTTAGTGGAAAATTTAACGGCCAGTCTTGGTTATTTTTAACGGCATTGATAAAGTCGTCACTGATCAACAACGATAAATTAAATTGCCGTAAACGGCCATCTTCACGTTTGGCTAAAATAAACTCTTTAACATCTGGATGAGAGATGTCGAACACGCCCATTTGTGCGCCGCGTCGACCGCCGGCTGAGCTAACGGTAAAACACATTTTGTCGTAAATATCCATAAACGACATTGGGCCTGATGTCGTTGCACCTGCACCGGCAACATAAGCGCCGCTAGGCCTTAACGTTGAAAACTCATAGCCAATGCCACAGCCGGCTTTTAAGGTTAACCCTGCTTGATGTACGCGGCTGAGAATACCTGTCATTGAATCTTCAATGGTGCCTGATACCGTGCAGTTAATGGTTGACGTTGCCGGTTTAAATTTTTCAGCGCCGGCATTGGAGATAATACGTCCAGCTGGATAAGCACCAGACTGCAACGCCCAAATAAACTTCTTTTGCCATTTTTGGCGGTCTTTAGTTTCTATTGCGGCTAATGCGCTGGCAATGCGCGTGAAGGTGTCAGTTACTGATGCTTCTTGGTTGTTACCATGGCGGTCTTTTAGTCGATACTTTTTATCCCAAATATCGTGCGAAGCGGCTTGTAAGGGTAAGCCGTAATTTAACGGCTCTGAGGCTTTTTTTGCAGAGGCATTTTTTGATTTTATTTCAAGCTCAGTCATAGTAGTTTCATATTTATTGTTAGTCGAAAAGAGTAACGATAATATAAAATTTTAAACTTCTCACAAGTAGGTTTTCTATATATTGCGATCTAAATCAATATTGAGCACAATATGTGGTGTTTTGGTTTTTTTAGCTTGAAAGTGATTTTAATCAATCGCAGAGCTGGGAATCTAAGTAATTAAACTCACTGACCAGGTCACTAAGTTACATTTATGATGTTTGGCACGAGGTTTTTGTATTGTTGGCCATGAAATGGCAATAAATAAGATAGTTGAGAAATGTGCTCTGAATATATTTCAGCGTGTTTATGTTCTTAAAAGTGTGTTAGTTGAATAGCTATTTTAAGCGGTATTGATAGTTAGCATTTAGAGCCCTTGATCTTTTAACGTTGAATTGACTATAAAAGATCAAAAGCTCGGGCTGTTATTGCTTTGCAATCATTACTTTTTGGGTGGCACGAAGGTACTGGCGACATTAGTAATGTCGTTGATACTGGTTGACAATATAGTCATTTCTTCAGTAACGATATCGGTTTGTGCCCAGGTTCGTTCAATCGCTTGTTGCACATCTTCGACATGCTCATTTATGGTTGTGGATGTGACGCTTTGTTGCTCAGTCGCGGTGGCTATTTGATTGGCAACATCAGTGACGTTTTGCACACGCTCAACAACATCAGCAATTTTTTGATTTGAGCTTTCGGCAATATCCACACAAAGCTGTGCTTCATCTTTGTTTTTCAACATTAAAGCAACCCATTGCTCTATCGTTTCTAACATCACGGATAGACGTTGGTGAATTTTTTCTGCGGAGTCTTGTGTGCGTGAAGATAAATTGCGCACTTCATCAGCAACAACGGCAAAGCCTCGTCCATGCTCGCCTGCGCGCGCGGCTTCAATCGCGGCATTTAGCGCTAACAAGTTGGTTTGATCAGCAATGGATTGAATTTCTTCCATCAAGCCACTGACATTATTGGCAGATTGGGTAAGGCTGTCGGCGGAAGATGACGCTTCATCGATATCATTTGCCAAGGCTTTAATTTTATCTGTGGTTGAGAAAATACCTTGCTGAGCCTGTTCACATTGTGAAAAGGTTTCATCTAAATCACCAGCAGCGGTAGCAACATTTGCGGAGATTTCAGTGGTGGTGGTTTGCATCTCACGCATTGCATGGCTTAATTGTTCTACAGCACCTTGCTGGTTGGTAAGGTTTTCACGAGTGCTGCTTATACCTTCACTAACATTAGTCATCACCGCAGCTATTGGCTTTGCGGTATCCAATGTTCTTTCAATGATGGCGCGCAATTTTGTTTTTAACATCGCGAAGTTAAAATCAAAAATACTGGCAGTGCCATTACCAAAATAAACTTTTCGAGAAGGGGAGTCGAACATTGATTGCATACGCTGTGCACGTCTGGCGGTCGGTATAATGTCTTGCCAAAACACTGCGACAGGAGTGGCAGCACATAAGGCCGCAAAAATTGAATGATATAAGCCAAAATGAGTAAAAATAAAATACTGAGCGATAGCACTGATGATCAGCAAAAAAGCGAATTTATGGTTTTTAGAAATCTCTAAGTTTGCCCAGGCTTTATTCTGACTAATGGCTTGATAAATGCTGCTGGCACGAGCCACTAATGCTGGCTTTGCCAGTGTTGCTATAGTTTGGTAGCCAATAACTTTTTCGTCTTGATATTGCGGTGTAATAAAAGCATCTAACCAGACATCTTGATTATTGTTGTTTTTGAATTGGATCAGCCCTTGCCAAGAAAAACCTTTTGCTAAGGTCTGACTAATTTCTTCAATAATGCTTTTAGGCAAATCCGGATGGAAGTAATTTTGCTGTTTTTCACCGTTAGAATTTAACGGGTCAATACCTAATGCGTCGGCAAATGCTGGATTAATATAATTATAATTACCGTGAGTATCAGTAATGCTAATAAGTTGTTGGGTGGACGAAGCCATATCATTCCTCGACTAACGTTTTGGGCACAATGAAACCTTTCAAGTTTGCCCACGACTACTGCTGAAAGGTAAAGTTAGTTGCTTGAGATTAAAATTTTATCGCAATACCGACCGATATTGTACTATCGATCCAAAGTGAATCTTCAAAATTAGCACCGCAAATATCTTGGCTACAGAACAGGTTGTCATCCTCATCAATTAAGCTGGCATAGGCACGTAGTTCGGTCACTATCGCCATATTGTTGGAGAACTCGTAACGAGTGCCAAAAGAAATACTTGCTGAAGGATAGAGTTCTTCACCGCCATGTTCAGCATCAAAATATGCGCCACCTAAGCCTAAACTCATGGTAGTTACATAGTTTTGCTGACGAAACAGTGCGACACCATTGAAATGTGCATAGGTAACGTCTAGCGAGCTTTTAATCGCGTTTTCGCCAGTAAAGTCATGACTCACACGATTCAGTAATACTTGCCCTTGACCATTAACATCTGCTTGCCAAGCAAGACCTATGGCGATATTGCTACCGGAATCAACACTAATGTCATTGTTATCAGATGCAACGAGATCAGAGCTAAACATTTGACCGGCCATAACACTGACTTCAAATTGATTTGCAGACACGGTGCTAGCTAAAATAAAACTACAAACTACTGCAGAAGGTTTTAAAAAAGTGCTTACTTTCATTACAACATGTCCTTGGTGTTATTTTATGTGCTCAACGTTGCTGTTACGATAAACAACGCTGAGCTGACATATGAAAAAGGGCGAGATTAGCCAAATAGCTCAGTGAGTTTTTTCTTGGCTTTTTCTTTTAATTTATCTTTCGCACCATCCATTAATTTTTTCTTTTGTGTTGCTTTTGCTTGCTTCCAAATTTTTGACAATGCCTGCTTAGCAATTTCGCTACCTAATTGGCTTGCCGGCAAGCCAGCATCACCACCAACATTATTTAAGGTAATATCAGGTAAGGTAGCACTGTGTTCTTTATTACCAAACGCGGTTAAATCTACTGTTAATGCCGTACCTGCTAAAACTATTTTGCTCACTTTAATTTTCGGTTCATCAGCAGTACTGCTAGGCGCTTGTTCTTTATCGGCAGTTTGGTTATCACCTTTAGGTGTATTGCGTTCGATAGCATCTAAAATGTCTTGAATATTTGAACCACCGTCTTGTGTTATTTGCACAAAAGCTTCCGGTGATTTTATCACAATTGCGTCAATTATAATCGGTGATGAAGTTAGGCTTTCTAGGTTAATGTCGAGGGTAACTTCACCTAATGAAAAAGCATTAGGTTGGCTGTATGTTTTTGGATTGGCTAAATTAATACCTAAAATACTACCAGCACCGCTGGTCAGCTTAATATCAACAGCTTTTACTGTTACGGCTTGTTCTGTTACTTGCGTACCGACAGTTTCAATTTGGCTTTTAATATAATCATTGAGTGAGCCACCAGCTAAAAACCACAGGGCACCACCACTAACTAGTAACAATACGACGATAATTGAGGCAATAATTTTCACGAGTTCAGTCCTTAAAATGTAAAAAATGATGCAATACCAATAGTTGGTATTCGTCATTTGGTATGTTTGAGTATAAAGTTAAATTATATCTTAATAATCACAAAGTTATTTATTTTTCTATTTTGCGACCAAAGCCTTAAATCCTACGCTAAGCTGTATCGAGCACTTAGAGTATCTACGTTATAGTAATAGGATTGAAATTTTTCGCAAATTTAGAGAGTTTTTATTTATGTCTTCTGCTATTAGTCGTCGTTTGCCGTTGTTATTACTTGTTGGTGTTTTAATTGCACTGGTTGTTTATCTGCAATGGCCAGAATCAGCAACAACAAAAGAAAAACATCAGCGTATTGTTTCGGTGAAAACCGCCGTTATTGCACAAGCAGAATTTAAAGACTCTGTAGAGGCAATAGGCACTTCACGCGCCAATGAGCAAGTGTTCATTACCAGTAAATATTCAGACTTAGTTGATGAAGTTTTTTTTCAAGATGGCGATACGGTTAAAAAAGGCGAAGTATTAGTGCGGCTAAATAGCCGAGAAGAAGCCACTAAAGTAAAAGAGTTAGAGGCGAACTTGGCAGAATCCGTCGCGCAACTGAATCGTTTCCAAGATCTCTTCATCAAAAAGGCGACCTCGAAATCGATTGTCGATCAACAAGAGGCAAAAACTAAAGCGATTTCTGCCCAATTACTCAATGCAAAAATAAAGCTTAATGACTTAACCATTAAAGCGCCATTTTCTGGCGTGTTGGGTTTTCGTGAAATTAGCCTAGGTGCGTTAATTGATGTCGGTGATGTGATCACCAGTTTAGATGACCTAAGCATCATTAAGGTCGACTTTTCCGTGCCTGAGCGTTACTTAACCACGGTTATGGTTGGTCAACCGATTGACGCGACAAATATTGCCTATAAAGAACAGAAGTTTACAGGCAAGGTAACCTCTATTGATTCACGTGTTGATAGCGTGACTCGAACCTTAAAAGTGCGAGCAGAAATACCTAACCGCGATCATAAACTGCGCGCAGGTATGCTATTGAATATCGAAATTATTCGTAATATTGAACAAGTTTTACAAGTGCCAGAAAGTGCGGTGATCCCGATTGAAGATGAGCATTTTGTCTTTGTTGTCGAGGCAGGCAAAGCAGTAAAAACAAAACTGGATATTGGTCGTCGTTATCGTGGTTTTGTTGAAGTGCTTGGTGGGGTTGGTGTCGGTACAGAAGTGGTGATAGAAGGGGCGTTAAAGTTACGCGATGGTAGCTCAGTTAGCGTATTGGGGGATAAAGCGTGATTTTATCTGATATCTCAGTAAAACGTCCGGTATTTGCCACCGTTATCAACCTGTTGTTGATCACTTTTGGTATTGTCGCCTTTATGACCTTGCCGCTACGTGAATACCCTGATATTGATCCGCCAGTCGTCAGCATCAATACCACCTATCCTGGCGCTTCCGCGGCGATTGTTGAAAGTAAAATCACCCAATTGCTTGAAGATAGAATTAGCGGCATTGAGGGGGTTAAGTCAATTAATTCTAACAGCCGCGTTGGTCGTTCTAATATCTCGATTGAATTTGAACTCGACCGTGATATTGATTCGGCAACCAACGATGTTCGTGACCGTATTTCTCGTGCTTTGAATAATTTGCCGGAACAAGCAGATCCGCCAGAAGTTTTTAAAGCCAATGACGATGAAAGTGCGATTGTTTGGTTTGTATTGCAAAGCGACACTATGAGCACATTGCAATTAACCGATTATGCCGAACGTTATATTGTTGACCGCTTTTCGGTGGTTGATGGCGTTGCTCGTGTACGTGTCGGTGGCGGCAGAACATATGCCATGAAGGTATTGTTGAACCGCAAAGCCATGGCGGCACGTGGTGTCACTGTGAGTGATATTGAACAAACCTTGCGCGCTGAAAACGTTGAATTGCCAGCAGGTAAAGTGGAATCTATTGATCGTGATTTCTCGATTCGAGTTGAGCGTAGTTATTTAACTGAGGATGATTTTTCCACTATGGTGGTGGCGCGTAATGATGATAAATCGCTAGTCTATCTTGGCGATGTTGCTCATGTTGCTATGGCTGCGGAAGACGAAGAAAACATGTTCCGTGGTAATGGTAAGAATATGGTTGGCTTAGGCATAATCAAGCAGTCAAAAGCCAATACCCTTGAAGTGGTTAAAGCTGCGCGTAAAGAGATGATGTCAATACGTGGTGGTTTGCCGCTAGGTACGACCATTACCAATAGTTATGATTCATCAGTATTTATTCAAGGCTCTATTGATGAGGTATACAGAACGTTGGGCATCGCCATGATCATGGTGGTGCTAGTTATTTTCTTATTTTTGGGCAATGTTAGCGCGACCCTTATTCCTGCCGTTACCGTCCCCGTAGCACTTATTGGCTCGATGATGGTGTTGTCATGGCTGGGTTTTTCAATAAATTTACTGACTTTATTAGCGTTAGTGCTGGCAATAGGTTTAGTGGTTGATGATGCGATTGTGGTACTTGAAAATATTTATCGTCGTATCGAGCGAGGACAAACACCGTTAATGGCCGCTTATGAAGGCGGGCGAGAAGTTGCCTTTGCCGTTATTGCCACTACCTTAGTTTTAGTCGCGGTATTTGTGCCGTTAATATTTTTGTCAGGCAATGTTGGCCGTTTATTTACCGAGTTTGCTATCGCTATTGCGGCGGCTGTGGTGTTTTCTAGTATTACGGCATTATCGCTAACGCCGATGATGTGCTCAAAAATGTTGAAGCATCGAGAGCGCAGTTCGTCTTTCGGTCAAACGCTCGATAAAGGTTTTGCTAAATTGGAAGCTGGTTATGCTCGTTCGTTAAAAACCAGCATCCACCAACCTTTAATGATTTTTATCGTGGTAATTTTATCGCTATTTGCGGTTTATAGCTTATTTACTCAGTTGCCGTCTGAATATACCCCGAAAGAAGACCGGGGGAATTTCTTCGTGATGATGCGAGGTGCAGAAGGGGCAAGTTATGAGAATAACGTCAAAAACATGCAGCAAATCGAAGAAAAGTTATTAGCTCATCAACGCAGTGGTGAGCTTGATCGAGTAATAGTGCGAGTGCCAGGTTTTGGTGGCTCTGGTGGTATTGCCATTGTCGGCATGCCAGCATGGGATGAACGTGCGATCAACACTTTTGATTTTATCAAAAAAATGAATGGCGAATTATCGCAAGTTACTGATGTTCGTGCTTTTGCCATGATGCGACGAGGGCTAAGTGGTGGTGGCTCAGTATCGCCAGTTGCCTTTGTTTTACAAGGCAATACCTATGAAGAATTAGCGAAATGGCGTGATATTATTATTGCCAAAGCACAGGAAAACCCTAACCTTCATAGCATCGACAGCGACTATAAAGAAACTTACCCACAACTGTTAGTTAAAATTGACCATAACCGCGCTTTTGATTTAGGGGTAACTGTGGGTGATATTGGTCGCACACTAGAAACCATGTTAGGGCAGCGCCGTGTGACTAACTTTGTCGAGCGTGGTGAAGAATATTATGTGGTGGTGCGTGGTGAAAAATCAGACTTTTCAAATCCGAAGGATATCGACAATATTTTTGTTCGCTCCAGTATCAGTGATGAGCTAGTACCATTATCAAACCTGATCACTATTGAAGAGAATGCCACTTCTTCGCGACTTAATCGCTTTAATCGCCTGCGCAGTGTCACTATTAGTGCCAATTTGGCAGCAGGTTATCCGTTAGGAGATGCGTTGGACTATCTAAATAGTGCCGTTGCCGAACATTTACCACAAGAAGCTCAGGTGGCCTACAAAGGGCAGTCGCAGTTATTACAAGAGTCAGGTAATTCCATTGCTTTTATTTTTGTTTTGGCGTTAGTGATCACATACTTAGTACTGTCGGCTCAATTTGAAAGTTTTATTCATCCGTTTGTTATTATGTTAACGGTACCATTAGCATTAGTTGGAGCGTTGGCCGGTCTAAAACTTATGGGCATGAGCCTCAATATCTATAGCCAGATTGGTATCGTGATGTTAATTGGCTTAGCGGCAAAAAATGGTATTTTAATTGTTGAGTTTGCCAACCAATTACGTGACAAGGGTATTGCCTTTGAAGAAGCACTTATTTCGGCGGCTACTCAACGCTTACGTCCGATAGTGATGACAACATTTACCACAGTGACCAGCGCAATTCCTCTCGTGTTGGCAATAGGCCCAGGCGCTGAAAGTCGTATGGTGATTGGGGTGGTTATTTTTGCTGGCGTATCACTTGCCAGTATATTTACGTTGTTTGTAGTACCTGGCGCATATTACTGGCTGTGCCGTCATACCGGTTCACCACAAGCGATAGCTCAGAAAATTGAGCAACAACAATTGCAAGCGAACAGAGATTAGTAAAAGCGAAAACGCTTAATTCTATAAGGTTACATTGTTAAAAGGCCCATATAATCGTGATGTTTATATGGGCTTTTATCTATTCAACAGCATAAATCATCTTTCTTTAGCCTAGTGTTTAGGTAAACGCTGTAAGTACTTATTTTTACGATAATTAAACGGAAATTAATTACATATCAACCATGCTTTCTAGCGCCTTCCTAACGTAAACAATTACTTGTTATGTTCATTTGTGTATAAAAAACAGACGTCTTGATTAAAAAACATACTTGGGATATAAAGTAAGAAAATAATAATAATAAATTTGGAGAATACTGGTGTTTGAGGTAAATAAAAAATTATGGTCCTTTAATTTCGGTTGTTTAATTGCTGGCTCGTTAATTTGGTTGGTCCATATTGGTAATTTGGCACCGGTACCTAGCATACTCCATCCTCATACTGACTTTATTCTTGATTATTATCCGGGTTCAATCACCGCAATAAGTGCTTTTTTTGTTAGTTTAGTTTTACTGCTATTTATGCGTAAAGGTTTTAAATTGTGTGCTAGCGAACACACCTTTTGGTTGTTGTTGCCAACCTTGTGTTTTATTACCTTAACCTTATTGATTGCTCAGTTTATGCTTTCGGCCATCATGTTTGCCGCGATACCGACATTATGTGTGTTAACGTTTAGTGCTGTTATTTTTCGTGTTAGGGGTCGAAGAAAGGTCACTATCTAATGATACTTTCTGCAATTAGGTTATTTGGCTGTGTTTAATGATCATAATGATGATCTGAAATAAGGCCTGTTGTGGCTAAATTTGTTTTACTTGTGATATATAGCATTTTTATATTAAAGCGGGCATAAAACCAAATGAATAAACTCTCAAAAACGATTTTATTAGCATTAGCATGTTTCTTTTTATTTGTTGGTATTAAGACTTCTTTTGACACTAAGCCTTATGCTGAGCTGACAGATTTACAAGAGTATAATGGCGTTATCCACAAGCTGCATTGTCCTTATAAGGGCGCCGCCGCATTATCATTAAAAGATTCCGAATTGACTTTCAACTTGAGTGTTAAGTTTCGGGCTGATTATTGTAGCGAAGATGACTCGCAACCGTTGTTAGGTAAAGAGGTACAATTAACCGCCCGTCAAGTTAATGGTGATTTTTATCAGGTTTATGAAATAAAAACATCAGAGCAAGTCATATTAACGCCGCAAGAAATTGAAGCGGATCAGGGCAGTTCAACATTTGGTGTGTTCTTTCTAGCGTTTTTGATTATTGCCTTTGTTGCTTATAAAAGTCGTAAAAAGAAAGTGAGTTAAAGTATTTAATTAAAAAAGGGCAGTTTAACTGCCCTTTTAAAGTTCAACATATTCGATTAATCAAGTGCACTGCTGGGCACGTTAGTTGGGCTAATATGTTCAATAGGGTAACAACCCAGTACTTTTATAAAGTTAGTTTGTTCGGTAATTTGGCTGATGGCTTCTTGTAACGTTAAATGTTTTAAATTAGCTTCGACATCGATATAGAACATTTCTTCCCAAGGGCGCCCTTGAATTGGTCTAGATTCAAGCTTACACATGTTAATTCCTTTGTTTTTCAACACTAGTAAGCATTCAACCAAGGCGCCTGGTTTTTGTCCTGTTGCTATTACTAAAGTTGTTTTTGCCGGAATTTGCTCAGCAACATCAACAGGCTTGCGGGCCACTAAAATAAAACGGCTGTGATTTTCACTTTGGTTAGCGATAGACTTTTCTAACGCTTGCAATTGATACAGGTTTCCACCTTCTTCACTGCCAATGACGGCAACACTATCATCTTGTAATTCATAAACTTGTGCCATGGCGTCGGCGGTACTTTCACAATATTCAATGCGTATATCACTTTGCTTATCAAGGAAGTTGCTACACTGGGTAAAGGGCTGGCCGTGTGCATAGATAGTTTTAATTTTGTTGAGGGTAGTATTCACGGCGGTAAGTAAACAGTGCTCAATAGGTTGCGTTATTTCACCAACAATTGAGAGGTTAGTGTGTTGAAGCACATCGTAAACCTCATTGATACTGCCTGAGCTGGTATTTTCAATCGGCAATACGCCGTAATCAACACTGCCCGATTCCACTTGCTGCATAATTTCAGCGAAACTTTGACAGCCACTTTCAATAATTTTTTCTGCACGACGAGAAAAGTAACGATGACTTGCAAGATAGCTATACGAGCCTTTATCGCCAAGAAAGGCAACACTGACGGTGGGTTCTTGTATATTTGGGTTTGCCAAGGTTTGTAAATATGCTTGTTGGTTTAATACCGAGTCTTCAATAATGGTTTGGAAAATACTGGTAACGTAATGCGCGTCAAGACCTAGCTTTTTACCTTGGGTAATTAATCGAATAAGCAGCTCTTGCTCTCGCTGTTGGTCACGTACCGGGCGAACTTGATGTGCCTTACTTTTAGCAACGTTGAGGGTTAGTGCGCGGCGTTCAGCGAAAAGTGTTAACAATTGCTGATCAAGCTGGGTAATTTTTTCACGTATCTTGTTCAAGTCTAATGCTTCGTTCACCGTGTTTTCCTACTATCGTTGTTATGAGTTGAATCACTGCAATTTTGCGTTTTAGTTAGATCATTACTTATTTTATTTATTGGTTATCATTACTGGACACGCTAAAACTAAAAAACCTCCGCAAGGAGGTTTTTATTAAATGCCAAAACCTAAAGCGCGCTCAGAATACTGAGAGAATAAACGCGATAAAGAAAAAAGTAGGTTTTGTCGTTTGCATAGGCTTACTTTAGCTATCCTGTGGCAATACTTCAACCGTTTCTTTATAGCTATTTAGCTAAAGGTAACAAAAATCGCTATTAAGGCTTTTTAGCCAGTATTGAAGTCGCGCCAACTATTCGATTACATACACTGATAGATGATAGTAAATGAACTGATAATGCCCACGGCCCATATGAGTGAACGTATAGTGCCAAGGTTAATTAAATAAGCGATGTTATAAAAGACACGCGCCACAACATGTGTAATAGCCAGTTGCTCAATCAATGCACCGGTATTATGTGTGGCAATAGCCAATAATATTGCTGGCGCAAAAATAGTTAAAGACTCGAAAGCATTTTGATGTGCCGCTAACGCTCGAGCACCAAACCCAGTTAGTTGTGCTTGCTGACTACGAGGATGGTTATTGTTGTAGCCGTTCAGTTTATGCATAGCGATAGCCACCGGGACTTTAGCTAGGAAAGGTAAAAGAGCGGCAATAAATAAACAAATAATTAAGGTGGTCATAATAATTCCTGTGTTTTAACTAAAGTAAGTTAATAGCTAAGTAATGTCAGTGTGTATTTACTTGGGCCGGGTAAGAAACTCGATGCCTCGCCTTTAACCCAATTTTCATGACCAAGGCCATAATACGGACTCCATGGATGCCCCGACTGGCTAGTTGGCATGTGGAAAATGCCACGCTCTTCATGTCCTGGCGATACCACCATACGTTCAGATGCGCCAAAAGACTTGCCTTGCACTCTTGGCATATAACTATCCCCGGCTAATTCAACTTCTGGCATATCTAGCCAACGACCAATAAATGGCACGGCGCGACTCAATGGATGTTGAATTTTAGCAAGATTTTGTTTGCCCCAGGTCGCGTTTGCTAATGACGAAGATTCAGTCATATCGGCAAGGGTTTTCTCTAAGGTATCTTCAAATAACGCCGACCAAGTGTCATGGCCACGCCAAAGGAAATTCTCTGGTTGTTGGTTAACGAGTTGCCATAACGGTGTTTCTATCTGGTGACGTATGGTGTGAAAGCTGTAATCTTCATCAAGCTTGGTCATATTTTCATTAAAAATGTCGAACAGTTGATCTCTAAGGTTTAAGCGGAAGTTTCGTACTAAACGATAGGCAACGGATTCCGTACTTGCTGATAGGTTATCTGTGGCAATAATGCTTTTAGCTTCTTGCCAGTCACTATGCTTGGCCAGCAGTTCATCCGTTAATACCTTATTGAGAAGAAATTCTTGCCAGCGTAACAAAAAGTTAGCTTTGTCGTCTAAAGCAATATCGAGTAATGCTTGTTCATCGAAGCTGCTTTTTGCGTCAAGATTTTGTTTTATTTGTGAAGAACGAGCACCTAGGGCGTAGCCACCGTTGCCAACTTTAGCCAGCATATCGCCACCAACAACCCTGGAGTTTGCCGTCCATAGACGAGCATTCTCAGGATTTATCACTTTTGGGTGTTCGCTTGCAGGTAACAATCCTTGCCATTGATGTTCACCATTAGCCCAAGATGTCGGCGTTTCACCAAATGACTTACTGCGCTGTGGAATGGGGCCCATAATGGTCCAGCCGATATTACCTTGCTTATCGCCGACCATTAAGTTTTGTGCTGGAATGCCTGCGCGAGCGGCAATGGCAAAAGCTTGCTCAACATTGCTGGCGGTTTCTAATTCGGAAATCGCCATATTGACTGCCGCTTTATCGTGGGCAATCCAGCGATAGGCCAGTAAATTTCCTTGGCTATCTTTGCCAATAACCGGACCCCAAATGGTATCCATTACCGTAATATTGACTGCGTCTTGGCCTTTAACGGCGATAATTTGCTTGCGTTTTAAAAATGCTTGATAACCGTCGGGCGTCAAATATTGGCTATTATCGGCATTAGTTTCTAATACGATAACATCACTCCAATCGCCATAACTGTTAGTGAAACCCCAAGCAATATGGCCATTACTGCCAACAATGATATTAGGTGTGCCGGGTAATGTTGCCCCTGTGACGGTTACCGACTGATTATCGCTGGTTTGATATTGAAAAGAGGCTCTAAACCAAGTGTTGGGAACGCGAATACCTAAGTGCATATCATTGGCGACAATGGCACTACCGGTTGTGCTGATTTTGCCGCCAACCGCCCAGTTATTTGAGCCAGGGAATTCTTCACTCTGACTCGACTGCGCTCTGGTTAACACCTCGGGCATTAATATTTTATTGACCGTGTTAAATAGTTCAGCTGGCGCTAATGCCGCAATCTCTTCACTAGAGGCAGATGGCCAAGGCGCTGCAGGTAAAGGTGATGGTGAAAATTGACTACCATCGATAGCGGCGTCCCAACGGCTGCCTTTAGGGTTAAGGAAATCAAAAACCTCAGGACTAAGCACTGATTTTAATAAACCTAAGGTGCGTTCTCGTTTACCGTCTTGATATTGTAAGTCGATGTACATACTCAACACTGATAATATCGTGTCTTCTTCTTGCCATTCGACCGGCTCTTGCCTAAGTAATAAGTACTCAAAAGGTGGGGCCTGTAGGTATTTTAGCCCTTGATTAACACCACGGGTATAGGCTTTGAGGAGCTTAATGTCTGCTTTAGGTAATTGCTTGACGATAGCCATAGCACGTTCGCGAAAACGATGGCGCCGAATGTCGCTGTCGTAGTCAATTGCTGCCTCACCGAATAAGCTGGCTAACTCACCCGCTGAATTTCTACGTAAGAGATCCATTTGGAAAAAACGTTCTTGTGCGTGTACGAAACCAGTAGCGACGGCAGTGTCTAAGCGATTTTTCGCTGTTATCGTTACTACACCATTTACGTCACGTTCCACGGTTGCCGTTGCAGATAAGCCAAATAGTGTTTGTTTACCTTCTAATTTCGGTAGTGCGCTGTCGATTTGGCTATATACCCAAGTTGCTAATGTTGCCATGAGAAAAATCAGGACAAAAATAAAGCCGATGAAGATATTTTTAGAATGTTTCATTTGATGTTAGCAGCTGACAAAAACGATACTCTAGAGTACCTGAAAAATGTAGCAGTTTGAATCGCGAAATTATATTAAGTTATTCGCTTAACCATTAATTTTTATTTACATTTCTCTGATTGCGATTTGAAAAAGCAATTGCTAGTTTTGTAAAATACCTTCTTTAAAGTGGCGAATTTGATGTCTACGATCAGCCCCTGGAAAAATGACTTTCCAATATTTTCGATAAATGCTCATCCAAACTTATGTTATTTAGATAGTGCAGCAACCTGTTTAACGCCCAAACATGTAGCTGAAGCTATATATTATTATCAGTGTTTTTCACACGCTAATAGCCACAAAAGCCTGTATCAATTGAGCGCCAATGCCACGGAATTGGTTGAACAAGCAAGAGAGAAGGTGGCGAACTTTATTGGTGCTGCAGAAGGCGACGGTGTTGTTTTTACGGCAAGTAGTACTGAATCGATTAATTTAGTTGCTGCGAGTTTCGTTCAAGAGCGCTTAACCAAGCAAAGTAACATTATTATTGGTGCAGCAGAGCATCATGCTAATTTATTACCTTGGCAAGCCCTTTGTCAGCGCGTTGGCGCAAATTTACGTGTCGCGCCAATTACCTCGCAAGGACTGATTGACGTTGCGGCATTAGCTAAGTTGATTGATAGCGATACGGTGTTAATTGCCGTTAACCATGTTTCAAATGTCTTAGGGGTAATTAACCCGATTAAAAAAATTACTGAGGTTGCTCAGCAAAAAAATGTTCCAGTATTAGTGGACGGTGCACAAGGGGGGCGCTATGGCCCGGTTAAATTTTCTGAATTAGATTGTGATTTTTATGTATTTTCTGCACATAAAATGTATGGGGCAACAGGCTGTGGTGTGCTGGTTTGTAAAAAAGATTATGTAGAGCAAATGTCACCTTATCAATTGGGCGCTGGCATTGTTCAATCAGTAAGTTATCAAGAAACGGTATTTACGCATGGACCACTTAAATTTGAACCTGGTTCGCATAATGTCGCGGGTATAGTTGGTTTAGTTGAAGCAATAGATTATCTAAACGATATTACTTGGTCTGAAATTACTGCCCATATCGATGCTCTGAGCGCTTATTTATTCGAACAATTACGTGAATTACCTTACATTAACCCGCTGGTTTTTTGGCCGAATAATGAGTTTAACAGTAACAGTGTCTCGGATGTTGTGCAGTGTCCGTCAATATTTAGCTTCACCATGGCAGGGGTTTCTTGCCAAGATGTTGCTAGTTTCTTAGATGATAGTGAAATTGCTTTGCGTGCGGGTCAACAATGCGTTGCACCTCTCCATCAAAGTTTAGAACTTCCGGCAAGTTTGAGGGTATCACTAGGGCTATATAATGGCTTTGAAGATATTGATAGGTTGATAGCTGGCGTTAAAAATTTACATCAACTATTCCAAGAGCCGACAATATTTGAGGTGACAAATAACAATCAAGATGTAAAGTAAGGGCATGAGTTCAAACGTTGCCATTATTGTTTTAGCGGCTGGTCAGTCATCGCGACTAGGCCAGATGAAGCAATTATTGCCGATAAATAATAAAAGTTTGCTCGAAACACAACTAGAGCATGCTTTGGCAATTACCAATAATGTTTACTGCGTGCTTGGCTACCAAGCCGAGCAGCTGCAATCTTGTATTGATCATTTACCGATCGTGACTATTATTAATAGCGATTGGTTAACAGGTATGGGGTCATCAATTGCGGCAGGTGTTAAGGCCTTAACACCTGATATTAATGCAGTAATGATAGTTTTAGTTGACCAATGGCAATTAACGACGTCTGATCTAGCGCAACACTTTGGTTATTGGCAAAGTAAGCCAAGTGATATTATCGTTGCTCAAGATAACCTGGTTCCAACAAAAAGCAATAATATTGGTCCTCCGGTGATATTTCCACGCTACTTTTTTAGCGAATTATCTCAGTTAACTGGCGAACAAGGTGCAAAGCCGCTATTACACAAATATCAGCATGTATTGTTAAAAGTCCCTTTAGCTAATGCATTTATTGATGTTGATACACCTGAGCAATTAATAACAATGAATAAAATGCTCAAAGCTCAATCATAAATTAATGCTATATCGTGAAGGCGATACGGCGAACCAAGAAGGAATTAAAGACATGATCACCTTAAGCGTTAACGGTAAAGCCCATCAATTTAATGATGATGGCGATATGCCCTTGTTATGGGCGTTGAGGGATATTTTAAAATATAGCGGTACTAAATACGGCTGTGGTAAAGGATTATGTGGTGCATGCACTGTGCATGTTGATGGCCAACCTATTCGTTCTTGTGTGACCCCCGTTTCATTAATCGCAGATAAAAAAATTACAACGATAGAAGGGCTTTCTGAGCACGGAGAACACCCAGTTCAGCAAGCGTGGCAAAGCTTAAATGTGCCGCAATGTGGTTATTGTCAATCAGGACAAATCATGTCGGCCGTGGCGCTATTAGAGCAAAATGCTAAACCGAATGATCAAGATATTGAGCTTGCCATGAGCGGCAATATTTGTCGCTGTGGAACGTACCAACGCATTAAACAAGCCATTCATTTAGCTGCAGATTTAGCCACTGAAGTGAAAGGAAGCTAACCATGAAACAGATTGAAAATGTTAGCCGTCGTGGCTTTTTGAAAAAACTTGGTATGAGTTCTACTGCGTTAGTTTTAGGCGTGCAATTACCGTCTATGCTAACTATCCCTAAAGCACTGGCAGGGGTTACTGGCTCTGACAAGTTCGCTCCAAATGTTTATGTACAAATAGCTAGCGATAATATTGTCAGTATTGTTGTTCACCGTTCAGAAATGGGCCAGGGCATTCGTACCAGTATCCCTATGATAGTTGCCGATGAACTCGGTGCCGATTGGGAAAAAATAGATATTATTCAAGGTTTGGGCGATAAAAAATACGGTAGCCAAAATACCGATGGCTCCCGCTCGGTGAGACGTTTTTATCAGCCGTTAAGAGAGGCCGGTGCCTCCGCTCGTATGATGTTACAGCAAGCCGCCGCGCAACAGTGGCAAGTCGATATAAACGAAACTAAGGCTGACAATAATTTTATTGTTCATGAAAAGTCTGGACGAAAATTATCATTTGGTAGTTTAGTTGCGGCTGCTAGCACTATGGCGATACCTGAAGCATCAACATTGTTATTAAAACCTAACAAAGATTTTAAATTTATTGGTAAATCTGATATTGCTTTGGTGGATGGGGGCAAAATCGCCACTGGTGCCACCACATTTGGTTTTGATGTTGAATTAGACAATATGCAGTATGCGGTTATTGCTCGTCCACCGGTGCTAGCCGCAAAAGTTAAATCATTTAACGGCGAAGCGGCCAAAGCCATTAGTGGTGTGATTGATGTCGTGCAAATGCCTGATTTGGAAGAGCCAGCGGTGTTTAAACCTCTTGGTGGCGTTGCGGTTATTGCAACAAATACTTGGGCGGCAATTAAAGGTCGAGAAGCGTTAGATATTCAGTGGCATGAAAGTGAACATCAAACATACAATAGCGAAACTTATAAACAAGCATTGGCGAAAAGTTGTGATAACCCTGAGAAGGTATTGCGTAGCAAAGGTGATGTCAATAAAGCGTTATCAGATGCCAAGCAAGTGCTTAAAGCCGCTTATTATGTGCCTGAGTTAATTCATGTGCCAATGGAGCCACCTGCCGCGACAGCATATTTTCATGATGGTATTTTTGATATTTGGGCCTGTACGCAAACACCACAATCCTCGCAAGGTACTGTTGCACAAATTACCGGTGTTGCGGCTGAGAATGTAAATATTAATGTGACCTTGTTAGGTGGCGGTTTTGGCCGAAAATCTAAGCCTGATTTTGTTGTTGAAGCGGCAATTCTGGCTAAGCAATTAAATGTTCCGATCAAAGTTATGTGGACGCGCGAAGATGAAATTCAAAATGGCTATTATCATGCGGTAAGCTATCAAAAACTGGCCGCAGGTATTGATGACAATGGCAATATCAGCGCATGGCAGCACCATGTAGCAGAGCCGCCTATTGGCGCCACCTTTAGCAAAGGAGCAGATGTAATTGGCTCTGAAGCTAATTTAGGTTTAATTGATATGCCATTTGATATTGCCAATGTTAGTTGTGCTGCGGGTAAAGCGCCCGCGCATACCCGCATTGGTTGGATGCGCTCAGTAACCAATATTAATCACGCTTTTGCAGTAAGTTCGTTTGCCGATGAAATAGCGCAGGCAAAAGGACAAGATAGTAAGTTGCACTTATTGTCATTGATTGGTGCTGATCGAAAAATTGATTTATCAAAAGAAAATGCTAAATACGGCAACTATGGTGAAACACTTGATAAGTTTCCGGTTGATACTGCGCGTATGAAAACTGTGATTGAAAAAGCGGCTGATATGGCCAAGTGGGGGCGAAAATTACCTAAAGGGCACGGACTTGGCATCGCTATGCACAGAAGCTTTGTTAGTTATGTTGCATGTGTGGTTGAAGTTTCTGAAAATAGTGATGGCAAAATAAAAGTACATGATGTTTGGATGGCGGTTGATTGCGGCTTAGCGGTCAACCCAGAACGTATTCGCTCACAAATGGAAGGGGCGGCTATTTTCGGACTATCACTAACTTTTTATAGCGAATTAACCGCAAAAGATGGTGTTATCGAACAGAATAACTTTGATGGTTACCAAATCGCTCGATACGCAGATGCGCCAACGACTCATGTTGAAATAATTAACAGTGATGCTGCGCCTGGTGGTGTTGGCGAGCCTGGTGTTCCGCCAATTGCCCCTGCACTTTGTAATGCAATTTTTAGTGCGACAGGTAAACGTTATCGAGAATTACCACTAAAACAATATGGCATTGTTTAAAAAAACATAGCAGTTTTTTATATTTATCATTTAAAAGCAGCAAGTTATGCTGCTTTTTTATTGCTTGCTGTAAATTGGTAAATGAACTGATAAAATAGCGCCATTATCGATATTAAGACCATAGGAAAATAGATGGCCTCATTACAAGATCAATTGCTAAAGGCGGGTTTAACCACGAAGCAAAAAGCTCGACAAGCCAATAGTGACAAGCGAAAAAAAAATAAGCAAAAGCGCAGCGGCGTAGCCGTTGACGCGAGTTTACAAGAACAAGTGAAAAAAGAATTAGAATTAGCAAAACAAGAAAAACTTGCCCGCGATATAGCGTTAAATGATGAGAAGAAATCGGCATTAGCAGCGAAAGAGCAGCAGTTGAGAATTAGCCAAATTTTACAACACCATCAAATTACTAACGTTAATGGTGAAGCGGAATATAACTATACTTTTAATAACAAAATTAAAAAACTCTTCATTGACGAGGTTACTCATAAAGCGTTGGTTAATGGTCGGTTAGCCCTTTGTGGCAGCGGTGAGCATACCTACATTGTGACTGCGGAAACGGCTGAAAAAGTTGCTAGTTTAGATGAACAAGTTATTTTAGTGCAGAACACTAAGCTGGAAGCTGAAACCAGCGATGAAGATGATCCCTACGCTGAGTTTCAAATACCTGATGACTTAATGTGGTAACAACGTTTTACACCACGCTATTTATTTTATAAACAAGTGAGAAAAATTTTTTATGTTTTTAATCCGTTGGCCGATTGGCCGTTTAATTTTGTTGTTAAATTTTATTTTTTCACCGCGTGCTCCTAAACGTGATGCACAACTACAAACAGAAGTTGACGCTAGTACGGCACATTTAAGTTTGTATCAATTGCCAGCGTGCCCATTTTGTGTAAAAACACGACGTGCAATGAAACGCTTTGGCTTAAATATTGAACTACGCAATATTAATCAGCAAGCCGCTTATCGTGATGAGTTGATCCGTGAAGGCGGTAAAAGAACCGTGCCTTGTCTTAAGATTACTAATGAAGATCAGTCGGTTACTTGGATGTATGAATCGGGCGATATTATTAATTATTTAGCTAAGTTTTCTCGGTAAGTGCGATTCTTCTTGAGTTTTTATGCTTAATGAAGAATTTTTTTAGCTCTAATGAGGTCTATTTATCGGTAGGTATTTAGGCCAATTAGAGGTAAAGATGTTAATTAGAACAAAAAAAAGCTCCCAATTATCAGAACAACAAGTTACAGATGAAAGTCTTTATCATTCCCGTCGCAGTGTTTTAAAACAGCTTGGTTACCTTGGTGCTGGAAGTTTATTGGCGCAATCAGCAAATGCCGGCCCGTTAGATTTTTTTAGCAGTAAAAAAGATGTCGTGTTTCAACAACAAGCATTAACATTTAAACAAGCTAGTAAAACTAGTGAAATACTTACCCCAGAAGCTAAAATTACTTCCCATAACAATTTTTATGAATTTGGTACCGGTAAAGGGGACCCGGTTGAAAATGCGCAAGAATTTAAGGTCGACCCTTGGCAGTTAAAAATCTCGGGTGAAGTGGATAAGCCGTATACCTTAGACTACGATGATCTATTCAAAAGTTTTCCACTTGAAGAGCGTATTTACCGCTTACGTTGTGTTGAAGCTTGGTCAATGGTGATCCCTTGGATCGGCTTTCCTTTAGCTGATCTCATTAAAAAAGCAGCGCCGAATTCTCGAGCAAAATATGTCGCCTTTGAAACCTTATATGATCCTGAGCAAATGCCAGGGCAAAAGAGTCGCCGTATCGGCGGAGGCATAAAATATCCTTACGTTGAAGGACTACGTATTGATGAAGCCATGAATCCGTTAACTTTAATGAGTGTTGGTCTATACGGTAAAACACTACCAGCACAAAATGGCGCCCCTATTCGTTTAGTTGTGCCATGGAAGTACGGCTTTAAAAGTATTAAATCAATTGTTGGCATTAAGCTCGTAGAGAAGCAACCACCAACAACCTGGAATATATTAGCGGCGCGAGAATATGGTTTTTATGCCAATGTTAACCCTGAAGTTGATCACCCACGCTGGAGTCAAGCAAGTGAAAGACGACTAACTACCGGAGGGCTGCTTGCGCGCAATCGAATTGCGACTTTGCCATTTAACGGCTATGGCGAAGAGGTTGCTCAGATGTATAAAAACATGGATTTAAGGAAGTATTATTAATGAGTACCACAACGGTGAACAACATCAGTTTTAAACAGGTATTTTTAAGCAATAGAGTGCTATTACTTAAAATTGCCATTCATTTACTGTCGTTTTTACCGTTACTGGCTCTTTATATTTTAGCTTTTGATGATCAATTGGGGGCCGATCCGGTAAAAGAAGTCATTCATTTTACCGGCATTGGAGCTTTCAATTTATTGCTGATTTCTTTGTTGTTAACGCCATTGGCAAGAAAATATCGTCAAGGTTACCTATTGCAAACCAGACGTTTGTTGGGGTTGTATAGTTTTACCTATGCGCTGATGCATTTATTAAGCTTTCTGGCGTTTGAAGTACAGTTTGATTTTACCCTATTCTTAGATGAGATTATTGAAAGACCCTATATTACCGTTGGCATGATGGCGCTGTTGATACTTTGCTCTTTAGCAGTTACTTCTATCACAGCATTGAAACGGAAAATGGGTAAAAGTTGGCAACGATTGCATAACTGGGTTTATGGCGCGAGTTTACTCATTGCCTTGCATTTTCTTTGGTCGGTAAAATCCGATATTATTGAGCCGGGAATTTATATTGTCATCACGGTATTTTTATTAAGTTTACGGCGCGACAAATTTAAACGCTGGTTTAAGTCAAAATATTAAAAAAGCGCAAGCATTGAGCTTTCGCTTTTTATTATCAAGAAATAAGTATTTCAGGGACTATACTCGTTGATTGAAAGTCGTGTTCTTCTTTCAATTAAAGCTAATTATTATTCGCTACGAGCAGTCACTTCAACTAAGTGATAACCAAACTGGGTTTTTACTGGCCCTTGTACTTTATTTAGCTCTGCACTAAAAACCACTTGATCAAATTCCTCTACCATTTGACCTCGACCAAAAGAGCCTAATGCTCCACCTTGCATTTTTGATGGGCAACTCGAATGTTCTTTAGCTATGACGGTAAATTCTTCCCCTGCTTCAATTTTTTGTTTTAGTGTTAGACATTGCTCTTCAGTGTCTACCAAGATGTGACGTGCTGACGCTCTTAACATTGTAATTCCTTATTACTTATTGTTATTCCGGTCTTTGGACTGTACCGTATTTATTATTGAAAATAAAATAGTTAACCTGAACTTGGGATAATGAGAATGAAAAACATAACTATTTCAAAGCACTATCAGCACTCAATCGACAGTGGTGGTATTTATGTCTTATTCAAGGCGTTTAAGTGTGTCTAGTAACGAGTTATTGGCAACTTGAACAAGGTAGAAATAGGCTTTAATAGCGCTGCTGTAGCATTTTGCTTATCACGGGCTCAGGTTAATTAATACCACAGTCATTTGGGTGTTGAATGAAAAGTTTAATTTGCCACGTTAAAAAATTAATTATTTTCAAACTATTTTTCAATGAGTAACTACCTTACTTATAAGAGAGTGAGCTAACTTAATAAAAACAAGGACACTGCGTGTTTGAACGAAGTGATGAAACGCTGGTGAAACAAGCGCTGAAGGGGAAGAAATCGGCCTGGGTAACACTAGTAAAACGTTATGAGAAAAACTTGTATAACTACACCTTACGTATGGTGAGTAATCCTGATGATGCATTAGATTTGATGCAAGACGTTTTTATGGCGGTTTTTCGTAATCTTGCATCATTTCGCGGTGATAGCCCGTTCAAAGGATGGATGTTTAAAATTGCTCATTATCGCTGTATTGAGTTTTATCGTCGAAAGAAACCGACACAATCACTCGATGAGATGCCTGAGCAAGAGGAGCACGCGAGCGATGTCTGTCCGGAAGCGCAGTTATTTAATGGGCAGCAGGCAAACATGTTAAATCATGCCATGCAGCTATTGCCGATTAATCAGAAGTTAGTAGTTGAATTGAAATTTTTTCAACATTGCACCTTTGATGATATAGCGCAACAACTCGGAATTTCAGTGAATACAGCAAAATCACGTTTGTACAGTGCGCTAGATAAATTAAAGGGGCATTTGGAGCTAGAACATGTCAAATAATAAAGAGTTACAGCAAGAAGAGAAATTTGCTAACTGGCTTGATGGTAAGTCGAATGATTATGCCGTAGAAGAGAGCTCTACTTGGCAACAGCGCAAAGATACCGCGCACTTTATTGAGCATCAAGTGGCATTGTCGTCTGAAGTTGATGTGCCATCATGGGATCGAACTAGTGGTTTTCATAGTGATAAAGTAGCGTTTTGGCAATGGCGAGGTCTGCCGGTAGTCTCCATGGCTTTTTCACTGTTTGCTATGGCGTTAGTACTATTTAACGTCGAGTTAGTGGTGCAGGATGACGGTGTATTGGTTAGTTTTTCAGGAACTAGTGTTGAACAACAAGATAAAAAAATGGCCAAGTTAGTCGATGAAAAATTGAAAGGTTTTGCTCAAGAGCAACAAGTCATTCTGGCAAATTATGCCGCAGACATTAAAGTGCAACAACAAGACAGCAATTTACAATTGGCAAGTTATATTATCGGTGCATCACGACAAGAGCGTAAGGAAGATATTGCTGATTTCATACAATATATTAACGCCCAGCGAAAAGATGAACTATTAGATCAAAAAATTAAATATCAACAGCTTGAACAAGCGATTAAGTACAACAACGCATCTCAACGCGAAAATATTAACGGTTTTGGACTGAATCAAAATGAGCACAAAACTAGACCTGCCAATTGGACTTCTGAGGAGTAGAACATGAACACATTAGGTAAATTTTCATCGGTAATGGTTTTACCTTGTTTATTCGTTACAGGTGCAGGGGGGGCAGCTGAACAGAATAATGCACAATATCAAGATATGTATAAACAGCTGTCAATTATGAGTGATATTATCAAATCATCCGTTTCTGATAAATCGACGAATCAACGCTCAAAAATCAACAGCATTCAAAGTACTTATTTACGTGGTCAAGGTGTTGTTTTTACCATTAGCTCTGCAGCCAGCAACCGCCAATGGGGTAATTACAATTTTAATTTCTCTATGCCTGAAATGCCTGAGATGCCAGTTGCTCCAATATCACCGACAGTAAATGATGATTTTGAAGAAAATTACGACATTAATATTAATGAAACGGTAAGCCAAGCACTGGAATCAGCTGCTGTTGGATACGAAAGAGTGATGGAAGTTTTTGAACACAATCGTGAAAAAATGCGTGAATTAAGAGAAGAACAACGTAACTTAGCCTATAGCTTAAAGGATGTAGAGCGTGAAAAGCGTGATTTAAATTATCAGCTTTCACGTGCTAGCGATGAACGTAAAAAAGAGCTGAAAGAAGAGCTTAGTAAGCTTGCTGAACAAGAAGAAAAATTAAGAACTAATAAACGAAAATTAGCACAACAAAGTAGTAAAGTTGCTGCCGAGCAAAAAGCCAAACAAGCAGAAAAGGCAAAGGAACGGGTTAGCTATTATCAACAGCTAACGGCTAGCTTTACTGAAACCTTGTGCTTATATGGCAACGGCTTAAGAGCATTACCGAAAGATGAGCATGTAAGTGTTATTTTTAAATCTGCTGGTGAGAAGGCCGGACGCCGATATAAAGATAGTATTCTGGTATTTAGTAAAAAAGATATTGCTAATTGCTCAGCAGATAAAATTGATGCTTCCAGTTTAATGAAAAAAGGCCAAGCTTATCAGTTTTAACTAGTGCTGTGAGTGATTTGCTGTATGGAAACTATCAGCAATAAAAGCACAATATTAAAAAAGCCGCGTATGCGGCTTTTTTATGTCAGCGAGCGGTCAACGATTAAAAACTCACCAACAGTTATATTATTTTTTACTCGCAATGCAATTGCCAATATTACTAGTTAAATGCACTTTTCTTTGCTGGCTTTTATCACTTTCTTTGTTAATTACAGTACTAGCTGAAGAAAACTCGAAGATAGACAGTATTTGTTGTAATTTATCATTGAATTTAGCGGCAAATTCAAAAATTGCATTTTTCTTTTGAAATTTATTAGGTGCAATATGAGCGAAATCCGCAACTTGAATGCCTTGCATAGGTTGACGCGAGATATTTGAAAATGAAGGTATGCTAATCTTTTCGTTTTCAGCAAATATTTCGCTGGTAATACTTGGATAAGCATAGCTATAGGTAATGCTATTAGCGCTACTATTCATTGCTATGCTGTGGCTACTAGTTTTTATCAGTGTAACTTGCTGCGCTGATTTAATTTCAACCTCTGGTGTCGCATACGATAGCGAACCACATAATCCAGTGATAACAAAAATAGAGCTAACTAAACTAATTTTAGCTGGTCTGTTCATTTTGCATTCCTCATCAAATATCTATCCTAGATCTTTCCTTGATATGATCATTGTACCATTATGTTACAAATCAATATAGACTGGAATTTATTTTTGCGCGACAACAACAAGATAAAGCGCCTATTTTTTCCGACCAATAACAAACTAAAGTAAATAATCTGCACCTAAAGCGCTGCGGGTACCTCTATTGAACAGATAAATGTAGTGGTCAATAAATAAACAGCGCATCTTCATGAGAACTGCTTATTTGAAAATAAATTTCATTTAATTTAAATATATTTTTACAATCTAATTACGGTATTTAACTAACTACTGAACTACAAACAATAGAAAAGATCATTAAATGGCTCATTAATGATCTTTATACCGCAACAGGCTTGTCAGTACTGGTTAGTTAGCTTTAAATTGTATGCGGTTAGCATGTAATAATGGTTCAGTATAACCATTTGGCTGCTCATGACCTTGAAATACTAAAGCTAGTGCTGTTTGAAAGGCAATGTTGTCATTAAAATTGTCTGTCATTGCTTGATAATGAGGGTCCGATTGGTTTTGTTGATCAACTACCTTCGCCATTTTTTTCAAGCTCGTTAGTACCTGTTCAGCAGTACAAATTTTGTGTTGCAACCAATTTGCCATATGTTGACTGGAAATACGCAATGTCGCGCGATCTTCCATTAAGCCAACATCGTTGATATCAGGTACTTTTGAACAGCCAACACCTTGATCAATCCAACGCACGACATAACCCAAAATACCTTGTGAATTGTTATCCAGCTCTGCCGTGATCTCATCTTCACTCCAGTGCGGATATTCTGCCAAAGGAATAGTTAAAATATCATCGACACTAGCCGGTGTTCGGTTTTTCAATTGTTGCTGTAAGCTAAAGACATCAATTTTATGATAATGCAAAGCGTGTAATGTTGCCGCGGTGGGTGAAGGCACCCAAGCGGTATTAGCCCCCGCTTCTACATGGTTAATTTTTGTTGCCAGCATGTTTGCCATTTGGTCGGGAACCGGCCACATGCCTTTGCCGATTTGAGCTTTACCACTAAAGCCACAGGCTAAGCCAACGTCCACATTATTATCTTCGTAGGCTGAAATCCATTTGGTCAGTTTAATATCGGCTTTTCTTGCCATAGGGCCAGCTAGCATTGAGGTGTGAATTTCATCACCCGTTCTGTCTAAAAAGCCAGTATTGATAAATACCACGCGTTCTTTTGCCGCATACACACAAGCTTTTAAGTTAATGCTAGTGCGACGCTCTTCATCCATAATGCCCATTTTTATTGTGTTGCGCGATAATGATAAAAGATCTTCTACACGATCAAATAATTCATTGGCAAAGGCGACTTCTTCCGGCCCATGCATTTTAGGTTTCACGATGTAAATAGAGCCGGATTGACTATTTTTAATCTGAATGGGCGAGGCTGCTATTGGACGTATATCGTGCAGAGCGATCAAGGAAGTGATCACCGCATCCATAATACCTTCAGGAATTTCATCGCCTTTTTGAGTAATGATAGCGTTGTTTGTCATTAAATGGCCAACATTACGAACAAACATCAAGCTTCTGCTTTTTACATTAAACATTTCGCCGTTGAGTGCTTGGTAGTGCTTATTTTGCTGCATTTTGCGAGTAACACTATTTCCCGCTTTTTCAAATGTTTCTGATAACGTGCCTTGATTAAGTCCCAGCCAGTTTTGATAAGCTACAACTTTGTCATCCGCATCGACAGCTGCGACTGAATCTTCACAATCCATAATGGTGGTTAACGCAGATTCGATACTAATGTCGCTTATGCCCGCAGCATCGGTTTTTGCAATTGCACTATTAGCATTAAATTCAATCGCAAACAGTAGTCCATGATGTTTGAATAAAAGCTCAGTCGGTGACTCAGTTGTTCCGTTAAAGCCATTAAGTAAAGCCGGGGTTTTTAGGTGAACTTGTTGACCACTCTGTAACGTAACAATCAGAGCATCGTCAACAATTTGGTATTTTTCTGCGTCTTTATGTGAACCAGTGCTAAGCGGTATGGTTTGATCTAAAAAATCTCGTGCAAAGGCAACAACCTTAGCTCCTCTGGTGGGGTTATAGCTAGTCGACCTTTCTGCCCCATTATCTTCGTCAATAACATCTGAGCCATACAGAGCATCGTATAAGCTGCCCCAACGTGCATTTACTGCATTGAGCGCAAAACGAGCGTTCATTACTGGCACCACAAGTTGCGGGCCAGCCATTGTTGCTAATTCATCATCCACTTGGCTAGTTGAAATGGTAAAGTCTGGCACTTCAGGTGCTAAGTAACCTATTTCCTTTAGAAATTTTTTATAATCAGAAAATTCAAAACTTTCGCCTTGGTGCGTTAGATGGTATTGATTAATCTTTTCTTGTAAATTCTGGCGGTTTACTAATAAAGAGTTGTTCTTTGGACTTAAATCACTTACAAGCTCTGAAAAACCTAACCAAAATTTTTCTGAATTGATATCAGTGCCAGGCAACACACTTGATTCTATAAAGTCATAAAGGTTTTGCGCAACTTGCATATTGGCAATTGAAATTCTTTTCGTCATAGGGCACCTGTTGGAAAGTTGTCAAGAAAGTTTTCATGTGTTTAACGCCAGTTGAACACGATTATTTGCAATGTTAGAAGATTGGCGGGTTGATGCAATAGCAACAAATATAGATTTGACATGATAATTTTAAATACATCGCTTTATTAAAAAAATATTTCTCCTTAATTGTTTGTTTAGTAAGAATAAAGTTTAATTATACAAGATGATTTCATTCTCTTTATTCATGTTATTGTTTATTGTTATTTTTGGTATTCATATTGTGAATTATTGTTGGCAGTTCAAAACTGCATAGTTACTTGTTTGTCGAGTGAAATGACAAAGGAAATAAAGTTAAAAGCTGTTGCTTGAGATTTATAGCGGAAAATTTTGCTGAGGCAACATGATGGCTATAGCAAAGTTGTTAAAAACGTAATGATAAATGGACTAATGGTAGCGGTAATTACCGCCGAGACAATCAGTGCTAATGAGCTAAATGCTGCATGTTCATAACTAATATTACTCATAATTGAAGTGCCAATAGCGTGACTGGCGGCTCCAATCGCTAACCCTTGTGCTTTTGGTGACGTAACTTTTATAAAGGTTAACCAGCGTGGCCCAACAATTGCGCCAAAAAAGCCAGCAAGAATGATAGCAAATGCGGTAATGGCAACATTACCGTTAAGCTGCTCAACAATAGCGATAGCGATGGGGGTCGTGACAGATTTATGTGACAGTGCCACCGCAATAGCGTAATCACCAACGAATAGCATAGTAATGAGAAAACTACTGATTATTGCGATTAATGTGCCAATAAATAACACAAAAACAATGCTTTTCCATTGCCGCTTGATGGTTTCTAAATGCTGATACAAGGGAAAGCCAAGGGCAACAACGGCAGGTTCGAGTAAAGCGTTCAGTGCCCAAGAGTTTTCAAAGTAATTTTCAAAACTGATATTTTGCCACGATAAAACAGCAATGGCCGTTAAAATGGTAATGAGCATTGGCTGCAGCCAGATGGCATTTAACTTACGCTGTAATAGCGCAATTAACTGATAAAAGCTTATGGTAGCAAAGACCGTTAAGGCTGCATAAAGTGGCTCTTGGTATAACGTTGCTATCATAAACTTATCCGTTACTTGTTAGATGCTTCATGTCGTTGATAAAGCACTCCTACGGCAGTAAGTAATATAAATGTCGTGGTAAAGGTAATGGCAACGATGGCAAGACCATGTTGTTTGATTAATTCAAGATGATTGATGATACCAACCCCCGCGGGAACAAAACATACTCCCATATGCTTGATGCTCCATACTACACTAGCTTTAATTTTATCAGCATCAAATAGGCGAAAATGAAGTGTCAGGGTAAATAGAATTAATCCATATAAGCTACCAGGTAATATAGGAGCAAAATAGGCCAATAACCGGCCGATAACAACACAAGTTGTCAAGGCAAATATGCTATATAGCACATTGATAAGTTCAGTTTTATTGATGCTCACACCTATGTTAACTCCTTAGTAAACCTAACTTTGGTTAGCTGCTTCTATGACTAACTGTCGAAACCAAATATGGCTAGCATCGTGATGTAATAAAGGACTCCAGATCATTTTCAGTTCAATATCAGGAATGTCGAAAGGTGGCTTAACTATGGTGTAATTACTATCAGATTTATGAATTAACGCTGCCCGAGTTGGTAAGGTAGCAATTAATTCATCTTCAAGGGCTAATTGCATGGCGACGTGGTAGTTACGGGTGAAAACTTTGATATCGCGTTTTTTCCCCAATCGCGCTAGCGCTTCATCAACCCAACCTAACTTTTGAACATCTTTAGGGTCCATACCAACGCCGACACCAAAACCGGTTTTAGACACCCAAACATGTTTCGCTGATAAATAAGTATTGAGGTTAAACTTTGAAACCACAGGGTTATCTGCACTTAGTAGGCAAGAGAATGAGTCACGCCAAATTGTTTTTTGATGAAATGATTGCGGTAATTCATCAAAGCGGTTGATGGCCATATCAATTTTACCCGCTTCAACATCGTGAAATGTCACGTCGCTGGGGGTCATGATGTCAATTGTTACATTGGGGGCAATTTGATTAATACGCTTTAACAATCTAGGCAGTAGGGTTGATGCGGCATAATCACTGGCCATAATGCGAAAAACCCGCTGGCTATTTTGTTCATTGAACTCTTCTTCGCCCTGCAATGCTTCTTCCAGTTCTAATAGAATTTTTCGTATAGCGGGGGCTAACGCTCTTGCTCTTTCTGTTGGCACCATACCATCAGATGTGCGCACTAATATTGGATCATTAAATAAGGTACGTAACCGTTTTAAGCCATTACTCATTGCCGGTTGCGTTATGTTTAACTGGCTTGCTGCACGAGTAACATTTTTTTCTCTTAATAAGACATCAAGATAAATTAGCAAGTTTAAATCAATTTTTGAGATATTCATAAAATTAATAATCTAGAACAAAAATATAATTTAGATATATGTCATGGCTTATAGTGATAATCAAGTAAAATTAACTAAAAAATAAATATATTTCATTTATTAAAAATTAATGTGATGGTGATTTTGTTTTGTTAGTTATTGAATGTTAAGTATTATTCGAGTTGTTACTTTAGAGTTATTGCACCAATATGTATTTTGTGAATGATGATGATAATCAATATATATTTTATAAATGTTTGTTGGGGGGAGTAGTATTTATGTTGTTCGATGTGACAGCTTACAAGGGCCGTTACATTATCAAAATATAACTAGGGTCAGTGTCGACTTACGGAGAAAGTGTTATGTCAAATTATCAAAGTGCAATTGAAGCGGTTCAAGCAATAAAAGCAAAAGCTGGCGACTCTTGGGATGCCATCAACCCAGAATCTGTAGCCCGTATGCGAGTGCAAAATAAATTTAAAACTGGTTTAGAAATTGCGCAATATACCGCTGATATTATGCGTGCAGACATGGCTGAGTTTGATGAAGACAAAACAAAATATACACAGTCTCTAGGTTGTTGGCATGGTTTTGTTGGTCAACAAAAACTGATCTCAATTAAAAAGCATTTTGGTTCAACAAAACGTCGTTACTTATACTTATCTGGTTGGATGGTTGCAGCACTACGTAGTGAGTTTGGTCCGCTTCCAGATCAATCAATGCATGAAAAAACAAGCGTAGCGTCTCTCGTTGAAGAGTTATACACTTTCCTTCGCCAAGCCGATGCACGTGAATTAGGTGGCCTTTTCCGTGCTTTAGATAAAGCAAATGAAGCAGGTGATACGGCATCAGCAGCTGACCTTCAGTCTCAAATTGATAACTACCAAACACATGTGGTGCCAATTATTGCTGATATTGATGCTGGTTTTGGTAATGCCGAAGCGACTTACCTAATGGCAAAACAGATGATTGAAGCGGGTGCATGTGCACTTCAAATTGAAAACCAAGTAGCAGATGAAAAACAATGTGGTCATCAAGATGGCAAAGTTACCGTCCCTCATGCTGACTTCCATGCGAAAATTAGAGCATTACGCCACGCATTTTTAGAGCTAGGTATCGATAACGGTATTATTGTATCGCGCACTGACTCTGAAGGTGCAGGCCTTACTAAAGAAATTGCTGTCGTTAAAGAGCCGGGTGATCAAGGCGATCAATATAACTCGTTTCTTGATGTTGAAGAAATTGATGTTTCAGAAATGCGTGAAGGCGATGTATGTCTAAATCGTGATGGTAAACTTGTTCGTCCTAAGCGTTTACCTTCTGGCTTATACCAGTTTAGAGAAGGCACAGGACCTGAGCGTTGTGTATTTGATAGTATTGAAGCGATTAAAGCTGGTGCTGATTTGCTTTGGATTGAAACCGCAACACCAAACGTTGCCGATATTGCCGCGATGATGAATGAGGTTCGTAAAGAAATTCCTGACGCTAAGTTAGTATATAACAATAGCCCGTCATTCAACTGGACGCTGAATTTCCGTCAGCAGGCATACGATGCCATGGTTGACGCTGGAGAAGACGTATCTGCTTATGTTCGTGAAGATTTAATGAACGCAGACTATGATGATTCTGAACTATCAGCTAAAGCAGATGAGCGAGTTCGTACCTTCCAAGCTGATGCAGCACGTGAAGCGAATATTTTCCATCATTTAATTACCTTACCGACTTACCATACAACAGCGTTGTCGGTTGATAACTTAGCGAAAGAGTATTTTGGTGACAAAGCTATGCTGGGTTATGTTGAAGGTGTGCAACGTAAAGAAATTCGTCAAGGAATTGCCTGTGTTAAACATCAAAACATGTCTGGCTCTGATATTGGTGATGATCACAAAGAATACTTTGCCGGTGAAAATGCGTTAAAAGCTGGCGGTGCAAAGAACACCTCTAACCAATTTGGTTAAGTAAAAGTTTATTTAAAGCTAATGTTTTGAGAATTAGCTTTATAACTAAACCCAACCGAAGCAAAAAGCACTGTATTAACAGTGTTTTTTTTATTTGGTCATTTGGCAACTTTAAAAGTTTGTTAATTTAAAGCCTTAACATCATTACGTTTTAACTTTCGACTGTGTATTACCATTAAAATAACATAGAGCAGAATGCAGATGTTAATGGTGGTTATTGCAGGTATTAATATTAGTTTGCCGTAACTTAAGCCATAAACTGCTAACGTTGCGAGTAAAACGGTAATTGTAGCAATAACTAAACTATAGCGGATTTTAGTAACACTTTTGCGCAACCAAGAGGCAATAAGGCTAGCACTTAATGTCAGCCAGAAGCTCCAATGAGCAGAAAGATCAAACCATACCGTTATCATTAACGCACTTGCAAGCGCAAAGGGCGTGCCATAAACAAAACCCGCCCAAAGATAATTAATATTATCCACTCTGCCGCGTTTGTTTAACCACATATTGATACCAGAGACACTGATATAAGTTAACGCTAGGCCAAGGATAAGGTAAATGACTTTAACGGCCAAGTTCCCGAAATGACCAAAGTGCAAGCGGTAGACAGAATAAACCGCTTGCCGCCCGATAGGTCCATTTGCCATCCCTTGTTGACCAATATACTTTCCGTCGGCATGAAACTGATATATTTCCGAGTAAATTAAGCGTTGTGGTATGGTTGCGGCTATTTCGATAAATTGCTTCTCGCTGCCGATATTCTGCACGACAAGATAAATAGGTGTCGCCTGTTTATCGACAATTGCCATGTTTGTTAAACTTTGCTCAACGTTAAGTGCTGGCGCGTTGCTAATAATAGGTTCTTCGCCATAAATGTCGGCGATTAATGCTTCACGATCATTGTCATAAAAAGCACTTGCGGCTATCAATACAAGAATTGAAACTAAGCCAAAAAAAGCCCCTGTTATTGCAATCATAGCGTGAAATGGCAAGCCCCAAACCGATAGTCTATTGTGCAAGTCAACCTGTTGTTTTTGGCCCGTACCGCCCCAGTTTAAGGTAAAAGCATCTTTAAATATTCTGCTATGGGTAAGTACGCCTGAAATAATCAAGTGTGCTAATAAAATACCAAAAAAGCTAACAATGGCTAAACCTAAAGTTTTAGGTAAATGCAGTTGGATATGAAGCTCTTGTAACATTTCGGTCCATGGCTTTTTAATGCTATCGCCTAAGGTACCGTCTTGATTTAACCACCATTCTTGTTCGCCATCAGATAAATGTGCGCGAGGGACTTCTGCCGTCGGCAGTACCACATAAACCGATTTTTCTGGCACGGACACTTGCGTCAAATATTCCTGATATGCCTTACTGATACTACTCGGTGATAATTCATTATATTCCGCAACATTTGGCTGTTCCCAGCGTTCAAACTCTGGATAAAATACTGCTAAGCTACCCGTTAGACAGATAAGGTACATGATTGCCCCTGCAGCTAAGCCAATAGCTGAATGGGCATCAAACATTTTTTTTACTATGACTTTTTTTAAATTTAATTTTTTCATCATAATCCATTCACCACTACAGCGTGAATATTCCTCCGAGCATGATTGCACAGGCAAGTGACATAACTAATGACGTTCTTAAAAGCTTGGCCGTTGTTGATAGCCAAATACTGGCAAGCGCCCAAAACATTGGAAAAGCCAATGCTGAAAAAGCCAACTGCATAGTTAATGATTCTATGAACAGTCGCGCTAGTGTCATGGTAAGTAGCACACCACTTAAGCCGCATAAAACAAATAGTGCTAAGGTGTAATAGAGTAGTTTTACTTTTTTCTTGCGGCTCCATGGTGCACTAGGGGCTGCATTTCGAAAGGGTAACATTTGTTTTTGTGTTACTTTTTTTGTGAAAAAAATTAACAGCCATGCTTGAATGGTTAGCATGCAGAGAAAATAAATACTGCCGAACTCTGTGCCAGATACGTAAATACATAGGGCACAGGACGATATAAGTAATAGCAAAGAAGCCAATAGTTTGAGCTTTTTTGTTGTTGGTTGGCGCCAGTTTCGCCATAGCAAAAAAATACCGGCACTGCATAACAGCAGTGCGGTAAGTTCACTAATAAAAGGAAGGGACAATAAATTAGTCATTTGCTGGCTAAAAGTTGTAACTTACGCGGCCGACAATAGTGCGTTCTTCACCCGGGAAGCAATCACCGCGCCCTAAGCAAGTTGCAAAATAGTTTTTGTCCGTTAAATTACGAATGTTAAGTGCGAAATCCCATTGATTTACTTCATAACCTAGCATTAAGTCGGTTAATGTATAAGAAGGCGTGCGGTAGGTATCTGTGCCATCATAACTTTCGCCTGAATAGCGCATACCAAAGCCTGATTTAAAACCTTTAAATTTTCCTGAAGGTTTATAGCTTAACCAAGCGGATGCTTGCTTTTCAGGAACGCTGTCAAGCTTAAAACCGTCGGCACTTTCAGTATCGAGCTTAGACGCGTTTAGTTCTAAGCTAAAATTACCAAAAGAGCTTAAGCTTTCAAATTCAATTCCGTTAATTTTTGCTTTGCCACTTTGTTGCTCAAATTCTTGTGGATTACTGTTAGGATCCGATAAATTTGTTTGTTCAATATCGAACCAAGCTAAAGTGAAGAAACCGTCAAATGTGGTCGGCACATACTTAACGCCCAGCTCTAATTGCTCACCACGCTGCGGCTTAAGTAGTTTTCCTTGGCCATTATCACCAATAACAGGCTCAAAGGACTCTGCGTAGTTTATGTATGGAGAAATGCCATTTGTAAATTTATAAATAACACCGGCGCTAAGGCTGACTTCTGAGTCTGACTGGCTCTCGCCAGAGGTTTTACTTTTACTATCATCATAACGAGCGCCTACGGTAATTGACCATAAATCGATATCTATCTGATCACTAACATAAAAGCCAATATCAGTAGAGGTTGTTTCTGGGTTTTCTGTGTAATACGGCGCTAAAAGCGCATCGACATCGATATCAACATATTGAGGGTCGAATAGATTAACCCACAAAGAATCACCTAAGGTACTGTCCGGTAAGCCGGTAGAAAAATCTAAACCAGGCGCAAAAGCGTAATATCCCGCTGTGCCGGTGGTAACGTCTTGATATTGCGTGCCTATGAGTATTTTATGTTCAATATTACCTGTCGAGAATTCACCAAGCAGGCGCATATCAATCACTTTTTGCTCTGATGTGGCATCATTACGGTAGAAGGTTCTTGGTACGGTACCGTTCTTATATAAACTGCCATCAGCGTTATAAATGTAGCGGTTACCAGCACCTAAAAAACTCGTCCATGCTTGTTGGTAATCGGCACTGGCATCGGTATAACGGGCGTTCGCCGATAATTGCCAATAATCGTTAATGTCGTGTTTTGCCATTAAGGTAACAGCAAGCGTTTCGGCATCATATTTATTGAAGCTCGGTAGCCCTAAATATGTATCGCTAGTAATTTTTTTACCGTTTGGTGCTGGCAATAACGTGCCTTGTAATGGCAGGAATTGAGCACCAGTATCACTTTCTGTATCGGTGTAATTTATGAGCATTGTGACTTCTGTTTCATCACTTGCTAGCCAAGTAATTGATGGTGCGAAGACTTTACTTTTATCTTCAACATGGTTAACTTGCGTATCACTGTCTCGAACGACCGAAACTAAACGGTACAGCCAGCTTTCATTGCTGCCGATAGTTCCAGTTGAATCAATAGCAATTTCTTTGCGGTTAAAGTTTCCTGCTTCAATAATAACTTGGTGAGCAGACTCTGCTTTTGGTGTTTTACTGACCACATTAACAAGGCCGCCAGGTGACCCTTTCCCATATAGCACTGAAGCAGGACCTTTTAGTATTTCGACTTGTTCTAAGGTAAAAATGTCAGGGCGAGTATTATTGTAATTGCCAAATAGCGACTGCAAGCTATCTTGATATTGTGGAACATTTAGGCCACGAACTTTAATCCAGTCTCCCCGCGTCGCAAAGCCATAGGTTTGACCGGCAACACCAGCAGAGTATGTGAAGGTGTCGTCGAGGGTTAATGCACCTTTATCAATTATTTGTGAAAGGTCTTCAATGCTGACTGAACGGGCAACATCCATGATAGGGGTATCAGACTTTGTTGCTGAGTAATGGCTAAGTTTGCCATAAACTTCGATTCGTTCAATGCTGTCAAAGGCTAGCTCGTCATCTGCATTGACAGCAAAAGCCGAGCATGTTGATAAAATGGCTAAAGTCAGCGGGGTACGATAAAAGTTAAACACTGTAGGTTCCTTTAAAAAGTGCAATTTAATTCTAAATGAGAGTGATTCGTATTATTGATCGTGTTATTAGAGGGCGCAAGATATTTATTGTCCAAAGGTATAAAAAATTAATTAATTCAGAGAAATGCAATAAATAGAGCGATTAGATGGCAGTAGCATTTTACTGATAGATGGGCTCTTCTAGTTAACTTGAGTCCGGGGTAAGTAAAATGTTACGGCAGTACTATTAAAGTCTATTTCTACGTTGTTGAGGCTGCCAATAACTCGTTATTGCGCACACTTAAACGCCTTGAACTAGATATAAATACCACTACTGTCGATTGAGTGTTGATAATGCTTTGAAATAGTTATGTTTTGTCTCGGTGGCTAGCTAATTGATATTAGGCTATAGGGGCTGGAAAATTAAAAAGCCAGCAAATGCAGCTGGCTTTTAAAATAATATGACTAAAATTAAGATTTACATTTAGAAGCTGTAGACTAAGGTCATCGCTGTTTCTGTGTTGGTATTTTCTTTATCGTCTTCAACTTCGGTGTTGTAATCAACAATGAAACTAAATTTAAGTTGCAGCGTTTCAATTAACTTAGTAGTAATTGAAGTTTCTGCTTTATAGGTGCTATTTTCACCGCTTTTTGGTGAATACTTAGCAACCAACAATTGCTTAAACTCAACATGCTCATTAATCTGGCGCTTATATAATGCTTGCGCTTGAACGATAAAGGCATTTTTAGTTTCTTCGTCTTGAGTCTCAGATTGGCGTAAAACATCACGTTTAAAACCTGGACCAATATCTGCATCTAAGGTTGCTTTTTCAGTTTCAAACCAACGACGACCCCAACCTGCTGAGATTGAGCTTTGGTTTTCAAAGCTACTAAAACGGTTATCTTCGTATGAAGCATTAGCGTAGATATAGTTTGGACTTGTTGAATCTAAGGTGTAGTTAGTTTGACCAACCAAAGTCCATTTTTGATCGCTGGTTTCAAAATGATCATCGCCATTTTCGTCTGTGGTCTCTGTTTTTTTCACCAACATGTCAAATTGGCCTGTGCTTTTCCAAGCGCCTTCTTCGTAGCCTAAGTCAAAACCGGCTTTAATATCACCACTTTTGGTATCACCAGATTTAAAAAGCATACCTAATTCAGCTGAAGCAGTATACGGAGACTTCTCCTCGGGTGTTGTTGCTTCTTCGGCGATAGTTGCAAATGATACACAACATAATGCGGCTGATATTAACTTATGACTCATTGTTTTCCTCTTTATTCATATGAATAGATAATTGTGGGAATGGGATTTCGATTCCTTCGTTGTCCAATTCAGTTTTAATTTTTTGTAATAAATCGAAGTAAGTTGGCCAGTAATCAGCAGATTTTACCCAAGGTCGTACTACGAAATTAACGCTATTGTCTGCAAGCTCTGAAACACCAACGGTGACATCTTGCTCTTTTAAAACACGCTCATCTGCACTGACTAAATCAAGTAAAGTTGCTTTAGTTTTTGCAAGGTCGGCATCATAACTCACCCCAATAACCAAATCTATTCTTCTTGTTGGTTTAGTTGAATAATTTGTAATAGTACCGCTAGTTATAGAGCCGTTAGGGATAATGACGGTTTTATTATCACCGGTTCTTAGTTGTGTAGAAAATATTAGAATTTCTTCAACAATACCTGAAACTCCTGATACCTCGATGAAATCGCCTGATTTAAATGGTTTGAAGACGATAAGTAAGACACCAGAAGCGAAATTAGATAACGAACCTTGTAAGGCTAAACCTATTGCTAAACCGGCAGCACCAACAATGGCAACAAGCGATGAAGTGTTAAAGCCTAAATGTGAAACAGCAACAACAATAACGATAAAAAACAGCATGCCGTAAAGTAAGCTACTGATAAAAGAAATGATGGCGTCATCCATTCCTTTGTGGCGCATTACTTTAATTACGCCGCCGCGGATCATGTTAGCAACAAATTTACCGATAAAGATAATGGCCAATGCAACTAATAAATTAATTGCGAAATCTAACAGCATTTGTTGGTTATCGACAAACCAGTTTTGAATTGTTTCCATTGTTTACCCCAAGCAATGTTTATAAAGGGCAAATTATAATGAAGTGATGATTAAATATCATTAAATTGTTAACAAATTAAGCAATTATATTAACAACTATGTCAAAAAATTATGGTAGCAACATAAAAAAGGCGACCATAGGCCGCCTTTGCTGCTTATTTTTATTGTTTATTTGATCAATGCGTCTAGCTTGCCAGAAGAATATTGCATAAACATATTGTCTAACGACACTGGCTTGATATTGGCTGCATGGCCTACGGTACCAAAAGCTTCATAGCGAGCTTTACAAATATCGTACATTGCTTGCGTTGACGCCTTTAGGAATTTACGAGGGTCAAATTCACTTGGGTTTTCAGCCAAGAAACGACGCACAGCACCTGTTGATGCTAAACGTAAATCGGTGTCGATATTAATTTTACGAACACCATTTTTAATGCCTTCTTGAATTTGCTCGACAGGCACACCATAAGTTTCAGGGATTTTACCACCGAACTCGTTAATAACGGCTAGCCAATCTTGCGGTACAGAAGAAGAACCGTGCATTACTAGGTGTGTATTAGGAATACGGTTATGTATCGCTTTAATGCGATCAATGGCCAAAATGTCGCCTGTCGGTGGACGAGTAAATTTATAAGCGCCGTGTGAAGTACCACAAGCAATTGCTAGGGCATCGACTTGGGTTTTTTGCACGAAGTCAGCCGCTTCTTCAGGATCCGTCAGCATTTGATCCATGGTAAGTTTACCTTCAGCGCCAATACCATCTTCTTCACCAGCTTCACCTGTTTCTAAAGAACCTAAACAACCTAATTCACCCTCTACAGAAACACCACAAGCATGAGCCATATCAACAGTGCGACGGGTTACATCAACATTGTATTCATAGCTAGACGGTGTTTTTCCATCATCCATTAATGAGCCGTCCATCATTACCGATGAAAAACCTAATTGGATAGAACGCTGACAAACGCTCGGAGAGGTACCGTGATCTTGGTGCATAACCACAGGGATATGTGGGAATTCTTCAATAGCAGCTAGAATTAAGTGGCGTAAAAATGGCGCACCGGCATAGGCTCTTGCACCGGCAGAACCCTGTAAAATTACTGGGCTATTGGTGTCGTTAGCGGCAAGCATGATAGCTCTAACTTGTTCTAAATTGTTAACGTTAAAGGCAGGGATACCGTAACCATTTTCGGCGGCATGATCTAACATTTGGCGCATAGAAACTAAAGCCATGAACTAACTCCTGTGATTGTAAATAGTAACAAAATGGGGTTTAAGAAGTTTCATTGTGAAACTTAACACTTTCGTACCGTAATTATATCAGAAGGATTTAAAAAAATGCACTAGAAAAAAATCATCAATCTTGCTGAAAAGTATAAAATTTTACATTGCTATAAGTTTTGTTTTTTAATTACGTAAATTTTAGCTTTTTGTTAACGAAAATTAGCTGTTATGTTTGTATATTTATGTAATTTTACTACGAATTTGCTAGCAGGTGGCGGAAATATTTTTGTCGTTAATTTGTGCTTATTTTCGTTAGAGTCTCGGTAGTAATAAAAAACGCCGACGAAGCAATAAGCTAAGTCAGCGTTTTGTAAATAACTTGAGATAAAGCCGGGTGAATTTATGCGACTTTATACGCTATTCGGTTATGTATTTGCACGAGCTTCTAAAATTTCTACCGCTGGCAATTTTTTGCCTTCTAAAAACTCTAGGAAAGCGCCACCACCTGTTGAGATATAAGAAACTTTATCAGCAATATTATACTTATCGACAGCGGCTAAGGTATCGCCACCACCAGCAATCGAAAAGGCACTGCTGTCAGCAATCGCTTGGGCAATTATCTCAGTACCTTTGCCGAATTGATCAAATTCAAATACGCCAACTGGGCCGTTCCAAACAATAGTACCAGCATTGGCAATAATATCTGCTAAGGCTTTTGCGCTATCAGGGCCAATATCGAAAATCATATCGCCATCGTCCACATCGCTAACATTTTTCAAGGTGGCGACTGCCGTTTCAGAGAATTCTTGTCCGACAACAACATCACTTGGCACGGGGATCGAGCCATTATTAGCTTTTGCTTGTTGAGTTAAACGTTTTGCTTCAGCAACTAGATCGGCCTCAAATAATGATTTACCAACATTATGACCTTCTGCAGCGATAAAGGTATTGGCAATGCCGCCGCCAACAACCAATTGATCAACAATGCCAGCTAAAGATTCTAGTACGGTTAGTTTAGTTGAAACTTTCGAACCACCAACAATGGCAACTAACGGACGAGCAGGGTTATCAAGTGCTTTAGATAAGGCAGCTAGTTCACCAGCGAGTAAAGGTCCTGCACATGCCGTTGGCGCGTATTTGGCGACACCATGAGTACTTGCTTGAGCTCTGTGTGCTGTACCAAATGCATCCATAACGAAAATGTCACATAATGCCGCTAACTTTTGCGATAAAGCATCATCATTCTTCTTTTCGCCAATGTTAAAGCGGATGTTTTCAAAGATAACCAGCTCACCGGCTTTAGCCTCAACGCCGTCAAGGTAATCTTTAACTAATCGAACTGGCGCATTCAATGCCGCAGCTAAGTAGTCAGCTACAGGTTGTAATGAAAATTCCTCATTGTATTCGCCTTCAGTTGGACGGCCTAAATGCGACATCACCATCACTTTCGCACCAGCTTCTAATGCAATTTTCAGTGTTGGTAGGGCTGCTCTTAAGCGAGCATCTGAGGTGATCTTGCCATTTTTAACGGGGACATTTAAATCTTCACGAATTAATACACGTTGATTTTCTAGTGCTAAATCGGTCATTTTAATTACAGACATGCTGAGTTCCTGTGGGTAAAAGTTTAACGGTTAGGTAAATATATTTGATTACTATATAAGGTCTTATTTAATTTGCTAGCGCCATTGCGTTGGCGGTATCGAGCATACGATTAGCAAAGCCCCATTCGTTGTCGCACCAAATGAGCAATTTCACTAATCGTTTATGACTAACACGTGTTTGATTGCCATCAACAATGCATGAGTGTGGGTCGTGATTAAAGTCGATAGAAACCAGTGGCTCTGTGGTATAGCCTAAAATGCCAGCCAGCCCATTGTTTTGCGCGTGTAAAATTGCTTGGTTAATATCCTCAATCGTAACATCACTAGACAAGGTTAGGCTTAAATCCATTGCTGTAACATTGATAGTGGGTACTCGCACCGCTATCGCCTCAAAGCGACCAGCGAATTTAGGCAAAATGCGCTCTATGCCTGCCGCTAGTTTAGTATCAACGGGGATAATTGATTGACTTGCAGCACGCGTGCGACGTAAATCCGTATGGTAAGCGTCAATAACTTGTTGATCATGCATTGATGAATGAATCGTTGTAATAGCACCACTTTCGACGCCAAAGGCTTTATCCAATACTTGAATGACTGGAACAACACAATTTGTGGTGCAAGAGCCATTAGAAACCACTTTTTCAGCCGATGTTAATTGCTGATGATTAATACCATAAATAATTGTTGCATCAAGATCATGGGCACCAGGGTGTGAAAATAGAACTTTCTTTGCACCTTGCTTGATATGTAACTGACCATCCGCTTGATTGCCGAATTTTCCGGTACAGTCAATAACAAGATCAATATTTAATTGTTGCCAAGGGAGGGCGGTAATTTCAGTTTCATGACTCAATGCGACTTCGTCACCGGCAATAAAAAGTTTACCTTGGCTTTGCTCTACCGCAAATGGGAAACGGCCATGAGTTGAGTCATATTTTAATAAATGTGCGATGCCTTCGGGTTCAGCAAGTTCATTAATAGCAACCAATTTAAATTCACTTGTTCTGGCGTTTTCGTAAAGAGCGCGAGCGACATTTCGCCCGATCCTTCCAAAGCCATTTATTGCTATATTAATTGCCATGAGTTCCCGAATAGGTTGTTGGGATAGTTAAGTGACATAGCGCTTTGAACTTACTGATAAGATTTTGGATTACTCAAAAATATTAGCTATGTCTTGCTTAAAAATCTGTAATAAATGAAATAGCCAGCCAAACGACGCTTAACTGGCTATTAATTTTATTAGCTTACATGTTAGAAAGTTACGTTAAGTTGTTGACCGTGTTAACAACATTTTCTACCGTAAAGCCAAAGTGTTCTAGCAATACATTGCCAGGTGCAGACTCTCCAAAAGTTGTCATACCAACAACTTTACCGCCGAATCCGACATATTTGTACCAGAAGTCAGTATGCGCTGCTTCAATTGCAACACGTTTGGTTACTGAGCTAGGCAATACCGATTCTTGGTAGTCGCTGTCTTGCGCATCAAAGATGTTAGTAGAAGGCATAGAAACGACACGAACATGGTCACCTAATCTTTCTGCAGCTTTTAATGCTAATGAAACTTCAGAGCCTGTGGCAATTAAAATAACTTCTGGTGTACCAACACTGTCTTTTAAGATGTAACCACCTTTAGCAATGTCAGCCACCTGTGCGGCGCTACGACTTAGTGCCGGTAAGCCTTGGCGTGAGAAAACTAATGACGTTGGTGCGTTTTGACGCTCAACAGCATTTTTCCATGAAACGGCTGATTCAGTCGCATCCGCTGGACGCCATGTTACCATATTTGGTGTCGTACGTAGGTTAGTTAGTTGTTCAATAGGCTGATGGGTAGGACCATCTTCACCTTGACCGATTGAATCATGAGTATAAACAAAAATGTTTTGAATACCCATTAATGCTGACATACGAACCGCGTTACGTGCGTATTCCATAAACATCATGAAAGTTGCGCCGTAATTAATGAAACCACCATGTAGTGAAATACCATTCATGATGCCACTCATACCAAATTCACGTACACCGTAAAAAATGTAGTTACCGGCGGCATCGTCTTGAATACCTTTTGAACCAGACCAAAGCGTTAAGTTTGAACCGGCTAAATCGGCTGAGCCACCTAATAACTCAGGTAGTATTTTACCAAAGGTTTCAATGGTATTTTGTGAGGCTTTACGAGAAGCAACATTTTCAGCTTTTTCTTGGCATTCTAAAATGTAAGCGTTAGCTTTTTCTTCGAATTCTGCTGGTAAATCACCTTTAATAACGCGACGTTCGTATTCCGCGGCTAATGCTGGGTGTGCAGCTTGGTATGCGGCAAACTTTTCATTCCAATTGCTTTGCGCTGAATCACCTTTTTCTTTTTGATCCCAATCGGCATAAACATCAGCGGGAATGTCAAATGGTGCATGTGGCCAGTTAAGGAATTCTCGTGCCGCGGCAATTTCTTCATCACCTAATGGTGCACCGTGACAGTCATGTGTACCTGACTTATTTGGTGAGCCAAAACCGATAACGGTTTTACAACAGATCATTGTTGGCTTATCGGTAACAGCTTTTGCTGCTTCAATCGCCGCTGCAACAGCAGCACTGTCATGACCGTCAACATCACTGATCACATGCCAGCCGTATGCTTCAAAACGAGCAGGCGTATTGTCGGTAAACCAACCTTCAACATGACCGTCAATTGAAATACCATTATCATCCCAAAATGCAATTAGCTTGCCTAAGCCTAAAGTACCGGCCAATGAACAGGCTTCATGTGAAATACCTTCCATTAAACAACCGTCACCTAAAAACACATAAGTGTTATGGTCAACAATGTTATGACCTTCACGGTTAAATTGTGCCGCTAATGTTTTTTCAGCAATTGCCATACCTACTGCATTAGAAACACCTGCACCTAAAGGGCCTGTGGTTGTTTCTACACCCGGAGTGTAACCGTATTCTGGGTGACCAGGAGTTTTTGAGTGCAATTGACGGAAGTTTTGCAATTCGTTGATTGGCAAGTCGTAGCCGGTTAAGTGTAATAGTGAGTAGATCAACATTGAACCGTGGCCGTTAGACAAAATAAAACGATCGCGATCGGCCCATTGTGGATCGGTTGGGTTATGCTTTAAGAAATCACGCCATAAAACTTCAGCGATATCTGCCATGCCCATAGGGGCTCCAGGGTGTCCTGATTTAGCTTTTTGCACGGCATCCATGCTTAAAACTCGAATTGCATTGGCCAGTTGTTGACGCGACGGCATATTTGCTCCAATAAGTGTAAAATTTGAAAGGATGAAAATTGCGCTTATTTTCGCCTAGAGTGGCCCTTGACTGCAAATTTAATTAGCACTTTTCTATGATTTTTTTTCTCTTAGATATATTTCTCTACAAAGTAATGAGCCCGATAGAAAAGCTGTTTGGCAATTATATTAAGACAAAATAAAAAAAAGGTTAAAAATTATAAGCTAAGCGTTGAATTTGAAATCAAGATCCTATAATGTTGATTGGTTGTATGTACAAATAAGAATAAAAAGATATAACCTGAAACAGGATTGAGTCATGAACAGGTCGTCATCAAGAGGAGTTAAGCTGACCACTGTAGTACTCGCTGTTGTAATATTAGCCGTATCAGCGATGTTGAGTAATAGCTCAGCTGCGGATGACAAGGAAGTTAAAATAGAACAAACAAATGATGAACTTAGCAATTAAGTTCAGTTAAAATGATAAACCTCGCAATAGCGAGGTTTTTTTATGTCAGCACTAAAGCCGCATTAACCTATTTGAAGCTTGTGAAAAGATCATTAATTCATTGATTACCTAAAAAGGTAACTTAATGGCGTCCCCACCAGGACTCGAACCTGGAGTAGCAGCTTAGGAGGCCGCAGTTTTATCCAGTTAAACTATGAGGACAAAATGAAAGTTATCTAACTCTGTCATTATTTTATTTATATGCAGAAAAATCAATAGATAACTTTATCAATCATGCCTTCGAAGCGCGGTTAATATCGAACCGCCAAATCATTAATTTGAATATTGTCCATAATATGCTGTTCAGTCGTTGTTGCTCTAGCATTGTCGTTGGTCACTTCGTTTACAACCACCTTGTATGGACTGATGTTAAATCCTGGGTAAGACTTGTTATCGTCACTAATAAAATGATTAAAGTGTAACAATGAAAACTCATCACCGACTTTCACACCATGCTTTTTACCCAAATTAAAGGTAATACTGTTGCCTGCAACTTGCACTATTTTGCCTTGAGTTGGCTGGCACATCATATTTTCATCGATATCTGTCACCATATTGTCAATGGTTTGGCTAATTTGCAGGCCGTATTCACTTTGCCAAAAGTTTTGACTGGCCACATCAATTTGCTGACGCTTGTTAAACTGCCACGGCGCAGAGCTTTGGTATTGCTTGTCGAGAATTTTTTCACCGGTGGCGCCGTCATAAATATATAGGGCAATATTAAAATGCCGCTGATATATATTGTCTTGCCAAAACTGCCAGGAGTTGTTCTCGTGCTCTGCCATCGAAATGTCTTGGATTTCCGAAAATAGCACATATTGGCTATCTGTCATGCTAGCCAACGACATAGTTAAACTTTTTAGTTGTTCCATTGCTAAACTTTGATTAAGTCTAGAAAATTCTGTTTTGGTTTGTAGTGCTAATTTTGTATCGAGATAAATCGCATTTTTTTGAATTTTATTGGCTAGCTGTTTTACTAACGCTTTATCTAGTTGATAAACGTTACCTATGTTAGCTTGTTCACGATGCAAAATGTTGCTGCGTGTTAATAGCATTGATTTTCTATAATCAGCAGCAAAGCATTTTTGTTCTTGAGGAAAAATGTCAGCTCGAATCGTCACCGTTACCAAATTGTCAGTATAGTTTTCACTTATAAGCTCAAATGAATTAACGCTACCGCTGGCGCGAATATTAATTTCATTTTGGGTTAGCAAACCATTGACGACCTGTTGAACACTTGAAACTGATGCTCCGGCCACTAATAATGCCTTTCGAAGAGCATTTTGCATGGCTCTATTTTTTGCGGCTTTGCTATCATCATTCTTAATTGTTGCGGTACCTTGGGATTCATACCATTGACCAAAGCTAGCACTGCTGTAGCATGCGATACTTATCATTAAGCAATGCAGCACTAAATTATGTCTTAGCCGTTTCAGCTTTAGTGGACTACGGCATAATAATTTTAAATACATAAATATCTCATTTCTAACGGAGTTCGGTTTCTGCAATGAAATATGCATGTTCTATGCCTATTTCATTAACTAGAAAAATTGGCGCGAATCGTGCTTTGAATTTAATACTATTATCAATACGAATTTATGCATTAATTGAGGAGAGCCCAATGAAAAATTGGCTTTTAGCAATACTATTACCAAGTGTTATCTCTTGTTCTGTGATGGACAATCAAGATGACTTTTATCGTTCTTCATATAACGATAAACAAGAAATTGACAGTTTTGAATTACCTCGACATGCAATTAATGACGTGGTTAAAGGGTTAGCCTATCAAATGCTTGAAAGCAGTTCGTTTGTGAATCCCAAAACCCCAATAGCGATAGCATCATTTGTTGATTTGAAAAACTTAGAGTCGACGAATTGGCTAGGGAATCAGCTGTCAGAAAGCTTTGTTCATGAAATGCAGCGTCATGGTTTAGTAGTAATTGACTTTAAAACAACGGGCCATATTCGTGTCACTGCCGATGGCGATTATGTTTTTAGTCGTGATTGGAAAGAGTTACCAGAACGCCAGATAATTGACTATGTTGTGACAGGCACAATGATGGAGCAAGAAGAAGGGATTTTAGTTAATGCCCGTATGATAGGTATGCAATCTCGTGTTGTTGTTGCCACTGCGCAATCTTTTATTCCGTCTTGGGTGATGGGTGACGATTTTAATCGCAATGAAAATGTAAAAATGAAAGATGGCATGATTATCAGAGATAGTGCCATGTTACTCGAAGATGCTCGTGCTGTTGCAATTCAACAGTAGTTATCAGTCAATTGAATAATATAGGTATAATATGAATACTTTACTGAAACGCACGATTACATTATTGGCGATATTAGTGCTAACTGCCTGTTCATCTTTTTATGATAAGCATATTGAATGGCAATCAGTAAAACCTGAAAGTTTTCCGGTGTTATCGGCAATCGGGCAGGCGCCAATTAGTTTACAAAAGTCAGATCACAAAACCCAGCGTATGCTGATGGCAATAAATGCCTCTAAAATTGCCGCTTATGCAGAATTAGCAGAGCAAGTTTATGGTCAAACCATTGATGGTAAAACAACCATGTCTAACTTAATTGTCGATAACCAAAAACTTAAAACCTCAGTTCAGGGCATTATTCGTGGTGCCAAAGTGGTCAAAAGTTACCCGGTTGGCGACACTTATACAACGGAATTGAGTTTAGACTTTAAAGATGTTTATCAACTCTATAGTGCTTCATCTAATAAACAAGAAATTAAGAATATTTCTTACTACTAAACCACTCACGATAAATGTCAGATAAAAGAAAACCAGCAAGCGCTGGTTTTTTATGTTCAGGTCGTTCTTCTTAGCCATTTATGGATGCACAGCATTAATGCATGTCGATGAAGGGGAATTCTTACAATGACGATCTACCAACAGTGAACTTAAGCTTTGATACCTAAGCTACTAAGTCCGCCCGATGTTTTGCCTTTATTATCATAGGTCATCGATGATTTGTTATGACTTTCTAATAATGATGTTTTCATGCGCTCAACTGAAAGTTGTGATTGATGAATAATCAAACCGTTAGTTTTGTTTTGTTTTTGACAACGTTGCAAAATAGCTTTGATATCAGCCAGCTCATCTGAAAAGCTTCCTGCTAATTTCTCTTGTTTAAATTCAAAGCTTTGACCAATGGCGTTGTCAGTATTTTGAATCGCGACCAGTAAACTATTTTTTTCTGCGGTTATTTCTATTAATGCATCAGGGTTTTGCTGTTGTAAAATGTCTTTTTCTGTCGTTAATAACGCCTCTAATTGCGTCAATTGCGATAATTGTTGAGAAACCAATTGTTGCGGCGTTATTTTATCAGACACTTTTTACTCCATTAGGGCTAGAGATTAGCCGAGTTCAAATTCGAAATTAGCAATACTTGCAGCAAGTTTTTCTGGATTTATTTTATAATCACCGGAAGCAATGGCACTTTTTAACTCGTCAATTTTCTTCTGATTTACTACCGGTGAATCACCCGCTTTTTTTTGTAATTCATTCAATTGCTTTGCCTGTGGAGTGATAGATACAGAGTCGCGAGAGGCTAATTTAGCTTGTTGTGATGCATTCGCACTTTCACTGACTTGTTGTTTGGTCTGCACTTGTTGTTCAAGTTTTTGCTTTACTTGATTAGTGTTATTCAAGTTGTTGATATTTATCGCCATTATTAAATCCTACGTACAATCGTAATTGGTTTCTAACCTTTTATCGGCAAAATAATAGAAAACTTAAGTGCTTATTATAAATTAATTACCACTTGGTTAATAGCGTTAACTTGGCCGCGAACTATGCGTCCAGACTTATCATTTTTTACAGAAATAATATCGCCTAAACTGCCGTCACGCATTGCCGTGCCGGAAGATTTTATTTCAAAACCTGATGATTTAGCTACGATGCTTACGGGTTGTCCCTTACAAACAAAGCAGGTGTTTTTGTTGGTAATTGCACTACCTTTTGATAGGTTTCTTTTAACTCGTGCACCGGTCACTATCGTCGGTTCACTAAGCACTGTACCTCTTATTTGAGCGCTGTCTTTAAATACAACTTCCATATTTGAATTATCAAGTAGTGTGCCCTTAGTTATCCGTAAACTAGTCACTAAAATCGGCACTATGGTTTGAATTTTTACTGGTACAAATAAATGCCATGGTTTTTCATCCGAGCAAACAATTTTAACATTTACATTCCTACCATTATGTTTTTCAGGTATATTTGCCGTTAAAGGAGATAGGCAAGCTTGCAATGCGATCCTTGGATCGATTTGCGATACTTCAATTAGCAGTTTTCCCTGTGTTGGCACAGTGATGTGTTTTTCAACCGAGGACTTAATAAAATTAGTTAAATAATCACGATCAAAAACCATGGCATTAGCAGTATTAAGTATTGCCAAGTAGCTAAGGGTAATTTTTACTAATATCTTTAATTTACTCATAAATTTTTTGATCTGGCTGCTAGGGAAATAAAAATACTCGTCTATGCTTAACTAAATAGATTTTAGTACGATTTGTGTCAATAAACTTACGCTATCGTTTTATTAAGGTAATACTATCAAGAATTATGCCTTTGTTGTATTTTCATGGGCATTCCTAAGAGGTTTTTATGGCAGGTATATTAGATTCAGTAAATCAGCGCACGCAATTGGTTGGTCAAAACCGTTTAGAATTGTTGCTGTTTAAACTTATTGGCAGACAGCGCTTTGGAATAAACGTATTTAAAGTGCGTGAAGTTATGCCGTGCCCAAGGCTGACCTTGTTACCAAGGCAAGATAAATTTATCAAAGGGGTTGCTCACATTCGTGGCCAAACTATTTCAGTGATTGATCTTAGTAAAGCAACAGGTGGCCCTGAAATCGTTCAAACGGATGACAGTTTTGTTATCATTGCCGAATATAATCGCAGTGTGCAAGGCTTTCTCGTTGCGGGAGTTGAGCGCATTGTGACCCTTAGCTGGAAAGATATTATGCCACCGCCGGAAGGTACAGGTAAATCAAGCTATCTGACCGCTGTTACGGAAATCGACAAGGAAATGGTTTCAATCCTTGATGTTGAAAAAATTCTTAATGAAATTAGTCCTATTTCAACAGAGCTGAGTGAAGGTGTTGCCGATGAATCCGTAGGTGAAGAAGTGGGTGATCGAGTAATTATGATTGCTGATGATTCAACGGTAGCACGTAATCAGGTTAAGCGGGCGCTTGAACCATTAGGCTTGAATATGTTGTTGGCTAAAAATGGCCAAGACGCACTTAATCAATTAGAAGCGATCGCTGAGCAATGCAACACGTCAATTACCGAAAAAGTTGCTTTATTAATTTCTGATATTGAAATGCCAGAAATGGATGGTTATACCTTGACTGCAGAAATTAAGCAAAATGAGCGCATGAGAGATGTGCCGGTTATTTTACATACCTCATTGAGTGGTGTTTTTAACAATGCCATGGTTGAGAAAGTAGGGGCCGAAGATTTTATTCCAAAATTTCATCCAGATGAATTAGCAACGGCTGTTAAGAAGTGGCTAAAGCATGATGAAGTTTCTTAATGTTTTATAACGATTAAATTTAGGCGGATTATAACTAGTGTCAACTAAACAACTCGATGATAAGAGTTATCAGCAGTTTAGAACTTTTCTAGAGCAGCAATGCGGCATTGTTTTGGGTGAAAGTAAACAGTATTTGGTGAAAAGCCGATTAGCACCTTTGATGGCAAAATTTGACGTTGCGTCTCTCTCTGATTTAGTGGCGCAAACCCTAAATCCGACTAAGCGGCAATTAAGGGCCGCTGTTATTGATGCCATGACCACCAATGAAACCTTATGGTTTCGAGACGAATATCCATTTGAATTATTAAAAAAACGCTTGTTACCTGAATTTAAAGGGCAGCGCACACCATTAAAAGTGTGGTCGGCCGCCAGTTCTTCCGGACAAGAGCCTTATTCAATTGCCATGGCAATATACGAATATCAACAAAGTAATCCCGGTGCTTTTCCGGGGGGCGTTCAAATTATTGGCACTGATATTTCAAATACCATGTTAGAGCATTGTAAATATGCTCATTATGACAGCCTAGCATTATCTAGAGGTTTATCTTTGGAACGTAAGCGTCAATTTTTTGAAGCTGGCGACAATGGTATGTTGAAAATAAAAAGCGTTATTAAAAACATGGTGAGTTTTCGGCAATTAAATTTACTGAATAGTTATAGTTTAATGGGCCGATTTGATTTAGTGTTTTGCCGTAATGTCTTGATTTATTTCTCTCCAGAGCTTAAGACTCAAATCATCTCCCAAATTCACGGCACCTTAAATAATGGTCGTTATTTATTTCTTGGTGCTTCAGAATCCCTCTCTGGTATCAGTCAAGATTTTAATATGATCCGCTGTAATCCTGGCATTGTTTACCAAAAAAAATAGCACACTCTCAAGCTCTGGCATAAATATTGAATAAATACCTCCACTACTTTGGAGGTATTTTTTATGGCGATTAGTTTTGAAAAAGCATTTGGACTTCACCCGCAAGGGTTGCAAGTACGTGCTCAGCGAGCGGAGATCATTGCGAGTAATATTGCTAACGCCGATACACCAGGCTATAAGGCAAAAGGAATGGATTTTAAAGCCGCATTAGCCCAAGCATCTTCAAAGCAACAAACCGGTATGACCCGCACCAATGAAAAACATTTTGATGTTCGCATGGAACTCAATAATGGCGTGGGATATAGAGTGCCTGATCAACCTGATACGGGAGATGGCAATACAGTTGATGTACAAGTGGAACGAAACTTGTATCTAGAAAACTCTATGGAATATCAAGCTAGCCTACAATTTCTTAACGGTAAGATTAAGGGCTTGAAAAAAGCTATCACTGGAGGGCAGTAATAATGAGCCTATTTAATGTATTTTCTATTTCTGGTACGGGAATGAGCGCACAATCAGTGCGTTTGAATACCACGGCCAGTAATATCGCTAACGCCGATAGTGTCAGCAGTAGTGTTGATAAAGCTTATCGGGCACGCCATCCAGTTTTTGCCGCCGAGATGCAAAAAGCTGCCGCTGGACAGAATGAATCGGTTGGTGTACAGGTGCTTGGTGTGGTGGAAAGTGATAAGCCACTAAATGTGGAATATGCCCCTGATCATCCGATGGCTGATGGCGAAGGTTATATCTACAAGCCAAATGTAAATGTTATTGAAGAAATGACTAACATGATATCGGCATCACGTTCATACCAAACTAATGTGCAATTGGCTGAGTCGGCAAAAAATATGCTGAACAAAACGCTCACGCTTGGTCAACGTTAAATTTATATAGGAATTTAAAATGGAAACAGTATCTGGTTCTAGTCCCTTAGATAATATTCGTTGGCAGCAAGAAACAACGCCAGAAGCGGATGAAAACCGCGGCATGTTAACGCAGGAAGACTTTTTTGCCTTACTGACTCAAGAGTTGTCGCATCAAGACCCAACCAAGCCAGTTGAGAACAATGAAATGATCTCGCAAATGACAGCATTCTCAACCACAGATGGTGTATCAGAGCTAAACGAGCAATTTACTAGTTTTGCCGCATCTATGTCTTCTAGCCAAGCATTACAGGCTTCGTCTCTTGTGGGTCGCAGTGTCTTAGTTGAAGATAATGTTTTTGGCATGGAAGAAGGAGAAGAAGTTAAAGGTAAGTTAGTTACCGATAAACCCGCAACTAATGTCAATATTTATGTTGAAAACGTTGCAGGGGAAATTGTACAAACTGTTCCCGTTGGTAGTGTTGATGCCGGTGAGTTTACCTTTACTTGGGATGGACAAGGTGCTGACGGAGAACCTGCTCCAGAAGGCGCTTATCGTTTTCGTGTTGCCGGCCTAGTTGACGGTGAAGCAAATGAGTTGCAAGCGATGACCTATCGAAAAGTAGACAGTGTCACTTTAGCAGGAGCGGGTGGTAATATTTTATTAAATCTTAATGGTGGCAGCACGATGAAATTGTCGGATGTTGTTGAAGTAACCCAAGGTTAAATTAACAGAATTTTTTACGAGGTGAATTTATGTCATTTAATATCGCACTGAGCGGATTAAACGCCGCTCAAAAAGACTTGGATGTTACATCCAATAACATTGCAAACGTCAACACTACTGGCTTTAAAGAATCACGAGCTGAATTTGTTGATGTTTATGCGGCATCTTTGTTAGCGTCAGGCAAAACTAAAGTCGGTGACGGTGTTTTGACGGCTGACGTTGCTCAACAGTTTCAACAAGGTAGTATTCAGTTTACTAATAATGCCCTTGATTTAGCGATTACGGGTAATGGCTTTTTTGCCACGGTACCAGAAATTGATAGCTTAGAGACTTCGTACACACGAGCAGGTCAATTTAAGTTAAATGATAGCAATTTCGTGGTGAATTCAGCTGGTGAGCACTTATTAGGTTTTCCTGTAAATGCTGATGGTACCTCTGCTTCAGTGAGTTTAAGTACCGCCGAGCCTATTCGTATTCCAACCGCATCTGGTGCGCCACAACAATCATCAGAAGTTGATATTCGTATGAATTTACCGGCAGGGGATTCATATATAGCAACAGCACCGGGTAACTTTGACCCTGATGATCCACTAACTTTTAACCATTCAACGTCGGTTACTATTTTTGACTCTTTAGGTGATAGTCACGTTATGACATATTATTTTGTTAAAGATGACCCGGCAGTGAACCCGAATGAATGGATGATGTTTGCTGCAGTAGATGGCAACCCTATTGATTTAGAAGATCCCGCAGGTGGTGGCACTAACCCTGTCGGAGGGACTGTATCTGGTCCTTTATCCCCTACAGGTGTTACCGGGGCAAGATTGATATTTGATGCTTCTGGTGACTTTATAGATCAAGTCCCTACTTTGGCAAATGGTGGTATTATAACGAGAGATTTTACTAATCATTTACCTAATGGTGCAGATACAACTCAAACTGTACAATTGGATTTTAATTTAGATCCAAATGGGCCAAATGCCAATGAACCAACACAATTTGCCTCAAACTTTGAAGTCACATCATTAGAGCAAGACGGATTAGCGGTTGGTCGTTTAACTGGTATTGATATTGGCACTGATGGTTTGGTAAGAGCAACCTATAGCAACGGTACGTCAGAGCCTTTATCACGTATTGCTATGGTTAACTTTGCTAATGAACAAGGGTTGACGCAAATCGGTAATACCGGTTGGAAAGAAAGTATTACTTCTGGTGAAGCATTGGCGGGTGAAGGTGGCTCTGGAACCTTTGGTACCATTAATTCTTCAGCACTCGAGCAATCGAATGTTAACTTAACCTCAGAATTGATTGACTTAATTTCAGCACAACGAAATTTCCAAGCCAACTCGAGAGCATTAGAAGTTGATAATCAGTTAAACCAAACGATATTGCAAATTCGCTAAAGCGTTAATTGACTTAAAACATTAAAAACCAGGTTGACCTTAAGTTTGCCTGGTTTTTTCGTATACCCCAGGCGACAAAGCTTAAATAGCCCCTTCTATATTGCCAATACCTAGCGTATTTATGCTTTGGCATTTTAATTGCATTCTTCATGTTAATTGAAATTATATTGTCTGGAATTCATTATGGATAAGATGCTGTACATCGCTATGAGCGGTGCAAAACAAAATATGCATGCCTTATCAGTAACAGCTAATAACCTTGCCAATGCTAAAACGACAGGCTTTAAGGCCGATCTAGCGAACGCTCGCACAATGCAAGCCTTTGGTGAAGGCTTGCCAACGCGTGTATTTTCGATGATGGAAAGATCAGGCCAAAACTTTGACAGTGGTGCCTTTCTTACCACAGGCAGAGATCTCGACCTAGCGATTCAAGGACAGGGTTGGCTTACAGTGCAAACTCAAGATGGTAGTGAAGCATATACTCGTAATGGTCAATTAAAACTAAATGATAACGGTGCATTAGAAACCTCAAGCGGCAACTTAGTTATTGGTGAAAATGGTCCAATATTCTTACCGTTACCCGTTAACAATATCGATATTTCAGCGGATGGAACCATTATGGTTCAACCTGAAGGAGCGCCGAGTTCAGTTCAGGAGGAAGTTGGACGCATTAAGTTGGTCAATCCTGACAATCGGTTCTTAGAAAAAGGCAATGATGGCTTATTTCGTCGCAAAGATGGCAATAATGAACCGGCCGATGTCACAGTAAAGGTCGCCAATGGTGCGATAGAGTCAAGCAATGTAAACCCTATTGGTGAAATGACCGATATGATCGCGCTGCAGCGTCAGTTTGAAATGCAGTTAAAAATGATGAAAACCGCCGAAGAAGTGGATGCAAGTGCAGCTTCACTATTACGCGCGTTCTAAATAAATTTTCTCGAGGTGATGTATGAACCCAGCATTATGGATCAGTAAAACAGGCTTAGACGCGCAAACAAAAGAAATTGCCGTTATTTCAAATAACCTAGCCAATGCCAGCACGGTCGGTTTTAAGAAAAGCCGCGCAGTATTTGAAGATTTACTTTATCAAAATATTAACCAACCGGGTGGTCGTTCGGCGCAAGATACGGAAATGCCTTCAGGATTAATGCTAGGTGCGGGTACTAAAGTGGTCGCAACACAAAAGATTCATACCCAAGGGGATATGTTAAACACAGATAATGCCTTAGATCTCATGATCCAAGGTGAAGGTATGTTTGAAATTTTAATGCCTGATGGCTCATCGGCCTATTCACGTAATGGTCAATTTACCTTAGATGAAGAGGGTAATATGGTTACCCCCGGAGCAGGCTATTTATTACAACCGCAGGTGACCGTGCCTGAAGATGCATTGAGCATTATAGTGTCACAAGATGGTGAAGTGTCAGTTACCCTGCAAGGGCAAGCAGAGCCGTCGGTTGTTGGACAAATTAATACGACTAACTTTGTTAACCCGACTGGATTAGAACCTATAGGTCAGAACTTATATGTTGAAACGGCTGTTAGTGGTGCACCTCAGGAGGGGGTTCCCGGTTTAGAAGGTTTCGGCATGATAGTGCAAGGGGCATTAGAAACCTCGAATGTTAATACCACCGAAGAGTTAGTCAACCTGATTGAAAGTCAACGAGTATACGAAATGAACTCAAAAGTTATTTCTGCTGTTGACCAAATGCTTAGTTACATTAATCAGCAGTTATAACGTTAGGGGACGTATGATGAATACGAAACAATCTACACAAAAAGTTAGCTTATTAGTGGTAAGTATACTTACGTTATTGCTTAGTGGCTGTGCCAGTGTTGAACAAGCAAAAACGCTGCCTGATGATCCTGATTTTGCACCTATTTTGCCGGAAATGAATGATGAGCCCTTAGTGCCTACGGGGTCATTATTTAAAGTAAATTATGTCAACAATATCTATTCAGATTCAAAAGCCCATCGAGTTGGCGATATTATTTCAGTGATTTTAAGTGAAAGTACACAGGCACAGAAAAATGCGAAAACTGAGCTTAAAAAGGAAAATAGTGCCACGCTGAACCCAATTACTGGCTTTGGTGGTACTCCAGTCAATATTAAGAATAAATCTATTCAATTTGGTTATGACCAAGAGTCAGACTTTAAAGGTGACTCAAAAGCTAATCAAGGCAATAGCCTATCAGGTAATATTTCTGTGCATGTTTTGAGAGTTTTGCCTAATGGCAATTTGATGATCCGTGGTGAAAAGTGGATGACATTAAACAACGGCGATGAATATATTCGTTTGACCGGCATTATTCGCTCTCAAGATATCAGTTCAAGCAATACGATTACTTCCAGTAAAGTGGCTAATGCACGTATTCAGTATGCCGGCACAGGAACTTTTGCTGATGTGCAAGAGCAAGGTTGGCTATCGAAATTTTTCAGTAGTTCATGGTGGCCTCTGTAGGGGATTATATGATGAAAAAATATATTTATGGCCTGTGTTGCCTAGTATTATTGGTTTTTTTTCCAGAAACAAATGCACAAAGAATAAAAGACTTAGCCGATGTTGCAGGGGTACGTAGTAACCAATTAATTGGTTATGGTCTTGTGGTAGGTTTACCAGGCACTGGCGAGCAAAGCCCATTTACTGAACAAAGTTTTAAAACCATGTTAAGTAACTTTGGCATTACTATGCCAACCAATTTAAAACCAAAAATTAAAAATGTTGCCGCTGTTGCCGTACATGCTGAGCTACCTGCTTTTGCAAAACCCGGACAAAAAATTGATATTACCGTTTCTTCTATGGGCAGCGCGCAAAGCTTACGTGGTGGTACTTTACTGCAAACCATATTAATGGGGCTTGACGGGAATGCTTATGCGGTTGCTCAAGGCAGCCTTGTTGTTAGTGGCTTGGGTGCTGAAGGGCTAGATGGTTCTAAAGTTATTGCCAATACCCCTACGGTTGGTCGTATTGCCAACGGTGCTATGGTGGAACGTGAAGTTATTTCACCGTTTACCTCAGGTGATTACATTACCTTTAATTTACACAATGCTGATTTTACTACCGCGAAACGTTTGTCAGACACCATTAACAACTTAATTGCCGGTTCTGCTCGGGCTGTTGACGCTGCTTCGGTCAAGGTCACCGCACCTAGAGATGCTGCCGATCGAGTTAGTTTTTTAGCGACCTTGGAAAACTTAGAATTTGAACCCGGTTCGCCATCAGCAAAAATTATTGTTAATTCACGAACTGGAACCATTGTTATTGGAGCCGAAGTACGCTTATTGCCGGCAGCGATCACCCATGGTGGCATTACGGTAACCATCAATGAGACAGAAAATGTTTCTCAACCGAATGCCTTTGCCGAAGGTGAAACGGTTGCCACGAATCAATCTATTATCGATGTTAATCAAGATGACTCTCGTATGTTTGTCTTTGATCCTGGAGTCACGCTAGATGCATTAGTGCGCGCTATTAACCAAGTTGGCGCAGGACCGGGAGATGTGATGGCGATTCTAGAAGCGTTAGATCAAGCTGGCGCATTACGTGGAAATTTGATCATTATTTAATGAACATTAGGCCCTGATTATGACAACACGCATTGCTGACGCTCAAAACTTTTTAGATATTAATGGCCTAAACTCGATTCGCCAAGGGGCGAAGTCAGATGATAAAGCCAGCAAAGAAGTTGCTTTAGAACAAGCTGCAAAACAGTTTGAAGCTATATTTATGCAAATGTTAATGAAAAGCATGCGTAAAGCTCAAGCTGTGTTGGAATCAGATAGCCCATTCAATTCAGAATCAACCAAATTTTATCGTGATATGCATGATCAACAAATGTCATTAGAATTATCTAACAATGGTTCGCTAGGTCTTTCCGAGCTCATTGTCCGTCAACTTGGTGGTGATAGTGAGAACTTTACGCCACATAATATTTTGCGTTCTGACGGTAATTTAGATAGTCGCGGTAATGTTCGAGTTAATCAATCAATATTGTTAAACCCAAATCGGCTAGTCAATGAACCGACAGCAAAGCAAGATCCTGAACAGGATCGTCAAACAAATGGCTCTGCTATTGCACAAATGGCTAATCAATTGCAAAGCCCAGCTTTTGAGCAACCTAAAGATTTTGTCAGTGCGTTAACGGCAGATGCCAAACGCGTACAAGAAAAGATCAATGTGCCATTTGAAGTTGTAATTGCTCAAGCTGCGTTAGAAACCGGCTGGGGCCAAAAGGTTATCAAAACAGAGACAGGCACAAGTTCTAACAACCTTTTTAATATCAAGGCAGATAGTCGTTGGGCTGGGGACAAAACTCATAAAGAAACCTTAGAATTTGAAAATGGCGCTATGGTGAAAAAACGTGAACCATTCAGGGTTTATGATTCTATTGGTCAAAGTGTTAATGATTACGTGAATTTACTCACAGGTAGCGAGCGTTATCAAGGCGCACTAGAAAAATCTGAAAATGTGGAACAATTTCTGCATGGCCTACAGAGTGCTGGTTATGCTACCGACCCAAATTATGCCAAAAAGATAATGGCGACCCTTCGGACAGTAACTGGCTTATTAAACAAATAGCTTTAGCGGTAATTTTATCGTTGAAATATAAGGTTACTGTAGGAGTTTAGGTCATGTCGATTAATCTGTATCAAACTGGGGTGAGTGGTTTATTAGCTGCACAGCAACAGTTAGCAGTTACAGGGCATAATATTGCTAACGTTAATACCGAAGGTTATAACCGACAAAGGGCTGAACAAGGCGCTTCAACGGGCATAGTCAATGGTGGTAACTACATTGGCGCTGGTACTTATGTTCAAGACATAACTCGCATTTATGATCAATTCTCTCACAAAGAACAATTACTGAGTCAAAGTAACCTTGGTAATGCCGACTCCCTCAGTATTAACCTAAACCAGCTAAATGAAATTATGACCTTTTCTGGTAATGCCATTGGCGATTCAATCGAACGTTTTTACCAAGCGATGAATGGCATTGCTGATAATCCTAGTGATCTTGGTTTACGCAGTATTGCTCTTAGTCAGGCCGAGATACTTGCTAGCGATTTTAATACCTTAAATGCTAATTTTGATCAATTAGAGAAATCGACTAACGGTGAAATTGAACAAATAGCCAGTAAAATTTCCCAAATATCCTATGAAATTGCAAAAATTAATGATCAAGTATTACAAAACAAAGACCTAACTGTCGCAGGTCAGCCTAATGATTTATTAGATAAGCGCGATCAGTTAGTTGGTCAACTTGGAGAGTATACCTCAGTTAATACTATTCAAGACGCTAATGGCGTAATGACCGTAATGATAGGCAGTGGTGCGACACTAGTTGCCGGTATCACTCCGTTAACTGTTACCGTTAAAGCGGGTGATCCCGATCCATTACAAACTGAATTACAGCTGAATAGCCCAAATGGTTCGGTAGCACTTGATGCCACGAAGCTCGGCGGCTCAATTGCTGCGAAGTTAGAATATCGCGATGAGCACTTGTTAAACGCTCGTAATGAAATCAACCGATTAGCCATGGCGATTTCTGAAACGTTAAATCAAGCGCAATCTCAAGGTTTAGATCTTGATGGCCAGCAAGGTCGCGATCTTTTTACTGATATTAATAGCACAAGTTTACAGGCCTCGCGTGTCCTAGAACATAATACCAATACTGGAACTTTGGATGCTAATGTCAGTATAAGCGATGTTTCTTTGATACCAACAGATGAGTTTGAAATCAAGTTTGATGGTACAGACTACATCATGACCAATAAAACGGATGGCTCAGCGACAAATTTAGGTGCCCCTGGTGCTGGCACATACACAACCGCATTTGGTTTTGAGTTTAATGAAGCGGCTGGTGTGCCAAATACCGATGATACTTTTACTATTCGGCCGACAGAAAATAGTGCGTCATTAATGAAAGTAACGTTAACCGATGGTAAGGGTATAGCCGCTAGTGCGGCAGTTGGGGTTAATGCTGATGAAAATAATGTTAGTGATGGCGCAGTCAATATTATCAATGTTACCGATCCCGTTACCGCAAGAACTTATACCGAAGGAACAAATGCTCAGATCACGGTTGACGTCTATGAAAGTGCCCCCGGCACCTTTGATTACCGAGTTTATGATGCGGCTAATCCGCCACCCGCGCCAACATTAGCCGCAGGAAGTTTCGCTGCCGGTGCGTCAGCAATCATCGATATGCCACCTGCGCCAGCGACAGCAGCTTTTCAAATTGAGATAACCGGCTCCCCTGTTGGTCAAGGAGCATTAGCTCGTGAAAAATTTACGGTTTCAGATGTCTTTGGGCCAGGTAACGGCAGCAATGCCGCTTTTATTGCTACTACGCAAGAGCAAGCGATTATTGGCGACAGCAACCAGACATTTAGTCAAAGTTTAGCGATAACAACGGCTGACATCGGCTCGAAAGCTAGTTCTGCAGAGTTAGTCGCTAATACCGCGGAAGCACTATTTACTCAAGCATATAATCGTAACCAATCCACTTCAGGTGTCAATTTAGATGAGGAAGCTGCCAATATGATTAAGTTTCAGCAAGCATACCAAGCTTCATCTCGTATTATTTCAGTTGCCAATACTATTTTTGACACCTTATTAGCGGCGGTTTAAGAGGAAATATTATGAGAGTTTCGACAGCACAATTTTATTTTCAAAATAGTCAACAATTGACCAATAAGCAGTCAAGTGTCAATGATCAAATTAATTATTTGTCGAGTGGCAAAAGAGTCATTACCGCTAAAGATGATGCGGTAGCGTATGGCACGCTTGCTGGTTATAAGGATGAGTTGGCAAATATTGAAAAATATCAACGCAATATAACTCAAGCGGAAAACAGAAACTCTCTGCAAGATATTTCATTTGGAAATGCAGAGAACTTGATGCAAGAACTTAAGCAAATTTTTACGCAAGCTAACAACGGTACTTTGTCGAGTGATGATCTTGCTTCTCTTGCTGAACAAGCAAAAAACTCTCAATCTCAGTTATTAGACATTGCTAATACTAAAGATGAAACCGGTGGTTATATTTTTGCGGGCTTTCAAACACATAAAGAGCCTTTTTCTTTACAGTTAGATAATACTGTTACCTACCAAGGTGACAGCGGTGTAAGGGAGCTACAAATTGCAAAAAATGTCACCGTAGCAACGAATCAAGCAGGCGATACAGCTTTTGTAAATATTCCAAACACGATTGGTGATTTTAGTGCTAACTATGTCACTAATACTTCGGGCTTCAGTGTTAATAACGCCATTATTACTGACCCTAGTAGTTATGATTCCGTTACCAATCCGCCAGACTACAAGTTTTTATTCAGTGCTCCTAGCGATCTTACGGTGACCGACGGTAATGGTGCCGTTGTTGTGCCAACCGCACCATATACCGCTGGGCAAACCATTGCCTTTAACGGTGTTGAAGTACAACTAAGTGGCAACCCATTGCCGGGTGATGAAGTGGATATCACGCCTGAGCAAAATATTAATATTTTTAATACTATAAAAAGTGCCATTGATTGGATGGCATCCGGCAGTAATCCTGCAAATCCATTACAACATGGAGTTGATTACGCCGAGATATTATCTCAGCTAGATCAAGGTCTAAATCACATGACTAGTCGTCGTAGTGAAGCAGGTATTCGCCTGCAGCTAATTGATAGCCAAGAAAATAACCATGCAGACGCTGAACTGGTGCTTGCCTCTGGACAATCGAATATTGAAGATTTGGATTTTGCTAAAGCCGTCGCGACATTTGAACAATCGAAAGTCGCATTACAGGCTGCACAGCAGAGTTTTGTGCAGGTAAAAGATTTAAGTTTATTTAACTTTATATAACTTTCTTTAAATTCAAATCGATTTTGGCACGTCATGTGCATTATTAGATTTGTGTCAAAAAATTAGAAATGTGGTTCCAAACATGTGTTGTTATCAGCAATAGAGCCACACCCTAACACTTAGGAGATGATAGCAATGGCTTTAGTCGTAAATAGTAATATCGCATCGTTAAATGCGCAACGTAACTTGGGTGGTTCTACCAATGATTTGCAAACTAACTTTGAACGTTTATCTTCAGGTAAACGAATAAATAGTGCAAAGGATGATGCTGCTGGTTTGCAGATATCTAGTCGTTTGACAGCTCAAATCAATGGCTTAAATCAAGCAGCACGAAATGCTAATGATGGTATTTCTTTGTCGCAAACAGCTGAAGGAGCGTTAGATGAATATACGAACGCTTTACAGCGTATGCGTACTTTGTCAGTACAATCATTGAATGGTTCAAATAGTGATGCAGATAGATTGGCACTAGATGCCGAATTTACAGAACTGGAAACCGAGTTGACGCGTATTTCAACCGATACAGGATTTGCCGGTGAAAAATTACTTAATGGTACATATACCTCGAAGTTTTTCCAAGTAGGTGCTGATGCTGGTCAGAAAATTGAAGTTAGCATAGGGCAAAATTTTGCCGCAGCTTCGACAATTTCAACCGTTGGTATTTCAGCCGCCAGTCAAGCTTCTCGTGCACTTGGAAAAATAGATAGTGCATTGGCATTAGTGACAAGTACACGTGCCGATTTAGGTGCTAAACAAAACCGTTTTGCTTCTGTTATTCGAAGCAATGACAATACGGCACAGAACTTATCTGCATCTCGTTCACGTATTCAAGATACTGACTATGCTGCAGAAAGTGCTGATTTAGCAAGAAGTACTGTATTGCAGCAAGCATCTAGCTCTATGTTAGCGCAAGCAAATCAACAACCACAAATAGCTCTATCATTACTACAGTAATTTTGTCGTAATAAAGTTATAGTTATATTAAAAAAGCCTCTTCGGAGGCTTTTTGCTTATCTATTAATAAAAATAAAAAAACATTTAATACAATTGCTTAACTGTTTTATTGTTGATTAGTCATAAAATAAATAAAAAAAAGCTAAAGTAAAATATTTGATGTCCGATAAAGGTTTCAAGAAGCATTTATCGATTATGAATAACCGCTTCGTAAATTAACAAATTTTAAGGGCATATACCCGGGAGCATTATCATGGCTTTAGTCGTAAATAGTAATATCGCATCATTGAATTCACAACGTCAATTAGCTAGTTCAACTAATAGCTTAGCGACTAATTTTGAACGTTTATCTTCTGGTAAACGTATCAATAGCGCTAAAGATGACGCTGCAGGTCTGCAAATATCTAGCCGCTTAACTGCGCAAATAAATGGCCTTGATCAAGCATCTCGTAACGCCAATGATGGCATTTCATTAGCTCAAACAGCTGAAGGTGCATTAGATGAATATAGTAATACGCTACAACGTATGCGTACCCTATCTGTGCAATCATTAAATGGTTCGAATAGTGATGCTGACCGTACAGCACTTAACGCCGAATTTTCAGAGCTAGAATTAGAATTAACACGTATCTCTACAGATACTGGTTTCGCTGGCGAAAATTTATTAGATGGTAGTTATACCGGTAAGTTTTTCCAAGTGGGTGCTGATGCTGGTCAACGTATTGAAATTAGCATAGGTCAAAACTTTGCAGCAGCTTCAGTGCTATCAACTGTTGGTATTTCAGCAGCAAGCCAAGCTTCTCGAGCGTTGGGTAAAATTGATACTGCTTTAGCAACAATTAACAGCACACGTGCTGATTTAGGTGCGAAACAAAACCGTTTTGCTTCGGTTGTTCGTAGTAACGATAATACGGCACAAAACCTTTCTGCATCTCGTTCTCGTATCGAAGATACTGATTATGCAGCAGAAAGTGCAGCGTTAGCGCGTAGTACGGTATTGCAACAAGCATCAAGCTCAATGTTGGCACAAGCAAATCAACAACCACAAATTGCCTTATCACTACTATAATAGTTTCAGTAGTGTTATTGACATTAAAATGGCACTCTAGTTGAGTGTCATTTTTGTTTTAAAATTTATAATTTGGAGGTTTGTATGAGTACGCAAATTAATGCAGCGCAAAATAACTTTGCAAATCAAGCGGCAGAACTTAACACTCCCACTACAAAAAAAACTCAACAAGACATTGAAGAACAAGTAAGTAAGACCGCAATTGAATCAGAGCACTTGGAAGCACAACTTAAGTCATTAGAAGAGCAACAGTTAGTCGCTAATAATTTGTTAGACACTGAAGAAAAGTTAAGTGAGCAAGAAAAAACGTTAGTTATCGACCAAGCGCTTGAAGTCATATCAGATTTTATGCAGCTATCATTGCGCAATATAAATTTTCAACAAGATGATGTCAGTGATAAAACAGTTATTAAGTTTTTTGATGCTGAAAGCAAAGAGCTTATAAAGCAATTTCCATCAGAAGAGGTGTTAGAGATTGCCCAAAAAATAGTGGCACTTCGTCAGGATGTTGGAGAGAAAACTGGCATATTTCTTGAAGAAAAGGTTTAAGTATATTTAGAGCACATTAGGAGGCCAAATGAATATTACATCTGCAGGAATTGGCTCAGGACTTGATCTTGAATCTATTATAACGGCATTTGTAACTGCCGAATCAGTGCCTACGGAAATAAGGTTACAGGAAAAAGAAGAGCGCATTACGGCAGAGCTTTCTGGTTTAGGTACCTTCAAATCTGCGTTGTCATCTTTCCAAACCGTCGCAGATAAATTAAGCTCTACAGATGATTTTAATGAACAAATTATTGATGTTGGTAATGATGATATCTCTGTCACGACCAATGGTTTCGCAAGTAACGGTACATTTGAAATTAATGTTTTGCAGTTGGCAGAAGCAACACGTATTCAAACGCCTGACTTTGCTAATTCGACCACGACTGTGGGCACCGGTACATTAACTTTTTCCGCTGGCTCAGATACTTTTGATGTCGCGATTGATGCTGCGGACGATCTGTCGACTATTCGTGATAAAATTAATGCTGAAAGCGCTAATTTTGGTGTTACTGCATCTTTAGTGAATAGTGATTCTGGCACTTACTTAAGTTACACATCTAACAGTACTGGTACCGCTAATGAACTATCTGTCACAACGTCTGATGTTGCCCTTGATAATTTAGCGACCAATGCAACCGTAACAAGAAACGCTCAAGATGCCATTATTGAGATAGATGGCAGTGGCAACACGGTTACCAGCTCGAGTAATGAGTTTAAAAATACCATCGAAGATGTGACCATTGTTGTAAATCAAGTGAGCGCTTCAGGCGCAGCGACTTTAGGGATTTCACAAAACACTGAGGTAGCGACAGAATTAGTTAATGAGTTTGTTACTGCTTTTAACACGCTTGCAGATAGTATGGATGTTTTAGCTTCTCCAAAATTTGGTAAACTAGCATTTGATTCTGATTTACGCTCTATTAAAGGGCAACTTAATGATATATTAACCAACTCAGTTAGCGGACTGTCAGGAGATATTCAATCACTCAATGATATTGGTGTAGCATTTGATAAGTATGGCAAACTTGAGATCTCAACGGTTGGAATTGGTACTTTAGATAGTGGGGTCGAAACCCTTGCTAAAGTGGTTGAGAATAATTTAGATGAAGTTGGCCAACTTTTTGCTTCTACTGATGGTATCGTCAGTCAATTGACGTCGCTAATAGATAATTATAGCGACAGTGACGGTACCTTGACACAAAGACAAGACGATCTGAGTGAAGATTTATCAGGAATTAGTGATGAATACGATGACTTAGAAGCGCGTTTAAGAAATTATGAAGATACATTGAGAAAGCGATTTTCCTTTCTCGACTCTACTGTAGCGGGTTACAATGCGACAGCTGATTGGTTGAAAACTGCATTGCAACCAGTTTCAAGTGAGTAGTATTTTCTTCTTATGTAACTAATCGGTAGGAGTGAAGTTATGAGACAGAATTTAAAAGCTTATAAGCAAGTAAATGTAAACAGTAGTTTATTAGAGTCAAATCCACATCAAATTATTTTGATGATGTTTGATGGCATGCTGCAGGGAATTGCAGTAGCTAAAGGAGCAATTGAACGTAAAGACCTTGAACTTAAATCTCAGTCAATTACTAAAGCGATAAATATTCTTGAAGCTTTGCGCCAATCACTAGACTTTGATAGCCAGCCTGAAATTTCGAAAAATTTTGATATTATGTACTGTTATTGTATTGATAGGCTTGCAGATATTAGTGTCTCTTTAGATGTTGCCGCTTTTTCAGAGGTTGTTGAGATGATTAAGCCAATTAGAGATGCATGGTTTGCCATGCCAGAAAATAGCAAGCAAGAAGGTCTGTCGTTATTAGCGGAAAAAAATAAGCTAGCCGAAGGCGCTTAACTTGGCATTCAAGCGTTTAACAAGCCAAATAAATGACTTGTCTGAGCAAGTTGAAACCTTAATATTGGAGGGGGATGAAGAACAATGCCCCGCTCTTTTAGCTCAGCGACAAGAATTATTGGAAGAGCTTAGCGCGTTAATGTTGAGTAAGAATACTTCTTTTTCGCAAGACTACCAAAGTTTTTTAATGAGCATTCAATCACGAGATGAACGTGCAATTGAGCTCATCGCAGAAAGTAAAACTAAAATCATTTTAGAAAGTAGCAATCAAAAAAAGCGCAACAATGCTTTAAATGTTTATCATAAATTTAGTGAGTGATTACATCATGGTGAATCAATGATATTATCGCAAAACTTACTGATTTATTAGGTTTATTTTTATGCTTAAAAAGCGAGTATTAGTTACTGGCGCAGATGGCTTTATTGGTTCTCATCTTGTAGAACTGCTGTTAGCAAACAATTACCAAGTAACAGCTTTAGTGCAATATAATTCTTTTAACTTTTGGGGCTGGTTAGAAGATGTTCCAAATCATAATAATTTAAATATTATTAGTGGTGATATTCGTGACCCACATTTTTGTCAAAAGATAATGCAAAATATCGACATTGTATTTCATTTGGCGGCTTTAATTGCTATTCCTTATTCATACAACGCGCCTCAGAGTTATGTTGCAACTAATGTTACTGGTACACTTAACCTTTGTCAGGCAGCATTAGATAATCAGATCAGTAGATTTGTTCACACTTCCACCAGCGAAGTATACGGAACAGCGCAATATGTGCCAATTGACGAAGAGCACCCTTTACAAGCCCAATCACCATATAGCGCGTCAAAAATTGGCGCGGATGCAATGGCTATGAGCTTTTACAACGCCTTTAATTTACCGTTAAGCATTGCGCGTCCGTTTAATACTTATGGCCCAAGGCAGTCTGCTCGGGCGATTATTCCAACCATTATTAGTCAAATCGCCAATGGTGAAAAACAAATAAAACTCGGTGATCTATCACCAACACGTGATTTTAATTATGTGACGGATACATGTCGTGGGTTCCTAGCTATTGCCGAAAGTAAAAGAGCGATTGGTGAAGTCGTCAATATCGGTTCAAATTTTGAAATTAGTATGGCGGACACCTTAAACTTAATTAAAGATATCATGAATAGTGACGTTGAGTTTATTAGTGATGAACAAAGAATTCGGCCTGAAAAATCGGAAGTGTTTCGTCTTTGGTGTGATAACCAAAAAATTAAAGAGCTGACCGATTTTGAGCTAAAAATCACTATTAAAGAAGGTTTAAGTAAAACGGTTGATTGGTTTGTAAAACCTGAAAACCTGAGCAAGTATAAGCACAGTATTTATAATGTTTAAATTCCTATTTAAGGCAATATAAGATGAGGAATATCGCAGTTTTTACTGGAACTCGTGCTGAGTACAGTCTGTTATATTATCTGCTCAAATTTTTACAGCAAGATTCAAATATTAATTTACAGCTTTTTGTTGGCGGAACACACTTATCTTATAAGTATGGTTATACAATTGAACAAATTATTGATGACGGCTTTACTGTTACTGAAAAGCTAGACTTCCTTGCTTCTAAAAATAGAGTAAATGACATTAGTGCGTCTCTATCTTTAGCAATTAGTTTAAGTAGCTATGCAATAACAAAGCATTCACCTGATATCATTGTTCTGCTGGGAGATAGATATGAGGCACTTGGTATTGCACAAGCTGCAATGATTAATAGGGTGCCGATTGCTCATATTCATGGTGGTGAAATTACCGAAGGTGCTATTGATGATGTGATCAGACATGCTATCACTAAAATGTCTCATATACATTTTACGGCAACAGAAGCATATCGTAATAGAGTTATTCAGCTAGGAGAGTTTCCTGATAGGGTTTTTAATGTTGGAGCTCCAGGGATAGATAGTATTAAACGTATTAAACTTTTATCAAGAAATGAAATGCAGAATGTTTTCAATGATAAGCTAAATAAACCGTTTTTTTTGGTTACATATCATCCGGTAACATTATCAAACTCTGGAATGGTAGATGATTTGAAATGTTTGTTGTCAGTATTACGAACGTTTGAAGATTATCAAATTATTTTGACTTACCCTAATGCCGATGATTTTGGGCAAGAAATTATTAATTACATTGAAAAGTATGCACAAGAGCAGCCAGATCAAGTGTTCTTAGTGAAAAGCTTAGGGCAGTTACGCTATCTATCGGCTATGAAGTATGCAGAGGCTGTTATTGGCAATACATCAAGTGGGATAATTGAGGCTCCATCATTTAATGTACCTACAGTGAATATTGGTGACAGGCAGAAAGGGAGGCTTGCGAGTAATAGTGTCATTCAGTGTCCAGCTGATGCTGAAAATATAACCAAAGCCATTAATAAAGCCCTATCCAAAGAGTTTAAAAATTCTCTCAAATTTGAGCGCAATCCATATGGTAACGGAGGAGCCTCAGAGCAAATATACCGTAAGCTGAAGAATTTTAACTTGAAAAATATAATCCAAAAAAAATTCTTTAATATACCTGTCAATTGAAACTTAAATGAGGTAGATGTGATTGCGACGTTAATTATTGCTGAGGCTGGTGTTAATCATAATGGTCAATTGGATATCGCCTACCAATTGGTTGATGCGGCAGTTGAAGCTGGCGTAGATATTATAAAGTTTCAAACATTCAAAGCAGAAAAATTAGTCACTCAGTATGCTAAGCAAGCGCAGTATCAATCTACCAATACAGAAAAAGACGAATCACAGTACGCTATGCTTAAAAAGTTAGAGTTGACTTTTGAAGAGCATATGTTGGTGTATAAGTACTGTCAGCAGAAAGGCATTGAGTACTTGTCGACAGCATTTGATGAAGATAGTTTGTATTTCTTGGTCAATGACATAGGTTTGAAGCTATTGAAAATCCCTTCAGGAGAAATAACGAATGCGCCATTAGTGTTAGCGCATGCCTATACTGGTTTGCATCTAATAGTCTCAACGGGAATGGCAACATTAGAAGAGATAAAATTAGCATTAGGGGTTATTGCTTTTGGGCTTTTGAACCGTTCTACACGAGAAAATGCGCCAAGTATAAACGCGTTTAAAGCAGCATATGACTCCGTTGAAGGAAAAAAGTTATTAGCTGATAAAGTATCATTACTGCATTGTACCACTGAGTATCCAGCACCATACGAAGAAGTTAATCTCAATGCAATAGAGCTTATGAAAGATGAGTTTAACTTACCCACAGGTTATTCTGATCATACCGAAGGCATTTTAATTCCTCCTATTGCCGTTGCTAAAGGTGCGGTTATTGTAGAAAAACATTTTACCTTAAACCGTAAAATGAAGGGACCAGATCATAAGGCTTCAATAGAACCCGAAGAATTAAGCCAAATGGTTAAAGACATAAGGTTGGTGGAACTTGTGCTTGGCTGTAAAAATAAATCCCCAACTGTTAGTGAGCGTAAAAACATACCTGTCGCGAGAAAAAGTATTGTCGCAAGTAAATCAATTGAAAAGGGGAAGTTTTTTACCACTGATAATTTAACAGTGTTAAGGCCTGGTAGTGGTGTTTCACCGATGAACTACTTTGATTTAATAGGGCGCAAAGCAAATAAAGATTATAAAAGTGGCGACCTAATTATGCTTTAGTTAGCTTTATTGGCGTAATAATTGTATTAAAAATTATATTAGTTATGAATGGGCACTTAATTAAGCAGTATTATAGTTGCACATTCTGAACATTTGGGAGCATAGTATGGGGCATAAGTGGCAAGAAATTCTTGTATCGCCTGATACCTCAATGGAAGAAACGATTTCTGTCATTGATAAAGGGGCACTTAAACTTGCGTTAGTTGTTGATAGTGCTTGTCAATTACTTGGCGTAGTTACCGATGGTGACATTAGAAGGGCACTGATCAAACATTTGAGCATGAGCTCAGAAATTCAAAATGTTATGCATAAGACACCGTTAGTTGCCCCCCCAAATACATCACGTTCCAAATTACTAAATATGATGAATGCAAAAGGTTTAACAGCTATTCCTATTTTGGAGAAGGGGAAAGTTATTGGCCTTGAGACGTTGCAAAAAGTTATGGATGCCAAGCGTTATGATAATCCGGTATTTTTAATGGCTGGAGGTTTTGGAACTCGGCTAAAACCCTTAACGGATAATTGCCCTAAACCATTGCTAAAACTAGGTGACAAGCCGATATTAGAAACTATCTTGGAAAATTTTATCAGCTCTGGTTTTCATCAATTTTATATATCAACGCATTACATGCCTGAGGCGATAAGAGAACATTTTGGTGACGGCAGTAAGTGGGGAGTTGATATTTATTATACTCATGAAAAAATGCCACTAGGAACAGGTGGAAGCTTAGGGTTATTACCTTCTAACCTACCAGACCTACCAGTAATTATGATGAATGGCGATGTGCTTACAAAAATTGATTTTGAACTACTGCTAGAGTACCACAATCTGCATCAACCAATATGTACTATGTGTGTTAGAGAAGATGAATACCAAGTACCTTACGGTGTTGTTGAGGCGAATGAAAATAGAATTACTAGCTTAGTGGAAAAGCCTGTTCATAAATATTTTATAAATGCGGGGGTTTATGTTGTAAGTAGAGGTATGGTTAAATCTGTTCGGCAGAACCAGCGCATTGATATGACTGAACTAATTGAAAATTCAATAGCTCGTGATGATTATGTTGCCATGTTTCCTGTTCATGAATATTGGTTAGATATAGGTAAAATGGTCGATTTTTATCAAGCTCAAAAAGATGTTATGCAAGGTGGTAGGTTTGATGGCTGATTTAGTAAATCATAGTAAAGGTGCGCGTATATTAGCCATCATTCCAGCGCGAGCAGGGAGTAAAAGACTACCGGGGAAAAATAGTAAACTATTATTTAGTAAGCCTTTGATTGAGTGGACAATAGAGGCGGCGCAGAAGTGTCAATACTTGACTGACATTATTGTTAGTACAGATAGTGAAGAAATAGCTCAAATAGCTAGAAATTGTGGGGTCCCTGTACCATTTATGAGACCAGCAGAGTTTTCTGGAGATAAAGCAACAGCGATAGATGTTATTGAGCATACAGTTAGTTACTTGCAAAGCCGAAAAAAGCACTATGACTACATTATTTGGTTACAACCTACTTCCCCCTTACGAACAGAACAAGATATTAATGGCGCAGTGAAAATGATATTGGATCGGCAAGCAGATGCCGTGATTAGCGTTTGTGAATGTGATCATTCACCATTGTGGAGTAATACACTAGATGAAAATGCGAGCATGGATAATTTTTTGTCTTCATACGTAAGAGAAAACCCACGTAGTCAAGCTCTTCCTGATTACTACCGGTTAAATGGCGCTATTTATATTGCTCGAATTGAAAATCTTTTACAGGCAAAGAGTTTTTTTCTAAATAAGAACGTTTTTGCTTATAAAATGGATAAAGAGTCATCAATTGATATAGATAACCATTTGGATTTTAAACTTGCTGAATTGCTACTGGCCGATAGTCATAGTTAGGTTATGTGATATTAGCATCGAACGGTAAAATTTTAAATTTATTGAACAACTCGATGCTAAATGTGTTTAGACAACGTCCTTAATTTTTTCCAAATATAAATTTGCTTGGCTATGCGTGCTATCGCTAGCTAGAACAACCTCAAACGCTAATTTCGCGGCATCGAATGCGCCGATATCAAAATAAAAAATACCTAAATTGCTCCATATATAAGAATCTTTAGGGTGAGTTTGGATAAACTCTGTATAGCAATCAATTGCTTTGTCCTGTTCATTCAACAGTTGCAGTAATTTAGCGTATTGTGGAATATAAACACTAGCAATATTAGTGAGCTTGTGCAGACATGCTTTTGCGAGGTCATAATTTTCTACTTTGAATGCAATTGCGGCAATTTGCTGCAATTCATCTTCCAAAATGTCTTCATTTGCTAGTAATTCGAAATTAGCGAGAGCATCAGTCTCGTTATTTGCGGCGGTGAAGTAATATGCCTGACATAGATGATACAGGGACTTAGCATCATCCTTGTTTTGCATATGTAACTTTAAACTCTGTGCCAGCGTTTTTAACGCGTCGACATTTTTTTGATGAAACAAGGTGATTATTTTTCGCCTGACACCGTGTAATGACGCCTCATTTTTAGTGCGAGCCAAATGACGAGTATCTTCATTGGCTATAATTTCATCAAACTGTGTCTCAAAGTGGTCGAATTGCTGTTGTATTGACTGTGAAAGCGTATTTTTAAGCATAGGCCTATTGTTAAGCCAATGTTTTGCTCGTCCAGGTGTTTTGTCATTTTGCCATTGTTTTATTAAGGTAGGTATATCGGCACTCGTTTTCTGTTCTTCTATGCGATTGAGTATTCTTATTTTTGTTTCTTCGAGAAGAGCTAGCAAAACTTTGCAGGTATCGATATATGCTTGGTAAAATAGTCGGCCAGTTTCTTCAAGCTTGCTATCAGACCACTCTTCAGAAGAGTCTGTTTGTGCTGAGACAATAAATTTATCTACACCGAAATTTTTAACGAATTTTGTCGATTTTTTATATTTGGTATTGAGGATTTTCTCTATTTTGTCCATCTGAATTTTATATTTGAAATTCTCACTTTCTTTACCTTGTTCAGAAAAAAGTTGGCTATTAGCCTCAAGAGCTTCTTGCGCAAGTCGATTTATTTTCTTTATATCCGACAAGGTTTTTTCTACATTCTTGAGCACCTTATTATAGTCTTGTACGACGGCATTGCTTTTTTTATTGGGAATGAGTAGATTTATTTTTTTATCGAATAAGCAGGCTTCATCTGTAAAAGAAAGTGCTTCGGTAGGAATATGATTTATATGTTCAACTTTAGCGGCATTTTCAGACAGGTTATATATATTGATGTTTAACTTACTGGCCCTTAAGGCTTCATTCGCTATACCTTCAGCAGCTTGTTCAAAAACTATCAGTGTCTCTACTGTTTTTCCCGCATACGTCTCTACCCATTTACCTGTTTGACCAAGTGTGGGGCCCACTTTTGCCTCATTACTACCTGATGCATGGGTAACGCCTTTTTCTGAAAAACATAAATCAACACCAGAAAGTAATATATTGCTAAAGCCAAAATCAATTGCGGCTTTAAGCGCGGTATTGGTCACGGTTGGGCCGCAGGAAATTAAATTATTTTCATCTTCCTTTACATCCCATGGGTATCGGCGATCCATGTAAACGTTTTTTCCCTGCCATTGAGCCAGTAATAATGGTGTGACGTTATTGCTATGGAGAAATAGTACGGAATTGGGAAATAGTAACTGCTCTTTGGAGACATCAAAGCTAATTTCAAAGGGATCTACTGAAACAACTATGTTTGGTGTAATGCCTATTTGAAGTAGTTTTTTAGCAATTCGAGATACCGCAATAATAACGACATGCTGGTGATTTTCTTTTAGCCATTTGATACTTTCATCAAGCGAAGGTCCTCCCGCAAGTATTATGCAGGTCTCTGATGCAAACTGGTTCTTAAGCACTGATGCCGGTGTGTTATTTTCACAGATGTTTTTAAGTTGCGTGCTCATAAAAGGGGATACGGCGAGAGTTGCACGGGTGAAAAAACGTAAGCTTTGAAAGTCCTGCTCAAATGATAATATTGCGCTGTTATAGGCGGGCAAATAGGAATCGATAGCCGCTAGAGATTTAATATACTTACAATTATCTTTATATAAATATAGCTCTATTCCAAACTCAGCTGCTTTATCTTGCCATTGGTCAATGGCACAAATATCAATATTTTCGGGTAAATCTGAAATATCAAATTTACTCTCAAGTAACTTAATAACGTGTGGCAGCTCAATAAAAAGATAGCGGGTATCAGCAGGGGACTCTTGTTGCCGTATGTAATCGAGCAATAAGCCAGAATCAGTGCCAAGTACGATATAAAAGCTATTTTCTTTTGCTAATTTCTCTTTATATAGTCTTTTAAAAATAGAAGCCGATGGCTCTTTTATAAAGGCGTTACGATTGATGGAATATAAATACTCTTCATTGAATGAAGATAATAAAAAGCTTTCGTTTACGTCCATAGTTTACTCATTATTTTACAGCGAGTTGCTCAATGTTTTTAACAGGAATAGCCAGTGGGCCGGCTTTTCTTAAAGGCTTAAGGTTAAATGTTACTTTCGGAATAGCAATTTGATTCGTCAATGTCTGTGCATCACCCCAATGTTTTTCTGATTGATCTAGTAATCTAAGATCTTTCAAATAGACAATTTGTTGCAAACCTAGTAGTTGTAACGCGGAGAACTCATGGGAGATAACGGCTGTAATTTTACTCGCATCACCTAAATCCATAATGTAAGCTTCAAGATCGCCATTATATTGCTCTAAAATGGAATCTTTGTATTGGTAATACCATTCTGATCCTGGGTAGGGTGTTGCAAAGTGTGGTTTTGCAGTTATCCCTAATTTACTTAATGCATTTACCGTATTTCTAACGCTTTCAAAGCTTTCTTCAGGAAATCCTATAATGATGTTAGGTATAGGCTTAATTCCAGATGCCATGCATGTAGCGATGCTATTAAAGTTCTTTCTAGCATTAGAGCCTTTGCCTAAGTTTTTTAGTATCTTTGGATCAAATGATTCTAATCCATAGACTAAATGGGTACAGCCTGCTTCATGCATTAATTTTAAAGTTTCAGGGCGATGCAGTCCAGCATGACTTGTTCCGTTCCAATGCACTCCTTTACAGTTTTCGTCGTGTGCTATTCCTTTTTGGCGACATGTGGGTTGAAGACCTGCTTCAATCCACTTCTTGCATAATTCTTTTAGCCAAGTTCCTTTACTCGCCACATCCATTGTCATAAGATTTTCATCAATAAATGCCGCAAAATCAATATCGTAAGTGTCATGTAAATGTTTTACCATAGTTACGATGTAATCGGCACTGTGATAGCGAATGTTACGACCATAGGTAAAGACCACATCATTATCTCCGTCCTCATTGGGTTCGATCAGCATGTCTCCTGTTGTGCCCAAATGCCAACAATATTTACAGGTTAAGCCACAGCCAAAACTACCATTGATATCCATTCGCCTTTTTGAGGTAAATGACTCTTCACTAAACAGTGATGCCGAGTTTTCAAAATATATATCAAGTGGAAATAGTTCCCAAGCTGGCCATGGAAGCTCATCGAGGTCATGAATATTTGGTCTAACATTTGTTAAATGTGATTTGCCGTCTTTATCACGGTAAATAACCCCTAATATTGAGGAGAAGTCATAATTTTTATTATCTATGGAATTCAGGACTGCTGGAAATGTTTTGAAGGATTCACCTATACATCCAACATCAATCTCGGGTAGCCATTTAAATATTTCATGTGGCATGCTTGTTAAAAACCCACCTCCAGCAATAATAGTAGCGTTTGGTGCAGCCTTACTGATTAATTTACAAGCTTTTTTAATATAATTGTATGTCGTTGTTAGACCACCAATACATATAGCATCCCAATCATCTGCTTGACAGACTTCGGTAATGGTATCAATGGAAAGGCGCCACGCGTTTGCGTCATATACTTGTACTAAATGCCCTTTCTTAATTGCGATTGCTGCTAACAAAGCGATACCATATGGAATATGTCTTGGGACATCTTCCTCTCGAACAACTGGATTAATAAATAAAATTTTGGCCATTTTATCTTTCCCTAGTTATAAATTCATTTAGTGTTTTACAGGGTAAATTGTCGCTATAAAGTGTGCCTGCTTCAGAGCAATTGATAGTCTCACCCATTGACTTTTCTAACAGTTGAAGGAAATTTCGTCGATACCAATAATAGGTAGGATCTGTATAAAATACTTCATCAGTTTGAGGAAAGGTGAACTTAGCAAACAACTCGTCTAGTTTGGTTTTGCTGTCTACAAATTCTTGCAGTTCATAGTATGTTTGGGTCATTTCTATTGGTGTATCAAGATGGTACCCCAAATCCATTCCAGTCAATGCGATCTTAGGGATTTTTAATACCGCGTTGGCAAAAACCCAGGCAGCAGTACCGACAGTCCCGCCAGTATTCATGCAAGAAAGTTTGTTAATGTTAAATAACTGACGAGTTAAACTATTCTTATTTGATGGCTCATCTACAATAGGGTTCCACCAATACATGTCGAAACCAGCTTCAATAGCTCTTTTGACTACATTTTTAGGTGCAGATGAACATATAATAAGCTTGATTTTTGGAGCATATTTATTTATTAGTTTAATGTTTTCAATATTTTCTTTTATTGAATTATTCCTAAACTCTACATCGAGATCTTGCCGAGAAAAATAGTCATCATTTTGACTATTCTCTTCAAAATCATTGTCTCCAAACCAACGAACAATACGGGTGGGATGAGGATCAAGCGTAACTACATAATCAGGAATAATGTTATTTTTTAAACACTTTACAAGCGAACCATCAATAGCAATTGTCGCGCCTTGATAATTTGACTCTTTAATTTTTTTGAGAACATCGTATTTGTGCAAACTAGGTCCTGCGCTAATAACGATTGCTTCTTGTTGCTTTAAAGCATCAAGTGAAGAGAGATTTTTAAAACTTTTATGGCAGAATTGGCGATTATGTTGGGCATTAGTAATCAAATCATTACTGTGCCACTTCTTTCCAATGTCGGTTATTTTTTCTACAACGTTTGTGAACGAAGTGTTTAATTCTTTTTCTTGCATTATGGCGCCTGAATGTTTTGTATACGCAAATTTATTCATCATCGCCTGACCAAGTTAGGTCAGTGCGTTCAACATAAACCATACTGCCGCCAATAGAATTTAACGCTGCTTTTTTAAATTCATCTTGCAATGTACCAGCTTCATTATTCTCTGTATTTGCTTCAACCTGCTTCTTCGGAGTGAAATTGCCTTTTAATAAATTACTCATGAGTTATCTCGCTATTATATTACTTTGATATTATCTAATTAGAACTAGGCTCTATTGATACACTTTAAGCACTAATCATGCCGCAACCTAAGTAGATATCTTTTTTGAGTTAATAAATGCTACGTTAGGCATATTAGCATTTAAGGGCAGAAATTAATAAGTCAATTATATGACATGCTAGCGTCAATTTTTTGTTGATAATTTAATTGAGCAAGTTAATATGGCGTAACTTAAAATATTAAAAGAATTATCAGGGAATTATGCAAGGGCAAAAACACATTCTAGTAGTTGATAACGACGCGGCAAGGCGTCAGCAAATAGAAACCGTTTTAGCATTTGTCGGCGAACACTTTTATGTTTTTGCAGAAGATGAATTAGATAAGCATCTTGCTGAAGTATCGAATATATTGACGGTTATTTTTTGTGGTGATATTTCCACTAAAATGCAAGAAACCATAAAATCACACCCTACTTGTCCTTTTATTTTTCATGATATTGTTGATAAGAGCTTAATTAAAGGTTTTGCCAATATCGTTGGTGAGTTATCAACACCACTAAATTATGCACAATTAACCGAACTAATTCACCATAGCCACCAATACCATAATAATTTACCGTCAAAGCGCAATGTCAGCGGTCCGAATCCACTGTTTCGCTCATTAGTTGGTACCAGTGAGCCAATGCAACAAGTACGCTTTTTAATAGAACAAGTGGCAAGCACAGCTGCCAATGTTTTAATTTTAGGTGAATCCGGCACTGGTAAGGAAGTGGTAGCCCGTAATATTCATAACTTATCTGATCGCCATAAAGCACCATTTGTACCAGTTAACTGTGGCGCTATTCCGCCCGATTTACTGGAAAGTGAATTGTTTGGTCATGAGAAAGGTGCATTTACTGGTGCGATCTCAACGCGAAAAGGCCGCTTTGAAATGGCGGAGGGTGGAACACTTTTTCTTGATGAAATAGGTGATATGCCACAGCCAATGCAAGTCAAGTTATTGCGAGTACTGCAAGAGCGTACATTTGAACGTGTTGGTGGCGCCAAAAGTATTAAGGCTAATGTACGTATTGTGGCTGCGACTCATCAACATTTAGAGGAAATGATAAAAACTAATCAATTTCGTGAAGATTTATATTATCGTTTGAATGTTTTTCCGATTGAAACACCGGCACTTAGAGAACGCAAAGAAGACATACCGTTATTATTACAAGAGCTTATTTCTCGTTTTTCTGCAGAGCAAGGTCAAACGGTACGATTTACCGATAAAGCAATTGAGTCTCTGCAAGAGCACCCATGGGCGGGTAATGTTCGCGAGTTATCAAACTTAATTGAACGTATGATTATTATGTTTGCAGAGCAGGTGGTAAATGTTGGGCAGTTGCCATTGAAATATCGTCATATTGACGTTGAAGAATATCAGCCTGAGTACCCTGAAGAGTTGCAAGAGCGTGAAGCTATTAATGAATTGTTTTCTGGCTTTGATTATGATGAAGAAGATGACGACATTGAACAAGCCGCAGCTTTCACTGAGCAAAATAGTGCCGGTAATCAGGTTGATGTACTGCCTCATGACGGATTAAATTTAAAAGAGTATTTGGCCGAACTTGAAGTGTCTTTGATTAATCAAGCTTTAGATAAAAATGACTGGGTGGTTGCACGTTCAGCTGAACTACTCGGCATGCGTCGAACGACATTAGTTGAAAAAATGCGCAAGTATAGTTTGCAAAAAGAGAGTTAGTCATTACCAAAATATTTTAATATTTATCTTTTTAGACGGGAAATAATTAGGTAAATGTTCCGCCTGCTACTGAGCTAACTCTTTTATTTCATACCACGAATCAGCCATTTTATTGACAGCCTAAATCACTACAAAAAACTCTATTATCTGTTGAATTTTAAGGGATTAATTGTTTGGCATAATTAATGCTTTATCTGAGTGTTACTCGTTACTCAGGTAAAACATTATGGCATTAGCTTTTTCTACAACAAACCGTTCATCCACAGCAAGCTCGGTGCTGACTCGGGCGTTTACTTCGCTCAATGATGATAATTTACACCAAGAAAAAACGATCTGTTTAGAAAAAGAAAGTTTCCCTGGTGAATTGATGCTTTTACGTCAACAGAACCAACAAAATCAGCAAGTCATTGATGTGATGCCAACCGGAATGATCATGCTCGATGGTAATGGCATTGTTGTCAAAATGAATCATATGGCGCAGCAATTACTTGATGAGCCCATTTTAGGGCAAGCATGGTATGAGGTGATTAAGCGTTCATTTAAACCAAGAGCAGATGATTGGCATGAAGTTTCTTTAAATGATGGTCGACGAGTAAAGCTAGAAATCACCGCTCTTGGCGATCAACCAGGTCAACTGATCATGATAACTGACTTGACCGAAACTCGCTTACTACAAGATAAATTGGGACAATTACAACGTTTGTCATCATTGGGTCGTATGGTGTCCAAACTTGCCCATCAAATTAGAACTCCGCTCTCTGCCGCTATGTTATATGGTGCGAATTTACGCAATAAAAAGCTGACAGAAACGGCTCGTGAAAGTTTTCAAGATAAATTAGTTTCACGACTGCAAGATTTAGAACAACAGGTTAACGATATGCTGCTATTTGCTAAAAGTGGTAAACAAGCCGTCGTCGAACCTGTAAATGTTAATCAGCTGATTGAACATGCCAAGCAAGCGCTTGAGCCACAAACCATTCAGGCGGGAGCAAAAGTTAATCTACATTTTTGCAAACAAGGCTGTGAGATATTAGGCAATGTCAATGCCTTATCTGGTGCCATTCAAAACCTCATCCATAATAGCTTAGCGGTAATCAAATCAGCTGCGGTGATTGATATCAGTGCCTATTGTAAAGATGAACATGCCTACATCAGCGTTCGTGATAATGGTCCCGGCATTGGCGCAGAACTCGCGGATAAAATTTTTGAACCCTTTTATACCTCACGTAGCCAAGGCACCGGCTTAGGACTCGCGGTTGTTAAGTCAGTAACTAATGCCCATCAAGGGCAAGTGCGTTTGCTTAGCCAACCTGGAGAAGGGGCACATTTTTGTCTAAAAATTCCTAAATTAATGAAGAATCAACCTATGTCAGGCACCGACAAGCCTGATAGCGAAACCATTTGTGCTGAAGGAGTACTGTAATGAGTTCAAGTAAAATCATGGTGGTAGAAGATGATGCTGGTTTACGAGAAGCACTTGTTGATACGTTACTATTGGCTGGCTACCAATGTTTTCCGGTTGAATCTGGTGAAGAAGCATTAGTGCAATTAAAGTCTAATTCGGTCGACTTGGTGGTAAGTGATGTGCAAATGGGCGGTATGTCCGGACTTTCATTGCTAAAAAGTATTCGTCACGGTTACCCGAAATTACCGGTATTAATTATGACGGCTTACGGCACCATAGACGATGCAGTGCAGGCTATGAAGGACGGTGCTTGTAATTATATGGCTAAGCCTTTTGCGCCTGAAGTTCTACTTAATATGGTCAATCAATATGTGCCACTAGAATTACAAGACGCTTGTGAACCAGTTGCTGAAGATGCAACCAGTGTCCAATTACTTACACTTGCGAAAAAAGTCGCCAGTACTGAAGCATCCGTTATGGTGCTGGGGCCTAGCGGCTCAGGTAAAGAAGTTTTAGCGCAATATATTCATAAATACTCGCCGCGCAGTCAACAACCTTTTGTCGCGATTAACTGTGCCGCCATCCCCGAAAATATGCTGGAAGCCACTTTGTTCGGTTATGAAAAAGGTGCCTTTACCGGGGCAATTCAGGCATGTCCAGGTAAGTTTGAACAAGCTCAAGGCGGAACAATTTTATTAGATGAAATTACCGAAATGGACCTTGGCTTACAAGCGAAAATATTGCGAGTATTGCAGGAAAGAGAAGTTGAACGCTTGGGTGGACGCAAAACGATTAACTTAGATGTTCGAGTGATCGCCACCAGTAATAGAGACTTAAAAGAGGCGGTTAGTGAGGGGATCTTTCGCGAAGATTTATATTATCGCCTAAATGTTTTTCCGTTAACTTGGTTACCATTAAATCAACGTCGTGATGATATTGTACCATTGGCCCAGCATTTGATTGCTCGCATCTGCCAAAAAGACGGTAATGTCATTCCAGAGTTGACCTCAGCTGCACGCAGTAAATTGTTTGCTTACGATTGGCCAGGTAATGTACGTGAACTGGATAACGTAGTACAACGAGCGCTTATTTTGCAAAGTGAGCGCTGTATAGATGCAGGTGATCTACTTATTGAAAACTTTGAACCTCCGAAAGCGCAAGATACTGCAATGCCAGCAGCCAAAGATGACAAGTTAGGTAGCGAGCTTAAATTACAAGAACATCAAATTATTTTAGATACCTTACATGCTTGTCGAGGTAGTCGTAAGGATGTTGCAGAGCGCTTAGGTATCAGCCCTCGAACTTTACGTTATAAAATTGCTCGAATGCGTGACAGTGGTATCCAAATTCCACTTTAGCTGTACTTTTCAGTTTTAGTTAACCATACCCGCGAAGATTTTAATCATGGCATAAAAAACAACCTGAAATAGGTTGTTTTTTTGTTTGCTTTTTATAACATTTATTAAATCGTTTGTTATTGATTTTTATGCTGTTATTAAGTGATTTTAAGTGGGTTATGGATGTAACTTACTGCGTTTTCCTCCCTTGGCACTATGCTTGCTTTATCCATTAATAATATTAGGTAACAAGAAATTGACGCAAGTGAGTTAATTATGGATATCAAAAGCAATTCTCTATACGCCCAAATGCAAAGCATGTCGATGGAAGCCATGGGTAATCGCTTACCTATCGGTGAAAGTGCCATGGGTACACCTGCGGTTAGCAAAGCGGGTAGCGATTTCGGCAGCCTGCTAAAAGATGCTGTTAATACCGTTAATGATTTACAAAAAGACACAGGTGCAAAGCGTACAGCCTTTGAAATGGGTGATCGCAGTGTTACACTTGCCGACACTATGATTGCGGCGTCAAAATCAGGTATTGCCTTTGATGCAACCGTTCAGGTTCGTAATAAGTTTGTTGAAGCTTATAAAGAAATTATGAGTATGCCGGTATAGCTGCTCAGTTGTTAATTGAAAAAAATAAAACAAACGTTTTGCGGAGAAAGTAAGTGGCAGATTCAACAGACAACACAGGAATTATGCTGGCAGATGGCAACAATGACTTAGTTGCTAATGACAGTGCAGACAGTGTCGTTGGCGAACAAAAGTCAGGTTTAGCAGGAGCTATGGGCAATGTTGACTTTTTGCGTCAAATTACCATCGTTATGGCATTGGCAATATGTCTTGCCATCGCTATTTTTGTCATTATGTGGGCGAATCAGCCTGAATACCGTATTTTAGCTAAATTACCAACAGAACAACTTATCAAAACCATGGATACGCTTGATGCCAATGGTTATAAAGATGCTTATCACCAAGAAAATAATACCATTTCGGTACAAACTGACGAATACCAAGCCATTAAATTAATGTTAGCGCGTGAAGGGTTAGGAGAAAGCCCAACAGAAGGCGCTGAGATCATCATGCAAGACATGGGTTTTGGTGTTAGTCAACGTCTTGAAACTGAACGATTAAAGCATTCACGCGAGCAACAATTAGCGCGTACTATTGAAGAATTACAAAGTATATCGCGTGCTCGTGTACTGCTAGCTATTCCACGTGAAAATGTTTTTGCTAAACGCGCCAAAAATCCATCGGCCACGGTTGTGTTGACCATGCAACGAGGTCGTTTATTATCAGAAGAAGAAGTCGACTCTGTGGTTGATATTGTTGGCTCTGCCGTGCAAGGCTTAACACCGAACCGAGTGACAGTAACAGATCAGAATGGTCGCTTACTTAATTCCGGCTCACAAGATTCCGTATCGTCTCGTTCACGTAAAGAATTTGAAATTGAGCAAAAACGTGAAAAAGAATACATGGATAAAATCGATTCGATTTTGATCCCTGTGGTTGGTTTAGGTAATTATACCGCGCAAGTTGATGTCGCGATGGACTTTACCAATACCGAGGAAACACAACGTCGTTATAATCCTGACTTACCCGCACTTCGCAGTGAAATGAAAGTTGAGGATAACACCATAGGTGGATTATTGGGGGGGATTCCAGGAGCACTTAGCAATCAACCGCCACTTGAAAGCAATATTCCAGAAAATGCCACGGGTAGTGCGCAACAACAAACCATGCCAGGTCGTAAGCATACTGAGTCAACCCGCAATTATGAATTAGATGAAGCGATTAGTTATACCAAACAGCAAACTGGGGTTATTCATCGCATCAGTGTCTCTGTTGCCTTAGATTATTTGCCCGGTGTTAATGCCGACGGTGAATCAACACCAACGCCACGCTCAGTGCAAGAAATGGCTAATATTCGCCGTTTACTCCAAGGCAGTATCGGTTTCGAATTGCAACGGGGTGACTCGCTTGAAGTGGTGACTTTACCTTTTTTACGTGCTGATGTTGGCGAAGTTGAGAAACTGCCAATGTGGCAAGAGCCGTGGTTTATGAAAATGTTAAAGTTAGTGATGGGGGCATTAGTCATCATTATCTTAATTTTAGCGGTAGTTCGCCCAATGTTGAAACGCTTGATTTATCCCGATCAAACCCCGAATGATTACGGTGATAAGTCATTAGACAGTCATATTGATTTAGGCGATGAAACCATGGACATGCTAACATCAGATTTTGATGCTGGTGCTGTTGGTTTTGCTCCCGATGGTAGTTTACAGTTACCTGATTTACACCGTGACGAAGATGTCTTGAAAGCGGTGCGTGCCTTAGTGGCAAATGAACCAGAGTTATCGTCTCAAGTAGTTAAAAGTTGGTTAAGCGAAGATGAGTGATGAAACCCAAGAAATAGCAGAGATCCCCGCGGCTTCTGGATTTGATGTCAATAAACTTGATGGTGCTGAAAAAGCGGCAATTTTGTTATTGAGTCTTTCTGAAGAAGATGCTGCGCAAATACTGAAGCACTTGGAGCCGAAACAAGTGCAGCAAGTGGGTATGATCATGGCGGCAATGGAAGATTTTACTCAGCAAAAAATTACTGCGGTGCATAAACAGTTTATTAATGAAATTCAAAACTTTTCAACAATAGGTTTCCAAAGTGAAGAATTTGTTCGTAAAGCACTTACCGCGGCATTAGGTGAAGATAAAGCCGGCAATTTGATTGATCAAATTGTGATGGGCAGCGGGGCGAAAGGTCTTGATTCGTTAAAATGGATGGACTCAAAGCAAGTTGCTAATATTATTCGAAATGAACATCCGCAAATTCAGACTATTGTTCTGTCATATTTAGAGCCTGAGCAATCGGCAGAAATTATGACGCAATTCGCCGATAAAGTGCGTTTAGATTTAATGATGCGTATTGCTAACTTAGAAGAAGTGCAACCTGCAGCCTTGCAAGAATTAAATGAAATTATGGAGAAACAGTTTGCTGGTCAAGCTGGCGCGCAAGCTGCGAAAATGGGCGGCTTGAAAGCTGCTGCCGATATCATGAACTATTTAGATACCAATGTAGAAGGTGTGCTAATGGACTCAATTCGTGAGCATGACGAAGAAATGAGTCAGCAAATTCAAGACCTGATGTTTGTCTTTGAAAACCTTGCCGATGTGGATGATCGTGGTATTCAGGCTATCTTAAGAGAAGTACAGCAAGATGCCTTAATGAAAGCGATCAAAGGTACTGATGAGGCCTTGAAAGAGAAAATTATGACGAATATGTCAAAACGTGCTGCTGAAATGCTGGCGGATGATCTTGAAGCCATGGGACCAGTGCGTATTAGTGAAGTAGAAGCTGCCCAAAAAGAAATTCTATCTGTTGCTCGCCGACTATCTGACTCTGGTGAAATCATGCTAGGTGGTGCCGGAGGTGGTGATGAATTCTTATAAGCCGAATAAAATAAGGCATTATTTATGAAGCTTTTATCATGAAACAACTGCACCCAAATAATAATATCTCAATGACCACTGAAGAGATTGATAATCTTGATAAATGGTCATTGCCTGATGTTGAATCTAGCGCTGTAGAGGAAGATGACGGTAAAACTAATGCGATGGGTAAGTCTCGTCGCTGGCGTTATGAACCACCCGAAGAAAGCGAAATAGCAGAGCCGGTGCCATTAACGGCGGAAGAAATCGAAGAAATTCGACAAGCGGCTTATGATGAGGGTTTTAACCAAGGTAAAGAAGACGGCTTTGCTAAAGGTTTTGATGAAGGTAAAGAAGCTGGTCATCAAGAGGGGCTCTCTGCAGGACATGAAGAAGGTGTCAATAATGGTTTAGCGGAAGGTCGAGAAACCAGCGAGCAGCAAATTGCTGCCATGCAAACCTTGTTAGAACAACTACACCAGCCATTAGCAAATGTTGAAAAAAATGTTGAAGCGCAATTATTGCAACTTGTGGTGCAATTAACGGAAGCGGTGACTAAGCACGAAGCAAAAACTAACCCCGACATTTTATTATCGGCAATCGGCGAAGGTATCAAAGCGCTTCCCGGACAAGAGTCACAAATACAAATCTTACTTAACCCGCAAGACATAAAATTGGTTGAGCAGCAATTTGGTGCTGGACATATTCAAGAGCAAGGCTGGCGCTTATTAGCGGCGCCGCAATTACCCGTGGGTAGCTGTCAAATTGAAAATAGCACTTCTAATATAGATCTCAATATTAAATCTCGCTTGAACGAGGTGTTGGAATCTTTTTTGCAAGAAGCTTTGCATCAATAAATTTCTACTAAAAGCGTCAAAAACTTTCTATGGTTGATATAAACCGCATTACCGAGCGTTTAAAAAGCTGCGAACAGCATATCCATCCCCACCGAATTTCCGTGGCGGGTCGCTTAGTGCGTGTTGTTGGGCTAACGCTTGAAGCGGTAGGCGTTAAAGCACATGTCGGTAGTCAATGTTTGGTTGAAACGGCCCACGGTGATCTAATTGCTGAAGTGGTCGGTTTTGCACAAGACATCACCTTTCTAATGCCCGAGCAAAGTCTTCAAGGGGTGCTGCCAGGTGCACGCGTTGTGCCGTTGTCAACGAAAGTTCGCTTGCCGTTATCAATGGATTTACTAGGTCGTGTGGTTGACGGTGTTGGCAAGCCTCTTGATGGTAAAGGACCAATCAAGGCTACTGAAAGTTATCAATATGACAGTAAGCCTATTAATCCACTTTCACGTCGTGCCATCACTGAACCATTAGATGTTGGCGTGCGCTCAATTAACAGTTTCCTAACGGTAGGAATTGGCCAACGTATGGGGCTTTTTGCTGGCTCAGGTGTTGGTAAAAGTGTTTTACTTGGCATGATGACCAGAGGTACAACGGCTGATGTAATTGTGGTGGGGTTAGTTGGTGAGCGTGGCCGAGAAGTTAAAGAATTTATTGAAGAAATTTTAGGTGAAGAAGGACGTAAACGGTCAGTGGTTATTGCCGCTCCTGCAGATAATTCACCATTGATGCGCTTGAAAGGTTGTGAAACAGCGGTACAAATTAGTGAATACTTTCGCGACCAAGGGTTAAATGTACTCTTGCTTATTGACTCAATTACTCGTTATGCCCAAGCGCAACGTGAAATAGCACTTGCCGTTGGTGAGCCCCCCGCAACAAAGGGCTATCCACCTTCAGTATTTTCTAAGTTACCGCAATTAGTTGAGCGAGCGGGTAATGGTGGAGATGGTCAAGGTTCAATTACCGCCTTCTTTACTGTATTAACCGAAGGCGATGATTTACAAGATCCCATTGCCGATGCTGCGCGAGCTATTTTAGATGGTCATATTGTTTTATCACGGAATTTGGCTGATGCTGGCCATTATCCAGCTGTTGATATTGAAGGTTCAATCAGTCGTGTGATGCCAATGGTAACTAGTGAAGAGCATCAACAGCTTTCAAGGCAACTACGACAGGTTTATTCTCTATATCAAGAAAATAAAGATCTAATTTCTATTGGTGCTTATAGCCGAGGCACTGACCCGCGTATTGATCAGGCGATAGATTTACAACCAGTGCTCCAATTTTTCTTACAACAGAAAATGTTAGAAGTGATCCCTTACGATCAAAGCTTAGCGCAATTGCAGGAAATTTTGGCCGCTGCACAAGCTCACGCACAAAAAAATCAACCAGCACAATAACAAGGAATTTTAATAATGAAGCAGTTAAATACCTTGTATAAATTTGAACTTGATAAAGAACAAAAAGCAGCGCAAGCGCTACAAGCCGCAGAGCTAGACTATCAGCAAAATAAAGAACGACTAAAAAGCGTTAGTGATTACCGTCTCGAATATATGCGTCGACTCAATCAACGCTCTCAGGAAGGTATTGACAGTGCGACCTATAGTCACTTTCATGCCTTTATTGCTAAGTTGGATAATGCCGCACAGCAAGTAAAAGTTGCAGCTCATCAAGCTAAAGCGTTAGTTGATACACGAAAAAAGCAATGGTTAGAGCAGCGTAAAAAGATCCAGGCGGTTGAGTTGTTACGTGATAAAAAGCTTGCAGCGCTGCAACTTGCTGCCAACAAACAAGAACAAAAAATGTTTGATGAAATCGCCACCCAGCAATTTGTTCGACGTAATCGTTAATAACCTATATTTAGCGATAGGAATTTTAACTTAAGATAGTGGAATAAAATTTGCTTGATTTAACTATGCAGTGGTAAGCCAAGTGGCTTATCAATAATAAATTTTGAAAAAGGTTGGTTATGTCTTCGTTAAACTTACTCTCTGTTGGAACTAGCCAAGGTGCTGATATAAAAGGAAATGGTTCCGAAAAGGCAATTGATAGAAAAACAACGGAAAGCTCTTTTTCTGATATTGTTGAACGCCATAGCCAAGACCAAAAAGCGTCGTCTTCTAATGAAAATGTCAAAGCCAGCGGCAATAGTGAACCTCGCTCTAAAAACGAGCCGGCAGAGCCACAGCCGATACTTGATCCGAAAAAAGATACGACAGATAAAGAAAAAATTGGTGTCATCGGCAAAAAAAAAGGCGATGAGCATACTTTACCAGTACCAATTGAACCGGCAGTTGATGACATAGAAAATGGTAAAGGTGGCGGCGATGTCCATATCTTACCTGTAATTAGCTTGACTGCAGAAAAAAACAGTCAAACTAATACAAACCAAGCGGATAGTCATATCGCTAAGGGAACTGCACCCGCCAATACTTTGTCAGCGCTGGATGCTGGCAGTACTGAACAACAGCCGACAGAATCAAGTCATGATGATGCGGTTGATTTATTAAACATGTTAAATGGTGCGCAAAAATTATTAAGCAAAGTTGATGGTGAAGAGGCGCAACATGATGTTAACAAAGAGCAGGCTCAGCAAAAACTGACGAAAGAACAAGCATTAACATCTGAGCCGTTATTAAAGTCAGATAATGCTAGTGCGGGTGCCAAGGAGCAGGAGCAAGTTAGCCAAAAAAATTCAGAAGGCATTAAGCTGGAGCCGCAGGCCAATACTGAAAATAATCGCGCTGCTGCTAAGTCAGTTGATGCTGTTGCTAAGCCAATTGATTTAGCCGAACAGAATAAAGCTGAGCAAATTGCCAAGGAGCAAGCTCAGAGTCCTGAAAGTAATAGGGTGGTCAATCTCACAAGTAATGAAGCAAGTAAGAAAGTTAATGTTGAGTTGGATAAATTGCCAAATGATGCGCGGGCCCAAGCGGAAATAAAATCTGAACAAGGGAATGCTGGCGAGGAAGAGCAAGAACCCTCTAGCAAAAATGAATCGTCTGAGCGTCAATTCGTAGCTAGTAAAGGGCAGTCTGAGAATCAAAAGTCTACAAGTATAGAAAGTAAAGCACAGGTAAGCGTCAGCGCAGAAAAAGATGCGCAAATGGCTAACCAAACACCTTCACAGTCATCACTAAAGCAATCTTCTGAAAATAATGAATCAGTAAGTGATGTACGTCAGCAACGAGCAATAAATCAAAGCACTGCCAGTGTTGTAACGGCAACAACAAAAGAGCAAGCGAATCCTGCGGCGTTTAATGGTAACAATAGTGCGAGCACCGATGACAGTTTAGCGGCTAAAACAGGGCAAGCTGAAGAAGAAAGCAAGATGAGTACTGAAAAGCCTGCAATTGTTTCGGAACGTGCAGCATCAATGGTCAACCAAACCATTGAAGCGCAGGCTAATCGTCCCGCGATGAATGCCGCTGAAATAGCGATGCAACAAGAGCAAAGCTTTGAAAGTGTGATGAGTAAGCTAACGAGCAACACGGTGCAATCTCAAAAATCAATTACCACACTTAATACGGAAACTATTGCAATTTATCGCAAGGATTTCGCAGATGCCGTGAAAGATAAAGTCATGGTGATGATTAATCAAAAAATTCAACAAGTCGAAATACAGCTTGATCCGCCAGAAATGGGTAATGTTCATGTGCGAGTTAATTTGCAGAATGAACAAGCCGCAGTGCAATTTGTTGTACAAAACCAACAGGCAAAAGAAGCATTAGAGCAGAATATGGGCAAACTGCGAGATATGTTAGCAGAAAATGGCGTCGATGTTGGTGATGCCAATATTGAGCAGCGCCAGCCAGGAGAGCAGTCACAATCTGCTTCTGGAGAAGCAGGAAGTCAATCTGGAAACAATAACGCAGAGCAAGAGCTTGATGAAAATCAACGGCATGGTCAAAATGTGGTTAAAGCTTCGTCAACTGGTGTTGATTACTACGCATAAATGACGAAACTCGTTGGATTCATCGCTATTCGAGGATATAGTTCAATTATTAATATAAAAATTTTTCAAGGTAGAAACCATGGCAGATGAAAATGAACTTGAATTAGATAATTCTGGTAAGAAAAAGAAGCTCATTATTATTATCACAATTGTCGCTATTCTAGCCATAGGTGGCGGGGCCGCTGCATTTTTTATGATGGGTGGTGAAGAGGAAGTAACGCAAGCTGAAATTGATGCCGCGCTAGATTCAACGTCTGATGAGCAAATGGAAGTGGCGACAGAGGCAAGTGCTGAAACTGGCTCTGCCTTATATGTTCCTATGCCAAGGCCATTTCGTTTTAATGTACCTGGCGCTGCCCGCGATCGATTTGTTGAAATTCGTGTACAGTTGCTTGTACGTGGCGCCGACAATGAAGAAGCAGCTAAAAAACATGTGCCGCTTATTGAAAGCACCTTATTGGCAGTGTTTTCACAGTCAAATGCCGATGATTTAGCCACCAGTGCTGGTAAAACATCGTTAAAGCAAAAGTCGTTGGCAGAAGTACATAAAATTATGAAAGAAGTGGAAGGCAGCAAGGTTGTTGAAAAAGTGTTATTTACTGGCTTTGTAATGCAATAAATAATAGTTGCATACCTACATGTTAATTTAGATAAAGAGACTATCGAGTGAGTGACTTATTATCCCAAGACGAAATTGATGCGCTATTGCATGGTGTTGATGATGTTGAAGAAGAGGAAGTAGAAGAAGACTTCTCCCAAGCAGAAGGTACTTCCGACTATGACTTTTCTTCACAGGATCGTATCGTTCGTGGTCGAATGCCGACACTGGAAATGGTTAACGAGCGTTTCGCACGTCATATGCGTATTAGTCTTTTTAACATGATGCGTCGTACGGCAGAAGTGTCGATTAATGGTATTCAAATGATTAAGTTTGGTGAGTACGTACATACCTTGTTCGTACCAACTAGCTTGAATATGGTGCGTTTTAGACCACTAAAAGGCACTGCATTAATTACCATGGAAGCACGGCTAGTCTTTATTCTAGTTGATAACTTTTTTGGTGGCGATGGTCGTTATCACGCCAAAATTGAAGGTCGCGAGTTTACCCCAACGGAACGCCGCATTGTTCAAATGCTGCTAAAAATTATCTTTGAAGATTATAAAGAAGCTTGGTCGCCGGTGATGGATGTATCATTTGAGTACCTTGATTCTGAAGTGAACCCGTCCATGGCAAATATTGTCAGCCCTACAGAAGTGGTGGTTATCAGTTCTTTTCATATTGAATTAGATGGTGGTGGTGGTGATTTCCATGTGGCGCTACCTTACTCGATGCTGGAGCCTATTCGCGAGTTGTTAGATGCCGGTGTACAAAGTGACAAAGAAGATACTGACATGCGCTGGTCGAAAGCATTGCGTGATGAAATCATGGATGTACCGGTAGAACTATCGACTAAATTCTTAGAGGTTGATTTACCTTTACAGCAAATCATGGATTTTAAAGCTGGCGATATTATTCCGATTGAAATGCCTGATCATATAACAGTACTGATTGAAAACTTACCATCGTTTAGAGCTAAGTTAGGTCGTAGCCGAGACAATTTAGCGTTGAAAATAGAGTCAAAAATTAAACGCCCTGAGTCAGTGAAGTCAGAATTGACCATATTGACTAAAGGCGGCAAACGCTTAGACAGCGACGCTGAACTTCATCTATTAGAAGATGATTTATAAAGCGAGCTTATAAAAATGAATCAATGTGGTGTAAAAATCGCATAGTTGAACATAGAGCAAAAAAATACTGAGTAATGTGGTTAATTTGACGTTACTGATTTGAAAATTGAGGCAGAAAAGCATGAGCACAGAAAACGAAGATGATTTAGGCATGTGGGATGAAGCGATGGACGAACAAGCCGCCGCTGAAGCAGCCGAAACTGTCGAATTGGAAGACCTACAAGAAGATAATGAACCGATCACTGGCGAAGAAAAGCGCAAGTTAGATGCGATTCTTGATATCCCGGTCACTATCTCAATGGAAGTTGGTCGTAGTAACATTAGCATTCGTAATTTATTGCAGTTGAATCAAGGCTCAGTGGTAGAACTTGACCGAGTTGCTGGTGAAGCGCTTGACGTTTTAGTGAATGGAACCTTAATTGCCCATGGTGAAGTGGTGGTGGTTAATGACAAATTTGGTATTCGTTTAACTGACGTTATTAGCCAAGTAGAACGTATTAAAAAGTTAAAATAACCGAAAATGAAAAAATTACTGATACTCATTAGCTTATGGTTTGTGAATTTAGCATATGCTAATGCGGCAGAAGTGCTTGATGCTGAAGTGGTTCAGCCAGTTGAAGTTGGTAAACATGTAACGGCGAATATGGATGCCATGAGCATGATCTTATCGTTAGTGATGGTTTTAGTGGTGATTGTCATTAGCGCGATTATTTTAAAACGTTTTCAGGGAGTTCAGCACAACCTTAGCGGCCTTAAAGTTGTGACCAGTTTACACCTTGGCGCGAAAGAGAAATTAGTGGTTGTGCAAAGTGGCGATAAGCAATTATTGCTAGGCGTTACCGCGCAACAAATTACTTTATTAGAAACACTCGACAAACCAATAGTCAATGGCCAAGAAAAGTCGCTAGACTTTGCCCAATCTATCGCAAAATTCCTGCAACAAAAGTCTGTAAAAAACTATGAGCAACAAAATGATAAACAAGAATAAAAATTCATTATTATCGTCGAAAAAAATCGTAACTTTAGTGGTTACGATTTTGTCGTTTTTATTGCTCAGTAATTATAGTTTGGCAGCCGATGATTTATCATTATCGGCATTAAAGCTAACTACTAATCCTGACGGCTCACAAGAATATTCTGTAACACTACAAATTTTAATTTTCATGACCGCGCTGAGCTTTATTCCGGCTGCGGTTATTATGATGACATCGTTTACCCGTATCGTTGTAGTTATGGCTATATTACGGCAAGCATTTGGTTTGCAACAAACACCATCAAATCAGGTGATTATTGGTATTACTTTGTTTATGACTTTGTTCATTATGACGCCAGTTTATAACGAAATAAACGATCGAGCCATTCAACCCTATTTGCAAGAGCAATTAACCTCAGTTGAAGCGATTGATAAGGCAAAAGTGCCCCTGCGTGCATTTATGTTAGAGCAAACTCGAATAAAAGATTTAGATACCTTGGCGAGCATGGCGGGCATTGAGCAAGTTGATCAGCCAACAGATTTACCAATGACAGTGATTATCCCGGCATTTGTGATTAGTGAACTAAAAACCGCTTTTCAAATTGGCTTTATGCTATTTATTCCATTTTTGATTATTGACTTAGTAGTAGCGAGTATCTTGATGGCCATGGGGATGATGATGCTATCCCCGATGATAGTTTCATTGCCGTTTAAATTAATGTTATTTGTGCTGATTGATGGTTGGAATCTAGTGATAGGTACTATTGCTACCAGCTATGGTATGGGAGCCGTGTAATGGGTCCTGAAGTCTTTGTTGATATTCTAAGAGACGCCTTGTTTTTAGTGATTGTGCTGGTGAGTGCCGTCATAGTTCCCAGCCTTATTGTGGGCTTAATTGTTGCGGTGTTTCAAGCAGCCACCTCGATAAATGAACAAACCTTAAGTTTCTTACCACGACTCATTGTGACCTTATTAGCACTAATTTTAGGGGGGCATTGGTTAGTACAAAAACTGATGGATTATACCATTCGTTTGATTGGTAGTATTCCTAGCGTGGTCAGCTAGCATGGAGTTTACCGAGTCAGTTATTAATCAGTCGATGGCTGATTTTTTGCTGCCACTCACCCGTATTTCTGCCATGGTGATGGCTATGATAGGCCTTGGTGCTAAATCAATACCTGGTCGGGTTAAACTGTTTTTTTGTCTTGCCGTTACCGTTGCTGTGATGCCTGCTTTGCCGCCAGCTAAAGTCGGTAATATGTTTTCTTTCGCCACTGCTTTGCTCATTGGTGAGCAAATGGTGATCGGTATAATGCTAGGTTTTGTCACTGTTATGGTGGTGAATACATTTACTTTGGCCGGACAAATTATAGCCATGCAAACCGGTTTAGGTTTTGCGTCATTAGTTGATCCTGCTAGTGGTACTAATGTTCCCGCAGTGGGCCAGTTCTTTTTGATTTTATCTTCGTTGCTATTTTGGGCGATGGATGGACATCTTGCCTATTTGCAATTTGTTGTTGCCAGCTTTGATACCATTCCGATACCGGCAACAGAGTTTTCAAGCGTTAAGTTCAAAGAAATTGCTGAGTGGGGTAGTTGGATGTTCGCCACGGCATTATCGCTTGCAATAGCACCATTAACGGCAATGTTACTGATTAACTTTTCATTTGGTATCATGACTCGAGCAGCACCTCAGTTAAATATTTTTGCCATTGGCTTTCCTATTACTATGTGTGCTGGCTTGCTAATTATGTGGCTAACTATGGGCAATTTTTATAATCATTTTGTTATGCAGTGGCAACGAGCGTTAGATTTTAGTTGTTATTTGATTGACTGTGGAGCTGCTCCGTAATGGCTGAATCAGATAGTGGTGAAAAAACCGAAGAACCGACGGCGAAAAAGCTTTCCGAGGCCAGAAAAAAAGGTCAAATAGCGCGTTCGAAAGACTTAGGTACCATGTTTGTTTTAGTTGGCAGTGCCGCGGCTTTGCTGTTGATGGGAAATTCGCTGGTTGCTGAAATGTCAAGAATGATGAAGCGGATGTTTAGTTTGAATCGCCGGGAAACTATGGACGTTCATGCGCTATTTCAAGTTGTTAGTGACAGTGTCTCATCAATTATGGTGCCATTTCTTTGGATCCATATCATTATTGTTTTTGCTGCTTTTGTTGGCAATATATTACTCGGTGGTATGAGTTTCTCCTGGGAAGCGATGGCGCCAAAAGCCAGCAAACTATCACCACTGGCCGGATTTAAACGCATGTTTGGTGTGCAAGCTTATGTTGAGCTGATTAAGTCTATCTTAAAATTTTTTGTGGTATTTATTTCGGCTTATTTATTACTGAGTACCTTGTTTGGGCAAATTATTAATTTAAGTACCGAAAATATTCCCCATAATTTTTCTCATGCCGTTTCACTTTTGCTATGGATGTTTTTAGCACTTGCATTGTCTATCGGTATAATTGTTATTATCGATGCGCCTTATCAAGTGTGGAATCATAATCGACAACTGAAAATGTCTAAGCAAGAAATTAAAGATGAAATGAAAAATTCTGAAGGAAGCCCTGAAACCAAAGGTCGGGTTAGGCGGGTACAGTATGAAATGTCACAACGACGTATGATGCAAGAAATTCCTAATTCAGATGTGGTGATTACCAATCCAACCCATTATTCCGTGGCACTTAAATATGATGCTGAAGTAGGCGGGGCACCCGTGTTAGTTGCTAAAGGTATTGATGAAATGGCGTTGCATATTCGTACCATTGCCAAAGAACATAATATTGAAATTATCGCGTCGCCTGCGCTTGCCCGCTCATTATATTATACCGCCGAGCCAAATGAAGAAATTCCAGAACAGTTATTTGCGGCGGTAGCACAAATACTTGCCTTTATTTTTCAGCTTAATGCTCACAAAAAAGGCAAAGCGAGAAGGCCAAAACCAGTTGCGAAAAGCTTACCTATTCCTGATGATTTTCGTTATTAGCGCTTAAAATCGAAATTTTGCATATCAAAAGCTAAATATAATATCGATGATTGTATGAAATTTGTGCGATTGAACTTGTATAACTTTGAGCTGGTCTGATAATTGCTTTTTCGTATCATCTGTCAAAATACTATCATTAGAGCTCATGCAATTAGCAGCGACATTTAACCATTTAAAAAAACAAAAATTCAAGGTCTTTTCCGGCTTAGGTACGCCATTTCTAGTGATGGCAGCACTCGGTATGGTAATTTTACCAATGCCGGCGTTTTTACTCGATATTCTATTTTCTTTTAATATCGCCTTGTCATTAGTAGTGTTACTTATCACGGTTTATACCCTTAAGCCGCTTGAATTTGGTTCTTTTCCAGCCGTTTTACTAATTGCTACTATCTTACGTTTAGCGCTTAATGTGGCGAGTACCCGGGTCGTGTTACTAGAAGGCCATAAAGGCCCCGAGGCTGCGGGACAGGTTATTGAGGCTTTTGGCTCTGTGGTTATTGGCGGTAATTATGCCGTTGGCTTAGTGGTTTTCGCCATTTTAATTATTATTAATTTTGTTGTTGTCACTAAAGGTGCAGGACGTATTGCTGAAGTAACTGCACGATTTACCTTAGATGCCATGCCTGGTAAACAAATGGCAATCGATGCCGATTTAAATGCTGGTTTTATTACCGCAGATCAAGCCCGAGAACGACGTATTGAAGTGACCAGTGAAGCCGATTTTTACGGTTCAATGGATGGTGCTAGTAAATTCGTTAAAGGCGATGCCATTGCCGGTATTTTAATTTTATTTATCAATATTATTGGTGGCTTGATTATTGGCATGGTGCAGCATGACTTGACCTTTGATAGTGCGGTAGAAATATACACCATACTGACCATTGGTGATGGCTTAGTTGCACAAATTCCAGGGCTGTTATTATCTGTTGGCACGGCCATCGTGGTAACCCGTCAAAACACCTCTCAAGACATGGGCGATCAAGTTAACAGCCAGCTTGGTCAAGAAAAGTCATTGTATATTGCCGCTGGTGTGATGTTTGTGATGGGGGTTGTACCTGGCATGCCACACGTGGCATTTTTGATTTTTGCGGTATTGATCGCCGGTATTGCGTTTTTTGGTGCTAAATATAAGGCCGCCAAAGCTTTACAAATGGCAGAGCAATCTCAAGCAGCCGATGTTGAAACACAACAACAAGAAGCAGAAGTCAAAGATTTAGGTTGGGATGATGTCAATCACGTAGATATTATTGGCCTGGAAATTGGTTATCGCTTGATCCCATTAGTTGATAAAGCGCAAGGTGGTGAACTGCTAAATCGCATTAAAGGTGTCCGTAAAAAATTATCTCAAGAATTTGGTTTTTTAGTGCCAGCAGTGCACATTCGAGATAATTTAGATTTAGACCCAAACACTTACCAAATATCATTAATGGGTGTAACGATTGGCGAAGCTGAAATTCGCCATGACCATGAATTAGCGATAAATCCAGGACAGGTGTTTGGTAAACTTGATGGTATTGCCACACAAGACCCCGCGTTTGGTTTAGATGCTGTCTGGATCAAACAAGAGCAGCGTGAACATGCACAATCTTTGGGTTATACCGTGGTAGATGCTGCAACGGTATTGGCCACTCATCTTAGCCAAATTTTGACCAACAATGCCTCGCAGTTACTTGGTCACGAAGAAGTACAAAACTTACTGGATATGCTTGCCAAGAGTTACCCTAAACTGATTGAAGGTTTGATCCCCGATGTTTTATCTTTGGGCACTATCGTAAAAGTATTACAAAACTTGATGAATGAAGGCGTTGCTGTTCGAGATATGCGTAGCATCACTCAGACCTTAGTAGAGTACGGTCCTAAGAGCCAAGACCCTGAAGTGTTAACCGCTGCCGTGCGAATTACCCTGCGTAAATTTATTGTCCAAGAACTTGTTGGCCCTGCGGCTGAAGTGCCTGTCATAACTTTGTCACCAGAGTTGGAACAGATGTTGCACCAGTCAATGCAAATGGCTGGAGACGATGGCGCGGGTATAGAGCCAGGCTTAGCAGAAAGATTACAGAAATCATTGACCGACGGGGCACAACAGCAAGAAATGGCTGGTGATACGCCAATTTTATTAACGTCAGGTATTTTGCGTTCTGTGCTGGCTAAGTTTGTTAAATATACCATTCCTGGATTACGAGTAATTTCTTATCAGGAAATACCCGATGATAAGCAAATTAAAATTGTTAGCGCTATCGGCCAGTAAAAAAGATACTTCAAAGTAAGCTGTACTGAAATATAAGGGGTTGGCGGTGAAAATTAGACGTTATGTAGCAAAAGACATGAGAAGCGCACTAGCACAAATTAAAGAAGAGTTAGGTGCGGATGCAGTTATTATGTCAAATAAAAAAATTGCTGAAGGTGTCGAATTAATGGCGGCAGTTGATTACAACCAAAGTGTCAAGCCAGCCACAACTGAGACTACTGAAAACCAAGACCAGGCGAATACCTCGGTGAGCAATCGAGTTGACGTGACTCAAGACACGGTCGCGTTGACAAGCCATAGCCAAACATCAGAGCAAACAGCCGAAGTACCCGCAGATAGCTTAGCAGCATTGTTAAATCGTCAAGTGCAGCAAAATGGTTATGATAAAGCACCAGCGACGACGGCATTTGATAGCCAAATTGCTAATTCATCAACGCAGCTTAATCGTCCGGTAGAAAAACAAACGGCTGCAGAGCCGCAAGATATTGAGCAGCAATTTAAGGACTTTACCGCACGTTTAGAGCAATCAAGTGTCAATGATGGCCCTAACAGTGTTTCCACTTTGCCAAATCAGCAACAAAGCAAAGAATTTAGCACTCCTGCCACTGATGATTACGCTGCTAATACGTCAACAAGTAGTTTTACTCAGCCTCAAAATCAGCGACAAGTTAATAATGCTGAATTTGAACAAATGCAAAAAGAAATGTCTTCTATCCGTCAATTACTTGAGCATCAAATGTCAGGATTAATGTGGCAAGATATGGCACAAAAAGACCCGATGCGCGCGGTATTGGTTAACCGATTAATGGCCATGGGATTAAGTGAGCAAATTGCTGATCAGGTGGCGGGTTATATTCCTGCAAACACCCATGAAGACGATGCATGGCAACAAGCCAAGCAAGTGATTTCGCAACAACTTAATACCACTAATAATGATATTATTCAACGCGGTGGTGTTGTCTCTCTTGTTGGGCCAACTGGTGTAGGAAAAACCACTACTATTGCTAAATTAGCCGCACGCTTTGCTCAGCTGCATGGCGCTGAACAAGTGGTATTGATTTCAACCGATAGTTACCGTATTGCCGGATTTGAGCAATTATCTACTTATGGTCGAATTATTGGTTGCCAAGTTAAACTTGCCAAAGATGGTAATGAACTGGATAGCTTATTACAGCAATTTTCGCAGAAAAAGTTGATCTTGATCGATACTGCGGGAATGGGGCAAAGAGATATGCGTTTAAGCGAGCATTTAACTACCTTAATCGCTAATGCTCGTGTTAGAATTCGTAACTACTTAGTTTTATCTGCAAATACTCAACCGCGAGTAATGCAAGAAAATGTTGAGCGTTTTAAACGTATACCGTTAGCAGGCTGTATTTATACTAAACTCGATGAAAGCCTTAGTGTTGGTGAAATTATCTCAACCTCATTGCAAAACGGCTTAGCTGTTGGCTATCTTACTGATGGACAAAGAGTTCCAGAAGATATTAAAGTTGCAAATGCTGAAAAATTAGTTACGCTTGCAGATAGAATGGCAATGAAAACTCAACCTGCTTCAACTGCTTCATGGCGAACACCGGTAGCAGCAGTCACAGTATAGCGGTCTTGACAGACGGCGAAGTTATATAGAGAAGTTACATAGATGATAGATCAAGCGAGTGGCTTAAGAAAAATGCAAGATTCCCAACAAATAAAAGTCATAGCCGTTTCTGGTGGTAAAGGTGGTGTTGGTAAAACCAACGTGTCACTAAATACCTCGATCTCTTTAGCAAAATTAGGTAAACGAGTATTAGTGCTCGACGCTGATTTAGGTCTTGCTAATGTTGATGTGATGTTAGGCTTACGTGTACAACGCAACTTATCACATGTTTTATCGGGTGAATGTGAACTCGACGACATTATTATTAAAGGCCCTGGCGGGATAAATATTATTCCGGCAACCTCAGGCACGCAATCTATGGTTGATCTAACGCCATCAGAACATGCTGGTCTTATTCGTGCCTTTAGTGATATGCATGCCAAATTTGATATCCTTATCGTTGATACCGCTGCTGGCATTTCCGACATGGTGTTAAGCTTCTGTCGCGCCTCACAAGACGTCTTGTTAGTGGTGTGTGATGAACCAACCTCAATTACTGATTGTTATGCTTTAATGAAATTATTAAGCCGTGATCACGGTTTGTTTAAGTTTAAAGTAGTTGCCAACATGGTACGTAGTCCAAAAGAAGGTCAGCAGTTATTTGCCAAGCTTTCAAAAGTTACCGATAGGTTTTTAGATGTAGCACTTGAACTTGTCGCTGTTATCCCCTTTGATGAAAATATTCGTAAATCTGTACGCAAACAACAGGCAATTGTTGAAGCATTTCCTGACTCACCTGCTTCAATCGGCTTTAAATCTCTTGCCAAAAATTTGATAAGTTGGCCGGTTCCTCAACAGCCTTCGGGACATTTAGAGTTCTTTATCGAGCAATTATTAGAACATTAACCAGGAAAGCGAGTGCGTTAGAGTGGTAAAATTACATGCTTATAGTGTTGATAAATCTGCTTTGTTGGAACAGCATACTGTTTTAGTAAAGCGCATTGCCTACCATTTACTTGCCCGTTTACCCGCCAGTGTTATTGTTGATGACCTTATACAATCTGGCATGATTGGACTGCTTGAAGCTTCAAATAATTTTGATAATAGCAAAGGCGCTAGTTTTGAAACCTTTGCTGGTATTCGAATTCGTGGTGCTATGCTAGACGAAATTCGCCGTGGTGACTGGGTACCGCGCTCGGTTCATAAAAATAGCCGCATGATCAGCGAAGCCATTAAAAACTTAGAAGCAGAATATGGTCGTGATGTTACAGATGCTGAAGTGTCTGAAAAACTTGAAATTTCACTAAATGAATACCATCATATGCTTAATGAAGTAAGTTCAGGTAAAATATTAGGCATTGAAGATTTAGGTGTAAGTGAAGACGCTCTTGATATGGCTGATAGTCACTGTCAAGATGATCCATACGCCAGTATTGAACATAGTGTTTTTAAAAAGTCTTTAGCTGAATGTATTTCTACTTTACCCGAGCGAGAAGCTTTAGTACTGTCACTATATTATGATGAAGAATTAAACCTTAGGGAAATAGGTCAAGTACTTGATGTAAGTGAGTCAAGAGTTAGCCAAATACATAGCCAGGCGATGCATAGATTAAAAGCTCGTATGCAATCATGGCAAAGTTAAGTAGAATAGACGTATTGTTAGAATTTTTAAATGTTCTCACCGGAGGGTGCCTTGGATAAAAATATGAAAGTACTTGTTGTTGACGATTTTTCAACGATGAGACGAATAATCAAAAATTTGTTACGTGACTTAGGTTTCACTAATATTTCAGAAGCTGATGACGGTAGTACTGCCTTACCTATGTTAAAGGAAGGTGACTACGAATTTGTTGTTACTGACTGGAACATGCCGGGTATGCAAGGGATTGATTTACTTAAAGCAATAAGAGCAGATGCGAAATTGTCTCATATTCCGGTATTAATGGTGACGGCGGAAGCGAAGAAAGAACAAATAGTAATGGCGGCACAAGCCGGCGTTAATGGTTACATTGTTAAACCGTTTACGGCAGCAACCTTAAATACCAAGCTTGATAAAATTTTTGAACGTCTTGGTTAATCATTAATATTTGCTACGCAAGGGCGTCACATGACTGTTAATACGAGTGTCAATGTTTCATTGGAACAAGCTAAGTTATTGGTTGAATATTTAGAATCTGACCAACAAGATAAAGCTAATGAACTTATCGCAGAAATTCAAAATCCGATTAATTCTGAATTGTTTGCTGAAATCGGCAAACTTACGCGTCAGTTACATGATTCCTTGAATAACTTTCAAGTGGATACCCGCTTGAACGATCTTGCAACGGCTGATATTCCTGATGCCAAAGAAAGGCTGAATTTTGTGATTAGTCGCACTGAAGAAGCGGCAAATAAAACCATGGACGCTGTAGAGTCTATTTTTCCTGTTGTTGATACTATTCAACAGCAAATTAGTACGGTAAATCCGTTATGGCAAAAACTTATGCATAACGACCTTGATGTTGGCGAATTTAAAGCCTTATGTCGAGATATCGATATCTTACTAAAGACCACCGAAAAAGAGACGGGTCATATGCACAGCTTAATGACTGACGTTTTAATGGCGCAAGATTTCCAAGATCTTACTGGCCAAGTTATCCGTAAAGTTATTGATTTAGTCCATGAAGTTGAAGAAAGCTTGATTAATATGTTAACAGCTTTTGGTATTTCCTCTGAAGAAGCAAAAACTGCTCATTTGCCGAAAGTCGGCGAAAATTTAGTTGAAGGCCCAATTGTTAATACTGAAAATCGTACCGATGTTGTCTCGGATCAAGATGACGTTGATGACTTATTATCAAGTTTAGGTTTTTAATAGGAGTTACTGGATGTCATTTGAACAAGATGAAGAAATTCTTCAGGATTTTTTAATCGAAGCTGGAGAAATACTTGAGAGCTTGTCGGAACAATTAGTTGAACTTGAAAATGATCCTGATAATGCCGATTTATTAAATGCTATTTTTAGAGGTTTTCATACCGTTAAAGGCGGTGCCGGTTTTCTGTCACTAACCGAACTGGTTGATGCTTGTCACGGTGCGGAGAATGTTTTTGATACCTTAAGAAATAATCAACGCGCAGTAACCTCTGAATTAATGGATGTTATTTTGCAAGCACTTGACACCATTAACGAAATGTTTGCTCAAGTACAAAATCAACAACCTCTTACCACTGCCGATCCCGAATTGTTAGCTGAGTTACATCGCTTATCTGAACCAGAAGGTGAAGAAACGGCGGTCGCGGAAGCAGCTCCTGAGCCTATTGCAGAACCTGACGTTGTTGAAACAAGTTCAGCTAGTGCTTCCAATGATGAAATGACGGAAGATGAATTTGAGCGCTTACTTGATGAATTGCATGGTGGTGGTTCTCCGAGTGCCGCTCCTGTTCAAACTCAAGCACCAGTCGCAACCAATGTAAATAGTGATGATATCTCAGATGACGAGTTTGAATCGCTGCTAGATGAATTACACGGGCAAGGCGCATTTTCACCTGCCGTTGCAACGACAGAAAGTAAAACCGTCACGTCGAGCTCTTCTGATGAAATAAATGATGATGAGTTTGAGTCATTATTAGATGAATTGCACGGCAAAGGCAAAGCACCTAAACCACCAACGCCTGCACCAGCAACACAAAATACTAAACCTGTTGTTAAAGCTGTCTCTAAGCCGGCTCCTGTAGCGGCTAAAGCGCCAGCAAAACCTGCCGCGAGTAAAGCTAAACCGACACCAGATAAAAAATCAGCACCAGCCGCTTCTCAAGGTGAAACCACGGTTCGTGTTGATACGAAACGGTTAGATCAAATTATGAATATGGTCGGCGAGTTAGTCTTGGTGCGAAATCGTCTTACCAGCTTAGGTATGACCAAAGAAGATGAAGAGTTAACAAAGGCGGTATCAAATTTAGATGCGGTCACCACGGATTTGCAAGGTGCGGTAATGAAAACCCGCATGCAGCCAATTAAGAAAGTTTTTGGTCGTTTCCCGCGTGTTGTCCGTGATTTAGCTCGTAGTTTGAATAAAGAAATCAAATTAATCCTAGAAGGTGAAGAAACCGATCTAGATAAAAACCTTGTTGAGGCATTGGCAGATCCATTAGTGCATTTAGTGCGAAATTCTGTCGATCACGGTATTGAAGATCCAGCAAAACGCGAAGCCGCAGGTAAGCCGCGTGAAGGTGTTGTTGTACTTTCAGCCTCACAAGAAGGTGATCATATTCTATTGACCATTCGTGATGATGGCGCAGGTATGAATGCTGAAAAACTAAAAGAAATCGCCATAGAACGCGGTGTGCTAGATGCTGATGCTGCCGCTCGCATGCCAGATAAAGAAGCGTTTAGTTTGATATTCGCACCGGGATTTTCTACTAAAACAGAAATTTCTGAAGTGTCTGGCCGTGGTGTGGGCATGGATGTGGTTAAAACTAAAATTACACAACTCAATGGCACGGTAAATATAGACTCAGAGATGGGTGTCGGTACGGTTCTTGAAATTAAAGTGCCATTAACTTTAGCTATTCTACCGACCTTAATGGTAGTTGTTGGCAAGCAAACCTTTGCCTTACCATTGGCCGGGGTTAATGAAATTTTCCATCTTGATTTAACTAATACCAATGTTGTTGATGGGCAATTAACTATTATTGTTCGAGAAAAAGCTATTCCATTATTTTACTTAGATCAGTGGTTAGTGAGAGATTACGTCGATAAGCCGCGTGATCGTGGTCATGTGGTTATTGTGCAATTAGGTAACCAACAAATTGGTTTTGTTGTCGATAGCTTGATTGGGCAGGAAGAAGTGGTTATCAAACCATTAGACAGGTTATTACATGGTACACCGGGTATGGCAGGCGCTACTATTACCAGTGATGGTGGTATTGCTTTAATCGTTGATGTGCCTAATATGTTGAAATATTACGCGAAGAAATCGATAGTGAATAAAAAGTTACATTCATAATCGCGTGCTCAAGATAGGAAAGATATTGTAAATGTCCTTTAAAGTGTTGGTGGTTGATGACTCCAGTTTTTTTCGACGCCGAGTTACGGATATTCTCAATAAAGATCCAGATCTTGAAGTCATTGATGTCGCGATTAATGGTATTGACGCTGTAGATAAGGCGATTGCATTAAAGCCTGATGTTATTACCATGGATATCGAGATGCCATTATTAAATGGCATTGAAGCGGTAAAACAGATAATGGCTAAGGCACCCACCGCTATTATCATGTTTTCTTCGTTAACGCATGCCGGTGCAAAAGCTACGTTAGAAGCGTTAGATGCTGGTGCATTAGATTTTTTACCAAAAAAATTCAATGAAATTGCCAAAAACACTGAAGATGCTGGTAGCTTGTTACGCCAACGCGTATTGCAGCTAGCTCGAAAAAAATCAGGAAGACTCCCGCGAATTTCAACATTTCGTTCACGTGCGCGTAGCGACAGCTCAGCTAAACCTTCAACATCTGCTACGTTGGCAACCCCTTCTTCATCTATACGTAGCGAGCGAGCTAGCGCAAGCATTAAAAAAAGTTCAGGTAAACAGTACAAATTATTGGCGATCGGTACCTCAACCGGCGGACCCGTGGCACTGCAAAAGGTCTTGACTCAGCTACCAAAAGACTTTCCGTTACCTATTATTATGGTGCAGCATATGCCGGCCGCATTTACTTTGGCATTTGCTAATCGATTGAATACCTTATGTAAAATTGAAGTAAAGCAAGCTGAGGCGGGCGATATACTTAAGCCAGGTTGTGCCTACTTAGCACCTGGCGGCAAACAAATGGTTATTGATGGTACAGAAAATGCAGCGAAACTAAGAATACTTGAAGACGATTCAGAGAGAATTGCTTTTAAGCCAAGTGTTGATATTAGTTTTGGTTCTGCTGCTAAGGTGTTTGGTGGCAATGTATTGGGTGTTATTCTAACTGGAATGGGTGCAGATGGCCGTGATGGTTCACGGTTGTTAAAAAATAAAGGTGCAACCATTTGGGCGCAAGATGAAGAATCATGTGTGGTTTATGGTATGCCGCAAGCGGTAACTGCCGCCGGAATATCAGAACTTTCTTTGGCTATTGAAAGCTTTCCATCTGCAATCCTTAAGGAAATACAGCATGGATAAACTGAGTATATCGGGATTGATTATTGCCATTTTGGCGATTTATCTCGGTTTTATAATTGATGGCGGGGCCATAATCTCGTTATTGGAATTACCAGCATTTATTATTGTCTTTGGCGGCACGATTGGCGCCGTGATGTTACAGTCATCACAAGGACAATTTTTCCACGCGATGTCATTATTGAAATGGATCGTTATCCCGCCTAAATATGATGTTGAACAAGGTATAGAGTCAATTGTAGATTGGGCTGATAAAGCTCGAGAATTAGGTTTCTTATCACTTGAACATATTGCCGAAGAAGAAAACGACTTTTATATCAATAAAGGGCTAAACCTACTCGTTGATGGGGTAGAAGTGGAGAATTTACGAGTATCTCTAGAGCTTGATTTAGATTTGTATCGCGAACATAACTTGCGTTCGGCGCATGTCTTTGAATCTATGGGGGGCTACAGTCCAACCATAGGTATTCTTGGTGCCGTACTTGGTTTAATCCATGCAATGTCTAATCTTGCCGACCCACAATTATTAGGCCAAGGCATTGCGACAGCATTTGTTGCCACCATATACGGCGTTGGCTTTGCTAACCTCATTTATTTGCCTATAGCCAATAAAATTAAAGCCATTGTTCATCAACAAACCATGTATCGTGAAATGATGACTGAGGGCTTAGTTGCCATTGCTTTAGCTGAAAACCCTCATGCTATTGAGAATAAACTGTCGGCGTTTCGGTTAGAGCAATGAATCGATTACGCGCCCGGCGTCACTCGGTAGAGCATGACAATGTTGAACGTTGGCTGGTATCTTATGCTGATTACATGACTTTGCTTTTTGCGCTATTTGTTGTGCTTTATGCCATGGCAATGGTTAATGAAGAGCCTTTTGAAACGGCGACGGAATCCATTGGCCGAGTTTTTCAAGCGAATGAAGAGCAACCTAAAAATCTTGGTCATGGCGATGATATACTGCCGGTCAATAGTTCAAAAACCAATAAACGCTTATTTGGTAATGGTATTTTAGATGTTGCAGGGCCAGAGTTAGTTGAAGGCGAAGTGACATTATCTAATGTTTCTGACGCGCAAGTGGGAACAACATTAACCTCTTTAGAAAAAGAGTTGCATGAAGCGTTATACGAGTTAGTCGAGTCAGGGTACGCTCAATTACAAGTAGATGGCGACTGGCTTGAGATTGAATTAAATAGTGGCCTATTGTTCCCTAGTGGTTCATCTTCGCCAACCAATGCCGCTAAGGATATTTTATCGGTTATTTATCAAGTTATCGCCAGTACAACGAATTATATCCGGGTAAGAGGCTATACTGATAATCAGCCGATAGCGACGGAAATATTTTCTTCAAATTGGGAATTATCGGTTTTTAGAGCAACGGCAATATTACGCGTTTTGGAACAGTTAACTTTGAATCCAGCTCGCATGGCGATAGAAGGTTATGGTCAATATTACCCGAGTGCTGACAATCGAACGCAAACAGGTCGAGCGAAAAATCGACGTGTTGTCATTGCCATTTCCAAATATGGCTTGGAAAAAGCTAACTTATTAGCGACACCAACAATTTCGGTGAAAGATGTAGAAGCGATTAAGCAGGTTGATATCGACAATAATGCTGAAGAAGAAATTCGTATTATTCGGCTTGAAAATGGCGGCATTCGTATTACCACGCGTGAAGATGACACGAGTAACGATAGTAATACGGCGCCCCAAGAAGATAATTAACAATAGGATATTCCATTGGTAGTCTGGACAGTTGCAAACCAAAAAGGTGGTGTAGGTAAAACTACGTCTACGATTTCCTTAGCCGGGTTGTTGGCAGAAAAAGGCCATCGGGTATTGTTGGTTGATACTGACCCTCATGCTTCACTGAGTTATTATTTTGGTATCGAATCAGAAGATTTAGATTTAAGTGTTTATGATTTGTTTCTTCAAGTTTCGACTAAAGAACAAATCATGCAAAGTTTGTGTCCTACCCATTACGATAATATTGATATACTTCCCGCGACCATGGGCCTTGCCACACTCGATCGTTCCTTAGGCAATAAAGGTGGTATGGGCTTAGTGTTGAAAAAAGCGATGGAAAAAATTGCTGATGAATATGACTATGTGCTCATTGATTGCCCGCCCATTTTAGGCGTACTTATGGTAAATGCTTTGGCGGCATGTGAACGGATTATCGTGCCGGTTCAAACTGAATTTTTAGCATTGAAAGGCCTAGACCGCATGATGAAAACCCTTGATATCATGCAAGGAGAGCAAAGCCAACCGTTTAAATATACCATAGTGCCGACCATGTTTGATAAACGGACTAAAGCATCATTAATGACCTATCGAAAACTGCAAGAATTATATGGCGATGCTGTTTGGCCGGGAGTTGTGCCAATAGACACTAATTTTCGCAATGCCAGTGTTGCTCAAAAAGTACCGTCTGATTATGCTGCAAGTTCTCGTGGTATCATTGCTTATCGCAATCTATTAAAATATTTAGTTCATTTAAAGTCAGTGAGTAAGTAAATCAATGTCAAAGTCTTTAGCAGCCAGCAAACAATTGATGCAGACCTATTTGTCAGAGCTGCTGACCGAAGAGGCGGCCGAGACAAAGTCAGTGCCAGTAAAAGAAAAGCAAGCACAGCCCATTGAACAGTTACTTAATCAAGTCAGTTTACCTAATGTCGCCGATGAAAAGCCGCTTGCAAAAAGCAGAACAAGTGTTGACAAGAGTTCGATAGCAAAGAGTCCGGAAAAGCCAGCGGCGATACCCGCAAAAACTAACGATAGCGCCGAACAGAGTATAGGTAAAATTACGACTCATAAAAGTGTTGGCGGCATAGAAGCTAAAGCGGACAAGGGTTATCGCCAAGGTGCTTTTCAGGCAATGTTTTTTGACGTTGCGGGCTTAACCGTTGCCGTGCCTTTGATTGAACTAGGTGGCATTCATAACCATGATAAAACCACAGCATTAATGGGCAAGCCTGATTGGTTTAAAGGGGTTATGCTACACCGAGATGAAAAAGTTAACGTGGTTGATACCGCACGTTGGGTGATGCCAGAGAAGTGCAACGAAGAACTTATTTCCTCGTTAAACTACCAATATATCATTATGTTAAATGATTCATCTTGGGGTTTGACGGCAGAGCGATTGGTCGATACAGTGACCTTACAGCAAGAAGATGTCAAATGGTTAGACTCGCCAAGTAAACGCCCTTGGTTAGCCGGTTTAGTTAAAGATCGCATGTGTGTATTATTAGATGTCGATTCACTAATTAAGTTATTGGAAAAAGGCGTAAATATTACCCAAGAATAATTGATGAATTTAAACTTGTCAGTATACTTAGAAGGTAAGTGTTTTAGTCACCGAACAGAATATAAAAATTGAAAGAGGCCAGCAGTATGTCTGATGAAAGACGCAACGCAAATGAAAGTGATACCAATGATGAAGTGCTGCAGTGGGTAACATTTAAACTCGATAGTGAGACCTACGGTATTAACGTAATGCAAGTACAAGAAGTGTTACGCTATACGGAAATTGCCCCTGTTCCAGGCGCTCCAACTTATGTTATGGGGATTATCAATTTACGTGGCAATGTTGTTACCGTTATTGATACTCGCGCTAGATTTGGTCTTGAGGCTGCTGAAGTTACAGATAATACTCGCATTGTTATTATTGAAGCGGAAAAACAAGTTATTGGTATTTTAGTCGACAGTGTTGCTGAGGTCGTTTACTTAAAAGCGTCTGAAATCGATATTGCACCAAATGTTGGTAATGACGAAAGCGCGAAATATATTCAAGGCGTTTCAAACCGAGAAGGCGAGCTATTGATTTTAGTTGATCTAAATAAACTGCTTTCTGATGATGAATGGGATGAGCTAAAACAATTCTAGGTTTTACCATTAAGTCTTTGTTTTTTTTAGACTTGATAGCGTGAATTGTTCTCTAATATTCTATGGAAAATATACCTGCAAACTTGATCAGTGTCGTCGCCTTTTCTTTAGTCATGTTAGTTGCATTGCTGTTATTAGCGTTGAAAAATCGATTATCTAAACAAATTGAAGATTTAACGCTTAAAACCCAAAGCCAAGAGCTATTGCTGATGGAGCTGCAAACGCTTTTGGCGCAAGCTCAAACACAGTTAACGCAAATTCAACATCAGTGTACTGAATCTCAGTTAGAAAATGAGCAAGTTACTAAGCAGCTTGAACACCGTATAAAGTCAACTCAAGAGCAATTTGGTACACAAATTCAAACTATTGAACAATTATTACATCAGCAACCTGAAGATAAGCTATATTCGCGAGCACAAAAATTAGTTGAGCTAGGTGCGGATATAGAAGAAATTATGCGTGAGTGTGATATTCCGCGCCCTGAAGCTGAAATGTTACTGGCAGTACATCGGCAACAATCCTCAAAAAATTAGTTTCACCGTGTCGTTATCTATATCTTGCTTTTAGCAAGTTGTCATTCAGTCTACTTCGCCGAATTTACATTTTTTATACAAGTTCTTAATGTCAGCGGTTAATAGTCCATGGTAAACTGACTTTGCGGATACCAATAATGCAATCGTTAAAGTTCAAGGACTTTGTAGTGAATACAATAAGAAAAACAATTTTGAATATTAAGAATCGTCAATCGTTTATGGTTGTAATATTGACCATATTACTAAGCGCTTGTTCTTCAACGCCGTCAACAGAGCAGGGCGTTTCCGATCCAAAAGATCCATTAGAGTCAATTAACCGACCATTTTGGACTTTTACTTGGGACTATGCCGATAAGTATGTGCTAAAGCCTGCCTCAGAAGGTTACGTCGAGTACATGCCGACAGAATTGCGCTCTGGCGTTCACAATATGGCGCTCAATTTAAATGAGCCGTCGACTATTATTAACAATTTACTGCAAGCAAAATTTACCGATGCGGCAAAAACCACAGGGCGGTTTGTCCTAAACTCAACAATAGGTTTGTTAGGTTTTTTCGATCCGGCGAGTGATTTTGGTTGGGAGCGAAGCCAAGAAGAGTTTGGTGAAGTACTGGGTAGTTATGGTGTTGGCGATGGTCCTTATTTGGTGATACCTGCTTTGGGGCCATCGTCAGTGCGAGAAGAAGTTGGTGATTTTGTTGACCGTTACTATTGGCCTTTAGCAGTGATTGATTTTTGGCCTAACCTCGTGCGTGCGGGAGTTTTAGGATTAGAGGCCAGAGCGTCGTTGGCCGATCAAGAAGCTATTTTAAATGATTCCATTGATCCGTATGAATTTGTTAAAAATGCTTATTTTCAAAATATGCAATATAAGGTTTATGATGGTAATCCGCCGATTGAGGTGGATGCCGAAGAAGAAGAAGATATTGATGCCTATCTTGAAGAGTTAGATGAAATTGAGCCGTAGGGCTTAATTTAAAACAGAAAAAAGCGAACTTAATGTTCGCTTTTTTTATATTGGTTAATCGCGCTATGCAGATGCTTTATAGTGAAATGCAGCATAATTGGTCGTAGCAAAATGAAATAAGCAATCAAAACAACTGTTATCGATATTACAATGGCGAGGCCTTGCAAATTAGCAATAAAAAGAAATGGTGGTATCAGTAGCATCAGTTTAATGATATTTAAGAGGAATTTTTCTGGCGCAGAAAGTTTAGTTTGTGCCAACGCTAAGATAGTTTGGCGCTGCTGCATGCTATAGGGCATTAACTGTGGAATTTTATTAGACGAAAAGTAAATGGTCATAACGGGTAATGAATTCGAGTAGATAGTTTTTGCCTATCATACAAAAATGGCGGGGTAAGTGCTACGCACATGCCTGATAAAGCACGTAATTCACTGGTATTAAATATAAACAGGTGTTCAAGTCACAGGCCTTTGTAAGATTTAGCTATTATAAACTCGATAATTATCAAGCCGATAAATAGTTCTGTTAATAATTAATCGGTAAACCTGACCACTTATACTAGAAAAATGTTAAAAGAGTTCCTCAGTCGCCTGCAATTTGGTAGAATTGCCGCAATTTTTATCAGCAGGTGATTTTTAAATGAATGTCGTAGAAGCTAACTTTGATGCAACCGGTAAGAAATTTGCCATCGTCGTTTCACGTTTTAACAGTTTTGTTGTTGACAGTTTACTTGAAGGCGCAATTGACGCCCTTAAACGCCATGGTAATGTTGCCGATAATGATATTACCGTAATTCGTGTGCCTGGCGCATATGAACTGCCAGTGGCGGCGAAGAAAATTGCAGCTAAAGGAGGTTACGACGGTATCATCGCCATAGGTGCGGTAATTCGTGGTGGCACACCGCATTTTGATTTTGTTGCCGGAGAGTGTAATAAAGGTTTAGCGCAAGTAGCTATGGAATATACCATGCCGGTTGCTTTTGGCGTTATTACTACCGACACTATTGAGCAAGCTATTGACCGTGCTGGCCTTAAAGTTGGCAATAAAGGCGGAGAAGCAGCCTTAAGTGCATTAGAAATGGTTAATGTATTAGATAAGTTATAACAGGAAATATTTGTGAAACCATCACCTAGAAGAAAGGCCAGAGAATTAGCTGTACAAGCAGTATATTCATGGCAACTAAGCCAAAATGATATTGCTGAAGTTGAAGCAAATTTTTTGGCAGATAATAGCGCTCGCCGTTTTGATATCGCCTACTTTCAGCAATTATTTCGTGGCGTATCGGCACAAGTTGGTAGTCTTGATGAAAAAATTTCTCCACATGTCGATCGACCGCTTGATGATGTTGACCATGTTGAAAAAGCCATTTTACGTGTTGCGGTATTTGAGTTAACTGACTGCAATGATGTGCCTTATCGTGTGATTATTAATGAAGCGATTGAGCTGGCGAAATCATTTGCCGCTGACGATAGCCATAAGTTTGTTAATGGCGTACTAGATAAAGTTGTTAAACTCGTTCGTCCGAACGAGTAGCAATAAACTGATTAAACTATGAAAGAGTTTGAATTGATCAAGCGCTTCTTTACCGAGCAAGCGATTAAACGTAAAGACGTTTTACTTGGTATTGGTGATGATTGTGCATTAATTAGCCCGTCTGAGCGACAAAATATTGCCGTAACTACAGATACGCTAGTTGCCGGTGTACATTTTCCGAATGAAACCAGTGCTAGAGCCATAGGCCATAAATCGATTGCGGTAAATTTATCTGATTTGGCTGCCATGGGAGCAGAGCCAACCTGGATTTCCTTAGCCATTACTATGCCGGAGATTGATACTCAATGGATTGAAGAGTTCTGTGCTGGTGTTTTTGAGTTATGTGAATTTTATAATGTCCAGCTTATTGGTGGTGATACCACACAAGGGCCACTCAGTATTACCGTAACGGCTCAAGGGCTAACACCAATTGATAAACATATCACTCGCTCGGGGGCAAAAGCAGGTGATTGGCTTTATGTTACTGGTGAAATTGGTGATGCTGCTCTGGCGTTAAAAGGTATTAATAATGAAGTTAGCATTGCCAAAGAATATCTTGAATCTATTCGACATAGTTTAGACTTTCCACGACCGAGAATTTTAGCAGGCCAAGCATTACGTGAGTATGCAAGTGCGGCAATTGACCTTTCAGACGGCTTAATTTCAGATCTCGGCCATATTTGTGCAGCATCAAAAGTTGGCGCCAATATCGTGCTGGAAGATTTGCCAATTTCTAATGCTTTACGCGATACCGTTGGTATGGAAGAAGCGTTTGAAATCGCCTTAGTGGGTGGTGATGATTATGAGTTGTTGTTTACCGTATCGGAAGATAACAGAGTTGGTATGGAAACGGCCTTAGCAAACAGTGGCAATACTATTACTTGTATCGGTCAACTTAACGGTAGCGAAAAAATTACCACGACGTTGGACAGCAAAGCGGTAGCCATTAATGCTAAAAGCTTTGAACACTTCTCGCCGAGTAACGACTAGTAAATGGCAGTATCAACGGCAAACTTCAAACTTTCCAATCCTATTCATTTCTTAGCCTTAGGGTTTGGTAGCGGTTTGGCACCAAAAGCCCCCGGAACTTTTGGCACCTTAGCGGCAATACCTGTTTTCTTCTTAGCGTTAAATTTAGATAATCTATATTATTTATTGTTATTGCTAATAATGAGTGTTGCAGGGGTGTATATTTGCGGAAAAGCCGCAAAAGATGCCGGTGTTCATGATCACGGTGCAATTGTTTGGGATGAGATTGTTGGCTTTATGATCACTATGTATTTGATACCAGTAAATTGGTTAACGGTACTGGTTGGTTTTGCCTTATTTCGTTTTTTTGATATTTTAAAGCCTTGGCCTATTTCTTACTTAGATAAAAATTGTCATGGTGGTTTAGGTATCATGCTCGACGATATTGTTGCGGGTATTGCTGCCTGGGCTTGTATGATGTTGTTATTTTATTAAGCTGAAAGGCAATTATTTTCGTTGTTAAGTTTGACGGTGAAATATCGATAAAAAGCCAAAGATGTTATCTTTGGCTTTTTTATGCTCAGGACGAACGGTATGTCATGATGCCGTGAATGGCAATGAATGACGATGTCCAGGCCGTTCTTAGCCATCAATGGTTTCACGGCATTAGCCAACCATGCACGTCGACGAATGATATGTCTGGTGCTATTGATGGCAAAGAATGACGATGCTCAATAGTTATTACTGTGTCGACCTTAGTGAAGTAGCCTTGCTCGCAAAGTTGCATCAATTTGCTTTAATTCTTTTAACGCTAATTCACTGTTTTCTGCTTCAATGTCGATCACCACATAACCAATTTGATCATCCGTTTGTAAATATTGCGCGGCAATATTGATATTATGATGGGCAAAGGCTTGGTTAATTTGCGTTAACACGCCTGGTTGATTGCGGTGAATGTGTAATAAGCGGCTTGTACCCGTATGTTCAGGCAGTGACACTTCAGGAAAGTTAACTGCGGATAAGGTTGAGCCATTATCCGAATATTTAGCCAGTTTGCTTGCCACTTCAAGGCCGATATTTTCTTGTGCCTCTTTGGTACTGCCACCGATATGCGGCGTTAAAATCACGTTATCAAATTCTCTTAGCGGGCTAATAAATTCTTCGTCATTGCCTTTTGGCTCCACTGGGAATACGTCAATTGCTGCACCCGCGACCTTTTTATTTGCTAAGGCTTCTGATAACGCATCGATATCAACAACGGTCCCTCGTGAGGCATTAATAAATATAACGCCATTTTTCATTACTTCAAACTCTGCAACACCCATCATGTTTTTAGTTTGTGGTGTTTCTGGCACATGCAAGCTAATAATATCGGCTTCTTTTAATAATGCCGTTAGCGTTGACGCTTGACTTGCATTCCCTAATGGCAGTTTAGTTTCGATATCGTAAAATCGCACTCTCATGCCTAAAGTTTCCGCTAATATGCCTAGTTGCGTGCCAATATGACCATAACCAATAATGCCGAGTGTTTTGCCGCGTGCTTCCACTGAGCCAACAGCTGATTTGTTCCAAATACCACGATGGGCTTGAGCACTTTTTTCAGGAATGCCACGTAGTAATAATAATATTTCACCTAAAACTAATTCGGCAACAGAGCGGGTATTTGAAAATGGTGCATTAAAAACCGGGATACCAAATGATTGTGCCGCTACTTTATCAACCTGATTAGTACCAATACAGAAACAGCCGATAGCAACTAACTTTTTAGCGTGACTCAAGACATTTTTATTGAGATCTGTGCGAGAGCGAATACCGATGAAGTGAACATCGGCAATCTTTTTGATCAACTCTGCTTCTGAAAGTGAGGTTTTAAGGTATTCAATATTGGAATAGCCTTTGGCTTTCAATTCTTCCAATGCGCTTTGGTGCACACCTTCTAGAAGTAATATCTTAATTTTTTCTTTCGCTAATGAAATGTTGCTCATGATAGTTAGACTTCTCTCGATCAAATATTTATTTGTTAAAATAAGTTTTTAGATGGCTAGATTTCTAAACTATCATATAGTGTATAAACTCTAAAGGGTTATTTTACTATTTTTGCGCCGTCGTTAGTGCCGATAATTAGTACGTTTGCTGCTCGATTTGCGAATAAACCATTAGTAACAACACCTACAATGGCATTGATGCTATTTTCAAGCGCTATAGGATCGATTATTTCTAAGTTATGCACATCGAGAATGACGTTGCCATTATCCGTTACAACCCCAGTGCGATATGCTGGATCACCACCTAATTTCACTAATTCTCTTGCAACATAGCTCCGTGCCATTGGGATAACTTCCACAGGCAGAGGAAAGCGTCCCAGTACCGGTACTTGCTTAGTTTCATCAGCAATACAAACAAAGGTTTTTGCAACGGCAGCAACAATTTTTTCTCTAGTGAGCGCTGCGCCACCACCTTTAATCATATGCAGGTGAGAATTTACTTCATCTGCACCATCAACATAAACATCAATGCCATCAACATTATTTAAGTCAAAGACTTCAATGCCGTGTGACTTTAAACGTTCAGTTGATGCTTCAGAGCTGGATACGGCACCGACAATTTTGTTTTTGATTGTTGCTAGGGCATCGATAAAATGATTGACCGTTGAACCCGTGCCAACACCAACAATGGTATCTGCTTCAACATATTCTAAGCCTTTAATGGCTGCGGCTTTTTTCATTTCATCTTGAGTCATCATAAAAGTTCTCGTAAAAATTGCGGTTTAATTTTAACTTAGCGGCACTGGAGGGCGAATAAATAATCTCAGTGTCGGGCTAAGTTTTTGTGTTAGCACATTATAGCAATAGGCACAGATTGATGTCATAGCCATTTGTCGCTTTCAACGATTAAGTTGTGCGAATTTGTAGTTTAGGTTAGCGAAATTTATGATGTTGGCTTGGGGTAAGTACTTCAGGTAAGGGGATATCCCAATCTTCGCAAGGGAGTAGGTCAACTTGTTGACAGTCATGAGCGATACCAAGAGGGTAAGGCTTAGCACTTTTATTTGTTTGAAAATTTTGATGCCAGGCATTTAATGTACGGTCATAAAAGCCACCCCCCATGCCTAACCGGTTACCTTCTTTGTCAAATGCAACTAATGGTGTGCAAATAACATCTAAATACTTAGGTAAAATTATTGCTGTTATATCGAGTTTAGGCTCAGCAATACCATACTGATTCTTTACCATAGGCGAATCGCTAGTATATTTGAGAAAAAGTAAATGACCTTTAGCAAACGGATGTATAACTGGGAGATAAACATTTTTGTTGTGCTGCCAACACCAATCAATTAACGGTTGAGTATCGAGCTCTCCGTCATTAGTTAAGTAAAGTGCGATATGTTGTGCATGTTTTATTTTGCTGTCAGTCGAGAAATATTTAAGTAACGCTAATGCGGCACTATTTTGTTGCTCTTTCGATAACTCAAGTCTTTGTTGCCTAATTTTCTGGCGAATTTGGGCTCTATTTGAATTTTTCACACTAAGTGGCCTAATAGGAAGAGGACAATTTATTCAAAGCTGATTACGTTTTGCTAAGTTATAACAAAACCGTGATATTAAGGCGAGAATATTAATTTGCTACAAGATGCTTATTGAACGGTTAGGAAAGAAAAAGGGTAATAACCTAAGTTATTACCCGATATATTTTTTTAAAAAGCGTAAGCTATATATTTAAACGTAAATAACTATTATTGCTTCTCAGAAATGGCTTCGTGCGTACCTGTTACCGCAATTTCTTCTTCAATTTTAGCTTCAAGATCATGGCTTTCATCACCTTCAGCACCATGCATCCATTCAACCAATTTGTTTGAAGCTAGGAAAATGATCACTGCAGTGATTAGTGCGCCTAAGCCAACACCTAAGAAGATATTACCTGCGTTAGCTACTTGCTCTTCACCTTCGCCAACAAACTGGCCAATGAAAGCAGCAAGTTTATTTGATAAAGCAGTAAAGAAGAACCAAACACCCATTAATAATGAGGTGAATTTAACTGGCGCTAGTTTTGACACTAATGAAAGGCCGATTGGTGATAAACATAACTCACCTAAAGTATGGAAAAGGTAGGCAAATACTAGGAATAGCATACTGACTTTAATTGTTACATCGCCACCTTGAACCATAGTTGCCCATAACATAACGAAGAAACCTAATGCTAAAAACACCATAGCTAAAGCAAACTTCACCGGTGATGTTGGTTCTTTAGAGCCCATTTTAACCCAAACTGAGGCAATAACAGGCGCAAGCATAATAATGAACATAGCATTTAAAGATTGGAACCAAGTGGCTGGCACTTCAAAGCCCATGATATTACGATCAGTAAATTGTGATGCATAGATGTTAAATAGTCCGCCGGCTTGTTCAAAACCTGCCCAGAAGATTACCGAGAACACACTCATGATCAAAATAACTTTTGTGCGGTCTTTTTCTTCTTTTGATAACGCGCGATTTTTTAATTCGTTTTGAGCTTCTTTAATTTTATGAGCTGAAGGAGTGACACCAATATCGCCTAAGTAATTTTTTGCTAGTGTTAGTTGTAATGCTAAACCGATTAACATACCACAACCTGCAGCAATGAAACCGTAGTGCCAGTTAACTTCTTCACCTAAATAACCAACAATTAACGGTGATAAGAAAGCACCTAAGTTGATACCCATATAGAAGATGGTGAAGGCAGCGTCACGGCGATGGTCACCATCTTCGTATAATTCACCCACTAAGCTAGATACGTTAGCTTTGAATAAACCGTTACCACAACAGATCAAGAACAAACCGATGTAGAATACCGTTTCTTCCATACCGACGATCATTGACTTAGGAATACCTAAGGTGAAATAACCAGCCGAGAATAAAATACCACCATAAATAATCGCTTTACGTTGGCCAATAAAGTTATCGGCTAACCAACCACCGATCATCGGGGTTAAGTATACGGCCATGGTAAAAGTACCATACAAACCGAGTGCTTCACCTGTAGTCCAGCCAAAACCGCCATCATCCACTGCTGCTACTAAATAAAGTACCAATAAGGCGCGCATGCCGTAATAACCGAATCGTTCCCACATTTCCGTACCGAAAAGGAGAAAAAGCCCCTTCGGATGTCCGAGTAATGTGCCTGCTGTTGGTTTAGTCATTGAAATTTCCTTTAAAAGATGCCCGAAGTCATAATTATTATTATTTGATTGCATTCTTAACTAAATGCACTAATTTGCCGAGCAATATTGTATAAAATTGGTTAGTCAGCCCGTTTTATACCTTTGCTAGCATAGAAAGGCAAGTGTATAGAGGGAATCTCTAATGAAAGGGTTGTCAATTGCTTACTTTTTATTATTTTCTATCATGATTTTGCTAATTATTCGAAATTAAAACAGCAAAGAAAAAGTTGCTTTAATCACCGTACAGTTACTGATAAACTCCACGCTGTTTAGATTTTATCTTAATTAGATAGAAGTAATGTATCGTATATATAGGAAGAAATACGCGAAAATGAGCAATTTTATTCGTCAACTGGCAACCCTTCTAGTCTTTTATACACTCTCTTTTAGCTCAACATCGGCTCAAATTAGTGCACAACAGATTGAGCAATTTAAAAGTCTTCCTAAGTCTCAACAACAAGTGCTAGCACAAAGCATGGGTGTAGATTTAGATGAAGTCTTAGGGCAAATATCAGGTTCAACCCAGCAAACTCAATTATCAACGACACCGGTAATGCCGCGACAAGAGGCTGCTAGAGAATCGCTTGAGGAAGAGCAAGAATCTTTTTCATTTGAAGCAGACGAACAATTATTTAAACCACTAGAGCGCTTTGGTGTCGATGTTTTTGCTAATGCGCCAAGTACATTTACGCCAACAATGGATATTGCAATCCCTGAACAATACATATTGGGTGTCGGCGATCAATTATCGATTCAAATCTATGGTAAAGAAAATGCTGAATATACGCTGCCAGTAACCCGTGAAGGCACTATATTAATCCCTAATGTTGGACCGATTAAAATCGCAGGTTTAGCCTTTGCTGAAATGAAATTGTTTCTTGCTGAACGCATTAAACAACGCATTATTGGTGTTAATGTTGTAGTTAGTTTAGCAGAATTACGCTCTATGCGTGTATTTGTGCTTGGTGATGCCTATAAACCAGGTCCTTATACGTTAAGTTCACTGTCTTCTGTTACTCATGCTATTTTTGCGGCGGGTGGCATTAGTGATATTGGCTCGCTTCGAAATATTGAAGTTAAGCGCGCCGGCAAATTAATTCAAAAAGTCGACTTGTACGATTTATTAATTCACGGTGATTCATCAAACGATATTCTTTTACAGTCTGGCGATGTGGTTTTTATTCCGACGCAAGGTAAAACTGCATCAGTACTTGGTGAAGTTAGGCGTCCGGCAATTTACGAATTGCAAGAAGGTGATGACTTTAATCGAGTATTAGAAATGGCGGGTGGTTTATTGCCGTCGGCATTTCCTCAATCAACTATGGTGGAACGTTATAACACTCGTAGTTTACGTAGCATTGTTAACCTAGATTTGACTCAGCAAGATGCGCTTCAGCAAAACGTGAAAAACGGCGATTATATTCGGGTATTGAAAAGCTCAGGCATGTATGAGAAATCAATCACGGTTATTGGTGCGGTGACACGCCCTGGCAAGTATCAATGGCAAAAGGACATTAGAGTTACAGATCTGCTGCCAAGCCTTGATTCACATATATTACCTTATGCAGATTTAAACTATGGCTTAATTGTCCGACAGGTAGATAAAGCGAGAAATATTGATGTATTGCAATTTAGTTTAGCTAGAGCGCTTGAGCATCCGACATCAAGTGAAAATGTTATATTAACAGCAAACGATAAGTTACTGATTTTTTCTAATGTTGTTAAACATGTTGATGAAAAAATATCATTGGATGAGTTAGCTTACACACAAGAGCAGCTCTTTGCGAAAGAACGTGAGCAAGCTAAGGTTTCCTTTAACGAAAAGTCATTCTGGGAGAAATATGGTGGAAAGTCTTCACAATTTGATGTCGCTCCAGATGAAGATGCGGAAACTGCGCGATTAATTAACCAGTCTTTGGTTCAAATCACTGGTGGTGAGCTTGAAGGAAAATTGGAAGTTAGGGATATGGCGCTATTTTCTCGTCAGCGCTTGCTTATGCCAGTGTTAAGAAAACTACGTCAACAAGGAGCATCAGGGCAGCCTATTAGGTTAGTTGAAGTCGATGGACAAGTTAAGTTCCCAGGTATTTATCCATTGGCTAGGGATGCTATGGTAAGCGATTTAATTGCCGCAGCTGGCGGCGTGAATGAATCAGCTTATCTGCAACGTGCAGAAGTTACTCGCAATAACCTTGATTCAGATGGAGCTAGTAAAGTTTCGATTAATGTTGACTTAAAAAAAGCACTCGAAGGTGGAGAAGAGTTTGATATTGCGTTGAAAAGCAAAGATCGTTTAAATATTCATAAAATTCCCGCTTGGAGCGAAAATCATGTTGTAGAACTGCGAGGTGAATTTGTTTTCCCTGGTAAATATACTATTAGCCGTGGTGAAACTTTAGCTGATTTGATTATTAAAGCGGGTGGCTTAACACAATACGCTCACCCCGATGGTTCGGTATTTACGCGTAAGAAATTGCAAGAATTAGAACAGCAAAACTTGTTTAAATTGGCAGGTGATTTACGTATCGAAATGGCGTCAAAGTCGTTAACTGAAAAAGGTACTTCTACGTCTTATGATGATGCACAAAAATTACTTGCTGATATAACAAATTTACAGCCTGTTGGTCGTTTGGTTATAGATTTACCGAAAATAATTGCCTCAAGCAGTGATGAAATTTTACTTGAAGGTGGCGATGTACTTTATGTGCCAACGAAAAAGAACTCAATTAATGTTATCGGTCAGGTTCAAGTTGGTTCGTCGCATTTGTTTAATCGCACAATGACGGCAGAGGATTATATTGCGCAAAGTGGTGGTGTGAAAAAACGTGCCGATGAAGAGCGTATATATATCATTTCAGCAAGCGGCAGTATTAAAATGATTGAAGAGAGTAACTGGTTTGCGGGTACTGCAGATACCTCATTAAAACCAGGTGATACGATAGTAGTGCCGCTTGATTCTGAATATATGAATGACTTAACGTTATGGTCGACGGCAACACAAATCATTTACAATGCGGCCGTCGCAGTGGCAGCTATAAATGGTATATAAGTTTAATATCAAATTAGTAAAAGAAAAATAATGAATTTCACCAACTAGTGGAACTAAGGGAATGAGAACATGATACGTGATTTAAATGATGCAAATATTGCCATTATAGGCTTGGGCTATGTTGGGTTGCCACTCGCTGTAGAGTTTGGCAAGAAATATCAAACCTTAGGTTTTGATATTAATCAAGCACGTATTACTGAGCTAAAAGGTGGCAAAGATAGCACCTTAGAAGTAAGCGATGAAGAACTCGCGACAACCACTAGATTGGATTATTCATGCACTGTCGATGAATTAAAGAGCGCAAATGTTTATATCGTGACTGTGCCAACACCAATAGATAATCATAAACAGCCTGACTTAACTCCTTTGATTAAAGCCAGCGAAATGCTAGGTAAAGTGGTCAGTAAAGGGGATATTATTGTTTATGAGTCCACTGTCTACCCCGGAGCGACCGAAGAAGCCTGTATTCCTGTTGTTGAAAAAGTTTCTGGGTTAACTTTCAATGAAGACTTTTATGCCGGTTATTCACCAGAGCGAATTAACCCCGGGGACAAAGAGCATCGGGTTACTAATATTTTAAAAGTAACATCAGGGTCGACACCCGAAATTGCGACTATTGTTGACGATCTCTATCGTTCAATCATCATTGCCGGCACGCATAAAGCCAGTTCTATCAAGGTAGCAGAAGCGGCTAAAGTCATCGAAAACACACAACGAGATGTCAATATAGCGCTGATTAACGAACTTTCTATTATTTTCAATAAACTTGATATTGATACCTTAGAAGTGTTAGAGGCGGCAGGTACTAAATGGAATTTTTTACCATTTCGCCCGGGATTAGTTGGCGGTCACTGTATCGGTGTTGATCCCTATTATTTAACTCATAAAGCGCAATCTGTAGGTTATCACCCGGAAATGATCTTGGCAGGACGTCGCTTAAATGATGGTATGGGTGCGTATGTAGTATCGCAATTAGTAAAAAATATGCTTCATAAGCGAATTCAGGTTGAAGGTGCAAATGTCTTAGTCATGGGCTTAACCTTTAAAGAAAATTGTCCAGATCTTCGTAATACTAAAATCGTCGATGTGGTCAGTGAATTAAAAGAATATAATATGCACGTGGATATTACTGATCCTTGGTGCTCAAACGAGGAAGCAGAGCATGAATATGGCTTAAGTTTAATTCAAGAACCTAAATCAAATCATTATGATGCGATTATTTTAGCGGTATCACATAATGAGTTTAAAGCGTTAGGCGTGGATAATATCCGAGCTTTAGGTAAAGAAAGCCATGTGCTTTATGATTTAAAATATATCCTACCAAAAGAATCAGTCGATATGCGTTTGTAATTGTTCAGGTAACACCTCGTTATAAAGGTTTCAAAAAGTTGGCTGTTAAAAATTAAAAACAGTCAGTATTTAAAAAAGATTATGGAAATATAATGTCTCGCTATGATGAAGTAAAAAAGGAACTTAAACACTCACCAAAAGTATGGCTAGTTACTGGAGTTGCTGGGTTTATCGGCTCTAACTTGTTGGAGACATTGCTATTGCTTGATCAAAAAGTTGTGGGCTTAGACAATTTCGCGACGGGTCACCAACACAATTTAGATGAAGTAAAGTCAGAAGTATCAACGAAACAGTGGCAAAACTTCACCTTTGTTAAGGGGGATATTCGTAACTTTGAAGATTGCCAAAAAGCGCTGAGCTTGGATGGCGTCGGCGTAGATTATGTCTTACATCAAGCGGCACTTGGCTCAGTTCCTCGTTCTATTGCAGATCCAATATTAACTAACTCGGCGAATATTACCGGTTTTGTTAATATGTTAACCGCGGCTAAAGACATTAAAGTTAAAAGCTTTGTTTATGCGGCATCAAGTTCAACATATGGTGACCATCCAGCTTTACCCAAAGTGGAAGAAAACATAGGTAAGCCGTTATCCCCATATGCAGTAACTAAATATGTGAATGAACTTTATGCTGATGTTTTTCATAAAACCTACGGATTAAATGCAACTGGGTTACGTTATTTCAATGTTTTTGGTAAACGGCAAGATCCTAATGGTGCTTATGCAGCTGTAATACCTAAATGGACTGCGGCTATGATTGATAATCAAGACTTATTTATCAATGGTGATGGTGAAACTAGCCGAGATTTTTGCTTTGTTGAAAATGCTGTTCAAGTGAACATATTAGCAGCTGTTGCAGAAGAACAAGGAAAGAACCAAGTCTACAACGTCGCACTTGGCGATAGAACAACACTGAATGAGTTATTTTCAAGCCTAGTCTCTGCACTAGCTAAGAACGATGTTCATTATGATAAAAGTTCAATATATCGCGAATTTAGAGCTGGCGATGTACGTCACTCTCAGGCTGATATTTCAAAAGCTAAGGATTTACTCGGTTACCAACCTGAATTTCGCATTCAACAAGGCATTGATAAAGCTATGCCTTGGTACATAGGTTTTCTATCTAAATAATTTTATTATAAATATTTAATTGGAGAAGGAATGTCATTTTCAATTTCAAAAAGTAAATAGTAAACATAGATGCAGAATATTGTTACCACCGTTATTGTTCTTTACAGCACTATTCGTACTCTTTATAATGAATCGCCATTTCGTATGTGGTGCGTCAGTAATTGAAAATGAGAAAATATTCTTTATCAGAAACTGTCCTTTATCGGGTACTCTTGAATAAAATATAAGTGAAATTGTGGATAAAAATATAAATCAAGCAAATATTGACTCTTCTGCACTAAATGACGAAGTTCAAAAACACCCTCAATTTCTAGCTATCTCTCCTGAAATGCTCGTGAAAAATAATTCACATGACGATGAAATTGACTTAGTTGAACTATGGCTTGCCATATGGTCAGGTAAGATATTAATTGTAGCTATTACATTTATATTTGCAGTCTTATCAATAATATATGCCATTAATCAACCTAATATTTATAAAGCTTCTACATTATTAGCGCCTGCTAGTGAGCAAGGTGGCGCAGGTGGTTTAGCTAAAATGGCAGGTCAATTTGGCAGTTTAGCAAGTCTTGCAGGAATTAATTTTGGCGGTGGTGGCACCAATAAAACAGGTCTAGCGCTAGAGGTTTTAAAATCGCGGATATTTATTGAAAAATTCATTACTAAATATCAGTTATTAGTGCCATTGATGGCAGCAAAAAATTGGGACGCCAACACCAATACGTTGATTTTAAATGAAGAACTTTATAATGCCAAAAGCAAATCATGGTTAAGAGAAGTGAAAACAGGTGAAGCGCCAGAGCCATCACCATGGCAGTCATTTAAAGCATTTACAGGGAGGTTGTCTGTTTCAACGGATAAGGAAACTGGAATGATTACAATCACAATTGAGCATTACTCGCCTGAAATAGCTAAACAGTGGTTAGTTTGGCTAGTTGCTGAAATTAATAACACCATGCGAGATCAAGACAGGGCAGAAGCACAACGTAGTGTCGAATTTTTAACTGAAAAACTGCAGGAAACGCAATTGGCCGACATGCAAACCGTGTTTTATCAGCTAATTGAAGAGCAAACGAAAACCATTATGTTAGCAGAAGTATCTCAAGAGTATGTACTCAAGACTATTGACCCAGCTAATGCTCCTGACGAAAAAGCTAAACCAAAGCGGGCACTTATTGTAGTACTAGGTACAATGCTTGGTGGTATATTGTCGGTGCTAATTGTTTTAGTTCGTTATTTCGCTAACAATGCTAACTCGTCTAAAAATATTGTATCAGAACAAAGCCTAGGTAAATAGGAGTTTAATTAGGATGATTATTACTGCCCTTACTGCGTTTCTAAGTGCGTTTATGGCTATTAAATTGTTTAAACCGATAGCTGTTGATGTAGGGCTGGTTGATAAACCGGACGCTCGAAAACACCATGAGGGGCAAATACCATTAATTGGTGGTATTTCAATATTTGCAGCTGTGCTAGCTGCGAGTTTACTGTGGCTACCTAATACTTTAGAGCTTCGCATGTACCTAATTGCTTCAGCGATGATGGTTTTTATTGGTGCGTTAGATGATAAGTATGATCTCCGTGTACGTATTCGTATCGTCGGACAAATTATTATTGCCAGCTTAATGATATATGGTGTTGGTGGTTATATATCTAACTTAGGTAATTTGTTTAGCTTTGGTAATATCAACTTAGGACCTTTTGGTATTATTTTTACCTATGTAGCTATTATTGTAGTGATTAATGCCTATAACATGGTCGATGGTATTGATGGGCTAATAGGCAGCTTAAGTTTAAATACTTTTACCGCTATCGCATTGTTATTTTTAATGAGCGGCAATCATGGATATTTGAGCTATCCGTTAATATTGGCAACCGCTACATTACCTTATCTCATGTATAATCTAGGTTTTTTCAAAAAATTTACTAAGAAAATATTTATGGGTGATGCTGGAAGTATGTTTATCGGGCTTAGTGTTATTTGGCTTTTAAGTATGGGCACGCAAGGTGCAAACGCATCATTTAGGCCTGTTACTGCTTTGTGGATTTGTGCTGTACCATTAATGGATATGCTGGCAATAGTTATGCGCCGTTATAGAAAAGGCAAATCGCCATTTAAACCTGACCGTGATCACTTACACCATATATTGCAACGTGCTGGCTTAAGCTCAAGACAAACATTAATCGTTATCTCTGTATTTTCGGTATTAATGTCAGTAATTGGGCTAATAGGTGAATATTTTCAAGTGGCGGAAAGTATCGAGTTAATATTATTTATATTAGTTTTTGTGCTTTATAACAGGTACGCTCGCCATTTTAGTTGGAAGTATAATGAGTAGTCGATTCTAATGGTGAAAACTTGAATTAAAGAACGGTGTTATGAATGTTTGTTTAAAGTTAATAGCTTATAGTACGTTAGTGCTATGTGAGTGCATTAAGTAATGTCTCTAATGGGATTTTTTGCCTTGGGGTGAAAAAGCACCTTCACTATAGTGTTAAGAAAATTCGAAGATTTCCTAGTTAATTATTTAGATTGAAGAACATAAAATGAATAGAAAACGTATTTTAACAGTATTTGGTACACGACCTGAAGCTATAAAAATGGCACCCGTTGTTCATGCATTAGCGGTAGATGAACGCTTTGAAGCTAAAGTGTGCGTTACCGCTCAGCATCGTGAAATGTTAGATCAAGTGCTTGAGTTATTTGAAATAACGCCTGATTACGATTTGAATTTGATGAAGCCAGGTCAAGACTTAACAGATATTACTAGTGGCATATTGCAAGGCTTAAAGCCAGTTCTTGAAGAGTTCAAACCGGATCATGTTTTAGTGCACGGTGATACAGCGACCACACTTTCAACAACGTTATCTGCGTACTATCAACAAGTTAAAGTCGGTCATGTTGAAGCCGGTTTACGTACCGGTAATGTATATTCACCTTGGCCAGAAGAGGGCAACCGTAAGTTAACCGGTGCCATTGCCGATTTACACTTTGCTCCTACTGAAACGTCAAAGCAAAATTTATTAGCCGAAAATATCGACCCTGAAAAAATCATAGTCACCGGTAATACGGTTATCGATGCGTTACTTGATGTCATTGAAAAGCTCGAAACTAATGTTGAATTTAAATCGTCATTGCAGGCAAAGTTTGATTTTCTTGATGAAAATAAACGCCTTGTGCTGATCACCGGGCATCGCCGTGAAAGTTTTGGTGGTGGTTTTGAGCGTATCTGTGAGGCGATTTCACAAATGGCAACAGCATTTCCAGACGTTGAGTTTGTTTACCCGATGCACCTGAACCCTAATGTACGTGAGCCCGTTAATCGACTCCTTGCTGATTTGAACAATGTATTCCTTATTGAACCATTAGATTATTTACCTTTTGTGTATTTAATGAATAAGTCGTATGTGCTGTTAACTGATTCAGGTGGGATACAAGAAGAAGCGCCATCGCTTGGTAAGCCTGTATTGGTTATGCGCGATACCACTGAACGCCCTGAAGCAGTAGAAGCTGGAACGGTTAAACTAGTCGGTACCAGTGTCGATGTTATCGTACGTGAATTATCAACATTGTTATTGAATGATGACGCATATGAAGCTATGAGCTTTGCACACAACCCCTATGGGGACGGCAATGCGTGCGCCCGAATTCTTGATTCCTTATAAATTTAAATATTAGAAAAGTAATTATTATGTCATTTGAAACAATTTCAGTTATTGGGCTTGGGTATATTGGTTTACCCACTGCGGCTATGTTTGCATCTCGTAAGAAAAACGTCATTGGTATTGATGTTAATCAGGAAGCGGTGGACACTATAAATAGAGGTGAAATTCATATCGTAGAGCCAGAGCTTGATATGTTGGTGCATGCCGCTGTTACTCAGGGGTTTTTAAAAGCGATGACAAAGCCAGAACCTGCAGATGCTTTTTTAATTGCCGTACCAACACCATTTTTGCCAATAGAACGCGATGGAGATATTCCTCAACCAGATTTAAAATATATTGAGGCAGCATCAAAGGCTATTGCTCCAGTATTAAAAGCGGGTGATTTAGTTATACTTGAGTCAACTTCACCTGTAGGTGCGACGGAAAAAATGGCTGAATGGTTAGCAGAAGCAAGAACAGACTTAAGTTTTCCTCAAACACAAGGAGAATTATCTGACATTCGTATTGCACATTGCCCTGAACGAGTACTTCCAGGTCATGTTGTAAGAGAACTTGTTGAAAACGATAGAGTTATAGGCGGCATGACTAATCAGTGTTCAGAAGCAGCAATTGAACTTTATAAAATTTTTGTTCAAGGTGAGTGTGTAGTTACTAATGCTCGCACTGCGGAAATGGCAAAACTTACAGAAAATAGTTGCCGTGATGTGCAAATAGCATTTGCCAACGAGTTGTCAGTAATTTGTGATAAATTAGATATAGATGTGTGGGAGCTTATCTCATTAGCAAATCGCCATCCACGCATTAATATTTTACAACCTGGTCCAGGTGTTGGCGGGCACTGTATCGCTGTTGATCCATGGTTTATTGTATCTAAAACTCCTGACGAAGCTAAAATCATTCACACGGCACGCTTGGTAAATGATGCTAAACCTAAGTGGGTTATAAATAAAGTGAAACTGGCGGTAGCAGACTTTTTGCAGGCTAACCCAGAAAAAACAGCAAAAGAAGTAACTATTGCTTGTTATGGCTTAGCGTTTAAGCCTGATATCGATGACCTACGTGAAAGCCCCGCGCGTGATATTACGATTGATATCGCAGAAATGCATGCAGGAAAGGTATTAGCAGTAGAGCCAAATATTCAAGAATTACCAAAGAACTTTACCAATATAGAATTAATAGAGTTTGAGTTGGCTTTAAATAAAGCCGATATACAAGTAATGCTAGTCGACCATAAAGAATTTAAAGTGGGAACAAAAGTACCAGGATTAGTAATCGATACCAAGGGTATTTGGTAAGTTTGTTCTTTAGTTATAAATAGGTTTGGATTTAAATATGTTAAATAATAAAGTGGTGTTAATCACAGGTGGTACTGGTTCTTTTGGTAAAAAATTTATTGAGACAATTTTAGATAGATACCCAGATGTAAAGAAAATTATCATTTACTCTCGAGATGAGTTGAAGCAATCAATTATCAAGCAAAAGTATCCGGTTTACGACTATCCGCAATTGCGCTTTTTTATTGGTGATGTGCGCGATAAAGAGCGTATGACACAGGCTTGCGAAGGGGTAGATGTTATAATTCACGCTGCAGCAATTAAGCAAGTAGATACAGCTGAATACAACCCAACTGAGTGTATTAGAACTAACGTAGATGGCGCTGAAAATGTTATTCACGCTGCTTTAGCGTGTGGCGTTGAAGATGTAGTTGCACTTTCTACTGATAAAGCTTGTGCTCCGATTAACTTATACGGAGCAACAAAATTAGCTTCAGACAAACTTTTTGCTGCAGCAAACAATATCCGTGGTTCGAAAGATATTAAGTTTAGTGTTGTACGTTACGGTAATGTAATGGGCTCTCGAGGCTCTGTGATTCCTTTCTTTATCGATAAAAAGAAAGAGGGCATGTTACCTATTACGCACGAAGAAATGACTCGCTTTAATATCTCGCTGCAAGATGGCGTTAATATGGTGATGTACGCGATAGAGAATCATATTGGTGGGGAAATATTTGTTCCTAAAATACCATCTTACAAAATTACCGATATTGCGACCGCTATTGCTCCTGATTGTGAAACTCGCATTGTTGGTATTCGCCCTGGTGAAAAATTACACGAAGAAATGATCACCGATACGGATTCACTAAATACCATTGATTTAGGCCGTTACTATGCAATTTTACCTTCGGTGTCATTTATGCACACAGAAGAAGATTTCATAAAGCATCATAATGCGGTAAAAGTTCCTTTTGGTTTTAAGTATAACTCAGGCACAAATACTGAGTGGGAAACGATAGACTCATTGAGAGCTTTAATTGTTGAACACGTAGACCCAAACTTTGAAGTGTAACTAGACCTATGATCCCTTACGGTAAACAAGATATAACGCAAGCAGATATTGACGCTGTTATTAGAGTATTAAAATCAGATTTTTTAACGCAGGGCCCGCAAGTGCCTTTATTTGAAAGCAAAATAAAGGAGGCTGTTGAGGCTGAATACGCGCTTGCAGTTAACTCTGCAACGTCAGCGTTACATATTGCTTGTTTAGCGCTAGGGGTCGGTAAAGGCGATGTTGTTTGGACTACGCCAATCACATTTGTCGCATCGGCAAACTGTGCTTTATATTGTGGCGCAGATGTCGATTTTGTCGATATTAGCCCTGAAACATATAACTTAAGCCCTAAAAATCTTGAGCAAAAACTATCATATGCTAAGCAGAATAACTTACCCTTACCCAAGGTGGTTATTCCTGTTCACCTATGTGGTCAACCGTGTGAAATGGAAGAAATTCATAAACTAAGTTTAGAATATGGTTTTTCAATTATTGAAGATGCTTCTCATGCTATTGGTGGTAAATATAAAGGTCAACCTGTAGGTAACTGTGTATATAGTGATATTACTGTGTTCAGTTTTCATCCAGTAAAAATTGTAACAACTGCCGAAGGTGGTGTAGCTACTACAAATAATGCTACATTAGCCAAAAAAATGGATTTGTTAAGAAGCCACGGAGTAACTAGAGATCCAAGCCTAATGACAGAAGAAAGTCATGGTGGTTGGTATTATCAGCAGATAGATCTTGGCTTTAATTATAGAATGACAGAAATGCAAGCTGCGCTTGGTGTAAGTCAGATGTCCAGGTTACACGATTTTGTTGCTAAGAGAAATGACTTAGCCAAACGTTATGACTCGCTATTAAGTGACCTTCCTATAGTAACTCCAAAGCAGATTCCTGATTCTTATTCAGGGCGACATTTATATGTTATTAAATTGAAAGTAAGTGAAATTCAGAAATCTCATCGAGCGGTTTTTGAGGAATTAAGGAATCAAGGTATCGGGGTTAATCTTCATTATATTCCTGTTCACCTTCAACCCTATTATCAAGATTTAGGTTTCAATACCGGAGATTTTGATGAAGCCGAGTCATATTATCAGAAGGCAATCAGCATTCCATTATTTCATACAATGACACATGAACAGCAAGATGCAGTTATTGAAGCCCTGAAGGTTGTTCTATTGTGAATGTTGCAATAATTCCAGCCCGTGGTGGAAGCAAAAGAATACCTCGAAAAAATATTAAAGAGTTTTGTGGCAAACCTATGATCGGGTACTCAATTTTGGCCGCGAAAGAGTCTGGTTGTTTTGAACGGATAATTGTTTCAACAGACGATAGTGAAATTGCTGATGTAGCTAAATCGTATGGAGCAGAAGTCCCATTTATACGGCCAGCAGATGTTTCCGATGACTATGCAACTACTATTGATGTAATTCAACATGCTATTAAAGAGCTTCGATTACCTTCTGATTCAAATATATGTTGTTTATACGCTACTGCACCTTTTGTTACTGCTGACAGCCTAAGAAAGGGGTTAGAGTTAGTGAATGAAGAAGGTGTTGATTATGCGTTTAGCGCGACAGAATATACGTTCCCAATTCAGCGTGCTTTTCGTTTAAACGAGCAGCAGCGTGTTGAAATGTTTCAGCCGGAGTATTTTAATACTCGTTCACAGGACTTAGAGCAAGCTTACCATGATGCAGGGCAATTTTATTGGGGTAAATGCCCAGCTTATCTAGCTGGAATCCCATTTTTTTCCGAAAAGTCTAAGCCTGTATTATTACCATTGTCAAGGGTTCAGGATATAGATACACCTGCTGAATGGGACAGAGCAGAATTGATGTTTAAGTTACTTTAACTTTTAAGTATATGAATAGAGTTAATATCATGCGGAATATAGTTTTCAGAGTCGACTCATCATTTGGTATAGGAACTGGACACGTTATGAGGTGTCTAACTCTTGCCAAGTCTATTGCTAAAGAAATTGAAGGTAATATTTATTTCTTCACTAAGAACTTAGAGGGAAACATAAACGCGCAGATAATCTCTGCTGGTTTCACCTTAGTCGAAATGAAGTCAACTGGGCAACAAACCGAAAATGGCTTACTTCAATGTCAATGGTTGGGCTCTTCGCAAGAATCCGATGCACTGGAATTTTTAATATTGTTAAAAGCAAATGGAATTTCTTATGTTGACTACTTGATCATAGACCATTACGGCATAGATAAAGATTGGCAGAATATTGTAAAACCTTTTACAGGTAAAACACTTGTTATTGATGATTTAGGTGATCGCGAGCATAATTGCGATTTTTTGCTCGATCAAACCTTTAATTGTTCACGTGACAAATATAGCCAGTTAACAGCTGAAAATTGTACGTTACTTCTTGGAACTCGATATGCTCTGCTTAGAGATGAGTTTATAGTTGGCTCCGAAGAAATAAGAAGGTCTAGAAAATTAATAAAAGGTAATACAATACTTGTGATGTTTGGTGGGACAGATCCCAAAAACTTAACTTTACAAGCACTACAGATAATTTCAGAACGAACAGATGTCGATAACGTTAATGTGATTGTAGGAGCTTCCGCTTTACACTTAAAGTCTATAAAAAACTACAGTTATCGTAATGACAAAATACACTTGCATGTTTCCCCGCCTAATATAGCTGAATTGATGCTCAATGCTACCTTGGCAGTAGGTGCTGCTGGTACTACTTCTTGGGAGCGCTGTGCAACAGGGTTACCTGCGGTGGTGGTCATTGAAGCTGAAAATCAGCAAAGAATAGCACAGGAACTAGAAAAGGCAGGCGTTATAACTAGGCTACAACAAGAAGAGATGACGGGCTTATTAAATGAGAAAGTTGACGAATGGCTAAAGCCTGAGTTTATAGAGTGTTTATTATCCGATAAGTTTTTGGATATTTGCGATGCATACGGAAGTAGAAGGGTAGTTAAAAAGGTATTCGATTATGTTTAAAGCTGTTTCTGTATTGGTTGATAATGACTCTTGGATTTTACCTTACGCGAAGAGCTTGGTTTCTTCATTAAACGGTATTGGCTGTAATAGTGTGCTTTGCCGACATCAAGATGAAGTACCCGATGGTGATGTCTGTTTTATGCTTGGCTGTACTAGAATAGTTCAAGAGCAAGTGCTCAAGAAAAACAAGTATAACATGGTTGTTCATGAAAGTGATTTACCTCAAGGTAAAGGCTTCGCTCCAGTAGCGTGGCAAATATTAGAAGAGAAAAACCAAATTCCAGTCTGTTTAATTGAAGCTGCTGCAGATGTTGATGCTGGAGATATTTGGATACAGGATTCGATTAAACTAGATGGGACTGAACTTAATTCTGAGTGGCGTAAGAAACAGGGCGAGATAAGTGTAAAAATGGCACTAAAGTTTATAACAAGTTTTGAAAAGCTGACGCCAATTAAGCAATCAGGAAACTCTACGTTTTACCCTAGAAGAACCCCTCAAAATAGTGAGTTAAATATTTCGAAGAGTATCGAAGACCAATTTAATCTCATTAGAGTTGTTGACAATAAAAATTATCCTGCTTTTTTTATATTCAATGGGGTTAAATATAAATTGGCTATAGAAAAAGTAATAGATTAAGACTTCAAAGAAGGATTCGAAAATGAGTGGATACATAAGTTTAAAAGAAAGTGAGTTCAAGCTTTTTTTGCAAGAACGAGGAATTGAAACGACTGGAGATTTAAGTCTTTGTAAAAAAGTATCAAAAATCAAACCTATTACCGAAGCATCTCAAGACGATGTCGCCTTTTGTAGGTTCGATGATGCACGTGGCATGGCTTATATAAAAAACACCGAAGCAACTTTGATTTTTATTCCTCTTAATTTAAAAGGCAACTTTTCTGATGAGGGCAAATTATACTTACCCTGTGAAACTCCAAGGTTAGAAATCTTACGATTTATTTCCTCGTTTTGGAAAGAGTCAGATGAAGGATACAACTATAAAGGTAATCCTTGCATACACCCCTCAGCAATTATCGAGGACGGAGTTAAAATAGGCCCTTTTACAGTAATTGGTTCTGGAGTTCATATAAAGAAAGGTTGTCAAATTGGAGCTAATTGCCATATCGAGAATGCCACTGTAGGTGAGAACACTTTAATTGGAAGTAGTGTGACAATTGGTGGCTCAGGTTTTGGATTTGAGGATGATGAGATAACCGGTGAAGTGATACATTTCCCACATATTGGAAGAGTTCTTATTGGAAAAAGTGTTTCTATCGGTTCAAGTACATGTGTTGATCGAGGCTCAATAGGTGATACTGTGATCGGTGACAATACTAAAGTTGATAATTTAGTACATATTGCACATAACGTCAAAATTGGCATTAATTGTAAAGTTATAGCGCTTGCTATGATTGGAGGAAGTGTGAACATCGGTGATAGCTGTTGGATCTCACCAGCTTCTGCAATTCGTGATTGGAGGAATATAGGTAATAAATCACTAGTTGGCCTAGGCGCAGTAGTAACAAAAGATGTTGATGAAGGCGAAGTGGTAGTTGGTAACCCAGCTAAACCAATGGCACGAACAAATAATAGATATAAGTAACTTTAGGATTTTAAATGACAATAACCATAGCCGAGACACCAATAGGTAGAAACCATAAGCCTTTTATTATTGCTGAGATGTCAGGCAATCATAACAACTCTTTAGAGAGAGCACTTGAGCTTGTTGATGCAGCCGCGAGTGCAGGGGTTGATGCTTTAAAAATTCAAACAGCGACGCCTGATGGCTTAACTCTAAATCTACAGAGCGATGACTTTACAATTAATGATAAGAGTAGCTTATGGAATGGACGAACACTATATGACTTATATAAAGAAGCAGTGACTCCTTGGGAATGGCATAAGCCATTGTTTGACAGGTGTAAGGAGCTTGGTCTTATTGCGTTTAGTTCACCTTTCGAGCTAGATGCAGTCGACTTTCTTGAGGAGTTAAATGTTCCTTGCTATAAAATAGCTTCTTTTGAGTTAGTAGATCTCCCACTAATTAAAAAAGCCGCTGCAACAGGTAAACCAATTATAATGTCGACAGGTATGGCAAATGTATCAGAGATTGAAGATGCAGTTAATGCAGCTAGGTCAGTTGGTAATGACCAGATTATTCTTCTCAAATGTACATCAAGCTACCCTGCGTCGCCAAAAGATACTAATTTAAAAACTATAAAACACCTCGGGGAACTTTTTGGTACAGAGGTTGGTTTATCAGATCATACTATGGGCGTAGGTGGTGCATGCGCATCTGTTGCGTTTGGGGCGTCAGTTATAGAAAAGCATTTTACTCTTTCAAGAGATGAAGGTGGAGTCGACAGTGCATTCTCTCTTGAGCCACATGAGCTTAAGTCTTTAGTTGTAGAAACAGAGAGAGCATGGCAAGCTCTTGGGGATGTAAGCTATGGTCAAGGAATGGCTGAAAGCAAATCGAAAATTTTCCGTCGCTCTCTTTATATTTGCAAAGACTTAGAGCCTGGTGACAAGCTTACTGAAGAAAATTTGAGAATAATTCGTCCCGGCTTTGGTATGGAACCAAAATATTATGATGTTGTATTAGGACGTAAAGTAAATAGCAAATTACGAAAGGGAACACGCATGCAGTGGGACTTTATCGGATGATGAGTGTGCTAGTAGTAGCTGCTCATGCCGACGATGAAACGCTAGGGTGTGGTGGCACGATTGCTCGTCACGTAGACAATGGTGATCATGTCACCATTATTTTCATGACAGATGGTGTGGCTTCAAGAGACAATATAGTAAGTGGTGGCGAAGAGGATCGGAGCTCAGCTGCACATGACGCCATGAATATACTTGGAGTACAAGATGTTCGTCAACTGTCCTTTCCTGATAACAAGATGGATAGTCTTCCTTTACTTGAAATAGTAAAGGAAATTGAAGTGATTATAAAGGAAGTGAAACCATCAACTGTTTACACTCACTTTGCCCATGATCTAAATGTTGATCACAGAGTAACTCATAATGCGGTGATGACAGCTTGTCGTCCACAACCTTGGTGTAGTGTGAAAAGTATTCTTTCATTTGAAGTGCTTTCTAGTACCGAGTGGAACTCACCATCTCAACCCGCGTTTATACCTCAGTACTTTGTAGATATTTCAGATTACTGGAATAAAAAATTCAAGGCGTTGAAGTGTTATGATGAAGAGATGAGAGAATTTCCTCATAGTAGGAGCTACGAATGTATTGAAGCTCAGGCTACATATAGAGGTGCAACTCATGGGGTTGGTAAAGCTGAAGCTTTTTTTGTAGAGCGAATAGTACGATAGTTAACTCATGCTGTTACAGTTTTTAATATCGAATATGCCGCTTGAAAAAGTCAATATTTTTAATATTCAAAATATAAACGTTATGAGAAAGTTGTTGCTTGAATTTTCTATATTTAAAATAGAATATCTTAGATAGATTTCTCTAACAAGAAGTCATAGCGTGAGCAAGTTGTAGAATAGAAATCCTGTGAAATTTCGGGATTACATTGATTAAAATTGAAAGAATAAAACTTAAAGTACCAATGAAAAATATAGATGTATTAAACCTAGAGTGGCCAGGAAATGAACGAGATGTCCATGCCGTTGCTCCGATAATTTTGGAGTTAAGGAAAAGAGGTTTTTTGTGTGTAACAGGAGATGTTTTTTCTTACCAGCTATATCTCTTGTATTATCGACCAAGGGTTTTATTAATCTCTAATTTTCAAGGTGCGGTTATTAATCATGACTTATGTACAATTGCGCATAACCTTGGGATTAAGGTTATCTCTTTAATTGCTGAAGGGAATGTTAGAGAAAGTGCAATAGCGCAAATGACATGGGGTAACAACAAAGCCCGAGAGGTCTACTTTGATAAACTTCTATTGTGGTCAAGTAGATCTGAAAACTTTATACATGAATATTATCCTGAATTAAAGGGTAAGACAAAAGTTACAGGAAATGTTGCTGCGGATAGGTATAAGAGACTTAACTTTACGAGTAAGCAAGAATTTTTAGATAAAGAGTTCCCTAGTTTTAGCGCATCTAAGGTAGTTGGTCTTGCAGGGTGGGGCTTTGACAGAATCCATGAAACGAGTTTTTTTCAGGGGAATAAAGAAGCTATATTAAAGAACTCTTCTTTAGAGCAGGTATTACGACATCGTTCCGATTTTATAGAACTTAAAGCTTTTTATAATAAAATAATTAAAGACAACCCTACAGTTATTTTTATTTTACGACCTCATCCAGGGCTTACAGAAGAAAAATATAATGAATTTTTGGGGCTTGATAAATATCCAAATATTTATTATTCCCAGCCAAGAGAGTGCAGGTATTCTATTTCAGATTTAATTTCGGTTTCTGACTTATGGGGGGGATATGAAACAACAACCTGTTTGGAAGCGTGGTTGCTAGATAAGCAAACATTTCTAGTTAATCCTAGTGGTGGTGACTTTATACGAGATATCACTGCAGAGGGGAGTTATATTGTTTCTACTTATCAAAAGCTTGATGAATTAGTGTCGTCAAATAAAAAAGCCGAAGATATTATTCTAAATAGCACTCAGATAAAATTAAGAAAAGAAAGCATCATTGAAGGTGTGATTGGATTTAATGATGGGGAAAGTTATTTACGAGCTACAACTGAAGTTGAAGATGCATTAAACTGCACGACTAAGCCTAAATATAATGTGGGTGATGTAATTTTGAAGCTTAATCCAGTTAACTTCATTAAAAATATCTTGAGAAATATAAATGCACTAAATCGCCTCAGAGGGCTCAGAGAGGTTGATAATAGCCAAGTTGAGAAAGCTTTGTTGATGTATAAATGATCTTACGCCCCCTTACTTAATTTGATAGGTAAATTTAATTACGGTCTACTAAAAGTCTTGAACTTGATCGGAATAACTTTATATAACATATATGAAAAACAATGAAAGTGTCCATGGTGGTGGTCATCTTAAAAAATACTTAAAGCACACTCCTTGGTATTTGTTAAGTAGTCTAACGACTAAAGCTATGGGATTTTTACTAATTCCGCTGCTAACCAATTACTTGTCACCTATCGAATATGGAACTCTTTCTACTGTCGAGGCAATAGGGCGTGTTTTACCAATATTTATTGCCCTGTATCTCGACTCTGCTTTTAATCGTTTTTATTTTAAAGAAAAAGCTGTATCGCAAGAGAGGGTTTCCAAGCTTTATAGTACTCATTTTTGGTTTATTGTTTTTTGGGGGACTTTAATCGGAGGGGGGGCTTTTTACATTTTCCCATTGGTACTACGTGATTTATCAGAAGTCTCTAGCATAATTATATTTGTGCTCATAATCACGCAACTTTTTAACCAATTAGCTGTAATGGTTACCATGATTTGGAATGCTAATTTATTAGCTAAAAAGCTAGCGATTTTTCAAGTTATTATGTCATTCATTGCTGTTTTTCTTACATGGTATCTTCTGACTGTGGAAAGCTTAGGTTGGGAGTCTAGGCTTTATGCTTTAGGTCTTGTATCCGTAGTTCAATTAGCAATACTTCTTTATATAGCAATTAAAAACTCTTGGTTAACGCTGTCATTTAATAAAGAAATTCTTCTTCGTAGTTTAAAGTTTTCAATTCCACTTCTGCCCAACATTGCTGCAGGGTGGATAGCCTTATCATCAGATCGCTTAATACTCGCCTATTTTGGGAAAGTAGACCAAGTAGGTTTGTATTCCGTAGCGGCACAAATAGCTATTTTAATGTATGTTTTCAATGATGCAATCACTAAAGTACAAACTCCAGTAGCGATGTCAGGATTAACGGATGATAAAACCGTGGCAAAGCGAAAAATGGCGAGCTTTCTAGTTGGTTACTTCACTTTGATTTCCATGGTTTACTGTTTACTTGTATTGTTCAGTAGAGAAATTTTATATTACTTTACTGCAGACTCTTTTCATGATGCCTACGTGATCGTTATGATTCTAGGAGGGGTGTATTTTGCAAGTGGAGTATATCGTGTTTTCACAAATATCATATCTTTTCATAATGCAACATGGATAATTTCAATTGCTGCGTTTATTCAAGCAATAGTAAATATTGTACTTAATTTTATATTTATTCCACATTTTGGGATGTATGCAGCTGCTTTAAGTACGTTATTGAGTATGCTCGCGTATACATTTTGGTTATACTACAGGGCTCAAAAATTAGATCGGATAGAGTTTGATAAACAGGCAGTTGTAAAGATATTGATATTAGTTATGTCTCTAATTTTATCTAGCTTAGCTATTGATACGTATTTTGTGGTTGGAATTGAGTTATTTCTTTTCAAAGCTCTAATTTTTATTCTTTTTTTCGTTACATTAGTATCATTGAAATCAAGTTATAAAATTAAAATGCAATTTGTTTCTTTAATTAATTCAGCTGTAATTAAAAGCAAAATTAAATGAAAGACAGCGTAATTGTTAATTAAGTTAAATAAAGGCAATTTAATGAATCGCGAAATCTTGATTTATTTATTTGAGGCGTATAGACGTGAGTTCCTTTCAGAGGATGGCTCACTATTTGACAGGACAGTCTCTAGTGCTTTAGTTGGACAGTATCATTATGGTAGCTTTATCTTATGTGCAGTTTTGGCTCATAACGAAAGCCCTAGCGAATCTCTAAGAGAAGACATCAGATCAGTTTTTTTATTTTTGAATCGACATATAGATAAGCCAGTCGTAAAATCTAGCATTGATTTCAATATTGAATCAATTTGCTTAGCACATTGGGTTTGTGACGAACCTTCATTAAAGAAGATATTAGCTAAAGAGTTGATAGGATATTTAACTCTACTGGAGCTAGATATTAAAGCTCATGCGACAGATTATTACTTGCTTAGATATTTTAATGTGAAGTATTTAAATAAATATTTAGGCTGTGAAATTGAAATCAATGAAAAAGTAAAAGATGTAATAGAATCTATTAAATTGTCTAAAGGGGTTTTATTTGATAGTTATGTTCACGGAAACGGAATACCTGATTTAACTTATCATTGCAGGAATCTGCAATTGCTTCAGTTGTGCATCAGCATACTAGGTGAAGAAGGGTTTTCTTGCGCAGTACAGAAAGGGTTTCAATTTCTCGATCAAATCTCCAGTGATTCAACCCATCTTGGAGTGTATGGCCGTTCACCTGAAACAGCATACGGTTACTCTTCATTATTGTTGAGTTTAAGCTTCTACAAAGAGTCGCGTAATCACATAAGTTTTAAATCTATCTCTCAAGTAATTTTGGAGCGCTTTTTTACTGCGAATTTTAAAGATATTGAGATAAGTATAGGTGGAAAAAAAGCTAATCAAAATAGATGTGGCTATGACTCTTATATGTATCCTATTGTATACAAGCTATTTACATTATCTAGATGTATGTTGGCAACGGAACTAAAGGCGAAAGTCCAGATTGAGCGGATTGAAAGCCCTAAAACTAATAACCAAATATTTATCGAGGTAGATTCGGGGGTCGGGGTAGTTAAGTGGAAAGAAAATTTTATGCTCTTTAATGCTAAAGGTCATCAATACTCCCAATTAAGGCCGAATGATTCTCGTTATTTTCCTTGCATTCCATATGTTCTAGAAATTGGAGGGGAGTGGCAAGCACCCCTTGTGCCATATCAGTCACCTTGTAAATTACCTGAAGAAAATTTTTTAATAAAAATTAAACGACTTATTCAAGGGAAATTGACGAGGTTTAAATATAAAACAGATTACTTAGGTTACCACCCTGTTTTTATAAATAGTAAAAGAAAATTTGTTGTTAGTGGTAATGAATCAATTGATGTTAAGGCGGGAGAGATTCATGCGGAATCTAGTCAAATTATTATTAGAAACACATGGGGATCGATAATACAGGCAGTGTTTTGCCGTGAAAAGCTAAAAGGTATTAAGGTTTCCTATAAGTTAGCAATCAAAAATGAGCGAGTTGAGAATCACTATAACTTGAATCAGGCTTGTAACGTAGAATATTGTGTTAGAGTAAATGTTATGGATAATGTCAGTTTTAAAGGGCAAGAGCTTTATCTAAATAAAAAAAAGTTGATGTCCTACTCTTTACCAGTTAATAAAATGACAAGTTGTAAAGTTTATCAATGTACAGGTGGATGGGTAAAAATAGTTACTTTTTCTTTTGTTGGGTTAACACGAAAATTTATTGCGACATATTAATATGAACAAATTAAAAAAAATTATAAAAGGTTTGTTAGACTCTGTTAAGTTTAAAACATCAAACCCATTTCGTTTCCATCTTTCTGCTATTAAAGAGCTTGATAGTGTGTCTGATGATTATTTGATAGTTAAACTTAAACATGAAGCTCATTTGCTAGAGAAGAATATAAAAAACCATTACAAAGAAAATCATGGAAAAATACGCAGAGATTATGTAAGAAAATTAATCTCTGAATGTGAAAATAGAAGTTTACGAGAAGATGAAATCATCAACTGGAGTAAACGAGTAGTTAGTCAATATGGGGTATGGGAATCTAAGAAAAAGCCAGTGGTTACTTTAGGGGGGGAATTCCTAACTGCAGGGCATCCTTTAAGTGTTCCGTCTGTTCGATTTTGGGATGAAAGAAAGCCAAGCAAAGAGTTAATAATCGACTGTGTCAAAGCGGCTCAACTTGCTCCTGCATCATGCAATCGGCAAGCTTTTAAAGTTATTGTTTTGGAAAATAAACAGCCTAAAACTAAAGGCTCTAGCGCATTGAATTCTAGTATGTTCGATGCTACTGCTTATAGAGTTTTCATATATTATAATAGGAATAATTATACTGAAAAGTACTCAGCAGCTATAGATGTAGGTATGTTTTCTCAAAACTTCATTTTAGAGGCAAAAAAAAATGGTATGGGATGTTGTTGCTGTTATGCAAGTGAACATTTAGAGAAATCCCAGAAAGAATATCTCAATAAGTTTAACCTAGGTAATGAGTATTATTGCCTACTATCTATTTTAGTCGGTTACCCAAATGAGGTTGTGTCAAAACCTCCAAGAGTGTCGGCAGAGAAACTAATCAAATTTTATACGCGTTAATAAGGATTACATTGTGTGTGGTATTACTGGTTTTATTTCCAATGGCGGACAAGTTTCTGGAAATAAGTATTATAAGGCGCATCTTACGACAGCACATCGTGGCCCTGATGATGAGGGCTTTTTCTACATAAAAGGCGACAGAAGTGTATATTCTAAAGGTGACGATACATCTCCAGATTTTGAAGAGCTTCCTCATATAATTGAATCTGGAGCATTAGATTTAATCTTAGGTCATCGTAGATTGAGTATAATAGATCTCTCCTCAGCAGGACATCAACCTTTTAACTTGGGTGAACACATTGTTGTTTATAATGGTGAAATTTATAATTACTTAGAGCTAAAAAAAGAGCTTGAAGAACTTGGTGTTAGTTTTAATACCTCAACCGATACAGAAGTATTTCTTGCCGCCTTTATATTCTGGGGAGATGAGGCGTTTAAAAAGTTTAATGGGATGTGGGCTGCTGTAATTTATAACTCACGTACCAAAGAAACTACTTTTACAAGGGATAGGTTTGGGGTTAAACCATTTTATTATTTGCTCGATGAAGAAGGGGTGTATTTTTCGTCCGAGATTAAGTTTTTTAGAGAACTTAAGGATTTAAGCGAAATAGATGAAGAAGCCGTTTATCAGTATTTAAGATATAGTGAAACAGACTTTTCTGAAAATACGATGTTTAAAAAAGTTAAACAATTACAGCCTGGTTTTTGTGCAACTGTTTCGAATGGACAGGTTAATAAAAAAGAGTATTGGGGGGATTCTGATTTAACTAATTTAAATAAAAGTCTCAACTCAGTTGAAAGTGTCTTAAAAAGTTCAATAGATATACGGTTAAGGTCTGATGTAACTGTAGGCTCACTTCTTAGTGGAGGGATTGATTCCTCATTGATTGTTGGCATGATAAATGATTCTCATGGACTTTCTAAATTTAATTCTTATTCAGCTGTGTTCGAAGAAGAGAAATATTCAGAGAAAAAGTATATTGAAAAAACTGCTGAGCTACTTAACTTTAGTCCAAAATACATCTACCCTAAAGCAAATGATTTAACTAAGTATGTGAATGAATTAATTTATATTCAAGAGCTCCCTTTTAGAAGCCTTTCTGTTTTATCTCAATACCTAATTTATAAAGATGTTGCAGAGACTGGCGATGTTAAAGTTCTACTTAATGGTCAAGGTGCTGATGAAATATTTTCAGGTTATACAGAACATTATTTCTCATATTTTGTAGATTTATTTAAAAGGTTTAAGTTCTTCGCGCTTGCTAAAGAGTTTATTGCTTTTAAGGAATATAAATCATTATCTTGGAAAGCATCAGTTTCTGTTACTGTTAAATCACTCTTAACCAAGCAATTTGAACGTACAGATAAGTATGGGATTTTTAATAGGAAGTTTAAAAGAAATCGAAGTAAGAAACCTTTCAGAAGCGAGTTGAAAAATAAGCTTTACTCAAATCTGAATTTTAGTGCTTTGCGGGAGTATCTTCGTTATGAAGATAGAAATTCAATGCGCTTCTCGCTTGAATCGAGGTTACCGTTTCTTGATTTTCGTTTGGTGCAATCTGCTTTCTCTTTAAGCCCAGATGATTATATTGTTAATGGCGTGACGAAGGTTCAGTTGCGAGAGATTGGAAAAAGTAAGCTTGCAGAAGAAGTTCGCTTAAGGAGGGACAAGACTGGCTTTGTTTCACCTCAAGAGCTTTGGCAAAAAAATGAATTGAAATTAGAACTCGATAATTGCTTTGATGTTATTCAAAAAGAAGGTTTGTTTGATTTTATTGAAAAAGATGCTGTAGTTTCTTTGTACCAAGAATATAAAAAAGGTATTTCCAATGACTGGGCTGTGATATGGCGAATCTACTGTCTTTATAAGTGGAAGAAAATTTGGATAGAGAAGGTCGAAGTGGGACTTTAAGCAAATGAACGAAAGTATAATTCTAATTGCCCATAAATTTCCTCCTTTTAGTGGGGTAGGAGCTAATCGATGGGCGCATATCTCTCGAGAGCTTGGAATGCTAGGCGTTAATGTTCATGTATTAACTGTAGATAGGGGGGATGTCCCGTTTATTCACGAAAACGTTAAAGTACATAGAGTTTCATCTGACCCTTTTTATAAATTAATAGGGCTGAAGTTTAGAAGTAGATTTTTATCTTCGAGTATTGCTTTTGTCGTTGAAAAATTTCGGACATTGTTTTGGTATGATGATGAAGCTCAATATTGGGGGCGTTATTTACTTCCTAAAATTAGGGCGTTAGTGCAACAAAATGATGTGAAAACCGTTATAGCAACAGGGCATCCTTTTCAAGCTAATCGTTGGGCTGCAGTTGCAAAAGAAGATTTAGGAGATGAAATAAGGCTAATTCAGGATATTAGAGATCCTTGGGCTCATAACCCTTTTAAAAAGTACTTATTTGAGTGGCAATGTCGTCAAGTCAAAATGTGGCAGAAAGAGGCTTTGTCGGCGGCTGATGTTAATGTCTTTGTAACTCAAGGGCTGCAAAAATTGATTACGCCAGACTCTAAGAGTTCTTCTGTGATAGAGAATGGGCATAGCTTTGAATGTGTTCGTCAGTTAGATAATGAAAGAAGCAATAATGAAATTATCGTCCATGCAGGGACTCTAGCTAATGGTCGTGATTTAATAGCTGAGCCCTTTTTTAAGCTATGCCTTAGCGAACCAGAGATATTGCGTGGTAAGACAGTTCACTTTTATGGCAGGGTTTCACTGTGGTTACTTAGAAAGTATAAAGATTTATTTACTAGTAAGTTATTCTTTTTACATCAACCTGTTGCTCAGGCTGAATTATCAAAAATATATGCTAAATCAGTTTTTGCTTTACAGTTTAATGCTGCCGAATATAGCTACTTGGTTTCAACTAAAATATACGAACACCCTGCTTTAGGCCTACCAACTTTGAGCATCAATTGTGGTGGTGAAATTGAAGACATGATTTTAAAAAATAATTTAGGGGTGTCTTGTCGTCCTCAAATAGGCCCATTAAAAAATGCTATTAAAGAAATATTCGATAATAAATTTAGCGATGATTTAAGCGTGTATGCGGACAAAGCAAGCTTTAAAGCGAGGGCGCGTGACTACCTTAATTTAATTGAGAATAGGTAACGTTATACTTGTGAAAATTTTGAGTCCTTCAGTGCATATAAAACTTAGTTATTTAGTTGTAATATTTGGCTTTCTCTCTGTTTATTTATCTCAAGTTTTATATCAATTCTTCCCCGTAATTAAGTTGCCGATGTTACTCATTTTTATCATGGGAACATTGATATTAATTGCGGTGAGGAAATCTAGCGTAGAAGTAAAAGTATTTTTTAGTTTTAGCTTAACTGCAAGCAGTCTCTTGGTTTTTGGGGGGCTTTCTGGCTCGGAAGATCCAATTAGTAACTTATCTAAAATGTTCTTTTACTTTAGTATTATTCAAGGGTTGTTTTTTTCATATTATTTTGAGTTTTACAAGAAGCTTCTTAAGTACTTTGTCGTTATCAATTTATTCGCAATGCTGTATGAGTTTTTAACTCTAAGCTATATATTAGAGCCAACATCGGATTTAGATGTATTTATTGGCCGAGCAAAAGGGTTTATTTCTTATTCAAAAGAAGCTGGTTCATTCATATTATTATTTACCATTTTGTTTGTAAAAGACTTAAAGATGAAATGGTTTCCTGTTTTATTATTCTCTTCTATTTTAACTGGTTCTCGTTTAGCTATTTTAGGTGTTTTTGCAGCGATAGTGATTGAAACTATTGCAAGGACAGAAATCAAAAGCAGATTATCTCTTAAAGCTATAGTGGCGTCTGCAGTATTTGTTTTAGTAATCTCATTGGGGCTTTATTTTTATTATATATCCGAGCAATCAGAAATTATCGTTAATCGTTTATCTGGGGCGTTAGATACTGGTCATTCAAGTAATCTGGAGAGGGTTAACTTTTGGATTCAGCATTTAGCTGCTTATAATGACTTTACATGGTGGGGAATGATATTAGGTGAGCCAGGGCGTGCAACAGGCATTGTAGGGAATGGAGCTGAAAGCGCTTATTTAAACCTTTTGACTGATGGTGGAATAATAGCACTATCAGTTTATTTGGGGGGCATTTTTCTATTGTTTATTCTAAGAGGGCCAAGCATTAGTTGGCTTTTTATTTTATTGCTTCTTGTCCTTTCAATGCAAATTTCAAGAGTTAATATCGGCTTTTTGGATGGCACAATGTTTTGGGCTTACTTCTGGTATTTATTTCAAGAGAAACATTTAAAAAAGAGAAAGACGTTAAATAATACGCCGTCTGATTTTAAAGTTTATACATAAAGAGAAATTAGTGAAAGTAGCAATTATATATAGAGTAGTCCAAGGTTGGCGAACTCCTGTATTTGAAAAATTAAAAGATGAGAACGAATTTAAGCTATTTTATGGCTGTGATTTTGAGGGGACTAAGGTTATCAGCTCTAAAGGCCCTTATAGCTTTGAGTCAAAAAGGCTGTTCTCAATACCAATAGCTTTAAAGAAAAAGGCTGGAAATATGCTACTCCCGTTTTCTCCTTTTCTTTTATTTGAGTTAATAAAATATAATCCAGACGTTGTTTTGTGTGAAGGTGCGTCCAATTTTTTAAATAATATTTCTGTCTTCGTATACTGTAAGCTTTTTGGAAAGTCTATGGTTCAATGGGGACTCGGAGAAATTAGAGGTAGAAAAAAGAGTGCGTTTAGAAAGATTTTAGAGCCATTAATTGTACCAATTGAAAAAAGAGCCGATGCGATAGTCTCTTATAGCTCTATTGGGGCAAAATATTATGAAGACATTGGTGTAGATAAAAAGAATATTTTTATTGCTGTAAATGTTGTTGATACGGAAAAGCGTTTAAATGAGATAAAAGAGTTTCATGAGAGTGGTAAGCAACAATTGGTGGCTGGGGACAATAAGTTTAAAGTTTTATTTGTTGGAGCTATAGAACCAAATAAAAATATAGAAATGCTGATTAAGGCATTTTGCAAGCTTTATCGGACTTTCCCTGATACTGAACTACACATTGTAGGCAGTGGCTCTCATATAGGTGTATTAGAGCGGATTGTTATAGAAGAGAAAATAGCAGAGGCGGTTACCTTCCATGGTCGTGTTGAGGGACCTTTAGTAAACATCGTGTTTGATAAAGATGTTTTTGTTATGCCCGGTTTGGGAGGGTTGGCAGTTTCAGATATGCTATGTCATGGAATTCCTGTAATTTGTAGTGTTGGAGATGGTTGCGAACTTGATCTAATAAATGAGTTTAATGGCATTGTCGATGATGAGCTGAATGAAGAACTACTTTTAAAATATTTAACTATGTTAAAAAGTTCGCCTGGCTTGCTGAATGAAATGAAAGAGTCAGCAAAGAAAACAGTATTAACACATAATATTGATAATTATGTAAATCAGATTAATGCAGCGTTAAAGCATGCGGTTAAGGAAAAACATGTTTAAAAGACTTATATGGTGGGGTGGCACCTATTTCAGAGTAACACTCGGGCGCATAAAGAAGGCTAATATTGCGATAGGGAATAGCTGTTACATTGCGGGTGGCTCTTTCTTTTCTGCTGGTAGGGATATCAGTATTGGCGATAGAACTTATATTGGTCGAAATGCGGCATTATCTTGCCATTTAAATATTGGAGATGATGTTTTAATCGCTTCAAATGTATCTTTTGTGGGGGGAGATCATCGTATTGATTATATAGCGACCCCAATGAGCCAGTCGGGCAGAGATGAAATTAAGCTGATTACAGTAAAGTCCAATGTGTGGATTGGGCATGGAGCTATTATCATGCATGGTGTAACGATTAATGCGGGTAGTGTAGTTGCTGCAGGCTCTGTAGTAACAAAGGATGTACCGGAAAATGGTATTGTGGGCGGGAATCCTGCTAAATTGATACGCTTTAGAAAGTTTTAGTACTCTCGAATCTATAATTAAATAACAATTTTAATATCCCGTGGAATAATTATCTATGAAACAAATTCTTCAAAACATAGCTAACGGCGAGACACAGTTAGTTGAAGTCCCATGTCCTCAAAATAAAAAAGGGCAGTTATTAATATCAACAACTAAATCTTTAGTTTCTGTTGGCACTGAGCGTATGTTGATTGATTTTGGTAAATCAGGTTGGATTCAAAAAGCTCGTTCACAACCAGATAAAGTTAAGATGGTTCTAGGCAAGGTGAAAACTGATGGTTTAATACCTACCATTGATGCCGTGCGTTCTAAATTAGATCAACCCCTACCCCTTGGATATTGCAATGTAGGTATTGTGCAAGATAATGGGAGTACTGCATTTGAGGTTGGCTCTCGTGTTATTTCAAATGGTAATCATGCTGAAGTAGTTCGCGTACCTAAAAATTTATGTGCTGCTATACCAGATAATGTTGATGATGAAAGTGCGGCCTTCACTGTACTTGCTGCTATAGCAATGCAAGGTGTTCGTATTGCTAACCCGACCATTGGTGAAACTGTTGTAGTTACAGGCTTAGGTTTAATAGGGCTTATAACTGTTCAACTTTTAAGAGCAAACGGTTGTCGTGTACTTGGTATTGATTTTGACTCATCAAAATGTGCTATGGCACGTGAGTTTGGTGCAGAAACGGTTGATTTATCACAAGGTGAAGATGCCATAGCTAAAGCAAATGCCTTTTCTCGAGGCCAAGGTGTTGATGCTGTTATTATAACGGCTTCTACAAAAAGTAATGATCCTGTTAGCCATGGCGCAAATATGTGTCGCCAACGTGGCCGTATTGTTTTAGTTGGTGTTGTTGGCTTAGAGCTTTCTCGTGCAGATTTTTATGAAAAAGAAATTTCATTTCAAGTTTCATGTTCATATGGCCCTGGTCGTTATGATACAGAGTATGAAGAAAAGGGAAATGATTACCCTTTAGGTTTTGTTCGTTGGACAGAGCAGCGTAACTTTGAAGCCGTTCTTGATTTAATGTCTTCAGGTGCTTTGAATATGAAACCATTGATCAGCCATCGATTTGAAATCGATGATGCGATCAATGCATATAAATGCTTAGATGATCATTCGTCGTTGGGAATTTTATTAAATTACCCTGCTAATGCTGATGAATTGTTAACAAAAAAACTTGTTGGTATTCGTGATGTAGAACCATACAGTGCACAAGATGCTGTATGTGGTTTTATTGGTGGTGGTAACTATGCTTCTCGTGTATTAATTCCAGCCTTTAAAGAAGCAGGGGCAAAACTTGATACTTTGCTCACCAGTGGTGGTGTTAGTGCTGTACATCATGGTAAGAAGAATGATTTTGCTAATGCTTCAACTGATATTACACAATTGCTTGATAATAAAGCCGTTAATACCACTGTCATTGCTACCCAGCACAATTTGCATGCTGAGCAAGTTATCCAATCAATTAATGCCGGTAAAAATGTATTTGTAGAAAAACCATTAGCGTTAACACATATTGAGTTAGATGCTATAGAGGCTGCTTATAATGAACAAAATGGAAAATGCAGAGTGATGGTTGGTTATAATCGTCGTTTTGCACCACATGTCATAAAAATGAAAGCCTTGCTTGCAAATGTTTCAGAGCCAAAAGCTTTTATTATGACGATGAATGCAGGGGCTATTCCAAGTGATCATTGGACACAAGATGCTGAAGTTGGCGGTGGTCGTATTATTGGCGAAGCATGTCATTATATTGACCTAATGCGTTTTTTAGTTGGCAGTGAAATAACTGGATTTACGGCTACATGCATGGGCAAAGCTGATGGTGTTGAAATTACTGAAGACAAAGCATCAATTACGTTATCCTTTAAAGACGGTTCGTTTGGCACTATAAATTATCTAGCAAATGGCGGTAAAGCGTTCGCTAAAGAACGTATTGAAGTGTTTGCTAACGATGGTGTTCTGCAATTAGATAACTTTAGAAAACTTATAGGCTATGACTGGAAGGGCTTCAGTAAAGATAAGCTAATGAGCCAAGATAAAGGTCAAGCTAATTGTTCTAAGGCTTTTATTGACTCCATTTCTAAAGGTGAGCCTTCTCCTATTTCATTTGAAGAGATTATGGAAGTTGCTCGTTGTTCTGTTAATATTGCAGAGTCGCTGAGAAAATAAAGTTTCTTTAGTGTTTTTAATATAGGGACTTAGTTTTAACTATGTCCCTTTTTTGTTTTTATGAAATCAACTAGCACACAACTTATTAATGGCTTATTAATGGCAAAGTTATCACTTTATTTTCACACCTTAAAATATCTTAAATTTACGCAAGTTTATCATCGTATTTTAAAACGATTCTCTCACCCTAAAGTCCACCCAGTTGCTGGAGTACCCGCTCCAATGAAAGGAAGATGGATTCATAAGGAAATTTATCAACAAAAATTTCTGACTGAAACTGACGTTGTATTTTTGAATTATCAAGGGAAAGTTAATAGCAAAAATGACTGGAATAATGATAAAGAGGAAAAATTATGGCTTTACAATTTGCATTATTTTGACGATCTCAATTCATTAGGTAGTAACTCACGTAAATCTTTACAGCAACATTGGATAAACAAGTGGATTGATGAAAACCCTGCATCTAGTGGTGGCAATGGTTGGGAAGCCTACACATTATCATTGAGAATAGTAAATTGGACTAAAGCTTTTTTATCCGGTCTAGAAACTAACGATAAAATATTAAATAGCTTAGCCCAACAAGCTGATTTTTTATCTCAAGATCTAGAAAAACACTTATTAGGAAATCATTACTTTGTTAATTTAAAAGCATTACTGTTTGCTGGTTGTTATTTACAAGGTAAAGAAGCTGATAAGTGGTTAGCGCTAGGGTTAAAAGATTTTGAAAAAGAGCTAAAAGAGCAAGTGCTAAGTGACGGTGGCAGTTTTGAGTTAACACCTATGTATCACGCAATTATGCTTACTGATCTACTAGACCTGTATAATTTATTTACCGCATTTCCAGCGCGTGTGCCTAAGAATATGGTTGAACTTACTAAACAAACGATTATAAAAATGTTCGGTTGGCTAGAAATAATGAGTCTAGGTGACGATAAGGTAAGTTTCTTTAATGACTCTGCTTTTGGTATTGCACCTGAAAATAATATTCTTAGAGAGTATGCGGCTAAACTCGGCTTTAAAATAAAACAATTAGAAGCTCCAGTAGAAAAGTTAGCTGTTCATAATCTACAGAACTCCGGCTATGTTTCAGTTAAGTCATCAAATATGAGCTTAATTGCGGATCTTGCTCCTGTCGGGCCAAGTTATATTCCAGGGCATGCACATGCAGACTCCTTATCTTTTGAGTTATCGTTGGGTGATTCACGAGTCTTTGTTAACTCGGGTACTTCATTGTACGGAATGAGTGATGAGCGTTTACGACAAAGAGGTACTTCTGCTCATAATACAGTGGAAATAAATACTAAAAACTCGTCAGAGGTGTGGAGCGGCTTTAGAGTGGCCCGTCGCGCTACTATTGGAAATCGAGTTGTTGGCAACGTATCACAAGATCAAAAAGTTCAGTTTTCTGCCGCTCATAACGGCTATAAAAAACAGGGTATGGACTGTATTCACCATCGTGTTTGGAATGTATCACTTACTAATTGTGTTATTGATGATGTCTTAAAAGGGAGTTTTAATTCAGCTATTGGGTATTTGCATCTTCACCCTGATGTTGAGGTTATTTCGACTGAGGAACGCAGGTGTATTTTATTAGCAAATGATTATGAAATTGAGCTTGAAGTGGCGGGCGCTAAATTGGCTGTTGAAAAGTCAACTTGGCACCCTGAATTCGGTATTGTAAAGCCCTCAAAGAAGCTACTATTGCAATTTACCAACTCTAAAGTGACTTTTAAAATTAATTGGAAAAAGCTTTGATATGCACATTTTATTTTTAACTGATAACTTCCCACCTGAAGGTAATGCTCCAGCTACTCGAACATATGAACATGCGAGAGAGTGGGTAAAGCTAGGCCATAAGGTTACCATTATTACTGGTGCGCCAAACTTTCCTGAAGGTAAAGTATTTAATGGTTTCAGTAATAGCTGGTATTCAAAGTCAACATTAGATGGCATTGAAGTACGTAGAGTGAAGACTTATATAACTGCTAATGAAGGCTTTGCTAAGCGAATATTAGATTTTATGTCTTTTATGGTAACTAGCTTTTTTGCTGGTTTGTTTGTTAAAAAGCCAGATGTTATTGTCGGCACTTCCCCTCAGTTTTTCACAGCAGTAAGTGCTTGGGCGTTATCTGCTGTTAGGTTCAAACCTTTTATATTCGAATTGCGAGATATCTGGCCTGCTTCAATCACGGCGGTTGGTGCTATGGGGCGCTCATTACCTATTCGAATTCTTGAAAAAATAGAAATGTTTCTTTATCGAAGAGCCGATAAAATTATTTCAGTTACCCATAGTTTTAAGTCTGAACTCATTGAGCGTGGTGTTGATGGCGGGAAAATTGACGTGGTGTTAAATGGCGTAGACCTATCGAAGTATGAACCAGCTCTTAATAAAGATGAAGTATTTTCTGAGCAATACGATTTATCTGATAAATTCGTTGTAGGGTATGTAGGTACTCACGGTTTAGCACATTCATTAGATAAAATAGTCGAAGCTGCAGAGTTACTAACGGATTTAGATGATGTTCGAATTTTATTCGCAGGTGGTGGTGCTGCAAAGGCTGACGTTGAGAAACTTGTTAAAGGCAAGGGGCTATCAAATGTCGTATTGATCCCAAGGCAACAAAAAGAGTTAATGCCCAAGCTATGGAGTTTATGTGATATTTCGCTAATCAGTTTAAAAGATACAGAGCTATTTAAAACGGTAATACCTTCTAAAATATTTGAATCGATGGGAATGGGACTTCCGATGATTATGACTTCACCAATCGGTGAAGCTACAAAAATATTGGAAAACACTCAGTCAGGCGTTATTGTTAAACCTGAGTCTCCTGAAGAGGTTGCTAGAGTTGTTCGACAGTTATATAACGATCGGAATAGACTAGAAAGCATAGCACTGAATAGTTGTAAAGCAGCGAAGGAGTATGATCGTAAGCAACAGGCGAAGTTAATGCTAGATAAACTTAAGTAATTGGCTTAAATTATACACCATTCGGTATCTAAGTTAGTTTATGCTATTAATAATTATATAATGCAATAAGTCTGCGAGCTCAATAAGGATGATAATGAGAAATAAAATAACAAAAGCGGTAATACCGGTAGCTGGCTTAGGTACACGAATGTTACCAGCGACGAAAGCAATTCCAAAAGAAATGCTGCCAATCGTTGACAAGCCGCTTATCCAGTACATCGTTAATGAGTGTATTGCTGCGGATATTAAAGAGATTGTTTTAGTTACGCATTCGTCAAAAAATGCTATTGAAAATCATTTTGATAAATCGTTTGAGCTTGAGACCACGTTAGAGAAGCGTGTTAAGCGTCAGTTGTTAGATGAAATTCAAGCGATTTGCCCTAAAGATGTTACCATTTTGCATGTCCGTCAAGGTGAGGCAAAGGGGCTTGGTCATGCCGTTTTGAAGGCGCGGCCTATCATAGGCAATGAACCTTTCGTGGTAGTGTTACCTGATGTCATTTTAGATGAAGCTTCTGCGGATTTAAAAACAGAAAATTTATCGGCGATGTTAACACGATATAATGAAGTGGGCGGCTATAGTCAAATTATGGTTGAGCCTGTACCTATGGAGCAGGTCAGTAGTTATGGTGTGGTAGATTGTGGAGGTAATGAACTTGCCCCTGGTGAATCAAAAACCATGACCGCAATAGTTGAAAAACCTGCTGTTGAAGATGCACCTTCTAATTTAGCGGTAGTTGGTCGTTATGTACTTTCAGAAAAAATTTGGGATTTATTAAAAATAACTCCTCCTGGCGCTGGTGACGAAATCCAGTTAACTGATGCTATTGCGATGTTGATGGAACGAGAAACTGTTGAAGCGTTTCATATGTCAGGTAAATCGCATGATTGTGGCTCTAAGCTAGGTTACATGAAAGCTAATGTCGAGTATGGGCTACGCCACCCTGAGTTAGCTGAGGAGTTTTCAACTTATTTAAAGCAATTAGAGCTATCAGTTTAAAGCTGTCAGCTTTCAGTAAAAAAACAAAAAGCTATCATATCATCAGAAAAATATTGTGCTGCAATAACGCTTATAAGGTAAAGTAAGGTTATTGCAGTTATATTATCGCTGAGCATAGGTTGGTTATTTGAACATTAATTCAATTAATTTAGTTAATTTGGTAAAAGAATACTTTCCTAGTGTTAAGTTGGTGTATTTATTTGGTTCTTACGCTAGTGATCAAACTCATGCTGCAAGTGATATTGATCTTGCTATTTTACCTGCAAATAAACTTTCGCCAGTAACTCGTTGGGAGATTCAGCAGTTAATGGCAGAGCAGTTGAATGGCGATGTTGACTTGGTTGATCTATTATCGGCTTCCACGGTGATGCAAAAAGAGATTATTAGTAAAGGTACTTGCTTGTACAGTATTGACAATGAACTTGAATCATTTGAGATGCAGGTTATGTCAATGTATCAGCATTTAAATGACGAACGTGCCGATTTATTAACTGAGTTTATGAGTAAATAATAATGGATGATGTTTTAGTTAATAAGTTGTCAACAATTTCTCGCTGTTTAGTAAGAATAAAGCTTGTGAAGTATCAATTGATCTCGCGAATTATTTAAATAAGAAAAATGGTTTGGGCATACCACAGAGTAGCCGAGATAGTTTTCAGTTGTTATTTACGGCAGGGTTGTTGTCTGAGGGCATTGCTTCGAATATGAAAAAAATGATTGGTTTGAGAAACATTGCGGTCCATGATTATCAACAACTGAATATTGCCATTGTACAGTCAGTAGTAACAAAGCATTTAATAGATTTTGAACAATTTATAGAAGAAATTAAACGTCACTCGTAAGTAAAAACAAGCTTCAAATCGTTGCCGTATAGTTATGCTATTTAAGCAATCATTGCTAAAAGAATTATAAAAACACTATGGATATTGAATTTTTCACAAAACTCGCAACTCACGTGTCATCACGTAGCCTTTTTTCATTATTTGAAGATAAAGGGCGTAGTGATAAATATTCTTTGTCTGCAGCGGCTTTGCATTTAGATTATGCTAAGCAAAATATTACTGATAATGAATTTGATGCCTTATTTTCCATAGCTGAACAAGCGAAACTTTCTAGTAAAATATCTGCCCAGTTTTCAGGTGAAAAACTAAATAATACCGAACAACGTGCTGTACTGCATACCGTTTTGAGGGCCCCTGATGCCGCTAAATTTGATGTTTTAGGGGGGCAAGCCCAGAATGTTATCGACACAGAAGCTAAAATGGCAACCATTGTTGATGATGTTCAATCCGGTGAAGTGCGTTCTGTTACTGGTGATAAATTTACCGATATTTTAGTTATCGGGATTGGTGGCTCTTACTATGGCGTTAAAGTCGCGCTTTCGGCATTAGTTCCGTATCATCAACAAGGCTTGAAAGCGCATGTATTAGCCAATGTTGATGGTGATGCCGCACAGGAAAAATTTAACAAACTTAACCCCGCGACAACACTTGTTGTTGTGATATCTAAAACTTTTACTACCCAAGAAACCTTACTAAATGCCACAATTGTCAAACAGTGGATGCTGAAGTCGTCGATCGTCAACAACAATACTTCAACAGATATTATTAGCCAGCATTGGTATGCGGTAAGCACTAATATTGAAGCGGCGACTAAATTTGGCATCAAACAAGAAAATATTCTCCCAATGTGGGATTGGGTTGGTGGTCGTTTCTCATTATGGTCGGCGGTTGGTTTACCTTTGGCATTGGTGATTGGTAATAAGCATTTTGGTGATTTGAAAGCAGGTGCTTATGAAATGGACGAGCATTTTAAGCAAGCTCCATTTAAGCAAAATATGCCAGTGATTATGGCCTTGTTAGGCATTTGGAACCGTAATGGCTTAGGTTATCCCAGTTTAGCTATTTTACCTTATAACCATGCATTAAGGGCATTGCCTGGTTATTTACAGCAAACGGATATGGAAAGTAATGGTAAGTCAGTAACGAATAAGGGCGAAGCACTTAATTATTTAACCGCTCCAGTGGTGTTTGGTCAAGAAGGTACCAATGGCCAACATGCTTTTATGCAGCTTATGCATCAAAGTGCTGACATTATTCCAACCGACTTTATTTTGTCGCTGGCTCCTACCAGTCAATTTATAGCAAACCATGATGCGCTAGTGGCTAATTGCTTTGCTCAAAGTGAAGCCTTAATGCAAGGCAAGACATTAGCTCAGGCCAAAGATGAATTGCTAGCATCTGGCGTTAATGAAGCTGAAGCTAATAGACTGGCAAGCCACAAAACCATGAAAGGTAATACCCCCAGTAATACCATTTTAATGGAGCAGCTAGATCCTAAATCGTTAGGGGCATTATTGGCTTTATATGAACATAAAATATTTGTTCAAGGGGTCATATGGGGAGTAAACTCTTACGATCAGTGGGGAGTAGAATTGGGTAAGCAGCTTGGTAAAGAAGTACTGAACGTTATGGCTCAGCCCATGGCTGATATTGAAAGCCAAACATTATCCTCTTCATCATTATCACTTATTCGCCGCTATAAGAATAACCTCGAAAACGCTTCAAGTTAGACAGTTACCTACAGTCTCGTTTTATTTTTATATCTTTTTGGTATAAACAAGCTTTTACTTATATGGATAATGCTTGGTTGCTGTGGCATGATATTTAGCAATATTATGTTACCACTATTAGTGAACAGCCATGCATTTAACACATTTACAAAAGCTTGAAGCCGAATCTATTCATATCATTCGTGAAGTCGCAGCTGAATTTGATAACCCTGTCATGCTTTACTCGGTAGGGAAAGATTCAGCCGTACTATTACATTTAGCACGAAAGGCTTTTGCGCCAGGAAAAATTCCTTTTCCTCTGCTGCATGTTGATACCACATGGAAATTCAAAGAAATGATTGAATTTCGTGATCAAATGGCAAAAGAGCACGGCTTCGATTTATTAGTGCATAAAAATCCAGAAGGCGTTGCTATGGATATCAACCCTTTTGTCCATGGCAGTGCCAAACATACTGATATCATGAAAACTCAAGGTTTAAAGCAGGCTTTAGATCAATACGGTTTTGATGCCGCATTTGGTGGAGCTCGTCGTGATGAAGAAAAGTCACGTGCGAAAGAGCGAGTTTATTCTTTTCGCGATAAAAATCATCGCTGGGATCCGAAAAGTCAACGTCCAGAGCTTTGGAATGTTTACAACGGAAAAGTTAATAAAGGCGAAAGTATTCGAGTTTTCCCATTGTCTAACTGGACCGAATTAGACATTTGGCAATATATCTACCTAGAAAACATTCAAATTGTACCCTTATATTTAGCTGAAAAGCGCCCGGTAGTTGAGCGTGATGGCACATTAATTATGGTTGATGATGACCGTATGCCAATTGCTGAGGATGAAGAAGTACAAATGAAAAGTGTCCGCTTTAGAACCTTAGGCTGTTATCCATTAACAGGCGCGGTTGAATCTACTGCGACAACATTACCTGAAATTATTCAAGAAATGCTATTAACAAAAACCTCTGAACGACAGGGGCGTGTTATTGATCATGACTCTGCTGGTTCAATGGAGAAAAAGAAAATGGAAGGTTATTTTTAACTTTACAGTTTTCTTTATGAAATTTAGTTTTTGATTTTAGTCTTTTAATTTATCGGCAATGTGTCGAGTAGAAATTCCCAAGGAAACAACATGAGTCAGCAAACAGACTTACTTGAAACCGATATTGAAGCTTATTTAAAGCAGCATGAAAATAAAGAAATGGTGCGCTTTTTTACTTGCGGTAGCGTAGATGACGGCAAAAGTACCTTAATCGGTCGTTTACTACATGATTCTAAGATGATCTTTGAAGATCAACTTGCTGCGATTGAAAATGACAGTAAAAAGTCTGGCACCACAGGCGAAGCCGTCGACTTAGCCTTATTGGTTGACGGTTTACAATCAGAGCGAGAACAGGGCATCACCATTGATGTTGCTTATCGTTATTTTGCTACCGACAAGCGCAAATTTATTATTGCTGACACCCCAGGTCATGAACAATACACCCGTAATATGGCAACAGGCGCTTCAACCTGTGATTTAGCGATTATTTTGATTGATGCCCGTCACGGCGTGCAAGTACAAACCCGCCGCCATTCCTTTATTTGTTCACTGCTAGGTGTTAAGCATGTGTTAGTGGCGGTAAATAAAATGGACTTGGTTGATTATAGCCAAGAACGTTATCAAGACATCAAGAAAGAATATCGAAAATTTGTTGATGATTTAGCGTTTGACGATGTGCGCTTTGTGCCAATTTCAGCGCTTAATGGTGATAATGTCGTTGAAGAAAGTGTCAACATGCCTTGGTATCCGGGCGCGACTATGATGAAATTATTAAATACTATCAAAGTTGATGATCAAAAAGATTTCACTCAATTTCGTCTACAAGTGCAATATGTTAATCGCCCTAATCTGGACTTTAGAGGTTTTGCTGGCACGGTTGGCTCAGGCCATATTCGTGTTGGAGATGAAATTGTTGCCTTACCTTCAGGTAAAGCGAGCACAGTAAAATCTATTGTTACCTTTGACGGTGAGCTTGAACGGGCGGACCAAGGTATGGCAATAACGCTGACCTTAGAAGATGAAATTGATATTAGCCGCGGTGAAATGATCATCAAAAAGGGCAATTCTCCTATTTCCGCAAAAGAGCTAAACGCTACTGTGGTTTGGATGCATGATGATGAATTAGAGCCAGGCCGAGAATATTACATTAAGCATGGCAGTAAATTAACTACAGCACATGCAATAAATATTGACCATCGCATTGATGTTAATACATTAGAAAAATTTACTGTTGACCAGTTAGCGTTAAACGAAATTGGCTCGGTTAATTTTGCCGCATCCGAGGCGTTGCACTTTGATGCTTACAGTTCAAATAAAGCCACAGGCGCATTTATCATAATTGATCGACTAAGCAATATTACGGTTGGTGCCGGTATGATAAATAGTGCACTAGAAGAACAGCAAGAACATCAATATTCAGAGTTTGAAAAAGAACTCAACATTCTTGTTCGTAAGCATTTTCCTCATTGGGGCGCTCGCGATTTAATGAAGAAATAGTCTTTTCACTGTTTCTTCATTATAGATTGCTCATTGATTATGATGCTTTGGACTCAATGGTTATTTGTTGCTATTTTTTTGATAACGCTGCTCGCTCTGGTTCGTTATCCTAACCAACCTGAGCGAGTGTTTGGCAGTGCAACTTTAACCTGTTTGGCATTTTCCTTTGTTTCTTCCGATGAAATTTTACTGAACGCCGTTAATCCCGGGCTAGTAACGTTATTGTTGTTAGTTTTATGCTCATTTGCTTATGAACGCACCAGTGTTTTGCGCAGAGTGTCATCGTTAATGTTAAGCGGTAATGTGAAAACCGCAAGCATTCGAACTTTAGTGTTTACGGCGTTAAGCTCTGCGTTTATTAGCAATACAGCTGTTGTCGCGACCTTGATATCAACGGTTAAAAAAAACACCTTAATTAATCCTGGCAAGTTACTTTTACCCTTATCCTTTGCCGCTATTTTAGGCGGAACGCTAACCTTAATTGGCACGTCGACAAATCTTATCGTCAATTCACTCTGGATAGAACAAGGGCACCTAAGCCTAAGCTTTTTTGAATTTAGCTTAGTTGGCGGTATTGCGTTAATTGTTTGCTTGGGGATTATATTGGTTAGGCAAAGTAGCTTAGCAGATATGCAAGGGGAGCAGCTACACGCCAAAGCTTATCTGGTAGAAGCTGAAGTGAACAACCGTTCTAAACTTGTTGGTAAGAGTATTGAAGATAATGGTTTACGTAACTTAGACTCTTTATTTTTGGTGGAACTGATTCGTGATGGTCGATTGATTTCACCGGTTGCTCCCGATGAAATTATTCAAAAACAAGACCGACTTATTTTTAGTGGTGATATTAGTAAAGTACTTGTTTTACAACAATTCGACGGCTTAAGTTTATTTGCAGAGCAAGATGGCTTATTGCGAGAAAACTTGACGGAAGTGCTCATTAAACCTGACTCTGCGGTTGTTGGGAAAACCTTAAAAACTGCGGGCTTTCGAGCCCGGTTTGACGCCGCTGTTGTTGCCATTCACCGTGAAGGTATGGCTCTTTCTGGTAAGCTTGGCGACATCAAGATTCAGGCTGGTGATTTTTTAGTGTTGGCGGTTGGTAATGACTTTAGTGCGAGAACCAATTTAAGTAAGAATTTTTTCATTTTGTCTGGCCATACGCCCGACAGCATGCTTTCTGGCTGGCGAGACACATTAACCATTTTCGGCTTTGTTATTGCTATTGTAATTACCTTTTTTACTGCCATTAGTTTACTGTCGAGCTTAATGTTTTATATTGCGATTTTAATTTTGACAGGCTGTTTAACGGTTAATGAAATAAAAAGACGCTTTCCGATTGAAATATGGCTTATTGTACTTGGTGCATTAACACTGGCCCAAGCTTTTGAAAATAGCGGTGTTGCGACGCTTTTTGCTGGCCAGATAGAATATCTGTTGGCGGGGAAAAGTGCCTTGATTGCTATGGTGGTTATTTTTTTTATTACCTTGTTGTTGACTGAAGTGATCACCAATAGTGCCGCTGCGGCGCTAATTTTTCCTATTGCCTATAATATCGCCATTGGTTTAGGGGTAAATCCATTGCCATTAGTGATGGCGGTCGCTTTTGCCGCGAGTGGCAGCTTTATTAGCCCATACGGCTATCAAACCAATATTATGGTCTTTAATGCGGGCAATTATAAACTTGCTGATTTTATTAAGTTTGGCTGGCCTATTACTCTGGCTTATAGCTTGGTTGTGCTTACTTTATTACCGCTGTTTTTTTCGTTTTAAGACCATAATCAAAAATTAGCCTAGTCATTGAACTAACGATTTCATTTGTCATATGATGTCGTCAACACGGTAAAGGTAATATTGCCGTTAATTTAGCTAACAGCAATAACTTTTCTAATAATATTGAGAACTTATGAAAACTGAAAATACAGTCTGGCATACAACACAGATAGATAAACAGCAAAGAGCTGAGCTTAAGCAGCAAAAGCCTTGTTTGTTATGGTATACCGGCCTTAGCGGCTCTGGAAAGTCAACCATTGCCAATGCGGTTGACAGTTTACTTTTTCAACGTGCCTGCCACAGTTATTTACTTGATGGTGATAATGTTCGTCACGGTTTAAATGGTGATTTAGGTTTTAGCGATCACGACAGAATTGAAAATATTCGTCGCATCAGTGAAGTCGCTAAACTTTTTGTCGATGCAGGCTTGATCGTTTCTACAGCATTTATTTCACCATTTCGTGCCGATAGAGCGTTAGCAAAGAGTAAAATAGCGGATGCTGAGTTTATTGAAGTTTTTATTGATACCCCGATTGAGATCTGTGAACAACGAGATCCAAAAGGCTTATATAAATTAGCGCGAGCAGGTGAGATAAAAGACTTTACCGGTATAGACTCTGCTTACGAGGCTCCGGAGCAAGCAAGTATTCATATTAATACCGCAGACAAAACTGTTGAGCAATGCGCACAGCAAGTGGTCAACTATCTGATCGAGCATCAAATTATTCAATAGCTATTTATGATTGCTTGAATAATTCACTTATTAATGAAGTAGAGTAGTACATTTTCTCGGGAGCTATTTATGCATTATGATGTTTTCAATGGTGATGCGGACGGTATTATTGCCTTGTTGCAATTGCGGCTTAGTGAGCCAAAAGAGTCAATATTAATCACGGGTGTTAAACGGGACATTCAGTTATTGCAGCGGGTAGCATGTGCTCACGCAAGCTCGGTTACCGTACTCGATATTTCGATGGAGAAAAATGCTGAGCCACTTGCAGCATTATTGCACAATAACGTGGAAGTATTTTATGTTGATCATCATCGCAGCGGCGACATTCCCGATGTTGAAAACCTAACCGCAATTATAGATACCGATGCCAATACCTGTACCAGCTTATTGGTAAATCAATATTTAGCTGGCAAATATGTTTTATGGGCAATCGTTGCTGCCTATGGTGATAATATGCTGCTAGCAGCGGAAAAGCTCGCAAAACAACAAGGCTTATCGCTAAGTGAGCAAGCGCAATTAAAAGCATTAGGAACTTATATAAATTATAACGGCTACGGCAGTAAAATTGCTGATTTACATATTGCTCCCGATGACTTGTTTAAAAAGCTGCTTTCTTACCCAAACCCGTTCACGCTAATTGCAGAGCCTAACTCCATTTTTTCAACATTGGAAAAAGCTTATTTAGCGGATATGAACCAAGCTGAACATGGCACCATATTGCATGACAGTGAGGTGTTGAAAATAGTGGCGCTTGATAATGCGCCGTGGTCAAGACGAGTCAGTGGTGTATTTGGCAATGCCTTAGCAAATCAATCGCCGACTAAAGCCCATGCTGTACTAACAGTAAATGCCGATGATAGTTATTTGGTGAGTTTACGTGCACCGTTGCATGATAAAAAAGGTGCTGGCGATCTTTGTGTGCAATTTCCAACTGGCGGCGGTCGAGCTGCCGCGGCAGGTATTAATAAGTTACCGCGAGAAAAGCTTGGTAAGTTCATTGAGTTAGTGTCAAAATATTATCGATAGTCATATCACTCTATTTTGTTTTACTATAGTCAAAATAGAGTGAGGTCGATAAATATATTATAAGGACTTATACATGAGCTTGTTGATCACCGGTGGCACAGGTTATATCGGAAGTCATACCGTTGTTGAGCTTTTAGCGTTAGATAAAGATATTATTATCCTTGATAACTTATCTAATTCATCTACCTTAGTGCTAGAGCGTATTACTCAAATTACCGGTAAGTCGGTAACTTTTATCAAAGCTGATATTTGTGATCGCCAAGCGCTAAATGATGTCTTCACACAGCATGATATTGAAGCGGTTGTGCACTTTGCCGGTTTAAAAGCGGTTGGTGAGTCAAATACTATTCCGCTTAGCTATTATCATAACAATGTTTCTGGCTCTGTTACGCTATTTCAAGTGATGGCAGAGCATGACGTTAAAAATTTAGTCTTTAGCTCTTCTGCAACTGTATATGGTGAAAATAACCCGTCACCACTCGTTGAGAGCATGCCAACTTCAGCAACTAACCCTTATGGTCAAACTAAGCTGATGATTGAAAATATTCTTTTCGATCTGGCTAACAGTGATGAAGAGTGGTCTATCGCTTGTTTACGTTACTTTAATCCTATTGGTGCTCATGAGTCTGGCTTGATCGGTGAAAATCCTAATGGTACCCCAAATAATTTACTCCCTTATGTTGCACAGGTAGCTGTTGGTCGTTTAGCTCAATTACAAGTGTTTGGAGATGATTACGACACGGCAGATGGTACCGGCGTGCGCGATTATATTCATGTGGTTGATTTAGCTCAAGGGCATGTCAAAGCGCTGGAAAAACTCAGTAATATTAAAGGTTGCACACCGATAAACTTAGGTACAGGTAACGGCACTTCGGTATTGGAAATAGTAGGTAGCTTTAAAGAAATTTCTGGCCGAGATATCCCCTACAAAATCGTGCCGCGTCGGGCTGGTGATATCGCCACGGTTTATGCGGATGCAAGCATTGCTAACTCTTTGCTTGAGTGGCAAGCACAACGAGACTTGTCAGCCATGATTGAAGATACATGGCGTTGGCAGTCACAAAACCCAAATGGTTTTGAAGAATAGTTTATAGCGATATTTTGCTGAAAAAATAGGAGATTTGGATGCACAAAGGAATAATTTTGGCAGGGGGAAGTGGTACTCGCTTATACCCATTAACAAAAGTAGTAAGTAAGCAGTTAATGCCGGTTTATGATAAGCCGATGGTTTATTATCCACTTGCTACATTAATGCAGGCAGGTATCAGAGAAATCCTCATTATTTCGACACCTGAAGAAATTCATCGCTTTGAAGACTTGTTAGGCAATGGTGAAAACTTTGGCGTTTCAATTTCCTATAAAGAACAACCTAGTCCCGACGGTTTAGCACAGGCCTTTATTTTGGCAGAAGAATTCCTCGCGGGCTCTGCAGCCGCTTTAGTGCTTGGTGACAACATGTTTTACGGACATGATTTAGTGAAGTCATTGAAAAATGCCAATGAGCAGCAAGCTGGCGGAACGGTATTTGGTTATCACGTCTCTAATCCGCGCTCATATGGTGTGGTTGAGTTTGATGCTGGCGGTACCGCAATTTCAATTGAAGAAAAACCACAACAGCCTAAATCAAATTACGCTGTGCCTGGCTTGTATTTTTTTGATTCACGAGTAGTGGAATATGCAAAAAGCGTTAAACCGTCGGCTCGTGGCGAATTAGAAATCACCGATGTTATCGACCAATATCTGCAAGCGGGTGAGTTGAAAGTGGAGATTATGGGGCGTGGCACTGCTTGGCTTGATACCGGTACCCATGACGATTTATTAGCGGCAGCGCAATTTATTTCTACTATTGATAAACGTCAGGGCTTAAAAGTTAATTGTCCTGAAGAAGTCGCATTTCGCAATGGCTGGTTAAGTGAAGAAAAGCTGCGTGAAATTGCACAGCCGCTGCGCAAAAGTGGTTATGGTGAATATTTATTGAAGTTAATTGAAGAGCGTGTTTTTTAATGAAAACTATTGCAACAGCCATTCCTGACGTCAAAATTATTGAACCGCAAGTTTTTGGTGATGAACGTGGTTTCTTTATGGAAACTTTCCGTGTTGATGAGTTTAATAAAACATGTGCTGAACGAACATTTGTTCAAGACAACCATAGCAAATCAAGCCATGGCATTTTGCGGGGCCTGCATTATCAACTTGAAAATACTCAAGGTAAACTTGTCAGGGTAACATCAGGTGAAGTTTATGACGTCGCGGTAGATATGCGTAAGTCTTCTGCCACTTATGGTCAACATGTTGGTGTTGTACTCTCTGGTGAAAATAAGCGCCAATTATGGGTGCCTGAAGGCTTTGCTCATGGTTTTTATGTGATGAGCGAATCAGCAGAATTCGTTTATAAATGCACTGATTATTATGCGCCAGAGCATGAAGTGTCATTGCTATGGAATGACCCGACATTGAATATTCAATGGCCGCTTGTTGATGGTGAAAAACCATCGTTATCTGCCAAAGATGATGTCGGTTTGTTGTTTAAAGATGCTCCTGCGTTTAAATAGGTATAGATATAAACTCAATGAAAATATTGGTTATTGGAAAGTCTGGTCAGCTAGCGTGGGAGTTGAGTCAACTTTCAACAGCTAAACATGACATTGTTTGTTTAGGTCGAGATGATGTTGATATTAATAGTATCACGTCAATATCAGCTGCTTTAGCAAAATATAGTGCTAATGCGGTGATTAATGCCTCGGCCTATACGGCGGTAGATAATGCTGAATCAGATGTTGAAAATGCTTATGCACTTAATGCAATCGCTGTCGGCAACCTTGCCCGCGCCTGCAAAGAATTGGCAATTCCATTTGTGCATATATCAACAGACTTTGTTTTTCACGGTGACAAAGGGACTCCGTACTTACCTAATGATGACATTAAGCCGTTAGGCGTTTATGGGGCAAGTAAAGCGGAAGGTGAAAAGCTGATAAATGAGATTTACCCTCAAAGCAGCACTATTATTCGTACGTCTTGGGTTTATTCAACACACGGTAATAATTTCGTCAAAACCATGCTGAAGTTAATGGCGGCTAAGCCTGAACTTGGCATTATCAGTGATCAAATTGGTTCGCCGACTTATGCGAAAGGCTTAGCTCAAGCATGTTTACTAAGTATAGAGAATAACTTAGTCGGTACACATCATTATACTGATACTGGTGTCGCCAGTTGGTTTGACTTTGCCGTTGCCATTCAAAACATTGCCATTGATCTAGGTTTATTAAATAAAAAAATTCCTATTAAACCTATTACCACTGCGCAGTATCCAACACCTGCACAGCGGCCACATTATAGCGTACTGGATAAATCGAGTATGGCAGACGCCTTGCCAGAGCTTTCATTACGACACTGGCAAGCACAATTACAAGAAATGATGACAACATTAAGCGCTGAAAAGCTTTCGAGTTAACGACAAGAATATTAGAGATTATTATGAAAAAGTTATTAGTTACCGGTGGTGCAGGTTTTATCGGCGCAAATTTTGTACATTATTGGATGGAACAGTATCCAACGGATAAAGTGGTAGTATTAGATGCCTTAACCTATGCAGGGAATATTGCTAATTTAGAACAAGTTAAAGATCAGGATAACTTTACTTTTATCCATGGTGATATTTGTGATCAAGCGCTGGTAGAAACATTACTTGTCGAGCACGGTATTGATACTTTGGTGCATTTTGCGGCTGAGTCACATGTTGACCGTTCTATCACCGGACCTGATGCCTTTATTGAAACGAATATCATCGGCACTTATAGCTTGCTTAAAGCGGCAAAAAAAGTATGGCTAGATGGTGAAACTGTTTTGGAAAATCACCGTTTTCATCATGTATCAACCGATGAGGTTTATGGTACTTTATCGGCAACAGATCCTGCTTTTACTGAGGATACCGCCTACGCGCCTAATTCTCCTTACTCTGCCAGTAAAGCGGCCAGTGATCACTTAGTGCGTGCTTATCATCACACCTTTGGCTTAAATGTGACTACCAGTAACTGCTCAAATAATTATGGTCCGTTCCATTTTCCAGAAAAACTTATCCCTTTAGTGATCACCAATATCTTGCATGAAAAAGCGCTACCTATTTATGGTGATGGCCAACAAATACGAGATTGGCTCTATGTAGAAGATCATGCCTATGGCATTGACCTCGTTTTGCAAAAAGGCTGTGTTGGCGAAAACTATAATATCGGTGGTAATAATGAGTGGGCTAATATTGATATTGTTAAAAGCATTGCTAAATTAGTTGAGCAAGAATTTGCAAATAATACTGATCTAATCAAACGCTTTCCCAATGCCAAGGCGGCGATAGCGCAAAATACGGAATCATTGATCACTTATGTTAAAGACAGACCTGGTCATGATCGCCGTTACGCTATTGATGCGACTAAAACAAATAATGAACTGGGTTATACGCCGAAAGAAAGCTTTGATACCGGTATTGCAAAAACGGTTGCTTGGTATTTGAATAATGAAGCGTGGTGGCAAAGTGTCATGGATGGCTCATATCAAAACTGGATTGCTGAGCAATACTGTTAGATAGAAGTTGTAACGCCTGATATATCTTATTTTTAACAAAATGAAAAAAGCCTAATTAACATTAGGCTTTTTTATTATCAATATATTTTCACTATTGACTAGGGGCTGCTGATCTTTGTTTATTAATTCAGCTGAGAATTAAAGTTGCCTTAATTAAGGCGAAAATGGTGCAATTTAGTCATCTAAATCAGTCACTTTTAACGCAAAGTAAGGCAATTTTAGACTCAGCCCTCTGGGCAATGACTATTTTTAACGCTAGCAGCATTAGAATTTCACTTATTTGGAACAACCAAACATCGTTCATTCTGCTTTGCTAACATTAAAAATCACCTACTGCTGAAAATATAAACAAAGAACAACAGCCCCTAGTAGTTAGTAGCATTAGATTGCTCATCAGCCCATGCGATAGCTTGATTGTAATTACGAACGATTTTTGATTTTTCGACACCAAGTTTTTCCATGACAATATTGGTTTTATGCCATTCAGCGTGTTCAATTAACTCAACTAATTTGATCAGTGCTGCCATAACGCCTTTGCGTGTTAACAAGGTATCTTTGATTTCTTGTGCTAACGGCAGTTTTGCTAAAATACTTTCGAGATCTTCATCAACAATTGCATCAATTAATGAGAGTAAGCCGGTAAGAAAGGCAATAGATGTATCTAGAGGTGAGTTAACTTGCTCAGCAGCCAACTCGCAGAACTTGGCACGGGTCATTGCTGAGTTGATCAATTCCGATGGCTTATCTGGGTTTACGTTGGAAGCAAACATTAAACCAAGAAAACGCTTTAGTTCACCAGAGCCTAATATTACTAATGCCTGCTTTATGGTGGATATTTCGTTCCGTCGTCTAAATATTGGCGAATTAGCATAGCGTAATAGTTTATAAGAAAGTGTAACGTCACGCTCAAAAACTGAGGTGATACTGGCTAAATCTAAATCTGGCTTAGAGGTTTCGTAAAGTAGCTCTGCCATGGCCATTTGTGAAGGTGATAAGTTCTTAGTTTTAACCATTTCAGGCTTAGCAAAAAAGAAGCCTTGGAATAACTCAAAGCCGAGCTCTAAGGCTTGGTTATATTCTTCATAAGTTTCGACTTTTTCAGCCAGTAATTTTATATGAGGAAACTCAGATATTGCGCTTTTAACTTCTCTAATTGTCTCGACCGGCATGTCTTGCCAGTCAATTTTGATTATTTGAATAAAAGGATAAAAATGTCGCCAAACGGGTTGGTGAATATAATCATCTAAGGCGATGGTATAGTTTTTTTTATGTAAGTCTTGGCAAATTTCTAGCAGCTTTTTACCTGGTTTGACAGTTTCGAGAATTTCAATAACCACTTCGTCAGAGGTTAGTGTTTCAGGGTAACCTTTACTTAAGGTTTCTAAGGTAAAATTGATAAAAGCAGGTTTATTACCGGTAAATTCACTCAGCCCAACATTGAAGTTGCTGGCTTCAATCATTTTCGTGGTTGCTTCATCAGCATCAATTTCTGGGAAAACGTTATCTATGCTATCGCGAAATAATAATTCGTAGGCAAACAGCTTTTTATCTCTATCTAATATCGGTTGCCTAGCAGCATAAAAATACATAAGAATTCCTGATAATCCGATTATTATTATTAACTTTGTTATTTTAGTTAGTATTATTGTACGACAAAATCATATTGCACGCTTTTATAACTTATTTATAACACAATTAAATAGCAATACTCACGAAAAAACATGGTAATCCTCTATTAACTCGGCATATTATCCGTACCAAGCTTAATTTAATAGTATATTGCTGTTTAATTAACCATTTTTTAGTTGTAGCGGAGGTCAAATTGGCGGTCGGAACGATAATATCATTAGCGTTATATTTTATAGTTATGTTAGGAATAGGCTTGTATGCTTATCGAAAATCAACCAGTGATGCCGCTGGTTTTATGTTAGGTGGTCGGAGTTTAAGCCCTTCAGTGACTGCCTTATCTGCTGGCGCATCTGATATGAGTGGTTGGATGTTAATGGGTGTGCCTGGCGCTATGTATTTGACCGGGATGAGCAGTGCTTGGATATCTATCGGTTTGATTATTGGCGCGTACATGAACTACCTTATTGTGGCACCGAGATTACGAACTTATACTGAAGTTGCCAACGACTCTATCACTTTACCAGACTTCTTTGAAAATCGATTTGCTGATCATTCACATACGCTGCGTATCGCCTCTTCACTTGTTATTATTTTATTTTTTACTCTTTACACCTCATCGGGCATTGTCGCCGGCGGTAAGCTATTTGAAAGCTCATTTGGTTTAAGTTATGAAGCTGGCTTATATATCACAGCGGGTGTTGTGGTGTTATATACCTTATTTGGCGGCTTTTTAGCGGTGAGCCTGACTGACTTTGTGCAAGGCTGCATCATGTTTATCGCCTTGGTATTAGTACCTATTGTGGTGATAAATGATGTTGGCGGTACAGACGCAATGTTTAGCAGCATTGAACAGGTAAACCCTGAATTGCTGAACTTATTTAGTGGCGTTAGTCTTGTTGCAATAATATCGGCCATGGCGTGGGGACTCGGTTATTTTGGCCAGCCGCATATTATTGTGCGCTTTATGGCTATTCGTTCGGTTGAAGATTTACCAACAGCGCGAAAAATTGGTATGAGCTGGATGATAGTATCGCTGTTTGGTGCCATGGCAACAGGCTTTGCTGGTGTTGCATATGTTGCTAAAACAGGTGTCCCACTTGATGATGCGGAAACTATTTTTATTCTGTTATCACAAGTGTTATTTCATCCGCTTATTGCGGGCTTTTTATTGGCCGCTATTCTTGCGGCTATTATGAGTACCATTTCATCGCAATTATTGGTGACCTCTAGTTCATTAACTGGCGACTTTTATCAGGCATTTTTAAACAAAGAAGCTACCGACAAACAATTGGTTTTTGTTGGACGTTTATCGGTTGCGGCTGTCGCACTTGTGGCGGTGTTTTTAGCCTACGATAGAAACAGTTCAATTTTATCTTTAGTCAGTAACGCTTGGGCAGGATTTGGTGCCGCCTTTGGTCCATTAGTCATCTTTAGTTTATATTGGAAAAAAATGACGCAACAAGGGGCCCTTGCGGGCATGTTAACCGGCGCTATTACGGTATTAATTTGGATCTATGCGCCAATAACAATTAACGGTCAGTCTTTAAGCTCGGTAATGTATGAAATTGTGCCAGGCTTTATTATGGCAAGTATGGCAATTATGGTCGTAAGCCGAATAACCGCTAAAGAGCAGCCAGCGTTAGAAGCTATGTTTGAGCAAGTTGTAAAACGTTAAATATTTACTAAGTAAATTAGGTTGGCTAAATGGTAATGACTATTTAGTTAGCCAAACGCTTCATTCGGATAATTAAGCGAATAAAAAAGTCGTTAATGCAGCATTAACGACTTTTCATTTATATTATCAGGTTTATTTTACAGCTAAATAGACCAAGTAATGTTGTTATTGATGCGGTCCTGCCACTGATTTAACGGCTCGTTCTTGTCACCAACGACAATAACATTAGAGTGATTAAAGTTTAACGAACGGCCTTCTAATGCTTCGTTAGCAAACTTAGCATTAAATTCAATTTCATCATCATTAGGTACGATAAAAACGTTTACCGGACTTGATTTACCTTGGAAAACTAAATGCAGGCTTTTACTGCCATCAAAACGGCAATAATCTGCAAAAATAAGGGTACCAAAAGTACTATCAAAGCTGCCCTTAAATGACGCCATTTTATCGTTCAGCGACGCTAAAGTCACATTAGCTTGATCCGCATTTGAAAAATAGGATGCTTCATGATTTACATGGGCAATTGCGTAGTCACCTAAGTTTTTATAGGTGCTGGAAAACATCATAAAATTGACGGTTAAGCCTAAAACGAAGGCAACAGATGCTGCCATAGCCAAACGCACGCGGGTTTTACTCTGCTGCTGTTGGTGACTCGCTAAGGTTTGACGAAGAATTAATTTGTTGTATAAGTCATCAGGCACTGGAACATTCATTGCTTGGGCTATTTTTTCATCTAATGCTTCAATTTCATTAACGAATTTTTGTTTTGCTGGGTCGCTTTTTATAGCTTCATTCATTGCCTCATCACGGGCATTTGGATCTGCTAATATACTGCGTCTAATATGCAAATCATCCATTGTGTAGACCTCTTAATTTTGGCTCGTCGTCTACGGCCTCTTTCAATTGATTTCTTGCGCGAAATAATCGTGTCATTACGGTGTTTTTATTTAACGACAACATTTTCGCAATTTCTTCACCACTAAAGCCACCAATAACTTGTAATACTAGCGGCTCTCGGTATTCTTCTGGCATCTGTGCTATTTTTTCACGCAGCCATTGATTTTCAATTTCTTGCTCATTACTGGTGGCTTTCACATCCGTAATGGTTGCTTCTTCGTATTCGCTCATTTCGAAGCGCTTACGCTCAAATCGACGGGCATTTTCTCGACGAAGAATGGTAATTAACCACGACTTCGCTGCTTTTTCGTCTTTCAACGAGTCAAGCGCGCGCCATGCACGTAAAAATGTTTCTTGCACTAAATCTTCGGCTACATGCTTATCGTGGCATAACCAGTATGCATATCGATATAAATCAGCATGTAACGCTTTAACCAGCGCTTCGTATCTAACTTGTTTTGTCGCCATGTTGTAAGAGACCTGAGGCTTTGTCATTTTATTTCGGGCTAATGCAAATATTTTAGATAAGGTAACTATAGCGTGAATTACTTATTGATAGTTAACAGAAATAACACTTAATTATAGTAATGTTGTGATTTGCTACAAAAAATACAGCTGTATTGTTAGGTTATAGAAACATGAAAAACAAAAAAGAGCTTGTTAATGTAAGCTCTTTTAAAACTAATGTTTGGGCTTTAGCTATAAATTTTAGCTAGGGGTTTATTGCCATGGTACTAATATCGGCTTGCTCATTTCTTGTCCGATGAATATCTTGAATTGCCTTCAATAGCCTTTCGCCATGCCATTGTCCTGGTGCCTTGCCATAATAACTTTGCTGCAGTTCAACTATCGCAGCAGAAAGTGGCTGATGATTAAAGTAACTATGCAGTGCGTCTAGCGTCGTTAACGCCTTAGATTGACGTTTATCATTATTTCGAGAAGATGCCCAAGGGACCAATAGTGCTAATGCCGTTTCGCCATCGTTTTGTTTACAGGCCGCCATTAATTCAAGGTAGGCGTTGTTGGTACTTGTCTTTGGTTTTTGCTGGACCTTTTTCTGGCCAGTTGCCCGCTTAGCAGAAATAAACCAAGCTAATAAGGTTAACAACCAAATTGGTAAAAACAGCCACGGCCAAAGCGAACTCTTTTGAACAACAACCGTTTGGTTAACAGGTGTCGCAGAAGTAGGGCGCTCAGTTTCAATGTCAGGTAATGGTGTTACCGGTGTTTGAACAAGATCCGGGTTTGGTAATATGGTTATTTTTTGCCCAGAAATTTTGGCGACTTCCGCTTTGTTTGTTACTGTGTTCCACCAAGGAATCGCAATTTCAGGTAATTGGTATTCGCCAGGCTGGCTCGCGACTATGGCAAAGTTAACGACTTTCTGGCTGACTAAGCGTTCATTATTTAAACCGGTATGCAGTTCATCTTGGTCTGGGTATACTTTCAAGCCTTTTGGTACTGTCATTATTAGTTTTGGCAACTGCTCTTCGGAAAGACCGGCTGCTGTTAAGGTGATGGTGCGCGTGATAGGCTCGCCAACTTTAAATTGCGCTGATTCGGGTTGCCACTCTTGATGTAACGCTAATAATTCACTTGGTAGCCAAGTACCTGATACTTGCTCAGGAATGGCTTTAACCGTTAAGGTAATGTCATCACCAATAACACTGACCGGTTTTGTCTCGGCAAAGCTTAAAAAATTTGAACGCCGAGACGACGGCATAATGATCTCACCCGAAAAAACGGGAGATTGCAGTACTACCTTGCCACTTTGCTGCGGGCTAATGGCATATATGCGCTCAATAATTCGGTAGCGTTTACCATTAATGATATTTTCTGACTCTTTGTCTTTGCCAATTTGTAATATATTGGCGCCCGCTAGTGTTGGCTCAGTTAAACTACCGCGCTTTAGCTCGGTGGCAAAGTGTAACCTGACTTTTAGCGTCACTTGTTGCTGTACGTAAATATCGCTTGCCGATACTTCTGTAGTAATAAATAAATCTTGTTGCGTAGAAGCTGGTAAGTCAGTCGCGGCAACGGCTTTTACGGTTATTGGTTGGCTTGCTTGCCCATCAATATTGAATGACGGGATAATTAACTCACCTGCTTTACGTGGAATTAATACCGTTGTCCAAGTGGTCGTGCGGGTGGTATTGAAATTTATCATGCTGGTTTGCGAGCTTACCGATGTTCGACCAACAATGAAGTCTTGCAATAACGCCGAAGTGTCTAGGGCATTGTTGTCAATATTATCGTCCGCTACGACAGTTAAAATTAGCGATTCATTGACCACTACCGGGTTTTTGTCAACAGAAGCCGTAACTGTGGTTAACGCATAGCTATTAAGTGATATTAAAATAAAACATAATGAAAAAATAACCTTTACCACTTTTTCTTAACTCCTATATTTCTGCGGTCTTGACGACGTTTCTGGTATTCCAACTGCATTTTATTACGCAGCAACATGTACGGATCGTCAGTAACTTTGTTCAGCAATTGTTGATGTTTTTGCTCGGTTTCTTTAGCAAGTTGTTCTGCGGCTAATTGCGCTTGAGCACTTTGCTCGGTTTCAGACTCTTCACCTTCTTCAGCAGCTTTGGCTTGTTGCTCAGCTGACTCTTGTTCTGTTTCTGAACTTTGCTGATTATTTTGTTCTTGCTGTTGCTCAGCGCTTTGCTCATCGCTTGGTTGTCCTTGTTGATCTTTATTTTCTTGTGATTCAGAACTTTGTTCGGAGCTCTGCTGATCTTGAGCGCTATCTTGATTGTCGCTGTCTTGGCTGTCACTTTCTTGATTCTGACCGTCTTGGTTTTCGCCTTGTTGGTCTTGATCCTGCTGCTCACCTTGCTGATCTTCACTTTCTTGGCTTTCGTCACCAGATTGTTGATTTTGTTGTTCTTGCTGTTTCTTAAGCTGTTCAAGAAGTTCTTTATTGGCTTTAGCATCTGCAAGCTTGGGATCTTTTTCCAACGCTTTATTGTAGGCATCAATGGCTTCATCCATACGTTGCAATTTTGCTAAAGCGTTACCTTGGTTATATAAAGATTCAGCACTATCAACTTGCTGATAAGCAGCTAATGCTTGTTCGTAATCTCCGGCCTTATAATGCGAGCTACCTTGCCACAAAGGGCTCTTAAATTGCTCTGCGGCTTGCTGAAATTCTTGCTGCTTGAAGTGCTCTTGCCCTTGTTGATCTTTAGTTTTCCAAAGATCTTGCCAAATGTCGGCATGAGCCTTTTCATTAGGAAGCAGAATTAAAGCAAATGGTAGCGTAACTAACAAGGCACCACGTCTAAAATAACTCAATACCAAGGGTAAAATGAGCAGTAATAAATATGGCCCGAATTCTTGCCATTGATCGCCAGTATTTTCACTTTCAGTGCTTCTATCGGAATCAGCAACAAAGGGCTTAAAAGTCAGTTTTTCAATATCGCTATTATCATGCGATAACGTGACATAGTTACCACTACCGCGCTGAGCAACCCCTTGCAATGCCGCCTCGGTTAATTTCGGGACGATAATTGCGCCATTGTCGTCTTTCATTAACTCGCCATCAGTGAGTTTAATAGGGGCACCGGTTTTCGTGCCAATACCTAAAATATTGAGCCGATAAGGGTGTTCACGTGACCATTGTGTTAAGTCTTGAATATCAACATTATCAATGCCATCAGTGAACCAATAGATATCACCATCGTTATGTCCGGCATTTACTAACATTTCATGCGCTAGCGTTAGTGCGGCAAGCGGGTTGCTACCCAATTCGGGCATTAGCTCAGGACTTAGTGAGGGGAGTAGTAATTTAATATTATTAACATCATCAGTTAGCGGGCTAATACTAAATGCGTCACCAGCATAAGCAATAAGGCCAATTTCGCCTTCGTTAATACCATCAAGTAAATCTATGGCTTTGTATCGAGCGCGTGTTAAACGATTTGGCGTTACATCGGTGGCATACATGGAATATGACATATCCATGATGAGCACTGAGCCTTGGGCTACTTGATATACTGGCTGTGGCAGTTTTTGCCAACTAGGACCTGCCATGGCAATGATCGATATTAAACCAATAAAGAAAGGTAAGGCTAGAGAGCTCGATTTTGCCTTATTGTTGCCTTCAACTAGCACTTTAGCTAAATGTGGCGGTATTAGGTTTTGCCAACCCGATTGTTTAATTCGATTTCTTTTTAATAGCAAAATCATCAGTACTAAAACAATAAGTGCCAGTAGCCAAAAAGGGCGAATAAAGTGAAATTCTTCCATGCTACTTATTCTCCTCTTTATTGGTTGATTTACGCAAAGAAAATTGACTGTTGATTAACGAATTAGCTAGTAAAGCCATTAAGCTGATCAGTAGCGCCAAACCTAAAGGCCAATAAAATAAAGCCGTTAATGGTCGCATTTGTTGTTGCTCTTGCTCAACAGGCTCTAAGTTATCCAGCAATTGATAAATTTGGCTCATGTCTTCACTGGCGCGGGCGCGAAAATACCTGCCCCCGGTTGCATCGGCTAAATGTTGCAGTGATTTTTCATCAAGTTCGCTTGACGGGTTAACGCGTCGAGCACCAAATAGCGAGTTTTGCACCATAACATCAGCGCCGATACCAATGGAATAAATGGTGATGTCTTTGGCTACAGCCAGTTCAAGCGCTTGTTCTGGCGTGATTTTTCCAGCAGTATTTTGTCCGTCAGTTAATAGTAATAAAACTCGGTTAGAGTTTTTCTTTTCGTCAAAGCGTTTAACGGCAAGGGCAATAGCGTCGCCAATGGCCGTTTGTTTACCGACTAAGCCCAGCACTGTTTCATCTAACATTTGCTGTACAGTTTTTCTGTCAAAGGTCATTGGTGTTTGCATATAAGCGTCATCACCAAACAGTATTAAACCTAATCGGTCGCCCGTGCGGCGCTCAATAAAGTCACCTAACAGAACTTTTAGCATGTCCAATCGGTTGACGGTTCTGCCGTTTAGACTCATATCTTCTACTTGCATACTGCCGGATAAATCAACCGCTATCATCATTTCGCGACCTTCGGTTGGCACATTAACCGCTTCACCTAACCATTGCGGTTGCGTGCAGGCTAAGACAAGTAATGCCCAAACTATGCTTAAGGTTGCTAATGACGCTTTTTTCTTATGCGGTGTAAACTCCGGCGCTTGAATGCCCTTGATTAATGTTGGCATTTTAAGTGGTGATGCTTGAACTTGCTTTTTCGCGGGCAGCCAATAAACAATTAATGGTAGTGGCAGGGCCACTAAAACCCAGATAAATTCAAAATGAATCATACTTGCCCTCCGATATTTTCGGAGGCTAGTGCCATTGTTTTTTTATTTGCAGCTACGGTGTTATTCGTTGTTGAGTTGCTAAAAGATTCAGCAGCCACCGGCGGTAATGCCTGAGTAAGCCATAATTTTGCGGCCTCGACAAAGTCTCTTGTTTCTTTTTCCTTTGCGGTTAACTCTGCCGTTGAATGTTCGGCACTTTGATAGACGTTGTTAAAAACGTTTGCACTCAGTTGTTGAAACTTTTCTTGGTGTTTAGCTGGGAGTGTTGCCGTTAAAAATGTTTTTAAATTATCACCAGACAAATGGGCAACTTGTGCCCGTGGAAAGTATTGTAATAACGCCCATTTCACGCTGTTGAGCACGGCGGTAGTATCGCTAGCAATAGCTAACTGTTTTAAGGCTGTTTTTTGTGCTTTACGTTGGTTGATAAATTGGCGGAGTTTTAGCCCAGAAAAAATCAGTAATGCTAAAATGAGTAATGCCAGTAACCACCATCCCGGTGCTAGCGGGTAGTTATGTATGTCTGCAGGTAAATGAATGTCTTTTAATTGTGCTAACGGATCCATGAAGCTACTCCGCGATGTAATTGTGTTTCTAGTGCTTCGCTGGCACAAAAATGCAGTAAGCGGGCACCCGCTTTCGTTAATTTATGCTCGGTTGACTCACTCAGTGCGATAGCTTGTTGGTGGTATTTTTCTGCCAACTTTTTATCACCGAGTACTAATTGTTGTCGTTCTTGACCGTCGGTAACGGCAACGGTAATTTTTTGTTTACTTGTTGGTAATTGTTGCTCTAACGGATCGCTGATCAAACACACTACAAGCTCGCAGTGGCGAGAAACATTGGCAAGGTGGCGCACCGCTTCATCAGTTAAGTGGAAAGCATCGGTGATCAAATAAACCAAGCTGCCAGGCTTTGCGAGTTGTCTAATACGCGCGCAGTTTTGCTCAAAGGCAATGGTGGCACTTTGCTTTGTCGTAAGTTCGTTTGTGCTTAGCACACTTTTTGCGTGCGTTTTTACTAAGGTATGTAGGTAATGTAATACCCCTTGTTGACGACTACGAGGTTTGAGTTCACTGTGCTGATGTTGGTTAAAGACAATACCGCCGATACGATCGCCTCGAGACTTGGCATGCCAAGCAACAAGAGCGGCGACATGGGCTGCCTGCACTGATTTAAACAATAACTGGCTGCCAAAATGCATGTTTTCGCTTAAATCGGTGGCAATAAGTACTGGTCGCTCAATTTCTTCACGAAATAATTTGGTATGAGTTTTACCCGTACGGGCTGTAACGCGCCAGTCGATAGCACGAATATCATCACCATTTTGATAATGGCGCACTTCGTCAAACTCCATGCCACGACCTTTACTGCGGGCAAGGTAGTTACCAGACATTTTACCGTGCAAACTTTTCCCCGCCGCGAGATTAATAAGCGAACTCTTACTTTGGTAACGAATTAACTCTTCAATCGTTATTTCGATACCATTACTGAGTAGCTCATCAAGAAGGTCTTGCGTCGAGTTTTGTTGTTTTGAATTATTTTGACTAAACCACATAAGAATAACGCATTAAGCAACAGCAACTAAACTAAGTAAACGGTCAAGCAATTGGTTACTGCTAATACCTTCTGCTTCTGCTTGATAAGTCATCAATATTCTATGACGTAAGACATTATGAAATACTGCTTGTACGTCTTCTGGGCTAACGAAGTCGCGGTTGTTTAACCAAGCGCGAGCACGAGCACAGCGGTCAAGTGCGATAGTGGCACGTGGACTAGCACCATATGCTAACCATTGTTTGAGTTTATCGTCATATTTTTCTGGCGTACGAGTCGCCATGATTAAATCAACAATATAGTTTTCGACAGCGGGCGCCATATGAATTTGCATCACTGCTTTACGCGCAGCAAAAATATCGCTTTGGCTGATTTCTTTTACTGCCGGCTTTTCTATTTTTAGTGCTTCACCCCGGTTTAACTTTAAAATTTCTAGTTCCGCTGTGGCATCTGGATAATCAATTTCAAGGTGCATTAAAAAGCGGTCTAGCTGGGCTTCGGGCAGCGGGTATGTGCCTTCTTGCTCCAATGGGTTTTGTGTTGCCATCACTAAAAATAACTCAGGCAGCGGATAGGTTTTTCTACCGACGGTTATTTGGCCTTCCGCCATGGCTTCTAAAAGGGCTGATTGCACTTTAGCGGGCGCTCGGTTGATTTCGTCGGCGAGCACTAAGTTGCGAAATAATGGTCCTGATTGAAAAACAAAACTACCATCTTCTGGGCGATAAATATCGGTACCAGTTAAATCCGCTGGCAACAAGTCAGGGGTAAATTGAACACGGTGAAAGTCAGCTTCTAGTCCTTCTGCTAAGGCATTGACGGCACGAGTCTTTGCTAAGCCAGGAGGACCTTCTACAATTAAGTGGCCATTGGCCAGCAAGGCAATAAGTAAATTTTCTACTAATGCCGGTTGTCCGATAATTTGAGAAGTTAAATGTTCTTGCAAAGAGGAAAAGTGTTCAATAGCCATAATTCAATATTCTTATTGTTTATAAATTTAACGTTAGTGGGTCAGACCTTCTAATTGATATAAGGTTCATGTGAAAAAAAACAACCGTATTAAGTTAATTCTAAAGAAATTTCTTTAGGTTTTTAAGCGCTTGGAAATATTTTGTTTAAATTTTGATAGCTAATCATTGAATTATTTTAATATGTCGTTAGAATTATTATAAAACCAAAGAGGTCTGACCTCTTGAGTATTGCAACAAAATGGAAACAAAAATGACAAAATCAAAACTAATAACAGGAAGTGGGGAGCGTATTGCAGTTGTTGCTGGTTTACGTACACCGTTTGCTAAGCAAGCAACGGCTTTTCATGGTGTCCCAGCCGTAGATTTAGGTAAAATTGTGGTAAACGAGTTGCTGAAAAAGCATGATGTTGACCCGCAAATTATTGACCAGCTCATCTTTGGCCAAGTTGTGCAAATGCCTGAAGCACCAAATATTGCCCGTGAAATAGTGCTAGGTACTGGCATGAATGTTCATACTGATGCTTACAGCGTTTCAAGAGCCTGTGCGACAAGTTTCCAATCAACAGTGAATGTTGTTGAATCTATTATGGCCGGTTTTGTTGATGTTGGTGTCGCCGGTGGTGCTGACTCATCATCTGTTGCTCCTATTGGTGTTTCTAAGAAGTTTGCCCGCACCTTACTCGATTTAAGTAAAGCACGCTCTTTCGGCGCAAAAATGTCATTAATTCGCAAATTAAGCTTTAAAGATATTTTGCCGGTGCCGCCAGCAGTTGCTGAGTATTCTACGGGATTGTCTATGGGACAAACCGCTGAGCAAATGGCAAAAACTCATGGTATTACTCGTGAAGAACAAGATGCATTAGCTCATCGCTCTCATACTCTTGCGACGAAAAATTGGCAAGCTGGTAACTTAGATGGCGAGGTGATGACCGCACACAGCGAACCTTATAAATCGTTTATTTCAAAAGATAATTGTATTCGTGAAAATTCAGAGTTAGCAAGTTACGCGAAATTACGCCCAGTGTTTGACCGTAAACACGGTACAGTAACTGCCGCAACTAGTACGCCATTAACCGATGGTGCTTCCGCTATTTTATTAATGCGTGAAGGACGAGCAAAAGAATTAGGTTATAAACCGTTAGGCTATATTCGCAGCTATGGCTTTGCCGCAATTGATGTCTGGGAAGACATGTTGATGGGGCCAAGTTTTGCTTCACCTATCGCCTTAAAACGTGCTGGTATGAACTTAGCTGATTTAGACTTAATTGAAATGCATGAAGCATTTGCAGCGCAAGCACTGGCGAACGTAAAAATGTTTGGTAGTAATAAATTTGCGCAAACACACCTTGGACAAGATAAAGCCATTGGTGAAATTGATATGGACAAGTTTAACGTGATGGGCGGTTCGTTGGCATATGGTCACCCATTTGCGGCAACCGGTACGCGTTTAATTGTACAAACATTAAATGAATTAAATCGCCGTGGTGGTGGTACAGGCTTAACAACGGCTTGTGCGGCCGGTGGCTTAGGCGCAGCTATGATTGTGGAGACAGACTAATGACTGATGTAACAATGCAAGAGAACACAAGTACCTTTAGTTTGGCACGTCAAGAAAATGGCATCGCACATTTGATCATGGACGTTAAAGGCGACTCCATGAATACTTTAAAAGCTGAGTTTGCTGAAGAAATTGCCACAATATTAAAAGAAATTCGTGAAGACAAGGCAATAAAAGGCCTCGTATTGGTGAGCGGCAAAGCAGACTCTTTTGTTGCTGGCGCTGACGTTCATATGCTCGCGAAATGTACTTCGGCAGCAGAAGCCACAGCGCTATCTCGCCAAGGGCAAATGATTTTCGATCAATTAGAAAATTTATCAATTCCGGTTGTTGCTGCTGTACATGGCGCCTGTTTAGGCGGTGGTTTAGAGCTAGCGATGGCCTGTCATGGCCGGGTATGTAGTGACAGTGGAAAAACTGCTTTAGGCTTACCAGAAGTACAATTGGGTTTATTACCTGGCGGTGGCGGTACGCAGCGTCTTCCGAAACTCGTAGGTATACAAAAGTCATTGGACATGATGCTAACTGGTAAACAGTTACGTGCTAAACAAGCATTAAAAGCCGGTTTAGTTAACGATGTGGTACCTAATAGCATTTTAATTGCAACTGCTGAAAAACTGGCACTTTCAGGTAAAGTAAAACCTAAAGCACGTAAATTATCTTTTATGGATAAGATGCTCGAGGGCAACCGTTTAGGCCGTGGTATTTTGTTTAGCCAAGCAACTAAAATGGTGCTAGGTAAAACTAAAGGTAATTATCCTGCCCCTCTTAAAATTATTGACTGTATTCGTACTGGTGCTGAACAAGCACCTTCGAAAGGCTACCAAGTCGAAGCAGAGCACTTTGGTCAATTAGTGATGAGTGATGTTTCTGCTCAGCTTAGACAAATATTCTTTGCAACGACTGATATGAAAAAAGAGCAGGGCGTTGAAGGTGTTGAGCCAGCTACCATCGATAATGTTGCGGTACTTGGTGGCGGTTTGATGGGCGGTGGTATTGCTTTTGTTACGGCAACCAAAGCCAAATTACCCGTGCGCATTAAAGATATTTCACAGCAAGGTATTAGCCATGCATTGAAATATGGTTATGACTTATTGAACAAAAAAGTTAAACGTCGTTTTATGCGCCATAGTGAAATGCAAAATCAACTGGCAAACATAACGGGCACTACCGAGTTTAACGGCTTTAGTAATGTTGATATTGCCGTTGAAGCGGTATTTGAAGATTTAACGTTAAAACAAAATATGGTGGCAGATATTGAAAGTCATTGTAAAGAAAGCACAATTTTTGCCAGCAATACTTCAAGCTTACCGATCGGACAAATTGCTGAAAAAGCGCAACGACCAGAAAATGTTATTGGCTTACATTACTTTTCTCCGGTTGACAAAATGCCGTTGGCAGAAATTATTGCTCATGATAAAACCTCAGATCAAACTATTTCAACAACCGTAGCCTTTGCTAAGAAGCAAGGAAAAACACCGATTGTTGTGAAAGACAAAGCCGGTTTTTATGTGAATCGTATTTTAGCGCCGTACATGAATGAAGCAGCCATGTTGCTACTTGAAGGTTGTTCAATTGAAGCGCTTGATAAAGCTATGGTGAAATTTGGTTTCCCTGTGGGGCCTATGCAATTGTTAGATGAAGTTGGCATTGATGTTGGCTCTAAAATAGGTCCAATTTTGCAGGCTGAACTAGGTGAGCGCTTTGCACCTCCAGCTGCTTTTTCAAAACTGATTGATGACGGCCGTTTAGGTAAGAAAGTTAAGAAAGGTTTCTATCAATATAATACTAAGAGCAAAAAGAAGTTGGTTGATGAAAGCGTTTATACCTTGCTTGGATTACAAGCGAGCAATAAATCAGTTTCTGAGGCACAAGTTGAACGCTGTGTTTACATGATGCTTAATGAAGCCGCGCGTTGTCTTGATGAAGACATAATTCGCAATGCTCGTGATGGCGATATTGGAGCCATATTTGGCATTGGTTTCCCACCATTCCTAGGTGGCCCGTTCAATTATATCGACAAAATTGGTGCTGCAACTTTGGTGAGTAAATTAACCCAATGGCAAGCTGAGTTTGGTGAACGATTCGCACCATGTGATGCCTTAGTGAAATTGGCCGAACAAGGTGAAAGTTATTACTGTTAACGCAAGAGGTCTGTACGGCATGTGTTTGCCGTAGAGTAGGAAAGTAATCGTATCTTAAAGGGGCAATTAGTTGCCTCTTTTTTGTGTTTTAAAAGCTGATTTTTGAAGAAAATGTTTTGAATAAATACTCTAATGTTGCTAGAATTTGCGCGTTTAGTCGTCGTTATATTTTTTCATGATAATTTTTCGAAGTAGGTAAAGTGTGGTTTTGTCACTTATAGCAATATTTTCTGTGGTATTTTCTGTATTTTTTTATTGCCAAGCAATGAGTAACGGCTTAGGCGCTAAGCGATGGGCAACTGCTGGATTAGTATTTGGCCCGCTGGTATGGCCGATGTTCTGTATGAAGAAACGCGTAAAGACCTATCAGCGTTTTGGTTTTGATTGCTTATTTTTTTCTGCTTAGACAATTTAGCTTTCCTTGCATTTTACAGGCTGTGTGGCGCTGTAATATAAAAACGCTAACTTCCTTGTAGCGAAGTATCCATCTCTCTTTTCAAGCTCTTAAAGCGATTTATAGAGCTTAATTCCACCACGTACTCGCAGGCATCTCTTTAATTTCGATACTTGCTGCAATAGCATTTTCTTTTGCATCATTAATAAATAAAGATTTAATTAAATTAATCATAGTGCCTCCTAGATGCGAACTTGGCTACGTTTTGTACCGATGCGAACTTGGCTGCGTTTTGTGCCAATCTCTTCAATAGATAATTCTTGGCTGTTAATTCTAACCTGGCTGCGTTTTGTTCCTATACGAACTTGGCTGCGCTTTGTACCAATCTCTTCAATAGTCAATTCTTGGCTGTCAATTCTAACCTGGCTGCGTTTTGTTCCTATTCGGACTTGACTGCGCTTTGTACCGCTTTCTTCGGTAACGAGAGTGTTTGTATCAGCTGTTACTGTTGGAGTAGCAGACATTGCTAAAGATAAAATTAGTGAACTAAGCATGTTATTTCCTTGTTAATGTTATTGTTTTAAATTCAACAAGAATAAAGCGAAAATTGTGCCATATGTTTAAAGCCTTTGTTTATAAGGCTTTAAACCTAGTATTTATCATTATATTTTTGTGTCATAAAATCGACACTGGTGATTAGATGGTGTTTTTACCAAATGAGGTGGATTTATTGGTGATTTGAAAGGACAGTAAATATTTTTGAAAGTCGTTCTCGGGTAACGGTTTACTATAAAGGTAGCCTTGAAGTTGTTCGCAGCGCAGCCCAGATAGAAAGCTCAGCTGCTGATTAGTTTCAACCCCTTCTGCGACAACCTCCATGCCTAAGTTATGGGCAATAGTGACAATGGTTGCCACCATATTTCGACCTTGCTCCGAGGTCTCTATATCATCAACAAAGGCCTTATCAATTTTTAAAGTGTTGAGCGGAAATTTCTTTAAATAGGCCAAAGACGAATAACCGGTACCGAAGTCATCGAGTGATAAATGAATACCCATGGCACGAATTTGTAGCATGGTATCAATGGCTTTTTGTGGTGAGTCCATTACGGTACCTTCGGTGATCTCAAGCTCTAGGTATTTTGCTGGTAACTCGCTTTCTTTTAATGTGCTGGCGATCATGGCAACTAAATTAGGTTGTGTAAATTGAACCGCGGATAAGTTAACGGCAATGCGTCCTTCAAACAGTCCAGCATCAACCCATTTTTTGGTGGCAAAACAGGCTTTACGCAAGACAATTTCACCAATATCAATTATTTGCCCCGTTTCTTCTGAAACCGGAATAAATACTACCGGACTGATAATGCCTTTACTTGGAGTCTCAAAGCGCACTAGGGCTTCCATACCGGCAATTTTGCCCGTCGCTATTTCAATTTTCGGTTGGTAAAAAACCGAGAAAAAATCTTCTTTTAGGCCATGTCGAATAAGGCTTTCAATTTGTAAGCGTTTAACGGCGGTTTTATTCATCGAATCGCTGAAAAATTGATATTTATTGCCGCCAGAATTTTTTGCATGATACATCGCCGTATCAGCATTTTTTAATAACTCTTGTGGGCTGACACCGTCCTCAGGATAAAGCACAATACCAATACTGCTATATAATACAATTTCTTGACTCTTGAGTTTTAACGGTAATGCAATCGAGTCTAAAACTTGTTTTGCTATTGATGTAATTGTATGAATATCATTGGTATTTTCGACAATTAAACTGAATTCATCGCCACCGAGCCGGTAGACACTATCTTGGTTTCTACCTAAGCTTCTAATACGTTCCGCAACCTTACATAGCAAAACATCACCTACTTCATGACCTAGTGAGTCATTGACTTTTTTGAAGTTATCTAAATCAAAAACTAAAAGGGCATGAGGGATTTTATTTTTTACTAAACGTTGTTGGTTGGCTTGAAAATATGAACGATTAGGAAGTCCGGTCAAAGTATCAGAGTTAGCCAGCTTTCTTAATTCTGCTTCAGTTTGTTTGCGTTTTGTTATATCTGAAAAAACACCAACAAAGTGTGAAATATTACCAGTTTCATCTTTAATGATATCTATGTTCAAATCGGTTAAATAAAGCTCACCATTGTCTCTAATACTTTCTATTTCGCCATGCCAGCTACCCTTGGTGATCAAATGTCTTTTAACATTTTGATTAAAGCTTTCTGGATATTGTTCAAATTTAAGGAAGCTGCCACGCATTTGTAATTTAGTTTTACCGGTAATGCGTTGAAAGGCTTTATTTACATCAACGACAGTAAATTGACGATCATAAATAACAATCGCGTCTGAAATGTTTTCTATACACTTGGCAAACAATTTTAGACGCTCATCGGCACGTTTGATTTGGCTGATATCTTTTAACGTTCCCGTCATACGCGAGGGTTTGTTTTTTTCATCACGCTCAACAATTTTGCCGCGATCGAGCACCCAAATCCATTTATCATCTTTGTCTTTGACACGATAGGTTGCTTCAAAGTGCTGGCTACTATCTTCGAAGTGCTGATTTAGTGCTTCTCTTACTCTGGGAATATCTTGCTGGTGGATATTGGTTTGATCGGCGCCAACATTGCGCTTGCCATCTTGCGGGAACTCCAAAATTCCCCAAATATTAGAACGATATATTTTGCCTTTCTTAATATTCCAATCCCACATTTCGTCGCCACTGCCCCATAGCGATAACTTTAAACGTTCTTCGCTTAATTTTATTTGTAAGTGGTATAGGCGCTTATGACGTACTTGTTGAAGAATATAGGCGATGACTAAAAGCGTGAAAAGGCTGTAAACTAAAATTGCACTTCGAGATAGCCACCAAGGTGGCATAATCGCAATATTGAGACTTTTAATTTCGCTTTCTTGTTTGCTTTGTAAATCATAGGCCTGGACTTCAAAAGTATAATCACCAGGGCTCAAATTTGTATAGGTAGCACGTAAATTATTCTTACCTGCATCTATCCAATCATCCTCTAAACCAGTTAATCGGTATCGGTACTTTAAATGACTAATCAAGTTGACATTTGGAGTTACAAATTCAATGCTAAATGGAGATTGGTCATGGCTCAAATTCAATAGGTCAAGAGAGTTAGGTGCTTTATTTAGAGTAAATGTTTCTTTGTTTTTATTTGATACGAAATTTGAAATGCCTACTTCCTTATTAGCAATTAAAATACTCGTTAGGTATGGAGAGGAAATGCTTTGCTTAATCTTCAATAAATTTCTTGGTATAAATGAATGGAAGCCATTGATTCCGCCAAAGTAAATGGTATCGTTTGAGGTTAATATGGCGCTATCACTAATGAATTCATTTGTATCGATTAATAAATCTTTATTAAATGATTTTACGGCTTTTGTGTTGGGGTTTATTATATTAATGCCCCTATTGGTTGAAATCCAAGCATTTTCCTGATTATCTATAATGATATCAGCTATAAAATTATTACTAAGGAGGTTACTCTCATTAATAATAGAAATTAATTTTGATTTTTTATTGTAAAGAGCAATTCCCTGTCCACGCGAACCAAACCAAATCCAATTTTGAGACAAGCCGATATTTGAAATACTTCCAAATTGCAAATCTTTAGGGATGTTAGAGATAACGTTAGAAAACTCGTTTGTTGATATTGTGTAGTATAAAATTTTATTTTCTGGTGTCGATAACCAAATTTTGCCATTGTTGTCGTACTCAATAGCGGTAAAGCTATTTAGTATATCTTGTGAGTGCTCTTTGAGTTGGCTTGATTTTAAGTCGAATGACGTCAATATTTTCTTTTCGTTGATAAACCACATTTTTCCATCAGCTAGAATCAAATTACTAAAATCATTATGGGTTGATTTGATTTCCCATTCAGAATGTAAGTTCAATTCCTCTGTAACTGGTTGATAATAATATAAACTACCTGGTTCTGAAGGGGTGGCAGGCTCAGTTTTCAACCAAAAGTTGTCATTTCTATCTACGAGTAAATGTGAAATAGGCTTATTGTTTCTTATATTTGCTTGACTAATATGCCCATTGCTATCGATTTTATTAAGTTTACCATCGTCGGTAGTAAACCATGTCGTACCATCTGATGTTTCTGCGAATGCGTATACAGCTTGCCCAGGGTTTTCATAGTTAAATAAACCATGGCTTATTCTCAACTGAAGTTGGTTGTACGTACTTATTCCTCCACCATTAGTACCTAGCCATACTTTTTGTGCCTTATCCTTAAATACTTTTAGAACTAAATTGAAAGATAATGCATTTTTATGAGCTGTGGACTGATATGAGCTAACTTCCCCTGTCAAAGTATTAATACTGTTCAAGCCATTTAGTGTTCCTAACCAAATCGCCGAATCATTAATTTGTTCTAGCGAGCGAACTTTATTTGAAAGTATATTTAAACTCATATCAGCACTATTTTCCTCATAGTGCTTAACGATGTCATAATCCTGCGAAATAATAAAAAGGCCGTTGTTGGTACCTAACCAATATTGGTTATCAATGAACTTTAAGTCGTAAAGCGCACTTGCATTGAGTTTAAGGTTCCACTTGTTTTGATTATTTAAGGATACAACAGAAGACATTGTACTATTGGTTAAAAATATGCCTTTGTCATATGTACCTAACCAATAATTACCTTTTTTATCTTGAAAGATGGTTTTAATTTCTTTTAGTGCGTCTTCATAGCCGCGAAAGCGAATACGATTGAAGTTGTCATTTTCTGAATCAAATTTATGTAACCCTTCTTTGCTGGATACCCATATATTATTTTGTTGATCTTGGTAAATATCCCAAATTTCATTGTCTTTTAGTGAATTGTTATCATTATCTTGATGGAGGAAATTATCAAAATTATCGAGCGATTCATTGTAACGGCTTAAGCCCTCATTTGTGCCGACCCAGAGAATATTATCTTTGTCGATAAAAAGCTTACGAATGAAGTTATCAGCAATGGAGTTTTTGTCAGCACTGTTATGGCGGTAATAAACAAAGTTTTTACCGTCATAACGGTTTAAGCCGTCTTGCGTTGCTATCCAAATAAAACCGTTTTTATCTTGAGTAATATCATAAACGTAGCTTTGAGATAATCCTTCAGCAATTGATAAGCGTTCAAATTTAAGTGGTATCTGATTAACATTATTAGAAAAGGCATAAGCATGATTAAATAGAGATAATGCCACTGAGCATAAAAAAAATGTATGAAAAATTAAAAACTTGGAAAGTATTTTATTTTTGAAAAAAGATAAAAGCACTAATGTAACCTTATGGTAGTGAACTCCACATCCGTATTAAGAACATTTAACAGATATGCCAGATATTTTTGTTTTTTTTGGATGTCACACCCCATTAAAAATGATGCTGGGAGTTAAGTCAATCACTAGCGCCCGTTATGTTGCGGCTAAATACCAGTATTGAATCAGTGACATTTATCACTTTATCGGCAATGTTAGTATTTTCTTTGGCATTTTTTTAACAGAAATTCACTGTTGCCATTGGTTGATGAGCTTTTTGCCATTTCTGATAACTGGCTGTCATTGTCATAACTTAATAGCGATAAGCGGTCATCTGTCGTTGCACCGGTGAAGTGGTTTTGAACAAATGTTGAGATATCTGTTATTGAAAGACTTTTAATTATTTCAATTAATTGCTGCTTCTGAGTGAAGGATGCTTCATTGTTGCAAATTGCCGCCCAGTAGCGCTGACTTTTGATCCTTAAATTTGTATCTTTTTCCTGTAATTGGCCGGCAAGACCTAGTTGTAGGTGTTGCCAGTGCTCTTTTGGCAAGTTTTTAATGTAATCATTAATTCTACTAATAAAGTCATTCATCGCTTCTGTTAATGCCGCTGCATCGGTATGAGGTGACTGAATATAAAAGGCAATGCCGGGATAACGATTTATCGGAATAAAACCGACCCCAACTAAATAACCGTATTGCTTTTCAGTACGCATTTCTTGGAAGAAAATAGGCGATAGCAATTGATTGGTCAGCATAGTTAACGCGACTGTTTGTAAGTCTTTGTTCGGCATCGGGTAATAAAGTACGGCGGCATGGTCATGCTCAGGCAAATTTATTGGCATAGTTATTTGTTGTTGATCTTTTAGATCAAGGCAAGGGATTTTTACTTGGTTGTCTTGTGATAAATATTTGCCAAATTCTTGCTTAATGCTATTAATCATACTTTCAGCTGAACTCTTTACCCAATTACCATGAATTAGTGCTTCTATCGCAACATCTTTAAATAATTGCTGAATAAAGTGTTTAAAGTGTTGAAAAGTTATTTTTTCTAGTGCTGAAATAAGAGTTTTACTGCTTGGGCTTTTAGGCTGCATTGCTGAACTCAGGGCAGCAAATAGCTGTGAAATTGATTTACTGCTTTCACCATTTTTCCAATGGCCGATGAGCTGTTGTTTAAATAACTCAAACTTTTCTTGGCAAAAATCACAACTTAATAAGTTAGCTAATAGTAAGGGCAACAACTGCTCTTGTTTGCTGCTAATACCTGATAATTGTAATGTCATGCCTCCCTGGTGAGAATATAAGTGATAGTGAATGCCAGCTAACTCTGCATCATAGTGCTCTTCGACAACGGCATCGCTATAGATATCAATGAAGAGACGCGTCATGGCAATGTTTTCTGCACTTTCAATGACCTTAGGTGCGTCTATTAATAGGTAAATATAACCTTTAGGAGTATTAAAGCTAATGTCATGTTTAAACCAAACATTTAAACCATCTTGTTGATAGATATTTTCTGGTGGCGATAGCGGATCATCTTGCTTGTGTTGATAAGCAATAAGCTTTGGTTGTGCGACGATATAATTATTTTCAGTGGGTAACGACAGTTCTGCTACTTTGCCTGCACTTTGCCAGTTGCTAATTTGCTCAGGTAAAATGTCGTTAACAGTGTAAGGTACTTGATACCATTGACTGATCTGCGGATCTGCTTCATCAATTTCAGGACTCAAGGTGATAATACGGACATTCGCTGCGACCATATAATCAAGCAACTTATTAAGTACTGTCGCATTTAAGCCATCCATAACATAATCACCGAAAATGTAGTCTTGTTCCGGATAATGCTGCATATTAATAACCAGCTGGCTGACAGAGTCTAGTGGTGACAGCTTTTCTTGATAGGAAAAAGATAATTCAGCAAGTGCTTTTTTCTCTCGGTAATATTGCTTATTCAACGGTGTTTGTTTTAACAACGCTAAATAAGAAAACACGATACTGACTATCGAGTTTATGTGTTTTTCACCAAGATCAGATAGCGAAATATTAATATTAAAATCTTTGAAATTTGAACCATTTATCCCTGAGCCTGCGGTTAGCGCTAACGCCCATTGCTTACTTTTTAATAGTGATAAAATACTACCTGGGCCTTCATGGCCAATTAAATAGGCGAGAATAGCTTCAGGCTTATGGCGGTAATATTGGTCGATACTCGGCATGGCAAAGCTAATGATCAATTGCTTATCATTTTTTACCGAGCATACTTTTATCCATTTTTGTTGATGTTCGACCTGATAGAGTGGCTGCTTTATCGGCGGCTTAGCGATACCATTGGATTTTACTTTGGCAAAATGATTTTCAGCGAAACTTTCTAACTGTGAAAATGATTGTGGCCCTTCTAAAACTAAGGTCATCCAATGAGCTTGGTAATTTTTTTCAAAGAAATTTTGAACTTCATCACGTAAATTATAGCCGGGTTTATCGGCTAAGGTTTCACTGCTACCAACGGAGAATTTGGCGAAAGGGTGTTGTTGATTAATGGTTTCTTTATGAACGTCATACAAGCGACGAATGTCATCTTTAAGTTTGAGTTTGAACTCAGCGTCAATATTCTTACGCTCTTTATTAACAAACTCTGCAGAAAGTAAGGGAGCAGTAAAAAATTCACCAAAGCGTTCAATTGCGCCAGCAAAATGTTGTTGGCCAATATCAAAGAAAAAACAAGTATGTTCAGTGGCCGTCCAAGCGTTATTGCTACCACCGTGCTCATTGATAAACTTTTGATATTCACTACCGTCAGGGTACTTTTCGGTACCAAGAAATAGCATGTGTTCTAAAAAGTGTGCTAAACCTTGTCGATGTTCTGGGTCGTCAAAGTGCCCGGTATTAACAGCTAAAGCAGCGGCAGACTTATTACTATCAGGATTATGAACTAGTAATACTCGTAAGCCGTTCTCTAATGTTATAGCTTGGTATTCTTTAGCGTCATTCGGACTTTTTTTCACAATGGCTCCTGTAAAACCACATTTAACATGTCATTTCACTATAGCTAGAATGTTATTTTTATTATCTTTCTAAATTACCCTAAGGAATAAGGTGAGTCCATTTTATTCTTAACGGATGTTATAAAAAGATAGACAATTCCTTTACTATAGCCGCAAATAATAAAGTTCGTTTAAATTAAGGTAGTTATGCAAATTTTCATTATGCGTCATGGTCAAGCAGAGCCAATTGCACCATCTGATGCGTTAAGACCATTAACCACTAATGGCATTAATGAAGCAAAAATTTCTGGGCAATGGTTAGCAGAAAATCAGCACCAGTTTGATTGCATCTTTGTTAGTCCTTATTTACGAGCGCAACAAACAGCAGATTCGGTGATTGAACAGTTATCAGGTGAGCAAAACCGAAAAACCTTAAGCTTTATTACCCCAGAAGACAGTGCCAAAGAAGTGCATGACTATATTGATGCCGTTTGTAGCGTCGAGCAATATCAAAAAATATTATTAGTTTCGCATATGCCATTGGTGAGTTATTTAGTGGCAGAGCTAACGTTTGACAATACCATGCCGATATTTCAAACCGCCTCGGTTGCGCTAATAGATTATCATCTTGAAAAAATGCAGGGTGAGTTTGTTACCTTAGTTTCGCCAAATGATATTTGTTAGCGTCTTTTATCAAAAGCCCAACTTAAATTAGTCGCGAATAAACTTATCTTTCAATTCCACCAAAACCAGTAACGCGCCGTTACCGCCCCATTCTAACGGTGCTTGGTGAAAGGCCATAACATCGGGGTGTTGCACTAACCAGTGCGGCACTTTGTTTTTTAGCACTCTGCCACCTAAGCCATGAACGATACAAACACATTGTGCGTGTTCTTTTTGGCAAGCAGCCAATAAGGCAGCAATTTCTCGCTTTGATTGTTGTTGGTCAAGGCCGTGTAAGTCTAATATGAGGTCGGGTGCATATTGTCCTCGGCGTAGGTTTTTAGCTTCAAAACTATCAACCCCTTCGCGAACATACTTTACTGGCCCTTGGCTATTTAGATCGGGTTCGAATTCATCAGAGAAATGAAATTCAGCCACAATCTTTTTATCTTTTTGCCCTGTGAACGTCGTTTTCTGCTTGCTGGTTCTTTTAGCGGGGTGTACTCTGTCCTGCACCATAGGTTTTATCTTACCTATAGCATCTTTGAACAATTTTTTTTCTTCCGCGTTAAGTGCGTCTTTAAATTTCATTGGCGAAGTCTAAAAACATCGACGAACAATAACAAGTGAAAGTATAATATTGACATGAAAATAATTACCGCAATTAAGAAACATTAGAGGCATACGTGGATAAAATAGATTTTGCTGAAGTGAGCGAGCAATTACATACCATAGCTGACTACGTGCGTTTTGGCGCCAGCCAATTTAATCAAGCAGAATTATATTTTGGCCATGGAACTAATAATGCATGGGATGAAGCGATAACGTTAGTGATGTTTCAATTGTCTTTGCCAAATGATACGGCAACTGAATTGATGCAATGTCGATTAGTACGGCAAGAAAAACAGGCAATCTTACACTTGTTTGAGCGTCGAATCATCGAAGGCTTACCGGCAGCTTATTTAACCAATCAAGCGACGTTTTGTGGCTTACCGTTTTATGTTGATGAGCGAGTGTTAGTGCCGCGTTCTCCAATTGGTGAATTAATTGAGAACAAGTTCTCGGGTTTAGTTAGTTCTTCGCCTAATCGTATTTTAGATTTATGTACTGGCAGTGGTTGTATTGCCATTGCGTGTGCGATGAATTTTCCAGATGCCGAAGTTGACGCTGTAGACTTATCGATTGATGCACTAAATGTTGCGCAAATTAATATTGAAGGTCATGGTTTAGCAGAACAAGTTATTCCAATTCAATCTGATGTTTTTTCTGGGGTTGAAGGGCAAAGCTATGATTTAATAGTGACAAATCCTCCTTATGTTGATCAAGAAGATGTTGACGCTTTACCGCAAGAATTTCTGCATGAACCGGAAATGGGCTTAGGTAGCGGTTTTGACGGTTTAGATATTACGCGCCAAATATTGGCACAAGCGGCAAGTCATTTAAATGATCATGGTGTACTTATTTGTGAAGTGGGTAATTCACAGGTGCACTTAACGGCGGCGTTTCCGAATGTGCCATTTCAGTGGTTAACATTTGAACGTGGTGGTCATGGTGTTTTTCGTTTAACTAAGGCACAGCTTGAGCAACATCAGCAGGAATTTTCTAGCAACGAATAAAATGTCCGCCAATACTTTAGTTGGCGGTTTAGCGCAATAATATTTACGGATCAAGATCATTATGTCAGGCAATACTTTTGGTAAGTTATTTACGGTTACTTCATTCGGAGAAAGCCATGGATTAGGTTTAGGCGCCATTATTGACGGTTGTCCTCCGGGCATTGAACTCAGTGAAGCTGATTTACAACATGATCTTGACCGACGCCGACCAGGTACTTCTCGTTTTACTACCGCGCGCCGTGAAGCCGACGAAGTGAAAATTATGTCTGGCGTTTTTGAAGGTAAAACCACAGGTACACCCATTGGTCTGCTGATTGAAAATACCGACCAACGCTCGCAAGACTATGGCAATATCGCCAATACCTTCCGCCCTGGTCATGCCGATTATACCTATTGGCAAAAATATGGCATTCGTGACTATCGTGGTGGTGGCCGTTCTTCTGCCCGTGAAACAGCGATGCGTGTTGCCGCCGGAGCGGTTGCTAAAAAATATCTACAGCAAAAATTCGGTATTAACATTCAAGCTTGTGTGACACAAATAGGTGATGTTTGTGCGGAAAATATTGATTGGAATATTGTTGAAGAGAACCCATTTTTCTTCCCTGATGCAAATAAACTTGAGCAATTAGACGAACTACTACGCGGTATTATGCGAGAGAAAGATTCTATTGGCGCCAAGCTGACTGTCGTGGCTAATAATGTCCCTGTCGGCTTAGGTGAGCCGATATTTGATCGTTTAGATGCCGACATTGCTCATGCCTTAATGGGCATTAATGCCGTTAAAGCGGTGGAAGTAGGTGACGGTTTTGCGGTTGTTAATCAAAAAGGTTCAGAGCATCGAGATGAGCTAACACCTGAGGGCTTTGAGTCAAATCATGCTGGTGGTGTACTCGGCGGCATTTCTTCAGGCCAACCTATTGTTGCCTCTATTGCTCTTAAGCCAACATCAAGTATTGGTGTTAGTGGTAAAACTGTTGATCTTGAAGGCCAACCAGCTGATATTATTACTAAAGGTCGACATGACCCTTGTGTTGGTATTCGCGCCGTGCCAATTGCTGAAGCTATGTTAGCACTCACTTTGATGGATCATTACTTAAGACATCGAGCGCAAAATGCCGATGTGGTTTGTCAAACGCCCGATATTGAAGCTTAAATATCAAATAGCTAGGTAAACTTATCTAGCTATAAATTTCAACGGAAACCCAATTAGTGGCTTCAAAACAATTCGTTCGTCTGTCATCGAACTATTTTTGGTACTTCGGCATTTTAGGTTTAGTGGTACCTTTCTTATCAGTATTTCTTGATGCCAGAGGGTTTAATTCTCTTGAAATCGGCGAAATACTTGCGGTTATCACGGCGACTAAAATCGTCGCACCAACATTATGGGCGCACCTTGCTGATAAGTCAGGTCAGCAACTTACCATAGTAAAAGTTGGTGCATTATTATCCTTGCTCTGTTTTAGCTTAATCATTTGGACCGTTAGTTACTGGCCTCTAATGTTTAGCTTAGCCATGTTCAGTTTGTTCTGGACGTCGATACAGCCTCAAATTGAGGTGATGACGCTAAGCTCAATTCGAAAAAGTGCTAAGATATATGCGCGCATACGTCTTTGGGGCAGCATTGGCTTTATTATTGTTGCTATACTCGGTGGTGAATTAATTGAGCGCTACTCCGCTGAGGCCTTTAGTTATATCGGCATTATTATTCTTGCCGGGCTCTTTTTTTCTACATTAATGAGCCGTCAGCCGAGAATAAAAAAGCTTACTCAAACTGATAATGTTTCTATTAAAGATAAAGTGTTTAATGGTAATTTTTTATTGTTCTTTTTTGCTGGCTTAATGCTGCAAATGAGCTTTGGCCCGTATTATGTATTTTTCGCCTTATATCTACAAAACCTAGACTATAGTGGTTTTCTCATCGGTATATTTATTGCGATAGGTGTGATTGCCGAAGTTGGCATTTTCATTTTTGCCGGTCTTTTCTTTAAAAGTTTTTCACTAAAAGCCTTGATCAGTGCCAGTATATTGCTGACGGCATTGCGCTGGTACATTGTTGGCCATTTTGCCGATAGTGATATGGCTTTGGCCTTGTCACAACTTATTCACGCATTAAGTTTCGGTTTATACCATAGCGCTAGTATTGCCTTTATTCAGCAGCATTTTAATGCCAATCAGCAAAGTCGCGGACAAGCGATTTATATTGGTGGTGTTTATGGCCTTGGTGGCGCGATAGGGGCTTATGTTGCCGGTATTTTATGGCAAGATGGTCTTGGTGCTATGATGACCTTTGATTTTGCTGCACTTACCGCATTGATAGGCGGTATCTTGGCTTTGTTCTTACGAAAAAGTGCCAAAAGCAGACCGGCCGTTGCCCGTTAACTTTTAATTAAGAGTAGATAATATGCGTTTTTTTCCTCGAATTTTCAATGCGGCATTAATGCTATTATTTTTTAGCAATTATGCTAACGCCCAATGGTATCAGCATAGTTTTAAAGTGATGGGCACCCAAGCTCATGTGGAATTTTGGCTGCCACTGACAGATGTAAAAACAGCTAGTAAAGCTAGCGAACAAGCACGGGCAAATAAAATTATTATCGCCGTTGAAGATGAAATGCGCCGTATAGATCGTGAAATGAGCCCGTATAAACCTGACAGTGAGTTATCAAAGGTTAATCGTTTAGCGCCGAAAGATCCGGTGCAAATCTCATCTGAGTTATTTGATTTACTTACCAAAGCAGAAGAAATATCTCAGCAAAGTAACGGTGCTTTCGATGTTACCTACGCGTCTGTGGGTTATCATTACGATTATCGTTTGAGACAAAAACCTGATCAGCAGACAATTGAACAGTCACTTGCCGCCATAGATCATACTGGCATTGTGCTTAATAAAACTGAGCAAACCATTTTCTTTAAACACCCGAAAATTAAAATAGATTTAGGCGGTATTGCTAAAGGTTACGCGGTTAAAAATTGTTTAGCCATATTGGCCTCGGCAGGTATAAAACATGCCTTAGTTAGTGCCGGTGGTGATACCGGCTTATTAGGCGATCGTAACGGTCGACCTTGGCTGGTAGGTATTAAACATCCGCGAGCGAATGACAAAACTGCGGTTCATTTACCGCTCAGTGATGAAGCCATTTCTACCTCGGGTGACTATGAACGTTACTTTATTGAAGATGACGTGCGTTATCATCATATTATTAACCCGAAAACTGGCAAGTCAGCGCAGCAAGTGGTTAGTGTTTCTGTGATAGGGCGAGATCCAACCTATGTTGATGCTTTATCGACAACGCTTTTTGTTTTGGGCTTAGAGCAAGGTATGGCGTATATTAATAACTTACCTAACTATGAAGCCATTATTATTGATAATCAGCAAAAGCTACATTTCTCACTCGGTTTACAACAGAACTAAAAATTACCAGCGACAGCATTTCATTTTAAGTACCGAGCAACAAAAAAAGCACCTTGATAGGTGCTTTTTTATTAGCGCTAATGGCATGCTATAAACTAGCTATTAAGCTTAAACTTGATTAATAGTGTTAGTTACTATTGGTTGAAACGCGGTCAAACTGTCGAGTAAGGTGTTATTACCTAAACCTTGACCAGGTACCATACCAGTAAAGCTGCCTTGTTCACCATGTAAAGCTAAATAGTTCAGTAACACCGTTTCTACTAGCAAGTTGACATTGTTTGCCGACGGCGCTGAACTGGTGTCTACAGAAGCATCAGGTCGCATAAAACCGATTTGTTGACGCATTGCCATTTGGTTGTCGTCAGCGCCATTGAGTTGCGGCCGACCATTGGGGTTATAGACTAAAAAGAATGATGCACCAGTAGATGAGTTATCACCGGTCCATTCGCCTTTACCTCGACCTTCGACTGAGTCATCAATACGGCCATTACTGGCGACAGAGCCATCACTGAAAACATACATCATTAATGGTTTGTTGCGTCTAGCGGCATATTCAAGACAAGCGCCCATGCATCGGCCGGCACGTAAATCTCTAAGCTCGCCCGTTGCACGTTCGCCGGTGTGGTAATCAAAGCCGCCCATAGTGACAGTACCAGCACCGGAAAAACCATTAACCACCAGCTTCATGATAGAAGAGGTTTTACTAAACTCACTTTCGCCATCAAATTCTGCCAGAGAGAAGATACCGGCTGGGCCAACAATATCAGGATCCAGTAGCGGGTTGAGGGTGCTAGGATCGCCAAAACGATCGGCTAAATCGGCACTTTTAACATAACCACAATTAACTAAATCTTTAATAACATCATCACGCGTGACTTGAGTATTTACGCGTGCTAGTTTTTGTGCGCTCACCCGTTGAATACTTTCCATCACCGCAACCGCATCACTTTGTGACAATAGACTAAATAAATCACCAACGTCGACTAATCCGGTAACATCAGTAGGGCGATCAATTTTTGTTGGTCGCTTACTTAAATCAATAAAGCGACTCGGTGCCATTGAGTTGCCACCTGAGTCTGTATTTCTTGAACCAGCTAAAGGCATTAATGAGCCATCGGCTCCCGCTGCAGCAATAGCATACATAGGGTTATGCGGATTATTACTGGTATCATTATCTGAACGACTTGGAATGACAGCACCGTTAATTCTACTGCGAGTATCCGCAGAGGTTTTTTCTAAAATTCCGCGTAAAAATGCGGAATCGGAATGAAAGGCTAGCCCCAATTCGGTATTGATAAAATCCGATTGTCCGACCTCAGGGTTAGCAATCGACGGTGCCATATCACCCGGTAAGCCGAGCTTGTTGTAGCCACCGGTAGAAAGAAAGTCGAGTTGCCCGCCAGCGCCACCGACTAAGACATTTGAGCCAGCAATATTTGCTCCACCGGCTAAATCAAATGAAATAAAGGGAATTTTTCCAGCCCCTTGAACATTAATGCCACATGACGCTCTCAGTGCTTCAAGATCCGGTGATAACGTTGCATGAGCATTATTGGGGTTGGCGAACATACTAAATAACGACGCACCAGCAACAACGCCAGCGCCTTTTCTTAGCCCCGAAGAAATAAAGTCACGACGACTCACCGGGCGGCTATGATCAGAAAATAATAACGGCGCATCTGGATGATAATGTTTAGCTTTTTTCATAATAATTTCCTAGATATCTAGCCTATTGAACCAAAGTGACAGCACTGGCTAACACGGCAGCACAGCTTGATTTTGCAATGGTACGGGTGCGTTCTGCATCACAGTTACTACTGCAAATAGCTAAACGATCAATAAGATTATTTAATTCGTTGCTGACACTGGTTTTAGTTGGTTGACTAGCAACATCAAGTGGCATTAATTGTGCGAGTAAAGGGTCGATAAACAATGTGCGTTGACTAATTGCAAGCGCAATACTCGGCTCAGTGGTGAAATCAATATTAGGAAACCAATTATTGCGTATACTTGTGTCTTCAATCGCACTATCACAATAGGCAATCGCTAGTTGCGTTATCGCCATTTGCTGGGCAGAAATATAGGTTTCAATATTGCTGATACTCGGCAGTTGTCGTTGCACCAGCTGATAAACACTGAGTACCTTACTTTGCTCCTGCGATACCCCCGTTAATTGACTCATGCTGGCGTGAATTTCAGCAAAGTTTCGAATGCCAATATCAGCACTTTCTGTTTCAGCGGGCAACTCAGCGGTTACCACTAAATCTCCCTCAACTTTAACATTGCTATGCTCACCTAAGCGTTCAAATGATAAGAAAAACTCATCTTGCTCAGCTCCTTTTTCAATCGCAATAATAGTACCTAAGTCTGATAGTAATAGCGGTTCGTTTAGTGACTCTTCACTAGATACAGTGCGACTGAGGTTAGCATAGACCTGGCTTTGAGCGCTTTCTTTGCCATTTATGCCTAGGTTCAAGCCTTCAATTGCGACGGCGCTTGGCAATTTTTGTTGGTCTAAATTAACCACCGACGGTTGACTAAATAAGTAGCTGTAATTATCAAACTCGCTGATTTCAAGCATGACATAGGTATTGGGCAAATCAATTAAGTCGCCAATAGAAAATAATAAGTAGTAACGCTCACCGACACCCACGTCAAAATTTTGCTGAATTTGTTCGGCGGTCATTGCTTTGTTAAACATAGCGAGTAAACGAATATTACCTTGCCAGATATGATTGTTTGACGCTTCTCGGCCCAGAATTAAGGCAAAGCTGCTATCCCAAGAGGCCAAAGGTGCAATTTCTTGATCTACAACTTCAATAAGCTTGCCATTAACATAAAGCTTGCGACCTTCAGTGGCATTGTAGGTTAGCACGACATGTTGCAAAGTCGCTTGCAGTACTTCATCAGCATCAGGCGTACTCAAGGCCGGTTCACCGTTGAGTGAGGTGGCTTGATTACGCAACATAAAGTCATAATTATATTGGCTTTGACCTAAGGTAAAGTTTCGTTCATTGTCACCGGCAGAATAGCTAACAATGCGCGCAGGACCTTCTTGGGTTACATTGGCTGGCGTTAACCAAGCTTCTAGTGAAAATTCACCAGTGGCGGTAATTAAATCGTGCAGCTTTTTACTGTTAGCTGTGCTCGCTTGCGCTTTACCGTTATTGAAAATCACCCCGCCGCTGCCGAGCCATTCAATGTCGCCTGTTAGCGTTAAGTTGGCCGCAGGACTGATACCTGATGTGTCATAGGCAATATTGCCATTACCGGTTTTAAATTGATAAAGCGCTATGGTATCGCTTTCAAAGCGACCACCGTTTGAAGCGACAATACCGTCGGTTAGCCTCAAGGCTTTTGATATCACCATTTCTTCGTCAACTTGGTCAACCGGTATCTGCTCACTGAATGCTTGTATTCCGGCTAGCATAGTATTGCTATTGGCTTGGCAATCACTCCAGCAATTGTGAAACTCGCTGCCTAATCGCACAACTAGTCGTGATAATTCCGCTTGGTCTAAGTTAATTACGCGTTGTGCCGCTTGATAGGCAATATCGATATCATCGCTGGCAAAAAACGGTGATTGTGCTGAACTTGCGGTTTCACTATGACACGTCGAACAATATTGACTAACAATAGGGTAAACATGTGTGCCAAATAAATTAGCGCTGTCAGGAAAGTTTCGGCTACTACCGGGCTCTCGGATAATTGGTGCCGTCAGTTCAATGGTGGTTGCGGTACTGATACGATCATCTGACCAAAGTTTTATCCATTGGGTCATGGTATCGGCACAAGCTTGATCGCTGTCTAACCAACAATTATGTCCGCTGGCGACTTTTGTCACTAAGCGAGATTGTGCCGGTGTTGATAAATCAACGAGGGTGGTTGTTGCGGCGTAGGCCAAGTTAACATCGTCAAAACGGGCAAAATAAGGCGCTTGATCATCAACTTTGTGACAAGCACCACAACGATCACTGGTGGCAACATTATCAAATAAAGCAGTTTTATATTTTTGAATATCTTCGGTTTGTGGAGCTGGGCCGGCGTAGGTGCTATTCGGCGTATCAACTTGCACAGGTGGTTGGCTTTCTACTTCACTGTCACCACAAGCAGTTAAATAACTTACCAGCAATAAACAGGAAAATAATTTGAGTTTATTCATCATTACTCTCCCATACAGTAATTGCCGATTTCAGCAAAAACTTGTTTTAATTGATAGCCATTTTCTTTAAACGAACTGGTTGTTGTCGCTATTTGTGCTAAATCAGTGTTACTTTCGGCGTCGCGTAAACAGACATTATTAAATACTTTTTTGACCTGACATTGGGCAAAAGCCTGACTGTTAGCAAGCTCTTCTCCTAATGATTTCATGCCACTGCCTTGGCCACTCAGGGCAGGATCCCAGCCTAAGCGACGGTTGTCACCGTGACGCCAATAATTGATCCACTGATCATTTGGAGTTTCAAAGCCAAAAGGGAAGGTAGTATTGTTATTAAAGTATTTTGCTTGCACACGTGAGCCGGTAACCGCATCCGTTGTGCCATCTTGGTTATAGGCAATATTTCCTGCTTCGGCTGCGGGATCGCTGTCGCCATTAAAGTCGTAGTCGTAATAAGCAAATGCTTGGGCAAGTGGGTCCATGCCGCTGTGACAGGCTAAGCAATTATTTAAAAATAGGCGGCTATCACCACCTGGGCTGCGACTCACGTCCTGACGAATTCGATCCGGTGGTAAGGTATTGTCTTTAATCGGCTCAAGGTCGGTACATAAGTGATTCATCAAGGTAAACCTGAGCATAGCGCGATTAGTGCCTAAGTAAAAAAATGCTTTCGCTGCCGCTCGGCTGGTTAATACGCCTGCTGTTGCTGCTTCTGGTAAACCATTCAAGCTTGATTGTGGCACTTGCACCAGATCAGTTGATAAATCGAGTGCTCGGTCTTCTATCGCGATATAGTGATCATTATTATTATTGCTGTAGGAAGGGAGTCCTAAGTCATTTCTGCCGACATAAGTCACATTCGCTTGTAATATCTGTCGAAAGTCGACATCGTCTCGAACCATGCCGATAACCGTGGCACTGTAATCATTGAGCGGAAAAAAAATATCTTGCTCTTTATTGGTCCAAGGCGTGGAAAATAATTTTAATGTTGTGTTATAAAAATGTTTCGATTCCATCGCGACGTAAGCCGCTTCAACTTTTTTTCCATCAACTAACAATGCTTCCATTCTGGTTAAAGTTTCAGCATCAGCAGGCACTCCAGCGATACGATCATGAAGACGTTTTGCTTGCTCTAATGTCCCAGCATAAGTGAATGGTGATGTGAATAAAAATGCAAAACAAACACTTGATATTAATAGCGTTCTTTTTTGTAAAACCGCTTTATCAATCAGCGAAAACAACCTTTCACTGTAATTGCCGATACTGCTTGGAATGACGTTACAAAGTAACACCTTCATACAGCCTCCTTGAAGATGTTGAGTAGAAAAAATATTCGAAAATATCCATGATTTGCACAGCTGTTTTGTCTATTTTTTGATCAAAATTAAGTGTGCTTTTTTAGGTATACGTTATTTCACAATAAAAATATACCGTTTTATTTAATAAAAAATAACTGTTGTATTTAGTACTAAGGTTGTAGTACTTTGTATCCGAAATGTAATTATGTAAAAAATACTGACAGTGGTCAACCTCTTTTTGGTTGAAATTTGTTCAAGTCTAGTGTGTTGATTTAATTGATTTACTTACATGAAAATGTGTTTTAAATCACTTTTTTGCTCGTTTTAGCTTAGTTTTTTCATAGTTACTTGGTTATTTAACATTATCGTTATTGGCGAAAAATCACTCGGGAAGTAGCATGAATCCGAATAAAAGTTTTAGCGGACTTGCTTTTGTTGTCTTTCTCACGGCAGGTTGCAATTCAGACAGTTCGCTAAGCGAAGAAAATACAGATCCAGTATTGGAAGAGTACCCGGTCGTATATATTGAACGCAGCTTAGATACCGATCCAGCTGAAGAAATTAACCAACCGGTAAGCTTGCCGCTTTTTGAGCCAACTAGGTTTAATCCTGGCGCAAAGTTGAATTTAAAAGCTAACGCCACACCCGAAGCCATTGTTGTTGATTTAACCGCTAACCTTTTCTCAGTCGCCGATAGCGAAGAAGCCAGTGAACCCTTGATTGATATTCGCGATTTATCGGTATCTCCAGATGGCCAAGAGTTTTTAGTGTCAATTCGGGCACCAGAACTTGAGGATGCTGACGAAGACGAACAACCCAAGTGGAATATTTGGCGTTATCAGCAAAGCACTAAACGGTTATCTCGTGTCATTAGCAATGAGGTTATTGCCGAACAAGGTGATGACCTCATGGCGTCATTTTTAGCCGATGGTCGAATTATTTTCGCTTCAAACCGCCAGCGTACATCTCGCGCTATTTTGCTAGATGAAGGCAAACCACAGTATACGGCAAATAATGAACGCACTGATCTTGCAACATTAAATATTCATGTTATGCAGGCGGACGGCTCTGATATTGAACAACTGACCTTTAATTTGAGTCACGACTTTTACCCGTTAGTGTTACAAGATGGTCATATCCTATATAGTCGCTGGGATGCCATGGGCGGAAACAATCAAATTAATTTATATCGTATGCGTCCTGATGGTACGGAAAATCAGTTGCTTTACGGTTGGCACTCACATCAATTAGCACTTGAAACAGAAAATGTTGATATTGAGTTTACTAAGCCGCAACAATTACCGGATGGCAGAATATTATTATTGTTAAATGGCGATGAAGAAACTAATTTTCAGAAACGTCCTGTTATTATCAACCTTGACGATTTTACTGACCAATTTCAAGCGATAGCGGCTAACAATCCAGTGGCAGATAATGCGCTATCCGATCTTTTTGATCGTGAAGTAGCTGACTATAACTTTTCTGAAACCTTGTCGCCGGCTGGGCGTATTAATCACTTATTTCCATTACCTGATACTAGCCAGCGTTATTTAGTCAGTTGGGATTTATGTCGGGTGATTATCGAGCAAGAAACTCGCGCTTGTGGGCAATTAACCAGTGAACAGTTGGCACAAGATAACCTTGAACAAGCGACGCCATTTTATGAACTCTGGCTATTTAATCAAAGTGATAATACGCAACAGCTAGTTGCGACAACGACACAAGGCAATATATTAACAGAAGCTATTGTTATGCAAGAAGCGGAGCAAAAACCTGAGTTTCTTGCTGATAAAGTTATTGGCAGCGGCCTTGATGCCGATTTAGCAAATCAACAGGCAGGCGCCATCCATATTCGCAGTGTCTATGACTTTGACGGTATTGATCTAAGTCCGCAAGGTTTAGCGCAAACCATGGATCCAACGCAAACGATTGCTGAGCAAAGGCCAGCGCGCTTTTTACGTTTAGTTCGTGGTGTGCCTATGCCGCCTGAAGAAGTAAAAGATTTAGATAATACCGATTTTGGCCGCAGCCGAGCACAATTGATGCGAGAAATTTTAGGTTATAGTGCCATTCAGCCCGATGGTTCGGTTAAGGTAAAAGTGCCGGCAAACGTGCCGTTCGCCTTAAGTGTTTTAGATCGCAATGGCCAGCGTATTGGTGGTCGCCACCGTCAATGGTTAACAGTTAAGCCAGGGGAAACCATGGAATGTCATGGTTGCCACACTGGCGATAGCGAATTGCCGCACGGCAGAATTTCAGCGCAAGCGCCGAGTATTAATGCTGGCGCTGTCTCAGAGGGGGTTGCATTTCCAAATACCAATCCACAAATGTTACCGAAATTCTCACAAACCATGGCTGAAACGGTAGAAACAGTGCTGGGCTTGCCGGCATTAAGTAGCGATTTAGTCTATCAAGATATTTGGAGCGATCCCGCAACGGCGACATTAAATCCAGCGCTAAATATCAGTTATCAAAACATCACTACAACTAAGCCTAATGGTAGTGAGTGCTTTACTAACTGGACCGCGTATTGTCGGATACAAGTTAATTACACTGAGCACTTGCAACCACTGTGGCTAAAATCACGTTTGGTTTTTGATGAAGTTACCAATGAACAAATTCAAGATAATACCTGTACTAGCTGCCACAGTATTTTAGACACCGACAGTGTTGCGCAAGTTCCGGCGGGGCAATTAGACCTAACCGCTAGCGCATCAACAGATGAGCCGGCTCATTTAACTAGCTATCGTGAGCTATTTTTTGCCGATGTTGAGCAAGAGCTGGTGGAAGGTATTCTAGTTGACCGACAAGTTCCGCTGTTAGATGGCAATGGCGATCCGGTTTATGTTCGAGACGCTGATGGCAATTTGGTATTAGATGAGAATGGCCAACCAATCCCTGTTATGACTACTGTTGACGTTGCAAATATTTTGTCGACCAATGGTGCGCAAGCAAGTAGTCGTTTTTTTCAGGTGCTCAATAGTGACATACATCAGAATATGTTAACGGCTGACGAGCAAAGGTTGATCAGCGAATGGCTTGATATTGGTGCTCAGTATTACAACACACCATTTTATCAGGTGGAGCAATAATGATGTTATTTAGCAACACTGGTCGTGGTATAAAGCCGTTTTTATTAGCCGTGATTATGGTGTGCTTTAATGGTTTTGTCAGTGCCCAAGAAAGTAATAATGAGATAGTAGCGCCGGCATTAAGTCCGAGCATTGTTATTGAAGTCCCTTATATTGAATTGCGCTCTGGGCCGGGCCGAGGTTATCCCATTACGCAAGTTATAGAGCAAGGGGAGAGTGTTTTTGTACTAGTTAAGCGGACCGCTTGGTTTAAAGTGCAAGACAAGCGTGGCAATCAAGGTTGGTTCCATCAAGATAGCTTATTAAACTTTAGCTTTAAGCAACAGCCCGTTATTTCAGCACAACAAACTAACGACGACTATTTATCTCGTATTTGGGAAATTGGCGTTGGTTATGGTGAGTTTGAGCAAGCTGATTTTTATCGTTTAAGTTTATCTTATGCTTTTAGTCCGGTGATCAGCACGGAGTTACAAATCGGTAAAGCGATTGGCAGTGTCTCTGATAATGAAATAGCGGAATTGATGCTAGTTGCGCAACCTTTGCCTGAACTTAGCGTTATTCCTTACTTCGCGGTTGGTGCGGGGGCGATTAGAACCACACCACATAGTGTACTTGCGGATGCACAAGACAGAAACAATACCCTGATCAGCAGTGCTGTTGGGTTTAAATATTACCTAGCGCGTAACTTTTTATTACGTGCTGAATATAAATACTCATTAGTGTTAACTGATCGAGATGATAATGAAGGGGTTCGTACATGGACACTAGGTTTCAGCGTATTTCTATAATGGCAAACATTAAACAATGGCGAAGTTTGCGAACATTTGCCTTAGCACTGATATTGGTAAGTCCGGCGCAAAATATTTTCGCGGCAGAAACTGAAATAAAGCCCAATGTTGAGCGACGAGAAGTTTTAGAAGACTTACTTGATAGTGAGAATTTTGAAGTAGGTATTAAAGTTGGCTTGATCAGTATTGAAGACTTTGAAACCAGCACTTTAGTGTCAGGCCATCTTGCCTATCATATTAGTGAAGACTTTTACTTTAAAGCGCAATATTCCCAGGCAGATGCTGGCACAACAAGTTTTGAAAAACTCTCTAATACCTCGCCGCTACTAACAGATGATGAACGTGAGTTAAGTTATTACGGCTTAAATATTGGCTATAACTTATTTCCCGGTGAAATTTTCTTAAGTGATAACTGGGCATTCAATAGTGTGTTTTCTGTCGAGCTTGGTGCAGGCAGTACAGAATTTGCTGGTGATGATCAATTCACGGTTAATTTTGCCACTAATTTTCGAGTTTTCGCCAACGACTGGATCGCATGGGATATCGGTATTAGTGATCATATTTTTGACACCCGCGTTACCGGCGAAGCAAAAACAACACACAATTTAAGTTTGACTACTGGTGTCTCATTTTACTTTTAAACAACTTTTTCATTTTCAGATTGATGTAAATAAATAGGGCGATAGCATGACATTACAAGCCAAACCAGCAACACATAAGCATATTAATAGCAGAAGTTTATTTATTGCGGCGCTATTTTCAATGGCTACTTTATTTAGTGGTGCAAGCCAAGCACTAAATTTAGGTGACAATGCGCCTGATTTTACTTTAAAAAGCATGTCAGGTAAGAATCTGAACCTTACCGAGCAACGTGGCAATATTATCGTGATTAACTTTTGGGCGTCATGGTGTGGTCCTTGTCGCACGGAAATGCCAATACTGCAAGAGTTTCATGATCAATACCAAGATCTGGGGGTGGCCGTGTGGGGGGTGAATGTTGAGCAAGAAAACCAAGCTGGCCTTGATTACATTCAAGAGCTAGGTGTTGATTTCCCAATTTTCTTCGATGCCAGCAATGAAATATCGGCAGCTTATAATGTTGAGGCAATGCCAACCACAGTGATTATTGACCGCCACGGTAAGGTGCGTTCAGTATTTCGTGGCTACCAAAAAGGCTATGAAAAGAAATATGCCAAAGTTATTAAACAGTTGATCAGAGAATAATCATGCTAAGCACTAATTACTCATTGAGCCATCAGCACTTGCTAAGACAATCGATAAAGAAAGCTTCGCGAGCATTGAGTTATATCGGGGTTTTCTGCTGTTTTATGCTCTTGACCGGTTGCGCGCAAATGGGCGTTAAGCCTTGGGTAAAGCCTTATGAGCGTCAAAATTTAGCGGATCCTATTATGTCATCAAACCGTCATGGTATTGCCAATCGACATATTGCCCATGTTTATGAAGCAAGAGAATCTGGTCGTGGCGCTGAAGGCTCTGGCGGAGGTGGTTGTGGTTGTAATTAATAAAAATCTGAGCCGCTTTTTAATTGCGCTTGTTGCTTTACTTGCCTTGAATACCCATGCGGCAGTGCTTGAAAAAGATAAAGCGGATGTTTTATATCACAGCTATCAAGGTGGTGGTATGTCCATCGATGGCCCAGCCGTGTTAGTGCGCAAAAAAGCCAGTGAATCCATTGCCGTGTCAGCCTATTATTATGTTGATACTATTTCGTCCGCCTCGGTTGATGTTATGAGTACGGCCAGTCCTTATTCCGAAGAACGGAAAGAATTTCAACTCGGTGCTGAATATTTACATGACAAAACCTTGATGGCAGTTACTATCGGGCAAAGCGATGAAAGTGATTACTTAGCTAAATCGGTTGCGTTTAATATTTCTCATGACACCTTTGGCGACTTAACCACAGTCAGTTTTGGCTTAGTGGTTGGCGATAATGAAATTAAGCGCAACGGCGATGACAACTTTCTAGAGAATAGTGAGCAATACCGTATTCGTGCCGGTATCAACCAAATATTAACCCGAAACTTAACCGCAGGTATCAATGTTGAAGCCGTGGCGGATGAAGGTTATTTAAATAATCCGTACCGTACTGTGCGATTTGTTGATGCCAGCAACGCTGCAGGTGTCAGTTATCAGTCTGAGGTTTACCCCAATACTCGCAATTCATTTGCGGTAAAGCTTTCGTCGAGTTATTACTTGCCTTATCGCGCGGCATTATTTGCCCATTATCGCTATTTTACTGACAGTTGGGATATTAACTCGCAAGACTTCGAATTGCTGTATCGACAACCTTTCGGCGACAGTTTTGAAGTGGAGTTTAAAGCCCGTTATTACCAGCAAACTGCGGCAAACTTTTACAGTGATTTGTTCCCGCATCGTGATGCACAAAACTATTTAGCCCGTGATAAAGAGCTGAGTGATTTTGATGATTTAACCTTAGGAATGGGAGTCACTTATAAAATTCCCAATAGCTTTTCACCTAATGATTGGCAGTCTGATCTGACTTTGCAGTGGGATCACATACGTTTTAATTACAATGATTTTCGCAACCCTAATGCCGAAGGCGGTGTTGGCGCTGAACCATTTTATGCGTTTTCAGCCAACGTGATACGTGCCTTTATTAGTGTTTATTTTTAGTTCTAATGAGTAAACAAAAGCTCTTCAGCATTATTTTAGGAAGCCAAATGAAAAAAATAGTTACCGCAATTTATAGCCTAGTGCTTATTTCCTTCTCAACAGTGCTGTTTGTTGCTCAAAGCAATGCTCAAGACACTAGCATTACTAAAGGTGTTGTTATGCAAAAAAATAACGGGATTACCAGTGAACTAGAAGATATTAAACAGCAAGTACTAGAGCTTAATCGTGAGCTGTTTATTTTAGAAGAAGATTTACTGTTTCCGGCGAGTACACAAATAGCGGTTTTTGTTTCTGTTGATATTGGTAAATTTTTTACCTTAGACAGTGTTGAACTCAAAATTGATGATGAAGATGTTGCCGGTTTTTTATATACCGAACGACAACGAAAAGCACTGGAAGAAGGTGGTATTCAAGGCTTGTATCAGGGCAATTTGAAAAAAGGTCCGCACCAGCTAACGGCGATTTTTATCGGTTATGACAATGAAAAAAGACCCGTTAAGCGCGCAGCTAATTATCAATTTGTCAAAGAAGATGATGCCATCATGCTGGAACTTAGAATTGAAGACCAAACGCAAGATTACCGTGCAAAAGTGGTTGTTGAGGAATGGTTACTGTAAGCCGTGTTGCTAACAGACTTAAGTATATGACAATGATTTTTGGAAATAAAAAAATACTGGCGACGGGTATTTCAGCGGCTGTTAAAAATAACACAAAAGGCATGAATGCGCTGTTATCAATCGCACTGTTAGCTTGCTGTAATTTTGCCCATGCGCTTACCAGTGTTGAAAGCGAAATCACACCATCCGCAGTGGCTAAAATTGCAGTTATCGCCGAAATCCAAAATCAGCACAGCACTAGCCATGAATATTCATTTCAAATAGCCCAGCCAGAAAAATTAGCGAAAAAACTTTATCGCAAAGCTTTATTTCATTATTTTCAAGGGCAACCTGAATTAGCTCTGCGTCAACTAACTTATAATAAAGCCCGCTTAGCGGTTGTTGACGATAATGCCTTATTGTTTGAGGCAGGGTTGCAGGTGTCGTTAGGCTTATATCGTCAAGCTGAAATAAACTTAACGGTGATCACCGAAAAACTGTCAAATAACGCTGCACAAATATCCACATCTAACGATGAAGGAATGTCGATTAATGCTGGAGAGCGTTTTGATTATTTTGCTTCTCAAGATCTGTTAGCCGTTGCACTTTTACAGCTCGCAGAACAGCAAATTAACCAGCAACAGCAAGTTAAAGCTCAGCTAACATTAGCTAAGCTTAATCATTTACCTGACGGATATTACCAGCAATACCATATTTTAAGCCAGCTAGCCTATTGGCCACAGCCAGCGCAGTTGGCGCTTGAAATACCAATGGCAAGCGAAGTCGTGAAACACAAGCAAGCTGATGCTTATATTTTGCTTAATATGGCCTTGTTAGCTATTGAACAACAAGATATTGAAAGTGCTGAGCAGACATTACTGACGTTAAAACGAATGAGTTGGCAAGCTCCGCAAAGAAGTTTTTGGCAGCAATTGTTCGCCAGTGATGATTCGACCAAGTTACAAAGCACAGCTGGATATGAGCAACAATCATTACAAGATTATGCCAGTCTACTTTTAGCACAACTTTATGTTGAGCAAGAGCAGTTTTCGCTCGCGTATAAAGAGTTGGCGAACTTTCCACAAGATAGTCCTTTTACTGAGCAAGCGTTATTCTTGTTTGCTTATGCCAGTTTAAAGACTCAACATTATCCTGAATCAGAAGCCATCTTTAGCTTATTGTCTACACGTTACCCGAGCAGTTACCTCGGTTGGCAAGCGGATGTGTTATTAGCACGTCAGTATTTAGTGCAACGGGAGCTTGATACCGCGCTTAGACAATATTTGCAATTGGAAACTAAGTATCAAGAGCAACTGCTGAGCTTGACGCAATTTGAGCAACAAATCATTGCTAGCCCGATAGCCATCACCGGAAGTAGCTTAAGTGACGATAACGCACTTGATTCTGTTTGGTGGCAAAAAGCGCTGGCAAGCGTTAAGTTGACAGGTCAGTTTGGCAAGGCCAATGAACTAGCCAAGCTGAATAACCAAATAGCCAAGCAACAACAGCAAGTACAATGGTCAAATTATGCCATTGAGCTCAACGAAGCTCGGCAGAAAAAAATTATTGCTCAGCAACAAGCAAAAAATTATCAAGCAAGTATTGCGCAGTTGCAAAATCGTCGAAATCAACTCGACAATAAACTGGCCGAAGTAGCCCAGCATACTGATGCCAAAGTGTTTGCTGTAGGCCAGCAAAAACAGTTATTACAGCGCATTACTACCAGTAAAAGCGTAATTGACGCAATGACAACAAGCCCATCTTATCAAAACAAAGTCCGTAAATATCAACAACGATTAACACGTGTTGAAGGTGTGTTGGCTTGGCAATTACAGCAAGAATTTCCTCAACGTTTGTGGCAGCATCAAACACAATTGCAGCAATTAGATAAATCACTGACCCAGCTACAGCAACAAATGCAACAAGTGACAGCGATACAGCAGTTAGCCAACAAGAGCAATGAAGCTCCCGCTAACACCTTAGCTGGCGAAAGTATTGTTGATGATAAAAGCCTAGTCAGTAAAACTGGCATAGATTTACCGACATTGAAGTACAGACAACAAAAAATTGCCCATCAGCATGCCCAATTAACGCAAGCGGCAACAGCACTGGGTAATTTAACCGATAGAAATATTCAAGCAGAGCTGTTGGCATTTGTCGCAGAACAACGCCAAAGTCTCAACTATTATTTGCATCATAGCCGCCGCGCGATGGCAAAAATACTGGAAGAATTGAAAAAGGTCGATATTGCCGGCAATAACGGTTTATCTGATAGTGACAACATAGGAGCTGATGAATAATGCCTATTGTTACCACTATGTCAGAAAATGTGCTTAAGTCAGCAATGAACAAAAACAAAGTGAAATTTGCTAAAGTAAGCAGCATATATTGCCTGGCGCTTGCTTTAGCCGGCTGTCAGTTATTACCTGATCAGGAAAGCACTAGTGAGCCAGACGTTAATCAAGAGATCATAAAACGTGCAAGCTTAGCTGATTTAGCAAAATCAATTCAACAAGCAAACGAAGCTAATAAGCTAGCACAAAGTGCAATTCAGCAAAGATTACCTAAGCAAGTTCGCAGTGCGAAGCTTGCCGAAATTTATCAAGCCATGCTTTCACTTGAGCCAGATGCTAATGTGCGCGCGCAAATTAATTACCGTTTGGTAGAGTTAGATACAGAATATTTTCAAGAATTTGGTTTGACGGAGCTTGACGCTAACAGCTCTAAAGAGCTTTTAACTAAATTGATCAGCGACTATCAAAGTTTACTTGAGCGCTATCCGAATCGTCCGGAAAATGAAAACCTCTATTATCAACTGGCCAAAGCTTATGATTTGCAAGGTGACTTAACAAAAAGCTTATCGACCACTCAGCAGCTTATTACCTTATACCCACAAACTCAGCATCTGGCTGAACTGGCGTTTCGACAAGCGGAAATTTATTACAGTCAACAAGATTACCGCAAGGCGTTGCTGGCATATCAGCAAGTATTAGCGGCAGCGCATAATAAAAAGTACCGTTTAAATAGCCTTTATATGTCAGGTTGGTCGCTATTTAAAGCTAATGAGCTGGCTTTAGCCGATCAAAAGTTTATTGCGGTTTTATCTGAGCTGATTCGAGAGCAGTTAGTCATCACTGCCTCACAACAGCGTTTTGTTAACAAATTCCAAAAGCTTGATGGTGATGAAATAGAAAAAGTTAACGGTAATGATTTTGATCAGTTGAGTGCGTCGAAACAAAGCTTGGTCAGTGACACCTTACGAATTTTAACCATCTCTTTGAGTCAGCAACAACAAGTACAAAGTTTGATTGCACTATTTGATAGTTATCAACCACTGACGGAAGAAAATCAGCATGTTGTGGCACTTGAACATGTTTTATTTCAAGAGCTTGCTTCATTTTTAATTGAAAAGAAACTTGAACATGATGCCGAGCTAACCTACCAAGCCTATATTGAGCGTAAACCAAACAGTATTTGGTCAACACGCTTTAGCCTGGCATTAATTGCTATGGCAAAAAAACGTGGTGATCACCCAAAAGTGAGACGTTTACAACAAAGTTATGTTGAACACTATGGTCTTAAAGGTGACTTTTGGCAGCAGGCCAGCGCAGAGCAACAGCAAGAGGTTATTCCTTCGTTATTGACCTTTAGCCAGCAGCACAGCCGCCGCTTATATGCCAAGGCTCAAGACACTAGTTCAGCAGAGGAAAAAATTATTGCCTTTGCTGAAGCAGCCAATTGGCAAGGTGATTACCTCAATATTATTCAATTTACCGGCAATGCCTATCCACAACTGTTAGTAGTAGAAAGCCTAGATATAATTGCTGAACAGTCATTATTTGCCGATGCCAGCTTTCAGGCTCAAGATTATCAGCAAGCCTTAAAAAGTTATCAAAACTTGGCGTACGGCATAGCTAATGATAATCAACAAGCGCCGATGAGTGATGAACAAAGAACGAAACATGCCGAAATAAAACATCTCGCTGCCTATGCGAGTACGCTGACAATACGAAAATTACTCAGTACAGTTGAACCGTCGGCGCAGGCCACTTTATTGCAGCAAAGGGCAAAGTTGGATCGGGCTTTTATTGAAAATTACCCCGCAGATGATCGGGCAAAGGTATTGGCAAGTCAGGCTGCGCAATATTCTTTTGCCGATGCCGATGCCGATTTTGATAGCGTTTATTTTTACAGTGATTTTATCTTAACTAGTTACGGTATTTCTGCAGCTAGAGGCGAAAATCTTAGTTCGACAATAGCGGCGTTGGATGCTTCAGCATTTAAGCAAGCTCAAATAGCGAGTCAGCTAAAAGCGGATAGTTTTTATCAGCAACAGCAATATTCATCAGCAGAGAAAAGCTACTTGCTAGCCTTACTTTTTATTAATAAAAAACAAGATAAAAACAAAGTTAAAGAATTTAATGAGTTAATCGCCAGTAGCATTTATCAGCAAGGACAAGCCGTTCAAGAGAGTCAGCCGCAATTAGCGGTAGAGCATTGGTTGCGCTTAGGTAAAGTTACGCCACAAGCAAGTTATCGGGTTAATGCTGAGTTTGATGCCGCAAATTTATTGTTGAAAAATCAACATTGGCCTAAAGCTATTTCGGTATTGTTGGCATTTCAACAACGCTTTCCTGAGCATGAATATGCCAGCAGCATCCCGGCGAAGTTGGCCGACAGTTATCAGCATTTAGCACAATATGATCGCGCCGCTGAGCAGTTAATTATCATGCAAAAAAGTGCGGATTCAACCGAGTTAAAGCGCGAATTACAATACAGTATTGCGGAGAATTACCTGAAAGCGGATGATCTGCAAAAAGCTATTGTTCATTTTCGCAGTTATGCCCACAGTTACCCTGAGCCTTTTAGCATTGCTCAAGAAGTGCGCTTTAAAATGTCGGAATTTTATCGCCAAACCCAAGAGCCTAATAAACGCTATTTTTGGTACCGTAAACTATTAGCGGCCCATAAAGCCAGTGTCGTTAATCAGCCAAATGCTGATATTGAATTAAGGGTACAGCAGCGCTCAACCTATTTGGCATCAGTATCTGCTTATGAACTAGGACAGGCGCATCAGCAAAGTTTTAATAACACTAAATTAACCTTGCCACTGAATAAAAGTTTAAAGCGTAAGCAAAAATCATTAAAACAAGCGGTGAGTTATTACCAACAGGTATTTAGTTTTGCTTTGGCTGATTTTGTTCCTAAGGCTAATTATCAATTAGCCAATATGTACCAAATGTTGGCGGCTGATGTGATGGCGTCACAATTACCGAAAGACCTCGACGAGTTGGCTGCAGAAGAGTACAACATTTTGTTGGAAGAGCTCGCATATCCCTTTGAAGAAAAAGCCATTGAGCTCTATAGCAGTAACGCAGAGCGAGCGTGGCAGGGACTCTACGACGATTGGATAAAGAAAAGCTTTGCGGCACTAGCGATATTAGAGCCAGCCAAATTTGATAAATCAGAAAAGCAACCAGAGGTTATTTATGCGTTATTTTAATCGCTGTTTGGCAAGTCATAAGTTTTATTTAGCGATACTTTTCCTGATGCTATCAGGTTGCACAATGTTAGACAATAACAGCGTCAGTGAATCGGATGAAACTGCTAATAGCGCTGAGCAGCAAGCTGAATTGAAAAAAATAGCAAAAGCCTTAGTGGACGAAACTGAAGTAGAGGCTTTTTCAGATACAAAGGCCGATGGTTCAACGGCAGATGAAACTAGGCTAGACAGTGAATTTCCAGCAACAGCGCAGAGTATTGAATATGCACGCCAGCAGCAGCAAGTGCAAGAAACTACCGCCGCAGATGTTAAAGGGTTGTATCAACAGGGACTTGCGGCTATGACTGAAAAAAATTGGCAGCACGCTGAGCAGTTGTTTACGCAGGTAATTGCGCTGAATCCCGAGCTTGCCGGTAGTTATTTAAATCAAGCGATAATTGCGCAGAACACCCAGCAGCAAGTGCTAGCACAGGCAAAAATTAACCAAGCACTTAAAGTCAGTCCACTTAATCCTTATGCTCATAACCTTAATGGGGTATTAGCGCGTGAGCGGGGTGACTTTTCTTCAGCAGAGCAAAGCTACTTGCAGGCCCTTAAAAGTTTGCCTAATTACGCCGATGCTCACTTAAATCTAGCCATATTATCTGAGCTCTACCAAGGCAAGTTAGCCTTGGCACAGCAGCATTATCAAGCGTATTTGTTAATTCATCAGGACGATAAGCAAGTGCAACGTTGGTTGGCAGGCCTGACATTAAAATTAGCTCAAAATAGCTCAGGAGAATAAGGTGATTATTATGACTAGATTTAACGTGTTGTTAGGTACCTTATCACTCGCTTTAGTTTGTTTTGCGGCGCAAGCGCAACAAGCACCGAAAGTAGAAGGTAAAAAAGTAACCAGTAAAAATACCCCCGCAACTTATGTGATTGAAACGCAGGTGCAAGGCTCGCAAGAGCAGCCAAAAGTTATTTATATCACACCGTGGCAAGAGTTAAATTCGACCTTGAACATTGAGGAGCATGAATTAAGAATTCGATTACCTGCGTTATCACCAGTTAACCCGAAAGTATTTAGAGACAATGTGAATAGCTACTATCAACAGCAAAAAAGTAGCAATAAAGAATAGTAACAAACGACAAAAATTACCCTATAAGCCCACTTAGTAAGTAGATGCACTATCTGCTTTAGTAGTAATAAAGTAAGGATTTACAACATGTTTGACATCATCATAGGTTTTCTACAAGACGGCGGGGCATTTATTTTCCCAATTGCCTTAGTGTTAGTGGTTGGTTTAGCGATCACTTTAGAGCGTTGGTTGTTTCTAACGAAAACGCTAAAAGCAAATAAAAAGGCCTTACTCGCCATTCAACCAGCGTTGAAATCCGGTCAGTTACATAAAATTAGCGAAGCGGCAGACAATAATGACGCTCCGGTATTACAAGTACTTCAGGCGGGGATCAATCGAGTGTCGCAAACCAGACGTCGTGAAGATGTTGAATATGCCATGGAAGAAACCTTAATGGAGCATATGCTAGGCCTAGAAAAACGTACGCCGTTTCTAGCAACTTTAGCCAACATTGCCACCTTGTTAGGTTTATTAGGTACCATTATGGGCTTGATTGCGGCGTTCTCTGCGGTTGCTAGTGCTGACCCTGCGGAAAAAGCTAACCTGTTATCTGCCAGTATCTCGGTAGCGATGAACACCACAGCCTTTGGCTTGATCACAGCGATTCCGTTGATTTTGTTTCATACCGGTTTACAAAGTAAAACTATGTCGATTATTGATTCATTGGAAATGTCAGGGCGCAAGTTATTGAATGCGTTGGCAAGTCAAGCAACCAATCAAATGATGGAAGAGTCATCAACCGCGAGTAAATCAGCTGAGCAACAGCCAGTAGCGAATAGTCGAGGGTAAGGCAATGAGACGCCTTCGTCGCCCACCTCAACAAGAGGCCGAGCTTGATATCACTTCATTTATGAACTTGATGATAGTACTTGTGCCGGTACTGTTGCTGAGTTTAGTGTTCTCGCAAGTCAGAATACTTAACCTGCAACTACCAATTAGCGCTGAAAGCAATGCGGCAAATCCAGATGAGAAGCCCAAACGCTTAGAATTAGTGATTGATAGCCAAGGTATGCTGCTCAATTATCCGAGCGGAATTTTGCTGAAGAGCTTTAGCGCAACTGCGGTTGCAGATAACAGTACAACTGTTGCGACAAGTGCATACGATTTTCCTGCGTTATCTTTATATTTGCAAGATCTGAAATTGACCTTTCAGCAACAGAACATTGAGAAAAAAGACATTGTTATCTTACTTAGTCAAGAAATTGATTATCAGACCATAGTATCGGCAATGGACACAGTACGTTCTTTTAAAGCTGTTGTTGCAGCCAGTGTTGTTGATGCAGAACTTTTTCCTGAAATATCTTTAGGTGATGCGCCGAGTGCTCTGCCAGAAGTTACGGAGGCGACGCCCTAATGAAACAATCATTACGAGCAAAACGTTTAGCTCGCCACCATAAACGTCTCGGTGCGGCAAGCAAGCTAAACCTAGTTTCCTTGATGGATATTTTTACCATTCTGGTGTTCTTCTTAATTGTGAATCAGTCGGAAGTACGGGTATTACAAAATTCAGAAAAGCTTAATTTACCGGTTTCTGTAGCTGATCAACTGCCGAGTGAAAATATTGTTGTTGCCGTTTTTGATAATCGTGTCATGGTGCAAGAACGTGCCGTTTGGCAAAAAAGTGCTGATAGCAAAGAAATAGCATTAACAGCAGCTGATATTGACGCTTTGATGGCAGCGTTAAAAACCGAATTGAATTATCAAGCGGCAAAGCGACCGGAATTGACCGAGTTAGAGCAAGAAAATGGTCGCGCCGTGACGATTTTGGGTGACGCCAATATTGAGTATCAAATACTCAAGCAAATAATGACCGTATGTGCCGAAGCGAACTTTCGCAATATGTCGTTGGCGGTTGAACAAGTGGCAGCGAATAAAGCCGCGAGCGCAAATGTCAGCAGTACAGGGGAGGGCTAAATAGTGACTCATGCAAATTTAACTATGTCGCCATTAACCCAGGGAATTGGTGGAAACGCTCAAGCAATATCTTTAGATTTTTTGACTAATAGTAGCCAAGATAAAAAATTCTATAATATTTTATTGGCGTTAATTGCGCTTTATTTTGTTGTCGCTGTTGTCGTGCCTTTTATTGAACGTATTGAAGTACCTCGAGAAATCAAGGAACAAGTACCGGCACAGTTAACACGTATTGTTATCGAGAAAAAACAGTTGCCGCCACCTGAGCCGATAACGCCAAAACCACCAGAAGAAAAGGTGGTAGAGCCGCCAGAGCCGAAAAAAGTTCCAAAGCCAAAACCTAAAAAAGTTGCCGTAGAAAAGCCGGTAAATAAGCGTCAAGCTGCAAAGCAAAAAGCGCAATCTTCGGGCTTAGCGGCGATGAAAGATGAATTACTGGCGATGCGGGAGGTGCTAGAAATAAAACCGAATGCGAGTAAGCAATTACAAAAAAATGATGTTAACCAAACACAGGTTAAACGTAAATTACTTGCTGCTAAGGTTAATCAGCAAAGTAGTGCTTTAGCCAATGCCAAAGTTAGCCAAACGGTAGCGAGTGATGAGCTAAGCACACATAACACGCAAACCATTCGGTTGTCAGATGAAGAAGTATTGGCAAGCGGCGAAGGCGAAGAGCAATATGCTGATAGCCAAAGCCTAGATAATGTTCGTTCGGAAATGAAGCTAAGACAAACCTTAGAAGCGAGCAAAGCTCGACTTTATGCCTTATATAACCGAGCGCTACGCAAAGATCCGTTATTAAAAGGGAAAGTGGTCTTTAATATTGAAATTCAGCCAAGTGGCGCTATCAGCCAAGTTGTTATAGAGTCGAGTGAATTGGAAAACGCCAAGTTGGAAAGACAGTTATTGGTGATCCTACGTTCGATAGACTTTGGCGCGGAAGATGTACCACTGATGACAACAGTATGGGCGATAGAGTTTTTACCGCGCTAGCTTTAATTAAATAGATTTAAATAAAGAGCATTAGCAACAAAAAAGCTAGAAGGTAATCTTCTAGCTTTTTTATTTAAGACAAGTGGAGCTTTGCCTATTAAATAAATACTACTTCACTTCTTCACCAGCCGCTTGTTTATCGGCATGGTAGCTTGAGCGCACTAACGGACCACATGCGGCGTGATCAAAGCCCATTTTATCGGCTTCACGTTTAAACATGTCAAAATCGTCAGGATGAACGTAACGCTCAACCGGCAAGTGATGCTTACTTGGTTGTAAGTATTGACCAATGGTTAACATGGTTACGCCATGAGCACGTAAATCACGCATTACTTGTAGAATTTCTTCGTTAGTTTCACCTAAACCTACCATTAAGCCTGATTTAGTTGGTACGCTTGGGTTAGCTTCACCAAACTTTTTCAATAAATCTAAAGACCATTGATAGTTGGCGCCAGGACGAGCCTTAGTATATAAGCGCGGTGCAGTTTCCAGGTTATGGTTAAATACCCCTGGAGGATTTTTATTTAAAATTTCTAGCGCACGATCCATACGACCACGGAAATCAGGTACTAAAATTTCAACTTTAGTATGTGGTGAATGTTCAGCAATCTCGGTAATACAGTCAGCAAATTGTTGTGCACCACCGTCACGTAAGTCATCACGATCAACTGAGGTGATCACAACATATTTTAACTTCATGTCTTTCAGAGTTAACGCTAACTTGCGGGGTTCATCTTTATCTGCTTGCAATGGACGACCATGGCCAACATCACAAAACGGGCAACGGCGAGTACAAATATCACCTAAGATCATAAAGGTCGCTGTGCCGTGATTAAAGCACTCAGATAAGTTAGGGCATGATGCTTCTTCACACACTGAATGCAAATCATGCTTACGTAATGCCGCTTTGATGCCATCAATACGTTCGGAGCTTTTTGGTAACTTAATACGCAACCAGTCAGGCTTTCTCAGCATTGTTTTTCGCTCAGAGGTGACAACCTTAATAGGGATGTGCGCCATTTTATCGGCGTCACGTAATTTAGTGCCTGGAGTAATGCGTGATGATTTAGTGGTCATGTACTGTTTCCAATCCCGTTTGATAAGATAAATTTTCGGTCTGCAATAATTCACTTAAGTGTTTAACCAGTGAATCACCTGCTTGCTCTACAGAAGTTGGGCCTTGTAGATCAATTGTTTGTATCATTTCTAAGCCTTGATAACCGCAAGGGTTAATGCGTTGAAATGGTGATAAATCCATGTTGACGTTCAGTGCTAGGCCGTGAAAAGAACAGCCTTTGCGGACACGTAATCCTAATGAGGCAATTTTTTTATCGTTCACATAGACACCTGGCGCATCAGGCTTTGCCTTCGCCTCTATGCCAAAGTCTGCCATTGACGCGACGATACCATTTTCAATCAAGGTAACAAGTTCTCTCACGCCCATTTTTCGACGACGCAAATTAATCATAAAATAAATAACTTGCTGGCCAGGACCGTGATATGTCACTTGTCCGCCTCTATCCACTTTAACTACCGGAATATCGCCTGGCATTAGTAGATGTTCGTCTTTACCGGCCTGTCCTTGAGTAAATACTGGCGGGTGCTCTACGAGCCAAAGTTCGTCAGCGGTATTTTCATCTCGATTATCGGTGAAATTTTGCATGGCATGCCAAACATCGACATAATCGATGCTATTCAGTTGCCGAATAATCAATGTGTTTTTCAAAATATATCTCTATAAATTTTGTTGAGTGTATTATATCCAAATAATAATTGGATTACACCGGACAAGAAGTAGGGATTAAAGAACGTAGCGTACTTGCTCAATGGCATTAAGCGTTTTGTATATTTTTTCAATATGCTCTTTACTTGTTACGGTTACCGCTATGGAAATAGAATGATAATTGCCTTTTGAACTGGGCTTTATTTTCGGTACATAATCGCCCGGAGTGTGCTTTTGCAACTCGCCAATAACAAGATCCGGTAGTTCGTCACAAGCAACGCCCATGACTTTAAAATTTAGTACCGTTGGGAATTCTAATAATTCATCAAACTTAGTTTTCATTTATTTTCTCTTACGCTGTTCAACACCAGTACGTTACCGGTTGTTTAATGGATTTAACTGTTAAAGTTAATAATCGTAACGACTGCATGTTTAAATTGGCGATATTTTAACACTATTTCTGCTAAATGTGATCAGTCGTCGTTAATTTGCTTGTGGCTATGCGCTATTAAATGAGGGGAGTTTATCTAAAATCAATGTTTGATCATGGTTTTATTCGTGTTTATTTACCATTAAATAAATTTGAGTGATGGCGAGTTATTCGTGATAAAAACAAAAAACTCAGCCATGGCTGAGTTTTCAATTATCGCTTAATGATCTTTACGTAGTACTTAGTTGGCAAACTGTAATTTTACATAATCCATTAACTTATTGAACATGCTACCTTCTTGTACTTCTTGTAACGTAACAAGTGGGTACTGAGCAATGTCTTCACCATCGAGTTGTAAGAACAATTTACCAACAACCGCACCTTTTTGAAGTGGCGCTGTTAGTTGCTGGTCTAGTTCAAAGTTAGCTTGCAAGTTCTTACGTTGGCCACGAGGAATAGTGATAGGGGTATCTACCATAATACCTAAGTCAACTTCTTTGCTATCGCCCATCCAAATACGGTTACTAACAAATTTTTCACCCGCTTTGTATGGAGTATAGGTTTCAAAAAAACGGAAACCATAATTGAGTAACTTTTTGCTTTCTACTTTACGTGCACGTTCGCTATCAGTGCCCATAACCACGCTGACTAAGCGCATATCACCTTTAGTTGCTGACGTCACCAAACTGTAGCCAGCTTGTGAAGTATGGCCAGTTTTTAAGCCATCAACATTCATACTTTTATCCCACAACAAGCTGTTACGATTATATTGTTTGATGTTGTTGTAGCTGAAGGATTTTTGGCTGTAGAGTTTGTATTCATTTGGCACGTCGCGAATAAGTGCTACCGCTAGTGTTGCCATATCGCGTGCTGTGGTTTTATGTTCTTTACTGTCAAGACCATGACTATTTTCAAAATAGCTACTGTGCATGCCTAATTGCTCGGCATGAGCATTCATTAATTGCGCGAACGCGTCTTCGCTACCGGCAATGTGCTCGGCCATAGCAACACATGCGTCATTACCTGAGGCAACAATAATACCTTGGTTTAGCAAACTAACGGGTACTTCTGTGCCCACTTCAATAAACATTTTTGATGAATCGGGGAAATTTTTCGCCCAAGCTTTTTCACTAATTTTTACTGCATCATCATTACTAATGTTACCACTATCAAGCTCTTTACCTATGATGTAGCTGGTCATCATTTTGGTTAAACTTGCTGGCGCAAGTAAGATATCGGCATTACTTTCAGCGATCACTTTACCAGTGGTGTAATCAATTAAAATATGACCTTTAGCATTTACTTCCGGTGCTGAAGGGATGATAGTTTGTGCATGAGCAAGAGAGCAAACACTTAATAAAACAGAACCGAAAAATGTCAGTAATTTAGTTGGTTTTCTTGTCGCTCTACTAGCTTGAATCTGGGGCATAATTGTCCTGTAACGCTATTATTTAATGGAAATTATAAAAATTTTACGCAGTATAACATTTTTCATTTTGAATTCTATTGGCCTAAGCCATCAAATTGTTACAGTTGATGAGCTTTAGTCATGATTGAAAATATTCATGACTAAAATGCTACTGCGTTAGTGACAAAATTTAACTGACCAGCCTAACTTGTTCCCATTACATTAAGTGATTAATTCAACTTACGGATAAATGCATTAGGATAGCCATTATCTTTAATCGATAACAACAAGTTTGTTATTTCATCACGCTGTTTTATCGGACCGATCAAAACACGAAAAATTCCATTTATTTGTTCTAACTGGGTATTTTCTTGGTGCCGCTTAGCTAATGCGTTTGCGAGCTTGTCAGCTTGAGTGTGACTTTTGCTAGCAAATACCTGGATATAATGAGGATGAGAATTGCCATTGTTTGCTGTTAAGCTAGCCGAAGGAAGAGCGGCAGGTTTGTTAACGTCAGCTGTTGTCTTTGTATCGGTTGCGATATTTTCGTTTACTGAAGCTAACGCAGGGGTTAACGGCAATGATGGCTTAGTGGCTGTTTTAATTTTTGTTACCGAGGAATTTATGCTGTTGCCATTAAGCTTTGCTAAGCCATTGGCTGAAAAGTCAGTAATGGCAGTAATCGTGACATTGGCGGTACCAGTTTTTAGCATATCTAGCTTATATGCGGCGCTGTAAGATAAGTCGATGATACGGCTTTGATGAAAAGGGCCTCGGTCATTTACTCGCACAATAACGCTCAGGTTATTATCATTATTAACCACTTTAAGGTAAGTCGGTAATGGCAAGTTTTTGTGAGCCGCGCTCATGGCGTACATATCGTAAATTTCACCGTTAGAGGTTAAATGGCCATGAAATTTTCGACCGTACCAAGAAGCAATACCAGATTCAGTGAAATTTTTTGCTGATTTTAAAACTTGATAATGTTTACCACGCACTTGGTAGTTTTTGTTACCGCCACGGCTATGCGCTTCAGCGCGTGGTGTTGCATCATGAAGCTCACTGCTATTGGGTAATCTACTAGGTTTGCTATCATGCTTTTGCTGATACCGGCCTGTGCCTGTGCTACAGGCCGATATCAGACAAACAATGGTGATTATGACTAAGCTGCTTTTTATTTTTATAATTGTCATATCAACTGTTTACACTCGTTTAGGGGAATTATGCATGAAATCGTCTGTGTGTACTTATAGCCATTAGCATGCCAAAACCTGCCATTAATGTCACCATAGAGGTGCCACCGTAACTCACTAATGGTAAAGGTACACCGACCACAGGTAATAAGCCAGAAACCATACCAATGTTGACAAAAACATAAACAAAAAAGGTTAAGGTTAGGCTCCCCGCTAACAACTTAGTGAAGGCATGTTGAGCATTCACTGCAATCCACAAACCTCGCATAACAATCGCTAGGTAGACGGTTAACAAAAGCCCGACACCAACTAAGCCAAACTCTTCACTAAATACCGCAAAGATAAAGTCAGTATGACGTTCAGGTAAAAACTCTAATTGTGACTGAGTGCCTTGCAACCAACCTTTACCTTGAATACCACCGGAACCGATAGCTATTTTAGATTGAATAATATGGTAACCCGAGCCAAGAGGATCTTGCTCAGGATTTAGGAATGTCAGCACCCGTTGTTTTTGATAAGGCTTCATCAAGAACATCCACAATATTGGTGCAAATGCGGACGCCATTGCCGCACAGGTACCGATTAACTTCCAACTTGCGCCGGCGAGAAAGATCACGAAAATACCTGAGCTGGCGATAAGCAACGAGGTACCTAAATCCGGTTGTTTAGCTATGAGTAATGTTGGCATGAGTACTAAAATGAAGGCGATTAGTATTTTAGAAATTCTTGTTGGTAGATCGTATTGACTGACATACCAAGCGATCATGATAGGAACAACAAGTTTCATTATTTCTGATGGCTGGAATTTAGTGAAACCTAGATCTAACCAGCGCTGTGCGCCTTTACCAACGTGACCGAAAAGTAAAACTGCGGTTAATAGCATCAGTCCTAAAACAAAAACGGGCACTGCCCATTTTCGATAAGATAATGGTGGAATCTGCGCGACAATAAACATTACAAACAGGGCAACACCAACACGTTTAGCATGACGTATTATCATGGCGCTTTCTTGCCCACCGGCACTATAAACGACAAAAAGTCCCAGTGTCATTAATACTAAAATACCGGTTAATAAAGGTAAATCAATGTGCAGTCGTTGCCACAACGTCCGTTGCTTTTGCTGATCTTGTCCGGTACTGCGCACTAGTGAGTTCCCATATTTTGGTTCGAGTTTTGCTTTGGTTTTGAGTTGATATCTTGATGATAGACATTGCTGTGTAAGGCATGTTTACTGCTGTCTTTACTGATAATTTTTCTATCACCAAAATATTGATCCATGATTTGGCGTGCTACGGGAGCCGCGTTTGCGCCACCACCACCTTTGGCAACGTTCTCAATTGCAACGGCAACCACTATTTCTGGATTCTCATAGGGAGCAAAAGCGATAAACATCGCGTTGTCACGTTTATTTTCTTGTACTTTAGTTGCATCGTATTTTTCATCTTGTGCAATATTAGCGGTTTGTGCTGAACCGGTTTTACCGGCAGCATCATATTTACTGCCTTTAAAGGCGGTATAACCAGTAGCACCGACTTTTTGTACCGTGTTGTGTAAGCCGTCCAACACTATGTCCCAACTATTTTGATTCGAAAGAATAATTGGTGGTTTTTCATCAACTTGATATTCGGTAATTAGCTGCTCTTGTTTGCTTGGCTGGTCTGAATTAACTATAACTTCCTTAGTTGCCTTTAATAAGTGAGGCACCTTGATCTCGCCCTTATTAACTAAAATAGATATCGCCTGTGATAGCTGCAAGGGGGTCACTGTCCAATAGCTTTGACCAATTCCGACCGATAGCGTTTCACCGGTATACCAGTTCTGATTGTAGCGCGCTCTTTTCCATTCAACACTGGGCATAATAGCGCGACTTTCTTCATGAATATCGATGCCGGTATGCTCACCGAAACCGAATTTTTCCATCATTTTGCTTATGCGGGTAATGCCGAGTTTATAAGCTAAATCGTAATAATAGACATTACAAGATTGTTCTAATGATTTCGTTAAATTGACTTTGCCATGACCCCATTTTTTCCAGTCACGTCTTTTAGTTTCTATACCAGGTAATTGATAAAAGCCTGGATCATAAATTTCCGTTTCTGGTGTAATAATGCCGGCTTCTAAACCGGTAAGAGCCAGTAACGGTTTTATGGTTGAAGCGGGTGGATAACCTTGTACGGCGCGGTTAAGCAAAGGTTTATTACTTTTAGGATCTAAGAGTTTTTTATATTTTTTACTGCTGATACCGTGAACAAAAAGGTTACCATCAAAGCTTGGATTTGAGTACATAGCGAGTACACCACCATCTCTTGGGTCAATGGCAACAACGGCGCCACGCTTGCCTGAAAGGGCGCGTTTGGCAATCATTTGTAGTTCGATATCTAAGGTTAAGGTTAGGTCTTTACCGGGAATAGGCGGAGTAAAATCTAAAGTACGAATAACCCGTCCTTGGTTGTTAATTTCAACTTCTTGATGGCCAATGGTGCCATGCAAAATATCTTGGTAATACCGCTCTAATCCTAACTTGCCAATATTACGTGTTGCCGCGTAGTTTTCTGCGAGACCTTTTTCTTCAAGTTTAATGGAATCTCGGCGATTAATACGCGCCACATAACCTAAGGAGTGCGTTGTTAAGTCAGCAAAGGGATAGTAACGCTTCAATCGCGCATCAATAAAAAAGCCGGGAAACTTGTGTTGGTTGACAGAAAATAATGACACCTGCTGATCGCTTAAACGTGAATAAAGTTCTATTGGTTTAAAGCGTCGTTTACTTTTTAAAGCTTTTAATAGTTTGTTTTGTTTTTCTTGGCTGATGTCTAGCAGTTGGCTAACTTCTAATAAACTTTTTTTAATATCTTTAACTTGCTCAGGAATGACTTCTAAGCTGTATACCGGTTTGTTATCGGCTAGCAAGACACCATTGCGATCGTAAATTAGCCCTCTATTTGGCGCAACAGGCAACAGTTTGATGCGGTTAGAATTTGAACGCGTTTGATATTTTTGGTAAGAATTGACTTCTAAGTCATAAATATTACTGAACAGTATTAACGATAATATCAAGACACCAATAAAGGTAATAAAAGTTCGACGTGCGAAGAGATTGGCTTCAGCACTATGGTTTCTGATGGCAACACGTTTTTTAGCTGCCATAACTTACTCGCGATGATAAGGATGATTGTTATTAATTGACCAGGCTCGATATAGACTTTCGGCAACAACAATACGAACCATAGGGTGTGGTAATGTTAACGGAGACAATGACCACTTTTGCTCTGAAGCTGCAATACAAGCTGGCGCTAAGCCTTCTGGGCCGCCAACTAATAATGCCACATCTCGGCTATCAACATGCCAACGCTCAAGTTGCTTTGCAACATCAGGTGTTGTCCAAGGTTTTCCTTCGACTTCCAATGTCACGATGCGATTACCTTTCGGAATAGCCGCAAGCATTTGCTCACCTTCTTTTTCCAAAATACGAGCAATATCGGCATTCTTGCCACGTTTACCTGGGGTAATTTCCACTAAGTGAAAACTCATATCTCGTGGAAAGCGACGACAATATTCACTAAAACCTTGGCTAACCCAAGCTGGCATTTTATTGCCTACTGCATATAAGGTAATGCGCATTGTTGTTTAGATTATTCCCACAGCTGTTCTAGTTGGTAACGGTCACGAATTTCATCGGTCATAACATGAACAATAACATCACCTAAATCGACTAAAGACCATTCACCAACGTCAGTGCCTTCAACACCTAAGGCTTCAATACCAGCAGCACGACACTCGATGGTTAGCGATTGGGCAATGGAAATAACATGACGTTTTGAGTTACCAGAACAAACTAGCATGTAGTCGGCGAAACTTGATTTCTTCGACACGTCTAAAGTGACAATGTCGCGGCCTTTCATGTCTTCGATTTTTTCGGTAACAAAAGTAATTAGATCTGAGCTTTGCAAGTGTTGTATCTCTATTAAAAACAATAATCGGCGATAATAACATTAATTTGGTTGTCAGTTAACCGTGTTATGTTAACAGTGGCGAGTTTTTTAGCTAAGCAAGACTTTTAATGGTAGGAATTAACGGTAAAGTTGCTGTTGCTCTATATACTCAGAGACTTCTTGGTTGACGAATTGACCATAATCTTGGCGATTTTTTATTTTATTTCGAATTTGAGTTGAAGAAATATCAACCGCAGAGCAGTCATGAAGAATTATTTTCCCGAATGCATGTGTTTCTAACTCAGCGATGTCATGAACTATGTGTGAGTGCAGTGCAGGGCTAATACTAGCTTCCAGTTCTTGATGTGAATAACCTGGTCGAATGTTCACCACTAAATGACATAAGGTAAGAATTTGCTGCCAGCGCTGCCAGTGCGTAAAAGATAATAATGAGTCCATACCCATCATGAAATGCAAACGGGCAGTAGGGTGCTCAGCTTTAAGTTCAAGTAAAGTATCAACGGTATATGAGTGTGTGTTGCGTTCAAGCTCGCGAGTATCAAGATTAAATAACGGATGATGATTACAAACTAATGCTGCCATGGCGCTTCGTTGTATAGCAGTAGCATGAGTGTTATTTTTATGTGGTGGAATATGTGCAGGGAGCAATGAAACTTGTTTTGCCCCTAACCAAAGTGCAGTTTCTTCGGCGGGTAGCGTATGACCATAGTGAATGGGATCAAAAGTGCCACCTAATATCAGGACAATTTCATTTTTATTACGTTTAATTATACTCATAATCTAAACTAAATTTTTTACTAAATTGTCCGTGATATAAGCTAATTAAGACATCACTCAGTAAAATATAAGGGTTAAAATCACTGCTGGTTTTACTGAGTAAATCAACTTGAGCTAATCTAGCAAGAGCTTGTTCGACATTTTCTAAACTCATATGTGTTAAGGCATGTTGGTATAAAGGCTTCTTTTTATCCCAAATTCTATATTGCTTAAAAAGTTCGTTGAGATTACTGCCTTGGCTCAGTTGCGTTAACATAGCATGCAATTGATTAATTTCTTTGTGGACAAACCAAACCAATTGGCCAAAAGCGCTACCGTCGTGTTGCAGCTGATCTAACATGGCAATGCATTTTTTTAAGTCACCTATCAGTAAAGTATCAATTAACTGGAATGGGTTAAACTTGGCCTGCTTAATTACCAGCTTTTCTGCTTCTTCAAAACCAATAGTTTGTTGACCAAATAAAATAGCAAGTTTTTGTAACTCTTGCGATAAAGCTGATAAGTTGCCTTCGAAAAGCTCCGCCATTAATTCGATAACTTCAGGTTGCAATACTAGCTGCAATTGTTTTGCTTGGTTGGCTAGCCATTGCTTGAGTTGCTTACCTTCAATATCGTACAAAGGCAAGAAGCAGCCCGCTGCTTCTAAGCTTTTAAACCATTTACGTTTCTGCGTTGGTGCATCAAGTTTGGGTCCATAAAATATCAGCTGAATATCTTGATGCAGCATAGTGAGCAATTGCGTGACGGCTTTGGCGCCATTATCGCCAATTTTACCATTAACAAATTCGACTTCGATAATCCGTAAAGACGAAAATAAACTCATCGATTGATATTCTTGGAATAACTCATCCCAATTAAACTTATCATCAATGCTAAAGCGAATTATTTCATCAAAACCTTGTTGTTTTGCAGAGTTTTTAATTTTATTAAGCGCATCATTCTTTTGCCAAGGCTCGTCACCAAACACCAACCAAACAGGCTTAAAACCTTGTTTAAGCGTATTGTCGAGTTGATTATGATAGATGCGCATATTAACTGCTTGTGATTAAGTTAGATTGAGAAGTTATAGCTGAATACTGGCCATGTCACGCAGAATTTTAGTTGCGGCTTCTTGGCGCATTTCGCGTAACATTAGTGATAATTCACGACTTTTCGCTAAGGCAATATCTGGGTCGTCTTGATAGTCGCGGTTCAATTCAAAGTTAAAATTTTGAATATCTTTACCTGGAATAAGTATCTGGTAACGTACGGTGTAAATGAGTTCATACTCGGCAACTTGGCCATTGGGAAATACAGATAAGGTGCGGCGATCTAGATTGTCTTGCAAAATCCGCATTTGTGGAATGGGTTTGCTGCTTTGTTTCACTAAATTAACATCATTAATGGTTAAATGTTGCTTAACCAGCCGGGTTAATTCGCCAAATTTATCAACGGAACTAAACTCAATGGTTTGTAACTCAGGAGCTAATAAATAATTACCACGCAGTTGAAAACCACAACCATTTAGCATGATAGACAATAGGCTAAATGCAATAAAGATACTGACTTGGCGAATTATTGATTGAGTCATAAATTGTTCACTTATTCATATAGGTAAGGTAAAAGTAAAATGCACAATAGTTAATAAGTCGCTAAGGTGTGATGTTAAACTTAGCAACTTATTGTTAGTGAGTCATGATTTTTCTCGCCATGACTCACTGAGCTGCAGCTTTCGCTTAATTGGCGACAATATTTAATAGCTTACCAGGTACGTAAATAACTTTGCGTACCGTTTTGCCATCAGTGAATCGGCTAACATTTTCATCAGCAAAGCCCATGGCTTCTACTGCTTCTTTTGTTGCGTCGGCAGCTACGGTTATTTTTGCACGAACTTTACCATTAACTTGTACTATGATTAGTTTTTCATCTTCAACCAGCGCACTTTCATCAAGGGTTGGCCATAGTGTTTCTTCAACTGAATTACCATCGCCTACCATGTTCCACAAGTGGTGGCTTAAGTGCGGTACGATTGGCGTTAACATTAATACCACAGCTCGAATGGCTTCATGCAAGACAACGCGATCTTCAGCACTGTCCATACTGGCTTTACTTAAGTGGTTCATTAATTCCATTATCGCAGCAATAGCTGTGTTAAAGGTATTACGACGACCAATGTCATCGCTAACTTTTGCGATGGTTTTATGTAATTCACGACGTAAAGTTTTTTGTGCTGAATTTAGTGTTAACCCTTCAATGCTTGGTGCTGTTTTAGAAACCTCACCTAGTTCTGTAAAGTCGAAGACTAACTTCCACACGCGTTTTAAGAAACGATGTGCACCTTCAACACCTGAGTCAGACCATTCTAATGTTTGCTCTGGTGGTGAAGTAAACATGATAAATAAACGCACAGTATCAGCACCGTATAAATCGATAACTTCTTGTGGGTCGATACCATTGTTTTTTGATTTAGACATTTTGCTCATACCAGCAGAAATAACGGGTTCGCCGTCTAACTTGCTCACTGCTGAAGTGATATGGCCTTTTTCATTACGCTCAACTTCTACATCTGTTGGTGCAATCCAATCTTGTGCGCCATTGTCTGCTTCGCGGTAATAGGTATCGGCTAACACCATGCCTTGGCATAATAAGCTTTTAAAGGGTTCGCTTGACTCAACTAAGCCAACATCACGCAATAATTTATGGAAAAAACGTGCGTAAAGTAAATGTAAAATAGCATGTTCAATACCACCTATGTACTGATCAACCGGTAGCCAGTAATTGGCTTTGGCCGGATCTAACATTTGTGTGTCATCACTTGGTGAACAGTAACGTGCGTAGTACCACGATGATTCCATAAAGGTATCGAACGTATCGGTTTCGCGGAACGCTTCTTCACCATTGAATGTGGTTTTAGCCCATTCAGGATTGTTTTTAATCGGTGAATTAACACCGTCCATTACCACGTCTTCTGGTAATTCAACCGGTAATTGGTCAGCTGGCACAGGCACAGATTCGCCGTTAGCTAAATTCAACATTGGAATAGGTGTACCCCAATAACGCTGACGTGAGACACCCCAGTCACGTAATCGGTAATTTACCGTCACTTTTCCTTTGTTTTCTGCGACAAGTTTATCTGATATGGCTTTAAAAGCGTCGTTAAAGTTTAAACCGTCGAATTCGCCAGAGTTAACTAAGTTGTTCTTTTCTGTGATTGCCGCTTTGCTAATATCATCTCCTTCACTGGCAGCGATAACTTGCTTGATTTCTAAACCGTATTTAGTGGCAAATTCATAGTCACGTTGGTCATGACCTGGCACTGACATTACCGCGCCTGAGCCGTAATCCATTAGTACAAAGTTTGCTGCCCATACTGGTACTATTTCACCGGTAAGTGGGTGAATTGCTTTTAAGCCAGTATCAACGCCTTTTTTCTCCATTGTCGCCATATCGGCTTCAGTAGATTTACTATTGGCTTTACATTCTTCAATGAATGCCGCTAATTCAGCATTGTTTTCAGCCGCATTTATCGCTAACGGGTGCTGTGCTGCTAAAGCAACATAAGTGACGCCCATTAAGGTATCTGGGCGAGTAGTGTAAATGTCGAAGCTTTCAGTTGAATCAGCCACTTGGAAAGTCATCTCAACACCTTCAGAGCGACCAATCCAGTTACGTTGCATGGTTTTAACTTGTTCAGGCCAATCAGTTAATTGGTCTAAGTCATTAATTAATTCTTCAGCATAATCGGTGATTTTAATAAACCACTGTGGAATTTCTTTACGTTCGACGATAGCGCCTGAACGCCAGCCGCGACCATCAATCACTTGTTCATTGGCTAAAACGGTTTGATCAACAGGATCCCAGTTAACCGTGGCATTCTTTTTGTATACTAAGCCTTTTTCGTAAAGCTGAGTGAAGAACCATTGTTCCCAACGGTAATAATCTTTTTTGCACGTCGCTAATTCACGACTCCAGTCATAACCAAAACCTAATGACTTTAATTGATTGCGCATGTAATCAATATTTTCATAAGTCCATTTTGCTGGCGCAGAATTATTTTTAATGGCGGCATTTTCAGCTGGCAAACCAAACGCATCCCAACCCATAGGTTGCATAACGTTTTTGCCTTGCATACGTTGGTAGCGAGAAATAACATCCCCTAGGCTGTAGTTACGCACATGGCCCATGTGGAGGCGACCGCTTGGGTATGGAAACATTGCCAAACAATAAAACTTTTCTTTTCCAGGTTTTTCTTCAGCTTTGAAGGTATTGTTATCGGTCCAGAATTTTTGAACTTCGGCTTCAATTGATTGGGGGTTGTAAATGGATTCCATTAAGATTTCTCAAACACGCTAAAAATAAGATATTCAATCTGCCGTCATCAGCGAATTTAGTTGCATAAAATTCGTTGCTAATGAGTGAAATTGAAGTGATAAAAATAATCCCGATAGGATACCTTATCTCAAGCATTAGCGACAAGTTAAAGCGAACTAAAGCTGAAGTTTTTTTATAAAAATAGCAAGAACTATGCTTTTAAGCGGGAAGTTGTGTTTAATCGCAAGTTTTAATGCCGATATATGAACTATAATAACTATGTTGATAGTCACTTCTAAAATTTATTTATGCAATGAACCTAGATAATTGGGAGGCGATATGAAAGAGCAACAATCTCGTATTCAGGCGGTTTATCAAAAAATTCAAACTTGGTTAGATGAAACTAATCAGCACGAAATGCGCTCAATTGTTGAATTAATTACCCAAATTAAATCGATATTGATCGCCGCAGAACAGATCCCCGAACAACAGGTTAAGCAATTTATTGAAAACTTGAAATATGATCTTAATGAGTTTTATCAGCAATCCCAGTCAGAGATTAAACATTCAATTTATTTAGAGTTATTGAATGAGAATGTTTGGGCAACACTGGCGCAAATCACCGATAAATCGCAAGTTGAATGGACCGAACTGGTTGATGATTTTCAGCATCAAGGTCAATATCATGTTGGCGACTACGTTGGTTTTGGTCAACTAAAATGCCAGCAATGCCAACACAGTGTTGTTTACAGTCATGCCAATGTTATTGTTGAATGCATAGAATGTGGTGGCAAGGAATTTCAACGTATCAGTCTAACACCGTAATAATTCAACTAATATTGATATTGTTTTTGCTCAAAGCCATCATCTCACTGTACACTATATTCAATTATTCTGTATCAAAGCATCAGCTTGATATTAACGTCCATTTCCGAGAGATCTTCTATGACAACAGTGTCTACAAGTGTACGACTTAAACCATGCCAATTAACCGCAAAATTAACGGTAGATCAATTTGCAAGTAACACTCCGACATCAGAAATAGAGCAAGTTTTCATCGGTCATGAACGGGCGAAAGAGGCGTTAAATTTCGGACTGTCAATGGATGCTCCTGGCTTTAATGTTTACGCTATGGGAGAACATGGCACTGGGCGACAAACCTTAATTAAGCAAATGTTAGCAGCCACTGCGAATCAAGAGCCTACCCCACAAGAATGGTGTTACATCAATAATTTTGATGATCCTAATTCTCCTCATAAGTTATACGTGAGTCCAGGCGACGGTAAGCAATTACTAACGCGAATGAATACCTTTATTGATGAGTTGATGGATCTATTTCCTGAAATTTTTGATAACCCAGGTTACCAAAGACAAAAAGCCGCCATTGACCGAGAATTTAATCAAAAGTATGACGAAGCCATTGCTGATGTAGAAGAAACCGCATTAAAAAATGAAGTGGTACTTTATGAAGAAAATGGTGAAATAGGTTTTTCGCCATTGGTTGACGGCAAGCCATTAAACGATAAAGAGTTCGCAAATTTAAATGAGCCAAAACGCGCCGAGTTTTATATTTTATTGGCTAAATTGGAAGATTTCCTCTCAGAACAGTTAATTGAACTGCCGCAATGGAAACGTATTTCATCGGATAAGCTGCGTAAGCTTAAGCATGAAACCGCAGAAAATAGCATTCGACCGTTCTTAAAAGAGCTTGAGCATGAATTTGCCAGTAATATTGGCGTATTAAAATATCTATCGAAAGTGAAAGCACATGTCGTTGACGCGGTATTGGAAATTCTTGTCGATGAAAGTAGCGAAGCATCCAGCGACAAAGATATGCGTAAGTTGATGGTTGAGCGCTTTTTGCCTAACTTATTGGTCGCCCGCAAAGCGGATGAAGGGGCGCCGGTTATTTATGAACAAAATCCAACCTTTCAAAATTTGTTTGGTCATGTTGATTTTGCCAGTTTTCAAGGTAGCAGTTATACCAGTTATCGTTTGATCCGAGCCGGTGCCTTACATAAAGCGAATGGCGGTTATTTGCTGCTAGAAGCGGATAAACTCTTAACTCAGCCTTTAGTTTGGGCACGTTTAAAATTGGCGTTAAAGTCACAGCAAATTACCATCGAAAATCCGTACTCTGAATATAGCCAACCCGGCGCATTTAGCTTACAACCGGAAAAAATTCCGCTAAAAGTGAAAGTGATTTTGCTTGGCGATCCTGAAATTTATTATACTTTGCAAGACTATGATCAAGAATTTACTGAGTTATTTCGCGTGCTGGCCGACTTTGATCGCCATCTTGAAAAAAGCCATGAAAACTTAAATGATTACGCAAATTTGATCCGTCAACGAGCCTATCGTAATAACTACCCGGAAGTTACCGATGAAGCGGTTTTGGAACTGGTAAAATATGCCTTGCGACGCGCTGAACACCAGCAGAAAATTTCAGCCAATATTGTGCAAGTGAACGACTTACTTGATGAAGCTTACTATCTTTGGAAACTATCGGATGGCAACAATGGCTTATGTGGTAAACACGTAGAGATGGCACTAGCGGCTAAACAACGTCGCACAGGCAGAATGAGTGAAGCTTGGTTGGAAGAAATTAAAGAGCGACAGTTATTGATTGACACTGATGGTGAGAAAGTCGGTAATATCAATGGCTTAACTGTGCTAGAAATTGGTGATAGTGTTTTTGGCACACCTGCGCGTATTACCGCGACTGTATATGCGGGTAGCCAAGGAGTTACTGATATTGAGCGTGAAGTAGACTTAGGTAAATCCATTCATTCTAAAGGTGTGTTGATTTTAACCGGCTATTTGGGCCATAAATATGGTCAGGATTTTCCTGTTTCTATTTCGGCCAATATCGCTATTGAACAATCTTATGGTCATATTGACGGCGATAGTGCGTCAATGGCGGAACTGTGTGCCTTGATTTCCGCTATTGCTCACTTACCGATAAACCAAGGAATTGCCATAACAGGTTCAATGAATCAGCATGGTGAGGTGCAATCAATTGGTGGCGTAAATGAGAAAATAGAGGGCTTTTATCGTCTTTGTAAAGATAAAGGGTTAACCGGTAAACAAGGGGTAATTATCCCGAAAACTAATATGATCAACCTGATGTTAGCGCCAGAAGTTATTGAGGCAGTGGAAAATGGTACGTTTGCTATTTATGCCGTGGAAAATATTGACCAGGCGATAGAAGTTTTAATGGCACAACCTGCTGGCGAAATTAGTCGAACTGGGCGCTATCCGAGAAAATCTATTCATGGGCTAGTTTTAGATAAATTGTCAGCCTTTTCTGATTTACTTAACGGCGCTGAAGAGTAATTAACTAAATTTACTAGCGCTTAAAAATTTCTTTTCAAAAAAATAAACACGGCAAGCGCCGTGTTTATTGCTTTCTGTTAACCATGAACAGCTAAAATGCCAATAATCGCTTAAAAAACAAGCATTATTTAAATTCTTTTCTATACTGAAATTGTTAGTCATATTTTTCAATTTATCTTTTTTGCAATAAATACTCGCAAAAGGGCGGGTTGAATGAATGACTGGATTCATGTTGATAAGCAGATTGCAATATCAACGATGAATAGTGAACTATAGGTGCTATCTCAGTAGAATTAATGAAGAGAGAAAGTTAGCGAAAGCGAAATAACAATAATAAGTCAATGCAGCGAGCTAATGTTACCGAGCGTAATGAATAGCTCCCTATAAGGTTAGGAAGTTAACCGACCCAAATTATGATTTTTTGATCGAACCGTTGTGATCTTAATTGTTATTTTCTCTGAATATCGAGCAAACGATATTTTAAATCTCTCATTTACTCTCCTATACGCCCCTAAAACGTAAATGTTGTTGTGTGTTCGTTTGCAGAAAATTGTTTTTTATATCGATAAGTTCGCTGTCTGTCGGTTTGTAGTTTTTAGTGATAACTATAAGTGGGGCGTTGTGGAATCATCAGATCAAATAGCTCAAGTTTGGCCAATCGCGGCTTACTTTATCATCTTAGCAGGTATGCTCATTGTCATGATGCTACTGTCGCACTTCCTCGGGTCCAAAGGTAAACAACGGGCAAAAAACACCCCTTATGAATCTGGCATAATTTCTGTTTCCAACAACAAAACCCGTTTTACTAATCACTTCTTTTTATACGCTATTTTCTTCGTTATTTTTGATTTAGAAACTATTTACTTGTTCGCTTGGGTGATCGCATTTGATGAGGTTGGTTGGGCTGGCTTTATTGAAGCGAGTGTATTTATCACCATTTTATTGGCGGCGTTAATTTACTTAATACGCATTGGTGCGTTGGAATTGAAAAAACGTCATCAACCTTTTCGACAAGCGCAATTACAACGAATGCAACATGCAGAGACTGGCTCGCAGCAAAAAACAATTGAAAACAGTCTCTTTGAGCAAAATAAAGGAAGTTTGTAATGGAGTGGTCATTAACCAAAGCGAAGCTAGATGAAGCCATGAGTCAGGTGAAAGGGGTTTCGGAAGAAGAGTTAAAGCGAAACGTTTTTATGGCTAAGCTTGATGACATGGTGAATTGGGGGCGTAAGAACTCGATTTGGCCGTTTAATTTTGGTTTAAGTTGTTGCTATGTCGAAATGGCAACCAGTTTTACCTCACGTCACGACATAGCACGCTTTGGCGCGGAAGTTATTCGCGCAACCCCAAGACAAGCAGACCTAATGGTGATTTCTGGTACCTGCTTTAGAAAAATGGCACCCGTTATTCAGCACCTGTATGAACAATTACTAGAGCCGCGCTGGATTATTTCTATGGGCTCATGTGCTAATTCCGGCGGAATGTATGACATTTATAGCGTAGTGCAAGGGGTTGATAAGTTTATTCCTGTTGACGTTTATGTGCCTGGTTGTCCACCGCGCCCAGAAGCATTGTTGGAAGCGCTATTATTACTGCAAACCAATATTGAACATCAACCTAGACCTTTAAGCTGGGTGGTAGGGGAGCAAAATGTTAGCGAAATAGCTAAGCCGTCATTACGTGATATTAAACACGAGCAACGTATTCAGGTGACAAATTTAGATCCGCCGGATCAAGTGTAAAGTGGAATAACATTTAGATTATAAAAAACAGATAACGTAAACCTTAATAATAAAAATTTTTAGTGGTATAGGACGTCGAGAGTGGCACAAGTAGATATTAAAGCGAGTAAAGATTGGCAAATGCATCAGGCAGTACCTTTGCTTGATGAAATTATTGCCATTTCGCCAGAGCTAAAATTACAGCCGGTAACTGCTATTGAAAATATTGTTGATGATATTCCGTCATTTTGGTTGGATAAAAACCAGTTAATTAAGTTGATGCAGGTATTAAGGCATCAACTCGATAAGCCTTTTGATATGTGCTTTGATATTACTGCCATTGATGAAAGTGAAAAACAATACAAGTCGTCATTATCTCAAGCGTTCACCGTTAGTTATCACTTACGTTCATATCAAAGAAATCAAGATATTCGTATTAAGGTTGCTCTTTCCTCTAATGATAAATCATTAGAAAGTGTTTGCAGTTTCTGGCCAAACGCCAATTGGTACGAACGTGAAGTGTGGGATATGTTCGGCATTGTCTTTGATAACCATCCCTATTTAACCCGTATTTTAATGCCCAATACCTGGCAAGGGCATCCATTACTGAAAACTCATCCGGCGCGCGCAACAGAAATGGATCCTTTTACCTTACCGCCGTATCAACAAGATAAGGAGCAAGCTGCCTTGCAATTTGATCCCGAAGCGTGGGGCATGAAGCGACAAAGTAAAGATAGCGATTTCATGTTCTTAAACTTGGGCCCAAATCATCCGAGTGTGCATGGCGCATTTCGCATTGTGTTGCAAATGGAAGGAGAGGAAATCGTCGATTGTGTGCCTGATATTGGCTATCACCATCGTGGTGCCGAGAAAATGGGTGAGCGGCAATCTTGGCATAGTTACATTCCTTACACAGATCGTATCGACTATCTCGGCGGCGTGATGAATAATTTTCCTTATGTGATGGCGGTTGAAAAACTTGCCGGCATTCAAGTGCCTGATCGCGCGAAAGTGATTCGTATTATGACCTCTGAGATGTTTCGCATTCTCAGTCACTTATTGTTTTATGGCACATTTGCTCAAGATATCGGCGCACTTTCGCCAATTTTTTATATGTTTATCGATCGTGAAAAGTTGTTTGGCATTATTGAAGCTTTTACTGGGGCGCGTATGCACCCAAGCTGGTTTCGCATTGGTGGTGTTGCACAAGATCTGCCAAAAGGCTGGGACAGCTTAGTACGTGACTATGTTAACTACTTGCCGAAACGTCTTGATGAGTACGAAAAAATGGTCATGCAAAACGCTATTTTGAAACAACGTACGGTAGGTATTGGTGCCTATTCTAGCCAAGAAGCGATTGATTGGGGCATTACTGGTCCGGGTTTGCGAGCCACTGGCTATTCGTGGGACATGCGTAAACAACGCCCCTACAGTGGATACGATCAATTTGATTTTGAAGTGCCGCTTGGTCACAACGGTGATTGTTATGATCGTTGTCGAGTGCGGGTTGAAGAAATGCGGCAAAGTATTCGTATTATTGAACAATGCTTAAACAATATGCCGGAAGGCCCTTATAAAGCAGAGCATCCGCAAACCACGCCGCCATTGAAAGATCGCACCATGCGAGATATCGATACCCTTATCCCGCATTTTCTTAATGTTTCATGGGGGCCGGTTATTCCGGCTGGCGAAGTTTCTGTCAGTGTCGAGGCAACCAAAGGCATTATGGGTTATCACTTGATCAGTGACGGTAGCACCATGAGCTATCGCACACGAATTCGTACCCCTAGTTTCGCCCATTTGCAAATGTTGCCGTTAATTAGTCGTGGCCAAATGGTGGCAGATCTTATTGCAACATTGGGCAGTGTTGATTATGTGATGGCAGACGTTGACCGATGAAAGGACAACATGAAAACGGAAAAAGTAAATAACATAAATTTTGCTATTGACGATGACTAGCAGCAAACAAAGAGATAGTTATGGAAACAATCGAGACAATTACTATTGATTATCAACATTACCTAACGGCAGAAGAAATTGCGGCCATTGAGCACGAGGCCAGTATTATGGAAACCCGTGAAGCAGCAGGTATTGAAGCGCTGAAAGTTGTGCAAGCGCATCGAGGCTGGGTGAGTGATGATAGTCTATATGCCATTAGTGATTTGTTGGCGATGCCAGTTGCGCAACTCGAAGGCGTCGCGACCTTCTATAACTTAATTTACCGACAAGCGGTTGGTGAACATGTAATTCATCTTTGCGACAGCATTGCGTGTCATTTAACTGATATGAACAATGTCCTGTTGGCCATTAAGCAACATTTACAAATTGATTACGGCCAAACCACTGCCGATGGTAAATTTACTTTATTGTCTAACGCCTGCTTGGGGGGCTGTGATAAAGCTCCTGTGATGATGATTGGTGAGCAACATTACGAAAACTTAACACCAGCAAGCGCCATTACCATATTGCAGCAACTTGCTAACAAGGAGCTGAACTGATGAAAGAGGCCTTTGTTTCAAGTAGTACTCGTCCACTCACTGAATGGGTTAACTTACAGCAACCGTTGGGATTCGCTGATTACTGCCAACATGGTGGTTATCAAGGGGCAAAAAATGCTGTTTTACAGCGTACCCCCAATGAAGTTTTAGAAATAGTTAAAAGCTCAGGATTAAAAGGACGAGGAGGGGCGGGTTTTCCCACAGGAATGAAATGGAGTTTCGTCCCTATGTTTGCTGATGATGACGAAAATGCGCCTGATAATAAATATTTAGTCGCAAATGCTGATGAAATGGAACCTGGTACTTTTAAAGATCGACTACTGCTTGAAGGCATTCCACATCAATTAGTGGAAGCTATGATTATCGCTGGTTACACCATAGGTGCAAATAAAGCTTATATTTTTCTGCGCGGAGAATACCATTTAGCTGCCAAGCGTTTGCAGCAGGCAATTGATGAAGCTTACGAAAATAATTGGCTAGGAGAGAATATTCAGGGTAGTCGCTATTCACTAGACTTATACGTTCATTGCAGTGCGGGTCGTTATATTTGTGGTGAAGAAACCGCGTTAATTAATGCCCTTGAAGGCAAACGCGCTAACCCTCGTGCCAAGCCACCATTTCCACAAGTTGCCGGACTATTTGGCAAGCCAACTATCGTCAATAATGTCGAAACCCTATCTAATTTACCGCATATTTTAAAAAATGGTGTTGACTGGTTTCAAGCGATAGCGCCAAACAGTGATGCTGGTAGCAAAATTTATGGCGCTTGCGGGCGAGTGAAAACACCAGGTTTGTGGGAACTACCTATGGGACCAACCTTGCGTGAAGTGTTATTTCAACATGCTGGCGGTATGCAAGACGGTTTAAAGTTTCGGGGTTTATTACCCGGTGGGGCATCGACTGACTTTCTTGTTGATGAACATTTAGATACGCCGATGGATTACGACTCTATTGCTAAGGTTGGCAGTCGTTTAGGTACCGGCGGCTTGATTGTCCTTGATGACAAAAATTGCCCTGTCGCTATGGTGCTCAATTTAATGCGCTTTTTTGCGCAAGAGTCTTGTGGTTGGTGTACACCTTGTCGTGATGGCACGCCCTGGGCGGTAGAAGTATTAACGCGCATAGAAAATGGCCATGGCAAAATAGCCGATTTAGATACCCTTAACAAACTATGTGACTTTATGTGGATTGGTAAAACTCATTGTGCGCTAGCCCCTGGTGCTGTTGAGCCACTAAGAAGTGCTCTGAAATATTTTCATGACGATTTTCAACAGCATATTGACCAAGGCTGTTGTCGCTATAATCCTGAAGGATTAGCTAAACGCACGCAAGTAGCTATGGCTAATGGCTCAAGCACTGCACAGCAAGTTAGCTCAAGCGAATATGGGCAGGGAGGCCAATAACATGAATAAAAATACCGTGACTATTTTTATTGATGATCAGCCTTATCAAGTTAGTAGCGAAGATAATTTGCTGGCGGGGGTGTTATCGCAAAAATTAAACTTACCTTATTTTTGTTGGCATCCATCAATGGGCTCAGTTGGTGCCTGTCGGCAATGTGCTGTGACACAATTTCAAGATGAAAATGACCAAAGAGGCCGATTGGTGATGGCGTGTACAACACCAGTAACCGATGGTATGCGTATTAGCATCAATAACCCTTATGCAAGTGAGTTTCGTGAACAAATAATTGCTGCCATGATGACCAATCATCCTCATGATTGTCCGGTTTGTGCTGAAGGCGGTGAGTGTCACTTACAAGATATGACGGTGATGACAGGACATAGTGCCCGTGAGTATCAAGGCACAAAACGAACCTTTACTAATCAATATTTAGGTGAGCTCGTTGGTCATGAAATGAATCGTTGTATCACCTGTTATCGTTGTACGCGGTTTTATAATGACTATGCCGGCGGTAAAGACTTTGGCGTTTATGGCTCTAAAAACCAAGTGTATTTTGGTCGTCAAAGTGACGGCGCCTTAGAAAGTGAATTTAGTGGTAACTTAGTGGAAGTGTGCCCAACGGGTGTTTTTACCAATAAGGTTTTTTCTGCTCACTATACTCGTAAGTGGGATTTACAATCAGCTCCTTCAGTGTGCAGCCATTGTTCGGTAGGGTGCAATATTAGTATTGGCGAGCGTTATGGTTCAGTTCGCCGAGTAATGAACCGATATAATTCAGAGTTAAACGGTTATTTTCTTTGTGATCGTGGCCGCTTTGGTATTGGCTTTGTTAATGGTCAGCAGCGGATCCAGCATGTCAAAGGTATAGCTCAGCAATCGCCATTGCAACTATCAAAGCTTGATGTTGCGAAAGCATTTTCACATTTTAGATTAAAAAGTTTTATTGGTATTGGCTCTGCTCGGGCGTCTCTTGAAGCAAATTTTTATTTAAAAAGCATTGTTGGCGATAGCAATTTTTCTGCGGGCTATAACAATAGTGAAATGTGTGTTGCCGCGCAGCATGCTCGTATTCTAGAGTTTGCTACACCTGCCAGTTTGGCGGAAATAGAAACTAGTGATTTTGTGTTCATTGTTGGCGAAGATATTACCCAAACAGCTCCAAGAATGGCACTTTCGGTACGACAGGCACTGCGCAATGCCGCGATTGAAAAAGCCTCATCAATCGGCATTCCATCGTGGCAAGACAGTGCTGTAAGAACCGTCGGCGGTAACTTATTGTCACCATTATTTTCCTTACACAGCACCACAACAAAACTCGATGATGTTGCAGAGCAAGCACTATTATTGCCGGTTGAGCGTATCTCTTTGTGTTTACGATTATTGGAAAAATTTATACGACTTGGCGATATCGAAGAAGTTGAGCAACAGCTTAGTGAAATTTTTGCGAGAGAAGATGAAGGGCTTGAGCTATTAAGTGCAGCAGAACAAAACTTTATTACTGCTGTTTATCGAGGGCTTAGTCATGCTAAGCAGCCGCTAATTATTTCAGGCACCAGTTTAATCAATGCTCAACTCTTGGAAAATATTGCGCAATTAATGCGGTGTATTGAGCAGCAAAGTGAAATGAGCAAAAGTGGCGGTGGCCAAGCTAAGCTAATTATAGTGCCACCTGCGAGCAATAGTGTTGGCTTGCTCTCGTTACTTGATGAACATTCGTTATCGATTGAACAGATATTGGTTAGGTTAAATCAATCAGACGCCAATATCGACGGGATAATTCTTCTAGAACAAGAGCTTTCAAACTGTTCAGCAAATCAGATACAAACATTACGCGCAAGTGTAGACAACATCATAGTGCTTGATCATAGCGAGAATAGATTGACTGAACTTGCCGATATTGTCTTACCTGTTGCCGCAGTGAGTGAAGGAGATGGCCATTACATTAATTACCAAGGTCGAGTCCAAAAATTTACACAAGTACACCCACCAATATTACCAATACAAGAAAGTTGGCGCTGGCTCGACAATATTGCAGACACCTTAGGTGTAAAAATTATTGCTAATGACCAAGTGAGCACTGTGCCTAAACAGGAAAGTTGTCAATCTCTTGGGCAATTACATCAATTTTTTAATCAACATTTTTCCCTTTGGTCAGCATTAATCAAAGGTCTAGATAACTCCAAGGTTGAAAAGCCCATTGCGAGAATGCCTCATCGAGCAAGCGGTAGAACGTCGCAGATGGCTAATATTAGTGTACATGAGAGGAAAACCACGCAAAAACTTGATGATGTGTATCGTTTCTCGATGGAAGGTTCATCGCTTAAACAGAGCAATGAATTGCCTTTTGTTTGGGCGCCGGGTTGGAATTCAAATCAAGCGATAGGCCAATATCAAGAGCAGATAAACGGGCCTTTATTGCAGCAAGCGCAAGCACAATTTATCAGTGGTTCATCGGCGTTTAGTAAATGTTCGCGATGGCGTTCAACGACACCTGAAAAAAGTAGTCAGGTATCAAATCAAGCGTGTTCTAACTTAAGTTATGTGCAACAAAAAAATATCTATATCGATGAATGGCAAGCGGCGATGACGCCAGAATTTCAGATGCTTAAACAAAGTAATCAACTTTTTATTAATAGTGACACTGCCGTCAAATTGGCGGTAACCCCTCGACAATGGTGCAAAGTGGTATTTTCTGCCACCAATGAAAAAATGCAGTTAGCCAGCCAAACGGTGATTTGCCAAGTACAAGTGTTAGCTAACTTATCGAAGTCGTTAGTTTTTGGCAATTTTCCTCTTTGCCAGTCTTTAAGCCAGCAACTTGAAATGAAGATAATGGCCGCTGGCGATCAAGAGATTACGGATTATTTAAGCCAATACAATGATGCAATATTAGCCGCTGAAGAAAGCAAAAAGGCAGTATTAGCGAGGCTTAAACAAAACGATCAATTTATTCCCATTCGACTAGTTTCAGGAGGGTTGAATGATGCCTGAAATGCTATGGAAGTTATTTGAAATCACCATCATTATTGCTTTACTGATCCCTATGGCGGCAATGCTAGTTTGGGTTGAGCGCAGAATGATTGGTATTTGGCAAGATCGCCACGGGCCTAACCGTGTGGGACCGTTTGGTATTTTACAATCTTTCGCTGACTTATTAAAAATTCTCGGCAAGGAAGATTGGATCCCACCCTTTAGCGACCGTCTAGTCTTTACCTTAGCACCAATCATAGGTGCCATTTGTGTGTTAATGAGCTTTGCTGTCGTGCCATTTTCTCCTGATATTGGTGTTTCTGACTTAAATATTGGTTTGCTATTTTTCCTCGCCATGGCATCGCTAGCGGTATATAGCGTGGTGCTGGCGGGTTGGGCTTCAAATTCTAAGTATGCTTTGCTAGGAGGTATGAGAGCAGCAGCACAAACCGTAAGTTATGAAGTTTTTATGGGGTTGTCTGTGATGGGCGTAGTGTTGTTAACGGGGACATTTAATTTACGAGAAATAGTGTTAGCTCAGGCTGATGGCTGGTTAATTCAGTCACAATTTGTTGGTTTTTTTATCTTTTTAGTGGCTGGCATTGCAGAAAGTCATCGTTTGCCATTCGATTTGCCTGAAGCGGAAACAGAATTGACCGCAGGCTTTCATACTGAGTACTCAGGGTTAAAATTTGCATTGTTTTTTCTTGGTGAGTATTTAGGTGTAACGCTGATTTCGGCAATGTCAGTGGTACTGTTTTTTGGTGGTTGGTTAATGCCAGAGCCATTATCTGCTTGGCTACCGCCTCTGGTTTGGTTTGTCTTGAAAGTAATGTGCTTTGTAATGTTCTTTGTGCTGTTGAGAACGTCATTACCTAGGCCGCGTTTTGACCAACTGTTGAAATTTGGCTGGATGGTGATGTTGCCACTGGCCTTAGTAAACTTAATAGCCACTGCGTTACTACGTTTAACGGGAGTGCTGTAATGAGCAAAATATCGTTAAAGAATTCGCTATTGATCAGTCAATTGAGAACCATGTGGTTGGTACTTAAACATACCTTTACCAAAGCCGATACCGTGCAATATCCAGAGCAAAAACCTTACCTAGCACCACGTTATCGAGGTCGTATTGTCTTAACTCGCGACCCTAGTGGTGAAGAGCGTTGTGTCGCCTGTAATTTGTGCGCAGTGGCCTGTCCGGTCGATTGTATCGCTTTACAACAAGTGGTTGATGACGATGGGCGCAAAAGAGCAGACTTTTTTCGTATCAACTTTTCTCGGTGCATTTTATGTGGCTTTTGTGAAGAAGCGTGTCCAACTTATGCCATTCAATTAACGCCAGATGTTGAGCTCGCTGAATATGATCGACAAAACCTCGTTTATGAAAAAGAACATTTGTTGATTAATGGACCGGGAAAATATCCTGATTACAGTTTTTATCAACAGTCAGGCATTGTTATTGCCGGCAAGGGGAAAGGTGAAGCTGAGCAGGAAAGGCCACCAATTGACGTTAAAGGATTAATGCCATGAGTCGTATCAATAAGAATTTACATTACCGTCATAAGTATGGGGAGGAGCATTATGCTTGCTAGTTTAGCAACAATTGATAGTTTGTTTTACCTTGCTGCTGCGGTGGCTGTAATTGCCAGTTTAAAAGTGGTAACTGGTAATAATACCGTCCATGCTTTGTTGTATCTGGTGGTGTCTCTACTTGCCGTGGCGGTGTGCTTTTATTTAATGGGGGCTCCGTTTGCCGCCGGCTTAGAAGTTATTGTTTATGCTGGTGCAATACTGGTGCTGTTTGTTTTTGCAGTTTTGATGTTTGGTTTAGGTAAAGACGAAACTGCTAATGCGCCGCAGAGTAAAAGTGTCGCGAATATGTTTGGTGCTATGTTATTGGCGTTTGCTTTACTTATTGAATTGGTTGTTATTATCAATAATGGCCAAATGCAACAAACATTGCAGGCTAATGTGGTCAGTTCAAAAGCTGTCGGCATTATGCTGTATGGCCCTTATTTACTGGCTGTGGAAATCGCCTCTTTCTTATTACTTGCTGGATTACTCGCTGGTTATCATTACGCAAAACCTGAAGTACAAGGGAGCCAGTTATGACCACTATCCCATTATTTCATGTGCTTATATTGTCGAGTTTACTTTTCTCTATTGGTTTTATCGGTGTTGTCGCGAGAAAAAACACGCTATTCATTTTAATGAGCCTAGAGGTGATGCTTAATGCTGTTGGTGTAGCGTTTATTGGCGCAGGTAGCGTGTGGCAACAAGCAGACGGGCAAGTGATGTTCATTTTGATTTTGACCTTAGCTGCCGCTGAAGTGGCCGTAGGGTTAGCGTTACTGATACGTATGCAAAAGAAATATCGCTGTTTAGATATCGATGTACTTAATGAGATGAGGGGATAAATCGTGCTATTAGCCAGCTTACCTTTTTATCCTTTAGTTAGTTTTTTATTACTTATTACTTTTTCCAAACGCTTGTCATGGCAAGTGGCCAGTTTTATTAGTGTTGGTGCTATGGGGCTTACGGCTTTAGTGAGCGCTTTATTAGTGCTGGAATTGTCAGCAAGTCAAAGTCAATTTATCAGCGTTAATTTATGGCATTGGTTTAATTTAATTAGTTCGCAAGGGGTTGCTGAGGTCAATGTCAGTTTTTATCTTGATGGCCTTTCTGCGGTTATGATCAGTGTTGTAAGTGGTGTTGGCTTTTTGATTCATTTATTTGCTGCCGCTTATATGAAAGATGATGCAAACTTTGCCCGCTTTATGGCTTATATGAACTTGTTTATCGTTGCCATGCTGATATTAGTTTTAGCCGACAACTTAGTACTACTGTATTTAGGCTGGGAAGGTGTTGGTTTGTGTAGTTTCTTGTTGATTGGTTTTTGGTATCAAGAAAAAAACAACGTTTTAGCGGCAAGAAAAGCCTTTATTGTTACCCGTATTGGTGACACTTCAATGGCGATAGGCTTGTTCTTACTTTTTAGTAGTTTTGGGCAATTAAATATTGAAGAAATAACTGCTTTGATTCAGCAAATAAGCCTGTCTGACGCTAGCTTTAGTGAACAACAATTATCGAATATTTACTGGATTGCCTTATTGTTACTCGGCGGTGCTGTCGGGAAATCGGCTCAACTCCCACTACAAACTTGGCTACCCGATGCCATGGCTGGGCCAACACCGGTTAGTGCACTAATTCATGCCGCCACTATGGTCACTGCCGGTGTTTACTTAATTGCTCGTATGCACGGTGTTTTTGTTTTTGCACCCGAAGTGATGAGTTACGTTGCTTGGCTCGGTGCTATTACGTTGTTGTTAGCTGGCTTTGCGGCACTAGCACAAACGGATATTAAACGGGTATTGGCATACTCAACCATGAGTCAAATCGGCTATATGATGCTGGCGCTGGGAGCCGGAGCTTGGTCGGCAGGGGTTTTTCATTTAATGACCCATGCATTTTTTAAAGCACTACTTTTTTTAACTGCTGGCGCGGTTATTTTAGCGCTACATCATCAGCAAAATCTTTTTAAGATGGGCGGATTATTAAAACGCCTACCGTTTGAAAGTGCACTATTTGTTGTCGGTTTAATTTGTTTGATGGCGCTGCCGGGGACTTCCGGTTTCTTTTCCAAAGAAGCAATCATAGCGCAGCTGTGGCCGTCAGATACTGCGGGGCCAGCATTATGGTGGTGCGCGATCATTGGCGCATTAGTTACCAGTATTTATAGTTGCCGATTATTCTTTTTAGCATTTCTGGGACGAGAACGTTTCACTGAAAACCTTGATATTGAGCAAGCGACTGTAATGCGCACTGCTTTGGTAATATTGGCGTTATTATCATTGTTTGGAGGGTTAATTTCTCTTGACCTTAATCAGGTTTTTGAAAGGGCTAAGTTAATTGAGATGACGGTGACGGGTGAACCGGCATGGCTGCATACGGTTGCTATTGCTACACCATTTATTGGTATTATATTTTCGTGGTTTTATTTTAAAAACTATCGTCTAGCTTCCAATCAACCTATTGAAATAAAGGCCAGCGAGCATAGTTTCGCTATTTTTTGTCGCAATGGTTTAGGTTTTGATAGCCTTTATAGCGCTTTATTGGTGAAACCTTATCAACTACTTGCCAAGTTAAATCGTGGTGATTTAGTTGACCAAACCATAATGTCGACTGCTTGGTATGTTGGCTTATGGCATGACGTATTGGCAGTAATACAAAACGGTAGTTTACGTTGGTATTTGGCGGCATTTGGTCTGTCGATATTCGTGTTAGTAGGAGTGAGTATCTTATGACACTAACTTTTATCATGTTGGCGTTGCTTGTGGCGGGGGCTTTTGCTTGGTTGCTGGAAGAGCAATGGCAAGGTTGTGCAAAGTGGCTGGCGCTGACGGTAATTGCCCTATTGGCGACAGTATTCACTATTTTTGTTGTTAGCTATGACAGTAGCTTTGAGACACTGCAAGTATTAACACGGGTGAGTTGGATTCAAACTTTTAGTGTTGAATACAGCATTGCACTAGACCAACTTAGCATAGTGCTAATTGCCTTGACTTGGTTGTTAGCGATTATTTGCGTTTTGGTATCATGGCGAGAAATCAAGCACAAAGCTGGCTTTTATTATTTTAATTTATTAGCAACCATAGCTGGCATTATCGGGGTTTTTGTCGCTGTTGATATGTTTTTGTTCTTTTTCTTTTGGGAGGTCATGTTACTACCTATGACCGCCATCATTGCGATATGGGGTCATGAAAATCGTCATTTTGCCGCAATAAAATTTTTCATCTTTACACAGCTGAGTAGTTTGTTAATGTTAGTGGCGATTATTGCTACCGGTTATTTTCACCTGCTGAAAACCGGCGAACTAAGTTTTTACTACCTTGACTGGCTAGCGCTAGATATGCCTCTTTCCATGACTCAATATTTGATGTTGGGCTTTTTTATTGCTTTTGCGGTTAAGTTACCTTCGGTGCCTGTGCATAGTTGGTTACCCGACGCCCATACTCAAGCGCCAACTGCGGGCAGTGTCCTGTTGGCAGGTGTACTATTAAAGACTGGGGCTTATGGCCTTATTCGCTTTGTTATCTTTCTATTTCCACAAGCCAGTGCACAATTTGCGCCTATTGCCGCAACGTTAGCTGTGATCAGTATTATTTACGGTGCGAAAATGGCTTTTGCTCAACAAGATTTTAAACGTTTGGTGGCTTACAGCAGTATTAGTCATATGGGCTTTGTTATGTTGGCATTATTTGCCTTTAACACTATCGCTTATCAAGGGGCAATTATTACTATGATTGCCCATGGCTTGAGCAGTGCTGCACTGTTCTCAATGGCAGGGATGATTTATCAACGTATTCATAGCCGTAACTTAGCTGATATGGGTGGTTTTTGGCAAAGTGCACCACGCATGGGCGGTTTTGCTTTAGCGTTTGCCGGAGCTGCATTTGGCTTACCTGGTTTAGCCAATTTTATCGGCGAATTCTTTAGTCTAGTTGGGGTATTTCAAGTGATGCCAGTATTTGCGGTTATTGCGGCCTTTGGGCTTATAGGCTCAGCCATTTATGGCATGGTGCTATTTCAATCTAGCTTTCAGGGGCAGGCTAAACAAGAAATTGTCGATTTAGGGCATAGAGAGCTAGTTATTTGTGGCTCGCTATTTTTAATGCTGTTGGCAATAGGTTTGTATCCGAACTTATTACTTAAATTTTCATTTGGAGTGTGAGGCGATGCTATTATCAACTGCTCATTCACAAGCTTCACTTAATGTAGAAATCATTCAAGCCATTTTACCACAGTTGATTATTGCGTTTGGCATTACCTTGGCGTTATTACTGGTAGCATGGCGACGTTCGCAACGCACCATAGCATTATTTACTGGCGCGGTTATCTTGGTTGCGCTGATTGCAAACATGAGTTTATTAGTCACTCAACCAACCGCCGTGACACAATTATTAAAAGTTGATGGCTACAGTACTTTTTCCTTTAGTTTAGTGCTGATATCAGCGCTGGTTTCTTTGCAGATGAGTCATCAATTCTTAAAAGCACATATTGAGGTGCACGATGAATATTATCTGCTATTGATGTTATTAGTGCTTGGGGCTGGCGTATTAGTGACAAGCAACCACTTCGCTAGCCTATTTCTAGGCTTTGAACTGCTGAGTATTAGTTTGGTTGGCCTAGTGGGCTATCACCGTGAAAGCCATTATAGCGTTGAAAGTGGCTTTAAATATTTAGTGCTAAGTGCGACAGCATCGAGCTTTATGTTATTGGGAATTGCCTTTATTTATAGTGTGGCGGGCAATATGAGCTTTGATGCGAACTTGCCAAACCCGATATATCACCAACAGAACTTACGTTTGTTTTTTGAGTTAGGCATTTTACTTTTTATTTCTGGCATTGCCTTTAAGCTTTCGTTGGCACCATTTCATTTTTGGACGCCTGATGTTTATCAGGGGGCACCGACGCCGGTAACTTTGCTGATGGCGACGGTCTCAAAAGTGGCAATGTTTGTGGTATTCGTTAAATGTATCGTGGCGCAGAACTATATGTTGCATAGCAATGTGCAATTGTTATTAATGATATTAGCTATTGCTTCGATGCTGTTAGGTAATGTGCTGGCATTGAAGCAACAAAACTTAAAACGGCTTATTGGTTATTCATCTATTGCGCACATGGGATATTTGCTGATCGTGGTGATTGTAATATCAAATGAAAGTTTAGCGTTTACTTGGCAAAGTGTATTGTTTTACTTGAGTGCTTATGTTGTCGCCAATATTTCGATATTTATGGTGATGGCGTCATTGCAGTCACAATGTTTGGGGAGTGAGAAACAATTATCTCATTTTAAGGAAGACCTGCTACTGAGCGATTTAAAAGGACTATTTTGGCGATCAAAAAGTCAGGCATTTCTTGTTATTCTTGCGGTATTGAGCTTAGCAGGCATTCCATTAACCATGGGCTTTATCGGTAAGTTTTATATTTTAAGTCAAGCAACAATTGGCCATGCTTGGTGGCTAATTATTAGCTTAATTGTCGGTAGTGGTATTGGCTTAGCGTACTACTTACCAATTATTTTTACCTTATTTTACTCAGATGATGATGCTCAAGAAGGTGCTAAACAGCATAGAAGCCCAATCTTAGAGCGCATACTTGTTTATAGCTTTATTGTTATTGGATTGGTACTGGGAATTTTTCCGGATGTGCTTAGCCAATTTATGATTTTGTGAGCAAAGTTAAATAATTTTTACTAATAAATTGTTTATTTCGCCAAATTATAGAGATTTGACTTTGTTGTTTTTGTGTCTATTTTGTTAAGTCTTTGATTATAAAAAGTTTGTTTTGTTGGCGTGATTTTTGTTTAATCTTGTTAAGAAAATAAAAATAATTGTGTTTTAACAAGGAAATAGACCAATGAAATTAACTTCATCATTACTTTTTGCCACTAGCGCAGCATTCTTAAGCGGTTGTATTGTTGTTGCCAATCCTTCACATGCAAACCATCATAGTCAACAAGAGCTACATATTGATGCTGCGACATTAACGGCTTTCGACGTTGAAGCGGGGGCGGGATCTTTGGTTATTTCTGGCTCTGATCATGTTTCTGAAATTAGAGTCGTTGCCGATATTTATACTGATAAGCGCAACAGTGATAATTATCAACTGGAGTTAAGTGAATCAGGAAAAACGGCATTTTTAGTGTCAAAAATGAAAAGTACCAGTGGTTTTTGGCAAGGTGACTCTCCGCATATTGACCTGAAAATTACCGTACCAAGTCATATGATGTTAACTCTTGATGATGGCTCTGGTGCAATTAGCATCAGTAATATTGACGGCGCGGTTGATGTTAGAGACGGCTCAGGCGAACTTACCGTTAAAGGCATTAAAAGTGATGTGACGATTAATGATGGCTCTGGCGGCTTATATGTTAGTGAGGTTGTTGGTAATGTCACTATTGTTGACGGCTCTGGTAGCATCGAATTAAGCGAGATTGACGGTAATGTCGATATTGATGACGGCTCAGGCAGTATCTATGCAAAAGAGATATCGGGTAGCGCGATATTTGAAGATGGCTCTGGCGATTTAACCGTTAGGAAAGTTGATGGTGTGGTTACTATTGATGATGGCTCAGGTGATATAGACGTTGAGCAAGCCGGTGGCTTAAAAATATTGGATAGCGGCTCAGGTGGTTTACGAGTGAAAAAAGTCAAGGGCGGTTTTGAAATTGATAGCTAAGTGCGGTTGAACTAAAGTTACTAACCTAGCAAAAAAATCACTGTGATTATTTTGTGCCATAATTTGTATTAAACCGTAAAACAGCCTTTTTTGTAATGAAAAGGCTGTTTTTGCCATTAAATTGCATGAAAATGGCTTTAATGCTTGTATAAAGAACAAGCATCTGTATAATGCGCGCCTCTGTGATTGCGATGCGAATTTATTCTGTAAATGACTTTAATCACGGAAAATTTAAATGAGTGGGGTATATCCGCCCAATAGACTTGCCCAGTTAACTGTTCAACGTTAACGTACCGAATGTGCCTTAAGTCTTCCTGGTGGTTTCCTCGTATATGTACGTAGGAATTTTGGCGTTTTGCCGGTTTCTACCATGAGAAGACAAAATTTATATGACTGATCTTAACAATGCCTCTGTAGGCTTTGACACCCTTGGTTTGCCTGAAAACTTAGTATCTGCTGTAAAAGCACTAGGTTTTGAATCATCTACTGCAATTCAAGCACAAACAATTCCTCCATTATTGGCAGGTAAAGATGTACTTGGTGAAGCACAAACAGGTACCGGAAAAACTGCAGCATTTGGCTTGCCTGCATTGGCAAAAATTGATGTTACTTTACGTAAGCCACAATTAATGGTGTTAGCACCAACACGTGAACTAGCGATTCAAGTTGCAGAAGCAATTGAAACTTTTGCTAAAGATATGAAAGGACTTCGTGTAGCTACTTTATACGGTGGTCAATCTTACCAACCACAATTTCAGCAGTTAGAACGTGGTGCACAGGTTGTTGTTGGCACACCTGGTCGTTTAATGGATCACTTACGTCGTAAAAGCTTGAAGTTAGCTAACTTATCATTTTGTGTGCTTGATGAAGCTGATGAAATGTTAAACATGGGCTTTTTAGAAGATATTGAGTGGATCCTTGAACATTTACCAAAAGAAACTCAAATGGCATTGTTTTCAGCAACTATGCCTCCGCAAATTCGCAAAGTCGCCAATCGCTTTTTGAAAGAGCCTGAGCATATTAAAGTTGCTGCAGTGAAAAAAGCAAAAGCTAATATTACCCAATACGCATGGAAAGTTAGCGGCATTAATAAAATGACTGCTTTAGAGCGTATTGCAGAAACCGTTGATTATGATGCCATGATCATTTTCGTGCGTACTCGTAATGATACTATCGAGGTTGCAGAAAAATTAGAGCGTGCTGGCTATGCATCTGTTGCTTTAAATGGTGATATGAACCAAGCGCAGCGTGAACGCACAGTTGATCAACTTAAATCAGGCGTTTCATCAATTCTTGTTGCTACTGATGTTGTTGCTCGTGGTTTAGATATTCCACGTATTTCATTAGTTATTAACTATGATTTACCAGGCGATAACGAAGCATATGTTCACCGTATCGGTCGTACAGGTCGTGCTGGCCGTAGTGGTACGTCAATTTCATTTGTTCGCCCTCGTGAAATGTACTCATTACGTCATTATGAGCGTTTGACTTCGGGTAAGGTTGAAATGTACGACCTACCAAATATTCAAGAAATTGGTAAAGCACGTATTGAACGCACTCGCAATGAACTATCTAGCGTTGTTGCTGATAAAGAATTAACGGCAATGCGTGAAATTATTGAAGCAATGGCCAATGAGTCTGAGCTTTCAATGACTGATTTAGCTGCAGCTTTACTTTACCAAAAGCAGTTAAAGCAACCGCTTCAACCGAAAGAAGATCCTAAGCCTCGTCGTGAAGCGCGTGAGCGAAATGATCGCGATGGTCGTGGCCGTAACGACAGTCGTAGTGGTCGTAATGAACGCGGACGCAATGAAAACCGTGCTGAACGTGCACCGCGTAAAGCAAAAGTAGCGCGTTCTGACGTTGATTGGCAAACATACCGCCTAGAAGTAGGTAAAGAGCATGGCGCACGCCCTGGTGATATCGTTGGCGCAATCGCTAATGAAATATCATTAGACAGCAGCTACATTGGCGCTATCAACTTACATGACAAGCATAGTTTCGTGCAGTTACCAAAAGGTATGCCTGATAAGTCATTTAAGCAATTAAAGCGTGTACGTGTTCGTCGTCAAGCATTAGAAATCACGGTTTCTGATAGCCAAGCGGCTCCTGCAGAGCGCTCATCTCGTCCACGTAAAGAACAACGTACTAACTAGTTTTTACGTAAATAATTTGCTAAAAACGCCAACTCTTAACTAGAGTTGGCGTTTTTTTATGACTAGCACTTTCTATTGTTTAAGTGCAAAAGCTCGCAGGCTCAGCAAAGATAGCTAATTCAATAGAACTTAACTTAACGCTTTTAATGGGGCTTATCTGAGCGATTCTTTGTGGTGAAAAATAGCTGTAAATAAATTGTTACATCGCTGAGCGCTGCCTTATATAGGCTGGATCAGAGTCGCTTAAAATTTACCTGATTTATACGTAAAAATAGTTTTACGCCGCAAAAATTGTCGGTTTCTTCATTCACTTCCTCTACAAAGAATTCGCGGTAATAATCGCTCTATTGCTAGAGCGAGAGAATTAACTATGACAGAAGTAACAAACCCACTTAATTTACGTGGTATCGAATTTATTGAATATGCGTCACCAGATTCAGACTTTATGGAAAATGCGTTTTATGGTTTTGGTTTTTCTAAAACTAAAAAATTCAAAGGTCGTGATATTGACTACTTTAATCAAAACGATATCCACTTTTTCTTAAACAATGAACAAGCAGGTTTTTCTCGCGAATTTGCGAAAAGCCATGGCCCGGCTATTTGTTCAATGGGCTGGCGTGTTGAAGATGCCGAATTTGCTTTTGAGCAAGCGGTAGCGCGTGGTGCAAAATCAGCACAAGATGCCGAGAATAAATTACCTTACCCAGCTATTTTCGGTATCGGTGACAGTTTAATCTACTTTATTGATAAGTTCGGCGCTAAAGGTTCAATCTATCAAGATGACTGTGAAGATATTGCGGAGCCAGTTATTGTTAAAGACAAAGGCTTCTTAGCAGTTGATCACCTTACCAACAATGTCTATCAAGGTACTATGGAACACTGGGCAGACTTCTACAAAGGCGTGTTTGGTTTTACTGATGTTCGCTACTTTGATATCAAAGGTGAGAAATCAGCACTAATTTCATATGCGCTACAGTCACCTTGTGGCACTTTCTGTATTCCAATCAATGAAGGTAAAGGCAAGAAGAATAACCAAATTGATGAATATTTAGATGAGTATAACGGCCCAGGCGTACAGCATTTAGCGTTTATTACTGATGACTTACTTGGTTCGTTAGACCAACTAGATAAGAATATCATCGATACCTTAAATATCGTGCCTGAATACTACGATGATGTATTTGATCGTATTCCATGGGTAAAAGAAGATCCACAGCGTATTCGTGATCACCAAGTACTAGTTGATAGTCAAAAAGAAAACTCTTACTTATTGCAAATTTTCACAAAGAATATCTTTGGTCCTATCTTTATTGAAATGATCCAACGAGTTGATGATAAAGGTTTTGGTGAAGGTAACTTTACGGCGCTATTTAAATCGATTGAATTGAACCAGATGGAGCGTGGTGTGCTTTAGCAATAACACGCTATAACCGACTTAGGGAGCCAGCATTTGCTGGCTTTTTTAGCTTCATGTTTTTGAACATGACTCCATAGCCTCAAGTAAGCGTAATATTTTGACGAATTATCCCTGTGATGTTTCTTAAGATCTTCGGCACGTTTTAACGTCATTGTGAAAACATGGCTGAGAGGTGCTCATTGGCAATGAGCAGTTACTAGAGAATCGCTTGGCTGCAACAAAATTTCTAATAAGTAACTATTGGTGGTATTCATTTTTGAATTGTTAACGGTCACTTTGTGCGCATTGGAGACATTAACTTTAAATATTTTTCCATACATTTTCTAATGAATTGGCAGTTATCCTAAACCGTGTCATTTTCTTTTGCGTGGGAGTATGTATAATTTTTCCCATATGTGTATCTATACAGTTGAAGTGAATTCCTTGTTTCTGCCAATAAAAAGTAATATTTCTCAATTTCAAGCAAAGCGGTTTTACATATGCCACCCTAATCTATTGATGTATTTGGTATATTTCAGTATTGTTATGAAAAATAAATTTGAAAGAAGGAAATAATCCTTATTTAAACAAGGATTATTTCCTCTTAAGTAAGCTGTTGTACCCTGAGGTAGAGAATGCAATTAGAGGGAAATTTTAAGGGATACTTCGAATCAGTAATGGCAGAGATGGAATCAGCTGCTAGTCCTGAGGACGGGTGTGAAGAAACACGTAAAGAATTAGCTGAAGCTCTAAACAATATAGTGTGGGGGCTTGATGGAACAAGGATAATATCTAAACGACCAGAAGATAAATCGGTGTTTATTTTCTCTAAACTGTTTAAACCGTTATCTGAACTTGTTACTAATTTGGAAGCCTTGGAAAACATATCAGTCTATTCAGCCAGTTTCCCATATTCAAGGCAAAATATTTCACGTCTTGATTATCTTAAATATCATATTGAAAATTATTTGAATGAACTATATATCCTTAAAAATCGCTTAATTGCATATTTAACGACGCTAGAAAGAGCATATCGTAAATCAGGTAATATTGATCAGATTAAATGTGCATTTGAACCACTATATAAGAATGTATCTTCATCATTTGAAGGTTACGTGAATATTCGTGGAGCCCATGTTCATCAAAATAGATATACCGATGAAGAGATAGATAGGCTTTCAACCTTGAGCGTATTGACCCTATCACAAGATGAAAACTTTAGGTCGGTGATTAAACCGCTTTTCATAACTGAGTATAAAAAGGTAAGAAAAAAATGGGTTGGAAAGATGCAAAGCGATATTCATACCTTGCATAAAATTTTGTCTGAATATTTTCGTGTCGTGAGTAGTGTGTTGGTCAATAACGGAAAAATTATATATCCAACTAATGTAATGTGGGTATAACAAGTTGCTGCAACGGACTCGTCAAACTGTCACTTTTTTTGCCAAAACCCGCAAAAAAGTGACAGTTCAACTCACCGCTGAGCAAGGCGTTATGTGTATAGTAATAATGGAATATATAGCAATATGAGTTTGATCCAAACCGTTTTACGTTCTCTATATAAAAACAAAAAGTATGGTGAACTCTCATCCTTATACGAGCTTTTCGATGAGAAATTAGGTGAAGCTATTGCATCACAATTGAGTACTGAGTTGGATTTATATAATGCGAAATGTGCTTTTGAAAGAATATACGTAGATTTTCAATGGGTCGATAAAATCCCCCTTGCTTCTTTCGTTAAACAACAAAAAGACATAAATGGGAACATCATTACTAATAAAACTGAGATTGGTGATTTGTTTATTCAGTATAGGCATACCAATGCATATGGTAATGAAGTTAAATCAGGCGTCCATCAGTACTCTCATCGTTCTCTAGTCATTCAGGCAAAATTGGCTTTTGAGAAGAATCCAATTGTTCCTATTGGGAGGATTAGTAAAAATAAATGCAATTCCACAAGTAAGGAGCTTAAATTACTTGAGGACTGGCCTGAGTTTGATCTATATGAAACTTCACGGAGTTCTGAACCTCTAGCAAAAAATATAACTGTATCAAAAGGAAGTGACCCTTTTGCTTTTTATGGCGGATTTACTAACTCCTGTAAGTCATGGTCATTCGGCATCGCAAAAAATGGACAAGTATGCCGTGATAGTTTCGAGGATGTAGTTTTAAAGTTGGCTAAAGGTAACATCGGTAAAGAAATAAAGACTGATAGTGCATGGGAAACGATTTCTTCTGAAATAACTAAAACATGTAAAAATAGAAAACTACCCCCGTCGATTGCAACGGGTATAGAGTCTAGAAACAAACAAACTCGTGTGGATGGTGGCATTCTTTATTCATTTCCTAGCCCGCTATTCAATAGTATTTCTAGGATGTACGACAAATTCATTTCTTTGTTTATTAGGAAAAAAATACTTGTTCTAACTATAGATAGGGTTAGCTATGAAGGTGAAAAAATGGAACTTCATAGATAAAGTAGTTTAAAAATCACACATAACAAGTGATTATGGTTAGTTTTCAATACAAAATCTAATTCATCTAACTTAATTAGCAGTAATAGCTAATGTCTTCTCTGTGGCATTAGTTAGCATTTCAAAATGACTTGCAATGGGCAACTATGAGCTTGTTGCCGCCTATTGATATAGCACAATCCTATTATTAACAATTGTCAGTTCCGTCTGAGCTAGTGCATTTCCAATATCGACCCTTGATGACTCCTACCATTACCTCTCTCTGTAAAATCGTCATTTAAAGTAAGGCTAAAATTAAGATGAATTCTTATTTTACAGGCATAAAAAAAGCGCCTATAGGCGCTTTTAAATAGTGATGCGTAATCAGCAGTTAATTACTTGCTAAGTGCTTCACCTAAATGAGGGCGAATATCTTTTAAGATTTCTTTTGCTAAGCGTGGGCTACTTGCCACAATGTTACCAGAATTGCTGTGATTATGACCGCCAACAAAATCAGTAACTAAGCCACCAGCTTCAATCACCATTAGTTCACCGGCAGCGGTATCCCAAGGCTTCAAACCAATTTCAAAGTAACCATCAACACGACCAGCGGCGACGTATGCTAAATCTAGTGCCGCAGAGCCAGCACGACGCATATCAGATGTTTTACCGAATAAGGTTTTAAACATGTCGAAATAAGCATTGGTGTGTTGCTTATGTTTGAATGGGAAACCTGTTGCTAAAATAGCACCTTTAAGTTCTTTTGATTGTTTTACGCGAATACGGAAACCGTTAAGTTGAGCGCCTTTACCACGACTCGCTGTGAATAACTCACCACGAATAGGATCGTAAATAACTGATTGGTCCAACTTACCTTTAACTTTTAAGGCAATTGAAACGGCAAAATGAGGAATACCTTTAATAAAGTTACTGGTACCATCTAGAGGATCAATAATCCATTGGTAGTCACTGTCTTTACCTTCGATTAAACCGCATTCTTCACCAATGATGGTGTGATTTGGGTAAGATTTTTGTATCGTTTCTACGATAGCTAGTTCAGCACTTATATCAACATTAGTAACGAAGTCGTTAGTACCCTTAGATTCAATCTCAATCTTATCTACTTGTTCAAAAGCGCGCAAAATTACTTTGCCCGCAGCACGTGCAGAACGCACGGCAATATTTAGCATCGGATGCATTATCGACTACCCTATATGTTGTAAAATGTCATAAACAGCTATGTAAAAGAACGAAATTAACTTCAGTGTAAGTAAGCCTGAAATTAAGCGCGCAGAGTATAGCAAAATAAATATGCTTTGGCGACACTGTTATTTAACCTAAGTTAAATTCATTCTCTAATGGTGATTAAGTTATAGCGCAGTGGTCAAAACTTTCCTTATTTTCACGCTACTTATAAGTAAATGGACTAATCCATATTGATAAACACTAGCAAACAAATATAAAAGGCGTGATTTTTTCTCAGTACAAGGATAATGTTCTGTGGTAACATTATCGACAATTTTAGCCATCTAGATAGGTAGCAATAGTCGTAAATTGCCGCCTAAAAATTAAGTAAGTGTAGATAATGTCAGATTCTTTGTTAAGTAAAGTACGTATTGTTCTCGTTAATACCTCAGATTGTCGTAATATTGGCTCAGCCGCTCGAGCGATGAAAACAATGGGCTTAAGTGAACTTGTTTTGGTTGACCCGATTGAAATGCCAAACGGTCAAGCGCAAGCATTAGCTGCTGGCGCAACCGATGTATTAAAAAACGCCAAAGTTGTTGCTACGCTTGAAGAGGCGATTAGTGATTGTGGTTTAGTTGTTGGCACTAGTGCACGTTCACGTACTTTACCTTGGCCAATGCTTGAGCCGCGCGGTTGTGGTGAAAAGATGATTGCAGAAGCACAAGAGTATCCTGTTGCTTTGGTATTCGGTCGAGAAAGTAGTGGTTTAACTAATGACGAATTACAGCTATGTCATTTTCATGTGCAAATTCCAGCGAATCCAGAATATAGCTCATTGAATTTGGCCATGGCAGTGCAAACATTAAGTTATGAAATTCGCACTAGCTTTTTGGCACATGAACAACAAGCGTTTACTTTAAGTGAAGATGAAGAATATCCAGTGGTTGATGAAACTGAGCGCTTTTATCAGCACTTTGAAGATGCATTAAAGGCAACAGGCTTTATTGTGCCTAGTCACCCGGGGTTAGTCTTAACTAAGCTGCGCAGATTGTTTAACCGTGCACGACCCGATGTTAAAGAATTGAAAATGATGCGTGGTATTTTGGCCTCTGTTGAACGCGCTGCCAAAGCCTCGAAAATAGAAGAAAAAGCTGATTAATTATAGTCGCCGGTGTAAATAGATAGTAAGCCTGCGGCTAGAAAACCAAGAATTAAGGAAAGTGGTATGTTTAGCCGCATGAAAGAAGATATTGCCAGTGTGTTTGACCGAGACCCAGCTGCACGTAATGTATTTGAAGTCTTAACTAATTACCCGGGCTTGCATGCAATATGGTTTCATCGCTTAAGCCATAAGCTATGGAAAAACAATTGGAAGTGGCTGGCACGCAGTTTATCTACGTTTTCTCGTTGGTTAACCGGTATTGAAATTCACCCCGGTGCAACCGTCGGTCGTCGATTCTTTATCGACCATGGTATGGGGGTGGTTATCGGCGGCACGGCAGAAATAGGTGATGATGTTACCCTTTATCAAGGTGTAACCTTAGGTGGTACGAGCTGGAATGCTGGTAAACGTCATCCAACACTTAAAGATAATGTTGTTGTTGGTGCTGGCGCAAAAATATTAGGCCCTATTACCATAGGTAGCCATGGTAAAGTCGGCTCTAACTCAGTGGTTGTCAAAGATGTACCAGACAATGCCACGGCGGTTGGTATTCCAGGACGTATTGTAAACGCTAATAAAGATAACGACACCGCCGAAAATCGTGAAAAAGTCGCCAAGAAATATGGTTTTGATGCCTATGCTGTAGCAGAAGACAATCCGGATCCGGTTGCTAAGGCAATTGGGCGAGTGTTAGATCATATGCATTTAATGGACAACAAAGTTTCTGACTTATGCCGTGAAGTTAACCAACTTGGTGGTGAAGTTTGTCAGGAAGCTTTACCCGAATTACGTGTTGGCGAATTTGATGAAGATGAGAAAGCCGCGGCGAAGCGACGAGAAACTGCCGCTGAGTCTTTCGACCCAACAATATAGTTTTATAATCCCTGCTTATGGGCATTATAGGTTCAAATTTTGCCCTTTTTATTGACTAATTTTTTATCCCTAGTAGAATACTTGAGTAAATCACTCGGGTATTTAGTTGACTATTTTACAAGGTTATGTAAAATGCGCAGCAAATTGATAGGGGTAATAAATGAAACTGACGTCTAAAGGGCGCTATGCTGTAACTGCGATGCTAGATGTAGCTATTCATGCTGCTACTGGTCCTGTTCCCCTAGCTGATATTTCCGAACGCCAAGGCATCTCGCTTTCATATTTAGAGCAACTTTTTTCACGCCTAAGAAAACATGGACTCGTTAACAGTATTCGTGGCCCCGGTGGCGGTTATCGCTTAGGTAAATGCTCAGCACAAATCGCTGTCGCAGATGTAATCAACGCGGTTGATGAAAGCATCAATGCTACTAAATGTGGTGGTAAAGGCAACTGCCAAGATGGCCAACAATGTTTAACCCATTATTTATGGTCAGATTTAAGCGATAGAATCGAAGAATTTTTAAGTAGCATTTCACTTGCCGAGCTCGTCGAGCAACGAAATGTAAAATTAGTCTCTCAACGCCAAGATCAAGCCAGCGCAAAAGCGAAAAAGGCTCAGTCGTTAGAAACACTAATTACCACCCGCAACATTATGAACGACTGGCATTAATTGCCTGTTCAATTGGAGATTATTAATCAATGAAGCTTCCTATTTATTTTGATTACTCGGCAACAACACCAGTAGATAAGCGTGTTGCTGAAAAAATGATGCAGTACATGACTACTGATGGTTTTTATGGCAACCCAGCATCACGTTCACACAAGTTTGGTTGGCAGGCTGAAGAAGCGGTTGATATCGCTCGTAACCAAGTGGCTGACTTGATTAATGCTGACCCGCGTGAAATCGTTATTACCTCAGGGGCAACTGAATCAAATAACCTTGCTATTAAAGGCGCAGCAAACTTTTACAGCAAAAAAGGTAAGCACATTATTACCTGTAAAACTGAGCATAAAGCCGTTTTAGATACTTGTCGTGAATTAGAACGTCAAGGTTTTGAGGTTACCTACCTAGATCCTGAAGCTAATGGCTTAATTGATTTAAACAAATTGAATGATGCCATTCGTGAAGACACCATTTTAGTTAGTATTATGCATGTCAATAACGAAATTGGTGTTATTCAAGACATCGCCGAAATTGGCGAAATGTGTCGTGCGCGTAAAATTATTTTCCACGTTGATGCCGCGCAAAGTGCCGGTAAAATCAAAATTGACTTACAGCACTTAAAAGTTGACTTAATGTCGTTTTCAGCACACAAAATTTACGGTCCTAAAGGTATTGGTGCACTTTACGTTCGTCGTAAGCCTCGTATTCGCCTTGAAGCGCAAATGCACGGTGGTGGTCATGAGCGTGGTATGCGCAGCGGTACATTAGCAACTCACCAAATCGTTGGTATGGGTGAAGCCTTTAGAATCGCGAAAGAAGAATTAGAACAAGACGAAGCACACGTAACGAAAATGCGTGATCGCTTATGGGCTGGCCTAAACGATATGGAGCAAGTCTTCATTAACGGTGATGCGGATAAACGTTACCCAGGTAACTTAAATGTTAGCTTCAACTTTGTTGAAGGCGAATCATTAATAATGGCATTAAAAGACTTAGCCGTATCATCAGGCTCTGCATGTACATCAGCAAGTTTAGAGCCGTCATACGTATTGCGTGCACTTGGTTTAAACGATGAAATGGCGCACAGCTCAATTCGTTTTAGCTTTGGTCGCTTCACTACAGAAGAAGAAATTGACTTCGCCATTGACCTGATTAAAAAGTCAATTGGCCATTTACGTGACATGTCACCGCTTTGGGAAATGTTCAAAGACGGTATTGATTTAGACTCAATAGAGTGGGCTGCACACTAGCAGTTCAAGGAGAATTATTATGGCTTATAGCGAAAAAGTAATCGATCATTATGAAAATCCGCGTAACGTTGGTTCATTAGATAAAAATGACCCACAAGTAGCAACAGGTATGGTTGGCGCACCGGCATGTGGTGACGTAATGAAGCTTCAACTTAAAATTACTGATGAAGGCATTATTGAAGATGCGAAATTCAAAACTTACGGTTGTGGCTCAGCCATAGCTTCAAGTTCATTGGTAACCGAGTGGGTTAAAGGTAAGTCTATCGACGAAGCAGCAGAAATTAAAAATACTGCTATCGCTGAAGAACTTGCTTTACCACCGGTAAAAATTCACTGCTCAATTTTGGCGGAAGATGCCATTAAAGCGGCAATTGAAGATTACCGTACTAAGAACAACGATTAGTCTGGAGACATACTATGAGCGTAACGATGACTGCTGCTGCTGCAGACAGGGTAAAATCGTTTATCGATAACCGAGGCAAGGGCCTTGGTTTACGATTAGGTATAAAAACAACGGGCTGTTCAGGGCTCGCTTATGTACTTGAGTTTGTTGACGAACTAAATGAAGATGATGAAATGTTTGCTATCGAAGGTGTTAACATCATCATTGATGGCAAAAGCTTAGTCTACCTTGATGGTATCGAGCTTGATTTCGTTAAAGAAGGTTTAAACGAAGGTTTCAAATTCACCAATCCAAACGCGAAAGGCGAATGTGGTTGTGGTGAAAGCTTTAATGTTTAGTGAACTCACTTATTCACTGGAGTTGTTGTGAATTATTTTCAATTGTTTGGTTTAGAGTGTCAATTTTCCCTTGATCTTGCAAACCTATCAACAATTTATCAGACACTACAAAAACAAGTACACCCAGACCGTTTTGCTCATGCTTCAAGTCAAGACCAGTTAATTGCTGTGCAACGATCGACAGAAATTAATGACGCCTACCAAACGCTGAAAAACCCATTATTACGCGCGCAATACATGCTAGAATTGCGCGGCGTTGACATGCCTGACGAGCAAGCTACAGTTGGTGATGTCACGTTTTTAATGCGCCAAATGGAGCTACGAGAATTATTGGCGGAAATCAAATTTTCCGACGATACTGATGCCGCCATTTTTGCCGCCTCGCAAGTGTTTGAAAGCGAATTTGAACAACTTTTTAGTCAATTGCAAATGCAATTGGCTGAGAATAGTGATGAAGCAAATGTTTTAGCTTGTGACAATGTCAGGAAGCTTAAGTTTTATCAAAAACTACAAGTAGAACTTGATAGACTTGAAGACGCATTATTAGACGACTAGTTCTTGTTTAGGTAAATAGACAACTAGTGTCGAACTATTTAAAAGCTATTAACGGCCTTTACTGTAAAAATGGTGGAGTTGAGTTGTTAATAGTCAATCAGTAACATTATTATCTAACGAGCTATCATCATGGCATTATTACAAATTGCGGAACCGGGACAAAGCACGGTTCCTCACGATCATCGATTAGCCGCAGGCATTGACCTAGGTACCACTAATTCACTTATCGCAAGCGTTAAAAGTGGCTTAGCCGAAACGATTACTGATGAGGATGGTCAAGACATTCTTCCTTCTGTGGTTAGTTATCAAAATAATGGTATCTTGGTGGGAAATAACGCTAAAGCACTAGCGGTTAGTGACCCTGAAAATACTATCGTATCAGCAAAACGTTTAATTGGTCGTTCGAAAGCGGATATCACCGCTAAATATGCTTCTTTGCCCTATACCTTTTGCGGTAACGAGAACCACCCTGCGATTGTGACGCGTAGCGGCGAAGTGAATCCGGTGCAAGTGTCAGCACAAATTCTTAAAACCTTAGCCCAGCGTGCAGAACTTTCCTTAGGTGGCGAGTTAACGGGTGTGGTTATCACTGTGCCGGCTTATTTTGATGATGCTCAGCGTCACAGTACCAAAGATGCGGCAAAATTGGCTGGTGTTAATGTTCTACGCTTGCTAAATGAGCCGACAGCGGCAGCGGTTGCTTATGGTTTAGATACCAAACATGAAGGTAAACAAGAAGGGGTTGTCGCGGTTTATGATTTAGGCGGTGGCACCTTTGATATTTCGATTTTACGCTTAAATAAAGGCGTATTTGAAGTATTAGCTACCGGTGGTGATTCTGCCCTTGGTGGCGATGATTTTGATGAAGCCATAGTTGAGCATTTAATTGCTAAAGCGGGCTTAGTACGTCCATTGTCACCTTCAATGGAACGACAATTAACCCAACAAGCCTGTTTTGCTAAAGAACAACTTTCAAATTATGACAATGTTGATGTGTCGTTAACGCTTGAAACATCAGAGCAATGGTCTGACAGTTTAACTCGTAGTGATTTCGAGCAACTGATAGCGCCACTGGTTAAGAAAACCTTACGCGCCTGTCGACGTGCGGTGAAAGACGCCGAGTTAGCCATAGCGGATGTGATTGAAGTTGTTATGGTGGGTGGCTCTACCCGTGTGCCTTTTGTGCGCACTGAGGTAGAGAAATTCTTTGCTAAAAAACCGTTAACCTCTATTGACCCAGATAAAGTTGTTGCTATCGGCGCAGCTATTCAAGCAGATATATTAGCGGGCAATAAGCCTGATAGCGATATGCTACTACTTGATGTTACGCCATTGTCATTAGGCTTGGAAACTATGGGGGGATTAGTCGAAAAAGTGATCCCTCGTAATACCACGATCCCTGTTGCTAAGGCGCAAGAGTTTACCACCTTTAAAGATGGTCAAACCGCTATGGCAGTACATGTATTACAAGGTGAGCGCGAACTCGTTGATGACTGTCGCTCGTTAGCACGATTTGAATTACGTGGTATTCCTGCCATGACCGCAGGTGCGGCGCATATTCGGGTAACTTTTAAAGTCGACGCAGACGGCTTACTCGAAGTATCAGCAATGGAAAAATCGACCGGTGTTGAGGCAAGTATTACCGTTAAACCAAGCTTTGGCCTGGAAGAGCATGAAATTACTAGCATGTTGAAAGACTCAATGGAAAATGCTGAGCAAGACATGCAAGCCAGAATGTTGAAAGAACAACAAGTTGAAGCATCAAGGGTGATTGAGTCTATTCAAGCAGCATTAGCTGTTGATAGTCACTTATTAAACGAAGCTGAAATAGCAGAAATAGAAAGTAATATTTCTGCACTGGCAAAAACAAGCCAAACAGGAAATGCTGCTGACGTTGAAGCCGCATTAGAAACATTAAATAACAGTACCGCCGCTTTTGCTGAGCGTAGAATGGATTCGTCTATTAGAACAGCATTATCTGGCCACTCAGTAGACGAGGTTTAGTCAAATGCCACAAATAATATTTTTACCTAACGAAGAACTTTGCCCTGAAGGTGCAGTAGTACAAGCGGAAAAAGGCGAAAGCGTTTTAGACGTTGCCCTTAAAAATGATATTGGTGTTGAGCATGCTTGTGAAAAAGTTTGCGCTTGTACCACTTGCCATATGATCATTCGTGAAGGTTTTGATTCAATTGAAGAAAGTGATGAACTTGAAGATGATATGCTAGATAAAGCATGGGGCTTAGAGCCTGAATCACGCTTAGGTTGTCAGGCAATCGTTCAAGATGAAGACTTAGTGGTAGAAATTCCAAAATATACTGTGAATATGGTGTCTGAAAATCATTAACTAATTCAAAGCTTATTGATTATAAAAGATCAATCTATATTTCCTTTAAAATAGTCTATAGAAGCGCAGGGATTTAGCTATGCGAGATTCTTGACAATTACCGTAGCTAGTTGCGTATTCTTCCGTATTTAACGGAGCACAATATCCAGTCATTGATTGACAAAGGTCGGTCCCGATGTAGGTTTATTACCTCTAGTACCTTTTTCTTCAATGTTTGGTGTTACATCTTTAAATAGTTTTGTTCATTTTTATTAAGTTGTAATATATTACAACTTAATGCATTAGTTCCATTTTCGCTCTTCTCAGTATGTATTAATTAAGTATAAATATATCAATTATTTCTTTATAAAATATCATTGTTTTATCAATATCTTAATTATATTATTTAACTATCACTCTAATCTCATGTTAGGATTAATTAGGTATACACAAAATAATAATTACTTATGGAAAACCTGTTTAGACAAGAAGTCATAGAGAAAAAAAAATATAGATTAGAAGGAGCTATTAGTTTAATTCAGCCACCTGTATTCAAATTTTTAACTGCAATTATTTTATTGGTTGTTATTATCAGTCTAATTTTCCTCTCTCTCGGTTCTTATACCCGAAAAGAAAAAGTCAGTGGTGTATTACAGCCTAACACTGGGCTTATCAAGCTAGCTGCTCCGCAGTCAGGTATTATCAGTAAGCTTATGGTGAAGGAAGGGCAAACTGTTAAAAAAGGGCAGACGTTGCTAAGGGTAACTTCTGAAAAATATGGCAGTGAAGGCTTTGAACTCAACCAGTCTCTTATTAATCAATATCAATTTCAGTTAAATAGCTTGGAATATCAATTAACTCAGCAAAAATTGCAGAACAAGCTGCAAATTGATGAATTGAATAATAACCGGATTAATTTTGATAAAAGGCTAGGTCAGCTGGATGTTCAAAATGGAATTTTTAAGAAGCGTATTGAAATCAATAATAAAATAGTTACTCAAATTTCAACTTTAGCAGACACAGGTTATATATCTGAACTTGAATTAAAAAGGCAAAATGATACTTTGCTGTCCTTACAGCAACAATCATCATCTATACAATCAGAAAAATTAGCATTAGCAAATCAAGTAGCGCAGCTAGACAGTCAGTTAATACAAGTCCCGATAGAGCAAGAAAAAATAATTATTCAACTAGAAACACAGATTGAAGAGATTAAGGTACAGCTCGCTTCAGTAAAGCAGCAGCGACTGGGAGAGCTTATATCCCCAGTTGATGGGGTTGTTTCGGGCTTGCTCATCAAGCAAGGGAAAAGCATAAACAATAGCCAAAATTTGTTAAGTATTTTACCTAGTGACAGTGTTATGCAAGCGATTATTTATGTACCCACAGCCGCATTTGGCTTTATCGAAAAAGGGCAACAAACGCGTATTCGTTATCATGCTTTTCCTTATGAAAAGTTTGGCATTTATGAAGGAAGAGTTGCTGAAATCAGTGCTAACGTCATTTTACCCAGTGAAACGGATATGCCGGACATTATTTCTCAACCTTCATATCGAGTTGTCATTGTATTAGATACTGATCTTATAAAAGCCTACGGTAGGAATATCCCATTGAAATCGGGGATGCGACTTGATGCCGACATCACTATAGAGGAACGTTCTTTACTACGCTGGCTATTTGATCCTGTATTTAGTATAGAAGGGCGACTTTAATGACTATTGAATCAAGTAATATTACAGATAAATTACAATTTTGGTCCCAAAAACGACTTTCCATCATTATTCAGTCTGAGGCTGCCGAATGTGGTTTGGCATGTCTTGCCATGGTTGCTGATTATCATGGCTATAAAACTGATTTGGTATCAATGCGTCGGAAGTTTAATCTGTCTTTAGGTGGTGCCACTTTGCATGATATTATGCAATTTGCGCAATCGCTGCATTTAACTTCTCGACCTCTTCGTATTGAACTTAGTGACTTAAAAAACTTGCAAACTCCTTGCATTTTGCACTGGAACCTTAATCATTTTGTTGTCTTAAAATCAGCTAATGATACATCTATTGTTATCCACGATCCTGCCTATGGGGAAAAGCGCTTGAAAATGGCCGAAGTATCAGGGCACTTCACGGGTATCGCTTTGGAGTTAATACCCACAGAAGAATTTGAAAAAAGGGAAGCAAAGCCCAGTTTGAAGTTCTCTGATTTTTGGAGCAAGATCACAGGACTAAAAAAATCACTTTTATTGGTTTTCACCTTATCTATTTTACTTCAAATCTTTGTCCTAGCCAGTCCCTATTATATGCAGCTGGTTATTGATGACGTTATATTAACCGGAGATACCTCATTGCTAACAGTGTTGGCTGTAGGATTCTTTTTGGTTTTGTTATTTGAAATTGCTACTAATGCGTTACGAGGGCTGACTTTACTGCATTTCGGTAATTTAATGAATGTTCAACTTGGTGCTAACCTCTTTCATCATTTAATTCGTCTGCCAATGGAGTATTTTGAAAAACGCCATATGGGAGATATTGTTTCTCGCTTTGGCTCATTGCAGCAAATACGCCAGTTACTGACAACCGGGATCACGGAAACTATTATTGATGGCATCATGGCTGTGGTCACGCTTGCTATGATATTTTTCTATAGCGCAGAGCTATCGATTGTTGTACTGATTGCTGTTTTCCTTTATGCCTTAATTCGTTACTCCACCTATCAATCTTTTCGCAATATTACTGAACAGGAAATTAGCGCTAGGGCTGAAGAGAACAGTAACTTCATGGAATCTATTAGAGGCATTCAAGCTATCAAGTTATTTGGCTCTGAAGCGAAAAGAGAGGGACAATGGCAAAATCGCTATGCCAATACGATTAACCAGAGTATACGCTTGGGTAACTTTCAACTGAGCTTTGCTGCGGTAAATCGCTTACTTTTTGGCCTAGAAAATATTGTTGTTATTTACTTAGCTGCAAAATTGGTCATTAGTGGTGGATTTAGTACCGGTATGCTGTTTGCTTTTATGGCTTACAAGCAACAATTTATGGGAAAAATGGCAAGCTTAATTGAAAAACTTATAGAATTCAAAATGTTAAGTTTGCATTTTGAACGGTTGGCTGATATTGCCTTGACGGACAAAGAGCTGTTACAGCCTGAAAGTTATAAAAAACATGAAATAGGTGGTGCAATAACACTGAAAAATATTTCATTTTCCTACAGTGATGCGACACCTAAGGTTATAAACTGTTTAAGTTTGGAAATTAAAGCGGGAGAATCAGTGGCTATTACTGGTCCATCTGGTTGTGGTAAATCAACTTTGTTGAAACTAATGCTTGGATTAAACGCCCCTCAGCAAGGAGATATACTGATTGATAATATTCCATTAAGTCAATTGGGTAACTGTCAATATCGTCAGCAAATTGCTGCAGTCATGCAAAATGACGAATTACTATCGGGTTCTGTTGCCGACAACATAGCGTTTTTTGATACCTCAATAGATATGGAAAGAGTGATCTATTGTGCAGAACTTTCCGCGATCCATGATGATATAAGCAACATGCCGATGGGCTATGATAGCTTAATTGGTGATATGGGTTCTAGCCTGTCAGGAGGACAAAAACAGCGGGTTATTTTGGCTAGGGCACTATACAAGAACCCCAAAATACTGTTTATGGATGAAGCAACTAGCCATTTAGATACAAACCTTGAAGCTGATATTAACGAAGCGATTAAACGCCTAGATATTACCCGAGTGATTATTGCGCATAGAAAGGAAACTATAGCTTCGGCAGATAGAGAGGTTAAATTATCTGATTATTTTATCTCTGTTAATAAGATAGGAGAAGTAAAGGCATAATAAATTTTATTAGCTTGTACTCTAAATCGATAAACATGCATTTAATTCGAATCACTAAAAAGCCAATTGCACAGGCGAGAGGCTTTTTAGTGATAACTTCTTTTCAGTTTAACTTAGGTAATTTATTTTGAACTATTTAAATAGTGAATTTATTAAGGACAATTACCTGTAAAAGGGCCACAGTTAGCGAAAGTTGCAGTGCAGTCAGCACTATTATTACAAAACTCAGGATCTGAGTGGCACCAATCTGTTTCTATTGTATAACAGGGATCACTTGCTCCATATCCACCGCCTATATTTGGTGTCGCGTCAGCAGGGATTGCTTGAGCATCTTTAGAAAGGTTTTTTAGTTTTTTCTTATTAAGTTGTAATTTCATTAATATAGTCCTTTGTTCCGTTTAATGATTGATTGTACAATAAGTGCACATTTCAAGATTTTCACTTATTTTCTTTAATGTCAATAGTTTAATGTTTTTTTAATTTATCGAGTTTACTGGACGGATTTGGTCAAAAGCAGTTGAGTTTTTCTAAAGACACACGCGGAGCGCTTTTGATTAACTTCAGGCAAACACTTTTAAATAAAATAGAGTAACTATAGATTTATAAAAGGGAGTAATGACTCCCTTGGCTTAAATATAAATATTTACATGCAAGTATTTGTAATAGTGCACTGACCGCCAGCAGAATCACACCCACAAGAACCAGTGGTATCGCATGTCCAATCACGAGTGATTATTGTTTCTGTTGGACAAGAGGTTGAACCTAGTGGACCGCCTCCTGCAACATTAGGAGTCATATCACTTGGTAAAACTTGCGCATCTAGAGAAAGGTTTTTTAGTTTTTTCTTATTAAGTTGTAATTTCATTAATCTAATTCCTTTATTCCATTTAATGATTAGTTGTGCAAAATAGCACATAATTAAATTACTTATATTAATATTAATGTCAATAACTTAAATTGATCATGGCTGATATTTAGTACTTATTTATGCTCGGAATGAGTTGCGGACAAGTGTCTGTCTTTAGTCATAGAGTATAAAAAGAAGAGGCTTAATAAAAGTTGATTTATATAATAGATAGTTACGCTTTGTAAAAGGGACTAGATGCCCCTATATACTAATTGTGTTGAGTAGTGGTTGGACAATGCTAACAAACACCTGAAACGCATTTACCTGAATGTCCGCATAAATAGGAATAATCACAATCATCAAACCCGCTGTTATTACAGAATTGATCACTGTTACAGCCATGAAATGTTTCTTCTAAGTCTGAAGTACAGCCAGCCCAATCAGTAAAAGCCCCTGCACCAATTTGAGGGGTTGCGTTTAGGGGGAGCAGTTTGGCATCTTTCGATAGGTTTTTTAATTTTTTCTTATTAAGTTGTAATTTCATTAATATATTCCTTTGTTCCGTTTAATGAATGAAGTGTGTAAAAAACACACAGTAAAGCTATCAATAAATTTAATATTGTCAAGGGATTATAATTATTTTATTGCAATGTGGTTTTATTTTGGTAGTTTATTGGACCGAGTGTTTTTTGCTGCTGCCTGGTAGAAAATTTAATGGAGTTTGTCGTGGAAAGGGAATATGTCGAATCAAATAGAAATATCTGTAGCCCAACAACAAAAAATTAAAAGCCTTCTTAGTATCTTAACCTCAGTTATCCAGAGTAACTCTAATAATACAAAAAACTTGGGGTTACTTAGTGGTTTATCTGGTGAATTGCTATTTTTGTGGCATGTCAGTAAATATGATGATCAATTAGTAAATGAAGGAGTTTTTAATGAAAAGCTCCATTTTTTACAAGATAACTTGTCGGAAGCTGCATCAAAATTTAATCTCAGTGGTGGCTTGAGTGGTCTAGGTTGGTTTTTGGAGTATATAAATCAATCTCAGGGGGATAATTACGAACCGGAGTTTTGTGAAGAAATCGATGACATTTTATTAAGCACCCTTGATATCGAAAATTGGTATGGCGAAATAGAAATGGTGTTGGGGTTAGCTGGTTTGGCAATTTATGGTGCAAGGAGGCAGTTAAGATCTGATCAAACGTTATTTTTTGAAAAACTGATCAGCCATTTTGAAAGTCTTGCTATTCAGGTGAGTAACACTACATTGACCTGGCAGCAACCCAAATATTCAGTTTATCGTTTAGATAAGAAAAATATTGAAAAACCTGAATATAACTTAGGGCTAGCACATGGTGTGCCAGGCATTATTGCCGCAATACTACCAGCTTTAAATATACCAACTTTGTATACCCGTACTAAAATTCTCTTAATTCAAAGTTGTGACTGGCTGTTACAGCAACAGTTAAATACAAGTGAAAGACAGAGCTATTTTTCTTCATCAACTGACGGGAAGCACTATTCTCGTTTAGGCTGGTGCTATGGTGACTTGACTATTGCCCTGACATTGCATCGAGTCGGCAAAGCGTTGGAGTTGCCTTCATATATGGTGCATGCTAGAGAAATCAGTCTACATAGTGCTTTAAGAAATGAATTTAATGGCCTGGTTAATGATGCTGGACTATGTCATGGCAGTGCTGGTTTAGCCCTGATTTTTCAGTTGCTCTACAAGGAGATGGCTTTGGAAGAGTTACAACAAGCTTCAGAGAAGTGGCTGGAATTTACACTTAAACTTTACGATGAAAAAGGAATTGAAGGCCTCTATAAGTTATCTGGCTCTGACAAAACTTTCAGTGAGTGTACAGGGTTTTTGGAAGGCTATGCAGGCATAGGTTTGTGCTTACTAAGTGCTTATAGCGGCGAAAGCGATTGGACAGACTGTTTGTTTTTGTCGTAGGTTTAAGGAAAAAACATGTTTAAAACAAAAATTAAAAATGAAGATTTCTTTGTCATTAGAACACCGAGAATGCCTATAAATGGCCTACTGTCATTAGATTCAGATAAGGAAAAAACTAGGCGACAAATATTAAGCTGGATAGAAAAAACAGAAGTTGTTGAAGCACTCTACTTAGCAACGCCATCTTTGATGGAACGTATTGATTACTGGAAAAAAAAGCCAGACTCTAAACAAGGTAAAAAAGTAGAGCAGGCTCTTTTGAAGTATATGATACGAATGGGATCACGGCCTACGCCTTTTGGATTATTTTCGGGAATTCATTTAGGGAAAATAACTACAGAGACTAAATTGAATAGTGATGCTCTTGAAAAAGACACTCGAAAAACACGTTTAGATATGTTTTATCTTTCTGCGGTAAAAGAGCAATTATTAAAGTCGGATATTCGCAGTGATAACTTAAAATATTACCCTAACCCGTCTTATTACATAGTTGCAGAGCAATGCCGTTATATCGAAACATATCAGTCAAATAAAAGTCGTCAATACAGGTTGAGTGCTATAGAAAGAGATGAATATTTTGATTTTTTGTTAGTGTCGGCTAAAAAAGGGTTGAGTTTTCATGCGTTGGTTAAAGTTTTTATCGAGCTGTATAATGAAACAGAGCAAGATGACGTTGAAGCATATGTACAGCAACTTATTGATGAATCAATCTTAATAGCTGATATTCCTTTGCCTCTTACCGGTGAGGCTCCCGATAGCGCATTACTCAAGTCGCTTTACCAAATCAATGAAAAAACAACAGCGGATCATCTTAGTACTGCGCTTCTCCAGCTTGAAAAATTGGATCAAGAAAAAGGCGCTGAGATTAGTAACTATAAAAATATATTAGAGCACCTTAAGCAACTGCCGACGAAAGCAGATGAAAGCAAACTTTTTCAAGCTGATATTTACCGAAGTTTTAAGTACTGTGACTTAAGCCAAGATGAAATTTCACGATTGTTAAAGCAATTGGTTTTACTTAAAGGTTTAGGGCATGAAGATACGGATATTTTTAGGGATTTTATTTCTAAGTTCAATGCCCGTTACGAAGGGCAATTTGTACCACTGGATAAGTTACTTGATGATGAATCGGGTATTAGTTTTTCGAACGAAACAGGATATGAGTCGCCATTACTAGCAGGATTAAATTTGGCTAGAAGTCATGGTCAAACAGCGATAGCTCCGAAAGTTTCAGTATTAGAAGGCCTTGCTACAAGAGCAATAACGCTGCCTGAAAATAGAAATAAGCAGATAATTCATTTAAAAAGTAAAGAACTTAAAACACACCTCAACGGCCATTCGCTAGATGCAAACTTACCTGCATCTTTTGCTGCAATGGTTTCCCTCTATCAAGATGAAAAACAAAACTCACTGGTTAAATTTAATGGTTGTTATGGCCCTTCAGCGGCAAATTTACTCGGAAGGTTTTGCCATCTCGATAGTGACTTGGAAAGGAAGGTTAAAGAGCATTTAGCAAGGGAAGAGGAACTATCACCTGATGTTATATTTGCTGAAATAGTTCATATGCCAGAAGGGAGGCCTGGCAATGTAATAGCCAGACCACACCTTAGAAAGCATGAAATTGTGTTTATGGCTGATTCGAGTTTGGATTTGAACTATCAAATTCCTGTAAGTGATCTGTACGTTTGGGTTGAAGGAAGGCAAGTAAAACTTTGGTCTAAGCGCTTGAAAAAACAAATTATACCTAGGTTGTCATCAGCACATAATTACTCTTCGCGCAGTCTGAGTATATATAAATTTTTAAGCATGATTCAAAGGCAATCTGGCATGGTTCCTGGATTTTCGATGCCAGCCAGCCAGGCACAAGCACGCTTTGTTCCTCGTATTATGTTGGATAATTTGATACTTTCTGAAAAAATGTGGCGAATTCCACGAAAGGAACTTGAAGCAGTCATTAAAAATTCAGACATTGAACATGCTAAATTAGCTGCGCTGCAAGAAAAATATCAAATGGATGATGTAGTTTCTTATGCAGTGAGTGATAACGTGTTGCAACTTAATATCCGAAATCCTCAAATGCTGGAAATCTTGTTGGCTGAAACCAAGGGGCGGTTTGATGTTGAATTGAAAGAGGTACTGACAACTCATTACGAAACTCCAGTTAAAGCGGATAACGGTGAATACTTTACCAATGAATTGATTATTCCTTTTTTTAATGAAGAAGCCAAAAAGCATCAAACCTTCAAGGAAAATCCTCAAGCTAATATTGAAGCTAAACCTATAAAACGTAGATTTTCTCCCGGCTCTGAGTGGTTAAGCTTGAAACTCTACTCAGGTAATTCGTCCGTTGAAACAATTCTTGCAGAAAAGCTCTTACCATTGATTGAGGCTTCTAATGTCTATTTTAATAAATGGTTTTTTATTCGTTATGGCGATCCAGATTGGCATCTAAGGTTACGTTTTAATGGTGAACCAGACAAGCTGTATGGACAGTTCCTTCCCAAATTAAATAAGCTTCTCGAGCCTATGGTTGAAAATGGTGAAATCCATAAAATAGAATTGTTTACCTATGAGAGAGAGGTTGAACGCTATGGCGGTCCAGCTTCAATGGCCTTGGCTGAATCTTTGTTTATGCTTGATAGTCAATTGATAGCTAAGGCAGCCCAATTAATTCAGCTATATGGTGAGGACATTAGATGGAGAATCACCTTATTAGTTACTGATAAGTTACTGTCTTTATTTAAATATACTGACGAAGAAAAGCTTACCTTAATTTCTCAGTTGAGAGCTGGTTTTGGTAAAGAATTTAATGAAAGTAGTATATTGAGAAAGCAACTCGGTAATCGATATCGAGAGATAGAGGAGGTATTGAGAGATGATGCAGATAAGTATAATTTAGTTAATTTAGAAAGCTTGTCAGCTAGTCAAAAAGATGTTTTTCCTTTGATTGAGAGATGGCAGCAGGAAGCAGTACCTTATGTGCAATCTATTATGGCAATGTATCAAGAAGGTGAAGGACTTAATTGTTCAAAAGATACATTACTTGGTTCTATCTTGCATATGCATAACAACCGTATGTTTAAAGCATATGGTAGAGAGCAAGAACTTGTAATGCATGACTTTTTAAGGCGGGTATACTTTTCAAAGGGGAAAGGAAAATAAAAATTATTTTATCCTAAAGTGAACATACCATCAATATAGTGTCTGAAAATCACTGATAGTAGTTCAGAACGTTAAATTAATAATATTTTAAAAAGGGTAATAACAGAAATGTTATTACCCTTTTTTCGTTTTTAGCTAAGATTGCTGAAATTGCCTCCAGTCTTAAGTTTTTAAATTAGAGCCTTTAATTTTTAGATTATCTTCTAAATTAGCGGAATTTAAAAATAGGTTTTCTCTAGGGTCAATTTGGATAGAACGTAGTGTCGCTCGTTTCAAATATCTGATGTTTGCTATTATGAAGACAATGTAATTATCAATTTATAAGCATAAATAATTTGCCATATTGAGTGTTTATAATCGAGTTATACCTTTCTTTAGTATTGCTTTTAATTTTATTTATTTAAATCCAATTCAAATATTTTCCTTTTAAAACAGTTATGTACTTCTATCGTAAATCTATTGTCACAGATAATATTTTTTTAATAAGACCTTTAAGGATGATTTTCATATTGTGCCATTAATTTTTAATTAAGGAGTTATTTGATGAACGTTACCCTTGCACGTTATTTATCCATACTTGCATTTATTTGCATGACATTATCAATTACCACGATACCAAAGGTTGGGGCCGGAGAGGTCGAAGACTTTGTTGCCAAACTCAAGACACACTATCAAAAAGCACCATCACTTGAAGTTTTCTCATTAAACTATCACTACTTAGGCGGAGGGGATCCCTATCAATCTTGGGACTATCAAGTACCGAATAGGTACACAGCAATAAGAATGGTTGAAATCGACCTAATTAAAAAGCATTTTATAGAAAACGATATCCATCACTTTTCGGGGGGGCGAAGATTCGACCGGATCCAATTTCAGAATGATACTGAAAGTTTTTTCTATGACAGAAACGGTCTCGCTTTAGGTAAACGCGTTATTAAACAAAGTATGGACAGTTTTGAGGAAATCAAAGGCTTTATTTTCATGAATATCGATTTTCTAGCGGTAACTCCACTACTTGAAGAGAATAATGTTTCGGCAACTATTAAACTGCGTCAAAACAATAAATTGAAACAAACAATCCTCAGACACAAAATTTCTGATGATCGTGTGATCGATTATGTTTTCAGTGATAGTCCGTTACAGCTTGTTTCGATTAACAATAAATCAGCGCAAAAAAAATATCGATATAGTGACTATCAAACGGTTAATGGCATCAACTTTGCCCATTCTATTCTTAAATATTATGATGGTGACACCAGACCAAGCTTTATCCATAGTATCGATCAGTTAAATATTCTTGATAAAATTGAACCGACTAGACTGCAAGTACCGAAAGAGTTTGGCCCCATAATCCCCGAAAGTGACAGAACTTTAGTATCAAAAGAAATTGCCGATGATCTTTATCTTGTTACTGACGATTCCGCATGGCGTAACAGTTTATTTAAAGTCAATGGTGATGAAATAACGGTTTTTGGTGCTGCGGTTAGTAAAGAATTGGCAGAGGAGACCATTAAACTGATTCTTACCCAATTTCCAAATAAAAAAATCACCTCGGTTTATGTTACCCATCCGCACGGTGATCATATTGCTGGCCTTTTGGCCTATGCGAAAAAAGGCATTGTAGTCCGCGCAGATGCCTATAGCATAGAAGCTATCAAAGCATACCCTCATTTTTCAAACGAGATTGCTATGTTTAAGTTTGAAACAATTGAACATAATGAACTGGTTGATGGTGTACGCTTTTATGTATTGGAAAATACTCACGCTAAACGGGAAAGTTTTGCTTATTTCAAGGCTAGTGGCATTATTTATCAAGCTGATTTACTTGAAGTAGCTTTCGACAATACCATTGCGAAGGTCATCCCAAACACGACCAAAACTTTTATCGATTTTGTTCGACGTAAGCAGCTTAACTTTAATCGAATTGTTGGCCATCATCGCAATAACAATATTACGGTGGAAGTGATGAACAAAGCCTATGCTGGCTATATTATGTAAACGCGTCTTTAGTGCTTAGGTGCAAGTAGGTTTGTTTCATTTGTACTGCGCCAATAGGCAGTCGCATTTTCGTTAATGTATTGCGAATAAAAGTCACAGTTTACTGCTTGCTTACATAGTAGTAACGCTGCATCTAAGCTCAGTGAATTATCTCCTGCTAATTGTGCTTGTTCGAAGGTACGCTGAGCATGGCTGATCATTTGATTGGTTTGTTGCTCAGCTTGCGCCATTAAAGCTTTTAAGTAAGAATTATTGGCATTGTCTACGGTTACCGTATCAATTAACGCTTGGGCATCAATAAGTCTATTTTGCATTAGGTAGTTTTGCATTAACTGTTTTCGGCTAGACTGTGCAGCCCAATGTTCAGGTGTTGCCGTGGTAAGTTTTAGCACTTGTTTCAGGTGAGGTTCTTTTTCTGATGACGCTTGAGCGAAAGCTGCATAACGATAAAATATTTTAGCAAGATGATACGTAGGTAACTGATAAGCAATTATTTTATTCTCTGCTTGTTGTAAATAAAGATACTTATCATCATCTTTTTGGTAATCATGTGCCAACACACCTAAATAAATAAGCGCTTCTATTTCACCCACTTTATTTTTGGCAGCATAAGCTAGCTGTGCAGATTTTAGTAAACTCGCTTTAATAGCGGGATAATTTTTCTGCTGATGATCTAGCCAAGATTGGTAATACCAAGCATGTGCTAAATACTTTAAATCATTTGTTTTTTCAAATTGTACCCTGGCCAATTTAAGCTTCTGTGAACTTAAATCATACAATTTTTTTCTTGTTAATATTTTGCTCTGATAAAGTAATGCTCTGCCAACATGTTGCAACTTATTTTGAGATTGAGCAAGGCTGATTAGTTTATCGGCCATCACCATCGCTTTTTCTAGTTCACCAGTTTTGAAATAAAACACGCTCAGTTTTCGTAGGATTATAAGGTCGTTAGGTGAGTTTTTATGAGCTATGGATAGTCTAGCCTGTTTAAGTTCAAGTGACTGAGGTTTACTAATAAAGTCATAGATAACCTGCTGTTTTAAATGCAATTGCATTTGCTCAATAACATCTTTTCTTGATGAACCTGATAGTTGGCCGGGCCAATCTGAAAAATGACCTGTTACTGTAAAGTCGATATAGTTTTTTTGCTTATGAGTACGAATTTTACCGGTTAAGACATAAGGATGCATATTCGACAATTTGGGGTATTCAACCGCCATTGAATCTTCAAACTGCTCAGTGTTAAGGTGAGTTAGTTCGGTGAAATCAAAGTCGCTATTGTCTTCAAGCATAACACCTTCAATGATAGTGTTTTTATGCTGCGGGTTGGATTTATCATCAAGGTTAGTCATTGGAATATAAGCCAGCTTAATCACCCGGTCTGACTCTTTTTGCGATAACTCATTCTGAAAATAATAGGCACTTACAATAACAAAAATAATAATAGTGAATACGGCAAGTTGCCAAAATGGTTGCTTTTGAGTGGTTACGGAAAGTGACGATTGTTGGGATGAATTAACGACGCTGTGTATAGATGGACTGTCTAGTACGTTATGATTTTCAAGCGTAATGTTTTCGGTGTTTAGCTGCCATTGATAGCCTCGCTTTGGAAACGTTTTAATAGCGTCATTGCCAAACATACTTCTTAAGTGGTTAATATTTTGAAAAACAACTTGCTCAGATACTATTTTGTCTTGCCAAACATGAGAAAGAATATCGTCTTTATTTAAAACCGTATCAGCTTTTTCAAGCAATAAGGCTAATACTTTGGCTTCAGTATGACGGATGGCTGTGGCTTCGCCTTTATTTGTTAGTAGTAAACTATCACTATCAAATACAAATTCATTAAACCTATAACGCATTGTTTTATTGTCTAATTTACTTTTTTATTATTTCTATATATTAACTGATTGGTACTAAAAGAGTATCGTTATTCGGCAAAATATTCCTTAAGGTTTAATGGAGAAAGTTGAGGGATGAAAATTGATTTTTAGCACTTATAACAAGCTACTTGTTATCGCTTTTTTTTGGGAAAAAATAGAGGGAGCCATTCATCATGCCGGTATAGCTTGAGTTTTTAATTGGCCAATATTTTAGTTGTTTTTAATTCAGTTTCATTACATTGGCATCAGCACGATAAATTAAAAACTTATTACGGGAACCCGCAATTATACTAAGGTTAAGCTTTTCATATGTACTGTAAAGCTTTGCTCATACTTGGCGATATCTATGGCATCAGCAATAGCGTGATGAAGTTCAATTGATACCGGCATAGTAATCTTTTCATTTGTCGTATCTATTTTGCCAAAGACAATTCTAGGTATATCGAAAAAGCCGGCCCCTTTTGCATGCTTATAACTGGTAAAACTGAGCCATGGCGTTATCGAATAAAATATCTGGTAATCTTTATTTTCAACAACGGCTAATGGCTCTGCGTTTAAAGATGCATCGACAAGTTTGCTGTTAGTATCAATAAACATGGTTAAACTTTCGTGATGTTCCATATTGCAAAAGTTGAATATACCGTCAGCATTGGCAACCGTTGCCGAAGGCTCTACACAATTGATTAAGTAAGGTTTGTTTTGCTTGTTTAGTCTTATTCTGAAAGCGTCAACATTGTTACAGGCACGGCTTGATAAGTACATTAAGACTAAAAAAGGCGACAATTGATGACTTTTAGCAAACTGATAAGCCGTAGTGATATCTAGAGAAAAGCAAATATTAAAATTAGGATCTGGAAAGTCCTTATAAAAGTTAAAATGGTTTTTTCTATCCCAACGGGCAATATCAATTGTTGTGCGAGTGGTCTCAACGGTCATTTTAAGTGCTCACCTAGTGTTAAATAATTTATTTAATAATCTATAAGTGCTCAGGATTGAACATAAGTATTGTCTGAGCATTATAACTAAATCAATGAGATATGATTGTTTAGTTTTTTTGTCTACTATGGAGTGGACTAAGTTGAATAAAGTTTTGCTCATAGATACTAATCATCTGATTAGCACCATAAAACAGCAATATAATATCTCTGGTTAGTTATTTAAAAAGACATCTTTATAAAAGTTTTGAAATGTAGCTTTATTGCTTTCTTCAGGCCACCAGCGATTGATTATTTCGATAAAGTTTTGTTGTTGTCGTTGTTGTGATAAAACGACATTTACCCGCTCAATAACAGACCTTCCCCATGCATTTCTAGTGCAAGCAACGCTACCTAACGTGTAGTCTTCAACCCCATCAATAGAGAGTATTTTAAATGGGGTATTTTTACTAAATTCTTGCGTTTGATAAAAGGTTAATTCGAAAGGATAGGCGAAAGTAAAATCTATACGATCTCTTTCTAGTAATTTAAATAATGTGGTATTGTCTTCAACACTTATTTGGACATGGGTATCAAGAGCTTTCTGGCGTTGTAAAAATTCGTCAATATAGGGTCCATAAGAACGCCCTTTAATAATTGCGAATGTTGCTCGACTTTCCGTGATCAGTTGTTCTAAATTAACCGGCTCTTTTAGCTGCAGTGATTGCGCAAGGTTACTTTTTATTGCAATGCGTATTGAAGGTGTGATGGTTGCTGCAATGGAGAAGTAGGCAAGCTCTTTTCTTGCTTCAGTAACGAAAAGTAAAGGGTGGCAAACATTTTTGCCTTTTTTCATATCTTCAAACAGTTTATCTAGTGAGCTAGTGCTGTATTTGTGCTGATAGTGAGGCATGTTTGATATTAAATATTCGCGAATGCCATCAATGTAACCTTGGCCTTTGTTCGCTCCTCTCATAATTGAAGCAGGAGGCCTATGATCTGTTTGCCAATAAATAATGTTGTCGGTGGTTATTGATTGGCTATTTTCTTGTGCGAGCGCCAAAGCACAGCTTGTTATGCCTATAAACACAAGTAGGCCAGTGATAAGTTGACTTAAAAACTTGGTGTTTTCAATGTGAAACATAAATACAGCCATCGCCTTTTTCTGTTTGGTGCTATTACACATTCTTAAATTAATCTTTAGCGTTATTTGTTAATTATTTCACGCGGTGCACTAGCTGTTTTCTATTCATACTTAGATCGTTTGTTGCGGTACATTCGCTTATCTGCCTTTGCGATAATTTTTTCTATATCTATCGTAAGTAAGCTTTGATATGCAAGCGTGACCGCACCCCAGCTAAAGTTTACATTAAATGTCGACTTTCTTTTATTAATAAGACTCTTCAGTCGGTCATTAATTATTGTCAATTCATCTGCATGCTCCAGACAAATAATGGCCAAGAACTCGTCTCCGCCGAAGCGAGCGGTAATATCTGTGTTTCTTAAGCTTTCTTTTAATGCATGGGCAAATGTTTTTATTGCTTCATCACCGCACTGGTGTCCAAATTTATCATTTATGCTTTTTAGTTCATCAAGATCATAGTAGCAAATGGCAACGGCTTCTTTATGGCGATGTGCTAGCTTTAAACGTGCAGGGACTATTGTATTAAATCCTCGGCGATTTAGTAGACCCGTTAAATCATCATGTATCGATAATTGTTCAATACGTAGATTTTGCTCAAGTAGTGTTAACTCTCTTTCGACCATTTCTTTGAAGTGTCGGATTAGGCGATGATATCTATCATCATAGTCAGTGATTGCAAAATCCATAACGCAAATGGTGCCAAACACTTTGCCATTGGGCCAATACAAAGGGAAACCTAAATAGGAATTAAACTTGTCGTTAGACACTTCTGGGTTTGAATGCCACTCTGCAAGTTGGGTGGCGTTATTGACGTATAGCGGTTTATTTTCTTCAACAACTTTACGACAAAATATGTTGGTTTCTGTCGGAATGACTCCGCCAGCAGGGTAGGGGTTTTGTTCTGATTGATTGGCGACAACAACTTGGTAACCTTTCTGAGTCATTTGAACGATAAAGCCGGCTGGCGTATGACACAGTTCAGCCATTAAATTAACTAATTCTTGCCAAATAAGCAGTGTTTCTTGGGCGGCTTCTTGCTCAAGAAACCAATTTTCCACTGAATACATAATAGTATTTTTTCCAATCTACTATAAAGGTCTTATTATATGATTTCTTACTTTCAAGCGATATTGGACGATTGTATAGCATCACTTTAATACTAGTTGCTAAACACTGATTAATGTAGCGCATTAGTAAATAATATTAAAAATTGATAAATTTTGTAAAACTAGTCGTTGGCTTAGTTTATCTGTTCTTGTTCTGCTGATACGGAGCTTTGTGTTTCTATTGTCATCGACAACTACGATTAACTTGCCGTTAAATCAGCGCTGTATCGGTTTTATTTTATTGCTATTTATTAACTAGACGCGATGAGTTCTATTATAGTAGTAGGGGGATAAAAATAAGGTTAGCTCAGCTAAGGCTCAGTAAAGTGCAATTAGGTTAAGTTCCCGTAATGTATTTATTTTGTGAAAAGCATACTATGTTTTATTTTTATTGTGATACATCTTGGCATCAGCATCATTTAGCAAAAGATCTATACTGGTATGTTTTTTTTGATCGTATGTCACAATGCCGTGTGCAAATGATATTTGATAAGGGAGATCTAGATGTTTAGTTACTGAAATAAGGTTATTTGCAAACCTTTTAATCGCTTGTTCCGCTTCCGCTTTTATTGTGTCTGTTAATAATACGACAAACTCGTCACCACCAAACCTTGCACAGACATCAGACACTCTGAAAGTATTTTTCATTTGCTCTGCAAATATTTTAAGCACTTGATCACCAACAACATGACCAAAATTATCATTAAAAAATTTAAAGTGATTCAAATCAAAATAAACAAGATGGCATAAACCATCTTGCCGAGCAGCCATATCAAGACAGTGCTGCCCTAGGCGTTTAAAACCTCTACGGTTAGTAATATTGGTGAGTTCATCCATAGTGGCCAATTGTTGCGACATGAATTCATCGGTTACCATAGCGGCTAAGTCCGTTAATGCTGAAATGTCATCAGGGGTCAATGTTCTGACTTTAGTATCGATAATGCATAATGTGCCAATTTTATCACCTGATGGTGCCATGATTGGGTGACCCGCATAAAAGCGAATATGAGGTTCGTTGATTACTAAAGGATTGTCCAAAAATCTTTTATCTTGGCAGGTGTCTTCAACAATAAAGGTTTGATCTGTGTGTATAGTATGGCCGCAAAAAGAAATGTTTCTTGGCGTTTCTTTTACTGATAGTCCGACGGAAGATTTAAACCACTGTCGTTCTTTATCAACTAAGCTAACTAAGGCAATAGGGACATTGAATAGTCGCTTGGCTAAACGAGTAATACGATCAAAGCGCTCCTCAGGGTCGGTATCTAAAACCCTAAGAGAGTGCAAGGATGCTAATCTACATTGTTCATCTTTTGTTGGAGTAGGCGCAAGCATCGATGAATATACCAATTTTAGTCATTTCATAAGTATAGTGCTAAATTTTCAATAAAGGGAAATACGTGTGATTATTGTTCTCAGAAAAATAATCATATGCTTTGTCGGTTTTTCTCTATGTTGTGCGTTTACTTAATAGCTACGAAGAATTCTCTAGCTAAATTTATTAAAAATTAACTTTTAAAGGAATATACAGATGCAATTTTTATGTTTAATTTATGAAGATGAAACCTTAGGGGCAAGTAGAAATGACGCTGAAAATGGTGAAATATACCAGCAATATATGACGTTTACCGAACAAGTGAAAACTAATGGTAATTTGGTTGCTGGTGATGCATTAATGCCAACGGATACAGCAACAACGGTTCGAATTCGAAATAATGATACCTTGATAACCGATGGGCCATTCGCTGAAACTAAAGAGCAACTTGGTGGCTACTATTTATTGGAATGTGCATCGTTAGATGAAGCCATTAAGTTAGCGGCAAAAATACCATCAGCTAAATTCGGCAGTATTGAAGTTAGACCTATTATGGTTTTTGAGTAAGCGACTGCTGAAAGTAACAGGGCTAGCACGGTTGCCAGTTCTGTTACTTTACCTAATCAAATGAACTCCTGATGACTGACAATTTTCTAGCTAAAAAAATTAAAACTTGTTACCCACAAGCATTAGCCAAGCTTATTTTTCGCTACCAAGATGTGATGTTAGCCGAAGACTTGCTTCATGAAGCAATAACAAAAGCGCTCGTTCATTGGCGAAAAAATATGCCTAGCAATGGTGTTGCTTGGTTAATTAAGGTAGCGAAAAATCAATTTATCGATCAACAACGAAAATTAAGCCGTTTTTCTGGGATAGATGCGATTAGTGAGCCGAGTTACCAATGTGATCTTAGTGAGCAAGCGCTATTAGCTAGCTATAAAGATGATTTACTGCGATTAATTTTTACTTGCTGTCATCCTGCTTTGAATATGCAAACACAAATCACCTTAACGCTAAAGCATGTTTTGGGTTTATCAGTGCTTGATATTTCCAATGCATTGGTGCAAAAAGAAAAAACAATAGAGCAGAGGTTAACCAGAGCAAAAAGAAAAATATCACAAGCAAAAATTTTATATCAAATACCCAGCGAGCAAGAGTGGCCTGTAAGAATTGATGCTGTTTTAAAGGTGATTTATCTCTATTTTAATGAGGGCTATTTTACCAGCCAAAGGGAAAAACTTGTTGATGCTTGGGTCTGTAAATCGGCCATACGTTTAGGCCGTATGTTACATGAATGTGTGCGAGAAAATGCAGAAGTTATTGGCCTACTCGCGTTATTGTTGCATCAAAGCGCCCGCTTCCCAGCTCGTATTAATGAAAATAATCAATTGGTTGTTTTGGAAGAGCAAAACCGCAGCCTATGGCAGAAAACAGAAATAAATGAGGCGAATATTTTGGTTGAAAAGGCGCTGTTAATTGGTGGTGGAACGCCTTACGCGATACAGGCGGCAATTGCGGCGCTACATAATAATGCCACTAGCTTTGATGCAACAGATTGGCAGCAAATATATGCCTTATATCTTAAATTATTAGTCTTACAAGATAATCCGGTTATTGAGCTTAATGCCGAAGTTGCTCGAGCTAAATTTACCAGTAACGCTGTGGCAATTTTGCGGATAGAAAATTTGCAACCTAAGTTAAAACATTATCGTCATTATCACACCTGTTTAGCGGGGTTATATTTGCAAGAAAGTGAGCGAGAAAAGGCGAGTTTTCATTACCACAATGCTCTTAAATTCAGCCAAAATAGTGTCGAAGTTGAGTTTATTTTGCAACAGATAGAGCGCTGTCGTTAAATTAAAATTTAAGCAACTCTTTCAATTTGTTCAAGGTTTAACAATCATCACGGTGGTATTTATTTATGAGTAAAAACGCATGAATAAATAATTGTTTGAGCTTGATAGTTTATTGTGCAAACATAGTTGTTATAAGGATATTTACACATTATAAAAATAATTAAATAAAGAGGGAGTTTGTTTTGAGTTATTCGATCAAAAGCGCAATAAAACCAATTTCGATCATTAGTCTAGTGACTATTTTATCAGCATGTGGCGGCGGTGATTATACCTACCTTGGTGCCCCTGAACCTGCACCAGAGCCCGTTACTCCTACTCCTGTTCAACCAACACCAGTACCTTCATTTGATAGTGACGGTGTGCTATCGGCAGATATTCGTTGGACAGATTACGGTGTACCACATATAACGGCTGACAATCTGGAAAGTATGTCTTATGGCGTGGGCTATGCCTTTGCTAAAGACAATATCTGTATTTTAGCCGACCAAATTATTAAATATAATTCGCAACGAGCAAAATATTTAGGGCCAGATAAAGTACTCGCCTCTGGAGACTCTGAGCACTTAATTAATGATTTTGGTTTTCTAACTTTAGGCATTAGAGAGCATGCAGAAAATAATATCAATTCATTGTCTGCTAATAGCCAAGCTTTGTTATCAGGTTACGCCCAAGGGTATAACAAATATTTAGCAGACACCGGCGTTGAAAATATCGATGTCGCCTGTGCCAATATGCCATGGGTTCAACCTATCACCAGCCTTGATATTTTAACTTATACGTTGGGTATCGCTTTATTACCGGGCTCGGCAAACTTCCTTGGCCCTATGTTTATCGCTGCTCCAACTGGTGCAAGTGCCTTACCTTATCCAGCTAGTGACATTACCGCCAGCAGTTATCAGCTAAAATCTAATCCTGTGATTGCTGTACCAGAAATAAACCCTGGTGATACCGGCTCAAACGGCTGGGGACTAGGTAAAGACAAAACAGAAAACGGTATGGGGATGGTGTTGGCAAATCCTCATTTCCCTCATACGGGCAACCTACGTTTTTGGCAATTTCATATTACCATTCCTGAGCATTTAAATGTGATGGGTGGCTCACTTATGGGTATGCCGGGAGTCGTGAATATTGGTTTTAATGAAAATGTTGCTTGGACTCATACGTTTTCGGCAGCGGAGCATTTTGTCGTTTACCAGTTAACACTAAACCCAGATGATCCAACCCAGATGTCACAAGTTATTGATGGCTCTAATCGTTTAATTACCAGTAAAGAGCTTGTTATTGATGTTGCAGTAGCGCCAGGGCAAACCATTAAACTGGCAAAAATGAGCTACTCCACACATCAAGGGCCTATGATCGTTGTTCCTGGCAATTTTGAGTGGGGCCCAGGCGGCAGTGCATTTGCCATTAAAGATGTGAATTTGGGCAATGTTGATATTATTGATCACTGGTTGGCGATGAACTTAGCTGGCAATATTGATGAGTTTAAGCAAGCATTTCAAGATTACGATGGCGTAATTTTTAATAACACTATGTCGGCCGATGCAGCAGGCAATGTTTATTATATTGACGATTCGCCGGTACCGAATTTAACCGATGCGGCTATTACAGAGTTAACCACCAACCCGATACTTATCGGTGCTAAACAAGCTGCTGGTTTCACACTTTTACCAGGCTTTTTATCGGCTTTCGATTTTGAACGAGCAGTACCTTATGAAAATGCTCCGAAATATTCAGGAACCGATTATGTACAAAATTCTAATGACAGCTTTTGGCTTACCAATCTTAATGCGCCAATAACTGGGGTTTCTCCGTTATATGGTCAAGTGGATAATCAACAGTCTTTACGTTCACGTATGGCGCATAAGCTTCTTGCCGACAGTGCCGGAAGTGACGGTTTATTTAACCCGCAGGAAGTTGAACAGGCGTTATTTAATAATCGTAGTTATTTAGCTGAAGATATACTGTCAGAGTTGTTAGCAATTTGCCAAGCTCAAGGGGATACTCCAGTGAGTGTTGGCGCAGAAAATGTTGATATTAGTAATGGCTGTTCGGCCTTAGCACTATGGGATGGTACGTTGAATGCTACTAGTAGCTCGGCGCATTTATTTAGAGAATTTGCATTTTTGTTTGACAAAAATCCACAATGGCAACAAAGCTTTAACGCAGAGAATGCGGCAACAACGCCAAATGGTTTAGTGGACAATGCAGTAACACTAGAGCAGTTTGCTCAAGCTATTCTCAATATTGAGTCTGCTGGCCTTGCTTTAGATGCAACACTTGGTACTGTGCAGTTTGTTGAGCGCAGTTTACCTGATGGCAGTGCGACCGGAGTGAAAATTCCTTGGGCTGGGGCTCACAATATAGAGGGGGGCTTTAATGTCTTTAGTCCACTAACTATCAATGATGGTACGGTAATACCACGTCATACTTATGCCCCACAAAATAGCGATTCAGAACTGAGTGCGGAAGGTGCTGGCTATCATATTAATAGTGGTAGTAGTTGGATGTCGATAGTGAACTTTACTGAAGACGGTCCAGTTGCAAGAGGACTATTGAGTTACTCACAATCTGCTGCATACGGTAATGAGCATAGCTTAGATCAAACCATGTTATATTCACAGCAGCCACAATTAAGGCCGTTACGATTTACCGAGGCCGATATTGAAGCGAATAAGGTGACTGAAATGACCATTAGTTCAGATACAAGTGCTAATTAACCGTCAGAGAAAAACAAAAAAGCCAGCATAAAGCTGGCTTTTTTATTGGTAAAGTTCGACTATTATTTGCTAATAGATGCCAACTCTACGGTGACTTGATCTACACCTAAGTCTGAAATTTTACGATTAAATTCAGCCTGTTTACTGCTGATTAATGAAATGCCTTCTACGATCATATCGTATGCTTTCCATTGTTTTGATTTTTTATCCTTGCGCATCTGAAAGGTAATTTTAATATCAGGCTTGCCAGCATCAACAATCTTTACATCAACAGAGGCTGATTTTGCTTTTGGCTTTAGTTTCGCTTCCGGCTCAAACAATACTTTCTGGTTATGATACTGGGTTAGCGCGTTAGCATAGGTGCGAACTAAATAAGAGCGCATAGCCGTAACAAACTTAGCGCGTTGCTCTTTGGTTGTTTTTCTTAAGTGTTTGCCTAATATTTTAAATGCCGCGTATTGATAGTCTACCGATGGCATTAATTCTTCTTCAACGATGTCTCGCATTAATTCAGGAAATTTCTCTAATGCATCTTGATTGTTTGCGATACGAGCAAAAAGCTTATTACCTGTTACTTCTATGACCTGATAGGGAGACGCTGATGCCGCAGTTGTAGCGGCAAAACTGTTTTGTACAAAGCTAGTGAGTAATACCATCAGTATTAGGAGCTTTTTCATGATGATCCTTGCGAGATAAAAGTTAAATTATAGTGAATATTTCAATTATTGCGCATTATACATACCGACCGCGCGGTATGTAAATGCCATTATGCAGTAAGATAGACGATAAAGTGTTAAGAATTGTTACTGAGTAAAAGCGTTTATGGGTTATTGCTTTAACGCTTGTAAGTATCGGCAAAGCTCTTTAATCACTTTATCAAAGAGTTCTTTATTTAAAGAACTTTTGCTTAAGCTTGAAGAGCCGTGGAAAGTTGAAACAATAAAGTAAGCGATTTGACTAAAATCGAGATCGGCTTTTAATTGCCTACTGACTCGAGATAAATTGGTCGCAATTAATAAATTTAATTGCTGTTGCATGGCCAATATCCTGATCCTAAAACCTTCATCAACACCCGACATTTCTTGGCAAAGGTTATTTAGAGGACAGCCACAAACAACTTCATCACAACTCATTTCTTTTGACATTGAAGTGAAAAAGTCGCAAAGGCCTTGAATTGGATCTTCAGATTCTACTGGCGGTTGCCATAAAGCAATAAATGATGGTGCATAAACTTCTTCAAACACCGCATAACCTAATTCCATTTTATTAGAAAAATGATGATATAGGGCGCCTTTTGATATTTCACAACGCGCTAAAATACAAGATAAACTGGTGGCAGTGAAACCATTTTTGTGGATTTCATCGGCACTAATTTCTAATATTTTTTGACGTGTTTGTTCAGCGTCTCTCATGCGTTCATCTCTAAATCTTTTACTGCTTTATACTTCAAGTTTAACCGACCGCTGGGTCGGTTGCAAAGACAATATAGGTAAAAATTGCGTAACTTTTTGTCATTTGTTCAGTATCGAGCTTAGGTAATTTTAACCTAGCGGTATAGATTTGACGGCTAGTGTTGCCATCAAGTTCATTATATTTACATGCGACGTCAAGGGGGAAGTGAGAAAGTTAGCCAGTTTGGTTGAGCAGATAAAAAATTCTGCACCGCCTGAAGGATGCGGCCAAAAGTCCTGTTGGTTTGTAGCCCGCACTATGTTGGTAGTTAGCGTGAGCAGGGCGCGATTAAAACGCTTATAACTCGAACAAAATTTAACCGCGAAAGAGCAACGGCCCTTAGGCGTATCTTTGTCTTTAAACGAAGCGTTCGGTAGGAAATAATTGCACATACCTGCTCAAGTTCATCGCAAAATGTTAGCCAACTAACGCAAAATTAGTCTTTGTATTGGCGATATCTAAAAAGCTTACTTACATTCAAATTAGGCTTGTCAGTGAGTATTGTTATGAAAATAGATAAAGCAAAGCGGAATTTAATAAAGTTTCTACCACTAGTAGGGCTTAGCTTAGGCCTAAAACCAGATCATCTATGGGCGGCGAGTAACACTAATTTATCTTTGTCAAAAATTCCTAGCTCAGGTGAGTCTATTTTTCCTATTGGCATGGGAACCTGGATCACATTTAATGTCGGCAATGACCATTTTCTACGAGAACAGCGCACTAAAGTATTAAAAGCCTTCTTTGAGCTTGGTGGGCAGATGATAGATTCGTCACCTATGTATGCATCTGCCGAGCAGGTGCTTGGCCACTGTTTAACAAATATAAATAATGATAAAAGTTTATTTTCAGCAACCAAAACTTGGACATCTTCTTCGGCAACAGCGAAGCAACAATTTGAAAACTCTTTGAGATTTTGGCGACAAAAGCAAATTGATCTATTACAAGTTCATAATTTGGTCTCGTGGCAAAATCATTTAGCGTATTTACAGGAACTAAAGCAACAAAAGCTCATTCGCTATATTGGTGTTACTACCTCTCATGGCAGACGGCATGCTGAGCTGGAAAAGATACTAAAAAGTCAAAAGCTCGACTTTGTTCAGCTGACATATAATATTCTCGATCGTGATGCTGAAAAAAGACTTTTACCCTTAGCTCAAGAGCAGGGGGTTGGTGTTATTGCAAACCGGCCATTTCAGGGGGGAAGTTTGATATCGCGTGTTCAACGATATCCATTACCACCTTGGGCTGATAGTTTGGGAATATACAATTGGCCGCAGTACTTACTTAGGTTTATTCTGTCGCATTCAGCAATTACCTGTGCAATACCGGCAACAAGCCAAGTCCCTCATATGATTGAGAACATGGCGGCAATTAATGATGTGCCACTACCTTCTATAGCAAATCGCGATAAAATGATTGAATATTTTCAGAGCCTATAATGGCCGATATATTCAGTTATTCACTCAATGATTTTTTACTCTTCTCACCAGAAGTTTACTGGCGGTTAATTCAATCACACCTTAATAGCCTAGCATGGTGGCCGTTAGCTATAGAAATTTCTAGTTTAATGTTTCTAGTAATATCAATGAAGTATTGCAAGCAAGTGTTTGTGTCATTATTTCTAATCCTAATATGGCTTATATTAGCTTGGTTTTTTTATCTAGAAAAATATGCTGAAATCAATACCTTTTCGGTATTCATTGGTTATGCTTGTTTACTGCAAGTGTTGATGCTTTTGCTTAATATTTGCGGCTCTAAAAAGTATGATTTTTCTAACAACGCTCACCAGCATTCGCTACATTTAGTTGCCTTGCTACTGGTCATTTCTCTTCCCGTTATGAGTTATTTTCTCTTTGATTTTTGGCAAGCAGGTATTGTGGCCGTTATGCCAATACCAACATTTTTATTAACTATGCTATTACTCGCTAATTACACTCGAATTTGGCGTTTTTTGCTATTTATTATCCCTAGTTTAATATTGCTCATTGAGCTATTAACGCTAATGCAGGTGATGAAATAAAAGTCCAGGGTAGTATTTACTAAAAATACCGATAGTTAAGAACAATTAATGGTTTGCGATTTGGAATTTTACTCTTGGCAATAGATTCCTATTCGTGATTCATTCCATTTAGCTTCTAGTTATTTACTTCCTTTTTAGAACACATCGAATATTCTTTTCAGCTTGATATACTTATTGACAAATTTTTATAATAATTTATTATAAATTTAGTTAATGACGAATCGTCACATTGATATGACCCCAAGAATTTTAGATGAGCGTAGCTTAAAGGCTCGTGAACAAGACATAATAGACGCAACAATTGTGTTGATTGAAAAGCATGGTGTAGAAAATATTACCATGGACAAAGTGGTCGCTGCTGTTTCCTATTCAAAAGGAACGGTTTATAAGCATTTTTCTGGCAAAGAAGACTTACTTTTAGCGATTGGCAATCAAGCGATTACCATTATGCTAGACCTATTTAGTCGTGCGGCTCAGTATCAAGGTTGCGCGAGAGAGCGCATGATATTGTTAAATGTTTCATATTTAATCTATGCGATATTGCATCCAGCATTATTTAAAAGCGTGCAATGTGCTAAAAGCCCTAATGTTTATGGCAAATGCAGTACTAAAAGATTGCAGGAACAAGAACAGTTAGAATTAAAAGTCATGGGCACAACATTTGGAATTGTCGAAGATGCCGTTGCTAATAACGAGTTTAATCCCCCTAAGCATATGACGCTTCAGCAAATTTGCTTTGCAACATGGTCACAGGCTTTTGGTGTTATTTCTGTGCTATCTTCAGAAGTTGAGCAATGTTCTGGTAGCACAGGTTTATTGGTTGAAAGAGAGTTGTTTAATCAAACAAACCTACTGTTAGATGGTCTTCAATGGACACCATTATCAGTTGAAAAGGAATATGCGCAAGCATTAAAAGAGGCATTGAAAGTCACATTTCCCGGTGAACTTGCGCTATTGAAATCGATGGGCCGAGAGTTTAATTTTAGTTGAACCAATCGATAATATTATCATTACTAAATGAAGTTGTAAGTTTTTGAAATTTAGTTTGTTAAAAGTTTTTATAAACGGTGTTTTTTGCCGTTTTTTTATAAGGTTATAGTGACGTTTCGTCATTATAACCCGTGTTTTTAATCGGTGTTCACACCGTTTTTTTTAAAGTAAATAGTGACGATTCGTCATAATGGAGAGACTATGAAAAATAAGCTATTTGGCTTTTTCGAAAAACACCCAATTTGGGTGATTCTCGTTAGCCTATCAATTGCCTTTTTTGCTGCGTCGGGTGCACAAAATCTGGTATTTAAAAGTGACTATAGGGTGTTTTTTGGTGAAGATAATCCGCAACTTGTTGCTTACGAGTCGATGCAAAAAGTATATAGCAAGAGTGATAACGTATCCTTTGTTGTGGTGCCCAAAGACGGCAATGTTTTTACGGTTGAGCATTTAGAGGCATTAAAGACCCTAACGAAAAAAAGTTGGCAAGTTCCATATTCTACACGAGTCGATTCTGTAACAAACTTCCAGCATAGCTATGCTGAAGAAGATGACATGATAGTTGAAGACTTAGTGATGAATACCAGTCGATTAACAGCCAAAGATCTGGAAAGGATCAAAAATATTGCTATCAATGAACCACTGCTGGTTAATAAAATTATTTCACCGCAAGCGCATGTCTCAGTTGTTAATGTTAGTGTGCAGTTTCCTGCGTTAGATCCGACATCAGAAGTTGCAGAAGTGAGTAGCTTTGTTAAAAACATGGCGGCTGAATTTTTACAAGATAACCCAGGTACTGTAATTCATTTGTCGGGCATGGTCATGATGAACGGCGCTTTTACTGAAGCTGCGATGGGTGATAGTGCAACACTTGTTCCCTTAATGTTCCTTATTGTTATTGTTTTTATTGGCTTATTACTGCGTACTATTTCTGGCACATTTGCCACTGTCATTGTGATTATTTTAAGTATTGCAAGCACAATGGGAATAGCCGGCTGGTTAGGGTTTTATTTGACTGGGCCTTCCTCATCAGCGCCGACCATGATCTTAACGTTAGCGGTAGCTGATTGTATCCATATATTATCTTCAATGTTCTATGAAATGCGCCAAGGCAGCGATAAAAAGTCGGCAATCATGAAAAGCTTGAAGCTTAATCTACAACCCATTTTTATTACCAGTATTACCACAGCAATTGGCTTTTTAAGTATGAACTTTTCTGATTCGCCACCCTTTCATGATTTAGGTAACTTAGTGGCGATGGGAGTTATGTTAGCGTTTGTTTTTTCTATTACAATATTCCCGGCACTATTGGCGGTTTTACCGATTAAAGTTAAGTCTGTTCCAGTAGGTAAAAATGACAATATGTCAAAACTGGCAAGTTTTGTTATTGCTAAAAGAAAGCTGCTTTTACCGCTAACAAGTGTTGTTATTATTGCATCAACTTTGTTCATTCCAAAAAATGAACTCAATGATGACTTTGTTAAGTATTTCGATACTTCAATTCCTTACCGTGTTGCAACCGACTTTATGCAATCACATTTATCCGGCATGACTTTATTAGAAATATCGGTGAAAACAGGCATTTCAAGTGGTATTAATAACCCGCAATATTTACGTAACCTAGCTGATTTTAGTGATTGGTTACGTCAACAGCCTGAAACAGATCATGTGAATACGATTACTGATACGTTAATGCGTTTAAATAAAAACATGCATGGCGATGATCCAAGCTGGTATAAGCTCCCCACCGATCAGGAAATGGCCGCACAATACCTATTGCTCTATGAAATGTCTTTACCGTACGGACTGGACTTAAATAATCAACTTAATGTTGATAAGTCATCAGCAAAACTTGTCGCAACCTTTAAGAATTTGACCAGTAATGAATTAGTTGAGCTAGAGCAACGTATCAATACTTGGTTTGCCAATAATACTGAGCGATATCAAGTTGATATTGCAAGCCCTAGCTTAATGTTTGCCCATATTGGCCAGCGCAGTATTAACAGCATGCTAATTGGCACGACACTCGCCTTATTACTGATTTCTGTCATTTTAGGTGTGGCACTAAAAAGCTGGCGTTATGGCGCGATTAGCTTATTGCCTAATTTAATTCCTGCTGGTGTAGCGTTCGGTATTTGGGGACTAATTGAAGGTCAGGTTGGTATGAGCATTTCCGTGGTTATTGGTATGACGCTAGGTATCGTGGTAGATGATACGGTGCATTTCTTAAGTAAATATTTACATGCTCGTCGAGAAAAACAAGCAGACGCCAAAACTGCTGTTCATTACGCATTTGGTCATGTTGGTAGCGCCCTTTGGACAACAACATTTGTACTAGCGGCAGGTTTTATCGTGTTAGCCCAGTCATCGTTTAGCTTAAATGCTGATATGGGATTAATGACTGCTATCACCATTGTTATCGCTTTAGTGGTTGACTTCCTTTTCTTGCCGCCGCTGTTAATCGCCTTGGACAAAAAACAAAAGTTAACCGTTAACAATACCGAGCAAGGTGCGTTATCAAACGAATTAGCCACCAGCAATTCAGCTACTTAATAAAAATTTGGAGAACACTTATGTTAAATAAAAAAACAGCGATGGGAGTTTTTACTAGCCTAGCACTGGCAATAACATCAAATCACGCTATAGCAGAAACGATTATCGATCAAAGCAGTGAACAGCGTGGTTTAGCGATATCGCAAGAAGCAAAATCACGTGATATTGGCTGGGTTGATAATGTCTCAGACATGGTTATGACGCTTCGTAATAAACAAGGCCAAGAGAGTATCCGTGAAATTAAAACCAAAACATTAGAGCTACTTGATGACGGAGATAAGAGTTTAACTATTTTTAACAAGCCAAGAGATGTTAAAGGTACCTCATTTTTAAGCTTTTCTCATCCAGTAGGGAATGATGACCAATGGTTATATTTACCGTCGTTAAAGCGAGTAAAGCGCATATCTTCTAGAAATAAGTCCGGTCCATTTATGGGCTCTGAATTTTCATTTGAAGATTTAAGCTCATTTGAAATTGAAAAATATCGCTATAACTATTTAGGTGAAGAAACAATTAATGGTCTTGCGAGTTTTATGGTTGAGCAATTTCCTGCTGATGAAAACTCTGGCTATACGCGACGTATCGTTTGGTTAGACAAGGTTGAATACAGGGTACAAAAAATTGATTTTTACGACCGAAAAAATTCATTATTGAAAACGCTAACTTATAAAAATTACAAACAATACTTGAGTCAATATTGGCGGGCTGACTCAGCTGAAATGATCAATCACCAAAGTGGTAAAAGCACTGAATTGCAGTGGCACAATTATGCCTTTAAAACCGGTTTAGTTGATGCTGATTTCAACAGAAACACCTTAAAACGTGCACGATAATTAGCGATGAAAATTGTTCATAAAATAAAACAGCTGCCTTTGATGGTTGCGCTGGCCGTTAATATTGCCGTGCAGCCATTGGCTGTTGCTGATGAATTTGAGCTTTCAGGTAAGGTTGGCTTTGAACAACGTTACTTTGAACAACAAGGTCAATATTCACAGCAATTGTCAGATAGCCAAGCGTCAGCTTTTGTTGAACCAGAGTTTTATTGGGGCTGGAACGATGGCTACAGTAGCGTAACGTTTAAACCTTATTATCGCCAAGATGAGTTTGATGATGAACGAAGTCATGGCGATATTCGTGAATTGTCATACATATATGCAGATACTGATTGGGAGTTAAGGGCTGGTATTCGTCGGGAGTTTTGGGGTGTTACGGAGTTTCAACACTTAGTGGACGTACTTAACCAAACTGATGGTGTTGAAGATTCAGATGGCGAAGACAAACTTGGACAACTCATGTTAAATCTTTCTTTAGTGCGAGATTGGGGGATCCTCGATATATATTTGCTGCCCGGCTTTAGAGAGCGCACGTTTGTTGGCCAAAAAAGTCGTTTACGTGGCGCTGCGGTCGTTGACCCTGATGATGTCAGTTATCAATCTTCAGCGAAAGATAAGCACCTAGATGTTGCACTGCGTTGGAGCCGAACAATTGGTGACTTTGATATGGGCGGTTATTGGTTTCATGGTACTAACCGAGATCCATTATTAATGTTGTCAGCTGATACTGGTGCAGAAAAAACACCGGTTTTAAAGCAATACTATAATCAAATGGATCAGTTTGGCCTTGATGTTCAAGCAACGCTAGGTGATTGGCTATGGAAGTTTGAAACGATTTATCGCACTACAGATGATGATGATTTTTTAGCGGCACAAGCAGGGCTTGAGTATACCTATGTTGGCGTTTTTGATAGCAATGCTGACCTTGGTTTATTGCTAGAATATGGCTGGGACTCGCGCGGAGAGGGCGACGAAAACTCGCCAGGAGCTAATATTCAAAATGACATCTTTTTGGGGAGTCGTTTAGCATTCAATGACATGCAAAGCAGTGAAATGCTCGTAGGCTTAGGGGCTGATGTCGAGCATAGTGCGTTTAGTTTTATTGTTGAAGCGAATCGACGTTTTGGCGTGAGTGTTAAAGTGAGTATAGATGTCAGATTAATGCAAAGTAGTGCACAAAATGACGCTCTATATAGTCTTAACGCCGATGACCATTTGCAGCTGGCGGTAGAGTATTATTTTTAATGGCTATCCATAGCCCAAGTTGACTAACAAAGAGAGTTGCTTACGCAGCTCTCTTTGCTTTTTATGCTTACTTATAAAATGCCGTTATGGCTATTTAACACCGTGCATTAGCTTATTTATTTGTGGTCCAATAATAAATAAAAATGCGCCACCTAGGGTGAGTAGCCAAAAGCTAAATGAAAATCCGGTAAGGGCTGAGGCGACCGTCATACCGGTTTCGCCACTCATTGAACCTGCCAATATCCCTGAAAAGTTATTGCCAATTGCAGTACTTAAAAACCAACCACCAAAAGCAAAGCCAGCCAGAGAAGCGGGTACTAACTTACTAACCATGGATAAACCAATAGGTGACAAGCATAATTCGCCTATAGTGTGTAAAACGTAGCAAGCCGCTAATGGCCAAATTGGGATCATGTTATTGGCATCGAGTAAGTTTTCTAGCGCATACACTAACACTAGAAAGCCAAGTCCTGTGCCTAATAGTCCTAAGGCAAATTTACGTGGAATGCTCGGCTCTACTTTTTTCTTATGCATGAATAGCCAAAGGGCAGAAACGAGTGGCGCAAAAATGAGTATTGCCACTGAGTTAACTGATTGAAACCAAGCTATTTTAAACTCAATTGCTTCAGTTATATTCCTATCAACAATGTTTTGCGCCAAAAAAGTGAACGAGCTGCCAGCTTGTTCAAAAAACATAAAAAATATCACGTTGAACAGGAACATTATTAAGCAAGCAATAACGCGTTCGAAAGCGACTTTTCCGTCACCTTTAGCCTGTTTTAATAACAATATGGCTAAACCAACAAAGAGTACAAATAGAATCCATGCCAGCACTTGTGCACCCGCATAAGTCATTAAAATATAAACAGGGACAATGGACGCTACCGCCCCAAGAACAACCGTGACTAGATTTTTAGTCCTCAATGGTGTTTTCTCAACCGTGCCGATACCTTTTAATTGCCGACGACCAATATAAAACCAAACATAGCTGATCAACATGCCGACACCCGCCGCGCCAAAAACGGCTTTGTAGTTATTCATCATTGGCGTATCGGTTAGCGTACTGGCAAGCCATTGAGTAATAATAGGTGAAACCATAGCACCGGCATTAATACCCATGTAGAAAATACTAAAGCCGCTGTCACGGCGATGATCATCTACCGCATAGATTTTACCCACTAAGTTTGAAATATTCGGCTTGAATAAACCGTTACCAACAATAACCGTGGCTAAGCCAATCATAAAAAAGGTTTCATTGGGTAGCATAATTAAGAATAAACCTGCGCCCATGATCACCGCGCCGACTAATATAGAATGCTGTGAGCCAATAACTTTGTCAGCAATATAACCACCGAAAATTGCACTGGCATAAACTAACGCTAAATATGCGCCATAAGTATTTGACGCAAAAGACTGCCCTGATGCATCACCATTAAAAAACTGGGCAACAATGTAAAGCGTTAATGCCCAGCGAATACCGTAAAAAGCAAAACGCTCCCAAAACTCTGCCATGAATAGCATCCACAGTGGTTTAGGATGCCCCCATAAGTTTTCAAACTCCGGTAGTGCTTGTGTAGAAGCCATAATTCCTTCCTTAATTTATATACCAACCAAACTAGCCAAATGAACTTTTTAAATGGCCTAAATTTCTAATAACATCGTTGCTTTCAATCCCAATAGCCTGCTATTGCTCAATCAAGCGCCTTGCTATTAAATATTTATTCTCATTAAAAATTGCTCCCTTAGTTAATTTGATTGGTATTAATTTTATTTGTTGTCATATCAGCTTACGCTTTTGGTTTTTTGCTACTTGAAGTTAAGGTGAAGCAGGCTAAAAGATTTGGTGAAGCTTTGGTGAAGGTGGCTGTAATTCAGTGAAAAACGGCGAATAAATGCAGAGAATCGTTGCACTTTAGTGAAAAGGCGATAAATTAACGGGTACAATTCCATACTGATAAATCGTTTAGTGGCTGATAATTATAACAATACAACTCGCTACATAATTGACGACCTGAACTTAGATGTTCTTCGTGGTGAATTAACTCGCCATGATAAAGTGATCACTTTACCAAAGTTAAGTTACGAATTACTTGTTGCCTTAGCGCAAGCGGCTCCGGCACTATTAAGCCAAGAAGAGTTGATGTTTGCCGTTTGGCCCGATCGTGTTATCGGTGATGAAACCTTAAAACAACGAGTAAAGCTTTTAAGAAAGTCGTTGGGAGATGACGCGTCAGCCCCAACTTATATTGAAGCAGTGCGTGGCCGAGGTTATCGGCTGATTCCCGCGGTAAAGTGCGAATGCGTTGTTCGCCGCCCGCCATCGGTGATGCTAGATTTAAGCGCCAACGACAGGTTTCCAAGTCTGAGTGAAAACCAGTTTGGAACCTTATGGCGACGCATTTCATTGTTAGGATTAATTGTATTTATCGTCGCACTCATTAGTATTGTTTCAACGTCAATATTGATGAATGGTGTCAATCAAAATGAAAGTTCAGCGGTAGGTGATAAACCACCAGCTTCGCTTGCAACAAATAACACTAGCAAAACAAATAGTGTTGAAGATATTCGCGTGACTAAAGCGATGCGCTTTTATACGCGTGGAAGAGATTATTATCATAGGTATCGCAAACAAGATAACGATATTGCCATCGACTTTTTTATCAAAGCCATCAATGAAGACAAGGAGTTTTCGCTCGCTTACGCCGCGCTTAGTCAGGCATATAGCCAGAAATATTTTCAGTTTTCAGGCCAAGAGCATGATAAACAGCTTGCCATTGATAATGCCTACCAAGCACTCAGTTATAACAATAACTCTGCCGCCGCATACAAGGCCTTAGGCACCGCATATTATGTTGCTGGTTGGTTGTCCAAGAGCATAAAAACCTTGCATAGAGGCCTGGTCATAGAAGCTAATGAAATTGAAATTATGATTAATCTTGCCTTTACTTATTCAGAGCAAGGCGAATTAGCGACGGCATTGCAATGGCATAAAAAAATATTACGGCTTGCACCTGAACATGCACTGGCGATGGAGCACACTGGCTTAACACTCGCGCGTGCAAAACAATATAAGTTAGCAGAGGTTTGGTATCAAAAAGCCTTGAGCCTGCAGCCAGATTACTTGTTAACGACTTATCATTTAGCGCAATTAGCTATCGCGCAAAAAGACTACCATAAAGCTTCAACATTTGTTGGCACTGCGCAGGGCAGCAACAGCAAACAAGCCCTATTTTTACAAACACAGGCAGATATTGCCTATTTTCAAGGCGATATTGCGGCTGCTCAACCTTTGTATCAACAAGCTGCTGACTTAACGCCAGAAGCATTTTATTCAAGAGCTAAATTATTGGCAAATTTGTTAGCTAAGCCACTAAACCCGGTAACTGTGACTAATGCAGCGAACAATAGGCAAACATTATTATTAACTGTTGAACAAGCAAGTATTGCCGGATTAAAAGCCAAGCAGCAGCAAGGCAGTGAACAGGCCGAGCTAAGTTTGTTATTGGCGGAGGTTTATAGCGCTAAATCCGATTATAACTTAGCGATGCGTTATTTGACGCAAGCCATTGAACAGGGCTACCAACTTGACTATCGAGTATATCAAGCACCGTTATTTGCGGGCTTGCGTGAGCAAGAAATTTTTCAACGTTTAAGTGCACAAAGCAAAGAAGCTATCGAAGTTGATAGCTTCTTTCAGCAATAGCGTAATAATCAGCACAATAACCTTGTATTTTTAAGTTTACTAAGCGTTTACTGCGGGTTGAGTTTAAGCATGGCTTATACCGTATCTAGTTTGACTAGCTTACCAATTGGCTCGTCTAATGAGCTAGGTGGCATAGTAAACCACTGCGGGCCATTTTTAGTCATGTAAATACAATCTTCTAGTCGTACACCAAATTCACCTTGAATATAAATTCCCGGCTCATTTGAAAAGCACATACCTGGTTTTAATATTTCAGTTTCACCGTGAACAAAGTTAACACTTTCATGACCTTCCATACCAATACCGTGACCTGTTCTGTGCGAAAGCCCTGGTAATTTGTAACCTGGGCCAAAGCCTTTTGTTTGATATGATTTGCGCACGGCGTCATCAACTGAACCTGCTTGCACGCCAAGTTTTGCTTGTTCAAAAGCCACTTGTTGACCTTGTCTTACGGTTTGCCAAACCTCACGTTGTCGTTTGCTTGGCTCACCGAAAACAAAAGTACGGCTAATATCTGATTGGTAGCCGTGCACATTACAACCACAATCCATTAGTACGATGGAACCTTCGGTTAAGGTTTGTTTTTGTTTAGTGCCGTGTGGATATGCGCTAGCTTGGTTAAATAGCGCCATATTCCATGCGCCTTTGCCACCTAGCTGAGTTTGAGCGTTTTTCATGAGTGACTTCACATCACCTTGGCTCATGCCTAACGTTAATTTTGACCAAACATCGGCATAAGCGAGTAAAGTGACTTCGTTAGCTTTATGCATTAATTCAAGTTCGTGCTGGCTTTTATACATACGACAGCCACGAGTTACAGGTTCGGCACTTACGTGTTGCATGTTGGTAAGCTCAGCCATTAAGCCGCTTAAAACAAAATAGCGCACTGAATTTTCAAAGGCAACTTTACCTTTTTTAATACCGGCGTCAGCTAATATTTGTTTGATCAGTGCAAATGGGCTTTCATGTTCTTGCCATACGCGAATGTCGTCACTTACCGCCAAACTTTCACGCACACTTGGCTCTTCAAAAAATGGACAAACCACGGCAACGCTGCCTTCTCTAGGAATAACCACTGCCGTTAAGCGCTCGCTACGCCACCATTGTATGCCAGAGAAATAATCCATTGCTGCGCCGGGTTCAAGCACTAGTGCGGCAATATCAAGTTGCTGCATTAATTTTTGCGCTTTGGCGATACGTTGCAGTCTTTCTGCTTTGCTAATCGGTTTTACTGAACCCGTAATGGGTACTAATTTTTTTGTTGTGTTTTTAGCTTGGTTTTCATTGTCGACGTGGTTGCTGCCGGCAATAGCTGTTCCTGCAAAACTAAGGGAGGCTAAGCTTGCACCGCTGGCTTTTAAAAAGGCTCTTCTGGTTATATTCATTTGTCATCCTGCTTTAGCTATCAAGATAAATTTGGCAATAGCTTGAACGAGTTAAATTTTAATGGCTTCACGCTAGCGGTTTTTTAATGGTCGAGCAAGCCATTACCGATAAATTGTTGGCTAATTACGGTGAAAAGGTAAAAATTGAAATTAGGTGCAAGTTGTATGACGCGACTTAACCTAAAAACTGGGCATATCAGCGAGTATTTTTTGTACATCGTTAAGCGTCGTGTTATCAATAATGTTCAGCAATAATTTTAGGCTTTGAGTGAGAATAATAAAATATGATAAAGCACAGCACGTTTTCGCGAATCAGTCGCGCTGTTTTCAAATATAGTATCCTTGTTTCTTCGGCGGTTATGTTGCAAGTTCACGCCAATGCCGACCGAGTGACCGGCAAAACCCATGCTACCCGTTCAGAAGTTATTGCTGCCAATGGCATGGTGGCAACTAGCCAACCGTTAGCCACACAAATTGGTTTGCAAGTGCTGAAAGATGGCGGCAATGCCATTGATGCTGCTATTGCTGCTAATGCCGCGCTTGGCTTAATGGAACCAACTGGCAACGGTATTGGCGGTGACTTATACGCGATTATTTGGCATGCAAAAACTCAAAAGCTTTATGGCCTTAATGGTAGTGGTCGTTCGCCTCAATCACTCACCTTTCAAAAACTTAAAATTGAACTTGAAGCATTAGATCGCAAGAACATTCCCCCTTACGGCATGTTACCAATTTCTGTGCCGGGCACGGTTGATGGCTGGTTTGAAATGCACGATAAATTTGGCAAAATGCCAATGAAAAAGGTGCTAGCACCTGCTATCGATTATGCCAATAACGGTTTTCCTGTTAGCGAACTTATTGCATATTATTGGGATAGAAGCGTTCCAAGATTGTCGCCACAGCCGGGTAGTTTTAAAGATACCTTTACCATTAATGGCAAAGCGCCGCGTAAAGGTCAAATATTTAAAAACCCTGAACTGGGCAATACCTTGTCGTTAATTGCACAGCAAGGCCGAGAAGCGTTTTATCAAGGTGAAATAGCCAAAAAAATTGATAGCTTTATGAAAGCCAATGGCGGTTATATTACTCGTGAAGATCTCGCTAGCCATACTTCTACTTGGGTTGAACCTGTTTCAACCAATTATCGTGGCTACGATGTTTTTGAACTTCCACCTAATGGCCAAGGTATTGCCGCGTTGCAAATACTCAATATGTTAGAGCCATACAACTTATCCGAGATGGGCTTTTTGTCAGAGCAAACGCTGCATGTGATGACAGAAGCGAAAAAATTAGCCTTTGAAGACCGAGCTAAGTTTTATGCTGATACTGACTTTTATGATGTACCGCTTACCGGATTAATTGATAAAAAATATGCCATGGAGCGTAAAAAACTGATTGGTGAACGCGCAGCTAAGCGTGTTGATGCGGGTAATCCGGCTATGTATCAAGGCGACACTATATACTTAACTACGGCGGATAAAGACGGCAACATGGTCTCACTTATTCAAAGTAACTACCGAGGTATGGGCTCAGGTGTAGTAGTGCCGGGGTTAGGTTTTGTTTTTCAAGACCGTGGTCAATTGTTCTCTATGGATGCAACACATGCTAATGCTTATCAACCGAATAAACGTCCGTTTCATACTATTATCCCAGCCTTCGTGATGAAAGACGGTAAGCCCTTTGTTAGTTTTGGTTTAATGGGCGGCGCTATGCAGCCACAAGGGCATGTACAAATTGTCACTAACATTATTGATTTTGGTATGAACCTGCAAGAAGCGGGCGATGCCACACGCTGGCAGCATTATGGTTCAACAGAGCCGACCGAAGCTAATGGCAAAACTTTAGTTGATGGCGGTCGATTGGTTATTGAATCTGACATTCCTTACCAAACAGTGCGCGGCTTAATGCAACGTGGCCATAAAGTTGGTTTTGATATGGGCGGCTATGGTGGCTATCAAGCGATTATGTGGGACGATAAAGAAAAAGTGTATTATGGCGCCTCTGAATCAAGAAAAGACGGACAAGCCGCTGGATATTAAGCACGAATTTTAACGTTAACTACTGCTGATTATTTACAATATTTGTTATGCTGTTGCCAACTGATTTACTAAGTCAGTTGGCTTTTTTATATCTGTAAGAAACAGAAATTCAAATACTGGAAGTAAGAAAATAGCTGATGGCAAAACCCAATAAAAAAGGCCCAACTAAAACCGTTGATATATTTTGCATCGGCTGCAATACGATATTATTTAAGTATCGCAAAGGTGGTAAGGGCGCATTAGTAAAAAGCTTTAAAGAACGTATTAGCCAGGACTACACCACAGTGCCATGTATTTGCCCCAAATGCCAAAAACCATTTGCCCGTGAAACCCTGATTCGTGGTTTACCTGCTTATAAGTTTATTGGTGGTAAGGTTTGGTTTAAGTAGTGGAGTATTCTTAAGCCTATACTAGAAAAGTTATAGGGTTTATAAGGCTTTAAGTTTATGACATATTAATTAAATAAATATTTTGGAACGAGCTGTATTATGAAAATATTCTTTTTCCTCTCAAAGGAGAACTCATTTGACTCTAATTGATGTTTTGGATTCAGCAGTGAAAATAGGTTTGGGGGCAGCAATAGGTGCTATATCTAGTTTCTATACACTAAAGAGAACACAAGTTTTTGAGGTAAATAAACGGAAGGAAGATTCATTTAATAAATTACTCGATGAAAGGAAAATTGCTTATATTGAATTTTCCTCTTTGTCACATACATTAATCCAAAAATATGAATACCAGTGGTGTGATGCTTCGGGTGAAGATTATCAAAGTTATCTTTTGTTATACAGTAAAGTGCAAATATTATCTCCAGATATTATTCGTTCTGCAATGGGTGAAGCATTTAATGCAGTTACGGTATTCATATCGTCTAACAAACAGATAGCTAACCAAGATACTGAAACTAGTGAACATCAAGACAGATTAATGTATAACTCTCGTGAAAAATTATCTATATTCCAAAAGTATGCTCAATTAGATGTTACTCAAGTTTATACGTAACCAAAATCATGATAAGTCTCTTTGTAGGGCAGTAGCTTTCCAATTGCTAATTTTGGATTACTAATCTACTGCTTTCATTCAGTCTTAGATAAAGTGGGGAAATATGAAACTATTACTAATATTATCACTATTGTCATCATCAGTATTTGCCGCTAAACCCGACTTAAATACCTTTTCCGAATCTTTGGATTATGCGCAAGTCACTAAAGTGCTTGCTACACAAAAGTCTAACGGTACTTGGTGTTTTGGCACCTCTGTTAAGCACAATGATCAAGGCTGGGATCATTACGCTGATGCTTGGGAAGTTATCGATTTAGATGGCAATAAACTTGGTTATCGGCAACTGCATCACCCACATGATCATGAGCAGCCGTTTACTCGTAGCCAATGTAATATAGACATACCGACAGATATTTCTCAGGTGATAGTTCGAGCCAAATGCAATCAGCATGGTTATGGCGGTAAAGCTATGGTTGTTGACCTGAGTAAAAGTCAGCGTAGTCATTGAGTTTAATACTATTGAGCCATTGGTATTGAAAATAATAAACGCGACGGTAAAGTCGCGTTTTGATAAATAAGAAAGAAGATATCGCTAATTATTCAGTTATCAGCTTTTGTTTTCCAAACTCTTTATGGCCTTTCTTCCAAAAGTACACTGCGACAATTGCGGTGATAATAGCGACTATAATACCAAACTCGTCGATGTACCAAGCTGATTTTTCATGCTCTAGGGTTAATGGCGTAAAGACTTTCTGCATAAATACATTCCAACTCATGTGGAATATTACCGCCGTCCATAAACTGTTCGTTTTGTATCTCAGGTAAGTCATGATCATTGAGGCACTGGTTAACGCTAAGGTAAAAACAATGAGTTGATAATAGAGAGGAGTGACACTGTTGCCGTATAAGCCAGTAATGATCAGGGGCCAGTGCCAGCTTGACCAGATAACACCACTGACTAAAGCAACACCGGTAAATGACATAAATGAAGAGAGCTCTTTAACAAGCAATCCTCGCCATGCAATTTCTTCACCCAAAACTGAAGGTAGCGCTAACATAAAAGAAACAGTGGCGGTAAATAGCAATTGAAAAAGGATCAGATTCCAGTCAGCCCAGCTTTCTAAGTTGTATTTTTCCTTTTTCTCTAAAACAAACTCTGCGTTATACCAAGTGCCGAAATCACAAAACCAAATGATTGAATAGGATAATGTGATAATAGCTAGCGGCAGCAAGTAACTTTGCCATTGATATTTCCAACTTCCCCATGCCCAACCTAAGCCGGAAATTGTACGCTTTCTAATTATGCAGGTTAAAATTGCGGCAAGACCGGCTGACATCATCAATGGTGAGGCGCTTTCTGTTCTAAATATCAGCCAATAGCCTATGATATATAGCACTATGGTAAGGCAAAAGAACAGCAATAGCGTTATGGTGGAATTGCGTGTAATTTTCAATTGATAAATCCTTTTTAATTATTATTTTAAAACCGAGTATTGCAGGAATGTGATAATTTCACTTTTTATTAAGAGTGAACACAGCAAATAGAATGCCATTTGAAAAGTACTTTAAAAACAATTGTTTATTATTTGCTATATGTTAGTTTATGTCAGCATTACTATTTATTAGCGATAAGTAATGCTTTTAGTGGTTATTTCGACTATGTAGTTTGTGTTTACTGCACTCAATAAAAAACGCGACGGTAAAGTCGCGTTTTTTGTTTAATGACAGAACATATTTCCCTGTTTGTCATCGCTGATTTTCTGAATTTAGAGAATTGTTAAGCGCAGCACTTTTTGTACTTTTTACCACTACCACATGAACAAGGATCATTTCGGTTCGGCGTTTTCTCAAATGTGGTGGTGCTTGGTTTGTTTAAGATAGCGTTCAATTCATTAATATCTTCATCGGCATTGCTATCAACTGTAATATCAGCAAAGAGTTGATGTTCGGCTACTAGTGCTTCTACTTCTTGCAGTCGTTCATTATTTGCAACCACTAAGGTTAACGGATGCTTTTCTGTGCCAAGCTTAACAACGCGCTTAGTATTGTAACCTGACTTTACATGGTTGACTCGGGTGTGAATACGCCCTTTGTAATACAGATCGTGCATGATGAACTCCGCTCATTGAATACCTAGTTTTAGCGCGGCAGTATAACGTAAAAAGTAAAATAGTCGACTGTTGAGTTACTTCATTTCGATATGGCTAAAATATGCAGTGGGACTTTAACAAGATTAAAGTCCCACTGCGCTGATAGTTTGGCTATTCCATTAACCACATTCTCGCTTTACGACCGGGTAAGTAGAACTTGTGCCACTGGCTGTTAATGTTTTGCACGTCAATACCTTCAACAACATCACGGTAGTTTTTATACCACCACAAGTTATGCTCGGCGGTGTTCACCCAAACGTCTTGACCACTGTCACACTTGTTAATACCAACCACACCAATGTGATCACGTTTGAATAAAATAATGCAGTCGTTAAAGTTCATCACCTGCATGCCATGACCTTGTGCGGCATTGTGAAATTTAACCATTCCAGCAACATCTGAGCGTTTATATAAATCGACCCAGCGACTACCGTCATTACTTTCGTTATGATCTGAGTAGATCATTGGTGTACCACCATCGCGCCCTAAAATGTAGGCATTGGCTAAGGTTTCGTCGGTGGCATTAAGAATTTGGTATCTAAAGCCGTCGTTACTTGGAATATCATGGGTGATTGAAAAGGTGACCGCTTTGTCGCCCGCTAATGCTTGGCCGTATGCACCAGGGTCAACAAGCTGATTCATTGAACCACCAAAGCCTAATGCGCCGCGCAGGGAAGCGAATAACGGAAAGTCGTAAGCGTCATGGCCGGTGTCATTTAAATAAGGCGCTAGAAAGCTGTCATAACTGTTGTCGCCAGCACCGCCTGAAGTAATGATTTCACCAAAAACGTGTACACCATTTTTTATGTCGTTATTAAATACGGCATTAATATGATAGTTACTCATGTGCTTGGCAGCATCAACACGAAAGCCAGTAACACCAATGGTTTTTAAGGCTTGTAAGTAAGCTTGTTGTTGTGAAACCACCCAGTTGTTTGGGTCTAAGTCCGGTAAGCCAACATCGCCATCGCCACCACATAAACGCCAATATTGTACGTGGCCGGGATTACCCCAGTCAGTAATACAACCGGCAGGGTGAAAATCTCCCGCACCTAAATTACCTTGTTGTAAATCGCCGAAAAGTTTAATTGAGTTATAGTAGCTGGCGTTCGCTGCATACTCAGCCAATACTTCGCTACCCGGGTAATTTAAGTCTGAACGTTTATACGACTCGTTTGCCATATGATTAAATACGATATCAGCATAAGTTTCTACGCCTTTGGCTTTAAGGGCATTAACCATATCTTTAAAGTCGTTGGTATCTCCAAGCGGACTATGAATGAGTCGAATGTCTTGTGGCTGATAGCGAGCCCACCATTCGTTGCCTGACGACTTGTAAGCGGGAGAAACAAGTACTTTCTTGTAACCTAAATCTGCAATTTCTTGTGCTTTAGCGGCAACGTCGTCGTAGGTCCAGTTAAATGCGTGCAATATGGTATCGGCCGCTGAGTATTGGCTAAAGAGTAGGGTGCCGGCTAGTGCCGTTGCTTGTGTTACTTTTTTTAAGGTGGTTTTTAGTTTCATGCTTTCCTCGTTTGCTGCTAGTTAGGTTTTTATGCTTGTCGTTATTTTTATTAGTTTGCTTTTGAGTGAAATGTTTCTGTTTTGTTAACAGAACTGAGCATGAATTGAGCATAAATTAAGCATCGAAAATTAACTAGATAGCTGCATACGTATTCATATCATAGGTATGCAAAATAGTGCTTTGTCTATATTTGGCAGAAAAACGTTAACTGTAGCAGTTAATTAGCCGTGGTTTGAAAATGCGCGTGGTGCTCTGAGTTAAGCTAAAGGTAAGTTGTAAGTTGTTGTGCTGATAGGCTTTAGGTGAGTTGTTCTCACTCACCTGAATTATCTGTAGCTAGTTTTTATCTTGGTTTCGTTGTTGGGCAAGTGCTTGCAATTGTTTTGATTGCTGGTGCAAGCTATTTCGAACTAGCGCTTCACGATCTTCTTCACGAATATGGTGGAAGATAACTTTGTGCTGTATTTGCTCTTCAGTTTGCTCGATAGCGACTATTTCACCAATACAGTAAACCGCACTATTTTCTTCGGCAAAAAACAGTTTTAACTTTAAGTGATCACCCAAGTTAAAGTTTGCATCGCTCGTTTGAAAAATAATACCACCACCACCAAATTTCACTGCTTGATAGCGTTCATTTGTGCTGTCTTGTTGGCTAAGAATATAGCCGACCAGTAAATCCATTTTTTGTGCTTGGTGGTTTAAGTATTCCATTAATTGGCTAGCAACACCGGCGACAGCTTGCAGAGGACGTAAGGCACTTTGGTCTAAGGTATTTATTTCTGAGGCAATTTTAAATGGTGTTGGCATATCATTTAAAAATTGCTCATAACTAGGTAAGTGCTCTGAGTTTAAAGCCAGGGCATTAATATTAAAGCGATAATTAATGGAGAAGAATTCATCAAATTGCGCTAGTTTTGTTTTATCTTCAGATGTTGCCATGTTTGCTTACCTTAATTAGTGTTTACGACTTATTTACGCGATTGTTGACAAGAAAAACATTGACCGCACATTCACACATTTCATCAATTTGACTTGCCTGTGCATAAATTCCGTCAATAACTAAACGCGCAATGCCATGTAATGTTGCCCAAGAAACCTGCGCCAGTCGTAAGGTGTTTTCGTCAGCGTTAATTATGCCTTGTTCTTGCCAAAGTGTCGTCATTTCTACTTGATAGTTGAAACTGGCATAGGCAATACTTTTCAAGGTGTCAGTACTGTTATTTTCTTTCCAGATAACGCGACCAAACATCAGTTCATAAAGCGATGGGTTTTCTGTGGCAAAACCAATGTAGGCATGAACAAAATTTCGATACTTGTCTTCATTAGACACATTCTCTGTTGAGAATATTTCACTGGATAATTGGTGCCAGCGCTCAAACCCTTGTTGAGCAATGGCGCAAAGTAAATCATTCTTATCGGTGAAGTGATGGTAGGCGGCAGTACGCGACACGCCAATACGTTCAGCGAGTTTGCGCAATGACAAGTTTTCAATACCCGCTTCAGCCACCATGTCACTGGCATTAATGATCAACGACTTGCGTAGATCACCATGGTGGTATTTGGTTTTGCTGACCATTACAGGGTTTTTCTCGAAGGCAAGGCAACATTGGCAAAGATTAAACCAGCCACTAATGACATGAAAATTAAGAAGGCTTGTGAGCCAATATCAGTAGCATTGAGCATGGTTTGCCCTGAAACCGCATGGTTCAAACCAATGTAAACCTTACTCCCAGGTACCAATACCACTAAGCCCAGCAATTTCACCACGCTTGATGGTAACTTCATGATGCGAGAAAAAATATTACTATAAATGCCCAAAGCGAAAGCACCAACAAATGCGCCTAGGGCAATGCCTAAATATTCCGCGCCAATCATGCTGGCGCCAAAGGCGACATAACCTGAAATAATGCCCCATGGAGCATCTTTTTTACGACATCGAAACAAAATAACTAGGCTAATTGATAAAGTCGTTACTGCTGCCCAAACCGTCCAATCCGGCGTGTGTGGCGGCTCAACAAAAGCCACATCACCCCAGAGCATTTTTCCTAGTGCAATACCTAGCACACCGCCAAAGTAAATTTTAAATAGGATCATAACCGCATCCATGATCCTTGCCGTGCCTGACATTAAATTACGCGCGGCGAGTTCAGAGAGTGCCAGTGTTAATGCCAAGCCGGGTATAAAAGCTATGATGCTTGATAATATTACCAGTGGCACGTTAATACTGGGGTCAATTAACGCAATGGCTGAGGCCAAAAATGCTGATGTTAGTGCTGAAATTGGCTCTAACATGTCGGTAACACGTTTCGAACGTTCAGCCCAAAAAGTAAATAAACAGACCATCATACCTAACAATGTTGACCAAAATACGTCATGCCAACTGGTTTGCATCAACATGGCAAAAGCACCGCTTGAGGCACCAAAGGCAAGGAAGGTTAAATAACGTCCATAAGGATTCGGCTTATTTGCAATCTCATCTAAGCGCTCTATCGATTCTGCTAAGGTTCTTTGACCCGATGTTAATTCATCAACAAGTTCGTCGGCACGTGCTAGTGAGCCTAAATCGAGATCGCCGGGAGCAACCCGAAGAATATGATTATAATCTTGGTTCTCATGATCTTGTGATAGCACAAAGGTTAATGAGGTTGGGGTAATAACAAACGAGCCAAATAAGCCTAAACTTTCAGAAACGTTAGTTAAATGTGCTTCAAGTCGGTAAGCGGGTGTACCAAATTTATGTAAGGCCTTGCCTAAACGAATTATAAATCGACGTTTATCGATAAAATTGTCAGTACATGTCATGGCAATAGAGTTCAGTTTGTTTGCAATTTTTTCTATGGTAAATGATTAATTTTAAAATGAAAGCACAGAAGTAAATTCTTAATAAAATTTCTGTTAAATGCAGATAATTTATTCGTTTCTCGTACAATTTACGGATGCCATTATTATCGGTATGATGCGGTAATAGTAAGTTGTTCAATTGATGATTCAATTTGGCATCATGCACTTTATAAGGACAGTAAATTTTATGACATTATTGATTATTTTACTTTGTGTATTTGGCGCCGTTGCCCTGATGGTAATACTCGGTCAGCGTTTTGGTAAACCCATGGAAGTAGAGCAACAGCAGAAATACTCTAAAATACTTTGGGTGGTGGTTTTTATTGCCATTATCGGTGCCATTATTCGTGAGATGTTGTAACGGTGCGACATAACAATACTCACTTTATGTCAGCTTGGCTGAAGTGAAATTGGTTCTGGTTTTCTACGTTCCCTTGAGGGTTGTAGTTGCGCTCGTAAACTTCAATATCTCCTGACGTCGTTTGTAATATGATAGCGGTTGAACGGGTGCCGTAGTCAGGAGAAATAATAAAAATACTGCTCAGCAATGATTCTAGTTCGGCGCTTAATCCCGTGTCAGGTAAGTGTTGTTCTTTGGCTGTTTCTTGATTTTTCATCAGTGAAAAAAGTTGCTCTAGGTTAACTGACTCACTAACGATAGTGTTTTCCAGCGCTTTAATCCCCAATGCCATTTTTGGCCAAATATCGTCAAGGGCCCCATTACAAATACTGTGAAAGCCTGGTGTTAGCGTGACAAACTTTTTATTGACGCTGTCAAAGGCTTGTAAATTATTTAACTGACCAAATACCAAATTGAAATCGTTATATTGATGTGACTCTTTTGTCAGTTTTTGTTGGATGCTTTGCTCAGATGATGTTAGCGCTTGTACGACTAAGTCACCGCGTGAACGTTTTGTGGTATCAAAATGGGCTGGCCGACGAAAGTTAGTTAAGGCAGAAAATTTACCGCTAGGGCTTAGTCCAAGCCAAGTACCGCCCGCTTGTAAGTCCTTACCCGCCAGTATATTTTGTGTTGACCAGTGGTGCATTTTCTCGGTTGGTCTTTGATGGAATTCGTCACGATTGGCACAAATGATCACTGGGTAGTCAGGGTGTTGTTCAATGGCAATAAATAAAATGCACATAATTTACCTTTTTTGATCTAAGTAAGAATATCTGGTGCTTTAACTCAGCTTCATCATAGGATATGTTTGTAGCACAAATATCATCCATCTTATCAAATATTTTGAATAGCAATGTTTAACGACGAAAAGGAATAGCTAGTTAAAGCCGATGTTAGAGCTACCCGTTATTGATTTAAAAAATAAAGTATCAGCACAAGAATGGCAACTTAGAGTCGATTTAGCGGCATGTTATCGCTTAATTGCCTTGCACGGTTGGGATGACTTAATTTATACCCATGTTTCAGTGCGAATTCCCGGTACCGAGCACGTACTGATCAATGCCTTTGGCTTAAGGTTTGATGAAATTACCGCCTCGAATTTAGTCAAAATTGATATGGCAGGCAATATTGTTGATGCTGATAGCCCGTTTGAGTTCAACCCGGCCGGTTTTACTATTCATAGCGCCATTCATGAAGTTCGCCATGATGACATTTGTGCTTTACATGTGCATTGCAATGAAGCCATTGCGGTGGCGAGTTTAAAAGAAGGGCTGTTACCTATCAGTCAGTATTCTATGTTCGCCTTGGCCTCGATGAGTTATCACGACTATGAAGGGCTGGCGGTTAATGATGAAGAAAAGCAGCGTTTGCAACAAGATTTAGGTGATAAAAACTTTATGTTGCTACGTAATCATGGCGCGTTAACTATGGGCAAAACCGTCGGTGATGCCTTTATGCATATGTACGATTTAATCCGCGCTTGCCAAATTCAAGTGCAGGTGATGTCGACAGGTATGGAACCGATATTGGTTGAGCAAAGCATTGTTGATGGCATTAAAGCGCAAGCCAACATTGTTCATACCGGATTAACCGGCGGCCAAAAGGCCTGGCCTGCGATGTTACGCAGGGTATACAAAGATGACCCAAGCTTTGCTTTGTAGACTCAAGAAAATTAGTGCAAGCAGATAAATTAAAAAATAAGAAGTTAAAGAGAAAATAATGAAAGTTACTCATGTAGAAATTTTTGATATTGAATGCCCAAAACGTCCGGGTTGGAATCCAGTATTTATTCGTGTGCATACCGATGAAGGTATTACTGGCGTTGGTGAGGCAGGTCTTGCTTATGACTGGGGACACAGTGCGGCAGCAGCGATGCTAAAAGAAATTAGCGAAGCGGTATTAATTGGCTTTAATCCATTTAATACCGAATTGCTTTGGTCACGTATGTTGCGAGAAAGCTTTTGGGGCTTAGGTGGTGGGCCGGTTTTATATTCTGCAATGAGCGCGATAGATACTGCTTTATGGGATATTAAAGGCAAAGCGTTAGGGTTACCGGTTTATCAATTATTAGGCGGTAAAACCAATGACAAGTTACGCACTTATGCTAGTCAGTTGCAGTTTGATTGGGATGAACAAGTTAATAAGTTGATTGAGCCCGCGCAATATGCAGAAGCGGCGTTAAAAGCGGTGGCACAAGGTTACGATGCGGTAAAAGTTGATCCTATTGTTTATAACCAAGATGGCAGTTCGTCCTTTGATCGCACAAAGCTTTTCACTCCGAAACAAATGCGCTTATTTGGTAATCGCTTAGGTGCTATTCGTGATGCTGTTGGCGAAGATGTTGATATTATTTTTGAATCACACTCACTAATGGGGGCGGCATCGGCAATTCAAATGGGCAAAGTGATTGAAGAAGTCGGTTGTATGTTCTACGAAGAGCCAGTGAATTACTTGAATTCTGCGGTACATAAAAAAGTGGCGGATAATGTTAATGTACCTATTGCTGGTGGTGAGCGTCTTTATCACCGTTGGGATGCTAGGCCATACTTTGAAGATCAAAGCATTGATGTTCTACAGCCGGATATTGGTTTATGTGGCGGTTTTACTGAAGCGAAGAAAGTCTGTGATTATGCTGATGTTTACGATATTCGTATTCAAGCCCATGTATGCGGCGGCCCTGTGGCTACGGCTGCGTCATTACATTTAGAAACTGCTATTCCAAACTTTTTAATTCATGAGCATCATACTTATGCGATTAAAGATTGGAACCGTGAACTATGTATTCAAGACCCACAACCAGAAAACGGCTTCTTCCAAGCACCAGACACACCGGGTATCGGTATAGAGCTAAATGATGATGTGGTGAAACGTTCACCTAATGTGACAGTCAATGCGCTGAAATAGGCTTTGTTAGAACGATATTTAGATGATTTGATCAGGGAGTTTATACTCCCTTTTTCTTGTTGGCTTAAGTAAGGTTTTTGGTGCTCGAGTGGAGTTAAATATAGTCAATCGGCAAAGCGGTGGTGTATTTAATTTCTTCCATGGCAAAACTTGAACTAATGTCAGCAAAACTTGCTCGGGTAATTAAACGTTTGTAAAAGTGGTCGTAAGCTTTCATGTCTGGCACGGCGACGCGTAACAGGTAATCAACTTCGCCACTCATACGGTAAAATTCGATAATTTCTGGAAAATCTTCCGCGACCTTTCTAAATTCGCTTAGCCATTTAGGGTTATGTTGATTGGTTTTGATGGTGACAAATACCGTTAAACCGACATTAAGTTTTTCAGGATCAGCGAGTGCAACTCGCCCTTTAATGATGCCATTTTTCTCCATGGCTTGAATACGGCGCCAACATGGCGTGGTTGATAAGCCAACTTGATCAGCGACATCGCTAACTGACGCGGTGCAGTCGAGTTGCAATATTTTCAGTATTTTTTTATCGAATGCATCCATAGTGAAATAGTTTTCTTTTTATTAGCGATAATAGATAAATATTTTGCGGTAAATCACGTTATATGGCGAGAACTATTTTGTTCTCAGGCAAGTTTTTTTGTTTTGCTCTGGTACATATCGGCGTCTGCAGAAGCCAATAGGGCTTTCATGGTTTTGCCGTTATCAGGGTAAGTCGCAATACCTATACTTGCGGTAACAGAAACCGTGACGCCACTGCATTGCATAGGTGTCTCTATAACATCTAGTAGTTTTTGTTTAATCTTATCGTCGTTAATTTTTTTGTTCATGACAATAACAAATTCATCACCACCGATCCTTGCCACTGTATCGGTTTCGCGCACCACAGCTTTTACGTGTTTTGCGATATTTGTAAGCACAGCATCACCACATTGGTGGCCGTAGTTATCATTAATGGGTTTAAATTTATCAAGATCAAAATATATTAGGCTAAACTGTGACTCGTTTCTATCCGCCTGTGCTATTTGGTATTTAATGCGTTCGGTTAATAAATTTCTATTGGCACACTCAGTTAACTGGTCATAAAGGGCTAATTTTTTTAACTGTTGTTCTTGGGCTATTTTTTCTGCTAATAATGCTTTAGTTTCTAATATGTTGGCAACGTGACGTAGCTCACTTTCTACAATGAGTTTAAGTTGCCCGAGCATTTTATTTAACGGCTCAGAGTAGTTTGTTGGTTTAGTATCTATCACGCAGAATGAACCGAATAGCGAGCCATTTGGCCAATATAGTGGATAACCTAAATAGGATCTGACTGGGCCGTCAGAAACTGGGGGTGCACAAGCCCATTCTTCATCGGCTTGAGCATTGTTAACATAGAGCTTGTCGTTGGTTTCAACAATACGCCGACAAAAACTTTTGATATCCCAAGGCCAACTGGCATTTACTCTCAAAAAATTATCATCGTTTTCACTGGTTGCAACGACATTGAAAGTTTCTTGTCGGTATTGAACAATTACGCCACTGGCGGCATCAAATAGCTCGGCCATCATATTAACAAGTTGCTGCCATTTGCTAATATCTAAGCCTTCTATTGGATGTTCGATGATACAATTTTCAATATTTATCATATATACGTCACTTATAACCTAGTTTGATGACATTGCTATTACGCAGAATACCTAAAGACTAAAGTATCAGAATTAATCTTGTTGGTTAAATTTATAAAAGTCATAGGCATTGTTATAACAAAGTTTGGCTAAATCATTTTTACTGTACTGCAAATTAATAAGGTTTAACCAAGTTTGTTGATACTGACTATGCCATAAACTTAATGGAAAATTACTGGCCAGCATCACTCTAGATATACCAAAACTAGCAATACATAGTGCAATAATATTTTCTTGCCACTGCCTAGAGTATTGCCTATCCGCCATTTCATAACCAGAGCATTTAATATAAACATTATTAAATTGACTTAACTTTTTAATATTTTCTTGCCAGCATAGCGAATTGTTTTTTGCTTTTTCAAGTTTAAGTGGCGGCCAACCTGCGTGATTTATGCAGTAAATTAGCGCTGGCGTTGCTGAAATAATCTCGACCAATCGATTAATCACTTTGCCATTTTCAAGCGACAGTTGTAACTCAAAGCTGAGCTTTCGCTCTGCAAGTTGCTGCAAGTTATACTCACTATTTTTGTCATTAAGTATGGTTAGCGCGTCATCATCTAAGATATGGCGAATACCGACAACACTTTGATAACTTAATAACTTGTCGAGTTGCTGTGAAAACATTTTAGGGTCTAAGGTAATGTCGAGACTAGCAACCGAACGGAAATTTCCTTGGCAATTTTGCTCTAACCATTGAATTTCACGCCAGGGTTGCTGATTATCAAATCCCGCTTCAATATGAACATAACCGGCTAACTTTAGTGGCGATGCAAGATGAAGATCTTGCTCAACAAAGTTTTTTGCAATAACAGACTTATCAGGCCAAAAGGGCGGGTTTGCCGCTTTTAACCAGTGATATTGACCTTTATTTAGATCGAATAAATGTAAATGAGGATCGATTATTTTCATAATGGCTATTGTGCGGTATAACCGCCATCGATCACTTGTAAGCTGCCAGTGATAAATTTTGCTTTATCAGACGCGAGAAAGTACACCAACTCCGCGACTTCTTCTGCTTGCCCGAGTCTTCCTAATGGTTGTAATGCCGCTTCCTCAGCATGTACTTCCGCTTTATTAGCGCCAGACTTTTCACAATAGTTATTAATGGCTTGATGATAGAGTGGCGTTTCGATAGTACCAGGACATACGGCATTGGCACGAATGTTAAACTGTGCATAGTCAAGCGCGGTTGTTTTTGCCATTGAAGCTAACGCTGCTTTACTGAGGTTGTAGGCAAAGGAATTATGTTTGGCGATTAATGCTTGATCTGATGCCATCAAAATAATGGCACCATTTTGTTGTTTCTTCATGATTGGTAATACTGATTTTACGGCCGCGTATGCGCCTTTAACATTGATGTTAAAAACACGTTCTAAATCAGCTTCACTGGTATTTTCGATAGAGCCAGAAAAATGAATACCGGCGTTAGAGACTAATACATCGATAGTGCCTTGTTGAGCAATACCATCGATAATCTGACTGACTTCAGTCACCTTAGTGATATCGCATTGGCAAAACTCACCATATGTTGACGGTGAAATATCTAAATTAAATACCTGATATTGCTTGGCTAAAAATAACTTAACTATGCTTAAGCCAATGCCTGAACTACCACCGGTAACAACACATACTTTCTTCATAACATGAACACTTTAATGATTTTGGTAAATAATATCCTGTACTGATACGAACGGCTATAGCAATTGTGTTTCGTATAGCATGATTACTTACTATCAGCTTATTCAATTGGATAAAAATTGCAATTTGGCTTAAATTCAATGAATAAGTTGTTGAAATTAATCGGTCTATTTTGAGCGAATAGTTAATTATCGATTTATGCAACAATAATAATCAGTTTGTGGGTTTGCTACGCCATGGTATTTAAGAGGTATTCAAATTGAAGAATTTGAAAGAAAAATTAAAATTTTATTACATCATGAGTGTGTTTAGTGTGCTATTTGCCTTACTTGGCTTTAGCTACAATGCATGGCGGATGGAAGTTAGTGAAGAAAATAATAATGTTCGTACCGCAGCGTTTGAAGTGCTTTCTCATTTAGGAGAATTAGAGCATATTATTTTATCGGCACATTATGATAACGATATTATTGAAGGTAATCCCAGAAAGGGTTGGGTTAAGGTCGGCTTAGTGGTCGACTTGAGCGCTTTAATTGCGCCAAATGTTGCTGAAAAAGCGCTAGTGATTAAAGCGACATGGGCCGACTCATGGCATTTAATGAAAACAGAAGAAGACGTGGTTACTGAACTGGTCAGTAATATAGATGATACCCGTATGGCAATAAAAATGGTCTTAAAGGAAATGAGTTAACTTTTCAGTTTCTTTAATAATGTTGCTAGCATGTTTAGTTTTCATGTAGCAGATGGGGGGAGGTGTTAATTGTTATTCGCGCCTAGGGGCTGTTGATCTTTGTTTATTAATTCAGCTGAGAATTAAAATTGCCTTAATTAAGACGAAAATGGTGCAATTTAGTCATCTAAATCAGTCATTTTCAACGCAAAGTAAGGCAATTTTAGACTCAGCCCTTTGGGCAATGACTATTTTTAACGTTAGCAGCATTAGAACCTCACTTATTTGGAACAACCAAACATCGTTCATTCTGCTTTGCTAACGTTAAAAATAACCTATTGCTGAAAATATAAACAAAGTTCAACAGCCCCTAGCCCAATCAAGAAAACTCACTAAAGAAATAGACTGAAAGACGATACTTTTTAATTAGGTTTACGTGTATATCGTCACGCTTAGTAAAAATTTCCTAATCTCCGGTAATACATGCGCTTAGGTGTATGCGCAGTAACAATATGGCATTTCATTCGAAATTAGCTATACCTGCAAAATATTTCCCTAACTTAATAAAACGGGTGGTGTCGTATCGTTTTTACAAATAGAATGTTATGTTGTATCATATCTTTTAGTCGGTAAGGCTACCGTAATAATAAAGCATTTGATTAAGCAATTAAGTGCCCATCAATAGGACAATTTCGATGAATGAACTTCAAAAACCAGCAGATAAAATAGCGATCGGTTTATCTGTTTTATGCGCCGTACACTGCTTTGCCACACCTATGCTAATTGTTTTAATACCTGCTTTTGCTAGTTTGCCACTGGGATCTGAGTCATTGCACTTTTGGATGGTAGTAGGCGTGCTACCAATAAGCTTGTTTTCATTAACGCTTGGCTGTAAAAAGCATCGAAAATTTCACGTTGCTTCAATAGGTTTAATTGGGCTGGCATTGATGGTTATTGCTGTTGCAGGTGAGGCGATAGGGTTTGGTGAAGTTATGGAAAAAGCACTAACGCTATCGGGAGCGTTACTCATTGCTTTAGCTCACTTTTGGAACTATCGATTATGTCAGCATGATAGTCATTCGTGTGAGTGCCATTAATAAGGTGCGATTACTTGCTTTGCAAGTTTTTAGCGCCGTATTTTAATGATTCAAAACTGCGCCAGTTAATAGCCTAGCTAGAGCGGCTTTAAAAATAATGACTATGAACACCTAGGTTAAATAACCTAAGGTGTTCATAGTAAGTTTAGCTATCTGGCTAGTTCAATTAATACTGCGGTATACATTCTTAAATTTAAAACAAATTGTTCCATGGTGATAAATTCATGCTCTGAATGGCCGGTGTACTCAGTATTTGGCATCGAAGGGCCAAAACTTACCGCATTGGGGAATAAACGTGAGTTTGTACCACCACCAATTGCAATAGGTTTAGCATCTTTAATACCAGTAAAATGGCTAAATACCGATAATAAAGTGTCCACATGTGGCGCATCTTTTTGAATAAATGGGTCGCCAATATAATGTTCTAGCTCAGTCACATTAGCATCAAATTTGTTGTTCCAATTGACTACCGCTTGATGAATTTCATCGCTAAGTTGCTGTTTGCTTTTGCCTTGTGGACGGCGCAGGTTAATATTTAATTCTATGCTGTCATCGTGTTGTTTAATCACCGTTGGAGCAACTGTCATTGGTCCCATAAAATCATCTTGATAAGCGATATTACCGAATTTTTTTCCTTCTAAACCTAGGCCAATATTATCATTAATGAAGTTAACTAATGTACCAGGGCCATTGTTTACCCAACGCGTTCTTGAAAGTAAATCGGCTAAGTAAGGAATGGCATTAACACCGTCAGCAGGTTTTGAAGAATGTGCTGATTTTCCTAAAGCACTAATGGTCAAGGTGCTGTCTTTGAGTTCGAGATCAAAATTAACCCCTTTATAGCCGCGTGCTTTTCGCATCAATCGTTGTAACAATACGATATTGGCATTTTCGATCGTCACGCTGGCGTCTTCAGGAATTTGGCTACCAAAAAAGCCGCCACTGAACTCACTGATATAAGGAGAGATAGTTGGCAGCGTTTTTTTGTTAAAAGCTAATTTAATGGTGCCATAACCTTTTTCGGCAGTAACTACAGGGTATTCGGCATCAATGGTGATGTTAGTTTGTGGTAATTCATGAGTTTTTATATAAGCTTTTAAAGGCTCCCAGTCAGATTCTTCAGCCATATAAACATAGAGTTCAATACGCTTATTAAGGGTAATGCCTTGGTCTTTTATTGCCTTCATTGCATAAAGCGCCGTGGAGATGGGCCCCTTGTCATCTTCAGTACCACGGCCAATTAATCGACCAGGCTCTGTCGTGGTATCAAGTTCAAAAGGTGACTTTTTCCATTTGGCAGGATTAACCGGTTGCACGTCGCCATGGGTAATAATGCCGACTCGCTCTTGTTGGTTTCCCAAACCAATAACTACCACATAACCATCATCGTTATAATCTAAACCTAATGCTTGTGCTTGCTTTTTCAACTCGGCTTTAAAGGCAATATGCGCTGGATTATCATTGGCTGAAATACCGTCTATTGCTAAGGTGTTGTACTTAACGAGTTCACGTAAGCTATCAACCATATCTGTTTGGTAAGTCGAAACGGCGTAATCGGCCGTTGTTTTTGCAACCTGACTAATTGTATTACTTTTTGCGTTCGCGGCACCGTAAGGAGCCAAAGATAAAAGTGCTGTGCTTATTAGCGCAGATGATAGTAATGAGCGTGGTTTAAACAAGGTGTACTCCTGTATTTTTGTTATAACGGCCTGAATGCATAGTGGTAAATTTATATTATCCTAAGTTAATTATCGGTAATAGACACAAATAGTTATCTTATCGTCCTATACAGTTTGTTATTTTGCTAAGTTAATATCTTGATAGCTCACCGTTTCGACCACTATTGCTAATAATGGTTTGCTTTTATTTCTTAAAAAGAACAGCCACGACTACTTTTACATTAAAAGCATCAGCGATGACGTAAATTAGGGATCTTTGAAAGTGATTAAAAAATAATAGAATTATATGAAAAATAACCATTAAATTTTATGCTTAAGCAGTGTTACAATAATAACCCTACAAAACTGAAGGTAAACGACAGGCGAACATTCGCTAATATCGACCTTGAACTATACTTAGTTGCATTAAAAATGGCTTATTCGGGTTATTTAGTTAAATATTTTGAAATTTATAATTAACTTGATGATGTTTGAAATTTGATCTGTGTTAGCGCTTTCTGATACTAGGTAACTTATACAATAGTGTTGTAGATAGAAAATATTTTGAAATTATTTATTGACCTCAACTATGGTTGAGGTCTTATCCTGTGAAAAAATTTAACACAGGAATGTCGTGGGCATGGAATCGCGACGATATATTAAATTAGGAATCCTTTATGAAATTAATCCCATGGCTTAGCGTTGTTGTTATTGTCTCTGCTTCTGTAGGCGGACTCTTTTACTACAAAGAATCATTATCTACTAATCAGCAAGTACAATCTGGCCCAGAGCCTAGCGCGAAAGTACAAGCCTTTCGTGCTCAAAATGCTAGCTATCAAAAACAATTGTCAGTGATCGGAGAAGGGCAAGCAGTAAAATATATTGCTTTAAAAAATGAGCTTGCTGGCAAAGTGACGAAATTAAATATTGCTTCAGGTGATACGGTTAAAAAAGGCCAAGTACTACTTGAATTAGAACATACCGAAGAGCTTGCTTCATTGGCGTCTGCTCGAGCGAACAAAACCTTAAAGAAGCAAACGTTAACGCGCTATCAAGAACTAGCAAAAGAAAAGCGTATCAGTAAAGAGAATGTTGATGTAGCCGAAGCTGAATATCGCATTGCTATCGCAGATATTGCCCGTTTAGAAGCGGTAATAGCGAAAAAAATCATTGTTGCGCCATTTGACGCCAACATAGGTATTCACAACATTAGTGTTGGCCAATTTCTTGATAGCAATACCGAGATTACCGACTTAATTGGACTTGATGATTATATTTGGGTTGATTTTAAAGTACCGCAAATTTACCCGCAATTAGCAATCAATAGCACGGTGGAAGTGACCACGTCAGGTGCTTCTTCATTGGTCGGCGTAAGTAGTCAAGCGGTGATCATGTCGGTTGAACCTTTGTTAACGCAGGACTCTCGCCAATTAAAGTATCGCGCAAAAGTACTAACCTCTGAGCTTAATGTTAAGCCTAACCAGTTAGTAAAAGTTGCCGTGCCTATTATGGCCGAGCAATCGGTTATCGTGGTGCCAAGTTTAGCGATTGTTCGCGATCAATTAGGTGAATATGTTTTTAAATTAGTGAAAGACGATAAAGGTGATTATCGCGCAAGTCGTGAGAAGGTTGTTTTAGGCGACCGTGTTAACGAGCAAGTGATCGTTAACGAAGGCTTAAGTTTAGATGAGTTGATTGCGGCGAAAGGGGCATTTAAATTGCGCCAAGGGCTAAAAACTCGTTTTGATAGTGAAAATATGGGCGGATAGGATTAGTCATGATAAAAGAACTATCTTCCCCGAGTCGTTTTATGGACATATTTGTTCGTAAACCCGTAGTATCGACTGTGTTGTCGGTCTTTATTTGTTTGGTTGGTTTATGGGCCGTTAATGCTATTTCAGTGCTGCAATTTCCAAAAATTGAAGGGGCATCATTGGAAATAACCACTACTTACACTGGCGCTTCTGCTGATGTAGTAAAAGGTTTTGTTACCGACCCCATTGAGCGTGTTGCTTCTACCGTGCCAGGTGTTGATTTTGTCGAATCAAGTACCGGCTCAGGGCAAAGTAAAGTCACCGCTTGGCTTAAACTGAACCAAAACAGTACCAGTGCATTAGCAGAGCTAAATACTCGCCTTAACCAAATAAAGTTTGAACTGCCAACGGGTGCAGAAGACCCGTTTGTAACGGTAAGAAGAACCGATAGACCATTTGCCGTATTTTATCTTAATGTTGTTGCTGAAGGCTCAACCTTAGCGCAAATTACTGATTATCTAACCCGCGAAATTAACCCGATTATTAATAATATTGAGGGTGTACAAAAGGTAGGTATTGAAGGAGCTAGAACACCGGCAATGCGAGTGTGGCTTGATGCGGATCGATTAAATATTTTTAATGTTAGCGCCGATGAAGCTTATCAAGCGTTGGCAAATAATAACCGTATTTCTACGCTGGGCTATGCGGAAAACTCCCGTCAAAAAATTGATATTATTGCTAATACTCAAATGTCATCGGTGAGTGAATTTGAGCAATTGATCATTAAGCAAAGCGATGACACCTTAGTATATTTGAAAGATGTTGCTCGTGTTGAATACAGCGCAGAAGAAGCTAATGCTACCGCTCGTTTCAACGGTAAAGATACCGTTTATATTTCAGTGTGGCCGTTACCTGGAGCTAATGAAATTTCAATAGGTGACAAGCTTTATAAAGTGCTTGACGAAATTAATGCTGATTCGCCAGAGTTGAAAATAGATATTGCCTATGACGGCACGCTATATATGCGTGATGCCTTGCAAGAAATTGTCACAACATTAATGGAAACTATCGTGTTAGTAGGGATTGTTGTTGTGTTATTGATGGGCTCATTTAGAGCAGCATTGGTGCCATTAATTACTATCCCAATTTCTATTTTAGGCGCGATTGCCTCAATTTGGTTAATGGGTTTTAGCTTAAATCTACTAACCGTGTTAGCCATTGTTTTATCCGTTGGCTTAGTGGTGGATGATGCTATTGTTGTGGTTGAAAATGTTGCCCGACATATGCGTGCTGGCGTTCCTCGCGTACAAGCGGCCTTAATGAGCTCTCGACAATTGCTAGTGCCCATTATTTCCATGACCTTAACCTTAGCGGTGGTTTACGCACCGATTGGCTTTTTGTCGGGTTTAACTGGCGTTCTATTTAAAGAGTTTGCTTTCACCTTAGCCATTGCCGTGATTATTTCGGGTATTGTCGCGATAACTTTATCGCCTATTATGAGTGCTTACGTATCAAGTGAAGGTGGTAAAGAAAGTAAATTAACCGTAAAAGTTAACCACGCTTTTGAACACTTGCAGAATTTTTATGGTCGTTTGCTAAAAAGAACCTTTAATTGGCAAGGGCAGTTATTCTTTCTTGCCTTAATCGTTGCACTATTGATTGTGCCTTTCTATTTAATGTCGGCAAAAGAACTTGCACCGATTGAAGATCAAAGTAGTGTTTTTATTGTCGTACAATCGCCACCTGATGCATCACTAGAATACAATGAAAAAAATGTTGAAAGTGTTGCTGATGCGCTATTGGAAACCGAAGGCAGCAAGGAGTTGTGGCAAATCGTATTAAGTAGCGGCGGTTTTGGTGGTCTTGAATTTGAAGGTAACGACAAACGCGAAAAAAGCATACAAGCTATGTTGCCAGAAGTTTATGGCCGTTTAACGAATTCTGAAGGCTTAGATCTACTACCTATTTTGCCTTCGCCATTACCGACTGCAGGGCAGTTTGATGTTGAGTTAGTGGTGAAGTCTTCAGCGCCATACAGCGAAATGAAGTCTTATGCAGATCAATTGGTTGGCGCTGCGTTTCAAAGTGGACAGTTTCTTTACGCGGATACCGATTTGAAAATCGATTTACCACAAATTGAATTAAAACTTGATCGCGAGAAAATTGCTGACTTAGGCATGAATGTGTCGTTAGTAAGTAGCCAATTGTCGACGTATCTTTCAAGCAACTATGTTAACCGCTTCGATGCTAATGGTAAGGCCTATCGGGTTATTCCAATGGTGGCTGACAACATCACGGCGCAACCAGAAAAAATCTTAGACTTAACGGTTAAAACACCGTCTGGTGCTTTGATCCCTGTGTCGGCATTTACTGAAATTAAGTATCGTACGGTACCGAGAACCTTAGGATCGTTTGGCCAACAAAACTCTTTTAGAATTTATGGTGGTATTTTACCTGGCGTAACAAAAGAGCAAGCCTTGCAAACCTTGGAAGCGGCGGCCGCTAATGTGTTACCACATAACTATAATCTCGATTATGCTGGTGAATCACGACAAATTCGAACTGAAGGTAATAGTTTAATTACCGTGATGGGCATTTCTTTGATGATCGTTTTCTTGGTCTTAGCTATTCAATTTAATAGCTATCGTGACCCACTGGTTATTTTGCTTGGTTGTGTGCCATTAGCTTTATCAGGCGCATTATTACTGCCGTTTTTAGAATTAACGACGATCAATATTTATTCGCAAATTGGTTTAGTTACTCTAGTTGGCTTGATTGCTAAAAATGGTATTTTAATTGTTGAGTTTGCTAACCATTTACAAGAAGAAGGTAAGTGTAAGTTTGATGCTGTGATTGAATCGGCAACGACACGTTTGCGACCGATATTAATGACCACGGCAGCGACGATACTAGGTCACTTCCCATTAGTATTAGTGACTGGCGCGGGTGCCGAAGCGCGAAATAGTATTGGTATTATTCTAGTGGCAGGTATGGCTATTGGTACTTTCTTTACCTTGTTTGTTTTACCGGTATTTTACTTATGGTTGGCAGAAAATCGTAGTGCCTGTACAACACATGAACTGGCGCAGGAGTCCGTTGATAGTGAAACGAAAGAGCAAGTTCATGTGAGTGATACTGAAGTTAAACAGCCGTTGAAGAGCGCTTAACTTTTCATTTGCGTATGATGAAATTAAAACCGAAAAGTGGTGATGCTTTTCGGTTTTTTTATCAGTAAAACAAATTTGTCTAGCTGATAAATTTATACCTTGTTATCAAGCGTCTTCTTTATTTAATAATTCCATTAGCCCAACCAGTGCTACGAATAGAACAGCTCCAACAGGCCAGACAATCCAAGTTACTCCCCAATCCATAGTCCATAAGCTCCAGCCAAGATATATAGCGGTTAGCAAAGGCCAGTAGAATGTTGCGAGTTTTTCAGCTCGTTTTGTACGCTGACTTTTTTCTGTCTCTAAAAAACTATCTTTCAGGATATTGTTGTATGCATCGTACTTAGCAGAGACAGGTGCCACAATATATATTCCTATCGCTATCATAAGGAGCAGTACATTTAGCATCATTAACACTATATCTGTACCATTGGAGAACAGGCTAACAAGCATCAGAGGTACGAAACTGACAATGAACATGAATATACCTACTGATAATCTTCGATTATAGCTCACTCTAAATTTTTGTAATTTTTCTTTGAAAACGCTGTGCACGCCGTAGGCTAACTCAAATTCTTCGTGATCGATCACAGCGATGTCGCTTTCATATTGGTTAGTTTTAATAAAAAAGCTTATGGCGATGGAAACCATCACTAAAATACTGACAACACCTAGCGCCGCTGCGATATCACCTGTCATATTTAACCGATTCGTTTCAGCCATTGCTAAAAAGAAAAACAGTGGCATCACTGAACAGACACAAAGAACAACTCCCTTAGTGACTAAGCCTGACACTTCCATCTTATTATCAACATATTTTTTCGCTTGTTCTAAGCTAACTTGAAAAACATTGGCTTCTTTACTTTCATCGCAGGAGTTAAATGCTTCATTTTCATCCTTCAGCAAAAAGTCAGTTGAAACCTCAAAAATTTCCGCTAATCTAATTATCCTATTTAAATCGGGTATGCTATTAGTGCTCTCCCATTTAGAAACTGATTGACGTGAAATATTCATTTTTTCAGCTAGTTCTTCCTGTGACCAGCCAAACTGCTTCCTTAATCTGATAATCTTTTCTGCCAATATCATAAGGGTCATTCCTTTATTAGTAATTGAGCTGCAAGCATAGAAAAGCAGATAGTTGCAAACTAGCAAGTCAGGTTGTTATTTTGTCAACCAGCGGTTGCAATTAAGCTATGTAACTAAATTTTAATACTTTTTATTGCTAACAAGTTAACTTTTATTTTAAGTCCCTGCTAAAAGCAATCGCGTGAACTGAGGTGAAATTGCCCGTTTTCAGCCAAATCCCACTATCTTATAGCTCAACCTTTATTCGTATTTTCATTAAGCTTGCTCAATATCAACATCATCAGGTTTGAGGTGTGGGCCAGGGCCTAAGTCTGCTAAAGTGTCGTACGGGTTTGCTAATCGACAGCGTTCAATTGATAAACAACCACAGCCAATACAACTGTCTAAGTTATCGCGTAGAGCGATGAGCTGGTTAATACGCTCGTCTAATTCATGGTGCCATTGCTTTGATAGTCGGCTCCAATCATCTAAGGTGACGGTTTTATTATCAGGAATGGTGGCTAATGCCGCTTTAATTTCTTTTAACTGTACACCTGATTTCTGAGCTATTTTTATCACAGATATTTTTCGCAGCACATCGCGAGAGAAACGACGATGATTACTGCTATTTCTGTGCGAGCAAATAAGGCCTTTATTTTCGTAAAAATGAATGGAAGAAATGGATACGCCACTGCGCTTGGAAACTTCACCAATGGAGAGTTCTTCTTTAGGTTTTCTTTGCATACTCGTTAACCTCAATATTGGTTTAGGTTAAGTAGTATAACAAAAAAGGCTACTGATTAAGGTAGCCTTTTAAACATTTAATGTGCTGGTTAATTTATTGTAATTGCGCTTCAAAGGTTAAGAAAATTCCACCATGCTCTTTATCAGCTAAAGCTTTGTTTTTAGCTTCTTGCTGGAATTCGGCAATCAGTAAATAGCGACCTGCTTGAGCGGGCGTAAATGTTATTTCGCCTTTGTTATTGCTGGTTAGTTTTAAGACCTTAGGATCGTTACGGTAACGAACACCTTCACGGATAACTTCAACTTCAACCCCTGCTTGAGCCTTGCCATGATAGGTAAATGCGAAAGTCGCAGGCTCTTGTTCAACAATTTCTGATGGGTGAGTAATGGGTAATAACTCTAAAAATTTGCCATCAATACCATAATTTTCCGTAGGGTTGTTCATGGTGATGTAAGTTTCTATACGAGTTAAGCCAAAAGTGGTTTGTAAATTACTGGCATTGCTTGGGGCTAAGGTTTTTAATTCTAGCTTATTGGCACGAGCACGCTTGCGTTTGTCGCCAACTTTATAACTAGAAAAATAGCTAGGGCTGGCATTGCTGGTGATTTTGTATGTGCCATTCTCCTTGACAAAATAGTCGGCTACTGACTTTCTATGCGCTTTGTATGTTGAAGACGGCCGCGCTTTCTTGCCTGAAGGCGTTAATATACTTAACGGGTCAATACTAAGCGCTTTATCAACATTAAATACTTCATTGGATGCGGTTGCGTCGACGGCAATCCACTCTCCTTGCTCTGACGATAAAGTGTAGTGGCTTGGTAATAACCAACGTGAATGTGCGCTAGCTTGGCTGCTAATAGCGACCGCAAGACAAAACAAGAGTGATTTTTTAATATTCATTTGTGCTCCTAAGGATTAATACTAAAGGTGATTTCGCCAGTTTCAGCGGTTTCTTTCAGGGTGAACTTTTGTGGTGATTGGTTTAAGTCAAATTTTTGCTTAAGTAAGGCGCGGCCACCTTTTTCTCGTACGACTTCAATGAATAGGGTGTAGCTACCATCACTAAGAGCGTGCTGCTTATCGTCGTTAAGTTTGAATGACAATGGAAAGCTGCCAGCGGCATGAGTTGCCGAGGTGATTGCATCGACAAGTTCTGCATCTTTTCGACCAACGTTACGCCACCAGCGACGAATGTCTTTTAGCCATTTGGGCTCTTTACGCCAAAGCAGTAATGTTCTGACTGACTTTCTTTTGCTATTTTCTATCCAAGCAGCGACGTAAGGTGGGTGATACTCCCCTTGTTGTTGTTTAAGCTCTAGTTGCAAAGCAAGTGTGCCGGAATGGTTTTCGTATGCTTGTGATGATTGTGAAACTGCAAATAATAACAGGATAAAAATTAGTAAAATTGCTTTAATGGCTCGACGTGAAAATAGAGTATTCATCAGATTTATCAAGTTCCTTTAGGCTAAGTAAGTAATGCTGACAATGGCGAGTATTGTGCTGCCAATGCTTAGCAATAGTGTGCGACGAAAGCGCTTTTGCGGCATGGCCAATATGAAGCCAGTGATGGCGAAAATAATGAAAAGTATGCTGGACAAGTCGATGATCCAGCTCCAAAAATTGCTGGTATTTCGGCCTTTATGTAAATCATTTAACACTGCCCACCAACCGTAATGGGTTTGTTCGAAAAAGGCCTCACCAGTTTCAAGGTCAACAGCAATACTAGTGCTCATTCCTGCTTGCTTGATGCTGTAAAATAGCTCTCCTGACATTAGCTCTGGTGTGATATTTTGTAATGATATCGAAAATGCTTTTTCGATATTGGTAGCTAATTTTTGTTGCTGTGCTTTAGTTATATGGCTTTCAGAACTGAGCTGCTCAGAAATACCTTCAATCTTGTGTTCTTTTTCAATAACTTTGGCTTGGTGATCGTTAAACCATTCAGGGTGATTAAGGGTGATGCCAGTGATCGAGAAAAAAAGTAATAGCGTCAGTAATGCCATGGAAACGTAAACATGTATTACACGTGCTAAGTTTAGTGTTTTCTTTGAAGGTTTCATGCCGAGCACTTTTTATTAATTTATCAGGATGTTGTTAACTAACGGTTCAAAATTAACGGCGCATAGCAATGCCTATACGCCGAATTTGTCTTTTAAAAATTAAAACGCTAGCTGTGCGGCAACACGAAAACTAATACCATCTGCAGCGGTAACATTGTTTGTTCCGCCACCAATTAAATATTTTTTATCTAATAAGTTATTAATATTGAAACGTAGGTTTAGTTCGTGGTTGTTTACATCCATTTGGTAAGTCGCACCAACGTCAATACGGGTGTAGGCATCCTTTTTAATGGTGTTTTCGCTATCTGCAAATCGTGAACTTTCATAAAATGCACCGGCATTAAAGGCAAGTTGTTCTGTGACTTCATAACGTGACCATAACGCGGCAGACCATTCTGGTACGTCAATCGGAGTTTTACCTTGGTAGTTTTCGTCTTTTTCGTAGGTAGCGTCGATATTAATCAACGATGACATAACAAATAATTTATCGTTAATTGCCCCTTGTGCGCCCAGTTCAAAGCCTTTATGGCGTTGTTCACCTGCTTGAGTTGTGCGAGTGTCGTAATCTGGGTTGTCGATGTTTTCGGTTATTAATTTACCTGTTTTGCTAATGTCAAAAATAGCGCCACTGAGTAATAGCCTGTCATCAACAAGTTGCCATTTTATGCCAATTTCACTTTGCTTAGACTCCATCGCGTCTAACTTCATGCCAAAGTTGATATCAGTTTCTTCGTTTAGGGTGTCACTTGATTGCGGCTCGAAACCTTCGGTGTAGCTGTAATAAATTGTACCTTGCTCTGATGGGTGATAAAGCACACCAAACTTAGGTAAAAAAGACTCGTTGTCGGCGCCTTCTTTATTTTGTTTGTCGTAACGACCACCGAATGAAAATTGCCAGTTATCGTTAACTGTGACTAAATCTTGTAAATACACACCATAGTAGTCATATTCGCTGATATATAGGCTGTCATCATCTTGGTAATTTACGTCTGGCTTTGCGGGCTCGTTTTGACCTGCCGCATAAGTAATGGCATCGCTTTTAACTCTTAACTGCCCATAATAATAATCTAAAGAGTTTGCCCCTATTAATAACTGATGTTCGACACCTGCAAATTCGAATTCACCGATAAAGTCGACAAATTTGGTGGTGAATTGCCAGTCATCAAAACGGTCGTAAGGTTTAGAGGTGTACTCTTCGCCTTCGACGAAATCTGATGGTTTTTTCGGGGCCGATTCAAAACGTTGTCGTTCAAATGTTTGTTTGTTGTAGCCAACAGTTACACGCCAATAATCATTGATATTGTAATTAATATCAGCGCCATAGTTTTCAACATCGATATCAGTAAACGCCCAAGACATATCTCGTATGGTTTTACGATCGCCTATGATATTGCCATTATCGTCTAACCATGCGCCAGTATCTAAGCCAGCTTTGTCGTTGGTATAGTCGTAATGTACTCGTAGTGATAAATCATTTGAAACGTCATAATCAACAACAAGCGCACCTAAAAAACGGTCTCGCTCACGTTGCTTGCCATTTTGATATTCCCTTTGGTAAGTAACATCTTGTTTTACTAAGTTACTGCGATATCTCAATGTTTCCTCGTCATTTAATGCACCGCCAGCATCTAGCGTGAAACGTGTGGAACCTTCTTGGTCAGTGTCTGCGCCAATATTAAATAGTGTTTTCGCGGTTGGTTTTTTCGTGACCATATTCACTAAACCACCGGGACCAGATTGGCCATACAAAATACTTGAAGGGCCTTTTATGACCTCAACACTTTCTAAGGTTTCAATGGGTTGTTGGTAATGTGACCAATGCTGATGACCATCGCGCAAGTAACCGTTTGATGAGCTTAATTCAAAGCCTCTAAGTTTAAATACTTCGCGGTTACGCTGTTTTGAGCCTGCTGATAGGCTAGCGTCATTGGTTAGTACTTCACCTAAAGTTGTTGCTAATTGCTCTTCAACTATGGTTCTTGGAATTACCGTAACCGATTGGGCAGTTTCAAGCAGTGACGCGTCGGTACGCATGGCACCTTTAGCTTCGTCAACTTTGTAATCATTAAAATAACTTCCGGTAACTTCAATAACTTCTATCGAATTGCTGTCGGCATAGGCTAATGGCATGGTCATAGATATCGCCAAAAACAGCGGTGAGTACTTCATGTTAATCTCCAAATTATCAACTAGTGTGGTCGGGGGAAATGCAGCGAGCATTAAAAAATAAGAGAATGATAATGAGAGTGATTATCATTTGCAATATAAATATTGGATAATCTAAATAAAAAAACCGAATAGCTGATAATTGAAGCAGATCAGGCTGCGATAAAAAGCTTAGTGCTTAAATCTCCTAAGTTATGCCAAATTGCTATTGTGTTCTTAGCGGATTATCGGGCATGCTGAGCGCCATAGCTTTGCGAATGTGAAGATAAATGAGTTTACTTAATCGCTACATTGATTGATGTAGGCTTCTAATGCAGTTTTTACTAAAAGGGAAATTAAATGTTTAGTCATATCATGATAGGTGCAAACGATGTCGCGACTTCAAAAGTATTTTACGATGCTATTTTAGGCGAACTAGGTCATAAGCCCGGTGTAATGGATGAAAAAGGTCGTTGTTTTTATTTCACCGATACCGGTGTTTTCGCTATCACTAAGCCAATTAACGGTGAAGAAGCTTGCAACGGCAATGGCAGTACTATTGGTTTTGCCGCCAGCTCACCTGAGCAAGCTGATGCTTGGCATGCCGCAGGCACTGCAAATGGTGGTGTAGCGTGCGAAGACGCGCCAGGCGTACGTGAAGGTACTATTGGTCAGCTTTATCTAGCCTATCTTCGTGATCCGTCAGGAAACAAGGTTTGCGCATTGCACCGCATTGCTTAACAGGTAAATCAGTCAAATAATCTAATTGTGGCTAGTTTTAAATACTAGTCACTTTTTTTTGCCAACGGTTAACGACTAGATAAATACCTGAAACTACAAAAAAACTCGGTAATAAACTCAGTAAAAGCCATAAAAGCTTAATTGGCTCGCCGATAAACTCGCCAATATGAAATTTGTATTTAAAATTCCAAACCTGCGTGGCTAAACTTGCCTTACTGGCATCAAAGCTTGCTAAGTGTTTTCCTGTACTTGCATCGGCCCAACTCCAACTATAGGCATGGCTTTCATTTGGCATTTTTATTCTGAGCTTAAGCGGCTCTTCATCATTTAACGGCAAGTAACTACGGTAAATAACACCCTTAGGTAGAGCACTCTTGGCACTTTTATGTGCCTTATCCAAATTAAGATAATCTTTGTTCTTGGTTGGAATGTGCTGATAATTAGCAGTTTCAACTTTACTGAAAGTGAGCAGTTCGACTATTTGCTTTGTTGTTGCTTGCCATTGAAATGCCATGCCAGAAAAAGCAATCAATATTAGAGGGATACAAGAGAAAACGCCTACTACAGTATGTAGTTGGTAAAAAAGTATTTTTGGCTTGCTATGCCATTTTATTTTTAGCCGTTTTAAGCGTTTTTTGGGTTTTATCCATAAATAAAAGCCGAGCAGTAACTCAATGATCAGCGCTAAGCTGGCAATTGACATCCATACTTTTAACGGTGTTTCATTTGTTTTAGTTTTATAAACTAACCAGCGGTGCCAAGACATAACGAAACCATAAAAGGTATCGTAGAAACTATGCTCAAGTACAACCTCGCCAGTATAAGGATTGATATTAAGGTATTTATTATTTGTTAACCTAACAGACCAGACATGATTTGGGTTTTCGGCATGCTCAATAAGTTTGATTTTAACGTCGGGAGCTAGTTCTATTTTCTCAATTATTTTTGATAATGTCAGCGGCTTTGGTTGGCTTTCATCAAATTTTACTTGCCAGAGTTCGGGATTTAAAAAGGCCTGAATATCTTTAGCATAAAGTAATAAAGAGCCTGAAATGCTTAAACTTAATAAGAATAAAGCGCAGGTTAAAGCTAACATACAGTGTATGCGTCTAAGCCATATTTTTATCACGGTACTGAACCTAATGAAATTTTTGGAATGTTTAATTAAGTAAAGCCGTGTGCAAGCTTTACTTAATTAATGGCGCGAATAATGACGGTTAGAATTGATAGTTCATGCCGACATTAACTGTTGTACCTAAGCCTTTAACGTTGTAGCCGTTATAGGTATAAGCTTGAGACTTAGCAGGGAAATAATCTTGGTTAAATAAGTTCTCTACACCAATGAATGCTGACCACGCAGTGTTTAATGTGTAATTAGCACTTAAATTTACAATATTATAGCTGTCGATAGGGCCCTTATCACCAACGTACTTTCCGTCAACCTGATCGAATTTTTTTCGGTCACTAACATGTAAGTAAGTCATTGAAACAGAGGCACCGTCTAATGGTTGCCAATTAATATTGATGGTACCTTTAGGAGCGCTTATTTGTTTTGCGCCAAGGTAAATATCATTAGCGGTATCTTTTCCTTCAATCCAAGCATAAGTGGCTGAAATGTCGAGCTCTGGTGAAACGTTGTAGTGTACTAGTGCTTCATAACCGTATATTTCTTGAGGAGCTCTTACTGGTAAATACACACCTGTTGCTGGATCGTATTTATTGGTTGTACCAAGTTCTGAAGTACTACGATAGGCTGAAAACTCAAAATGCACATTATCAACATCAGATACAAAGCCTATTTCGTAATTATCGATAATCGATGCTTCGGTTTGAATTAAACTAATATCGGTTACCGTTGCAGTACGTAATAGTCTCCCTATATCCGAAATATCAGCACCTTGTGAATAATTAGCAAACGGTTGAAAAGCTTCCATCATGTTATAACGAATACCAAAGTTATAGGTGGTTGCGCGATAATTTAAGGTATCGCCTTTTACATCAACAGGAATTGAACAAGTTTCTGCTGATACGCAAAGTTTCAATGTGCTGTAGTCATCTACCGCTAAGTCAATTTCTTCTCGTCGAATACCAGCTTTAATGATCAAATCGTCTTTATAAACCCATTTACTCTGTAGAAAGCCTGCTAGGTTATCCATATCCATTTCAGGAACCCATTTACGTCCGTCTACTAAAGGCTGCGAGGTAACATCATTTAGCGCATCAATCCCGTAAATAAATGTGGCGTCAATATTCTCCCATTCAAATTGGCTGTTAAGCGTTACACGTAAGCCTTTTTTATCCGACTTTATTAATGATTGACCACCTTCATAGCCCTCGCTAGGATTGGCTAATGACGGAGAGAAGAAAAATATATTCTTAATTTTTTGTGTGTATGCATCGATAACAATTTGTGTGTTTTCAAATAATACCTCATCGGTATACTTGAGCATTAAATTATCGTTTTTAGGGCCTTGAGGAACTCCTGGTTTAATAGTGCCTGTTGGCGCTTCTATTGCGTAAGTCTTTACTCCAGAGTTTACACTGCCAATAACATCAACTAAGTGACTTTTTTGTTCAGAACGATAGTGATTGTAGGTCAATTGGAATGACTTATCTTCATCAAGTTGATAGCCAAATTTCGAAAAATAGTTTTGTACTTTTGCATCAGAAAGGCCATAAATCAGACCTTGTACGTCGCCTTCAGCGTCACGTTGAACACCATTTTCTTCATAGCTAGCGTTAAGTACATAGCTAAAGTTATCGATACTGCCATTTATTGAACCTTCAATGCGCTGGCCTGCGCTATCTTCAAATTTAACTGCACTAAATCGGCTCGACAAGCTCACATGGCCATTTACCTCACCATTGTCATTTGCACGTTTGGTGATGTAGTTAATAATACCGCCAGCCGCGCCATTGCCGTATATAGATGTGGCACCTTTGATGACTTCTATACGCTCAATAACACTTGCATCCAAAGTTCTGATGCCTAAAGTGCCATTTCTCAGTGGCGTTGACTGTGGTACACCGTCAATCATTACTAGTGGCGATCGTCCCCTTAAGGTTTGGCTTGAGTTACTGGAAGAGCCTGTACTTGGCGCTAAGCCCGGCACAAGGGCGGCCAGTAAAGATTGTAATTCAGGGGAGATTTTTAACTGAGCTTCAATTTGTTTGCGATTAATAATCGTGATAGTGGCTGGGACCTCATCGATACTTTCAATAATACGACTGCCAGTTACGACTATGCGCTCAATGTTTTCATTATCGTTTTTTTCGGTTGTATTGATGACTTGGGCGTTGACACTTTGCGAAATTAATAGGGCGAGTAAGGTTAGTTTGGTTTTTAGCATTTTCAATCCATTTGATACGGTGCATAATAAAATCGGCAAGATCTTAATGTTAATCATTATCATTTGCAATTATTGTTTTTAATATTAAGAAAATAACTTGATTTAAGTCATTATTATTAAAGTGTGTTGGCGGCTTTTTCAGGAGAATCAGCGTTAGGGGAGGTAAAGCTATTAGCTATGAGCGAGTAATGTGTTGCTTTATTTGTAGTTTTAGGCGGTTAATTTCGGACTAAATCGTTAACCGTGATTGTGTTATTACAATCACGGTTAACTTTCTTTGTTTTAGCTGCGGGTTAAAATGTCATTTTCAAGCCAATCGAAGCAAAAGGCTCTAGACCTTTTTCTCCTTCAATTTTGTAATCAGCTAAGGTTTCATTGCCATCAGGTGCATAATAATAACCTGAGAAATTGTCGCTACCTAAAGCGTTCAATAATGCAAAACTCCACTCTGCTTTTTGCCCCATAATCGAGGTTTTGTAGTTCGCTTGAATATCGAGTCGGTGATAAATAGGCAAGGTTTTCGAATTTAACTCGCCGTAAACGGGTAAATAGAATCCGTCATGATCAGGGTTGTCACGCAATGCGGTAATAGGTGTGTATTTTTGACCACTTCGAATAGATAACTTAACACCGAAATCCCAACGTTCATTGAACTGATAATTTGCCACTAAATTTGCCAGTAGCGGGGTATCTAAATAGTATTCTGTGGTGGTATTGGTGTAAGTGTCGGTTCTATCACTTTTCGACCAACTAATAGAGGCCCAGCCGTACCAGCCATCTTGTGTGTCGCGTTTAATTAGCCATTCAATACCTTTTGCCGTACCAGTTAAATCATTGCTGTAATGTAAGTCACTATTAGGATCATCATCATCAAGTGAGCGTGCTAAATCACCCAAATCTTTGTAGTAAACATCAACAGATGTTTGCCAAATATCAGACAATTGATAAGTGACATTAATGCCATAATGTTTAGCCTTAGGTGACTTTAATTTTGGGTTACCAATTTTACGTAATACAGTGTCTAAATCAGGAAAGCGGCTATAAGTTCCTGCTTTTGCAGATAAGGTTAAATCAGGTGTTACAAACCAGCTTAGTGCCGCACGTGGATGAACAAAATTTTGCTCAACATAGTCGTTGTATTCAGCTCTTACGCCCAGCTCTAACTGCCAATTTTTATCAAATTGCCAAATGTCATTAATGTAGAGCGCGTAATTATTCGCTTTAAGTTTATCAGTATCTTGCGTGCGTTCACCTTTCTTACTTTCACAGTCTTGTTCATGGTCAGTACAATAATAAATAATGGCGTCGTAACTGTAATCACTGGTTTCAGAGTCCCAATCAAGGCCGGTAATTAATTTATGATCGCTGAATAAGTTCAGCTGATAACTAAAGCGTGTGCTGTATTTATCAGTATCGACATTAATATATTGTCCTTGCCCATAAGATTGCTCCGACTTTTCATTAGTATGACTTGCATTTAACTGAAACAGTTGCTCATTATCACCAAAGTACTGCCAAGAAATTCCTTGGGTATCAAAACCTTGTTTAATTTCCAAGTCGCCAATGGTATCTGGGTCTACGCGACCTTGTTCTGATGCTTTCGATATGTTTATACCGCCTTTATCATTGGCACCGGTTAGGTTGAAGGTAAGCTTATGGTTATCGCCAATTAACCATTGATATTTCGCCTGATAATCGTCACTTACTGGCGCTTTATAAATGGTGTAGCCTTCATCTTCTTCCTCTTCATCAATAAATAAATGGATCAAGCTGCGACGATATGAGACATAAAACGCTTGGTCGTCACTAACGCCGCCCTCAGTCATAAAACCAGCTTTTAGCATACTAAAGTCAACGGTTGTTGATAGTTCCTGATTACGAGGGTCACGCAGTTTTACATCAAAAACACCACCGGTTGCATTACCGTATCGGCTATCAAACGCGGCAGGGTGCAGGGCAAAGTCTCGAACAACATTTTCATTGAAAATACTGTCACCAAATAAATGGAAGACGTAAGTCACCGGCATATCATCTATATAAAAGGCATTATCATCCGGTGAAGAGCCTCTAATCGCAGGTTCTCCGCCGTCATCTCCACCTGCGTATACAACCCCAGGTAAACTATAAACAGCACCCAGTGGGTCATGATCTAAGCCAGCAATTTTTAAAAGCTTTTCTGTTTCTAATGTTACTTCACTGTTGGCTTGATTACGTTTGCCGTTTACTTCAATAACTTCTATGGCATCTTGTTGTGGTTTTTCTAAGTCAGAGGCGAATAGTGGAGTTGTGGTCAAAATTGAGCATACCGAAACTGCTATTGAGCTTTTTCCTATGCTAGCGTAAACGTGCTTAGTCATCGTGCATCCTATCGTTAATGAATCGTCGCGCTATTCTCGGTTATTTCAGCTGTTAAATTCAGTAACGCAAAAGTAGGATAATTGTTTGTTTTTTGTCAGAAACTGTAAGTCGTTTGCGGATTAGTTTTGCATGAAGGTATATAGGTTGAAATGCAATAGCGAGAGTTAAGGTCTATTACTGACAATGTTGTATTTACATTATCTTTATAGGCTATTTTACTATGTTAAATTTATTTACTCGCGCAACCGTACAAACCCGATTGTTAATTGGCTTTGGCGCGGTAATCATCATGATGGTTGTTATTACCATTGTTGGCATTAATAGCGTTAACGCCATTGATAAGTCGATGACAGTGATCACCGATGTTAACTCTGTTAAACAACGTTACGCGATAAATTTCCGTGGCAGTGTGCACGACAGAGCCATTGCAATTCGTGACGTAGTATTAGTACAACAGCCTAGTGAACTTCAACAAACACTAAAAGATATTGCTCGTTTAGAGGCTTTTTATAATGAATCACGAGTACCACTTGAGCAGTTAATGAGCCAAGGTTCAACGCCAAATGAAGAAAGTATTTTAAGTTTAATTAAAGGCGTTGAAAATAAAACTATGCCGTTAGTTAAGCAAGTCATTCGCGAAGTGCAACAAGGGAATAAACAACGAGCAGAGCAATTGTTATTGGCTTCTGTTCGACCGGCATTTGTTGAATGGTTAGCGGCAATTAATCAGTTTATTGATTACCAAGAAGTAGAAAATCAACAAGCAACAAAAATGGTACGAGAAACAGCCGCTAGTTTTGAAGGTGTGATGTTGGCGTTAACTGGTATCGCATTTCTGATCAGTGGCGTTATTGTTTATCGTATTGCCAAAGGTTTAAGAATTTCTCTTGATGGTGAACCAAGCGAAGTGGCAAGTTTATTATCAAAAGTTGCCGAAGGTGATTTAACACAAAATATCGATGTACGTTATGAGAATAGCGTGTTGTTTTCACTAAAGAAAACTCAAAACCAGTTAAGCTCAACGGTAGCCAATATTGCTGGTGCATCAAAAGAGATTAATGGTCAAATAGATATTGTTTCTACAGGCTCTGCTGATGTACTTGCGTTAGTACAGCAGCAACGTGAATACACAGCGCTGGCGACAGCAAATTTGAACGACATGCGCGAAAAAACTTATACCGTGTCAGAACTACTAGTACAAACGGAACAAAACTCATCACAAACCTTAAGCTCGTGCACCTCGGGCAGTCAGTCAGTAAATGCCACTGCTGCTGAAATTGAAAAAGTATTGAACACCGTTAGCAGTGCATTGGAAAAGCTGCAAATGCTTGAGCAGCGCACTAAAGATATTAGTGGCATTATTTCAGTGATCAGCGGTATATCAGACCAAACTAACTTACTTGCTTTGAACGCGGCGATTGAAGCGGCACGGGCTGGAGAATCAGGCCGAGGTTTTGCCGTTGTTGCCGATGAAGTAAGAACCTTAGCGCAAAGTACTGGCACAGCAACTTCTGAAATTGAAGCTATGTTAACCGAAATCACCAAAGAAACCGCTGACTCTGTGGTTGCTATGGAGTCAACACTGCCTAAAATTGAAAAAGGCTTAGCGCTAGGTGTTGATTCCGCAGAATTACTTAAAGCCATTGAAAACCAAGCAAATGATTCCTTGTTAAATGTGCGCCAAGTGGTTGATGCGTCTAAAGAGCAAATACTTGCCATTGATGAACTCTACGAAGGGATGAAAAGTGTTGCTGATATGGCCGATTCTTCCACGAGTTCGTTAGAGAAAAACAATGACGTTGCGAATAACCTTGACGCATTAGCGAATAACCTCAAAGAGCAAATTGCTTACTTTAAAGTTAATGCAGTCAGTTCATAAGCTTAAGTTGTAAAACCTAACTTGAGTTGACCGTTACAGACAAAAAAAGCTCCGTAAAAACGGAGCTTTTTCTTTTTGAATGTTTGAAAGAATTAGCCTATTAAATCCAGAGCTTCAAGTCTTTCTTTTGCTAGAGTATATCTTGAACGAACATCATCAATTTGCTGTTGGGTTAACTTCTTACCAAGAGTACGAAGCCCTCCTTCAGCATCATTATGATGAATGCCAAATGCATACTTAAGATATTCCATAAGTAGTGGTTGAGCATCCAAGTACGATATAGAGTTCATAGCCTGAGAAATTTTATTTGCCTCAGCCCATTCGCCATTATTAACATACTCCTGCATAGAAACACTCGCTTTAGGGAATATACAACCTACGCCTGTAATTCCACCGCATGCGCCAGCAAGTCCTGCATGTACAGTTACCGTGTCAACACCTGCCAAGATTTTTAAATCTTTATTCTCTAACATCAGCGTTTCAATAGTTGAAACATCTGTAGTCGATATTTTAAGAGCAGCTACTTCAGGTAGAACAGCAAGTCTTCTAAGAATATCTGTTGAAAGTGCATGATATCCAGCTGCATCAGGGTTGTTATAAGGCATAATTGTTACGCCTGCTTCTTTTGCCGTTGTTGCAGAAAGTGCATAGTACGCATACATTTCTTCATCAGAAGGAGCTTCTTTAGTTTTTGGTGGCATCACCATTACGGTGTCTACACCTACCATTGCTAGTTCTTTAACGATTTTGGCAAGTTCTTCTTTAGTCTCTGCCGCAGCGCCACTGATCAACGGGACATTGTATTCTTTAGCAACTTCAGAAAGGGCTTTAAGTAAAGAAAGACGCTGTTCAGAGCTTAGGTAGCTATTCTCACCTAGGGTACCAGAGCCGACAAGCCCACCCATTCTGCTTCCGCCTTTTCCTTGAACTTTTAAAATATCTGCAGCGTATTTTTTTGTTGCATCAAAGTCAATTTCAACGGCACCAGATTCTGACTCTTTAAGCCATGTAAATACGGCTGGCATAACCGTATATCGCCAATCTGTACTATTTGTTTCCATCATATTTTCTCTTGTTAAAGTAGTATTGTATACATTATACCAAATAAATTGCATAAGTTAAATTACCTTTGGAAAAGCAGGAGGTAATTTGGGTTACACCCTCAAGGCGTTTTACATGGCAAACTTCATTTGCTCCCTAAACTCATCATTTTTCTCTTAATTTCAGATGTATTCAATCATCATACTTTCATTCACCTTAGTGTTGAAACAAAATAGTCTCTAGCCCAAAAGTTTTCTCCATTGAAGTTGCGCTGCCTACCTCTATATTTTTATTGCCCGCTTTTTTATTAAACGGCATATTAGTGTAAACGCAGCGTATGCTGTCTATTTATTAGCGTGATCTCTAGGGCTACAATCAGCAGAGAATACATGTTCTCTACGACCTAAAATTGGTTTTATGCTAGTGAGTTGTCCTAAAGCTTGTTCAGACACTGGAATAGTGTGAAGAGGTTTTATTTCTGCTTAGCGCTCAAAGGTTGTCGAGCATTATTGAGGTACTCATCAACTTTACCGCTTGTCTGTAAACGCTTGAGACCTTTGTTAAATAAAGTGAGTAATTGCTTATTTTTTGGGTTCTTGGCGAAAAGTAAATGATATGCGGCGACCCGAACAGGTTTCGGGTGGTGGGTAATTTGTTGAATTTGTTCAGGAGAGAAGTGCGCTTTTAAACTGGCATAACCACCATCTTTAGCATAAATAAATACTTGAATTCGCCCTTTAAGTAGCATGCCAAAACTCTGTTGTTCTTGAGGAACTCGTTGAATCGACAATAAGCCTTGCTTTTCCGCCTGATCAAATTCATCTCCATAAATATAATTAGCGGTGGCACCTATATTTATGTCTGTTAAATCGTCTACGTTATTCCAATCAAACTCGGTTGTTTTCAAATGAAAGAAAACCCACTCCCCACTGTAAATAGGATCGCTAAACAAAAAGCCTTGTTCTCTTGCCCTCGTTTTAACCCAGCCGACCGAGGCGTCCCATTTACCATTACCTACGCTTTGATATGCTCGAGCCCATGGAAAAAATCCCCACTCTACATTAATGTTTTCTATGGCAAATGCTTCAGTCACAATTCGAGAGCCAGCGCCGTAATGGGGTAAATTTATTGAATGATAGGGCAGCCATTCACCATTGGTAATTCGAACAGATTCTTGCGCATGGCTATGCATTGTGCTCAAAAGAAGTAGAAGAAAAATAATTTTGATAAGGCGATTACTCATTAAATTACCTACATTTTTCACATATGTTTTATTACTTTAGTCTAGTGCTTATCGTCCTGTTGTTGATAATTAATTATTCATAAAATTTTACGGTGAATTTTGCTCCACCTAAACTTGAATTATTATCAACGGTAATGGTGGCATGGTAATGACTAATCAACTCTTTAGTGATTGCTAAGCCTAAACCGCTGCCATTGCGGTTAGATTGGTTTTCGCGCCAAAAACGTTCAAATATTTGCTGATGAAATTCTTCAGGTATGCCATCACCAGAATCTTCAACTATGATTGCCTGGTCGATAATTGATACCTTAATTTTGGCACCTGTTGGCGTGTGCTTAATGGCATTTTCAAGCAAATTTTTAACGATTACGGTTAGTTCTCCTTCATCAACATGTGCGGTGCTTAGGTCGTTTTCGCCAATAAGCTCTAGCTCTTGGTTTTTATCAATTGCCATAGGTGCTATATGTGAGCACACACTCTTTACCACGTCAGTGAGTTTTATTGCGTCGTGATGTGTAATACTCATGTTTTGTGCGCGTGACAAATCAAGCAGTTGCTCAACAATTCGTGAAATAAATTGGGTATCGTTGACTAACTCATTTTTAATAGCGGAAGAGGGAATTTTCAACTCTAAACGATTTAACAATATTGTTAATGGTGTACGAAGTTCGTGAGCGGCGTCAGCAATAAATCGTTTTTGTTGCTCAAAGCTGTCTTCAACTCGGTCAAGTGCATCGTTCATGGCGTTAGCTATGGGAGATAGCTCGCTCGGTACATTTTCTACGTCAATGCGCTTGTGTAAATCTTCAGGTTTTATATGTTTAATTTGTTGTGTTAAACGACTCGAGGGTTTGATAATAAGTTTGATGGCAATAACGCTGACAGATAAAAAAACAATAAAAGTCATGATGATAACGGCGGTTGCTACATCAACTATGCTGGGCTCTACCGCTTCATTAGCAAGTTGAGCGAGTAAATCACTGCGCGCGACATCAAAATAATATTGGCTACCCGCTAATTCAACTTCTCTTCGATAAACGCTGGTATTGCTATTTGGCACGTTGTAATAATTCTGTGGAATATCTATCGTAATACCATTAAAAATGGCACCTTGCATTCCTTTAGGCGCTGAAAGTAACGCTATTTTTTGAGTATCAACGTTAACGAGTCGGTAGCCTAAATTGGAAAAAAGAGCATCAAATCCCCATTTCATTACTACTTCAGAATCATCAAGTTTAATGATACCTGAGTCATCAACATAAAGGGATGAGGCCATTTCTTTGGTTAAACCATGCATGTTACTTTCAACCGTTATTTGAGCGTATCGCTCAGAGAAAGATAGAAAGATAACCAGTAGCAAACCAAATAAAATAGTGCCTGATGAAACAAAGTAGACCAGCAACTTGAAGGCAATAGATTGCCGAGGTATCACCTTACTTAAAAAGATAACCAACTCCTCGTATGGTTGAAATAACAGGCGTAGCACCAGCTTCAGCGAGTTTTTTTCGTACCCTATGCACTGCAACTTGCAGAGCATTATCTGTTAACGTATAACCGTCTTGATAAACCATATCTTCTAAAGACTCCTTTGATACGGTAAGGCCTAAGTTCCACATAAAGTACTCTAAAATGGCTACTTCTGTTTTTCCTAAAATTACATTATTACCATTTACCGTGACGGACTTGGCGATAATATCGATATTGATATTACCTGCTTCAAGTTTAGTGTTAGAAAGCTCGTTTGGCCGCCTAAGCAAGGCACGCAATCGGGCAATTAGTTCATCAATAGCAAAGGGTTTTATTAGATAATCATCTGCGCCATGATCTAAGCCCTTAATGCGATCTTGAACTCCACCTCTGGCGGTTAAAATTAGCACTGGCACCATGTTACCGGTGCGACGTAAATTTTTGAGTACCTCAATACCGTCAATATCAGGCAGGCCTAAATCCAGAATAATGGCCGTGTAACTGCTTTGTTGTAAATATAGCTTTAATTCACCGCCGCTTCTGGCAATATCTGATAAGTAGCCTTGTTGTGCAAGTGCCTCTTGAATGAATTCAGCCAATTCACCATTGTCTTCTGTGATTAACACTCTCAAATTTTATTCCCTCTGATCTTGTCTGCATTTAAGGTTAATGTTAAACACGCAGGTAAAACAATTAACGTTAAAATTGTTGACGTAACTAGGCCGCCGATGATGGTCCATGCCATGGGAGGCCATAATGGGCTTGATGGCGATGTTAACGGGATCATCCCTATAATGGTAGTACAAGCGGTTAATAGCACTGGGCGAAACCGCTCTTTAGTTGCTAGCTCTATGGCAGTGCTAAGCGGGGCATTGTCTTCTTTAATTTTTACCAATACCGTATCAATTAATATGATGGCGGTATTCACCACTATACCGGTTAGCGCTAAAAGCCCAAGTACTGACATAAAACCAAAGTTAACGCCAACTATAGCTAAAGTCGGCTTTACACCTATCATAGCAAGTGGAATGGTTAGCATAATTAGCCCTGAAATTCTAAAGGAGTTAAATTGCAATATTAACGCTGAAAACAATAAAATAGCGCCTATAGGCAAGGTTTTTAGCAAAGCATCATTTGAGCTTGATGTTTCTTCAGCTTCACCACCTAACTCTAGCGTTATTTGATATTGCTCAGCAATTTTGTTTAGCTTTGACAATATGCTTTCGATGACACTTGCTGCTTCAACACCTTGCTTTACATCGGCTTTAATTATATTGCTATTAAAGCCTTTCCAGCGCATTAGTCGTGGCGCTTCGCCGGTAAAACGTTGTTGGGCAAATAAGCTCAACGGAAATGTTTGCCCTTGATGGTTCATCACCACAGTATTCATAATGTAATTACTATCAACGTGGTTGATGTTTTGGTTCTCACGCAGCAACACTGGCGTTGATTCCCGCTCTTGCGGTATTTCAGTCACATTAATACCTGTGGTTCGCCATGAAATAACGTTTGATAATTCTGAACGCTTTATGCCCGCATTTTGTAAATTAAGCTCATTAATCTCAAATTCCAATGTTGGTTTGCCGACTATGTAACCCCTGCGTGTATCAGTAGTGTTGTGGTGATTGTTGACTAAGCTAAATATTGCTTCTGACGCTGCTAGCAGTTGCTTACGGTTATCACCTAATACTCTTATTTCAATTGGCGCTTCAATAGGCGGACCTTGACCAATTTCTCGTGCATGTACCCGAGTGGATGTAAATTGCTTAGCGAACGTTTGATTTAACTGTTCAACAATGTCTGGAATTAATTCATTGGAGCTTGTTTCAAAAACAATTCTAGCCACATGAGGATTATGAGGTGCTGGGTTTAAATTATAGTAAAATGACGGGCCTGAATTACCCACAAAGCTAATAATATTGGTTATGTTATCGTTTTGTTTTAACAAGTGCTCAACTTGCTTTGTGGTTTGTAAGCTTGCTTCGTGGCTTAAACCAAAGCTGCCTTCAATATCAATATAGGCCTGATTTCGGCTTGATTTAGGAAAGAATTCTCCGCCTTGTTGTTCTGAGCCCATAAATGACAGCAGAACCAAGCCAATAAATAGCAAAATCGTCAGCTTAGGTTGGCGTGTACCTAGCTTAGCTAACCCTTTACCTAAACGATTGAATTTGGCTGAACTGCCACCTTCTTTAAAGGTTGCTAAGTTATTGGTGATTGCCGGTAGCAGTGCCAATGAATATAAATAACTTATCACAATGGCGATAATAACGATCACTGGGATCATGCGAATAAAATCTGCAACATTACCTTCAGACAATAGCATAGGAACAAATGCCGCTATGGTAGTGAAAGTTGAGGTGGCAAGTGGTCGATATAATTCCTTAATCGCTTTTTGAGAAGCCGCAATATTACTCAAACCTTGCTGTCGATACCGAGAAATTAACTCTGACATCACAATGGAATTGTCAACCATAAGCCCTAAGCTGATCACTAAACCGGCAATCGACATTTGATGCAAAACGCCACCATAAATACCAAAAATAGCAATTGCAGAAAGTGCAATGGCGGGAATAGTTAAAGTAACCACAAAGGCGACTTTTTTTGACATCAACAAAAACAGCACTAAACCAACACCAATGCTACTGTAGAAAAGCGATAGGGCAAGGTCGTTTCGACGCTTTTCAGTCCACTCTGGCTGAAAGAAAACCGGTTTAATTACGTAGTCACTTTGTTGCTGATTAAACGCATCAATTTTCGCTATCAAGGCATCGCCAAAGTCGGTAACCCGTATGGTATTTGGAGGCACAACAAGGGTTAAGCCAATGCTTTTTTTACCATTAAGCCAGAAGCTTGTTTGCTCAATAGCTGGCGGAGCTTTGCGCACCTTTGTAATATCTTTCAGCGTAACGATTTTATTATCAGCAGTGGCTATTTCAACCGCTTTCAATTTTTCAATGTTGTCGATGCGGGTAAGCGAGGCAATATTGCTTTGATAGAGCTGGCCTTTTAACACACCTATGTTTCTTAACGAGTTGGCCTCTGCAATTTGGCTAGTAATATTCTCAGGTGAAATACCTAGCTCTAGCATAGATGCTTGCGAATAAAGTACCTCTATTTGTTCGCCCGGGTCACCGAGCAGTTCTATTTTTCGTACCGCAGCTAATTTATATAATTCGTCTCGAATGAATAGCGCGTAGTGTCGTGCTTCCGACAAAGGCTTGTTAGTTTCTATTGTAAGTACAACCCCAGCCGTGTCTTGAATACGATCATCGAGTGATAATTCAGAAACTAAGTGACCATATTTTGATTGTGCCTCAGAAACTTTTTCACGTACTCGTTGCCAAGCTAATTCAGTATCGTAAATGGTTTCCTCTAATTCAATATCGACAATGGCGGTGCCATCAGACGCTTCAGAAGACACTCTGTCTATGCCATCAACACTTGCCAGTAAGCGCTCAAATGGCTGCACTATGGTGTCTTCGATAGCTTTTGCCGACATACCTGGCGCAATAATGGTGACATTTCCATTACGGTAAGGAAAAAAGGGGTCTTCTTGCTCGCTAATATTAAACCAAGTAAATAGGCCAACTAGGCTGATAATTATCACTAAGCCAAAAATTAGGCGCTCTTGTAAAAACCAAAACTTATGAGGTTGCTGCATAGTTGGCACCTAAAATTGGTATAAATTGACAGGTAACGACACTTCATTACCGATTAATATTTTGCTATCAGCGGCTAGGTTTGCGGTGATCAGAATAAAGTTATTGTTCATCGCTAAAATTGACACGGGAATGTGACTAAGATTGTCAGCAGCTTTAATAACGTAAGGAGTGTTATCAGCACCATAACGTATAGCGCGATAATCAACTTCATAAGCCAAAACACTTGCACCGACGTAATTTAATATTACACGCAGGCCAACCAATTCAGGCGCTGATGAAGCGAGTTCAAAGGTAATGTTATGTAGTCTGATGCCATCTTCAGTAGGCAGCGCTTTCTCTACAACGGTAGCGCTTAGCACTTCGCCAGTAGCGGGTATCGATATTTGGTAGATTTTGCCTAACTTAATAGCAACCGCTGTGGTTTCAGGTATCAAAAAACTGACTTTTTGCCTGTGCGTTGACTCAAACCGAAACACCGCTTCGCCGGGGCTAACAAAATCACCTTCGCGCTTATAAATTGTTGCGACAATACCATCGCTTTTCGCTTTAATTGCTGTGTCGGAAAACTCATTTTTAGCTTGAGCTACCATAGCTTGCGCTTCATTTTTAGCTTGCGTGGCAATGTTATGATCACGTTTAGCCTCATCAAGTAACTGTTGAGCGATAAGTTTTTTTTCAAACAGCGTATTATTTCGTGCCAGTGTTTGTTGGCTAAGTGATAACTCGGCTTGGCTTTTCTTTAATACCGCGTTAGCTTGGTCGAGTTTTTCAGCCAAAATGGGCGAATAAAGTTTAGCGATAAGCTGGCCAGACTTTACACTTTGTCCTTCTTTGGCATCTAACTGTATTATTTTTCCAGACTCAAAAATTGTTTCATTGTATGAGTGAATGCCTTTGACAATACCATGAAATTGTAATGCTTTTTTATATGACGTTTGCTCAAGCGATACAGTATCTAGCTTTGCTGCGATGTTAGATATTTTCACATGCGTGTTGCTTGGCTCAGTAAGCGGCACACTCGCCGTTATATTTTTGTCATCACTACAGGCCGATAATGCGAGCAACATGGCTAGCATTATCGAGTAAAAAAGAAATGATGATTGCGTGTAGTGCTTATTAAAAAACATACATATAACCAAGAATTAGGTTGGCACTACCCGAAGCATCAATTAACGGGCTATCTTTAATTTCACTGCCGTATGCAGTGTAAGACACATACGTAATAAAGTTGTGATGCTGGCCAACACGCCAGTTCGCCTGAACACCTATTTCAGCGTTAGTGGTTGCTTCGCCAATATACAGTGCGCGGCTTTGCGTAACTTCGTTTGCGCGAACACCGTAGTAATAATCAACAATGTCTTCGCTTTGTCTTGTCAATGTTAGGTAAGGTTTTATGCTGTAAGTTTTAAAGTTATAGGATTTTGAATACGTTAAGCTAAATTCATTACCTTTATGCTCATTTGTTGCATCAGTAATAAATTGTGCTGAAAAGTCACCAAAGTCTGTTTCATAATCTACCGATAACCCAACATCAAAAGAGCCTGAACGATCTTCCATGCCAAGAAATATATCGCTGTCATCTTCCTCAAAACCATCAAACCTTAGTTGGCCGGTAAAACTTAATGTTAGGTCGCTCATTTCAGCTAGCTTGTAACTAAAATTCGGGCCAAGTAACTGGAAATTTTCTGTTTGATAGTAAATCACCGGAACCGGCGTAACTTCGTTACTCACATCTATGTAACCTTGGTCACTAATCACTGCGCCTAAACCTAAGCCCCAACGACTTTCCGGTTTTTCAGCTAGTGCCGCTGTGCTAGCGGTAAGCGCAATCGCACTAAGTAACAAAGTACCAACGAATTTATTCGACATCATATGTTCTACTCCAATAAGGTTTTGGATTGTTATATTGTTCAGAATGTCGCCATTATGCAGGGGGATACTTTCTCGAAACTTACAGTACTAAAACCAAGTAAGGAATTTTGTAAGGTTCCAGTAAGAAAAAAGAGCTGTTAAAGGATTGGTTAATTTTAGGTACAAAAAAACCGCAATTAAGCGGTTTTTCTATGATAAACGATTGTTTGTTTATGCCAAATCTAAAAGTTACTAGGTATAACTAATGGATTAAAAACGGTCTTTATTTTGGTGGAGCGGGGGGGGGGATCGAACCTATTCTAATGAATTAAAAACAACAACTTATAAATATAACAATAAGTTAACGTTAAAGTGCGTTAGCAAATATCACTGTTTATTAATCCGAGGTGGACAAAAGGTGGACACTAGATTTTATGCTAATTTTCAATGTTTCTAGTAACTGCATATATAGCAATACTTAAGATTGATCCTATACTGCTCTTTGTAATGAGCAACCAACAGCATGGAAAGTGAAAAGCATTTTGATAATTTACTAAATATGCATTTATTTAAATGGAATTACAGGTCCTAAAGTGATGAGTGAACTAAAGTCGCCCAATGAATATATTACGAAATGTCTTGCTTGTAAGGAGCAAATAGAAATAGGTGCTACCGTGTGTAAGCACTGTAATTCATTTCAGAACTGGCGTAGGTATGTATCTTTTAGTTCAAATGTGTTGGCACTGTTAGTGGCGCTTCTATCAATAGGGACAGTTCTTTTTTCGACTATAAATGATGCAACATCAAAATCCGAAATTGTACTGCAAATAACTAAATATCCAGATATTAAATTTCAGATGATGGGTTCGACTGTTGATGGAAGTATTCATGAACTTACAGGTAAATATTACTTATTGGTTAATCCTATTATGATGAATTTAGGAAAGCGACCAGGGGCAGTGATAAGTGTAGAAGCTTTAGTCAACTTTAATGGCCTTATAATAAAAGGAGAGGTTGACTTACTTGAGCAAGTTGCTTCATTACGAGTAAGTGATTATCGTTTATCTACGATCGAAATCCCTCTATTAGTAGATAAAATAGACTCACTTCCAACTAGTTTCGAGTGGGAATACAATCGGAAACCAGAACCTATTTTGGATCTTTCAATATCTGATGTGAAATTATTCTTTAATGTAGTGAGTAGTGACGGTGTAGTTGATAAAAAACGCTTCGATTTTGGTTCGGCTGTAAAAAAAATCTATCCATTTAAGTAAAATGTTTTTATGTAACAATATTTAGCACTTGATAAACTGTTATCTGTATTTTTGATATTCTAGTAAATGATATCTTAATCATTATCAGAACTTAGCGGATTTAGCTTAATCGCATCAGCTAAATGAGTTTTACTAAAGTGTGAGTACTTCATCGTGTCGCTAATATTGGCATGACCAAGTATTTGCTGAAGTACCAAAATATTACCGCCATTTATCATGAAATGACTTGCGAACGTATGCCTGAGAACATGGCTGCATTGCCCTTTAGGCAGTTGAATGCCTGTACGTTCTAAAGCCTTTCTAAAAGCACCAATGCAATTTTTGAATAACCTACCTTTTCCACTTGGAATTTCTTCTGCAAGTTTCTCATCAATAGGAATCGTTCTATTTTTTCCACCTTTAGTGTTTATGTATGTGATTTGATTGTGAGCGACTTGCCTCTCGGTTAGGCTTTCAGCTTCACCCCAACGAGCACCGGTAGATAACGCTATTTTGGTAACCATATAAGCATCATTATTTCTGGATTTTTTTAACTCCTCCAATAACACTGGAATTTCATCAGGTGTTAGAAAACCCATTTCAGGTTGCTTATATTTTAACGCTCTGACATTTTGAATTGGGTTCGTAATGATTTCGTTTAACCGAATAAGCTCATTAAACATAGCATTTAAATAAGTTTGCTCATTATTTACTGTTTTAATAGATACTGTTTCGAGTCGTGAAGCGCGGTATTCAGTCCATATAGCAGGAGTTAATTTTCTAACAATGGGATTATTCATTTTTTCACACATCGCTTTCATTTTTGCCAAGCGCTTAGTGATATCAGTTAAGCTTTTTCCATGTAACTTATGCCATAGTTCTATCAGCTCTAATAGACGTCGATTGTCGTCTGGGTCAGGTTCCCAGTCTTTAATGTTCTTAAGCTCAGTATTCCAATAATCTTTAAACCTTATTGCTTCATTACGCGTTAAAAATTCGCCACGTTTACGCGCCCCATGTTTTCCTCCTGGGCGAATATCAACGTAGTATGGTTTTTCATTATTTGATGTACGCCAAATACCATCTTGTACTTTCTTAATTTTCTGCATAAGTATTACTTAATCAAAATATATTAATTACTGCCTAATGATATTGATGGTGGAGCGTTTTGTTCTCTCCATAGCTTTTCAAATTTTTCAGCTTCAGTATACCTATCATCTAAACAGGTAGAGAAAGTTTGTGTTGATTTTGGTTTTTTGCATTCTTTTGGTAGTTGATAGTAGTCAAGCCAAGCCTGCTGCTTTTCACCTGTAAATAACCCCTTAATTCCAACTTCGGAAATAGTTGAGTCATAACTATCATATATAATAGGCTTCTTACTTTTCTTAACCTTTTTTTTACTACTCACATACTTTTTAGTTTTGTTAGATTGATTGTTTTTTCTTTTTCGGCAATCTTGATATTCCTTATGCAGTCTACGCTCTGCGTTTCTACCGCCTTCACTTGAATGACTTCGCATAGCACTTTGCATGCTTTTTAATGCATTCCATTCATATTGGCACTTTGAACCGGCAAACGATGGGAAACTGAAAACAACGAATAGAAGAAGGGTGAACTTGTACATATGTATCTTTATGTCCTTATAGAGATTGTGTGACATATAATACACATTCTTACAGTAAGGCTCATTATTATTTAGAGAAAAATTGCTCAATATTTGAATAATATTTTGTAAGATATGTCTGAAAATCACTGTAAATGGTACTGTATAGACGTTTTTTTACGCAAAAAAATTGCGTCACAGTATATATTCGTTATACTCAACACGTTCTAGTTTTTCATGCAGTTATTATTTCTACGGTGATTTGTTATAGCTTTAACAACAGTCCGTTTTAATATTGATGAATTAGAGAAAATTTTAACGGAATGGAAAAGGATCTCATGAAGAGAAAAAATAAAACAATTAAAGTGCTTTTTACATTATTAGCAATATCAGGCGTAGCAGTAGCAGTCGACCATCAAAAACAGCACAATCCTAAAAATGAAGTAATTGTCGGCAATGACCTTGGTTCTTTCAAACCACCTAAACCAAACGACAGCATATTAGATAAGCTTAAAGGTTTTTTGAAACCAGCCTAGTTTTATTATTACAGAACTAAAAAAGCACTAATAAATTAGTGCTTTTTTTATGCCTAAATTTCGTAAAATAACTATGCTACAATTTTACAGTTCAATGCTTTAGCTATTTTCTTATGGTAAAAGTAAGTTGAATCCAGCTCGGTACAGCCGCCAATATCTTTCAATATTTCAGAAGCCATTATTGAAAATTTTTCTTCATTTGTAATATGAAATGACAAAGCATAGGCATTTAATAAAGTGCGCTTTATTCTTGTACTCATCCCAATTTGATTAAAAAATTCCATTTCTTTAGAGGTTAGCAGGTCTTTTTTTGTATTATTATATTTTGCTTCTTTTAGTCGCTCAATGGCGACTTCAAGCGCGTTTATTTTTGAATACTTATCAGCTTCAATTACTTTTAATCGAGCTAAATGGTATTGCCAAGTAATTTGAGTAGCTAAGGATAATTTATCTACTTTAAGATTCTCATATCCCATTACAGCGTCATCAATGCTTTCCCTGACCATTATTACGCTTTTTTTACTCATATCTTCAATGTCATGAATATCGTCCCATGCGTCAATAATTTTTGAAATAAATTTGTGTTGAATATCAAATTTTTGCTCTTGATTAAATTCAGCTTCTTTAAATGTTTTTTTGAACTTATTTTCAGCTTCATTTTGAAATATTAAGAGAAGGACAATTATAGCTAGCACTAATACATGTTTACCCCACACAACAATTTTTGCACCAAAAGCTTCCAAAGAAAAGCCTGATGGTTGCTCAGGGCCTGATGGGTCTTGTGATTGAGTTGTCATATCAAATTATTCCACTTCATTATTATTATTTTATTGCAAGACATAATATGTCTTATTTGTTAATTAATCACTAAAAAAATGTAAAAAATGAGAAAGTAATTAATTCGAAGGGAGTATTAATTACTTGTACATATGTATCTTTATGTCCCTATAGAGATTATGTGACATATAATACACATTTATTGTCTTAGGTCATTGTGAATTTTTAAACAATACATTAAAGTTATCAACATCATAAGGAATAAGGAACTGATATGGAAATCAACTCAAGCGTTAATATTAACTCACAAAGCGTTCAAAAAAATACAGTAAACCCTAGTGAGCAAACAAGTCAAAGCACTGAAAAACTACCAAGCCAAGCGCAAGACACGGTGAATATTTCTGAAGAAGCCCAAACTTTATTTAATCAGGGCGGAGGCCACCCAACAAGACCAGTGAAGAAATGATAACGCTAGAGCTTGGGCATTTTATTGCCAAGTTCTATCTCGTAGCATACATATTTTGTTTTGTACTAAGTTACAAAAATGTACAAGAAAATAAATCTAACTTCATTATAATCATGCTAGCTATCGCTACGTGTATTTTTAATCAGTACATAAATACAACGGGCGACTTTTATACATTTTATTTAGTGATGGCCAGTACTTGTGCAAATGTAATATTAACGTCAGTTGGCCTACATGTTTTCTTTACGATAAAGCATTCTAGATCAACATTATGGTTATATTTAATATATTTCCTGATAGCCATTAGCTATATGATTATTCATAGAGTTAGGGTGATAATTTATGAAAGTGACGAGCCGATATTATGGTTTATTAATGCTCATTCGGCTTTTACTTTGTCACTGTATATTTTGAGCATTTGTATTTTTATTTATGGATGTAACATTAAATGGAAGGTGCAGTTTGGGCGTTTATCGTCATAGTGTTAATGGTTCTGTTCAAGGCATTAAAACTTGAAAAAACAGAAACGGTTTATTACGAAAAACAGCTATTAAAACGCTATTTAGAAATAAAGAAAATTAATCCAAACGTACGAGTAAAATATTTAAAAGAGTGGGAAGTATCAGTAATAGAAGCACTAGAGGATAAGAACAAAAAACGCGTATTAAAAATAGTGAAATTAGATAGCTTTTCTCGCACTAGATAAAGCCAATTAGTTTTTCAATTATCACTGTGTAATGTCTTGTAATGGATATTTTTTCAGTGCTAAGTATCCTGTTTTCCAAATACATATAGCTAATTATTTGAAGTATAAAATGTATTTCAGTATTGCTATGTAAAATTAAATTTAAGAAGAGGAAATTGTCCTGCTTTAAACAAGGATTATTTTCTCATAATAAGCTGTTATTCATTTTAAGGAGCAATATGCCTTTCCCGATAGAGTTAAATACTACCATTCAAAGTCACAATGGTAATTTCAATAGAGAAATTACCATAAGAAGTGGTTTAACTGTATTAATTGGTCCAAATGGTAGTGGTAAGACGCACTTACTTCGTGCTATCAAAATTGCAATGCCTCAACATGTCCAAGGTAAAAAAGTAAGGTTTATATCAGCCGGCCGTATGGGAATGCTTGAACAAAGCCGTTCAGATTATGATGGCCATAGAGGAGGACATATTTTATATGACAATGCTAGTTTTGGTTCTAAAAGTGATGTTAATAGACGGCATGATATTGAAACCTTAAATGGTGATTTTCAAACGTTATCTGAAAGAGCCGATATTCTAGTTAAGGTTCAAGAGCGTCTTAAAAAATTGTTTAAAAGAGACCTTATTATTGAGTGGGATGCAGGCACTTTAAAGGTGGTGTTTGCGCGATTAGATACAGAAAGTGCTCCGTATTCATCCGGTCGAGAAGCATCAGGGTTACTTCATTTAGTTGGTTTGTTGGCGGCATTATATGATGATGATGTTGGTGCGCTAATGCTGGATGAACCAGAAGTTTCATTACATCCTCAACTGCAAGCATTTCTGCTTAATGAGATTGTTTCTGCTGCTGGGGATCACTTAGAGAATGGCTTTAAAAAAATAATAGTTATGGCTACCCATTCTACTGAAATGTTGAAGGTGCTGAAGTGTGATGACTTATTATCTTTAGTATTTTGCCATGATTTAGAAACTGCTCCTGTTCAAATACCTACCGATTCTGGTGTACTTCAAAATAGAAAAGTTCAGGCATTGGTGGCGCGGTTAGGGCAGGAACATAAACTATCATTATTTTGTAGAAAGCCTCTATTAGTTGAGGGACCGTCAGATGCTCTTATTTGTAGTTTTTTATCGCAAAAATTGGAATTGCACCTAGAAGCATCTGGCTCTCAGATATTACCCGTAATTGGTACAGGGCAAATGCCTGTAGTGTCAAAATTCATGAAGCTATTAGGAAAAACTCCAGTTGTTTTGGCTGATGCGGATGCTTTTGCTGATGGTCTTGAGTTAAGTAACTATTTTCTTAATGGGTGTTTAGTAGCTGATCAACAAGCTGCTACTGCAGGTTCTGCATCAGCGATAGCAATGGCGAACTCTGCCTATAATGATTTTTGTCAGTTAGTAAATGCTCATTGGGATGATGTATCGACTATTTCTTCAAATCATCCATATTGGGTAAATAAAGGGGATGGTGAAGAAGCTCAAGCAAAACGAAGGGCTGTTTTTTGTACTTTATTCGAGAGTGATGAAAGTGTGTTGGCTGAGCTATCACCCAATAGGGTTTGGGTTACGATAAAGCAGCGGTTAGAAGCTGTATTGAGTTTATTAGAGTTGGCTGGTTGCTTTATTCTTCGACGAGGTGCTATAGAGTCCTATTATCAATCTTCGGATATATTTACATCAGAAGGAAAACCGAGCGCAGCAGTAGAAGAAATCGAACATTTAGATAGTCTTACTTCTTCTCATTTAGAGGCACTATTACCCGAAATGACAAGGTGCATAAAATTTGCGTCATTAGGTGAAAAAATTAATGAAGCTGAGTCATTAAGAGATGTATTGCTATCTATTGCTGCACCAGCAATGGCAAAACTTAATACAGGCTCTAATACTCAGGAAATGAAAATCCTCTGCAAAACCATTCTAAGAGAAAAGTCTGAGTTATTTGATTTGGTTGTAGAAGATGAACAGTTAATGATTGCTATGAAGAGTAATATTTTAAACGTTGAAGGCTTTCCCATAACTCTTGAAAAGGGGGATGACGTAGTAAGTAAAATTGAGAGTGGCTTGCAATCAAATGCATAATAATGCACTTAAACGGAAATAAAGTAGTGGGTTAGTTTTTGCTTCACTACACATTTTAACCCGCTATTTTCGTCCGCTTAGTGCGGCGTTATATGATTTTCAAACATGGAGTTAAATTCAAATTATGGCAACAATTAGGTTAGCAATTATCGAGCAAATGAAAAAACAGTTTGATCAAACAATTTTTTCACGACATATGTTTAAAGTGGAAGCTAATAAATCTGAAAATGTTTTGAATATAAAGTTTAAGGGAAAGGAAGATTATAGCTTTACACTTAAAGAAGTCACACCGCTTAAACAGAACAGGTTTAAGTTTGTCACTATTGAATCCCCTGGACAAATATCAAATGAAACTGAATATTTTGATCATGAAAACCTAAATAATGCCCAAAGTAGAGCCTATCAATGGGCTCATCGTATTCAAGAAGATTATAAAATAGCAGTACCGGATGAAAGTGACTTGGAGAGCTTTCGTGAAGAGTTTTTGAAAAACTTTGAAAACCAAGGCATAGATAATTCTCACTTTTCACAAGAAGAGCAGGATTCTGTTACTGAAAAAATGAAAATTTTTGAGAAAAAACTAGAAGAGTTATACAAAGATAAAGAAGCAACAAGTCAACAATTAAGTACGATGCGTCAGCAAATTGATATACTTAAAAAGAGTGTAGAGATACTTGATAAAAGAACTTGGTTGTCAGCTGCTTGTAATCGGATTTTTGATATTTATAAAGAAGTAAAAGGTGCTAAAAATGAGGTGTCAGGACTCATTGGTGAAATGAACAAATTACTTCCATCACCTGAGCCAGAAGTAGCCGAAGAAGTAAGTGAATAAATCATCTAATAAGTCATTAAAGCTGGACAATAAACAGTTGGTTTTTACCCCTTCGTTTTAGCCAGCACTTTTCTCTTGGTTAAAGTTATACATTTCATCAAGGAGTTTAAATTTTGCAAACACCAATTTACAAGTTTATGGAACGCGAATGGGCAGAAAAATTAGTAAATAATGGTTTGATTCGCTTATCTTCGGCAAGGACGTATCATGATGAAGCTTTATATGGTGAAGAGATCGGTGACTCTACTGAAGGTGAGATCGAGGTGTATTCTTATATAGATAACCAAAATCAACCATTTGAGCATAACCACGTAACGAAATCATTAATAGGGAGTGATGTAAATAATTTAAGTATTGAAAACTCGGTAGGTTGTTTGAAATATGATTGCAGTCATGATTACATTTATTGTGCATCTAAATTATTTAGCGTTCCATTGATGAGGCGTTTTTCAAAAAACTTCGGTAAAAAATATAATGTATGTGTAAAAATCACTCACTATAAAGAGTTTTTTCAGCTTATAACATCTAAGCTAAAAGAACGAGGTTATTCATCAAATTTTGTAACAACAGCAATATGCTCATATCGTACTAAGAAACAATTAAGGTTTGACGAGAAAAATAAACATCATCCATTACTATATAAGCCGTTTAAGCATGAACATCAGCATGAAGTTAGAAGTATATGGGAAATAGAAGATGCACCTTTACATATAGATCTTGAAATACCAGATTTAGGTAAATATGCCAAGATTTATTACTGGGATAAACCTACATTGCCGGATAGTTACCTCGATATTGCTAGAGTAGAAAATTTTAATTTTAAAGAGGATTCAATAGAGTTAGATGGCCATGTGTTTGGAAATTGTACGGCGGAACAATCTAATTTTCATTTTAATGGGAATCATCCCACTATAATGTGGGATGTAAAAACTGACAATTCAAAACTGATATTGGGCGCTTCAGCTAGAAGAACTGTTGATTATTTAAGACACTTACATGAATCTGGCTACGGTAAAGAAGCTGTAAATGATGTAATTAATTATATCAATGGTACAAGAGAAACGTTGTAATAGTATTATTGTGAGTTTTGTTTTTTAAATAACTTTTTTATTTTTAGTATTTCCTTTTGATTCAATTTCGCAACTGGTAATAATTTCGTCGGTTATTGCTGTTGCCATTGTTGAGATTTTTACACCTTCCGTTGGTTCCATTAATTTTAATTGAATCAGCGTAAACAACCCTTCGGTTACCAATACGGGGGTAAAGTATTTTTCTTGTTTTTGACAGCCCTTGTTTTTAAAGGCCTATAAAGAACCTAAATAGTTTGTTTTTTAAAAGCTGCCTTTAAGGATGAATAAAAGGACGTTTTTTTGGAGGGCTGGTGTTCAGTTGAAACTTTTATATTACCTATTTCTAAATGATGTTTTTCTCATGTTACTGAGAATTCTCAGTAATACATATCGACCAGTACTGTATTTTTTTTAAGTCTTTGAAATCATTCTGATTAGCGCGTTTCTTCTCGGAGAGGATTACTTAGACTTCTCACTAATATTCTTAATTTCATGTGTTTAATAGTAATAAAAGTATAATAAGGTTATGAAATTTAAAGGTATTGAGTTATTTTATTCAATAATAAAGTAGATGGGAATTACTGAGACGTCTACATAATAAGCTGTTATATGCAAAAAAAAAGGATTTATGCACATGAATATCAATGCAACAATTATCGGTCAGTTAGTTTTCTTTTCTATATTTATCGTTGGACCTTTAAGTTATTACTTAGGTAAACGTAAAACTTCTACACCTAAAATAGCTACATTGGTAGGTGTTTTATTATGTATCGTGCCTCCACTTAATATTGTTTACATAATTGTTTTAATGCTAAAAAATGACGTTGTTTCAAACCCAAAGATTGAAACTTCGGTGTGATTTGCATATAACAAGCAAATTAACAGGATAAATAACAGTTGGTTTTGCTCCTGCGTCGCTATTTTAACCAACTATCATTTGCCCATTATTTGGGCGTTATATCTACGGAGACGTAATGAAATTATCAATTCTTATATTTTTTTTATCGTTTACTTTATTAAGTGAAGTAAAAGCTACCAGCTACTCTCACACAAACTTAATACAAAAAATTGTAACAATACCGTCTGGTACAGACAAAGATTACATAACCTTAAAGGGCTTTAGTTCCGCAGGAAGTTGCTTGAATGCGAATGGCCTCGTTGTTGCAAAGTTTTCAGAAAATTATAACCGTATATTTTCTTTAGCTTTAGCTGCAAAATTGGCTGGTAAAGAAGTGCGTTTAGTTGTTGACGATACCATAAAAAACAGTGAAGGTTTTTGTTTAGTTAAAGCATTGGCGATTGAGTATTAAGTAGATATAACAAGCTGTTCAAGCGGGACAAATAACAGTTGGCTTTTGCTCGTTCCTTGCTTATTTTAGCCAACTACAATTTGCCCCTTAACAGGGCGTTATATTTTTATCGAGGTCTTCAATATGAAAAAAGGTTATGCGTTAATCTTTGCATTATTATTTTCTGGTTATAGTCAAGCAAGCGATGTAAATCCTGCAAAAATCACTCAAGTTCTGGCTGGGCCCTCTTATGGTAATCAAGTTCTTTTAACGGTAAGTCCTACTCCCTCTAACTTACCAAGTTGCTAAAATAATCAGTGGTACAGTTATGTCTTTGATGGGAGTACTGAATCTGGAAAAATAACCTTAAGCTTAGCTTTGTCGGCATATGCAGCGAATAAAAATGTCTGGTTAGGTGGAACCGGTACTTGCACGTTAAGAGGAGGAGTCGAAGATTTGAAACATATTGTTGTAAAGTAAAGCGAATAAAAAATATAACAAGCTGTTCAAGCGGGACAAATAAAGCTTGGCTTTTGTCGCTTCGCTCAAAATTTTAGCCAAGCTAATTATTTGCCCCTTAGTTGTGCGTTATACGTTTCAATAAATTAGCATGGAGCTCTAAGTGAATAAATTTTTATCTGTTTTAATGTTAACACTTTCTTTTTCTGCAACTTCAGGTGAGTACACAGGGAAATCATCAATAAACTGGATTTCCAGTATTAAAGGCAACTCATTTGTTATATCAGGCAACTGGGAGAATAAGGAGGGGTGTAGCATTATGACCCAAGGGATTTGGTACATTAAATCTGAAACTGACGATCCTGAAGAGGTTAAGGCAATGTATAGCATGGCATTATCAGCTTACATGGCAGGTAAAACGATTGAGCTATACTCATACAGCTGCTCGAGCGGAGGTACTATAGGACGTCCTATGGCAAGAAGCATGTATCTTCCTTCTCGGAGTGGATAAAACGTATAACAAGTCATTCAAAAGGACAAAAAACAATTGGTTTTTGCTCCTTCGTCGCATATTTTAACCAACTATTATTAGCCTCTTAATGAGGCGTTATATTTATTGTGCGATCTACAAGGATAATTATGAATAAAATTAAATTATGTATATTTCCATTAAGTGTTCTCTTTTCTGTGAATACATTTGCTTCCGCAGATTGCATTGGAGTCCCTAGTGCAGTGAAAATGGGAGAATATGGCAACCAAGAAAGTTATGTAATCGTAAGGGTAAATGGTAAAGATTATCGACTTGGTGTTGCGACAGATGACAATACAAAAATCAGAGTGTCAATAGCTCACTCAGCTTTAATAGCAGATAAAGAAGTTAAGTTGCGTTTTTGGGGTGAAGAATCATGTGATTCTGCATCCGCTAATGGAACTATTCCTAATTCATTTCAACTTATAAAATAAATATAACAAGCTGTTCAAACGGGACAAATAACAATTGGCTTGTTCCGCTTTGCATCACATTTTAGCCAACTACAATTTGCCCCTTAACAGGGCGTTAGCAGCCTAAAAGGAATTTAGCTTTGTATCACTTTAAAAAGAAACTGTGGAATTTAGGCGCAGCAATATTTTGGTTTGGTATTTTAATTACAGTCATTATCTATTCATTAGGCTTTCTATTAAGTAGCGCATGCTCTAAAGATGAATATGAAGAGCTTTTTTCTCCGAATGGTGAATTACGAGCTGTTGTTATGATGAGTGGTTGTGGCGGATTTTCTAGCCCTCAAACTCAAATATATGTCGAGCGAGTGAAAAATAAATCATTATCGCCATTCTCTTTAAAAACTACGGATACGCTAATCCGTTTAGATGGAAAACCAAAGGCTATAAATTATAAAATTGCCTGGAAAGGCAATAATGAATTTATCATTTCAAATTTTGATTTTGCGAAAATGATGGAATTTAAAAATCAATCTTGGGGTACGGAATTACCAAGAATCTATTTCGAAGTAAACGGCAGCTAACAAGCAATTCAAGCGGGACTTTTTACAGTTTGCTCGGTTCCGCTTCGCTACACAATTTTAGCAAACCATTAAAAAGCCTCTTAATTGGGCGTTATATTACTATATGGAGGGTATATGAAAATTTTTAGATTACTAATTGTAATGTTTTTTATGTTTGGGGCCATGTCAGTCTATGCTGGATGGAGTTCTTCTAGCAAGGTTTTAGAAACTTATGCTCACACCGCACATGGCGGCTATGGAGTTTTTCGACTAGAAAATATGAACACTAACCCAAGTAACTGTACAAGCCCAGGCTACTATGTTGTTAGCAAAGAAAATAACCCTGTATTTGAAGAAATATATTCTTTGCTTCTAGCTGCCCATATGTCGGGTAAAAAAGTTCAAGTTTGGATCTCAGGATGTAGTCCACATAATCATATGAATATCCATCATGCACGTATTGTTCAGTAATATAACAAGTCGTTTTAAAGAACAACAAAAAGTTGGCTTTTGCTCCTTCGTCGCTAATTTTAGCCAACAATTTTTTGCCTATTAACTAGGCGTTATAACTTTTCCCAAACTAGGATTGAACTAATGAAAATAGCTATCGTACTTCTGAGCCTATTTAGCACATCAATATTTGCGGGCGATATAGCTTTTGGGACCTTAAAAGCTATCAAAGTATACGACTACCCTTCGAGTAAAGTGACAAAACTATATTTCTCAGATGATGCAACATTTAAGCTTGTTGAGGAATGCGATGGTATCGCTAACATTACGCATAGTTTGCATTCAGAAATGGCATTAAATCAAATGATGAGCATCGCACTTGCAGGATACATGTCTGGAAAAAAGATTAGAGCTAACTCTTCTGGAGATACCTGTGAGTTAGATTTTCTTGCTATACAAGAGTCTCGATTTTAGTTATAACAAGCTGTTCAAGTGGGACTACTAAAGTTTGGCTCGTTTCGCTGCGCTCACAATTTTAGCCAAACAATAAACGCCTATTAGCTTGGCGTTATATTTTTCAAATTTGAAAGGAGTTTTTATGAACCTAAAACCATTAGTGTTTTTTGCTGGGGTTATGGTACAGAATGTTGTTTTTGCCCAAACAGTTCACTGGACAGGAAGTGTCCAAAAAGTTAGCGTTTCAAGCGATAAAATAAATATTTTCATAACTGGAGCTACAGCCCCTAGTAATGGCTCAGCTTGGAGTTGCACTAGTAATATTGTGATGGTGGGCCATCTAAACGACACTATTCCTACTTCTATGAAGTACACTGCAGCTATGGAAGCGTATAAGTCAGGTGTAACAGTCCGCATAGGCGTTGACGGCAATGGAACAGATTGCACTTTAAAATATATAACCTTAAACCCCAAAATATAACAAGCCATTCAAGCAGGACAAATAACAGTTGGCTATTTGCTCCTTCGTCGCTTATTTTAATCCATTGTTTTTTGCCTCTTAGTGAGTGTTATATTTTATGGTGACTGTCAATGAAAAAATTATTAATATTGTTGTTATTACTTTCAACACATACTCAAGCCGCGAACTATAAAGATTCACACGGATTGAAAGTGCAATTGATCTCTGCATGGTCAAGCAGTGGGAACCTTCTAATTCAAACCAACCCTAAACATTCAATTGAAGGTGTTAATTGTACTGATGATTACTGGTTAGAACTGGAAAAAAATTCTCCTGGGTATGACACTTTATTATCCTTATTATTAACCGCTCAATCAGCTGATAAAGCTATAACAATAAGAGCTATTGATGATAATAATTCTAAATTTTGTCGACTAGAGAGAGTTATCATTAATAAGTAAAATATAATAAGTCGTTTAAAAGGACAAAAAGTTGTTGGCTTTTGCTCCTTCGTCGCTAATTTTAGTCAACAACTTTTTGCCTCTTAACGAGGCGTTATACATTTAATCTAGGAATGAGTTTTATATGAAACATATCATGTTGCTTTTGTTTTTTTTATCTGGTGCTACATTGGGAGGGACACCACCCTTTGAAGGGTGTAAGGCCGCAAATCTTGCGTGTGCAGGTGAGATCGATAGAATATATTTGCACCCAAATGGAAGCGTTAAAGTTCCACCACCCGTAGGTTCTAATCTAAGTGATATGTCTTGTTCATTAAGCGAGGGGGTATACCTTACAATTAAGCGCAATCACCCCCACTTTAAAGAAATGTATAGTATGTTATTAACGGCTCATGCATCTTCTAAAAAAATGTATCTTCGGTACGTTAAAGACTCCCCTGATTGTGAGGTGTGGTACACGGTTATTTATTAGTTTCAACAATGTATAACAAGCCATTCAAGGAGGACTTTTAACAGTTGGTTAGGTTCCACTTCGTTTCACATTTTTACCAGCTATCAAAAGTCTTTTAATGGGGCGTTATGTCTCTAGGAGGTTTCTGTTGTGATTTTCAGGTTCAATGTATTTGGCAAACGGATGTCAGTTCATAAAAAAAATGATGAATGGCAATTATTTAATGAATCAAATACAGGTATTCGCGCGCGAGTCTACGATGTTGTTATTCCATCTGATCTAGAGTCTGTTGAGCTTGGAACCTACCTCGATGATATATATCATGAGTATTCATCTGAAAAGCATCCTAATGTTATAGAAATAGATTAGAGTTATTGCCGCATAACAAAAATAATTCAAACTGGAAAAATAACAGGCCGTTAGATAATTTAAGTTTAATTTTTGTGAGCAAAGTACAGTTATTTAAATTTGATAGCTCTAAAGGTCAGTAGGAAGTAAAATTAGAAGTGTGGTACTTTAAATATTAAGTATTTGTATGTGTCTGATAGCAAAAGATAAATTTTGGCACGTTCGGGTGAATTCGAAACTCTGCCCTATATTTCAAAAGACTATATTTTTTATTTTTGGTGGACTAAAAGTGGACGAGAAATAAAAAAGCCCCTACAACCATTTGATTGTAAAGGCTATTGTGTGGTGGAGCGGGGGGGAATCGAACCCCCGTCCAAAAAACCTACATCCTCGGTACTACATGCTTAGTCGATTATTTATTTAACCAATTGGACGCCAATCGACAGGCTTCGTCATGGTGAGCTTAATACTATTTCGCGGTTCAGCCTTAAGCGTGCTTCCCTCGCTATCCTACTTGGGGTGACCATCGATCCTCTAAACAATAGGAGAGTTTATGAGGCGATGGCTAGCCTTAAGCGGCTAGTGCGAACGTTTCGTCGTTTGCAATTATAGTTTTGCGGCTTTTTACCAGGCCAACCGCCCCTGGGCATGCACCTTGGGTTTCGTGAATCTTGTCGAATCCTAGATCCGCCCCAAAGTTCTTACATTTTCATTATAAGCTAAAATAGCCTATAAAGCGCATTGTACAACGCTTAACTTAAATAGACAACGTGGTATTTTTTAACCACTTAGTGAATAAACTAGCGTTCTAAGTTTTTATTTTTCATTAAGCGACCTTTATCAACCGCCCATTCACGGTCTTTAATGTCGGCACGCTTGTCGTGATCTTTCTTACCTTTACCGAGATAAAACTCTAATTTCACCCAGCAGGCTTTCCAATACATTGCGGTAGCAATGAGTGAGTAGCCGTCACGCTCAACGGCGCCACATAAACGGTCTAATTCTCGACGGTTCAATAACAGCTTGCGTGAACGGTTTGGATCACACACTACGTGGCTTGATGCTGCATTAAGTGGCATGATTTCAGCACCAACTAAATAGGCTTCACGGTCTTTAATAAAAACATAGCAGTCAGATATGTTGACTTTACCACTGCGTATACTTTTAATTTCCCAACCTTGCAAACTCATACCGGCTTCAAATTTGTCGGTTAAGTTATAGTTGTGACGAGCTTTTTTGTTCAGCGCTATGGTGTTGCTATTCGATGATTTTGATTTTTTCTTCTTTGCCATTTTAATTCCATTCATGTTTGCCAAAATAGATAGCAAGCGCGTTATTATACGGAGAATTTGTGCTATTTAAACGGCTTATTTATCATTTTCGACTTTAATGCGTTTTTTAAAGACATTTGCTATGATAGCGCGGTTGAGAATTGGAGGGTGAATGCCAAACATAAGTCGTAGTGCATTAGTGATGCACAGTGTAGAAGATATGTATCATTTAATTAATGATGTGCTTTCTTACCCTAAGTTTTTACCGGATTGTAGTGATAGTAAAATTATTGCCCAAGATGATAGTTCAATGACCGCAGCGTTATTAGTTTCCAAAGGTGGTTTAAAGAAGTGGTTTACTACTGAAAATACTTTGATTAGTAATCAAGAAGTTAAAATGAGTTTAGTAGATGGACCTTTTAAGCAGTTAGTAGGTGGTTGGCAATTAAAAGCTTTATCTGATGAAGCATGCAAGATTGAACTGAACTTAGATTATGAGTTTTCTAACAAAATGTTCGATTTGGCCTTTGGTAGAATATTTAACAATTTAGCGAATAATATGGTGCATGCTTTTACTCAGCGAGCAAAAGAAGTGTACGGCTAGAAAAGTTGAAGTTGTTAGTAAAAGTGTAATTCGACAAATTTTATAAATATTGAGTTTAGTATGAGCGAAGACGTTATGAATGAAGAAAGTGTTGCAGTTGCGCAGTTTGCCATTGAAGTTGTTTATGGTACGCCAACACGTCAAGAAATAATTGCTTGCACTATTGCGCCTGATACCACGGTTGAACAGGCAATTCTCAGTTCAGGCATTATTGAAGATTTTCCTGAAATTGATTTAGCCGTAAATAATGTTGGTATTTGGAACCGAGCGGCTAAATTAAAAGATATAGTAAAAGATTTAGACCGTATTGAAATTTATCGTCCATTGATTGCTGATCCGAAAGAAGTGCGCAAGCGCAGAGCGGAAAAAGCGAAAGAAGAAGGGCGTGCCGATAAAATTACCGGTGGCCGAGTTGATCCAAGAAGAGCAAAATCGAATTAAGTTTTTCTGTTTTCATAAAAAAGCCAGCTGTTTAAATTAGCTGGCTTTTTTAATACTAAGTACGTTGGCTAATGATTGTAATTAATTAATCATAGGTACGTAGTAGCTTTCTGGTAATTCGAAATCACCTTCGGCATTGACAATTTTGTTGTCTTCAAAGGTAATCGTAAATTTCTTTTCTGCATTATATTCTTCGTTTCTACCTGATTTAAAGCGGTAAACGTAATGCCAAATGTTTTTATTAAAGGCGTCTTCTACAACGGGACTACCTAATACAAACTTAACTTGCTCTTTTGTCATACCAATTTGAAGTTTGTCGATGTCTTTTTGTTCCAAGTAGTTACCTTGTGGGATATCGATGCGATAAACCCAGCTTGAACAGGCAGAAACAGATAGGGCGATAACAATAGCTAATACTCGAAACAACATGGTAATTATATTTATCCTTTTTAGTTTGAACGGGGATAATAGCGAAGCGGGCTAAGAGATACAAAATTATTTTTCGTTTATTTTGCCCGCTTGAAAATATTTGCTTTATCCGGCAAGTAATTCTTGCGCATTAGCCAGACTATTCTCGGTAATTTTATCACCGGCGAGTAAACGGGCAATTTCTTGGACGCGGCCATCGCTAGAAAGTTCCGTTACTGTGGTTTCGGTATGCTCGCCATCAGTTAACTTAGCAACAAATAACTGCTGATGGCCTTTACTGGCAACTTGTGGCAGGTGAGTTACACAAATAACTTGGGTTTTTTTAGCAAGCTGCTGTAGCTTTGCGCCAACCATAGCGGCGGTTGGGCCGCTGATACCAACATCAACTTCATCGAAAATTAAACTTGGTGTGATCACTTTGTCGGCTAGGATAACTTGCATGGCCAAGCTAATGCGCGAAAGTTCGCCACCTGAGGCAACCTTGTTCATGGCTTCAAGTGCTTGTCCTGGGTTTAAGCTGGCAAGGTAATTGACATGATCGAGTCCGTTGGTCGACATTGTTTGTTCTTTATTTTGACATACGTCGATGAAAAACTGGCCGTGTGGCATGTTTAATTCAGCCATGCTGTTGGTGATCATTTTGCTAAGTTTGGTTGCTGCTTTTGTTCTTGAAGCTGATAATACTTGAGCGGCGTCTTGATATTTTTGTTTCGCTGCTTCTATATCATCATTAATTTGATCTAAGCGGCTTTCGTCAGAGCTAAATAATTGTAACTCTTGTAATAGTTGCTGGTGAAAGTTTGCAAGTGCTTCGGGCGCTACTTGATGTTTTTTCGCTAGTTGCACTGCCGTTGAGTAACGCTCTTCAATTAAGGTGTATGCTTGTGGGTCTAACTCTAGGCTTTCGTAATAATGCTTTATTTCCTGACTGGCATCTTCAACTTGAATCAGTGAGTCATTAAGTTGTTCAGCTATAGCTTTTAATGCTGGGTCAAAGTTGCCTAATGACGCAATTTGTTCAGCGCTTTGTCGTAAACCGTCAACAACGTTAAATTGCTCATTTTCCGATAATTGCTGCACCGCAATTAATGTTTCGTTAAGAATATGCTGGCCATTGCTTTGACGTTTGTAGTCGGTTTCTAAACTTTCGAACTCGTCAACTTGTAAAGAGAACTCATTCAATTCATTTACTTGATATTGCAATAGCTGTTGTTTGGCTTCACGCTGTAATTTACTTTCTTGTAAATGCTTAGCTTCTTGGCTTAGTTCACGCCATTGGTGAAAGTAGTATTTTACATCATCAAGTAAGTGTTGATGTTTTGCATAGGCGTCGAGTATGTTGCGTTGCTCGCTCGCTTTTACAATTAGTTGATGATCATGCTGACCATGAATGTTAATTAGCAGCTGACCAATTTCTTTCAGTTGCGCTAATGGTACTTGGCTGCCGTTAATATAGGCCTTCGAGCGACCTTCAGCGGAAATTACCCGACGAAGAATACATTCATTATCCAGCAACATATCATTTTTTTTCAGCCACTTTTGTGCCGATTTATTTTTGGTTGTGTCGAAGGTGGCAGCAAGCTCTGCTTTGGCACAATTTGGACGAACAACATTAGTGACAGCTCTGTCGCCTAAACAAAGTCCGAGGGCATCAATGGCAATGGACTTACCTGCACCGGTTTCGCCGGTGATGGTAGTCATACCTTGTTGCCAGTCAATGTCTAGCGAGCGCACTATGGCAAAGTTTTGAATGTTGAGTTGTAATAACATAGTCAGTCCTAGTTTCGTTAGCTGCAGCTTGATTGAGCAGTGAAGCTGTTTTAACGACGATAAATACAAAAAAACCAGATACTGTTAATTTATACAGTATCTGGTTTTTTTTCAAGCAATGTTTGTACTTTTATTTTCAAGCCCCGTTTATTCAGGGCTGCAAGCGCGACTGACTAATAGAGTTTATTACCCCAGCTTAATTTATTTCGTAAAACATTAAAGTAGTCATGATCAAGCGGATGAATTAATCGCAAGGTAAATTCGCTTTTCTTGATGATAACTTCATCACCCGGCATCACGGCTAAAATAACGTGACCGTCGCAGCTAACTTGTAAGTTCTCATAGTTTTCATTGGCAAGTTTTAGTTTTATTTCACTGTTACCGTCAACGACAATTGGCCGACTGGTCAGGGTATGCGGAAACATAGGCACTAATGACAGAGCATTTAAATTTGGCGTTAATATAGGACCGCCTGCCGACATTGAGTAGGCGGTTGAGCCGGTTGGAGTTGATACAATTAAGCCATCTGAGCGTTGACTAAACATAAAGCTGCCATCAATATAAACTTCAAACTCTATCATGTTAGCGACTTTACCGGCATGCAATACCGCTTCATTTACCGCGCTATTCGAGCTTTTAAGTTTACCGTGACGATACACTTCCGCTTCGATGATAAAGCGTTGTTCGCAGCGAGACTCACCATTTAAAATGGCTTCAAGTGGTGCCACTAAATCATCGGGAGATAAGTCGGTTAAAAAGCCTAAGTTGCCACGGTTCACGCCTAAAACACCAATGTCATAGCAGGAAAGTACCCGAGCCGCGCCAAGCATATAGCCGTCACCACCCACTACTATCGCGAGGTCGGCTTGTTCACCTATTTCAGTCAATGTGGCAACAGCAATATCTTCAAGTTTAATTGATGGTGCAACTGAACTTTCTATCAGCACTTGGTAACCTTGCGCAGATAAATAGCGATGTAAAGTTTCAATGGTTGAACTGGCACCGTCGTGATGAGGTTTACCAATTAAGCCCACCGTTTTGTATAATTGACTCATTCTTGAGATAAAACCGTAATAAAATAGGCGACTAAGGGCAGTTTCGCGCTATTTTACTCAGTTGTAAAGTTGACTTTTTCTTAAATGATTCACTTTTGTGCTTGAATCATAAAAACAAGTCCCCATAATTAGCGGTATTGTGTTTTACCAACTTTGAAAATTAAAGATACTTTGGAGTTTTTCATGGCCAACGAGTCAACAGAAAATAAAAGTGCTGAAGAAATTGCAGCAGATGAACTAGCAGCAGAAATAATTGAACAAGCTGAAGAGCAAGTTGAAGAGCAACATGAGCACGCTCATGAAGTTGTTAGTGAAGAGCAAGAAAAAATTAATGAGCTTGAACTTGCTTTAGCTGCGGCAAAAGCTACGGTATCAGATCAAAAAGATTCTGTTATTCGTGCTAAAGCCGAAGTTGACAATGTTCGCCGTCGTGCCGCACAAGATGTTGAAAAGGCGCGTAAATTCGCTTTAGAAAAATTTGCCGGTGAAATGTTAGCAACCGTTGATAACTTAGAGCGTGCTTTGCAAAACATTGATAAAGATGACGAAAACAACAAAGGCATCATTGAAGGCATTGAGTTAACTTACCAAGGTTTATTAGCGTCTTTAGAGAAATTTGCTATTAAAGCGATTGACCCACAAGACCAACCATTCAACCCTGAATTACATCAAGCGATGTCAATGCAAGAAGTTGAAGGTGTTGCTGCAAATACCGTTATTGCGGTAATGCAAAAAGGTTATGAATTAAATGGTCGTTTAATTCGTCCTGCGATGGTGATGGTGTCAAAAGCTAAGCCAAGTGTTGATACAACGGCGTAAATTGTCTTTACACTTGTATAAAAACCAGGCAAGTGTCTGGTTTTTTTATGTCTTTTTTCTATTAACAACAAGAATGGTTAGAGCGTTATAAAGAGTGGCAGAAATAAAAATTAACATTTTTTAGTTTTTTTCGATGAAAATAGTTGAAAAAACTTTTTCCTGCCCCCACTAACTGTTCATCGATAGATTTAATCTTTATTTTTAACATATAAGTATTCGGAGATCCTCAAGATGGGCAAAATTATTGGTATTGACCTAGGGACAACAAACTCTTGTGTTGCTGTACTAGACGGCGACAGTGTTCGTGTAATTGAAAACGCAGAAGGCGATCGTACAACTCCTTCAATCATTGCGTATACAGAAGAAGGTGAAACGTTAGTTGGTCAGCCAGCTAAACGTCAATCAGTAACTAACCCTAAAAACACTTTATTCGCTATCAAGCGTTTAATTGGTCGTCGTTTTGAAGATGAAGAAGTTCAACGCGATATCGAAATTATGCCGTTTGGTATCACTAAAGCTGATAACGGTGATGCTTGGGTTACAGCACGTGATAAAAACGTTGCTCCACCACAAGTTTCAGCTGAAGTTTTAGCTAAAATGAAAAAAACTGCCGAAGACTACTTAGGTGAAACTATCACTGAAGCAGTAATCACAGTTCCTGCATACTTTAACGATTCACAACGTCAAGCAACTAAAGATGCTGGTCGTATTGCCGGTCTTGATGTGAAGCGTATCATCAACGAACCAACAGCTGCGGCACTTGCTTACGGTATGGACAAGCAAGAAGGCGATAAAGTTGTTGCGGTATACGATTTAGGTGGTGGTACTTTTGATATCTCTATCATCGAAATTGATGAAGTTGAAGGCGAGCACACATTTGAAGTACTTGCGACAAACGGTGACACGCACTTAGGTGGTGAAGATTTTGATAACCGTTTAATCAACTACCTAGTAGCTGAATTCAAGAAAGATCAAGGCATGGATTTAACAACAGATCCATTAGCTATGCAACGTTTGAAAGAAGCGGCAGAGAAAGCGAAATGTGAACTTTCTTCAGCACAACAAACAGATGTTAACTTACCTTACATCACAGCTGATGGCAGCGGTCCTAAGCACATGAACATCAAAGTGACTCGTGCTAAGTTAGAATCTTTAGTTGAAGATATGGTTAAAGCGACTTTAGAGCCGCTTAAACAAGCACTTAAAGATGCTGACCTTTCAGTAAGCGACGTAAACGACGTTATCTTGGTTGGTGGTCAAACACGTATGCCTATGGTTCAAAAAGCCGTTACTGATTTCTTCGGCAAAGAACCACGTAAAGATGTTAACCCTGATGAAGCAGTAGCTTCTGGTGCAGCGGTACAAGCGGGCGTACTTTCTGGTGATGTAACAGACGTGCTTTTATTAGACGTTACACCATTATCATTAGGTATTGAGACTATGGGCGGCGTGATGACGAAAGTTATCGATAAAAACACCACTATCCCAACTAAGCAATCTCAAACGTTCTCAACAGCTGACGATAACCAAGCTGCGGTAACGGTTCATGTTGTGCAAGGTGAGCGTAAGCAAGCTTCTGCGAATAAATCTTTAGGTCAATTTAACCTTGAAGGTATCGACCCAGCACCACGTGGTACGCCACAAATCGAAGTAACTTTCGATATCGATGCTGATGGTATCTTGCATGTAACGGCTAAAGATAAGAACACAGGTAAAGAGCAAAAAATTACCATTAAAGCTTCTTCTGGTTTATCAGATGATGAAGTAGAACAAATGGTACGTGACGCTGAAGCAAATGCTGACGAAGATGCGAAATTTGAAGAGCTTGTACAAGCTCGTAATCAAGCTGATGGCATGGTTCACGCAACACGTAAGCAAATTGAAGAAGCAGGTGAAGAATTTGCTGGTGAAGATAAAGAAAAACTTGAAGCAGCATTAACTGAACTTGAAGCTGCTGTTAAGGGCGATAGCAAAGAAGAAATCGATGCTAAATCACAAGCCGTTATCGAAGCTTCAGCTAAGTTAATGGAAATTGCTCAAGCGAAAGCTCAAGCAGAAGGTGGCGCGCCTGAAGGTGCAGCACCAGAAGCTGATTCATCAGCACCAGCTGGCGATGATGTTGTAGACGCTGAGTTTGAAGAAGTTAAAGACGACAAGTAGTCATTAATTATTGAATTGTCTACTGTCGCGCTCGATGGCGACGTTGGACATGCTCACATACACTTGTATGCTCTGCGTGTCCGCCTTGCTCTAGAACGCTACAGCGACAATTAAAATAATTAAACATTTGTTGTTTATATAGAAAATGAAAGCGTCGATAATTATCGGCGCTTTGCTTTATCAAATGAAAGTGTAAAGCAGAAATGAAATTTAATTATTAATTGATATTAATTTGCTTAGATTTTTAAGGTTTTAAACTAAAAGTTAAAACAACGAACAAGAAATTAAACAAATTAGTATCCATAAATTTGAAGTAAAGAAATTAAACCTATGTCAAAACGCGATTATTATGAAGTGCTAGGTGTATCAAAAGATGCATCTGAGCGTGATATCAAAAAAGCTTACAAACGTTTAGCGATGAAGTTTCACCCTGATAGAACAAAAGGTGATAAATCAAAAGAAGAACAGTTTAAAGAAGTTAAAGAAGCTTATGAAATCTTAAATGACGATCAAAAACGTGCCGCGTATGATCAATACGGCCATGCTGCTTTTGAACAAGGCGGACATGGTGGCGGTGGTTTTGGCGGTGGTCAAGACTTCGGCGATGCCTTTGGTGATATATTTGGTGACATTTTTGGCGGCGGTGGCCGTGGTCGCGGTGGCCAATCTCGTCAACGTCGTGGTTCAGACTTACGTTACAACCTTGACCTTAGTCTTGAAGATGCCGTTAAAGGTAAAACTTTAGAAATTAAAGTACCAACTTATGTTAGTTGTGAACCATGTGACGGCAGTGGCGCTAAGAAAGGCACCAGTGCAAAAACTTGTTCAACTTGTCATGGTCATGGTCAAGTGCAAATGCGTCAAGGCTTGTTTGCGGTACAACAAACCTGTCCAACCTGTTCTGGTAAAGGCAAGGTTATTTCAAGCCCATGTACTTCATGTCGTGGTCAAGGCCGTGTTGAGAAAACAAAAACCTTATCAGTTAAAATTCCACCAGGTGTTGATACCGGTGACAGAATTCGCTTATCGGGTGAAGGCGAAGCGGGAGAACATGGCGCACCAGCAGGTGATCTATATGTTCAAGCCAATGTAAAAGAACATAAAATATTTGTCCGTGATGAAAACCATTTATATTGTGAAGTGCCAATTAGCTTTACTACCGCGGCGTTAGGTGGCGAAATTGAAGTGCCAACACTTGAAGGCAAGGTAAAACTGAAAATACCAAAAGAAACGCAAACAGGTAAAATGTTCCGCTTGCGTGGCAAAGGTGTTAAATCAGTACGTAGCCATTCAACCGGCGATTTGATGTGTAAAGTTGTGATTGAAACTCCGGTAAGTTTATCGGGCGATCAAGCGGATTTATTACGTCAGTTAGAAGAAAAAATGGGTAAAAGCAACAGTAAACATAGCCCGAAAGAAACCGGCTTTTTTGACGGTGTGAAAAAATTCTTCGATGATCTTAAAAGCTAAGTCAATTCGATAAATAAATTATTATAAAAATCCCGTACTATGCGGGATTTTTTATATTTGGAAAGACCTAACTATTTTAGCTTTCAAGGCATTAGTCATGCCTGCATGTTGATGAATGCTATACCGTAATCATCTAGTCGCTCATAGCTATTCATGGCTCCACGGCATTAAAATTTCTCTGACTGTTGGTGTGAAATATTGGTGATGTTTAGCTCGCTTAAGCACGCCGTCGCCGAGCTATATTTCAACTTAGGTTAAACCTGTAATTCATTAAAATATTAGTGCGCTTTAAAGCGCTTATGGTTTAGTAATTCTGGTACAATTGCTCTGTATTTATAAATTTTTTATGAGAGTTATATTGAATGAAAGCTTTGATTGTTTCTTTGTTAATTACATGCACTAGTTTTATCAGCTTGGCAGAGTCTGCCCCAGAAGAGTTGCCACCGCTTGACCCTGCCTATGTTGGCGTTCACGGTATGGTGTTAATGAATAATGCTTCGACAATTTTTGCTTATCATTTGCCGCTTTATCATAAGCCCCATGATGTGCAATTACTGTATAAACTGGATGTAAAAAATATTGCATTGGTGCATTTAGTGCGCGATAACGACATGGTAACGATTAAGCCAAAACCATTTAACTTACAACGCTTGATGCGTGGTGAAAAGGTGGCTTTGGAAGCAGATATTTATATCGGACATTTTGAACGAGATGGCATGCTCGTTTATAAAAATATGACCTTAAATTTTGCCGAGCAACTTTATATGCGTAAATTGGACGATGTTAAACCGTCAAGTAATCAACAAGAATATGATGTTGTTTCGTATCGAAAAAGTAATCGAATTTATATTCACCGGTTACAACAGGCGCCAAGTTTCGATCATATAATTCACATTGATGTCAATGCTGGTTGTTTAACAAAATTTAATACTTCTTCACCGGTACCAAAACGTACTGAGCTGCAATACAAGTTTCTTAATTGCGGCACCATGAAGCCTTTTTACTTTGAAACTGAAGACTTTAAGCAGCATTAGTGTCAATATTTATTTAGTGTAAAAAGAGCTGTATATCAGCTCTTTTTTTGTTGGCGCTGAAAGTGTTACTCTTCATCAAAGTTAGGTAAGACGCCACTGCGGCTATGTTCAAAAATAAGCGAAGTTTCTACCGTTGTTACTTCTTCTCGAGAGGTAATCGCATTAAAAACAAACTGACGTAAGTGTTCACTATCTTTAACAGACATATGAATGAAGTAATCATAACTGCCACCCATATGATACAAGCTAATAATTTCAGGAAGCTTAAGTAAATCATCTCTGAGTTCATTAACGATTAATTCAGAATAGGGCTGTAATTTAATCGCCGCAATCGCTTCAATGTTACCGCCAATACTCTTAAAGTTAATATCAATGAAAGCATTGTTAATCACATCATTGTTCTTCATGCGTTTAACACGCTCTAAACAGGTTGATGGTGCAATGCCTATTTGCGCCGCAAGTTCTTTATTGGTGATATCCGCATCTTTATATAGCAGGGTTAAAATCCGTAAATCTATATCATCTAGTTTTTTCATTAATACGTTGCCTTTGGCGAAACCTAATTAGCGATTGTTATCTTTGATAAATACTACACTTATTAAATCCAACATTGCCAGATAATTTGTTATGAATATGAATTATTTTCGATATTTATATCTGTTTCCGAATTTTCATCATTTTTGCAAACAATAACAAATTGATAGCGCAGAAGTTTGTAAAATCACTCAAGGTGACATATTATGTCGAAAGTTGATCGACAAAATAACTAAAAAGAGAACAAATGATTATTAAAAGTATTAATGACTTCCTAAAATTAGAAGCAGCAAGTGGTATTATACTTATGTTTGCTGCAGTTGCCGCGATGATTATTGCAAACTCTCCGTTAGTGCCTTATTACGATATGTTGCTAGGTGTGCCAGTACAAGTTGCCGTTGGCAGTTTTGAAATTGCTAAGCCATTATTACTCTGGATTAATGATGGCTTAATGGCGTTATTTTTCTTTTTAGTGGGATTAGAGCTAAAAAGAGAATTTTTAGAAGGGGACTTATCACAGCCAGGACAAATTATGCTACCGGCTATTGGTGCTTTTGGTGGTATGTTAGTTCCAGCCTTGTGCTATGTGGCATTTAACTATGACGATCCAGAAGCAATTAATGGCTGGGCTATTCCAACTGCTACCGATATTGCTTTTGCACTCGGTATTTTGTCAGTTATTGGCAGTAAGGTGCCGTTGCAACTTAAAGTCTTTTTAACCTCGTTAGCGATATTTGATGATTTAGGGGCGATTATTGTGATTGCCTTGTTCTATACCGATCAACTTTCTATGCTGTCGTTAATATTCTCAGCCGTTGTTCTGACCATTTTATTTATCATGAATAATCGTAATGTAACGAGCACAGCACCTTATATTTTCTTGGGTATTGTTTTGTGGGTTGCCGTATTAAAGTCAGGCGTACATGCAACGTTAGCAGGAGTTGTGTTGGCATTCTTTATTCCAATAAAAGGTAAAGAAGATGAACCTTCACCATTAAAATCACTTGAGCATAATTTACATTCGCTGGTGGCTTTTATTATTTTGCCGGTATTTGCCTTTGCCAACGCCGGAATAAGTTTTGCTGGTATTGGTGTTGAAGAAGTTATGGCGCCAGTGCCACTAGGTATTATTGTTGGTTTAATTGTCGGTAAGCAACTTGGTGTATTTGGCTTTTGTTTTATTGCAATAAAGCTAGGCTTTGCACAATTGCCTACGAATGTTAGTTGGCGCTTGCTATACGGCGTTGCCATTTTATGTGGTGTAGGTTTCACCATGAGTTTATTTATTGGTTCTTTGGCGTTTAATCAAGGAGATAGCAGCAATATAGTGTTTCAAGACCGATTAGGTATCGTGATTGGCTCATTAATTTCAGGTGTTTTAGGTTACTTCGTCATTAAAGGTGGTGTGGAAAAATTGTCAAAAGACGGTGCTACAAACGCGTAACTACCTGATAGGAATTGGGTAGATAAGAATAAAAATATGTCATTAAAATAAAAGGAATAATGATGAATGTTGAAAAATTAAATGTCCCGATGAAGTCGATTGCGGTTGTTGTTGCCGTGGTCATTTCTGGCTTTGGCTCTGTTTATACCGTTAATGAAGGCCATATTGGTATTGTTAAGCGCTTTAGCGAGGCAAAAGAGCAAGTTAATCCGGGACTGCACTTTAAAGTTCCCTTTATTGATAGCGTTGAAGAAATAGAAGTACGTACCCGTAAAAATGAAGAAAAAATGGCATCGAGTACGAAAGAGCAAATGCCAGTGACGATTAGCGTATCGGTTAACTGGACGGTTGATAAAGCCGCTGCACTAGATTTGTTTAGACAATATGGTGGTTTATCACAGTTTGAAAGTCGCATTTTAGACCCTCGTTTTCGTTCGGCAACCAAAGATGTTATTCCACAGTATGATGCGGAAAAATTGATCCAAGACCGAGCCGGTGCTATTCAAGCAATTGAAGCCAACTTTATTGAAGAAATGAAAGAGTTTCCGGTCACTGTTGATAATATTCAAATTGAAAATATTAAATTACCAGCGAAATATTTAACTTCAATTGAAACTAAGCAAACGGAGAAAAACTTAGCCGATGCGGAAAAGCATAAATTAGCAAGACAAAACCTTGAAGCGCAGCGCGATGTTAACACGGCAAAAGCAAAAGCTGACGGTATTAAGCTAGTCGCCATTGCCGAGGCTGAATCTATCCGTATTAAAGGTTTAGCGGAAGCTGAGGCAATTACGGCAAAAGCCAAAGCATTAGGTAATAATCCGTTGATTGTGAAACTAACCGAAGCGCAAAACTGGGACGGTAAATTACCCGCGACAGTGCTAGGTAACGGGAATATGCCGATTTTGGATATGAGAAGTGTTAAAAATTAGACTGTAGGATGGTACTTTTTTTAAAAACGGCGATGTAACAATCGCCGTTTTATTTACAGGAAGTAGCGTGCAACGCGAGTGCATGGATGCACAGGAGCCTATATGTTTAGGATAAACGGTATTTAGTGAGTATTCCCATCTTCAACTGGGACGGGTATATATGGATGTAACCGAACGACGATGTTAGAATAGCGGCAATTTTTGTAGTGAGATATAACTCGCTAATTAGTAGGTGTATTGTTGGGACTATGATGTCGTTTGAAGCCGTTAAAACAGTTGCAGTAGAGCATCACTATCAAGATTTTATTCACCTTTTTGATAGCACATTTTTTGAAGAATATAATACCCGCTTAGTTAAAGGCGGTGATGAGCCAATATACTTGCCTGCTAGTGAAACCTGTCAATATAACCAAATAGTGTTTGCTCATGGCTATTATGCCAGTGCTTTGCATGAGGTCTCGCACTGGTGTTTAGCGGGCACTGCTAGACGTAAATTGGAAGACTTTGGCTATTGGTATGTGCCGGACGGTCGAGATCAGCAACAGCAGCTTGCTTTTGAAAAAGTTGAAATTAAACCACAGGCAATTGAGTGGGCACTGTGTGTGGCTGCTGGAAAAGATTTTGATGTTTCAACGGATAATTTATCGGGTACAGGCCAAACTGATCGTTTTGCTTTTAAAGCCAAAGTTTATCAACAGGTATGTCGTTATTTAAATGTTGGTTTTCCAAAAGATGCCGAAACTTTAATTCAGGTGCTAGCAAAACATTACCAGCGCCCTTGGCCTTTAACATCAGAATATTTTCACTACACAGCAGACGCTGTTGAAATATGTTAACAAGAATAATATGAGAAAACTCAATGCAAAAGTTTAACTTAGGTTTAGTGATCAACCCAATTGCCGGTATTGGTGGCAGTGTTGCCTTAAAAGGTAGTGACGGAGAAGGCGTGGCGGAGCAAGCCGTAGCACTGGGAGCAACAGCGAAATCTAATGCTCGAGCCGCATTAGCCTTGGAGATACTGTTACCTTATAAAGATAATATCATTATCAATACGGTTTCAGGCAATATGGGTGAAAGTACGGCAAGAGCATTGGGCTTTACAACTAAGGTGATCCACCAAGTTGAACATGAAACCACCAATGAGCGTGATACTGAGCAGGCCGTTAGCAAATTAATCACTGAAGATATTGATTTGCTGTTATTTGCAGGTGGCGATGGTACCGCTCGCAATGTATGTCATATCGTCGCTGATAAATTTCCAGTATTGGGTATTCCTGCAGGCTGTAAAATTCATTCAGGTGTTTATGCCATTACGCCAAAGGCAGCCGGTCGGGTAGTAGAGTTAATGATTACAAATCAATTAGTCAGCTTAACCGATGCTGATGTAATGGACATTGATGAAAGCTTATTTCGACAAGGCATTGTCAAAGCGAAACGTTATGGTGAAATGCAAGTACCATCAGAGCTGCGCTATATTCAAGCAGTAAAGTCAGGTGGTAAAGAATCTGATGAATTAGTTTTACAAGATATCGCCGCTGATATTATTTCAAAAATGGATGATGAGCTATTTATTATTGGCTCGGGCTCTACGACAGCGTTTGTGATGGAAGAGTTAGCACTGGAAAACACTTTGCTTGGCGTTGATGCTGTTGCTCAGCAAGAGCTCATTGCCAATGACCTAACAGAGCCACAATTATGGCAGTTAATTCAGCCTTATTCACAGGGCGATATAAAACTTGTTATCACCTTAATTGGCGGCCAAGGGCATATTTTTGGCCGTGGCAATCAACAGCTAAGCCCAAGAGTTATTCGTGCTATCGGTAAAGAGAATATTCTTATCATCGCCACTAAAACTAAGTTGAATGCTTTAGACGCAAGGCCATTAATTGCGGATACCGGCGATAGTGCGCTTGATATTGAATTGTCGGGCTATTTACCGGTTATTACCGGTTACAATGACCAAGTATTGTATCCTGTGACTAGCCCGCAGTAGTGCCTGAAAAAATATTTAACCCTTTTAAGATTAAAAGATATTGAGAACAGGCTCAAACATTGTCTGGTTGAGCTGAAATGATTTTGGAATTAAAAATGCAATTTGAAAACCTTACCGCCTTATATCACTATTTGGATGAACAAGTATCACAAGACATAAGTGCGGATGAACTTTTTGCTGGCAGTTACTTGCGTGGCTTTATTAGTTTAGCCGGCAGTGAGTTTGGTGATGAATCACAAGCGTTGACGCAAGCCTTGGCTGATAATATTAGTGAAAAACTGCAGGCTGCCCGCACAGAACTTAGCCCACAAGACCGACAAATAGTGCAAGACTATTGGCAGCAATTAAATACTGCCTTTAGCGCGTAAAATTACCTAGCAGCCTTAGTCGAATTTTCTGCGAATAATATCACGAATAACAAAACGGTTAGGTGCAAGGTTAAATAGCTGCTCATTATTGAGTGGATACGGCGTGCCGCAAATATCGGCTACTAAAATATCTGCCAATAATGGCGCGGTGCATAAACCACGCGCACCTAAACCTGTCACCATATAAAGGTTTTCGATAACTGGCGCTTGTTGATGATAGCGCCAGCGTTTGTCTTTGCTTAAATGGCCATATGTTGTTTTGTGAGCATCAAGGTCTGGCATAGCACCTACCATCGGCAGGTGGTCAGGTGTCATGCAACGTAAGCGTGCTTTGCTACTGACAATGTCACTAGCTTGCCATTGGCTTAACCCGGGCAAACATTTCTCCAGCATATCAAGATTGAACTTATCTTCTTCCGGCTTAGCGTCGGTATCAAAATTGTTTTTCTGAAAAGTCGCACCGATGCAATGTAAGTTGTTATTAGCCGGTGTTAAATAGCCTTTATGGCAAATCACCGTTGATAAGTTTTTGACTTCATTATTGCTTGCCATGCTGGTCACTTGCCCGCGCACTGAAGTTAAGGGCAATTGCTCAATGGTATTTAACGGAATACCTTGTGCGCCGCCACAGTAAACTAACACGCTGGCTTTAAAGTTTTCCGTTGTGCTATGTAATAACCATTTGCCATCCGGTTGCTGGCTAATTTTTTCAATTTTAATACCGGTTTCAATGCGTAATCTATTGGTCGACTCTGCCGCCTTAAATATCGCTTTAACGAGTTGGGCAGGTGCTATCCAGCCCGCTTTTGGAAAGAATAGTCCGCCGTGCGCTAATGAAATTCCTGCCAGTTTACTGGCTTGTTTTTTATCAACACTATGAATTAAACTCTCAGGCCAAACCTTTGAATTGGCAATATGTTGTTGACGTAACTCTAGTGCTGGTTTGTATGAGATTTCTAATAAACCACACCAGTCGTGATCAAAACTAAAATCTTGTTTGAAAATACTTTGATAATGACTGACCGCATGCTCAAAGGCGTGTTGATAAAATAAACTTATGTCGTCGGCCTGTTGATGAATAAGCGGATACAAGGCGCCAATATTATTGCTTGATGCCCCTTGAGCAACACTGAAGTCTTGGCAATAAACCGTTACCTTAACGCCACTTTTTGTTAGCGCATAGGCCGCACAGGCCGAAGCAATACCACCACCAATAATACTGACATGCTGCGGTTTGGCGATTAAAGGCCGTTGTTGATAGCCTTTTCCTGATTGCGGATTTTGTTGAAAGACACCCGCTAACATTTCACTTTTTTTGCCATCAGCAAGACGTTTTTCGACCCGAAAACCTGCTGAAATGAGCTGGCGCTTAACTTTCCCTGAGACAGTAAAGGTGGCGATTGTCGCTTGCTCTTTAGACAGCCGTGTTATTTGCTCAAATAGCGCGGGTTGCCACATCTCTGGGTTTTTCGCCGGTGAAAAACCATCAAGAAACCAGGCATCAACAATTGCCATATGCCTGTGATGTGTCTGCGTTGCGAGAGTCGATAATCCTAGTGTGGCATCGTCAAATATTAATTGTAATGATACGGCGCCATCGAGAAACGAAAGCGTTGCTTCACCGCTTGGGTTTTCTGGATATTGCTCAATAAGTTGCTGACTAAACTCGTTCAGCTCTGGCAATATTTTTAATGATTGAATAAGTTGGCTTTTTGATAACGGGTATTTTTCGACACTGATGAAGTGCAAAGTGCTTTTTTTATTGTTAACTGCACTTTCATGCTGTAATTGTTGAAAAATGGTTAGCGTCAGCAAAAAATTTAAACCGGTACCAAAACCGGTTTCGGCGATAACAAATTTGCCGGTGTTATTAGCTAGTCGGGCTTTAATATTATTGCCACTAATAAAAACGCATTCACTTTGTTTTGTGCCTTGTTCGGTATCAAAATAGATGTCGTCAAACTGCGTTGAATACGGAGAACCGTCTTTTTGGAAGCTAATTTTTGTTTGTTCAGTCACTTTTTTACAATCTTCTTACTTGTTGTTAGGCACAAAAAAAGGTTATTTTACCGCGTATTATTGAGCTCTGTCATAAAAACGTAAAAATTCAGTGTACAAGTGTACGCTGGACAGACCAGTATAGGGGGCAAAAGTCTGTATGATACGCCCAGATTTTTTAATTGAATATGGTTATTTAAATGAAACGTGTAGTTATCACCGGATTAGGTATTGTATCAAGTATTGGTAATGATGCAGAAGAAGTATTGTCGTCATTGCAAACAGGACGTTCAGGTATTACTAATGCAGAAAGCTTTGCTGAGAAAGGTTTACGCAGCCAAGTTTGGGGCAAGCCTGAGATTGAAGTGAAAGAGCATATTGACCGTAAAGCGCTACGCTTTATGGGTGAAGCTTCGGCTTACGCATACATAGCCATGGATCAAGCAATTAAAGATTCAAAACTAACGCCTGAGCAAGTGTCGAATTTCCGTACAGGTATTGTTGCTGGCTCTGGTGGTGCGTCATCAGAAAACGTGGTTAATTCTGCAGACACACTTCGTGAGAAAGGTGTTAAGCGTGTTGGTCCTTATGCGGTACCAAAAACTATGTCGAGCACCATTTCAGCGTGTTTAGCAACACCATTTAAAATTTTAGGTGTTAACTACTCAATTAGTTCTGCTTGTGCAACTAGTGCTCATTGTATTGGACATGCCGCTGAGTTAATTCAGTTAGGTAAGCAAGATGTAGTATTTGCCGGTGGTGGTGAAGAAGTGCACTGGTCATTAGCTATGATGTTTGATGGCATGGGCGCGTTATCGTCTAAATACAATGAAACACCTGAACAAGCTTCACGTACATATGATGCTGACCGTGATGGTTTCGTTATTTCTGGCGGCGGCGGTATGGTTGTTGTTGAAGAACTAGAACATGCCTTAGCACGTGGCGCACATATTTACGCTGAAATTGTTGGCTATGGCGCAACATCTGACGGTTACGACATGGTTGCTCCAAGTGGTGAAGGCGCTATTCGTTGTATGCAACAAGCCATGCACGGTGTTGAAGGTAAAGTTGATTACTTGAACACGCACGGTACATCGACTCCAGTAGGTGATGTTAAAGAGCTTGGCGCTATTCAAGCGGTATTTGGTGATGATTCTCCAGCAATTAGTGCAACAAAAGCCATGACAGGTCACGCCTTAGGCGCAGCAGGTGTGCATGAAGCAATTTACTCATTGCTAATGATGGAACATAACTTTGTTGCTCCTTCAATTAATATTAATACTTTAGATGAGCAAGCTGAAGGTTTAGACATAGTTACTGAAAAACGTGATGCTGAACTAAATTTAGTAATGTCAAATAGCTTTGGTTTTGGCGGCACTAACGCAACTTTGCTTATGCAAAAATATAAATAATATTTAAGTTGGTATTATTTAAGAAAAAGCCGCTAATTTAGCGGCTTTTTTATGTTCAGGGTGAACGGTCAGCTTTTTTGTTCAAGACAAAAGTTAAGTACCTACATCCCTGTAGGCAATGGCGCGATCATATGGATGTGAAAGAGCGCCGATGTTCAGGCCTTTCTCAGACATACTGTTGTATCAGGCATTAGTGCATTCATGCACGTTAGGTTATTTGTTCCAGACATCACCTAAATACCTGCGTCCATGCAGGGAATGGGTGCGACCCGATGATTTTTCTCGTTAACATATGTAGCTTTTACTTTGCAAATTCATTGTAAGTTTTGCTAATAAATAAATCCTTTTGTTTGATGTTAACGAGCGCTTTCCATGTTGATACCATAAACGGAAATTGCACCACACCAGTTTTTTGCCCTGTAGGTACCAGTGCAATAAAAGGATTACGTTTATAGGCTTTATTTGATCTACCCTCGAGTTGTTTGGCAATGTTTTGTGCTAAATACTTGCCTTGCTCTAATGCTAAATAGCCTAGCTTTGCTTCACCGACATCAGCAATATCGCCAATGGCATAAAAATTATTTTGCTTTGTTACCGCTAAATTTTCATTAACTACCACGAGTCCTCGGTCATTAAGGATATGAGCAAAGTTTTTTGTTAAGAAATCATTATTGGGTATTGTTCCGGTAGCGCTATAAGCAATACCTGGTGTAATTGATTTACCGCTGTTTTTGTCAATATAAGCATTATCTTTTTCTTGATAAAAGCAATTAAGCTCTACGTTTACGCCAGCTGCGGTTAATTGTTTTAGCGCTTTGGTTTGTGCTTTTTTCTTGAAGCCATCCAATAATGTGCTGCCCTTATGAGCCAATGTTAAGTTGATATGAGGCATGGCTGAAGCAATTTCACCTGCTAATTCGACACCTACGACCCCACCACCGATAATAAGTACGTGAGAAGCGGCTTTTAATTTTTTGTGTTGATCACTAAGTTCATTAGTGCGCTCTGATAAGGAAATAGCGTGGGATGACTTAGCCAAAGGTAAACTTGGGTAACGTGAACCTGATGCAATAACGACTTTATCGAAAGTAATGCTTGTGCCATTTTCTAAAACTGCTGACGTTTCCTTTAATTCTTTAACGCCACTTTGTATAAATGAGCCAGTAAGAATGTCATGGTAATATCTTCGTGATTTACCGTTATTCATTTGTGGTGCAGCAACATCTCTTAATACGGCGTAGGTGACTTCAAAATAATCCTTTCTATCAACTAAAGTTGTTTTTACCCCTTGTTTCTCTAATTTTTGTGCGGTTGCAACGCCGGCGAACCCGCCACCTATGATCAGTACTTGTGTATTCATTATTAATTTCTCATTCAGTATTTAGCTATGTGACATATGATAGGGTGTTGCGATATTGCTGTTAATGAGCGAATATAAAACTCAGGTGTGCATATTTGCAACGAGGTGTGGTTATGGAAAAGTGGACAGAAATAAGAACAGCTTATCGGTTGGCAAAGCTGGGAACCTTAGCTGCAACAGCAATTGACCTTGGTATACATCGCTCGACAGTGATGCGACATATCGATGCTCTAGAGGCCAGCCTGCAACTAAAATTATTTCAAAGAAACGATAAAGGCTATATTGCTACGGAAGCCGGTTTAGAAATTATGCGCTTAGGTGAAATAACTGATATTCAATTTGGTCAATTTGCCAAGCGAGCAAAAAATAAAGAAGAAGTGCTAGAAGGCACGCTAACAATAACTTGTGTTAGTGAGTTATCTCAGTTGCTATTCCCAACTATTGCAGAGTATCAAAGGCTTTATCCGAACGTTAGTATTAATATTATTGGTGACACAAGAAAATTTAATCTTGAATATGGTGAAGCAGATATTGCAATACGTACAGGTGTAAAGCCGGAAACCTTAGATAACATTGTTATGCCATTTGCTAATATTGAGTTGACACTTTGTGTGCATCAAAAATATATTTCACGTTTTGGCCTGCCAACAAAAGAAAACCTATCTGAGCATAAGTTTCTTGCTTTAGCGGAGAGGCTTGAACATTTACCATGGAATGAGTGGATATATCATCATATTTCTAGTCGTAATATTGTTGTGACAAGCTCCACTCAGCAAGTTTTAAGTTATGCATTACATAATGGCTGTGGAATAGGGGTAAGCTCTAGAAGTTTTGTTGAAAGTCATAACGAGTTAGTTGAAATTGTGATGGATGAAAATTGGCAGGTATGTACGTGGTTATTAGTGCACCGAGATATTATCAATATTCCAAAAGTGAGAAAATTTATTGATTTACTGAAGGTCCATAAGTCAATTAGTCCTGAATCACTATTTTTTAACACTCTCTAACTTTACGATATCAATAAATTTCACCCGAATGCCCTAACCATCATAGTCTAAAGTATTAGAAAATAGCCTAAATAACCGTTTTAGCTATATTCTTTTTATTAGTGATGTTCGCTACAATGCCATATCTAGTTATTGATTTTATCTACGAGCTTCCTTTGCCACATTGTATTATTGAGTATTCAAAAAAAATTACCGCGAATTTACCGGTAGAGCAGCTAATGCATGCTGTTTATAAAGGTGCGAATCAAAGTGAATTGTTTGCCGCGAGTGATATCAAAGTAAGAGCATGTGCATTTGATGACTTTTATCTTCCTGGCTCAGAACAAGTATTTGTTCATGTAAATTTGAAAATCCTTTCGGGGCGAGATTTGTCGCAACGTAAAAGCCTTAGTGCAAGTGTTAGTAACCAACTTGAACGCTTAGGTATTGAAGATGCAGCGATTACTGTCGAAGTGACTAATATTGAGAAAGAAAGCTACGCGAAGAAATTAACCTTAACGTCTTAGGGATTGAGTAGCCGTATTATTTTAATAAATTTTGGAAGAAAATTTTGAATATTTTTTATGATGAAAATATGCCATTTGCGGCAGAGTTTTTTCAGGATATTGGTGAGCTGACGGCATTTTCAGGCAGAACACTGACCGCAAACGATGTTGCTAATGCTGATGCGTTATTGGTTCGCTCTATCACTAAAGTAAATCAGGCATTACTTAATGATAATAAGCAACTTAGTTTTGTCGGCACTGCCACTATAGGTGTTGATCATATTGATCAAAATTACTTAAAACAGCGACAGGTTAGTTTTCATTCAGCACCCGGTTGTAATGCCGTTTCAGTTGCTGAGTATGTGTTAAGTTCAATGGTGATTTTAGCTGAACGTTATTTACTTAATTTAACAAGCATGACAGTAGGCATTGTCGGAGCGGGCAATACCGGCTCACGCTTGAGCGAGAAATTAACCGCACTAAATATTAAGCATGTATTGTGTGACCCATTATTGGCTGAAGATGATAATGATAAGCGAGAATTTGTGCCGCTTGAGCAAGCGCTTAGCTGCGATATTGTTTCGCTGCATGTGCCGTTAACTCGTGAAGGTCAACATTCAACTTATCACTTACTTGATGCAAAGCGTTTAGCCCAATTAAATGAAAATCAAATACTTATAAATGCCTGCCGCGGGGAAGTTATTGACAATCAGGCTCTGCTAGCAATGAAACAATCAGGGCATCAATTAAAATTGGTGTTAGATGTTTGGGAAGCAGAGCCAAATATTCTCTTGCCATTAATTGAGCATTGTGAAATTACCACGGCACACATTGCTGGTTATAGCTTAGAAGGAAAAGCTCGTGGTACAGAAATGCTGTATCGGGCATTATGTCAACAGTTAGATATTTTACCAAATAAACGCCTGGAAGACTTTTTACCGGCACCGTCGATTGAATATGTCGAAATAAAGCAAGCGTTTGACGAAATACTACTAAACCAGATGGTAAAAATGGTATACGATGTTCGCCGTGACGATGCTATTTTCCGTCAACAAATTAAAACTCAAGGATTTGACCATATTCGCAAAACCTACCCGACTCGCCGGGAGTTTTCGTCTGTTATGGTTGGCTTGAATAACGCGTTAAGCACAGATGCGCCACATCAGCTTGGCTTCAGTAAAAAACTTGCATAAAAAGAGAGAGGAACATGGCACAGAAATTTGATATTTGCGTACTGGGTGCAACAGGATTAGTTGGCAAAACCATTATTGAAATACTTGAACAACGCGATTTTCCTATTAATAAGCTCTATCCGCTAGCTAGTGCTCGTTCTGCCGGCGAGTTTATTGAATTCAATGGTGAAAATGTTGAAGTATTAGACGCTGATAATTTTGATTGGAGCCTTGCTCAAATAGGTTTCTTTTCTGCAGGCGGCGCAATATCAGCAAAATATGCGCCTATTGCCGGTGATGCAGGCTGTATTGTTATTGATAACACCTCAGAGTTTCGTTACGAAGCCGATATTCCATTAGTGGTGCCAGAAGTTAATCCTCATGCACTTGCTGAATATCGTAACCGTAATATTATCGCTAACCCGAACTGTTCTACCATTCAAATGATGATGGCGTTAAAGCCAATTTATGATGCAGTCGGTATTTCACGCGTTAATGTGAGCACTTATCAGTCTGTTTCTGGTGGTGGTAAAGCTGCCATGGATGAGTTAGCAAAACAAACTGCTGACCTGTTATGTGGTAAACCTGTGGAGTCTAAAAACTTCCCTCGCCAAATAGCATTTAATGTTATTCCGCAAATTGATGTATTTCTTGAAAATGGTTACACCAAAGAAGAAATGAAAATGGTGTGGGAAACTAAGAAAATATTGGGTGATGAAAACGTACTTGTTAACCCGACAGCTGTGCGTGTTCCGGTATTTTTTGGCCATGGTGAATCACTGCATATCGAAACTAATTCTCCTATTTCGGCAGAAGAAGTGAAAGAGTTGTTAAGCCAAGCGCCAGGATTAGTTGTTTGCCATAACGATGAAGACTTCCCGACACAAATTGGTGATGCCAGCGGTAAAGACGAAACTTTCGTTGGCCGTATTCGTGAAGATATAAGCCACAATAGTGGCATTAATATGTGGATCGTTGCTGACAATGTCCGTAAAGGTGCTGCAACAAACAGCATTCAAATTGCTGAATTATTAATTAAAGAACATCTTTCTGAGTACTAAGTTAGTTAAGTTACCGATTTACTAAAGAAAATTGAAAACCCGTCGTTATAGTAAGCGACGGGTTTTTTTATATTTGGCGTGATATATATCTTTAGTTAAATTAACGATAATATATCAAGCATACGATGATTTATTATCGAAAATAAATTACACAACGGACATTAACTCTAAGTTCTAAAAGCATTTATTCATAATTGGAATAATCTTTGCTTTAAAATCTCCTGACTTGGAGCCGCCAATCTATTGGCGAAACATTATTATAAATAGGAAATCTTGATGCAAAGATTGTTACGTCTGTGCCTATGGCAGGCACTTATTATTAGCATTAGCTGTTTTAGCTTGCCTATTTCCGCTGAGGAAGGCGGTATCAGAATTCGCGGCCCTAAAGCAACAGACGCCTTTCCCTATGACCGCTACGGCCCCATTATTGCAAAAGATACTTTGTGGAATATAGCCCTTAAAGTTCGTCCAGATCCTCGATTGTCAGTTTATCAAGTAATGCAAGCGTTATATGAAAGTAACCCAGAGGCATTTAAAGACAATAACTTGAACCATATGATCAATGGTCAGTATCTAAAGATCCCACCTATTGAGGTGATGCGGGCCATTGATACGGCTAATGCTCAGCAAAAGTCGCGTAGTGATGATAAAGCTTGGCAGAAAAAAGTGGTTAAAGTTGTGGCTAAAAAAGCTCAGCCACCAGAAGAAATGTCGGTGAAGAAAAAAGATTTAGAAGCGGCTAAATCAGAGATCAATGTTCAGTTAAAAGCCATTGACACCACTCAGCAAGAAAGATTGACCACTATTCAAAATGATGTTTTAGACTCTATAGATGGCTTACAAAGTTTATTAAAAGAGAATGAAGCGCTACGCCAACGCCTTTCTAGCTTTAACGACCAACTGGGCGTAATGCAAAATGAAGTGGCGAAAGGCAAAGAAATAAAAATGCAGATGGACGATATGATCGCGCTGCAACAAGAGCTATTGGCAAAAGCGGAAGCTAGAGAACAAGCACTTTTGTTAGAAAAGCAAAAAGCCGAGTTAGAAGAAAGCGGTTTTATGTCAAGCACTTGGTTTATTGTGCTGATGGCGACATTACCGGCAATTTTAGTATTAACCTTGCTAGCTGCTATTTTAAGACGTAAATCGAGCAAAGAAACTCCGATTAAAGATACCCCAGTGACGAAGAAAGACGCAGCTGAGGCGGCGCCAAAACAAACAGAACAAGTTGAAGAGCCTGATGCCTTAGATAGTGAACTTTCGCTTGATGATGAATTATCACTTGATGGTGAGCTTTCACTTGATGATGAGTTATCTATTGACCTGTCAGAAACTGATGAAGAACACGATGATCTATTTTCGGATGATTTAGATTCATTAGATGATGAGTTACTTGATGATGATGTTATTCAATTAGATGATGATTTAGACGAGCTTGATGATTTGGAAGATATCTCATTAGACGATGATATTGAAACCATTTCATTGGATGGTGATGACATTGATGAAATCGTTGAAGATGAACCGTTAGAAGGCGGGGAATTAGCGCAAGGAGACTTAGATTCATTACTTGAAGGTCTTGATACCGAGGAAGCTGATAGCGACGTTGTTGATGAATTAGTTGGCGGTGTGGTTGAGCAGGGAGCTTTAGACAGCTTATTGAGTGAAGATGAGCTTGAAGAAGAGATAGTAGAAGAAAATGCCGTTGTTAACGATCCTGATGATATAGATGCATTATTAGAAGCGGCTAATGAAGAGGTTGTTAGCGAAGATGCCAACACTGAGCTTTCAGATCCTGATGACATTGACGCCTTGTTGGATACTATTGAATCTGATTCGCCAGCATTAGAAGAAATTGCAACAATTAATGAACAAGCCGCAGATGAAAACATAGCCCAAGATATTTCTGATCCTGATGATATTGATGCGTTGTTGGATGCCGTTGGCGCTGATACGGCGGAAGCTGAAGCGCCAGCAGAAGATATGAGCCAAGAAGTATCTGACCCTGGCGATATTGATGCCTTACTAGATGCGATAGGTACTGATACGGCGGAAGCTGAAGCGCCAGCAGAGGATATGAGTCAAGAAGTTTCAGACCCTGACGATGTTGATGCATTATTGGATGCGATAGGTACTGATACGCCAGAAGCCCAAGCGCCAGCAGAAGATATGAGTCAAGAAGTTTCAGATCCTGATGATATTGATGCCTTACTGGATGCGATAGGTACTGATACGCCGGAAGCTGAAGCACCAGCAGAAGATATGAGCCAAGAAGTATCTGACCCCGATGATATTGATGCCTTACTGGATGCGATTGGCACTGATACGCCAGAAGCCCAAGCGCCAGCAGAAGATATGAGCCAAGAAGTATCTGACCCTGACGATATTGATGCCTTACTGGATGCAATAGGTACTGATACACCAGAAGCCCAAGCGTCAGCAGAAGATATGAGCCAAGAAGTTTCAGATCCTGACGATATTGATGCCTTACTGGATGCGATTGGCACTGATACACCAGAAGCTAAAGCGCCAGCAGAAGATATGAACCAAGAGGTATCGGATCCTGACGATATTGATGCCTTACTGGATGCGATAGGTACTGATACGCCAGATGCCCAAGCGCCAACAGAAGATATGAGCGAGGAAATTTCAGACCCTGATGATATTGACGCATTATTAAATGCAATGGCTGGTGACGAACATCAGCCCGCCGCGGTAAATGACAACGTCGTTGACAGCAGTGATTCAAAAGAGAAGTCTTCTAGTTCAGCAACCGATGTTGAAGCTGCAACCAATGAAAATATTGAGCTTATTAATAATTTTTCAGATGAATATGTTCAATCATTTTTAGATAGCGATTTTAGCGAGCTACTTGCTGAGTCGGTAAGTGAAGAATCCGCTGAGCCAGCTGTTGAAGAGAATTTGGCTAAAGAAATGACCTTGCCAGGCTCTAGCCCAGAAGATAGCGTTGAAATTGAACCTGACAATAACACCGATGACATTTCTGATGATTTTGATATTGACGCTTTAATTGATGAAGTAAATCAACCTGAGTCGGCAAAAGATGACATTCAGTTAGATATTGGTGATGAACTCCTTGATACTGAATTGTCAGATGACAGTACATCCGTTGAAAGCACATCGTTTATTGATGATGACACGTTGCAAGACTTGTCAGCTGATTTTGATGAATCAACTTTAACGCAACTGCTCAATGATGAGAAAGATGCTGATGCCATGGTTGAGCTATCGCCAGACTTTACCGATAGCAATGTTTTAGCTGATTTATTAGCTGACGATGATGGCACAACTAGAGTAGTAGAAGATAATAATAATGCTGCTGAAGTTGACGATATTAAAGAGTTGGACAACTTAGATTTTGATGATCTATTAGCCAATATTGAAGAAGAAGCCAGTTCGTCATCAACGGATGAATTTGAGTTAAGTGATAATTTTGATATCGGTGATGAGATTGAATTAAGCTCTGAAAATGACGTTGTCGAAGATGGCGACGCAGAAAATAACAGCGAAGACTTTATTTCGGTTGATTCCTTATTATCAGATAGTTTATTAGACGGTGCGCCTACAGAGCCTTATGAAAAAATGAATATCGATGTTGGGCTTGGTGAGTTTCCTGAGTTTGCCGGAAATATTACTGAAGAAGATATGGACGACGATGATAATGGTATGGCAGCTAAATTAGATTTAGCTAAAGTCTATATTGAAATCGGAGATACAGAAAATGCGGAAGTTATTTTGCAAGATGTGGTTAAACAAGGTGATGCCCAACAGCAGTTTGACGCTCAGCAATTGTTAGATAATTTATAACACATCTAAGTGCTTACCGAAAAAAGGCTGCAATTTGCAGCCTTTTTATGTTCAGGCCTTTCTCAAACATCCTGTCTTTCAAGGCATTAAGGCTTCCATACCTGTCAATAAAGGGTATTCATATGGCGTTTAGTTATTTATGCTTGCACGGCATTCAAGCGTCCTTGCTTGTCGATGTGAAAGAAGGTCGATATAGCTATGGATTAATGTCGGCGATATTACTTTTACATATTCTTAAATAGTGGCTTGGCAATAAAGCGTAAAATCATGGATAATGCGCAGCCTTAGCTGTGGAGAAGAAAATGCGTTACGCTTTAGGTATAGAATATGATGGTAGTAAATACCATGGTTGGCAAAGACAGAAAAATGCGGTCAGTGTACAAGAAAAATTAGAGCAAGCCCTATCCAAAATTGCCAATGAGCCGATTGAGGTGATTTGTGCGGGCCGAACTGATACTGGGGTCAATGCCACCAACCAAATTATTCATTTTGATACCGATAAAGTGCGCAAAGATGTCGCTTGGACACTTGGGGTAAATACCAACTTACCTCAAGATATCGCCGTTGCTTGGGTGAAAGAAGTTAATGAAGACTTTCACGCGAGATTTAGTGCAACGGCAAGACGTTACCGTTATATCATCAATAACAATCGTCTACGTTCGGCAATTTTAAGCTCTGGCATTAGCTTTTGTCACTACCCATTGAATGAAAACTTAATGCATCAGGCCGCTCAATATTTGGTTGGTCGTCACGACTTTACTTCATTTAGAACCGTGCATTGTCAATCGCATTCACCTATTCGTACCTTGTATCACTGCAATGTTTCTCGCCAAGGCGAATTTATTATCATTGATGTTAGAGGTAATGCATTTCTACATCATATGGTACGAAATATTGCTGGAAGTTTAATGAGGATTGGCCAGGAACTAGAGTCGGTAAGTTGGCTTAAAGAAGTGCTAGAAGCAAAAAATCGCTGCGTGGCGGGTATGACGGCACCATCTGCAGGTTTATACTTTGTTGATGTTGATTATCCTGAGGAGTTTGGTATTCCAAAGCGTAGCCCCGGACCGTTGTTTTTACTATAATCCGTTAAAATTAAGAAAACAGACCAGTTTTTCCTATAATTGTGTAGGTAATCTGTGGTTTAATTCATCGTTATATTTGTAATTAGCAAAATTTTTATATTTAGTGGTTGTATTTTAAACAATTATTAAATTTTTCGTGCATAGGCAAAAGAAATATTATGAGCTGGATAGAAAAAATTCTCCCAAAAGCAAAGTCGACACAGAAAAAGAACATCCCAGAAGGTGTTTGGAGTAAGTGTACTAGCTGTAACGCGGTTCTATATAAAGTTGAGTTAGATCGACAAATGTCGGTTTGTCCTAAATGTGATCATCATATGCGTATTTCTGCGCGTAAACGTATTGATGGCTTCCTTGACCAAGGTGAACGTCTTGAACTTGGTGAAGAGTTTGAAGCGCAAGATATTCTTAAGTTTAAAGATTCTAAGCGTTATAAAGACAGAATTTCAGCAGCACAAAAAAATACCGGTGAAAAAGACGCCTTAGTCGTGATGAAAGGTGAATTACACGGGATGCCAGTTGTTGCAGCAGCATTTGAGTTCTCATTTTTAGGTGGCTCAATGGCTTCAGTTGTAGGAGCACGCTTCGTTAAAGGTGTTGAATATTGTTTAGAACACGACTTACCCTTTGTTTGTTTCTCAGCAAGTGGTGGCGCACGAATGCAAGAAGCGCTTTTCTCATTAATGCAAATGGCAAAAACCAGTGCTGCGCTCGCTAAAATGAGTGAAAAAGGTTTACCTTATGTTTCGGTATTAACCGATCCTACTATGGGCGGTGTATCGGCAAGTTTAGCTATGCTAGGTGACATTAATGTGGCTGAGCCGAAAGCGTTAATTGGTTTTGCTGGCCCGCGCGTTATTGAGCAAACGGTACGTGAAAAATTACCTGAAGGCTTCCAACGCAGTGAATTCTTAAAAGAAAAGGGCGCTATCGACTTGATTGTTGATCGTCGCGAAATGCGTAGTACTTTGGCACGTATGCTTGCCAAATTTATGGGACAAGATAGCCCAGCTGCATAACGGTAAATTCATGTCAAAAATTACTCAAAGCCATTCAGTGAAGAAAAGCCTCACTGAGTGGCTTTCTTATTTAGAAAATATTCATAGTGTCGAGATCGACTTAGGTTTACAGCGCATAGCAAAAGTTGCCGAACGCTTAAATATTTCATTTCCAAATTCTAAAGTTGTCACTGTTGCTGGCACTAATGGCAAAGGTACAACTTGTGCATTTTTAGAAAATGCATTGCTCGGACAAAATAAAACTTGTGCAGTGTATTCATCTCCTCATATTGCGCGCTTTAATGAACGATTACGTGTTAATCGCAGTGATATTGATGATAATGCTTTGGTGACGGCATTTGAGCGAATAGAGCATGCTAGAGCTGATATCTCGCTAACATATTATGAATATACTACCTTAGCGGCCTTTTTGATTTTGATGAATAAAGCACCGGATGTGATTATTCTTGAGGTTGGTTTAGGCGGCCGGTTAGATGCGACTAATATTATTAGTGCTGACATAGCGGTAATAACGACGATTGATTTAGACCATCAAGCATTTTTGGGTGACACGCGCGAAGCGATAGGATTCGAAAAAGCAGGGATTATGAGGTTGAATGCGCCAGTTGTCATTGGTGATACTGATCCGCCACAATCTTTAGCTGCATATGCAAGTAATATCGGTGCAATACCTTATTTTCGTCAACAAAGCTTTACTGTTGAAGAAAGTGAGAATGATTCATGGTGCTGGCGCTATAGTGAAACTGAGTTTTCTGAACTTGGCAATTGTTATATCCCTCAAGACAATGTTGCCACGGCACTTATGGTATTAGCGCTGCTAACAAAACCACTATCACTGCAGCTTAGCGGTAATTTTATTAATCAGGTGATTAACCAAACTAAAGTTCCTGGACGCCTTGAAAAATTTCATGATAATTGTGACATTATTCTCGATGTTGGCCACAACCCGCAAGCTGCGCGCTATTTAGCGCAACAATTACAGAAAATGAAATATAATAATGTTTCGGCGGTGATAGGCATGTTGTCTGATAAAGATATTGAAAATACCTTAGCGCCGCTCATTACTTCAGTCGATCATTGGTATATTGGCACTCTAGATGTTCCAAGAGGCTGCCAGGCAAAAAAATTAGCAGAATATATACAATTAGACACTGCTAAGATGAATTGCTTTGACAATGTCTCTCAGGCATTTAAAATGGCAAAACAAAATGCAAAAGCAACTGATCTTGTTCTGGTTTTCGGCTCTTTTTATACGGTTGCTGAAATAAGACATTTATTAGTTTAGTAAAACTTGGAGTTTAGTTTGTCGACACCGTTTCAAAATCGTTTAGTGGGCACCATTATTGTTGCCGCTGTTGCTATTATCTTTCTACCCGATGTGCTTGATGGCGACAAAAAAACCTATCAAGACAACTTTGAAACCATACCTCCGGTTCCTGAAGTAGACTTTCCGGCCGCAAATAAAGAGTTTCCAAAAGATAGGCTAGCCAACTTACCAAAAGAAAATATTTCATCAGAAATTGCCGTTGATGAGTCGAGCAGTATTGACCCGTCGCAGCTATTAAAAGATAACGGGGTCGCAGTAAACACCTTAGCAAAAGATACTAATTTTTCTGCCACTAAAAGTGACACCACTAAACCACAAAAAGAAATTAAAAAGCCGCCAAGTAAAGCGATTGTAAAGCAAGCATGGGCAATACAATTAGGTAGTTTTCGACATCAAAATAATGTTGACGATTTAGTCAACAAGCTAACTAAAAATGGCTACACAGTATTTACAAAACCGATCAAAACAAAAAATGGTAAGTTGACCAAAGTTTTTGTTGGCCCTGAGTTGATAAAATCATCATTGGATAAAAAGCTCCCAGCACTTAAAAAGTTGACAAATGTGCAAGGAAAAGTTGCCCGTTTTTATCCAACTAAATAGCAAAATTATTAGCAAACTCTATTGGCCTTCTGATAGAATGCGCGCCTCTAATCAATGAGAACATTCGATTTATGGTTTGGATAGATTATGCCATTTTGGCTGTTATTGGCATTTCAGCTTTAATTAGCTTAGTGCGAGGTTTCGTTAAGGAGGCTGTTTCCTTAATTGTTTGGATCAGTGCTTTTTTCGTCGCTAGTAGCTTTTATGTTAATTTGTCGACACTCCTGACTAATATTTCCGATCAACTTTTACGCAACGCCGCCTCTATTGCCATTTTATTTATCACCACCTTAATTTTAGGTGCGCTAGTAAACTATATTATTGGTCAGCTCGTCAGTCGAACGGGCTTGTCAGGTACAGATAGAGTGTTAGGTATTGTTTTTGGTGCACTGCGAGGTGTACTAATTTCTTCCGCGGTATTATTTTTTATGGATGCCTTTACCCCTGCTTCTTCCAGCGCATGGTGGCAAAGTTCTCAATTGATTCCAGAATTTACATTAATAGTTGAATGGTTTTTTGAGTATCTCAAACAATCATCAAGTTTTTTAACTTAAACTTAGTTCGTCGGAGAGTAAGTTCATGTGTGGTATTGTAGGTATTGTTGGTAAATCACCTGTTGGTCAAGAGTTGTATGATGGATTAACGGTGTTACAACATCGTGGCCAAGATGCAGCTGGTATTGTGACTATTCACGATAATACGTTTAGATTGCGTAAAGGTAATGGTTTGGTGAAAGACGTATTTCATACGCGCCATATGTTACGTTTACAAGGCAATATTGGCATCGGCCATATTCGCTACCCAACAGCAGGAACGTCGAGTTCTTCAGAGGCACAACCATTTTATGCAAACTCGCCATTTGGTATCGCCTTAGCCCACAACGGAAATTTAACCAATGCGGAAGAGTTAAAGTTATGGTTAAACACTGAAGCGCGCCGCCACGTTAATACCACCTCAGATTCAGAGCTACTGCTTAATATTTTAGGTCATGAGTTACAAAACTCAGATCAGCTTGCCCTTGATCCTAGTGATATCTTTACCGCAGTGAGCAATGTTCATAAACGTGTTCGAGGTGCTTATGCTACCGTAGCCTTAATTATTGGTTATGGTATGGTGGCATTTCGTGACCCTAACGGTATTCGTCCACTAGTGTTTGGTAAGCGTGAAACCGAAGCTGGCGTTGAATATATGGTAGCTTCAGAATCAGTGGCACTCGATGCCAATGAATTTGAATTTGTTCGTGATGTTGCTCCAGGTGAAGCGATTTTCTTTTCTGAATCTGGTCAAATCCATAGCCAGCAGTGTGCTGAAAACCCGACTTTCCACCCTTGCATTTTTGAATACGTTTATTTTGCCCGCCCAGATTCAACAATCGATAAAATCTCGGTTTATGGTTCACGTGTTGAAATGGGGAAAAAGCTCGGCGATAAAATTGCAAAAGATTGGGAAGATATAGATATCGACGTGGTTATTCCAATCCCTGAAACTTCATGTGATACCGCCCTTGAAATTGCTCGTCACTTAGATATTCCTTACCGTCAGGGGTTTGTTAAAAATCGCTACATTGGCCGCACATTTATTATGCCAGGCCAAGAACAACGTAAAAAGTCTGTGCGTCGCAAGTTAAATGCGATTGCTGCGGAATTTGTTGGTAAAAATGTTTTACTTGTTGATGACTCTATTGTACGTGGCACAACGTCAGGACAAATTATCGAAATGGCTCGTGCTGCTGGTGCGAAGAAAGTTTACTTTGCTTCTGCTGCACCAGAAATACGCTTCCCAAATGTTTATGGTATTGATATGCCAAGTGCTAATGAGTTAATAGCTCATGGACGTGAACTTGACGATATTTGTCAGTTAATTGGTGCGGATAAGCTAATTTACCAAACTTTGGACGATTTAGTCGCTGCAGTTTCAACGGCAAATCCCGATATTACTGAATTTGAGACCTCAGTGTTTAATGGCGAATATGTAACGCAAGATATCGACCAAAGTTACTTAGAGCGACTTGATGCACTGCGTAATAATGCAACCAAAGATATGTCGGATAAGAATGCAGATTCAATTCTAGATATGCATAACGAAGGTGCTGAATAGTTAGCTGATTTGTATAATGCCCATCCACAAAAAAGCCCGCTATAAAGCGGGCTTTTTTGTTCTAGATAAACGAAATGACGTTTCACATGGCCGTTCATAGCCATCAATGTCTTCACGGCATTAAAGCATCCTTGCTTGTCGATACAAAATAGCGTCGATTTTTCGCTGTCATTAATAAATATTACCTAGCTAACGTACTCAACGCCTAAGCCCATATTAAAGACAATGGCACTAGCAGCCATAAGTGCAACTATGAGTACCAAGCCACAAGTGACCACTGAGCTTGAGTAAATAAAGCCTTTTTCTTCTGGAATATTCATCATAATTGGTACACCAGAATATAATAGATAGACCGAATAGCTTAGCGCGGCTAAACCAGCTAGTACAACAAACCAAAGTACTGGAAATAATGCTGTTAAGCCTACCATTAATAACGGTGTCGCGGCATATGCGGCTAATTCTAATGACTGAGTAAAGTCGGGTGTTGAATCAAATGTTTTTGCCATCCATTGAATAAGTGCCGCTAAAGCAAATACACCGAAAATTAAGCCTGCATACATAGCAATAGACATAAACAGTGCGTTAGATTCTGTCAGTTTAATTGGATCGCCAGCACCAATGGTCCAACCGATATGCGCTGCGGCATAATAACCACAAATAGCTGGAATTAATGCAATTGTTAAAATATGCACCATTGAATACATTAAACTCTCGTGACGCTTTTCGATGGTTTGCCATTCTTTTTTAGGTGCAGTATAAAGCCCCCAGATATGATTTAAGATCATGTTATATACCTCTCTCTGTCCCCAAAAGTAATGCAGATATAAGTAAAATTCTGCGACCTTGCGTTTATTCAGCATTTTCTAATTTTTATTGCTGATATTATAGTTATGTAAGATGGCGAGGGATTCGTCAAGAGTTGTTTGATATTTCGGCGTAAATAGTTTTTTTTTAGCCATCTATCAGTCTGATACGGCAAAAATTCTAATAAAATGTGATCAACATACTTTTATACGAACGATTTTCATGATCTCAATTTCAAAACCTGCAACGGTTTCATTAGCAGGGTAATAGGTAATATTGACTTGCTGTTTTTGTAATGACTTATATAGCTTTTTACGTCGATATTTGAATGGCACATCAACACCTTCTATCATGATGGTGTTAAGAAACCATTCGTCATCTTCACGTTGAACATGAGAAACAACGGTTTGCTGCTCACTATGAGTGAGTTCGTGGTGTTTATCTGTTAAGGTTTTAGCGTCAGCTTTTTTGCTCATAGTTTTTAATCTTAATATCCAACAGTGCATATGAAGTTGCATTACTAGACTTGTCATCATAGCAAATTGTGAAGTTTTATTTTGGCTAATTGTTTTTTAATTGCAAATAATCAAAGCCGCTAAAATTGAGTATGATAAAATTATTGTTAAGATATAATTTAAAACAAAGAATCTGATTGCATGTCGTTCGAAAATCTATTATCACCAATTAAGTCATTCCTAAAGTGTGAAACCCCTCAAGCATGGATTGACGAAGCAAAGAAAAAAGAAAATCTGGATATTATTCTTATCGACCATCTTATTTGTGAGTTAAAAGCAGCGCAATCAGCAATGTTTTTGATCCGAAAATATGCGGTAGATAAAGCCAGTGGTGATGCCTTGCTCGAATGGTTGAGACCATTTGAAACCCTAATTTATAAGCGTGAGGGCGATTGGCGCACATTAGCGACAAAAAATAAATTAACTAAATCAGTTATTCCAAAAGCAGACTCTCCCTATGGCCAAAGTTTGATTGATAAAATGGTGTTATTGATCAAAGAAGAGCTGCATCACTTTTACCAAGTATTGGAAATTATGGATGAATACGGTATTGAGTATCGCAGTATCACGCCATGTCGTTATGCTAAAGGCCTGCTTAGGCATGTGAAAACTTTTGAACCTGACGCATTAATCGATAAATTAATTATCGGCGCCTACATTGAAGCCCGTTCATGTGAGCGTTTTGCTGTGTTAGCCCCGCATGTTGATAAACGTTTAGGGGATTTTTATATTTCCTTATTGCGCTCTGAAGCGCGTCACTATCAAGACTACTTAACATTAGCGAAAGAAATTGCGGGCCCAGAACATTACGATAAAGTTGATGGCCGTATTGCCTATTTCGCAGAACTTGAAGCAAGTTTAATAACAAGCCCAGATAACGATTTTAAATTTCACAGTGGTGTTCCGACAAAGTTGGCTTAAGCAATTTTGATAACCGCTATGCGTTATTGAGCAATATTAGGTAACAAATTATTAATAGCTTTGCATAATGTTGTTAATTTATTTCCTAAAGCGATAGTATGCTTGTACGCGCTGCAAGGTACTATGCTGCCATGCGCTACCGATTAATATAATAATAAGGAAAATATAATGCGCTCTATGATTGCATTGGTTGGAGCTGTGGCGTGTCTATCTGCCTGCCAACCTAATAGTTCAACGCCCACTTCGACTACTGAGCCAACAGCGGCTCAAGCATCAGCAACGAAAACGGTTCAAGAAAATAATTTGAGTGAAACTGAACGTTTAAATGAATGGTTTGCCGCTAAGTACGAAGAGCAATTGCAAAGTAGTCCAATCATGTTGACGTTTTTGGGTCGCAAGGAAAAATATGACCAAATAAACGATATGACAGAAGCGTTTGAGAAAAAACAGCTGGCGTGGCAAGCGCAAACCGTTGAAGATTTGAAGTCAAATTTTGATTACAACAAGTTAAGCTCGGAAGCGAAAATTTCTTATGACATTTGGCTTTATCAATATGAACAAGCTAAAGCCGGAGAAAAATTTAATAAGAATGGTTATATCTTCACGCAGTTTAACGGCATTCAAGCCTTTGCAGCACAATTTTTAATTAACTTTCATCGAGTTGATGAGTTAAGTGATATGCAGGCTTACATCAAGCGTATAGGTGGCATTAGTACTGCAATTGACCAGTTATTGGTAAGAGCAAAAGAAAATGCTGCCGCTGGCACCCGTCCTCCAAGATTTGCCTATGAAGGTGTGATTGAACAATCAGGCAATCTTATTGCTGGCATACCTTTTTCAGATGCAGAAGGCGCCACTGATTCGCCACTTTGGATGGATGTACAACGAAAAATTAAAGGGTTAGTTGATGCTGAAAAAATTACGGCAGAACAAGCTGAAACCTTAAAGTCAGAGGCAAAAGCTCAGTTAATGAAAGCTTTCTTGCCGAGTTATCAAGCGTTAATTTCTTGGTTTGAAAGTGATATAGAAAATACTGTTAGCAACCCAACAGGGGTTTCTACACAAAAAAATGGTCAGGCGTTTTATGATCATATGATTGGTGTTTCAACCACCACAGAACTACCTGCCGCAGAAATTCATGATATCGGTGTTAAAGAGGTTGCTCGTATTACTAATGAAATGATTGCCATTAAAGACCGCGTTGGTTTTGAAGGTGATTTACAGGCATTTTTTAATTTTATTAAAACCGACGAACAATTTTTCTATCCTAATACCGATGAAGGGCGTCAAGGTTATATCACAGATACTGAAGCCTACTTAGCTGTGATCAACGAACAATTACCTGAGTATTTCGGCATTTTACCTAAAGCTGATTTGGTGGTTAAGCGTGTTGAAGCATTTAGAGAACAAGACGGCGCCGCTCAGCACTATAATCCAGGTACGCCAGATGGCAGTCGTCCAGGTGTTTATTACGCGCACTTATCTGATATGTCTTCAATGCCAAAAAATGAAATGGAAGGCGTTGCCTATCATGAAGGTAGCCCGGGCCATCATATGCAAATCTCTATTGCGCAAGAGCTAACATCAGTACCACAATTTAGAACGCAAGCAAACTTTACTGCCTATAGTGAAGGTTGGGGTTTATATGCTGAGCTACTAGCAAAAGAAATGGGGGCATATAAAAATGATTTTTCTGATTTTGGTCGCTTAGTCAATGAAATGTGGCGTGCGGTGCGTTTAGTGGTAGATACCGGCCTTCATAGCCAAGGTTGGACCGAAGAGCAAGCCGTTGCTTACTTTAAAGAAAAAACACCAATTGCTGAAGAGGCTATTATCTCTGAAGTTCGTCGTTACTTGGTATTACCGGGTCAAGCGACAGCTTACAAAATTGGTATGTTAAAAATTATTGAACTGAGAGAAAATGCTAAGCAGGCATTAGGTGACCGATTCGATATTCGAGGCTTTCACGATACCGTATTAGGTGGCGGCGCTATGCCATTGGCTATTCTTGAACGACGTGTAAATGACTGGGTAGCGAGCCAAATGGCTAAGTAACAAGTAATTTACGCTATCTTGTATATGAAAATGCCTAAACGAGAGTTTAGGCATTTTTTATATTCGGCCTCTTTCAGGCATTCTGGCTTTCAAGGTGTTAGTGCATCTCGGTAATTACTGCTGCATTACCCTAGTAACTACTATTCATGTTGGAACATGCATGTCGGCGAATAGTCAGTTTTTGTTTATTGCAATGGGCGATTCAACAATTCCATTGAATCGGGTGTCACTTTCAACCATGCCCCTTGTTCGTACCAGTCACCGAGTACTATGCGCTGTGCAGCTTGGTTATTTGCCGAAACATGGTGCACGTATGGGCGGTGGGTATGACCATGGATCAGTATTTGACTCTGATATTGCTCTAAACAAAGAGTAACTTCAGACTCAGTGACATCCATAATTTCTTGTGACTTCATTGCGGTTGCTGACGCGCTTTTACTGCGATAGTTACTGGCAATTTTTCGTCGTACAAACAAGGGCAAACTTTTAATGATAGCTTGCCACCACCAACTGCGAGACTTTTTACGAAATGCTTGATAACCAAGATCACGAGTACATAATGTATCACCATGCATGATCACTACAGGTTTACCGTATAAGTCAATTAAAGTGATTTCAGGTAAAAGCAGCATACCGCTTTGCTTAGCGAAACGTTTGCCAAGCAGAAAATCACGGTTGCCATGAATAAAGTAAACTTTACAGCCAAGCTCAGAAAGGGCTTTTATCGCTTGAGATATTTCTAAGATGAACGAACTGTCGTCGTCATCACCGACCCAATATTCGAAGAGGTCGCCTAAAATATATAAAGCCTGAGCTTTCGGGGCATCGTTTTGTAAAAATGACAAAAAACAGGCCGTAATGTCAGGCCTGTTTTGTGCGAGGTGTAAATCAGCAATAAAGTAAGTTAATGCCGAGCCCACCTGTGACGCAGAGATTTCGCTCATAGAATTTACGTGAGTAATTAAAAATTACGCGACGATTGTTTCTTCAATTAAAATTTCTTCTTTTGGCACGTCGTCATGGAAGCCCATACGGCCCGTGTCAACTAAAGTCATTTTATCGACAATGTCCATGCCTTCAACAACTTTAGCAAACACACAGTAGCCCCAACCGTGCATGTCTTCACTCTTAAAGTTAAGGAAGTCGTTATCAACTAGGTTGATGAAAAACTGTGCTGATGCTGAATGTGGGTCTTGCGTACGTGCCATGGCTAATGTGCCACGTGCGTTGCTTAAACCATTGTTAGCTTCGTTTTGAATGCTAGCGCGGGTGTCTTTTTCGCCCATACCTGAAGCAAAACCGCCACCTTGTGCCATAAAACCTTTAATTACACGGTGAAAAATAGTGCCATTGTAGAAACCATCTTCTGCGTACTGTTGAAAGTTTTTTGCTGTAATAGGAGCGTTATCAAAATCTAATTCAATTTTAATATCGCCTAATGTTGTTTTAAATGTGATCATTTGTCGGTTCTCATAAAGATAAAATAAATTAATTGCGCGAATTGTAACTTAATCATTGAAATATTTCTCGGCAAAATTTAGCGCTTTATATTCAGTAAAGTGAGCCAAGCTAATGATTCATCGCAATACTTGCGGTACAATTGCGCAAACTTTGCTGATCGCAAGGTTTAAATTTTATTACGCATTCATATTAGATAGGAAAAAATTGCCGTTATGTTACAGATTTATAATACCTTAAGCCGGAAAAAAGAAGTTTTTAAACCAATCACTTCCAACAAGGTAGGTTTGTACGTTTGCGGTATTACTATTTATGATCGTTGCCATATTGGCCATGCAAGAACCTATGTCGCGTTCGATATTATTGCTCGATACTTTAAGTACTTAGGTTATGATTTAATGCATGTTAGAAATATTACCGATGTTGATGACAAAATTATCAAGCGCGCCAATGAAAATGGTGAAAGTTGTGAAGCGTTAACGTTACGTATGACCGAGCAAATGTATCAAGACTTTGATGACCTAAACATTATGCGTCCTGATATTGCGCCGACAGTGACTGGTCATATGGATGAAATTATTGCTTTGGTAGAGCGTCTTATTGAGCGCAACCATGCTTACGTTGCTACTAACGGTGATGTCATGTTTGATGTCAGTAGTTATAAAAATTATGGCCAATTAAGTTTGCAGAATTTAGATATGCTACAAGCGGGTTCCCGTGTTGATGTTGATGAAGCCAAACGTAGTCCATTAGACTTTGTGTTATGGAAAATGGCTAAGCCAGATGAGCCTAGCTGGGATTCACCATGGGGCAAAGGTCGCCCAGGTTGGCATATAGAATGTTCTGCGATGAACAGCAAACATTTAGGTGAACACTTTGATATTCATGGTGGTGGCTCAGATTTACAATTCCCACATCATGAGAATGAGATTGCACAATCCTGTTGTGCCTATGATACGCCATATGTAAATTACTGGATGCATGGCGGCATGGTACAAGTGAATAAAGAAAAAATGTCAAAGTCGCTCAATAACTTTTTTACTTTGCGTAGTGTGCTTGACGAGTACGATGCTGAATCTGTGCGTTTCTTTTTGACTTCAAGTCATTACCGCAGCCAGTTAAATTATTCACAAGATAATTTGACGCAAGCGCGTGCAAGCCTTGAGCGAATTTACACGGCATTACGTGATGTAACGCCAATTGAAGTTGCTTTAGCAGGTAATGAATATGTTCAACGCTTTGAAAAAGCCATGAATGATGACTTCAATTGCCCGGAAGCTATGCCAGTATTATTTGAACTGGCAAAAGAAATTAACCGCATCAAAGCGACTGATATTGAAGAAGCAGGGAAGTTAGCCTTTGTCTTAGTCTCACTTGGTGAAGTTTTAGGTATTGCACAAAATTCACCGGAAGACTTTTTACAAGGCGGCAGTGCGGATACAGACGAAGCTGCAGAAATTGAAGCGCTAATTGTGCAGCGCAATGAAGCGCGCGCAAATAAAGATTGGGCAATGGCAGATGATGCTCGTGATAAGCTAGCGGCTATGAATGTAATTCTAGAAGACAGTGCCGGTAAAACGACTTGGCGAAAAGCGTAAGTTTTCGACTGTTAGTTTGAAAAGAAAAAGCCAGTATCTTAGATACTGGCTTTTTTAATGTGGTCATTCAGTTGAAATGTTTGCTATTAGCTATGAAATTCTTCACAGGCAATTAAAGTATTTTCCATTAGGCTGGCGACTGTCATTGGGCCTACGCCACCAGGCACTGGTGTTATATGGCTGGCACTTTCTTTGGCCTTAGCAAAGCCAACATCACCAACAAGTTTGCCACTATCTAAGCGATTAATACCGACATCAATAATAATCGCGCCTTCTTTAACCCATTCACCAGGAATAAACTCAGGTTTACCAACCGCAACCACTAACAGATCGGCATTACGTACTTTATTTTCTAAATCTTTGGTAAATCTATGTGTGGTGGTTACTGTACAGCCGGCAAGTAACAACTCTAAGGTCATAGGTCGACCAACAATATTAGAAGCGCCAACAACAACCGCCTCTAAACCATATGGTGACACACCCGTTGATTCAATCAGCTCCATAATACCTTTAGGAGTACATGGGCGAAGACCAGGTTGACGTAAGGCAAGTTTGCCAACATTGTTAGGGTGAAAACCATCAACATCTTTTTTAGGGTTAATATGCTCAATAATTAAGTTGGCATCTAATCCTTCAGGTAAAGGCAATTGCACCAGAATGCCATCTATCGCATCATCATTATTTAGCTCATCAATCAGGTGAAATAAATCATCTTGAGACGTACTTGGCGGTAAGTCATATGAACGGGAAACAAAGCCGACTTCTTCACAGGCTTTTCGCTTGCTACCAACATAAACTTGCGATGCAGGATCTGAGCCTACTAAAATTACCGCTAAACCAGGAGCACGCAACCCCCTATCTACACGTTGTTGTACTTTATCTTTAATAGAATGGCGTAGTTGCTGAGCGATCAACTTACCGTCAATAAGAGTTGCAGTCATAATTCTTCACATAAGGCTAAAAAACGCCGCTATTTTCGCATATAAGAATAATGATTTGTAGACAATAAGTGCACGACAGGTCGAAATATTAGTTTCATGGTATAAAAAGCCCAATTTACAGGGAATTTTCACATTATTGATTTATATTAGTGCTATTTTAACCAAGCTGCTGTAAAAGTGAGCGAACAAACATTTTTTTATAAAAAATGTTTGACGCGCCACATGCAACTAGGTAATATCCGCACCCGTTGAGAAGGCAAGCTTTTTCAACATATGTCGGTGATTAGCGCAGCTTGGTAGCGCACTTGGTTTGGGTCCAAGGGGTCGCAAGTTCGAATCTTGCATCACCGACCACTTTTTCTTTTTAATAACTTCGCGTTGTTTAAAAGGGAAGTATCGGTTTGGGTGTCATTAAGTTCAGTCGCAAGTTTGAATTTTGCATCACAACCACTTTTTTACATTTATATGTGGAAAAGGAATAAACTTTATATATAGTAGAGTTTATTCAGCATCTGTAGGTAATGTGCGCCCTTAGCTCAGCTGGATAGAGCAACGCCCTTCTAAGGCGTGGGTCGTAGGTTCGAATCCTACAGGGCGTGCCATACAGTGGTGGCTATAGCTCAGTTGGTAGAGCCCCGGATTGTGATTCCGGTTGTCGTGGGTTCAAGTCCCATTAGCCACCCCATTCTTTGTATGGATAGCAATAAAAGTATATCGGTGATTAGCGCAGCTTGGTAGCGCACTTGGTTTGGGTCCAAGGGGTCGCAAGTTCGAATCTTGCATCACCGACCACTTTCTTTCAAAAAAATCTTTAAAATAAACCTCTTAATATCAAAATAACGCTTTCTAGAATAATTTTTTTAATTTATTTTCGTTCTATACTCGACTCTTGTTTCAAGCACCGCTATAATTTCGCGTCATTATTTTAATCTGAACATCTTTATTCGGATTTTCCGAGCTTTGTTGGTAAATGCTGGCAGGCTGAAAATATTACTTTTTGATAAAGTAGTATTGAATATATTAGATGCGTTATAAAAAGCGTGCTTACGCTAAGTTTTTGAGGTAATTAAATGCAAGTTTCAGTTGAGACTACAGAAGGTTTGGGACGTCGTATTTCGATTTCAGTTCCTGCCGAAACAGTAGATGTTGAAGTTAAAAATCGTCTTCGCCATATCGCCAAGACCCAACGTATCAATGGTTTCCGTCCAGGTAAAGTGCCACCATCAGTTATTCAAAAGCGTTACGGTCAGTCAGTACGCCAAGAAGTGGCGGGTGAATTAATGCAACGTAACTTTGTAGATGCGATTGTTGCTGAAAAATTGAACCCTGCAGGTCGCCCTGAATTTGTTGCTAAAAGCAATGAAGATGGCAAAGCGCTTGAGTTTGAAGCAACGTTTGAAGTATACCCTGAAGTTGCTTTAAAAGATCTAGATAAAATTGCTGTAGAACGTCCAGCGGTTGAAGTGACTGATAAAGATTTGGACGAAATGTTCGAAACTTTACAAAATCAACACAAAACGTGGAAAGAAAACAAGCGTAAAACTAAGAAAGGCGACAAGCTAACAATCGATTTCTCTGGCCGTGTTGACGGTGAAGACTTTGAAGGTGGCAAAGCTGAAGGTTTTGAACTTGAGCTTGGTTCTGGCCGCATGATCCCAGGATTTGAAAAAGAAATCACGGGCATGAAAGTAGGTGAAGAGAAAACTATCACTGTTACTTTCCCAGAAGATTACCATGCTGAAAACCTTAAAGGTAAAGACGCTGAGTTTGATATCGTTGTTCACAAAACTGAAGGTCCAGTATTGCCAGCAGTTGATGAAGAATTTGCCAAGTTATTCGGTGTAGAAGAAGGTGGTGTTGAAGCACTTCGTGAAGAAGTTGGCAAAAACATGGCACGTGAACTTAACCAAGCTGTTAAAGCGAAAGTTAAAGAGCAAGTTATTGAAGGTTTACTTGAAGTTAGCGAATTAGACATCCCAGCTGCGCTAGTTGCACAAGAAATTGAAGTGTTACGTAAGCAAGCGATGCAACGCTTTGCTGGCCAAATGGACCCTAACAACTTACCTGAATTACCAGCTGAAATGTTCGAAGAACAAGCTAAGCGTCGTGTTAAAACAGGCTTACTGTTAGGTGAAGTGATCAAAGTTAACGAATTGAAAGTTGACGAAGCGAAAGTAACTGAGCTTATTGAGTCAGCAGCTTCAGCTTATGAAGACCCTGCAGAAGTGATTGAGTACTACAAAACTAACAAAGAACTTGCACAACAAATGCAAAATGTTGCATTAGAAGAGCAAGCGGTTGAGTTGTTACTTGAAAGCGCGAAAGTTAAAGACAAAAAAGCAAGTTTCAAAGATATCATGAATCCTGAAGGTAAATAGACCTTTTCGATTGACATTCTGTTGAGCAATCGCTTAAATGGCTTATATGGGGACATATGAGCCATTTTTTTATTAAAAGGAAAGTTAGTTGTTTACTTCTCACAATAATTCTCACGATTTAACTAGTATTACCGAAAGTGCTTTAGTACCTATGGTTGTTGAACAAACCGCAAAAGGCGAGCGCTCGTACGATATTTATTCAAGACTATTAAAAGAACGCGTTATTTTCCTATGTGGTCAAGTTGAAGACCATATGGCCAACTTAATTGTTGCCCAAATGTTGTTTTTAGAGTCAGAAAGCCCTGATAAAGATATTTACCTATATATTAACTCGCCTGGTGGCTCTGTTACTGCAGGTATGGCTATCTACGATACCATGAAATTTATTAAACCTAATGTTAGTACCGTTTGTATTGGTCAAGCAGCGAGCATGGGAGCATTTCTGTTGTCTGGTGGCGAAAAAGGTAAGCGCTATTGTTTACCAAATGCGCGTGTGATGATCCATCAGCCTTTAGGTGGTTTCCAAGGGCAAGCATCGGATTTTGAAATTCATGCCAAAGAAATTTTATATATTAAAGAAAAACTTAACGGTTTAATGGCTGAGCACACTGGCCAGCCATTAGAGAAAGTATCTGAAGATACTGACCGTGATAATTTCTTAAGTGCGGAAAGTGCGGTTGAATATGGCTTAGTTGATGCCATATTAGAACAAAGAATCGATAAATAACGGTCTTCTTTGTTATTCGCGTTGTTATTTACGCGATTTGTGAAATACTAATTACTATTAGTTTTAAAAATAGTTTGTAAAAATTTAAAATATTAGAGGTACCGTATGACCGATATGAAAACAGGTGACGGTGATGACGGTAAGTTACTGTATTGCTCATTCTGTGGTAAAAGCCAGCATGAAGTACGAAAGTTAATTGCAGGCCCTTCAGTCTTTGTTTGTGATGAATGTGTCGAGTTATGCAATGACATTATTCGTGAAGAAATTAAAGAAATTGCGCCTAAGCAAGACAAAGAAAGCTTACCAACGCCAATTGAAATTCGTGAAAGCTTAGATGATTATGTTATCGGGCAAGAGCATGCTAAGAAAGTTCTCGCGGTAGCGGTTTATAACCATTACAAACGTTTGCGTAATGGTGACTCCCATAATGGTGTTGAGTTAAGTAAAAGTAATATCCTACTTATTGGCCCAACCGGTAGTGGTAAAACGCTATTGGCGCAAACATTAGCACGTTTACTTGATGTGCCGTTTACCATGGCGGATGCAACAACGTTAACTGAAGCGGGTTATGTTGGTGAAGATGTTGAAAACATTATTCAGAAGTTATTGCAAAAATGTGATTACGACGTAGATAAAGCCCAACGTGGTATTGTTTACATTGATGAAATCGACAAGATTTCGCGTAAGTCTGATAATCCGTCTATCACTCGCGATGTTTCAGGTGAAGGTGTTCAACAAGCATTATTGAAGTTGATTGAAGGCACCATTGCTTCTGTACCGCCACAGGGTGGTCGTAAACATCCTCAGCAAGAGTTCCTACAGGTTGATACCTCTAAGATCCTATTTATCTGTGGTGGCGCCTTTGCTGGTCTTGATAAAGTGGTTGAACAACGTTGTCATACCGGAACAGGCATTGGCTTTGGTGCCACGGTTCGTGGTAAAGAAGATGAAAAAACTTTAACGCAACGCTTTAAAGATGTCGAACCTGAAGATCTAGTTAAATATGGTTTGATCCCTGAGTTTATTGGTCGTCTACCTGTAGTAGCTACCTTGACTGAATTGGATGAAGAAGCCCTTATTCAGATCCTTCAAGAGCCTAAAAATGCTTTAACTAAGCAGTTTACTGCGCTTTTTGATATGGAAGAGGTTGAACTTGAGTTTAGAGAAGATGCCCTGAAGGCAATTGCTCATAAAGCTATGGTGCGAAAAACTGGTGCCCGTGGTTTACGCTCAATTGTTGAAGGCGTGCTGCTCGAAACCATGTACGAACTGCCGTCAATGGAAAATGCCACTAAAGTTGTGGTTGATGAAACGGTTATCAAAGGTGAATCTAACCCAATTATTATTTATGAAACGCAGCAAGATAAAGCGTCTTCAGAATAAAAATATAAAGTAGAAAAATAAAAAGTGGCGTTGGTCTTTATGATTAACGTCACTTTTTTTTATTCATCTGTTGAAAGTATTGGCAAATGCCCCATATACAAATACATATCCTTATCACATCATAGTATTCATCAAGAGAGTAACCAATGACTAAAGAGTTATCTGGCGTAGTTGAAATTCCCGTATTAGCCTTACGTGATGTTGTTGTCTATCCGCAAATGGTCATTCCATTATTTGTTGGTCGCGAAAAGTCGATTCGCTGTTTAGATATTGCTAATGAGAACGACAAACAAATTTTCTTAGTGGCACAAAAAGATGCCGCAGTTGATGATCCGACCCAAGATGACCTGTATAAAACGGGGACCATCGCCACTATTTTGCAAATGCTTAAATTGCCTGACGGTACCGTTAAAGTATTGGTTGAAGGTTCGCGCCGAGCAAGTATCACCGAATTTATTGAAACCGACGAATACTTTACTGCCAATGCCAGTTATTTAAGTATTGAAGGTGAGCCTGACGATAGCACTGAAGTTTTAATACGTTCAGCTATTTCTCAATTTGAAGGTTACGTTAAGCTTAATAAAAAAATTCCACCAGAAGTATTAACCTCGGTTTCAGGTATTGATGATGCCGAACAATTGGCAGATACCATGGCTGCACATATGCCTTTAAAACTGGTTGATAAGCAAAAAGTATTAGAAATCACTCATGTTTCAGAGCGCCTAGAGTACTTAATGGCGCTGATGGAAGGTGAAATTGACTTATTGCAAGTTGAGAAAAAAATTCGTACCCGCGTTAAAAAGCAAATGGAAAAAAGTCAACGTGAGTATTATTTGAATGAGCAAATGAAAGCCATTCAAAAAGAGTTAGGTGATGATGAAGAAGGGGCAAACGAAGCTGAGCAGATAGAAAAGCAAATTGATGAAGCTCAAATGCCGAAAGAAGCAAAAGAAAAAACACTCACTGAATTAAAAAAATTGAAAATGATGTCGCCAATGTCGGCAGAAGCAACGGTTGTGCGCAGTTATATTGACTGGATGCTGAGTGTTCCTTGGAAAAAACGTAGTAAATTAAAGCGTAATCTAAGCCTTGCACAAGATGTTCTTGATCAAGACCACTACGGTTTAGATAAAGTCAAAGAACGCATTTTAGAGTACTTGGCGGTGCAACAGCGTGTTAGCCAACTAAAAGGGCCTATTTTATGTTTAGTTGGCCCTCCAGGCGTTGGTAAAACCTCGTTAGGGCAATCTATTGCTAAATCAACCGGTCGTAAATATGTTCGTATGGCATTAGGCGGGGTACGTGATGAAGCGGAGATCCGTGGTCATAGAAGAACCTATATTGGTTCATTGCCGGGTAAGTTGATCCAGAAAATTGCCAAAGTTGGCGTTAAGAACCCGTTATTTTTACTTGATGAAATCGATAAAATGGCATCGGACATGCGTGGCGATCCTGCCTCTGCACTTTTAGAAGTGTTAGATCCAGAGCAAAACAGCAGTTTCAATGATCATTATCTAGAAGTAGATTATGACTTATCTGATGTTATGTTTGTGGCAACGTCTAACAGCATGGATATTCCAGGGCCATTGCTTGACCGTATGGAAGTTATTCGTTTGTCAGGTTATACCGAAGATGAAAAACTCAATATTGCTAAAAGTCATTTATTAGAAAAGCAAATTGAACGTAATGGCTTAAAGAGTAAAGAAATAGAAATTGAAGATAGCGCAATCATTGGCATTATTCGTTATTACACCCGTGAAGCGGGTGTACGTGCGCTTGAACGAGAAATTTCTAAACTATGCCGTAAAGCGGTTAAGTCTATCCTACTCGAGAAAGATTTGAAGAAAGTTGTTATAAACCAAGATAATCTTGCAGAGTTTTTAGGTGTACAACGTTTTGATTATGGCAAAGCGGACGATGAGAATCGTGTCGGACTAGTTACCGGTTTAGCCTGGACACAAGTTGGTGGTGAATTACTTACCATTGAAACCGCTTCTGTACCTGGTAAAGGCAAACTAAGCTATACCGGCTCCCTTGGCGACGTAATGCAAGAATCCATTCAAGCCGCGATGACGGTTGTACGAAGTCGCACCGAGAAACTACGTATCAACGATGACTTTTATGAAAAGCGCGATATCCATGTTCATGTACCAGAAGGAGCAACGCCGAAAGATGGGCCAAGTGCGGGTATTGGTATGGCGACAGCATTAGTGTCGAGCTTAACCGGTAATCCGGTTAAAGCGGATGTTGCTATGACAGGTGAAATTACCTTACGTGGTGAAGTACTTGCCATTGGTGGTTTAAAGGAAAAATTACTAGCCGCTCATCGAGGTGGCATTAAAACTGTGGTAATTCCGCATGAAAATGAACGCGATTTAAAAGAAATTCCGGACAATGTGAAGGCGGATTTAGCCATTCATCCGGTTAAGTGGATCGATGAAGTGCTGAAAATTGCCTTGGAGCACCCAGTTGAAAAGTGGCAGTTAGACGGCTAAATGAGTGGAAAAACGACACTTTTTGCCGAAAAACTAAAAAAAATAGCAAAAAAATTGAAAAAAATGCAATTAACGCTTTTCAAACGCTGAAACTATGGTAAGTTAATGACGCTGATAACGCTAGAGCCCCTATTCATAAGGGGTCTAGTAGAGATAAAAATAATTATCAATATTTTTAGTTTTCTTTAACTCAGTGCTTGATGTTCAAAATGAAGCTTGCTATAAAAGTTTCTGCAGGACGCTTAAAACAAAAGATAGCGCTGAATAATAACAATTGAAGGGGAATACACTGTGAATAAATCTCAATTAATCGAGAAAATTGCTGCTGGTGCTGACATTTCTAAAGCTGCGGCTGGCCGTGCGTTAGATTCATTTATCGAAGCAGTTACTGAAGAGTTAAAAGGCGGCGAACAAGTTGCACTAGTTGGTTTTGGTACTTTCTCAGTACGTGACCGTGCAGCACGCACTGGCCGTAACCCACAAACTGGCGCGACAATTGAAATCGCAGCAGCTAAAATCCCATCTTTCAAAGCTGGTAAAGCGCTTAAAGATGCATGTAACTAATCATTAGCTTTTGCTAAAGATTATGTATTAAGCCGCTTTTTAGCGGCTTAATTGTTTTTAGCCTTTCGTGTCTTCCTCAATTCCACTCCTTACATTAATAAAATTACATGTGACTTTAATCATATTTAGTAATTTTGACCTTGGTCAAGCTTTCCTTTGAAGCAGAGCAACAGACGTTAGCACAACAACATTTTAATGTTATATTAACGCCAACGTTTTCAGTTACTGTCGACCGAATTAGGTAATAAAACTGTTAGTATTTGAAAGTAATGATATTTCCTTGTCTAAGGTAAGTATTATTACAATGTATAGCTAGGCAAAACATCGCAGAGTTGTTAATCTTGCTGCTTTTAAGTTGGCAGCTTTTGCTAAACAGAGTTATTTGTTTCGACAGAAGTATAGAAGCGTTTTATTTGATAATCATAGGTGTAAACTAATTAATATGACTACATTCTGGCTGGCAATCCTATTCTTAATAGTGATTGCATTACTTATTGTCTGGCGAATTTTTACTACTCCTAAAAATACTATTGGTGCAGAAAATACCAATATTCGTCAAGAAACAAACGTCACGCTTTACCACGAACATTTAGCTAACTTAGAAAATGATTTAGCTGAAGGTAGTATTGAGCAAGACAGTTACACGCAGCTAAAAGCTGAATTAGATAAAACGCTTGTGCAAGATGTTGATCCAAACGAGAAGCAAGTGACACAACAGCAGCAGCGCTCATTGCTTTGGCCTATTGCGATTGCTGCAGCAATTGTCAGCTTTAGTTTTTATACCTATATGACCTTAGGCGCCTATCCACAATTGAGTGCACCGGTCGCATCACAAGAAAGTCCTCATGGTGAAATACCGCCTGAGCAAATGTTAGCGATGCAGTTAAAGCAGTTAAAGCGCGAAGTAAAGGATGACCCAAGTAATTCACAAGCGTGGTTTAGTTTAGGTCAGGCTTATATTTCTGCTGGTGAATTTGATAATGCCATTAATGCTTTTGATACTGTAATAGGGCAAGTTGGCGAACATGCTGAATTGCTTGGCCCGAAAGCTCAAGCAATGTACTACAAAAATGAGCAAAGAATAAATTCAGATATTCAAATGGTGATAGATAAGGCGCTAGCACTTGACGCTTTAGACGCGTCGACCAATATTTTGTTAGGCATGGATAGCTTTAGTAATCGCGAGTTTGCCAAAGCGGTTAAATATTGGGAAACGGTATTAAATAGCGGTCGCCCTGGCATTAGCACGCAAGCATTAGCCAGCGCTGTTGAAGAAGCAAAAAATCAATTACGCCTCAGTACTGAAATGGCCTCTACTGGTGAAATGAATGCCAGTGTTGATGGCACGCAACCGCAACTAGTCGTTGACGTTGCTTTGGCAGAAAATGTCCAAGAAGCACTGATGGGTAGCGAAGATAAAACGGTATTTATTTATGCTATTGCGGCAAATGGTCCTCGAATGCCATTAGCGGCGGTAAAAATCAAAGCGAGTGATTTGCCAACGCGTATTGTTTTGGATGATGCGCAAGCCATGACGCCGCAAATGAAGTTGAGCAGTGTTGAACGGGTCAATGTTTATGCGGTTGTGTCAATGCAAGGTAGTGTAGGCATTAAGCCGGGTGACTTTAAAGCCGAGCTACTTGATATCGCAACAATGCAAAAAGATGCGGTAACTATGAAGATATCCACTCAGGTGCAATGATAATATTAAATTGGCAATATGACGAAAACTTGATTTAAGTAACATTTTCGACATCACAAGTTAGACAATATTTGATTTGGAATTAGTAGTCGCTAAGCAAAATCGGCTAAACTTAGCGCTATAATGTTTTAACATTGATTTACAGGAATTATCATGATCCCAGAGCTCGGCCATTTCGCCCTTATTATCGGATTAGCGTTTGCGTTATGTTTAAGCATCGTGCCGTTAATTGGAGTAGCGCAAAATAACCAACAACTGATAAACAGTGCAAAACCTTTGAGTTTTGGCTTGTTTTTATTTTTAACCATTAGTATTTGTTTATTGGGCTATAGTTTCACGGTTGATGATTTCTCAGTTAAATATATTGCCAATCATTCAAACAGCTTATTACCATATTATTTTAAGATAAGTGCAGTATGGGGCGGCCATGAAGGCTCAATGCTGTTTTGGGTGTTCGCGTTAACTGGCTGGACCTTTGCCGTTGGTGTATTTAGCAAGCAGTTAGAACGAGAGTTTGTTGCACGCGTATTAGCTGTGATGGGCATGATAGCAGTTGGCTTTATTTTATTTACCTTATTAACTTCTAATCCTTTTGAACGCTTGTTGCCAAATTTTCCAATGGAAGGGCGAGACTTAAATCCATTATTGCAAGATATTGGCTTAATTATTCATCCGCCAATGTTGTATATGGGCTATGTCGGCTTCTCTGTTGCTTTTGCCTTTGCTATTGCGGCTTTAATGTCGGGTAAAATGGATGCCGCATGGGCTCGTTGGTCGCGTCCTTGGACTGTTGCCGCTTGGTCTTTCTTATCGGTTGGTATCGCATTAGGTAGCTGGTGGGCTTACTATGAACTTGGTTGGGGCGGCTGGTGGTTTTGGGATCCAGTAGAAAACGTTTCATTTATGCCTTGGCTTGCGGGAACGGCATTAATTCATGCACTTGCGGTAACTGAGCAACGTAATACCTTTAAACATTGGACCTTGCTACTGGCAATATTCACCTTTTCATTGAATTTACTTGGCGCTTTCTTAGTGCGTTCAGGGGTGATCACCTCTGTGCATTCATTTGCCGTTGACCCTGGGCGAGGTTTTTATCTTTTAGCCTTGTTGGCGCTAGCGGTAGGCGGTTCTCTGACTCTTTATGCGTTCAGAGCAACCAACGTAAGCAGTCCAAGTCGCTTTACCATGTACTCGCGTGAAAATACCATTTTGATCGCCATGTCTATCCTCATTACTGCAACCGTCACTATTTTATTGGGGACCTTGTATCCGTTGATCATTGATGCCATGGGCATGGGGAAAATTTCAGTTGGTGCGCCTTATTTTAACGCGGTATTTATTCCTATGATGATAGCGTTATTTATCTTTATGGGCATAGGACCACTTATTCGTTGGAAGAAAGCCCGTAAAGGCGAGTTATCTAAACATCTGAACCTAATTTCGATCTTTAGTGTTTTGTTTGGTGCAGCATGGCCATTCTTGTTTGGTGGCGAGTTTAACTTTATGGTGTTCGTTGGCATGACATTAGGCTGCTGGATAGTGTTAGCGGTATTAAAAGACGTATTCAACAATGCTAAACAAGCTGATGGTAGTTGGCAGTTCTCTGCGGTACCGCTTAACCATATTGGTATGGCGGTTGCTCATGCGGGTATTGCTATTACCGTTATCGGCGTGACTATGGTTTCTTCTTATGAGAAGGAAGTTAATGTCAGAATGTCTCCGGGAGAGTCTGTTGATTTATCGGGTTACACCATAGAATTTGCCGGCACTAAAAATGTTGTAGGTCCTAACTACAAAGCAATACAAGGGCAAATTAATGTTTCATTAGATGGTGAATTTGTCACCTTGTTGAAACCGGAACAACGTACTTATGTAGTACAAACTATGGGTATGACCGAAGCCGGTATTCATACCACGTTAATGCGTGATATTTATGTTGCTTTAGGTGATCCGTTAGGACAAAATTCTTGGTCGATGCGTTTGTATTATAAACCTTTTATTGTTTGGATTTGGTTAGGTGGCTTCTTTATGGCCCTAGGCGGATTTTTAGCAATTTTAAGTAAGCGCTATCGTAAACGTGTTTTAGCAACCCAACAAAAGCAACGTCAAGTTAACCCTAGCGTATTACAAGAGGCATAAATTAGTGAAAAGTATTATTCGTTTTATTCCATTAATTTTATTTGTGCTACTGGGCGTATTGTTATATCGAGGTTTATTTTTAAACCCGCAGGCGATGCCGTCAGCGATGATTGGCAAACCCTTACCTGATTTTTCATTGCCGATGTTAAAGGCCACAGATAAGCAAGTGGGCCGCACAGATTTAGAGGGTAACATTGTTTTACTTAATGTTTGGGCAACATGGTGTATTCAGTGTAAATATGAGCACCCTTATTTACTTAATATTTCTCGTAACCCACGTGTGAAGTTGTATGGCCTCAATTTCACTGACGAGCATAGCTCAGCAATACGGTGGTTAAAAGAGTATGAAGACCCGTATGTATTTTCTATTTTTGATGAGCAAGGTGCTTTAGGTTTAGATATTGGCGTTTTTGGTGCGCCGGAAACGTTTGTTATCGATCATACCGGTATTATTCGTAAACGCTTTGCTGGGCCGATTAACGATATGGTGTGGAAGAAAGAGTTCTTACCATTAATCGAAACTATCGAAGCTGAAATGGCTCAGGGAGCTTCTTAACATGCAATTAAGCGCAACGAAAAATATCACTGGTTTATCTAAATTGCTATATATGGTGGTCAGCGGATTGCTATTAAGTGTTTTATGGTTAAGCAGTGCAACTGCTGGGCCTGTTGAAACTTTCCAATTTAAAGATGAAGCTACTAAATTGCGCTTTCAGCTGTTATCAAAAGAGCTACGCTGCCCCAAGTGTCAAAATCAAAATCTCGCAGATTCAAACTCTAAAATAGCCGTAGATTTAAGAAAGAACCTTTATAATTTATTGCAAGAAGGTAAAAGCGACCAAGAGATTATTGATTTTATGGTCTATCGCTACGGTGACTTTGTCTTATATCGTCCACAATTGAAAAAACAAACTTATATTCTTTGGTTTGGTCCGATAGCCATTATCTTAGGGTTTGCGATAGGTTTGGTTTTTGTGCTACGTAAACGTAGTAAAAGCAAAGCAAACGAAGCGAATCTATCCACTGAAGAACAAGCAAATTTAGATGATATTTTAAATAAAAAATAACAACTAATTTTAGCTACTTAATACCAGCTAACGTTTTAATATGAAATACTAAGAGTAAACCTTATTTAATATGGTTTACTCTTTTTTTATTTGAAAAAAGAATTTGTGCTGGTTCGTGAAGAATATACATTCGAGCCCACCAAATGCTAGTTATTTGACCATTATTTCGCCACGATAGTAAAAGAGTTTCATTTTGATTATTATTGGGCTAACATGCCCGTTCAAATTGCGACTTTAAACTCTGCAATATAGCAAAACAGCGAAGTTAAGCTCCATGATAATTTTAGCAAGTCACGGTGTTTTAACATGAATGTTTTCTATATAAAGGGACGATAGCGGCATATAAATGCTGCACATTAAAGTCGCTCGGAAAGTACAACTCCCTCGTGTAAAGAGATAAAGATGTTAGAAGATATTCGAGAAAGCTCTCAAGGATTAACCGCTAAGATTATTCTTGGTTTTATTATTTTAACCTTTGCCGTTGCTGGTATTGGTAGTTACACCAACTCTGTCGACACTTCAGTGGCTGATGTTAATGGTGAAAAAATATCGCAAGATGAATTTAATAAAGCCTATCAAGCTCAGCGTAACCGTATGGCACAACAATTTGGTGATATGTTTGAAACGCTTTCGGCTGATGCAAGTTACATGAGTAATTTTCGTCAAGGGGTGTTGGACAACCTAATTAATCAAAAATTGGTTGATCAAAATTCTGAAGCATTAGCTATTCGCGTTGCGGATGAAAGAATTAAAGATACTATTCGTAATATGCCTGAATTCCAAGTTGACGGTGTATTTGATAACAACCGCTATTTAGCGATGATCAACCAAGCTGGCTTTTATCAATCGTCAGACTTTCGCGATTACTTACGTGTTGAAATGACCCGTCGTCAATTAACCCAAGCTTTAGTCGCGAGCGAATTTAGTTTACCTTATCAAAAAGACATGTTTACCGCGTTGCAAAATCAACAACGTGATATACGTTTTGCCACGATCAGCGCTGAGCAGTTTAAAGCTGATATTGAGTTAACTGATGAAGAAGTTAATCAGTATTATTTAGCAAATCAGTCTCGTTTTGAAAATCAAGAAAAAGTAAAAGTTAACTACATTACCTTAGACGTAAACGATATTGCCGCAACTGTTGCATTAACGGATGCCGATGTAGAAAGCTATTATCAAGACAACATTAGTCGTTACCGTGAAGACGAACAACGTCGAGTTGCGCATATTTTAGTGGAGTTTGGTGAAGACGAAGAGAAAGCTAAAGCAAGTGCTGAAGCATTATTGGCTAAAGTAAATGCCGGTGAAGACTTTGCGACCCTTGCCAAAGAAAACTCAGCAGACACCTTTAGTGGTGAAAATGGCGGTGACTTAGATTGGATAGAAGCCGGTGTGATGGATGAAGCTTTTGATGAAGCGGCATTCGCCTTAACGGATGTTGGTAGCGTTAGTGATATTGTTAAAACTGAATTTGGTTTTCACATCATTAAGCTGACTGACTATAAAGCCGAAAAAGTTCAAAGCTTAAGTGACGTAAGAACAGCACTAGTAGCACAAGCTAAAAGTGAAAAAGCGCAAGATAAGTTCTTTGAACTTCAACAAGAAGTGGCGCGTTTAAGTTTCGAATTTCCTGACAGTTTAGAAGACGCCGCGGGTGCCATCAATGCAACCGTTAAAACTTCTGATTGGTTGGCTCGTGGTGGCGTAAATGCTGAACCTTTCAGTGGTAATAAAACCATTGAAGCCGCGTTCTCAGATATCGTGCTTAATGAACAGTTAAACTCTGACATTATCGAAGTGAATGATAATTTAGCGATTGTGTTACGTTTAAATCAATACCAAGAAGCGAACGTTAAGCCACTTGCTGAAGTTAGCGCGCAAATTAAAGATGTTTTAATTGCGGAAAAAGCTTCGGAAAAAGCACAAACAGTTGCTGATGAATTGTTGGTAGCGTTTAAGTCGGGTACCGACATTACTGAGCAATTAGCAGCAATGGGCGCGACGATGGAAGTTAAAACAGCGGTTGCCCGTGTGGGCAGTGGTTTAGATGCTAGCTTGGCACGAGAAGCGTTTAAATTGCCTCGTCCAAGTGAAGGTAGCGTTTCTGCGGCAACGGTGAATTTAAGCAACGGCGATTTAGCGGTTGTCGAAGTGCAAGCCGTTAATGTTGGCGAAGTTAAAGATTCACCGAACTTGTCTCAACAACTAACCCAGCAATTAGCACAAGCGGCTTATTTAGGTTACGTTGAGTCATTGAAAACGGATGCAGAAATCATTCGTCGTGAAGTTGCAGCACCGGCTTCGCAATATTAGTTTAATTGCTATACGCACAGTCATAACTTAACATTAAAAAACCAGCTTAACGGCTGGTTTTTTGTTTTTAACGGCTGAGCGTTATGTTGCCAATCGAGCTTATTACTTAGCCTGAAGTTGGGTTACTTAAGGTTTGGCGTTTTAATCACTCGATAAAGATTAAAGGGCTAGCTAGTGTCGCAATAGCAGCAGCACTGGTTGTTGAGCAAATACCTTCAGAGATATTCCCTATTAATGTTAGTGTGCTAGTCCGCAGTGATCAGTGGTGCAACAATTGAAAGTGTTGGCTCATAATTAATTTTTTCGTGTATTTATGCTTAGGTCGCTGTAATACTTCTCTAGTTTTTCCTGCTTCTAATACTTCACCTTTACACAGCACTAACATTTCATCACTAAAATGCCTAACAATACCGAGATTGTGAGAGATTAAAATAAAGGCAAGCCCCATTTGTTGCTGTAAATCTAACAATAAATTGATCATTTGCGAGCGCAAAGAGGGATCAAGTGATGCAAGCGCTTCATCAAGAATAATAACCTGTGGCTTTAAAATAATGGCTCGTGCTAGTGAAATACGTTGTTTTTGGCCGCCAGAGAACATGTGTGGATAAAAACTCATGTGGTCTGCTAACAAGCCCACCTTCTGCAATGTTTCTCTGATTAATTGATGTCGCTGTGGTTCATCTAAATCAGTATTTAATTGCAATGGTTCGTCTAGTAATTGCTCTATGGTTAAACTTGGATTTAATGTTGTGCCAGAGTCCTGAAAAATCATCCGTACATGCTGGCAGCGCTGTTTAAAGTTACCTGGCTCTAGTGTTTGACCGTTTAGGCGAATATGCCCAGTAGAAGGTAATTCTGCGCCAACCAATAATTTAGCCAACGTTGACTTACCTGAGCCAGTTTCACCAACAATTGCCAAGGTTTTATGAGCCATAACATCAAACGACAATGGTGCTAATGCCGCAACACTTTTTCGATTCAGCCAATAATTCTTATCTTTATAACTTTTGCTGAGATTGATTACTTGTAATAACACTTTGCTCACGAGTAATTATCCTTCAATGGAAAGTGGCAGCTAACTTGCTGACCATGAAAGTTCTTGATTTTTGGGGCATGAACACATTTTTGTTGTGCTCTTGGGCAGCGTGGCCCTAATCGGCAACCAATCGGTAAATGTTGCAAAATAGGAATACTACCCGGTAAAGTCATCAGTCGTGATTTACTTGGTATTTGCATGTTTGCTTTCGGACTACTGTCGACAAGTGCGCGCGTATAGGGGTGGTATGGTTGGTTAAATATTTGTGCTGTTGTACCCGCCTCAACAAATTGGCCGCTGTACATCACGGTAATGGAGTTTGTCCAATGGGTAACATTTTCTAAGTCGTGGCTGATCAGTAATATCGACATGTTTTTAAGCTGATTGAGGCTAGCAAGTAAACGAAAAATTTGCCCTTGATTGGTACTTTCCATTGCTGCTGTTGGCTCATCAGCGATAAGGAGAATGGGGCGTCTGGCGAGTGCCATAGCAATCATCACGCGTTGACACAAGGCATCGGTTAATTGGTGAGGAAAACTTTTAACACAGATGTCGTGCTGCTTAATGCCAACTTTATGCAGCAAGGTAATTGCCGCTTGTTTTCGTTGTTGCTTCTTTTGCCAAAAAAAACCACTTAGTTGCTCAGCATCAACGGCTTCTTCTAATTGTTCGCCGATAGTGGTTGTAGGGTCTAAACATGCCATCGGCTCTTGAAATATCATCGCAACATCTTTGGAGATTATTGCTTTGCGTTCATCTGGCGATAAGCGCATTAAATCGTGACCACGCCAGTGAAAACGGTCAGCATCGACTTTCCACTTATCGTCCAGTACCCCAACGATAGCTTGAGCTAATAACGACTTTCCTGAGCCTGATTCGCCCACTAAACCGCGTACTTCCCCTTCCTTCATGGTTAAGTTCACGCGGTCAACCGCTAGTATTGGACTAGTCGTTGTTTGGAGCTCTATTGAAAGGTTGCGAATATCAATTAAGTTCATTAGTTTTCCTTGCGCACTTTCAGGGCATGGCGCATACCTTCACCGACTAAGTTGGTTGCAATAACTGAAAATAAAATCGCTAAGCCAGGTAAGTAGACAGTCCAAGGGGCTATATAAAATAAGTCAAGGCCATTGGCTAACATGGCCCCCCATTCCGGCATAGGAATGGGTGCACCTAAGCCAAGAAAACCAAGGGCGGCAATATCTAGAATTGCTGCTGATTGTGCTAAGGTTGCTTGACTGATCAGCTTTTCAACAATATTTGGAAAGATAGAATAACGGAGAATTCGAATTGGGCTGGCGCCATCGAGACGAGATGCCAAGACATAATCTTTAGTAAATTCTTCTTTTACTGCGTTACGGGTGATATGGACAAATTGTGGGATTAACACCATGATAATAGCCCACAAAGTATTTTCTAAACCTGGTCCAAGTATCGCAACAATGACAATTGCTAACAGTAACGACGGGATTGACAAAATCACATCAAGAAAATGATTAAGAACACTAGACTTTACGCCTTTAGTTAACGCAGAAATCGAGCCGATAATAACGCCGATTACCAGAGATACGATAACCACGATAATACTCAAACCAAAAGTTAACGATGTACCGTGTATAAGACGTGACAGCATATCTCGGCCAAGATTGTCGGTTCCCAAGAGAAAGCTAACATTACCGTCGTTATTCCACGCAGGTGGCAGTAATAAACTATCTAAATGGTTTTCCACGGGGGAGTATGGAGTAATTAAGTTTGATAATATCGCCAGAGCAATGAGAAAGAGAAAACAACCAAAACCAATGACCACCACAGGCGGCTGTTTAAAGTTATGCCATAGTTGCATTAACGGTGTGGGAAATTCCTCTTCTTGATATATTTTATCACGCGCCATGACGAGGCTCCCGAGCTAAAGGGTTAAGTGCAGCATAAACAAAATCAATAATGATATGAACAATAAAGATAAAAGTAGAAAGTACAATTAGGCCACCTTGAATGGCGGTATAATCGCGTTGATAAATACTCTCAATTAACCATCGCCCGATGCCAGGCCAACTAAAAATCACTTCGGTTACCATAGCAATTGTTACTAAGTTGGCAAACTGTAAACCAACATCACGAATAACTTTAATAACCGCGTTACGCATAGCGTGGCGATAAATTATTTGCCAAAAGGTTAATCCTTTTGCATTGGCGGCTTTGATGTAATGGGTATCTAAAACTTCCAGCATCGCCGTTCGTGCTAAACGCATAAATATTGTTGCTGGAGCAAGGGCAACGACGATTACCGGTAAAATAAGGTGGCGGGTTGCGTCAATAAATGCCTGCCATTTATAAGGGCTGTCACTTAATAGTATATCAACCAGTTGCAAACCAGTGACATGTTTTATTTCAAATAAAAGACTAATTTGCCCAGCAGACGGCAGCCAACCTAGTTGTATTGAAAAGACTAAGATAGCCAGTATTCCTAACCAAAAAACCGGCACAGAATAACCAATCATGGCAATAGCTAGAATAATATTGTCCGCCGCTTTTCGATGATAAATAGCAGCAATAAAACCGATAGGAATACCAAAAAACATTGCGACCATCAGCGCGACAACCGTTAGCTCTATGGTCGCAGGTAAGCGATTGAATATTTCCGTAGCAACCGGTAAATGGCTGGTCATTGAATAGCCCATATCACCATGAAATAAGTGGCTGACATAGCTAAAATACTGAGTTAAGAAACCGGCCTGATGTTGATATTGTTTTGATAATACTGCTAATTGCTCTGGAGTCGCGTTAATTTGTCCGGTTAAATTGATTAATTGCTCACCTGGAAATAAAAAGCTTAAGCTAAAAGATAGTATTGTTAGCAATAACATAGTGAAAAAGAACAAATTAAGCCGACGCAGGGTGAAAATAATCATATTAGTTTTTTGTAACCCCATTGAAGTCAATACCGCCGATGGAGCGTAGCAGCTGACCGTTTACTGAATTTGCTCGTGCTTGATATCTTTTGGAGTGGGCAATAGGAATCAAGGGCACTTCTTCGTTAATCAGTTTTAGTGCTTTTGAATAAAAAGCTTTGCGAGTATTGATATTGTCAGTTTGCAAGGCACTTTGGAGCAGTTGATCAAATTCTTGATTACACCAAAATGTTCTATTACTGCCGGTAATTGCCGAGGTGCAGCTGAGTAATGTTGAGAAAAAATTGTCAGGATCAGGGTGATCTGCGGACCAGCCAAGTAAAACACTCTGGTGTTCACCTTGGGATATCTTACGTAAAAAGGTTGACCACTCATAATCGGAAATTATATCAACCTTGACGCCTATTTTTTGCAAATCGGCTTGAATTAGCTTAGCCATGGTTATCGCATCTGGGTTATAGGCTCGTTGTACTGGCATTGCCCATAAGTTCATTGAAAAACCGTCTTCATAGCCGGCTTGCGCTAGCAAGCTTTGCGCTTTAGAAATTGAATATTCTTGGCTTTTAATTGTCTCATCATAAGCCCACGACGAATTTGGGATCAGGCCATTAGCCATATCGGCTTGTCCGGTATAAACGGTTTCAAGAATCGCTTGCTTATTAATGGCGTAAGATAATGCTTTTCTCACCAATGGATTATCAAATGGCGGCTTAGTGGTATTAAAGCCAATATAACCGACATTGAATGAGGTGACAGATTCCAAGGTCAGGCCAGGGTGTTGCTTGATTTTTTCATGGGCGATAGGGTAAGCAATCACATCGCACTCCCCAGCTAATAACTTAGTTAATCGCCCGGTATCTCTGGGGGTAATGTCAAAAACCAGCTGTTTAAGTTGTGACAGCTCCTTCCAAAATTTTGTGTGTGGCTCGTAGCGAATAAATGCACCTGAACTGTATTGTTTAAACTTAAATGGGCCGGTGCCAATAGGCAGCATGTCAATTTCTGGCATGGCGTTACGCTCGACTAATTCCTGAGCATATTCCTGCGATAATATAACCGCAGAGTTACCGCCAATATTTGCAAGAAATGAGCTGTCGGGGTGCGTTAATCTAAAGCGTACAGTGTGCTCGTTAATCTTTTCGACACTATCGATCAAATCTGGCAATTGTGCATTTTGAAAGAATGGGTATTTGCCACCAGAAACTGAGTGATATTCGTTGTCGGGGTCGATCATGCGATTAAAGCTAAACAATACGTCGTCGGCGTTGAGGGTTCGTGTTGGAATAAAGTAGGCGGTTTCATGAAAGTGAACATCTTTTCTTAGATAAAATGTCACCATTTTGCCGTCACGGGTAACATGCCATGATTTAGCGATTGCCGGAATAATCGAATTATCGATTGGATTAAATTCAATTAAGCGATTGTACAATTGGTTAGACGTTGCATCGATTGTGGTACCTGAAGTAACCAGTTGTGGATTGAAGCTTTCAGGCGTGCCTTCACTACAATAAATAATACTTTTTTCACTTAATAGAAGTGTTTCATTGGTATCGCAACCAAAAAGTGTTGAAAGCGCGACTAACGACAAAAAGCATGTGAATTTCGAATAGGTCATAGTGAGTTTTATTCTTCTTCAGCACCACTTGAATCAAGCAGGTTATATTTTTTTAAGTAACCTCTTAATTGATGATAGGTTAATTCAAGTGCATCTGCGGTTTTCTTTTGATTATATTGGCAATTCGCTAATGCTGACTTGATCAAATCGACTTCATAGTTCTGCGATAAATTCTTTAATGAAATTGGAAACTCTAGGCTGGCAGTTAACGGTTTAATGGCTTGCTCAACATTAATTGGCGCAGCGGTGGTAACATTATTATCGGTATCAGCTGCGCTGGGCACTGGCGCTGTGACAATGCGATCTTGCGTTTTAACACGTTTTGACGGTCGGTAAGGAGACTCAAATGGGTCGATAACCAATTCATGCACCGGCAGATGTGGATTGTTACAGCGGTAAACACTGCGCTCAACTACGTTCTTAAGCTCACGTATGTTACCTGGCCAGTGGTATTCCAATAGCGCTCGTTTAGCTTTTTCAGTAAAACCACTAAATAATTCAAACTCTAATTCTCGTGCCATGGTAATGGCGAAGTGCTCAGCAAGCACTAATATATCGTCTAAGCGCTCACGCAATGGCGGTAAAGTAATAACGTCGAAGGCGAGTCTATCGAGTAAATCTGCACGAAACTCACCAGATTCGGCCATAGAGGGGAGATCTTCATTGGTTGCCGCAACCAATCGAGCGTTAGTCTTAATGGTTCTAGAGCCACCAACACGTTCAAATTCGCCGTACTCGACTACTCTTAATAGTTTTTCTTGAATTAAACCTGAGGTATTAGCGATTTCATCGAGAAACAAAGTGCCATTGTCAGCACGTTCAAATCGGCCTTCGTGGCGTTTACTTGCGCCGGTAAAGGCACCGCTATCATAACCAAAAAGTTCACTTTCCAGTAAATTCTCATTTAAGGCGGCACAATTTAGCTTTAAATAACTTTGATCCCAACGTTTTGATAAATAGTGTAAACGTGCCGCGACCAACTCTTTACCTGTGCCACGTTCACCAATAATGAGCACAGGTTTACTTAATGGGGCAATCTGTGAAATTTGCTCGAGTACTTCTAAAAAACTGTTGGATTGACCAATGAGATTGTCTTGCTGGTTAAAACGTGCCATTTACTGACCTAATAATTGGTTTATTTCACTAACAAATAGTGTATTTTATTACTAACTGATAGAGAAGTCTTTTTTTAATTAATAATAAATTCATATATATCAAGTGATTAAATGTTTTCTTAAACTTGGCTCAGAACATGAATAGTAAATTACAAGACAATTTAAGCAAACTATTGAACGAGGAAGTAATTATGGGTGTTTTTTCAAGATTCACAGATATCATTAATTCTAATATCAACAACTTATTAGATAAAGCAGAAGACCCTGCAAAAATGGTGCGCTTGATCATACAAGAAATGGAAGACACGTTAGTGGAAGTTCGTTCTTCATCGGCGAAAACGTTAGCGGATAAAAAAGAGTTAGCGCGCCAAGCGAGTCGATTTGAAACTGATGCGACGCAATGGCAAGAAAAAGCGGAGTTAGCGTTAAGTAAAGGTCGTGATGACTTAGCACGTGCTGCGTTAATGGAAAAGAAAAAGTGTGTTGAAGGTGCTGAAGCCTTGCGCGATGAGCTAACGCATGTTGATGGACACATTTCTAAACTACAAGATGAAATATCACAATTGCAGGAAAAGCTCGCTGATGCTAAAACTCGTCAAAAAGCAATTATCATGCGTGAGAAAACGGCGAGTTCACGATTAAAAGTGAAAAAGAATATTGATAGTGAGCGCGTAAATGATGCCTTAAGTCGCTTTGACCGCTATGAACGAAAAATTGATGATATTGAAGCACAGGTTGAATCGTATGATATGGGCAGTAAATCATTAGCAGATGAAATTGCTGATTTAGCGTCAGATGAAAAAATTGATGATGAATTAGCTGATTTGAAAGCTAAAATGAAATCTGATAAAAAAAATAAGTAATCATACGTTAACAGCATATGCCTTGAATTAGGTGCCAATTAAGGAGAAGTATTGTGGAAGAGATTATTATCGCTCCAGTCATTATATTTATGATAGTAGTAGCACCTATTTGGTTGATATTACATTACCGAAGTAAACGTCAAATTAGCCAAGGTTTCAGCGAAGAAGAGTATATTCAACTGTCTGAATTATCCGAGTTAGCAGATAAAATGGCCGATAGAATTAAAACGTTAGAAGCTATTTTGGATGCGGAAACTCCTGAATGGAGAAATAAAGTATGACCAATAAATGCCGAGGTGAGTTATATCGAAATACGAGCCAAGGAAAGTTAGCTGGAGTTTGCGCAGGCATTGCAGATTACTTTGGCTGGGAAACTTGGTTAGTACGTATTTTAGTAGTTTCAGGCGTGTTGTTAGGAATGGGTTGGTTTATTGTTATTTATATTGCCGCTTGGTTTATTTTAGATAAAAAGCCTGGTAGCGCCGTTAATGCAAAGCGCAATGCGCAGAGAAACCAAAATAGACACCATTCAGCGACGCAAGAGCATGCGCCACAGCAGCAAAGTGAAAATGAAGCCTTTGCGAATGAGTCGATTAAAGTGAAATCGCGCATCTGGCAAGCAGGAGAGCCTCCTAAGCAAGCGTTTCATGATATTCGACGCAAGTTTAAAACACTAGAACGTGAATTGAGAGTGATTGAACGCTATGTAACTTCGCCTGAATTTACCGTGTCACGGGAAATCAATAAACTGTAAGAAAAAGCGGCTTAGCCGCTTTTTTTATTAAACCAAACTTTCTGATACACACTATCTACTCGTATGCATTTTAATATATGGCGTTAACATTGTTCAGTATTAATGATGAAGTTTAACACTTTGGTAACTAAAAGATTAATGGATAAAGTTCTGTAACCTCATCAGAAAAACCGCTACCATCAAAGCACGTATTATTTCCTTAGATGAAAATTAGCGTACACATTTTCTTGTGGTTAACAGCTAGTTAATTCTACAAACCAATATAGCAGCTAGTCATGGCCCTCATTAATAAAATACAGTTAGAAAAATTAAAACAAAAAGCGAATGACTTGCTTAATCGATCTATTGATCAGCATGTAACATTAGCCGTAACAGGGCTCAGCCGTAGTGGCAAAACAGCCTTTATTACCTCAATGGTTAATCAATTACTCAATGAAGGTAGTAACTCACAGTTAAGCTTTTTCAATGTCGTGCATCAGGGCCGCTATATTGCAGCTAAACGAGTGCCACAAAGACATTTGCATATTCCAAGGTTTGAATATGACGGTGCAATGAATGCGCTTTGTCAGTCACCGGCGAAATGGCCAGAGCCGACAAACGGCATTAGTGAGTTACGAATTGCTATTCGTTATCAACCTAAAGAATCCTTACTCAAATATGCTACTGAATCAGCAACATTATATTTAGATATAACCGATTACCCTGGTGAATGGTTACTCGATTTACCTATGTTATCGCAGACTTATGAACAATGGTCACAGCAAATGGCTGCATTGTTAAAACAGTCTCCTCGCGCTGAGCATGCCCAAGGATTTCTCGATAAACTGCAAAGCTTTGATCCCTTTGCACCAGTGGACGAGAATGTGCTGGCACAATTGGCCCAAGAATATACCCAACTGTTGTTGCATTACCGCCATAATCTAGGGCTTTCCGTTATTCAACCTGGGCGCTTCATTCTACCGGGGGAGTTGGAAGATGCTCCGATTTTACAATTTTTCCCTTTTGTCGGGTTTGATAGTATCGACGGTAATGACTATCAAAACGCTAAAGACGATTGTTATATAGGTATGTTACGCGCTCGCTATATCGAATATAAAGAGCGAGTAATTCGTCGTTTTTATAAGGAACATTTTGTCAATTTTGATCGACAAATTGTGCTTGCAGATTGCTTAACACCGTTAAATAATGGCCCCGATAGCTTTTCTGATCTACAAAATGCTATGGCGATGATCATGAAGAGCTTCCAGTACGGTCAATCAAGTTTATTGTCTCGGTTGTTTTCACCGAAAATAGATCGCTTGTTATTTGCAGCCACCAAGGCAGATCATGTCACGCCAGAGCAGCATCAAAATCTAGTTTCTTTGTTAAACAAGTTAGTGTATCAAACTAAACAAACATTGAATTTTGATACCATTAAAATGAAAACATTGGCATTAGCATCGGTTAAAGCAACAAAAGTGGGCAAAAGCCAGTATCAAGGTAAGAATATACCTGTGATACAAGGCAGGCAGTTGGTTAATGATAAAAAAATCACGCTGTTTCCTGGAACTGTGCCAAGCACAATTCCTAAAGCTGATTATTGGCAACAGCAAGCTTTCAACTACATCACCTTTGCGCCCGCTGACTCGGCTAACCACGATGAATGTTTAAGCCATTTACGCATGGATCAAGTATTACAGTTTCTGCTTGGGGATAAATTAAAATGAGCGAACCTAAAGAGAAGTATCAACAACAAATATTGTTTGACGAAGTTGAACTGACAGAAAGCCCAATCAAGGCAAATACCCCACAAATAATTGTTGATGATCGTGATTGGTTAATCGACGAACAGTTAGAGTCCAGCGTCGAAAATATGGTTACTGAGCCTAAAAAGCCTCGCTGGCTGTGGCGGGGTATTGCCGCGCTATTTACCAGTTTAGTGGTGATTGAAACCGTACAGTTTTTTATTGCCGGTTTTAATCAGTCGCCAATTGTTGCTGGTTTATATGGCGCCTTACTCGCTGGCTTGTCAGTGGTTTGTGGACGCACAGTCTGGCGAGAATTTTCTGGGTTGCGACAATTTAGGCATCAGCAAGAGTTACAGCAACAAGCTCATGATATTAGCAATGATGACAGTAAAGTTTCTGCGGCGAACTTTTGTGAAATGCTTACCAAGCGGTTACCAAGCGATTTAGCTGAACACGATCACAGTAAGTGGCATGAACTGGATATTGAAGAGTTTAATGAAGCTGAAATTTTGCAGCTTTATTCGCGTAATGTTTTATCGCAAGTTGACCAAAAAGCGCTGGCTGAAATTGCTAAATTTTCAACAGAGTCAGTTGTACTCGTCGCCTTAAGCCCTATTGCTGTTATTGATATGTTGATCATGTTGTGGCGAAACCTGCGCTTGGTTAATAAAATCGCATCACTATACGGCTTAAAATTAGGTTATTGGAGTCGAGTCAAGCTAATTAAACAGGTCATATTTAATATGGCTTACGCGGGAGCGAGTGAATTAGTCGCTGATTTAGGCGCTGATTTACTGGGTGCAGAACTTTTAGGAAAACTATCTGCCCGCATGGCTCAAGGGCTAGGTGCCGGTATGTTAACGGCAAGATTAGGTTTAAAGGCTATGCATATGTGCCGTCCGATCCCATTTGCCGAGGAGGCGCCTAAGCTTGGCCAAGTTCGACAAAAAATTGTTAATCAGGTACAAGCATTAATCGTATCAAAGCGCTAATATCATGAAATATTTGTAAAAAAAGACAAATGTACATTCTTATGTAACACAAATTTTACACTCTTAAATTCTGCTTAAAAAATAGCCGATTTGAAAGTCGTGCTTTTTCTACCCTTGTTGCCTTAATATTGAGGCAACAAAATTAGCTCAACAATATCAAAATAACATTAAGAATAAATTGATATTAAGATAAGGTTAGAAAATGGCAAAGGCGACTAAATACGTTTCCAAAGTGGCAGATGAACAAGGCATTATTGCTTGGACTGCCGAAGAAAATAAGGTTTGGCAAGAGCTGTTGGCGCGTCAATTATCAACAGTTAAAGATACTGCCTGTGATGAGTTTTTAGAGGGCTTAGAAAAATTAAACCTGCCTTTAAATAGAATTCCACAACTTGAAGAAGTTAGTGATGTTTTAAGGGCAGAAACAGGCTGGAGCTGTGAGCCGGTGCCAGCATTGATTGGCTTCGGTGAGTTTTTCCGTTTACTTTCTGAAAAGAAATTCCCTGTTGCTACTTTCATTCGTTCACGAGAAGAGTTCGATTATTTGCAAGAACCTGATATTTTTCACGAAATATATGGCCATTGTCCGCTATTAACCAATTCGTCATTTGCTGACTACACTCAAGCTTACGGAAAAATGGGTTTAAATGCATCGAAAGAAGATAGAGTGTTTTTAGCCCGACTGTACTGGTTCACTGTTGAGTTTGGTTTGCTCGATACACCAAAAGGTTTACGTGTGTATGGTGGGGGAATTTTATCTTCTCCGAGTGAAACTGAGTATGCACTAAATGATAAAAATGTTGAGCGAAAACCTCTCGATGTTCTCGATGTTCTGAGAACACAATATCGTATTGATATTCTTCAGCCAATTTACTTTATGTTATCGAAAGTGAGTGACCTTGATAATATTCGCAAATTAGAGGTAGAAGAGATAATGGAATTGGTCGAACAGGCGCGAGAAATTGGACTACATCCACCAAAATTTGAATTAAAAACAACATCAAAAGCAAGTTAAGGAAATTTTATGAGTGCCGAATTATCAAATCAACAATGTGAAGCATGTCAAGTTGATGCCCCTAAGGTAAGTGACGATGAGTTAGCGAGTTTATTAGCGCAGATACCTGATTGGGTACCGGAAGTTAATAACGGTGTTATGATGTTAGAGCGCGTTTATAAATTTAAAAATTATAAGTTAGCTTGGGCGTTTGCTAATAAAGTTTCGGAGTTGGCTGAAGAAGAATTTCATCATCCTGCCGTTTTATTAGAGTGGGGCAAGGTTAAAGTTACTTGGTGGACCCACGCAATAAAAGGGCTCCATAAGAACGACTTTATCTGCGCAGCAAAAACTGACCAGCTTCTGTAATGTTTGCTTACAAGAATAAATACTAGCCTCCTATTACAGGGGGCTTTTTTTTGTTGTAAAAATTAGTTTACAATAGGGGATTGAAAATAGCAGTTTGTATGAGGTTAGGGGATGCGTTTAGAAATAGGTTGCCAAGACCGAGTTGGTATAGCACAAAATGTTTTGGCAATATTTGTTGAGCGTGGCATTGATTTACGCGGTATTGAGTTAAAACAGCCTGGTAAGATCTTTATTAATATTCCAGATTTGGAGTTTTCAGAGCTGCAAGATTTTATGCCACAACTGAGATTGATTGATGGGGTTGTTGATGTAAAAACCACTCCATACATGCCGTCTGAGCGTGAGAAAAATGAATTTGAAACCTTAGTCAAAACATTTCCTGACCCTTTTATTTCGGTTGATACCAAAGGCCAAATTCGCATGGTCAATAATATTGCCGCACAAATAATGTGTGACTCACTTGAGAATATTATTGATGAACATGTAAGTAACTGGTTAAAAGGCTTTAATTTTACCCGTTGGCTTGATGGCGATGAAGTGTTAGCACAAACTCGTCGTATTAAATTTCAAGATGACGACTTTGTCGCTGATATTATTCCAATTCATGTTGCCGAAGGCGGTGAAGCTCAAGTACTGGCCGGAGCGGTATTGATCCTTAAATCTGAAGCCAGATTAGGCCAACAAATTAGTGCCTTTAAAAAAGCCAATGACAATAATTTTGCTGGCATTCAAGCTAACAGCAGCACAATGCGTAAAGTGTTACGTGAAGCAAAACGTATGGCACTGCTTGATTCTTCGATGCTGATTGTGGGTGAAACTGGCACCGGTAAAGAGTTATTAGCACGGGCTTGTCACAGTGCCAGCGATAGAGCAGATAAGCCATTTATGACCTTAAGTTGTGCCGCCTTACCTGACGATGCTGCTGAAACTGAGTTGTTTGGCTCAGGGGCTACCGGTGAGCTAAATAGTAAAAAAGGTATTTTTGAATCAGCTGATGGAGGCACGATTTTCTTTGATGAAGTCGGGGAAATGTCGCCGAAGTTGCAAACCAAAGTGTTGCGGGTCATTCAAGATGGAACGTTTCGCCGCATTGATGATGAAAAAGAAATTAAAGTTAATGTTCGTATTATAAGTTCTACCAACCGAGATCTACTTAATATGGTCTCCATAGGGGAGTTTCGAGAAGATTTGTATTATCGCTTAAATGTCCTTGGTTTAAATATTCCATCGCTAAGAGAACGTCGCGCAGATATTGTGCCGCTGGCGGAACTTTTTGTTGCCAAGTTTGGTCAACGTATAGGCAAAGCGCATATTTCTTTTGATAATGAATGTCTTGAGTTTATTGAGCATTACCCATGGCCAGGCAATGTCAGGCAATTAGAAAATGTGCTTATTCGTGCGGTATCCTTAATTGAGGGTAACGTTATTATGACTTCTCATCTACAGTTACCTGCATACACAAGAGAGCATGGTTACTTAGAGCAAGACTTTGAAGGGACACTTGATGCAGCGGTTAAAAATTTTGAAGCTGATTTATTACGTAAGCTTTACCCTGCATACCCGAGCACACGACAATTAGCGAAGAAATTAGGCTTAAGTCATACCGCGATAGCGAATAAATTGCGTGATTACGATATTAATAAAAAAACGGTCAAAATATAAATAGAGCTTTGACTTTTCCCTATTATTAGAATTATTTTTGAGAATTTATCATGAAACTATATGGTTATTGGCGCTCCTCAGCGGCTTATCGCGTTAGAATTGCGATGCATTTAAAAGGTTTGTCATTTGAGTCGATTGCAGTGCATTTGGTTAAAGATGGTGGACAACAACACCAAGATGCCTATGTTGAGCTAAATCCTGCGCACTTAGTACCAACCTATGTTGATGAAGACGTAACATTAAACCAGTCGTTAGCCATTATTGATTATCTAGACGAAAAATATCCCGCTGTTGCCATTTACCCAGCAGATATCGTTATGAAGGCTAAAGTTAAAGCTATGGCGCTTGATGTTGCTTGTGAAATTCATCCAGTGAATAACTTACGTGTTCAGCAGTATTTAGCTAATAACTTAGCAATTGAAGAGCAAGAAAAGTTGGCATGGAGCCATCATTGGATGAACTTAGGCTTTGCGGCAATAGAAAAACAGCTTGAAACCAATGCTGGTAAATTTTGTTTTGGCGATAATGTCACCATGGCCGATATTTGCTTAGTACCACAAGTATATAATGCCAATAGGTTTAATCTTGATATGAGTGCTTATCCTCATATTGTTCGAGTGGTGAATAATTGCAATGAATTACCTGCATTTATTGCCGCACTTCCAGAAAATCAAGCAGATGCGCAACGGTAAAACGCCAATATAGAAAAGGCGGTCATTGTATAGGTTGTCCTTATTCACTGAATATAAAGGTTATTATGTCAATACAAAATACAGAACAAAAACAAACACCTTGGGCAGTTATCGCGGTAATTATCGCTGCGATAATTACATTCGTGGTTTATTATTATGTTTTTGGCGTTGAGGAAAAAAATGATACAACACCGCCGGTAACTATTGAAGAACCCGCACCGGAGCCGGAAATTGAAGTCATTCCTGAGCCACTTGAGCTTGATGTTATTGAACCTGAAGTTGAGCCAGAAATCGAAGAGGTTGTTGAGCTCGAGCCTGAAATAATACTACCGAGCTTAGATGAAAGCGATTCATGGTTCAGTGATAAATTATCTAACCTAACTTGGCGTAAAGAGTTATTAAAATTAATCATTACCGACGATATGATCCGTCGCTTTGTGGTTTTTACTGATAATTTTAGCCAAGGTACCTTAGCCTATGAACATGCACCTATAATTGCTCCAAACACTAAATTTTCGGCAACAGAAGAAAAGTCACCGCAAGGGCTTAAATGGCACTGGGATGAAAGTAATACTCGCCGATTTAGTTTATATGTCGATTTACTACGCTCGATGGATAGTGAAATGCTGGTGCAATGGTATGTCGAATTAAAACCTTTAATTGATCAAGCTTATCAAGAGTTAGGCTACCCCGATGATGAATTTGGTGACGTACTGCAAGAAGCGATTACTAAAGTGCTAGATATGGAAATCCCAAAAACTTTACCAGAATTAGACCGCCCAAGTGTCATGTATAAGTATAAAGATGAGTCGTTAGAATCGTTAGATGATGCAGAAAAACTATTACTACGTTTAGGCAAAGAAAACTTACTGGTGATTAAATCAGTTATGTTAGAAATTAATGAAAAGCTTGCTCGCGCTCGCTAAGACTGAATTAGCTGTATGAATGAACCGATATTAGCCGATTGTATTCCAACCCGTAAATATGGCGTATTACACTTTTTGGCTAAAAAAATTTTGGGTTGGTGTGGTTGGTTAATTAAAGGGAACTTGCCGGCACAGCCTAAGTTTATTCTGGCGGTTGCCCCGCATACTTCAAACTGGGATTTTTTTGTCGGTATTGCGGCGATGTTTAGTTTGCAGCTTAAGGTTTCTTTTTTAGGCAAAGCGAGTATATTTCGTTGGCCAGTTAAATCAATATTGACGGCTATCGGCGGGATTGCTGTTGACCGAAAACATAGTCATGGCGTTGTCGGGCAAATAGTACAAGAAATAAAGCATAATGATCAGTTTATTTTAGGGCTAGCACCGGAAGGTACACGCAGTAAAACCACTGAATGGAAGACAGGTTTTTTGCATATCGCGAAGCAAGCCGAAGTACCTGTTGTGCCAGTTAGCCTCGATTTCGTTAAAAAGGAAATATACTTTCATCCTGCGATATATGTTTCAGGCGATATTTCGCAAGAGTTAGTTGAATTTAAGCAAGTCTTTGCCAATGTTTGTGCAAAAAATCCGCAAGCGGTTTAATTTTATTAACTAGCGCTTGCAACTGGCCATGCTATTAGCGATAATTCGCGCGCTTTAAGGGAATTCCTTAATCGCATCTATGGTGACCCTTTCGGTCCCTTCGCAATGATACTCTGTGAACTCGGCCAGGTCCGGAAGGAAGCAACCGCAGCAGACGACTCATGTGCCGGAGTGTGGCTGATTGGGTTGCCACCCAAATATTCTTATATAATATTAATCAATAACTTACACCTAATAAAGCCAAGCTAATTAGCTAGTGCTACGATTGGTGCTACATTAAGTTAGGTTATATTCTTCAGTGTATTATTAGCTCTCACTGCCAAATGTCATCATCACCATTACAATGCCGCTCTAACACCAAGTGAACCATAGAAATAGTATTATCTTGAATACAAATTTGTCGCCAAATATAGTTGTTCACTACTCTAATCCCCCATAATAAGATCTTAAATTAAATAATGTCTTTGACGTCATCAGCATTGTTATTTTAAGTATTTGAACTCTATTAACATTTATCCTATTTTTATCAAATAAGTGCGCAATACAGCGGCACGACTCGATTTGACAGATTTTTATTCATTTACTATACCTAACTTGTTAGTTAAGTCGGAACCAGTCGTGCGAAGGACATGCCGTAGTTTCAATTAACCCCTCTTCGCGTTCCTTTTGAAAGTTTCAATAAAAATTACTCATTCACATCTAGTGGAGGGTGGCTAAAGTGTTTTCTACGAAAATTGATGCTATTTTCACTGCAATTCTGGCTTACTTGCCGGTGCCAAATGCTGTCTGGATATTCCAATGATAGATGAAGCAATGGAGTATATACGTCGTGAGGTACGAGATTATCTCGGCATTGCAGATAATGAAGCCTCTGTTGGCCACATTCATGAATTAAAAGATACGCTGACTACACCGGGTTTACGTATTGGTTTAGTTAACTTAAGTGAAGAAAGTGCATTACGAAATTCTAATCATGTTGTGCGTAATAACGCTGGTCAGGTGGAATATAAGGAGCCTCCTGTTTATGTTAATTGTTGGTTGCTGTTTGGCTTTGATTTCTCCGACTATGGTACTAGCCTGTTGCGTTTGTCACAAACGGTTGAACACTTTCAAAATAAACGCTTTTTTGATCAAAATAATGAAGGTGTTGGTAATCCATTCCCAGCAACGATTGAACGTTTGATTTTTGATATGCATAGCGCTGATTTTGAACAACTGAACCATTTATGGGGGATTATGGGAGGGACTTATTTCCCCTCAGTTATGTATAAAATGCGGCTATTGAGAGTGCAAGCTGACGTCACTGTTTCTGGGCCTGAAATTACCCACCTTGAAGTCAATACAAGGTTTAAAGCACAATGAGCTTTCAGCGACAATACCTACCTTTGTTTTCTATTCGAGTACTGAATAATAGTACTGGCAATGCGATTGTTGGTGCGATGCTTAAAGCGAGCAATCAAACACAAAAGACTCTGAATAATCATCACTTGCTTGCTAAATCACGAGACTACGGCTTAGATGTGTTTTATAGCACCAATCCACAAGTAAGTAATGCTCTTTTGGGGCCCATCACCAGTGTCAAAAAACTAGATTTTGAATTACACCTCAGCGCCTCATTTTATAGTGAGTACTTACCTGATTTAGATGGCAGTACAGGTAAACAATTACATCTGCAAAACCTCAATGCGAGTGGTGCGGTTGTTTTAGCGAACAACACATCGTTGAGTCAGGGCAGCGTTATTTCAGCCATTGATGCGGTGAAAGTGCAACCGTTACGTTTTGAAGTACGTATGAATATTGACGGGGCGGCAACAGAAATTCAAGTCAGCAAACAATTTGATCCAGCGGCAATTGTTACATTGCCAGTAGCGGTTATTGGGAATGAGGTACAACTAGAGTTAGATTTAACTGAGTTGTCGGCAGGGCATTACCGCTTGGCGACAGACAGCCAAGTGAACCAATACAGTCATGTATTACTAGATAATGAGTTAGCCAGTGCAAGAGCTATGGGCTTGATCAGCGTTCATCTTGATCAACTACAAACGAATGCTCCAGCAAATGGCTATCAATTTGAGGCAAGGTTTGACCCCCGTTGAAATATAACTCATAGCAAAAGCCATTATTGGCTGATTGCGATAAGACTTAGAGTTTGAAAACGGTGGTAAAAAATGTATTAACGCCTGAGCGTTAAATGGAAAATAAGGAACAATTATGGCTTTATATAAAACCCCGGGTGTTTATATTGAAGAGATATCTAAGTTTCCGCCAGCTGTCGCAGCTGTTGAAACCGCCATTCCTGCATTTATTGGCTTTACACAACAAGCGTTGGACGAAAAAGGACAAACTCTCAGTAACATACCTACGCGAATAACGTCTTTACTTGAATATGAGCAGCTATTTGGCACTGCGCCTAATCAGGCTTTTAGTGTTGCCGTCACTCAACGGCAAATTACTTCTTCCGGTAAAATTATTCAAACCAGCGTCGCATATAATGGTACACCTCCTCGCATACCTGACTACATGTTGTACTACAGTATGCAGTTGTTTTTTGCCAATGGTGGAGGCCCTTGTTACATAGTGTCGGTGGGTGATACCAGTGCAACAAATTATAGTGTCGGCCTGTTTACCACGGCTATAACACGCTTGGAGGAATACGATGAACCTACCTTATATGTATTCCCAGATGCCTGCTCACATAGGGCGTCAAATATAGCTGATGATAGTAATGTTGGTGATATTGTCGATGCCGCGATGCAAAGTTGTGCCAAGCTACAAGATCGCTTTGTTATTGCTGATGTGCGCAATGCTATTGCTGGTGGCACAGACACTAATGCCGAAGTTACCACGGCATTTAGAGATGAGGTGCTGGCAGATAAAGATATTGTTAAATATGGTTCAACATATTTCCCTTACCTTGATACCAGTATTAGTTTTTTGACTTCGGATGATGACATTACGGTGGCGTCTCACACCTTAATTAATATCGCTGACGACGGCGCAGTTAGTAGCGGTGCCGGCACAATTGCAGCCGATACCGCGATAAGTGATACAACCATCATTAATGCCCAAACCGAAGTGTATAACGCGGTGGGGGCATTTATTCGTAGTAATGCCAAAGTTACTTTGCCACCTAGTGGTGGAATTGCTGGCGTGTACGCCAGAGTGGATGCCAGTAGAGGTGTTTGGAAAGCGCCAGCTAATGTTGGCTTGGCTATGGTTGATAAACCCGCAGTAACGGTAACCAATGATTTAAATGATGGCCTCAATGTTGACGCAACTTCAGGTAAATCGGTTAATGCCATTCGATCTTTTACCGGAAAAGGAGTGCTGGTATGGGGAGCTAGAACACTGGCAGGAAATGATAACGAGTGGCGCTATGTTCCCGTACGACGCTTTTTTAACTTTGTTGAAGAGTCAGTAAAAAAAGCAACCTCGGCCTTTGTCTTCGAACCTAATGACGCCAACACTTGGGCGAAAGTTCGTGCCATGATTGAGAATTTTTTAACGCTACAATGGCGAGAAGGGGCATTGGCAGGAGCAAAACCCGAAGATGCGTTTTACGTGTTGGTTGGCTTAAACCAAACCATGTCAGCAGATGACATATTGAATGGTTATATGATTGTCGAAATTGGCATGGCTGCCGTTCGGCCCGCTGAATTCATCGTACTTAGGTTCTCACATAAAATGCAGGAATCATAAGTGGCTTGGTTCTAGATACTATTATTAGCGAAAAGGAAAGATTATGGCTGACAGATATCCCATACCTAAATTCCACTTTTTGTGTGAGTGGGGGGGGCAATCCATTTCATTTTCAGAAGTCAGTGGTTTGGATGTCGAAACGGAAGTCATTGAGTACCGTGATGGCGCCAGTCCTGAATATCACAAAACCAAAATGCCGGGCATGCAAAAGTTTAGCAATGTCACATTAAAGCGCGGTGTATTTAAGTCTGATAATGACTATTACGCTTGGTACAACACAGTGAGTTTAAACACCATAGAGCGAAGAGATGTCATCATTAGCTTGCTTAACGAGCAGCATGAACCTGTGATGGTGTGGAAAATTAAGCATGCGTGGCCGACCAAAATTCAATCCACTGATTTGAAAGCAGATGGTAATGAAGTGGCTATCGAATCAATAGAATTGGTGCATGAAGGCTTAGTGATCCAAAACGAATAACAGGATTGGTTAAATGGCTGCTTATTATCCCCCGGTAGGGTTTCACTTCCGGGTTGAGTTTGATGTGCAAGGGGCTAGTGATGCGGATATTCGTTTTCGCGAAGTTTCTGGGCTGAACATGGAGCTAGAAGAAGAAACCGTGGTGGAAGGCGGTGAAAATCGCTTTGTCCAAAAACTACCTGTGCGTGCCAAGTACCCTGACTTAGTACTTAAGCGTGGTTTGTTAACTAATTCTGCGGTTAGTAAGTGGTGTGTTGCCGCGATTCAAGAATTGGATATTCAACCTACTACAGTGTGGGTGACACTGCTCAACGAACAACATCAGTCACTACAAACCTATACCTTTGTTAATGCTTGGCCGAAAAAATGGCAAGTCACTGACTTTAATGCTGAAAGCAGCGAACTGGTGATTGAATCACTGGAGCTGGCTTACCAATATTTCAAAATGCAATAAGGGGAATGAGAAAATGCCAATTGTGATTGATGAACTGATAGTGACCGCAAAAGTCATGCAATCGCCAAGCCGTGAAGCTGATAGTCAAAGTCGCGGGCGCGATAGTTTTGAAAAAGAAGCGTTAATTCAAGAATGTGTCGAGCAGGTCTTGCGCCAATTGGATCGCAAACAAGAGCGATAATCAAGGGAGAATTAAACAGTGTCAGATGGAATGCTAGACAAACTAAAAATTATCCCATTTTTGGATGCGCAAAGTGTACAAGCCAGTTTACCCGCAGGCCCACCTTTTATCGCCCAGTTCAACCCTGAGACATTCAGTATTAAAAATGATGTTCAGCTTAATACCGAACAATCGGCACAAGGAGCAAATGGTGCAGAAGCGAAGCAGGTCAGTGTTGAAGCACGAGAATTTAATTATGATTTTTTACTTGATGGCACGGGCGCTTCCGGGCCCGCACTAGATGTTTTTGCTGCCATAGAATTGTTTAAATTGACCACAGGTTTTACCGGCGAATCACACCGGAATCGATTCCTTGTATTGCAGTGGGGCTTATTTGTAGTGACCTGTGTATTGAAAAGTTTCAATATTAACTATAAGTTGTTTCGTGCCAATGGTACTCCGTTAAGAGCGATAATCTCGGCGACATTCCAAGAGCATAAGTCTCTGGAATTACAAGGCTTAATTAATAATTTAATGTCGCCTGATGTCACCCATCTGCACGAAGTAAAGGGCTCAGAGCACTTGGCCTATTTATGTTATCAAAAATACAAAGACGCAAGCTATTATTACCAAGTTGCTAAAAGCAATGGCCTGAATACTGTGCGGGTTATTGCACCGTCAAGTGAGTTGTTATTCCCTCCTGTTAAGGAACAGTCATGAGTGAATTACGTCAGGCTGACTCAACCGATCTCTCTACCTTCAGCATTGAAGTAGACGGTGTGCCTTTACCTAGCAATTATCAAATTGAATTTATTGATATACGGCGCTCTACTAATCATATTGCCAGCGCTGATATTGGCTTTATTGATGGTGATCCAGCTGATCAAAGATTTGAATTAAGCAGCTCTGAGCAAATGCGGCCAGGAGGCAAGGTTGAAATACGCTTGGGCTATAACCACAGCGATAGTTCTGTTTTTGTTGGCGTGTTGTTGAGGCAACAAATCAAAGTGAATCGTCAAGGTAAAAGTCGCTTATTAATTTTTTGCAAAGATGCTGCTTTTGTTATGGCGCAAAGCTACAAATCGGCATATTTTGAAGAACTTAGTGACAGCGATTTAATTGAACGTTTAATTGCTGAATATGGTTTGCAGGCGGATATAGCGCCAACCTCGGTGACTCATAAAGAAATTACGCAGTTTCGACAACTTGACTGGGATTTGATGGTACGTCGAGCAGAGCAAAACGGCTTATATTGTGCGACTGATGACGGTGTTTTGCGAGTTCAAGCTCCTATTAATAATGCGTCTAAGTATGAATTGAGCTTTGGTGAAAATGTTATTGATCTTGACTTACAAATGGATGCTCGCTTTCAATACGCAAGCACCAAGAGTGTCGGCTGGTCAGCCGCTGAGCAACAGTCTACTGAATATCAAGGAGTAACTACCTCAGTGGCGGCTCCCGGTAATATTTCATTAGCGGAGTTAGCCGAAGCTGCGGGAGATCAAGAACTGATCCAGCCCGCCGACGGCAGTGTTTCTGCTCAGTTATTACAGCAATGGGCCGATGCTTCAAAGACCAAGCAAAGTCTCGCTAAAGTCTTAGGGACCATTACCACTCAAGGGATTGCTGGGATAAAAATTGGTGATTGGGTCAACTTGAAAGGTTTTAGTGAACGTTTTGATGGCTTGGCTTGGGTTGGAGGATTAGGGCACTCGCTAAGTGCAGGAAACTGGCTAACAACCGTGCAATTGGGGCTACCTCCACGCTGGCATCAACCTTCTGATGAGTCACTTACCCCTCCACTTAAAAGTTTAGAGTCAAGTATCTCTGGCTTGCATATCGGGGTCGTTACCCAGTTAGCAGAAGATCCTGATAGTGAAGATAGAGTACAAGTGAAATTGCCGATATTAGGAGAACAACAATCTGGCGTTTGGACACGCATGAGCACGTTAGACGCAGGCAATGGTCGTGGGTGGGTGGTTAGGCCTGAAATAGGTGATGAGGTGATTGTCGGCTTTATTGATAATGACGCAAATCAGGCAATTTTATTAGGTGCTTTACACAGTAGTGCAAATCCGTCGCCAGTTGAAGCCAGTGATGATAATCATGAAAAGGGCTGGGTAACTCGTTCAGGTATGCAGTTAATTTTTGATGACGACAAAGTCAGCGTTAACTTGGAAACCCCCAGCGGTAATATCGTCCAACTTAACGAAGATGAAGGTTCAATTGTGATTAAAGATCAAAATGACAATGAGTGGCTGATGGACAGTAATGGCATAAAACTGACCTCAAACAGCAATATTGCTATTGAAACTAGTGCTGATGTTGCTCTAAAAGGTAGCAATGTCACAATTGAAGCCAATGCTAGTTTGTCGCTAAAAGGCAGTGGCGAAGCAAATTTGGAAAGTAGTGGTAATACGGTAGTCAAAGGTGCATTAGTGCAGATTAATTAAGTTACAAGGAGCAAAGTTACGCCATGAAACCCGCGGCCAGAATTACTGATAATCATGTATGTCCGATGATGAACCCAGGGCCTGTGCCACATGTTGGCGGACCCATTTTACCACCGGGGGCACCAACAGTATTGATAGGTGGATTACCGGCAGCAAAAGTCGGCGATATGGCGGTTTGCTCTGGACCACCAGATTCAATTGTCGCGGGATCTGGGACGGTATTCATTGCTGGTGCACCTGCCGCTCGGATGGGAGACTCGACCGCTCATGGAGGTAGCATTGTTGGGGGGGATCCAACCGTGTTAATTGGAGGCTGAATAATGACTCAACTGGATAAAATAATTGGCCGAGGTTGGAGTTTTCCACCTCAGTTTGAATTAGCCAAAGGTGAAGTGAGAATGACTACAGGGGTTGAAGATATTCACAATAGCCTGTATATCATTTTTACCACCACTTTAGGTGAAAGAATTATGCAGCCCAAGTTCGGTTGTAGCTTAGAAAGCATGCTGATGGAGCCCATGAATACAGCTACCTTAGCCTATATTCGCAATTTGCTCGAAATTGCAATCTTGTATCATGAACCTAGAATTGATGCAGAAAATATTCAGCTGGACGTTAACCCTAGCGAAGGTATGTTACATATCAAGGTGCAATATTTTATTCGTGGCAGTAACTCTAGATTTAACTTTGTCCATCCTTTCTATCTGCAAGAAGGAAGTGGTCAATGAGCACATCCTGTCAAAGCAATAACCCCTTGCAACGTAATGGCTCTGATCAAATTAGCAGACAGCTAGCTGCTTTATCGGCCGATTATTTTCAAGTGGATGAACGTTCTTTGGCAGATTTTATTTTATTTGCTCAAGCTTATAGCAAAAATATTCGTTTTTATGGCGAAGGTGCCAGTAGTGATAGCAGTTGGCAAACATTTTTTGAAGGCGATCCTAGCGTACCACTAGCAACAATCGCTAACTTGCCATATCAGGAGTTTTTAGATTTTAACCAAAGCTTACGCCGATTTTTGCAACAAGGAACCAATCTTAGTAAAGCTGAGCTAGCACAGTATTTTGCTTTGCAGTTACATCTTCCGTTGTTATTACTGAACGAACTCGGCACAAATTTACAATTACTAAATGAGCATGAAACCATTGCCAGAAAAGTTAATCAGTGGGCATTACGCCAAGTGCAGGAGTCGGTTTTATTATTACGCGGTTTTATGCTTGGCGCAGTATCAGCCCCTGTTAGTGGCTTTAATGACTCCCCCTTAGATAGCAATATTTTGCTGGTTAATGCTGACAACACCAGTGAGTTGCTATTATTGCCGCGTAAAATTGTTGAACGTATCGGTACAAATAATTGGGATGAATTAGCAGAAAAAATATTTCAGCAGTTTACCTTGTTAGATTCAGCTTCTCTTAGCGCCGTGAGTGCTCTGCCAAGCCCTTACCAACAAGCGACTGATAGCTATCAGCAGATATATGACGCCTTAAACTACAACTTGTTAAGCGGGGCCATTGAAGATTTAATTACCGCAACAAAAGTGATTGCTGAACAAGCTAAACTGGCTTTACAAGAGGTGCTGTTACGAGATGATCATACGCCGCATTACGGCTTATGGTTAAGTTTCTTAAAACTGTATCAAAAGCCTCAAGCGTTGCTTAATCAATTTACCCAACGGCATTTAGACTTCTATTACCGAGACGTTTTACAAATAGCTCCGCAAGCTCAACAACAAGAACGTGTCGCCTTAACGTTCGAACTCGCTAAGAAAATTACCGAGCACAAGCTGTCTGCTGGAGTTCAATTTAAAGGCGGGAAAGATGATGACGGTGTTGAACGTTTATATCAATTGGAAAGAGATTTTGTTATCAATCGCGGGGCAATCACCCAACTAAAAGCATTTCACACCGAGCTAGTTGCCAACCAAGTCATTCCGTACGCGGCCAGTAAAGTCGACTCACTTGATGGCATAGCGCTTGAATTAGATAAAGAGTCGCCAGAGTTTTCGGCATTTGGACCCTCACATTCAGCGAGTTTGGCAAACATAGGCTTTGCTGTTGCAGACCAACAATTATTACTTTCTGATGGCCAGCGCACCATCAACATAAATGTGAATTTGTCTAACTCGCTAAATATACCCGTTGCGTCATTGTTTAAAGCTTTTTTAACGATTGAAGAAGGTTGGTTAACGCTAAGTTCTAGTCAGTTGCAAGTGAGCAAAACCGCCAACCAGTTGCAGTTTCTTATTCAACTCGACGGCGATCAAGAAGCAATAACCGCCTATTCACCAGATGTTCATGGCAATAATTTTGTTACTAAGCTGCCAGTGTTAATAATTGAGCTTGATGCAAGCTCTGGTTATTTTTCACAGCTAAATAGCGTGCGCTTTGCGAGTATCGATTTATCCGTTACTGTGCTGGGCTCGAGGAATTTTTCCTTAAGCAATGATTTTGGCATTTTAGATACTAGTAAACCGTTTAATCCTTTTGGTGCTCAAGCCAAAAAAAATAGTCATTTTATTGTTGGCGGTGGTGAGCTCTTTGCTAAGCCGTTAGAGTTTTTAGAACTAAAACCTGTCTGGCAAGAACAAATTGGCTTAAACAGTCACTTTTTAGCCGGTGTTAATGGTTTTAGCGTGAGTTGTAATGTCGAGGTACTACAACAAGGAAAATGGCAGAACTTAGGGATAAATGAGCTGCAACCTTTCTTTATTCATGCCTCAGATGAGGAAAGTAAAAGTGCGTTTTTCCTTCTCATTATTTATCTACTGTCGATTGGCGTTAAGGTTGAGGATTTTTATGACGGCAACCTGAGCTTTACCATGCGGGTTTTCGCCGCTATGTTTGGTCAAGGTCTAAAAATATCGGCACCCGAAACTTTGAGCGAGCCATCTCAAGATCTCTTTCAAGAAAATAGTAAGTCAGGCTTTGTTAGGTTTACCCTAAATGACGATTTTGGCCACCTTATTTATCCTAATGAACTGGCTTTGTCGGTGATGGGAAAATCGGACGGCTTTACGCATAACTTAAATGCAGATTATCAATATGATTCAGAAGGTTTACCTAAATTACCTTTTACGCCACTGATCTCTGAATTGCTAGTGAATTACCAAAGCGAGACGCATGCGCCTGAGCAGCTTTTCCATGTTTATCCCTTTGGCGTTAAACAATTAACAAGTGTTCAATATTTACTTCCGCAATTTAATAATCAAGGCGAGTTATATATTGGTTTGGAAAATCTAAAGCCCCCTCAGTCAATTGCGATGTTATTTGAAGGAGTCGACGGTAGTAGCAACCCGTTAAAAAATCCAACGCAATTGCACTGGCATTACCTTGTTGGTGATGATTGGATTGGTATCGATAAAAATCAAGTAAGTGATAATAGTTACGCCTTGTCAGGTTCGGGCATTATCAGTTTTGAGCTACCGTCATCCGCTAACACAGAGCATGCAATATTGCCTAGTGGTTTGCATTGGTTGCGTTTGTCTGTGGTAAACGATATTGATGCGGTTGTGGACTTATTAGCGGTACACACACAGGCTGCTATGGCGGTTATGGTTGACAATAATAATGCTGAAAACGTCCTAAACAAACCCTTACCCGCTGCTAGCATAAGTAAGTTATTAATACCGGATACTGCTGTTAAATCAATTACTCAGCCACTTCCTGCCATTGACGGCAAACCCGCAGAGGCAACTGATAGTTACGACAGACGAGTTAGCGAGCGACTGCGCCATAAAGATAGAGCAGTGGCAGTTTGGGATTATGAGCAATTGGTTTTACAGCACTTTCCCGAGGTGTATCAGGTTCGTTGCTTGAATCACACCGAGTTGTGCCGCAATGAACAAAATTTGATCACCGCTGAAAATGGCTTAAAGCCTGGCTCGGTGCTAGTTGTGCCTATTCCATTTATTGACCCTGAATCAGCAGCTGATCCTCATCGACCTTATAATCGAAGCCAAACTCTAGCGGCAATAGACAAGTTCTTACGCACTCGCTTATCGCCATTTGTTTTTCTTGAAGTGCAAAACCCACAAATAGAAGAAATTAAACTGCAATTTGATGTTGCGTTTATGCCTGATGTCATCGATAGCGGTTTTCATAGTAGCTTGCTCAATCAGGCCTTAAATCAATACCTGATGCCGTGGGCCTATGCGGGAAATGGCAGTGTTAGTTTTGGTGGTCAGTGGCATAAATCAAGCTTAATTAATTTTATTGAAGAACAACCTTATGTTGATTTTGTTAAAGATGTTTTGATGTTACATCGCACAGACATTAACAGTTCAGATAATAGTTGGTTATTACAGGATAAAACCACAATTACCGCCAGCACCGCACATTCAATTTTAGTTTCTCATGCGCAGCATCGAATTGAACTCTATGTTGGAGGTGCGTAATGGACGATAAAATTATCTTTAAAAACTTACATTTAGATGACGCGCAAGACTTTGCTCAGTTACGTATGCTTGGCATGAACTATATAAGGCAATTAAGTGCGGTTGAATGGACCGACCATAATCTTCATGATCCGGGTATCACGACTCTGGAAATACTTAGCTATGCACTAACTGATTTGGCTTATAGAACCTCATTTAGCACTGAAGACTTGCTGACTCAAGAGAGTGGTTTTATCAGTGAACCATCGCTTTCAAGCTTTTATCCAGCGCAACAAGCTCTCACGACCACACCGCTTACTCAGCTAGATTATCGCAAATTATTATTGAAAATTGACGGCATTAGAAATGCTTGGTTAACGCCTTTAATCGCTGGTGATCAAGATAGCTCTGAACTAGCCGTTTATATTGACTATGCGAAAACAGCGCTTAGTTTGGATGAACTGAATATTATCGGTCAAACTAACGCTAAGTTGCATATTAATGGTTTATATCAGGTGTGGTTGGAGCTTGAAGCTGACTCTGAATTTGGCAGCTTAAATGAAACCGCTTTACCTATCACACTGAAAAGTCTGCCGTTTAAAGGTTACACCGGACAAGTGTTATTACTCAACGACAATACCGGCAATAGTCATATCTGGGCAAACAGAGTGATAGCCGCCGAAGAGCCTATCACGGTTGCGCTTTCAATAGTCAATGACCACGAAGCTGAAGTTAATATTTTGCACGATACACTGGCTTTACCTACGCTTAAGTTAGTGCTGGATAAAGATGTCGATGATAGCGTCACGCCAGCAGATTGGCACCAGCTGTTTTTTTCAGATGTCGAGCAACTTTTAGCTAGTTTTATTAGCAAGCAAAGCTTAATTAAATCTTTGCTTGCTAAAGCTCAATGTGCCCTGCAGGAAAACCGAAATCTGTGTGAAGATTATAAATCTGTCAGTACCATTTCAGCCGATTATGTCGCGGTATGCGCAGACATAGAAGTTGCCGGCGCGGCAGATTTAGAAAAAGTACAAGCACAAGTGTATTTTGCTATAGAGCAATACCTTAATCCGCCAATTAATTTTTATAGTTTGAATGAGTTACTTGAGCAGAAACACAGTACCGACAGTATATTCAATGGTCCATATATTAATCATCAATTGCAACATCAAGGACAAACGATTTTTAACAAACCAGGTTTTGTGCTTGATGAAGAGTTAGAAGCCAGTGAGCTGCGCAAAGTTATTTATAGTTCGGATATCATTAATGAGTTGATGGATATCGATGATGTTGTTGCGGTTAAATCGATTCTGTTGCGCAAATATGATGCTCAGGGCCACGCCGTGGGGGACAGTGATGCTTGGTGTTTACCGATACGGACAGGGCATCAACCTGTGCTGGCCATTAAGCACTGTAAAATACTATTTTTTAAACAAGCGGTGCCTTTTATTGCACAACAAGCAGAATTTCAAGCGACCTTAAGGCATTTACGCGCAACGGCGATAAAACAAGCTTACACAGGTATTGAAGAAGCGCTTACTATTCCTATCGGAACTGATAGAGAAATAACAAAGCATTTTCCGATACAACACGATTTTCCACAAACTTACCAAATTGGCGAAGCGGGCTTGCAGGCTAATGCCTCGGCAGAGCGAATTGCTCAGGCACGACAATTCAAAGCTTACTTATTGTTTTTTGAACAAATGTTAGCCGATTACTTGGCGCAACTTGGTAATGTATCCAAATTATTCTCATTAGACGAGACACTTAAATACAGCTACTTCAGTCAGAATATCACTAACATTAATGGTTGTTTAGGTGAGTTTGCTGATGAATTTTATCTTGATAAAACGCTATTTGCTGACCCTGATAAGCGCAATATGTTACGAGAAGATGAGCAGGAATTTCATCGCCGTCGCAATCGTTTATTAGACCACTTGCTGGCGCGTTTTGCTGAACAATTTAATGACTATGTCATGATGATGTATCAACAAAGTGGTGACACGTTAAAAACCAATGACGAATTAATAAAAGATAAAGTGTCGTTTTTACGTATGCAACCGGTACTAAGCCGTGAACGTAACCGAGCTTTTAATTATCGTCCGAAAGACCTAGCTCAGGTGTGGGACTCTGACAATGTTTCAGGGTTGGAAAAGCGCACGGCCAAATTGGCTGGTATGGAAAGTTTTGCGCGTCGCAATTTATCTTGTCAGGACTTTTTCAGTATCTTGTTTGATACCCGCAAAACCGGTGATGAATTTAGAATCGAAATAAAAGACCCTGAACAGCACTTGCTGTTTAAATCAACGCAACTTTATTTAACTCGTGCCGAGGCGATGGCCGGTGCCTTGATTATTTACCCGCACTTGCTAGACGCTAATGTGTTTAGCATATCAGCCATAGCAGAAAATGAGTTTCGCTATCAAATGCATTTTGATGTCGTAACTTTTACCCATGACGAAACTTTCCTCACTGAAGCTGATGCTCAAGCCAGCATTGATAGCGTTATAGCGCGCCATGAAGAGGTGCTTGCTGCTGCCTCAGGAGAAGAATTAGAAGGGGAGCCAGATCACCCTTTTATCGTGCTGTTTGATACCCGAGAATATGGCTGTGATTACCGAGTTGAGATAAAAGATCCCGGACAATATATTTTATTTAAGTCAAGAGAGTTATACAGCACTCGTACTCAGGCAATTGAGCAAGCGAAAGAGCTATTTGTTGCAGTACCAGAGCGAAAAAACTATCAAATAGATGATAGTGGCGGGGCTGGCACTGTGTTTTACCGGTTAAGTTTTGCCGGGGTAACACTGACCCATGACGTATTATTTGACACCGTAGCAGATGCAACACATTCGATTGAACGGGTGATTGCTCGTTATTATGAAGTGTTGGAAGGTTTAAAATGTAATAACGAAGGAATGTATTTAATTGAACACTTGTTACTGCGACCAAGGCGTGCAAACGCTCGCTTACTTGATGTTTGTCTTCACCCCGAAAAAGCAAGCTGTGGTGATGAAGATCCCTATTCGTTTAGGGCGTCAGTTATTTTACCTTACTGGCCGCAACGTTTTCAGAGCCTAAGTTATCGTCGCTTCCTAGAAAACAGTTTGCGTGAACAAGCCCCTGCCCATGTGCATTTAAAAATATGCTGGATTGATCATACGCAAATGGCAGTGTTCGAGGTGCGTTTGCAAGCCTGGTTGCATGCTCTAGCAACAGAAGAGTTTGACAGTGAGTTACTCAACCAAACTCAGAACGATTTGATCGACATCCTAGAACAGTTAAAAACCGTCTTCCCAACGGCACGGTTGCATGACTGTCGTGATGATGACGATGGGCAACCTGTGCTTCTTGGTAGCACAAACTTAGGAACAGTATAAAACGGCCTTATAAAAAGCGGTAATAGGGTCATTGAATTTGGCGTAATTAACATAACCATTTGCGCGAAATTATGCGCAGATGATAAGGCTGGATAGCAAAATGCAAACATTTTATCCCGTATTTGAAAGCGGTCAGGTGTTAACTTCCTCTCATTTGAACCAGTTAACCGTATGGCTTAATGAGCAACAATTGATGACGCGTAGTAAGTTGTTTGGTATTGGCGTGGTGTGCGGATTACAGGTCATAAAACGAGCTGTTGCGCAAATAGAAATAACCTCGGGTGTTGCTGTTACCTCACTGGGGCACCTTATTCTGCAAGAGCAAAATAAGCTCTATAGCCAATATCGAGATTTTCAGCTGCCAGTATCAGAAGTACTTGAAGACAATAATCTCGTTGACGAAGTTGTTGTATCAAAGAGTTTACTGCCAATTGAAGATATCGCCATGTGGGAATTGCTCACTGACGATTATCAAACCGCACCGGGCACGCCTGTTCCACAGCCACTTAATGCCGAGTTTTGTGAAAATAAAGTGGTGTTATTGTTAGTTGAAGCAAGCGTTGAATCGACAAAAAACTGTGATCTTAATAACTGTGCAGATAAGGGCGGCAAGCAAATATTTACCTTACGCACTTTGTTGATTGATGAAAGTGATGCTTTGCAACTTTGGCAGTTGGAAACGGCAGACTCCAGTGTTTTACAACCACAAGATCAACATTGGCAGCAGCAACAAGTAAATTTAACTCCATTGGCGATTCAGAAATTAAGCGTCAGCGCCAATGGTACCGAAAGTTTAGAGCAACTTCGCGCTTTAACTCGAAACAAAGTGGCGGATGGCTGGGCACAGTTGTCTAACAAGCTTGAAGCGAGTTACCAAAATTATGCTTACTTGCTAGGTGAACGTTTTTCCAGTGATGAATTTCCCAATGGCCCTTGGTTTGGCATCGACCCAAGATTACCAGTACAACCGGCGAGTATCGAACGTTTATTAACTGATATTCATGCCTATGATCGGCTCAAAGATGCGGTGGCATCTTACAATGAATTTATTGATGCCGCTTGTCAGTTGGACGGTTTATGTTGTGCTAATGAAAATCGCTTTGCCTTTCACGTTCTGCTTGGTAAACCACAAACCGCAGAGCGCTGCCAGAATATTAGCTCAGATGAGCCACTCGATATTGATTTTAATATCGGCGCTCAGATAACGTCAAATGTGCTTCGCCATCCTTTTTATCCGGGCATGCAATTGAAAGGACAGCATAAGCTTGCAATGCGCGTTAGTGATTTGTTTTACCGCAGTTGGTTGCTGTTTAAACGTTATTATTTGGACGACTTGCTTGGAGCAGACTTACGCATTACCCCGAGCACCTTGCAAGGGGAGCTATCAAATAAAGCCATTCCTTACTATTTACGTTTTAACGCTATGGATGACTTACACCGTAACTGGCATCCGTCGGCCACCCGTTGTCAGCAGCTCGCTAAAGTGCATGGCTACGGCTTACATCAGTCTAATGTTCACCCGATGAGCTTGAGCTTAGATAACAAAGATTTTTATCGCATCGAGGGCTTACTCGCAAAACCGCTTGGGCAAGTTATTGCTGAGCTGAAAGTACAAAAACAGCAATTAGGTTTGAGTTTTGGTGTTGAGCCAGTGTTTCTGCCGGTAGAAGCGTTAAAATCGGATGCAGAAAAAGCAGCTATTTTAGCGCTATTGCAAGAAAATCAAACGCTGTTACGGTTATTTAAATGTAAGTTGTCAGATATCGACATGATCTTTTTGTTAGTGATAGCGATTTTATTTCAACTTCTGTTAGCCATCATGTATGCACTTGCTAGGCTCTCCAATACCGCGACGCTTTCAATGTTGGGCCAAACTGTTGCAGATGCTTCTGATGCTGAGCGTGCAGCTGCTGGCGTTCAATCTAAGCGCACATTTAAGCACAACATGCTACGTGGTGATGCTCAAGTTATGGCTTATATGAGCAACGCCTATAGCGACACGATTCAAGTCATTGCCGACGGCGATATAAAATCCAACGATGTATCTGACTTATTGCTAAAGCAAGTCAGAAAAGGCAACTTAGCATCAGTTGATTTACTGACCGCATTGGAAGACGAAGGAGATGCTAATGGTGATGTTGGCTTACTTTATCAGAAAGTAAAAGCCGTGCCTGATGGTAGTTTGTATGATCGTGTCAGTAATGAATTGAAGGGCAGCTCTGCTCAAGCAATAGAGCAAAATTACCAAACTGTGCGCATGTTAGCACAAACAGAGAAATTACTTACTCGGAGCTCGGTTAATAGTGTTGCTGAGTTTGACTTTGAAGCTTTCGATACCGAGCTTAGTGGTTTAAATGATGCTTATCGAGAATTTGAAAAAACAGCTGTTGACGATACCGATGAAAGTAATATGGTCTTTCGTAGCGCCATCACCAGCAATATTGGTAACTTAAGTACTTTAGGTACCAGTGCTTTATTATCAAATATTACCGGGGAGTTTCAAACACGAGTTAAAAATATTCTTGATGAATTTATCTTCGATGGTTACAGCCGCCGCCACCCAGGAATAGAACACTTATGCGGTGTACCAAAAGGTGGCACTTTAGTGCTGGCCTACACTCATAAATCACAACTTCAAGATTATCAGAAAAAACTACAAACAAGTGATGTAAGTAATATCAAGGATATTGGCGCTGTGATGGCGGCGATTAACTTACCGCGTGCAGACTTTATTGCCCGTACTGAAAGTTTGATGATGGCAACCGGAGAGCGTGATTTGAAAGTGGCAGATACGCTGGCCCGTTTTATGAAAAATAGCAATATTGGCACTAGTGATAAAGCAAACGATGAAGCTATAGCAGCGGCCGGTAACAGAGCTGATAATCTGCCAAACCTTGATGACATTCAAGAAACGCTAGCTGAGCAAAACACCATGAAGGCATTTGCCATTGAGGCAAATTTTCAACGACTAGAGCTTAAACGGGTGATTGATGATAAAGACCCGCTAAATGACTTTGTTGTGGTCGCTGATTTTTGTTTACCAACTTATTGTTGTGACAGTGATTGCTCAGATTTGGACTTTGTGCCGAAAGCTCCCACTCAACCCTCGCCGACACCCTCAAAAGTGAGAGTTTCGGGCACTATTGTTAGTCGCTCAAGAGAGTTTGGTGGTAGGACCGAGCCCATTACTCATGCAAAATTAGAAGTATTCAATCAAGAGGAACAAGTAATTAATGTCAAAATGGTGAGAGGAACATTTTTATTTAGTGTTGTGCCTGGAAAGTATCGCGTGCTTGCCTCTGCCCCGGGCTTTAACAGTAAAGAAGAAATGGTCACTATTAAAAGTAAAATGCTGCAGGGGATTGAAATTGAACTCGCAGCTGCGAAAGGGAAAAGCGGGCTTAAGGGGTAAAATAAGGGGCATATTTTGCAACATTATGTGCGACAGGCAAAGTTTGATCTTAGTTGCGGGCAAGAGCATGCAGATGTTAGTGCGCGTCAGCAATGGCAAAAGGTGTTTTTACAGCATATTGTCCCGTTAATTGCTCAAGCCCTTAGTCAATGGCAAGAAGAACAAGCTAATGGTTCTCAACCTGACTTTAGCCGTTATCATTTAGCCGTAAGTAAGCTCATTTTAGATATCGGGGATTTTCCTCTAGGCGATTTTAATGGTGGGGGGGCTAGTGAGTTGTCGGTTTCTTTTCAACAAGAACTATTGGTCAAACATTTTAAACGCCAAATAGATGAACAACTAATCGATAATCCTGGGCAAGTTTATTCACTACCAAACTGGCAGCATAAATGCTATTCACACTTTTTACTAAAAGGCTATTGGCCGTCTGGCAGTGCTTTTTCTAAGATTTCGCAAGTAGAAGAATTTTATCAACAAGTCGATAATCAAGCACTTAAGCAGATTTTTAAAACACTAGCAAAGTATCGTTATCGTGCTGATCTTTGGTCTCGAATCGCTTATCAACATAACAAAAAATTTATTGAGTATTTAGCCAAGCAATGGCTAAGCGCCGAACAGTTTTTTCAGCTACAAGAACTGACCAATAAATACCTAATAGGAACATCATTTTATCCGGTGTCTACGTTGTTATTTGCTGTACTTGTTAAAGCGTCAAGTAAAGCCAGCGAAACCTCTGTTGCCAATTTTTCAGTAGAATTAGCAACACTCGAAACACTGCTAAAAACCATGTCTGTTGAGGGGAATAATAACCGCCAACTAAAAGTCTTGCTTAACGCTGTGCAGGCATCAGCTAAGCCAGAAGTTGACGATAGTTTTGACTTAGCAGATGCTATTGACTCGACTTCCTCATTACAAGGTGATGAACAGGAAAAAAATGCGATAGAAAGTACCTTAGTATCTCAAGCTGGAGTGATCTTATTACATCCATTTTTGACTGATTTATTTAGTCAATGTGGCTGGTTAAAAGCAAAACAGTTTGTTAGCCAACAAGCTCAATTCGATGCCATGTATGCGCTTCATTATGCCGTTACTGGCTCCTGCTCTGCTCAAGAAAATGAACTACTAGTGTACAAATTTTTGCTGGGAATACCGTTATTAGCACCAGTACCTAGGAAAATAATACTTAACGATGAGATAAAAAAACAAATCGATGGTTTGTTGTTGGCAGTAATTCAACATTGGTCGGCATTAAAAAACACCTCTATTGATGGTTTGCGTCAGAGCTTTTTACAACGTGCTGGCAGTATACAAGCGCTTGATGAAGGCTATCGCTTAACCGTAGAAAAGCAGTCAATTGATATATTACTTGAACGTCTACCTTGGACATATAACTTGATTGTTCTGCCTTGGCTCAAACAGCCTATTTTTGTCAGTTGGGCCTAGTCATGAGTGCTAAAGTTGCGGCCTTAAAAAAAACCTCAAAACATAGCAGTAGCAATGCTAACCCACAGCATAGTTGGCAAGCGCAGGCTTGTCATCAAGCAAGGCCATTTTTCCCACAGGCTGTGCAAGCTAAAATCAAAATTGGGCAGGCAAAAGATCCTTACGAACGCCAAGCTGATCAGGTTGCTGACGGTGTTGTTGCAGGGAAAACCAACTTAGCTGCTAATGTTGATTTAGCGGCCAACGATCTGGAACAAGCTAAGCCTCTAGCACCAAAGGCAGTAGCCGACGAGAAACTTCAGCGACAAAACCACGAACAAAAAGACCTTGAATTGCAAGCAAAAGAACAGCCGGAAGAAAGTCTTCAGGCTAAAGCTAATGAGGGACAACAGCTACAAGCTAAAAGTGAGGACGAAGAGGAAACATTGCAGGCGCAAGCAAAGCCGGACGAAAATTTACAGGCTAAAGTTAAGGAGGAAAAACGGCTACAAGCTAAAGGTGAGGACGAAGAGGAAACATTGCAGGCGCAAGCAAAGTCAGATGAAAACTTCCAAGCTAAGATGAAAGAAAAGGCGCTAAAGCCTCAGCAGGTTGAAAATGCAGAAGAGCAAGAGCTTCAAGCAAAACAAGATGATGAACAGAACATTCAAATGAAAGTACTAGAACGTAAAGTTAAAACCGAAAACCCTGAGCAGGCATTTCAACAAGCTCGCAGCCAATCTGGTAATGCCATGGAAAATCAAGTACAGGCAAAAATGGAGCGGGCATTTAATGTTGATTTTAGTGGTGTGCGTATTCATACCGATCAAGCGGCGGTAGCCCTTAACCAACAATTAGGCGCCAGAGCCTTAACCAATGATCAAGACATATATTTTAATCAAAACCAGTTTCGTCCTAACAGCCGTTCAGGATTGCATTTATTAGCACACGAGCTGACACATACTTTGCAGCAAAAACGCGCAAATATCGGCTCGAAAGCGGTTCAAGCTAAATTATCGGATGACATACAAGAAGACGGTTATCAAATTCGCCCAGAATTATTAGAAGCGCTAAGACATGCTCGCAGCCAAATCGGTTTAGTCAATGCCAAGCAAAAAAATGACCAAGGATTTCGTCAAGGTTTTGAACGACTACTAGCGTTTTTTAATAAAGCTTTTGGTGGAGAGCTGCCAATTAATGAAGAGGTGATCAAAAAAGTCAGTTTATACCCAGATAAAGACGGAAACCTTAAAGATGCCTTACCGAGCTGGTGCGGTATTTTTGTGTGGTGGTCACTTAAGCAAGGTGGTGTGCCTATTCCCGATTGGAAATTAGGCCACAGCGTGATGGCTTTTTTGCAGGCAAGACCAAAAGGACAATTACCCCGCAAAGGCGATATTGCCTATCGCATGCCGTTTCAGCACTTTGCTATTGTTTCAGGTGTCAAAGTTGACAGTGCTGGCAATGTCGCGCAAGTGGCAACCATCAACGGTAATACCGCCGGACAAGATAATTTAGGTGGGCAAATTGAAGAGCAGTGGGATCCGGTTAATCGTTGGTTAGGCTTTTTTGATCCGGTCGCCAAACTTGATATGCCAGAAGTCACTTTGGTTCATACTGGCTTAAGTCCTGACTTGGACGAGATACCAAAGGCCGAACAACAGCCGGCAGAAAGCCAGAACAAAGCAACAGCTGTAACAGAAAATGATATTCCCGATACCGAGCCCAATCCAGCAGACCAAACTACAGCAGAAGCTGTTACTGAGATATCACCAGAAGAAAATGTGACGTTGGAGCTACCGGATATTCCCCCCGCACCGCTAATGGAAGTGATGGCTGCTATCGAACCGCTTGATATGGCAGGTAGCTCTGATCAAGCGGTGGCTAGCGTTGCTAAAGCTAAACCGTCTCAACTGGCTCAAGATGGTGACAAACTAGGGCAGGCGGTTAGTAAAAAGCTGGTTCAGGAGCAGCAACAAGAAGTCACAGATGCGCCAAAGTTACAGGTTAAATTGGCTGGTAATGTAACGGAAGGTATCACACCAGCAGACCAATTGATGCCATCGTCAGCAGACATTACTGACGGTAAAACTGCTGCTGATCCGGAAAAATTAACCATTGACCCTCATCAAAATCATGGTGATGCACCTTCTAATAAAGCTAACGAACAGCAACTTGAAAAACAAAGTAAAAGCGATAGCTTTTTGGATTGGCTAAAGAACAATATGCGCAATTTTTTAAATAGCGTGCGCACCACAGACAATAACCTCAATACCAGTGCCGGAGCCAAGCAAAAAGTCTCATTGCAGGGCAGTGCCGATCCAAATCGTATGGCGAGTCAAAAGGAGGATGCCGGTGGCAAGTTAAGAGGTAAGAGAGACGAAGTCACGGGACAATTTACCAGCAACCCTGGGCAAAGTAATATTCAGGCTAAATCGGTGAACGAAGATAAGTCAGTCGCGATGGCGGTTGTTCCGCCAGAGCCGGTAGCGACTGAGGCGTCACAACATGCGGATGATTATGCCAACGCAGAATTGCCTGAGGCGGTGAGAAAAAAAGCCGATGAAAACCTTAGTCAAAGCATGCAAAAAAACCTTAATAAAGCGGATCAAGATGCGCAGTCAGCAGCACAAACTAAGCAGAAGGAAAAAAATGCTGAAATAGCTAAGGCCGAAAAAGAAACACAAACGCTAAATAATAAAGCTGATGCTGAACAAAGAACTCAGGTTATTGATAACCGAAAAAAAGTCTCTGATCAGCAAAAACTCGGCATTAAAGACGCTTTCGATAAAGTGAAAGCTTTTGATCATGATGCAGGTAAGGAACAGGTTGAAAATAAAAAGTCCATAGATGACAAAGTAAAAACCTCTCAAGAACAAGCTGATACTGAGTTAGAGAAAGGCGAAAAAGAAGCGGAAGAAAAGAAAAAGTCAGGTGAGAAAGAGGCAGCAGAAAAAAAAGCTCAACTGGACAAGGAGCAAAAAAAGGAAAGTTGGTGGGATAGGGTTAAAAGTGCGGTTAAGAGTGCGGTTAAAGCGCTAACATCGGCAATCGATAAAATTTTTAATGCCATACGCTCAGCGGTTAAAACTATTATCGAAAAGGCTAAAAATGCGGCCATTGGTTTGATTAATGCCGCGAGAAATTTTGTTGTTGATAAACTCAATAAGTTTCGTGATTGGGCAAAAAACCAAGTTAACAAATATCTTGGCGAGGCGTTTCCTGGGCTTGCTGCCAAGATCAATGGTGCTATTGATTCTGTGGTTGATACTGCCATAGCGGGCGTTAACATGGTGGCTGATGGCGCAATAGCTGCGGTTGAAGCGGTCGCTAATGCATTAGCTGTTGCACTAGACAGAATACTGGAAGCATTTCAAGCAGGCTTAAAAGCTGCCGTTGAAATTATTGGCGCCGTGCTCACTGGCGATTTTCTTGAAGCGCTGAAAATAGCGATTCGAGCAGGTTGTGAAATTGCCGGCATTGATTCAAAACCCATTTTTGATTTCTTCGAAAAAGCCGGTAACCAATTAGTCTCTATTTTAAAAAGCCCCGGGAAGTTTTTTAATAACTTGGTCACGGCCGTTGGTATGGGCGTGCGCAGCTTTGTTAAAAACATCAAACAACATTTAATCAAGGGGTTAATTGAATGGTTAACGGGCGCTATGTCGTCGGTGCCGATAACTTTACCGGAGAAATTTGACCTAAAAGGTATTATCGATCTGGTATTACAAATTTTGGGCTTAACTTATGCCAACATTAAAGCTCGGATTATTAAAAAGTACCCCAAAGCCGAAAAAGTTTTTGCTGCAGTTGAAAAAGGTGTCGAAATAGTACGCCTGTTAGTAACCGAGGGCCCCATTGCACTATGGAAGATGATCAAACAAAGTCTGGCTAACCTGAAAGAAATGGTGATGGGGGCGATTCGTAACTTTGTTATCACCACAGTAGTGAAAGAAGCCGTAACTTGGCTGTTGGGTTTACTTAATCCTGCTGGTGCTTTGGTAAAAATTCTTAAATTGTTATTTGATTTAGTCATGTTTTTTGTTGAACGTTTTCAGCAAATAAAAGACTTTGTCTTGTCGGTTTATGGCGCCATTAGTTCACTGGCTGCTGGGGTGTTAGGTAAAGCGGCCAAGGCTGTTGAAAACGCAATGGCGCGAAGCTTGCCTGTTGTTATTGGTTTGTTGGCATCTTTGGCGGGTCTTGGTGGCATAGGTAAGACTGTGACTGGCATTATTAAAAAAGTGACCACACCCATCAATAAAGTTATTGATAAGGTAATAGACACGGTAGTGAAGTTTGCTAAAAAACTGTTAGGTAAAGGGAAGGGGGTTGCGAAAAAGATCAAGGATAAATTGACTAAGTGGTGGAAGGTTAAAAAGGGCTTTACCGCTGAAGATGGCGCTAGTCACAGTCTGTTTTTCAAAGGAGAAGGCAAGGGCGCTAAATTAACAATGCGCAGTGAAGAACAACCCTATCAAAGTTTTATTAACTCATTAGATGAAAGCAGTTTTACTGCCAAGCAAAAGCCTCATTTAGCAAAAGCTAAGTTAGTTGCGGCAGAAATAGACGCAAAACGTAAGGAGCCGCTGAGTGGCAGTAGCAAAGAGGAAAAAGCGAAACAATCAGACTTAAAGCAAAAAGCGTTGGGTAAGTTGTTGGTTAAATTGGGGCAGTCTACCAAGTTTTTATTTACCGAGGTACCGAACTGGAAAAAGCCGACTTATGGCGGCGTAAACTCTGCCGGTTTTGGTACTAGCATGAATATTGACATATTGACCAAAAAAGGTCCTGGTTGGAAAGATGGTTCAGCGCCAAGTCAGGCAGCCCAAACGACCTATGATGTGTTAAATACTCGGCGTCAGTCTGGCGGTGCAAGCTTTTATATCCGCGGGCATTTGCTAAACGATAACGTGGGCGGACCGGGTAAGTGGTTTAATATGACGCCACTTTCTAGAGAAGGGAATCATCAACATGAGTCGCAAATAGAAAGTTACATCAAAGCAGGTTTCAATTCAGGGGCTATTATGCGCTATAAAGTGGTGCCTCAATATGGTGGGCAATCGGGAGGCGCAGCACTTAAACAGGCGTTAAAGGCGAAATATCCAACCCAAGAAACATCATACAATAAAATAATTGATGCCGAACAAAATGTGCCGAAAGGTCTGCAAGTTGAAGCGGCTAGGATGAAGAAAAAAGGTGCTAAATTTGCAGATGTTGAAAGTAAAGCTTTTACCATCTTGAATCCAATACAGCGTAGCGCCGACAAATACTTTTTAGCTGATTCACCAAAAGTCGTGGCAATTGATATTAATACCCTTACCAGTAGTCAGGCCTTGATTAATCAAGGTCACGGTGACATTACTCCACAAGCAACTGCTATATTTAAGGCAGTGCAGGCTAGACGTAATAACAAGCAGATACTTACAAAAATTGGCTCGTATAAAACTTTGGCTGACGAGGCTGCTAAATATGGTGGCAGCTTTTCTGGCGAAGACGCTAAGGGCTGGAACACCCAAGGTTATGTGGTGTTAAAAACTTAATGATGACCTGATAAGTTAAATGGGATAATAGAATGGATGGAAATTTGCCTGACTCAAAGGTTGCGACCAATGCTAATAATCTTAGTCATGCATTTGATTATTTAAAGCAGGTGCTTGATGCGCGTATTCGTTTGCATCTTGCAAAGGAGTCAGAGGTTGAAGAACTTGAATTGCCCGGCTTAGCCTTTTTTGAAGATGGCTCTGCTTTTGCTGAATTTATTCATCAGCATCAACCCAGTTTTGATGAATATATTGTGTTATTACTGTCGATGGTTAGTCATATTCAACCTAGCTTGTTGGATAATATATTTCGGAATGCCTTGTTAAATCATACTTCTTCTGCAGATTTTATTGGCACTGAATTTGGTGGCACACGGGATAACGAAAATCAACTTTTTCAAGCGACTGGCGAAACTGCTCTTTATATTTTAGCGGGCAACGACCTTAATCATCGATTTCATGTACAACAAATTCTCAGTAACGAGCACTGGTTTGCGCAGCAAAATATTCTTAAGCTGGCACCGGCGAAATCTGGCCAAGCTATTTGTAGCGGCCGTTTGTTAATGAATACCGATATGATTGAACGCTTTACGCTGGGTAAAGTGAGCCGCCCTAAATTTAGTAATGACTTTCCTGCTCAGGAAATTCAGACTGAGTTACTGTGGCAAGACTTAGTTCTACACCCAGATGTTATTGAACGGATAAAAGATATTAAGGTCTGGGTTCAGCATCATCACACCTTGATGGATGATTGGCAAATGGCCGCGAAATTTAAACCAGGTTATCGGGCATTGTTTTACGGCCCGCCGGGTACAGGGAAAACCCTTACCGCAACCTTGTTAGGTAAATATACCGAACGTAGTGTTTTTCGGATTGACCTCTCTACCGTGGTTTCAAAGTATATCGGTGAAACTGAGAAGAACCTAGCCGCTTTATTTGATAAGGCGAAAAATAAAGAGTGGATACTATTTTTCGATGAGGCCGATGCTTTATTTGGTAAACGCACCGGCATAAAGGATGCCCATGACCGATTTGCTAATCAGGAAGTTTCGTACCTTTTACAGAAAGTAGAAGAGTTTGACGGTTTAGTGATCTTGGCATCAAATCTAAAAGCCAATATGGATGATGCTTTTTTACGTCGTTTTAACGCTGTGATCTCCTTCCCATTTCCTGACAAAAATGAACGGGAAAAAATTTGGCATTTGAGTTTTCCAAACCAAGTTAGTTTTGACCGAAAGGAGAATATCGCTGAGTTATTAGCGGCATATGAATTAGCGGGGGGAGCGATAATTAACGTGGTGCATTATGCCTGTTTAAAGGCTCTTTCACGCGGGCAACAAAAAATTTTACATTACCAAGACTTGTTAAGCGGCATTCAGCTGGAAATGGAAAAATCCGGTAAGGTATTTAAGGTGCTATAAAAGAAGATTTTGGTAAGTGTGGTTTCTGGTTATTTGGGCTGCTTTAGATGATTGACGTAGGTGTGGAACATTGGTAAAAATTATAATTGCTGTGCATTTTTCTGGTAAAGCCTAGTATAAAAAATACTAAGCTTTACCTGTAGTGATGAAGCTACTCAACAATTTGATTAAGTATTTTCTTTCATAAATTCAAGCGCTTTAGCAACAGCGACTTTAACATTATTTTCCATCTCAAATCTTTCTGAGGCGGGTAAATAGAATGCCATATCAACTTCATGGCGAATATAACGTGTAGGGAGTTGATTTAAAACGACACAAACTAAGTCGGCAATAAATTCAGTGTCATATTTTTCTTCTAATTTTAGAGTGGTAAAATGTTGCGATACTAAGTTTTCATAATAGTTATGAATATCATCAGAAATTTTCATTGGCATGACTCTTAAGTTATAAATATTTTATTAAGCGTATTGTTAGGGTACTGAAAACTGCAAACTTTTTCATCTGTTAAGTTGAGTTTATACCAAGAAAGTAAAAGTTATGGTATTGATCAGAATTTTTTAGTTTGTGCTATCTCTCTTTCTAATTTAGAAATTGCCTGTCGACAGCGTCCTAAACGTTGGTGTAACGCTAAAATTTCTTCAGAAAGTCGGGCACTTTGTTTAGCAGTTGCCTGTTGACGTTGTTGCTCCCTTTCTTGAACCATAACTAATAATCGGCGTTCAAACTCAACTGTTTCTTCAAGTTTTTTGTGTAAATTATGGCTTGATTGCATCACGGCTTGGGCTGCTTTTTTGTATCGTTGTGCTTTTATCGCCGCTAGACGCTGATCGGCTTCTTTATGTATAGTTTGATTTGAATTCAAGGCAGTCCGTAGGGCTGATATTTGTTGCTCTATAATTTGTAGTCTATTGTGTGCCAGAGCGTTTTTTTGGGCACTTAATAATCGCGCAAGTTCATAGGTTTTACTTTTTATCTCCATTACGTAAGGAACAAAAAGATCACTATGTGTTGAAAATAAGGCTTCAGAGAAAATATCATTATCTTGAATTATACGGTGTGATTTTGAGTGCTTGTTTGCTTCATCAATTTCTGCTGCTTGAATTGCAAGTTGCTCAAGTATCGTTTGAATTTTTGTAATTGCTAGCTGCATATCAGACCTATTTAATTTAGCCAAGCTTGGTAGCTAAGATTGGCAGACATTGCAATTACAACGGTGATGAATACCGGACGAATAAATTTACTACCAAACTTAATCGCCCAATGAGCACCAACCCAAGCACCGAGCATAATAAATATTCCCATAGAGATACCAAGTGCAAAGTTGACGTGGCCGAGATATATGAAAGTTAATAAGCTGCAAAAGTTACTAACAAAGTTGGTAAAGCGTGCTAAGCCGCAACTTAGTAAAATATCAATTTTATATAAAATGCTCGACGAACTGACCCAGAAGGCTCCAGTGCCGGGCCCCGCTAAACCGTCATAAAATCCAAGAATAATTCCCTGTACCACTTGCTTGATTTTAATTTTAGGGGTTTTTGTTGGTAAGCCGTGCTCATCATGTGTTGATGATTTCGTCATTAAGGTATAAATCGCCGTTAATATGATTAAAACGGGGATGTATTTATCCAAAAATTCGACAGAAAGAAAGTTAACAATAATAGTACCGGTAATAGCACCTATGGCTGTTGCAACGATAGCCCACAACCAATACTTAGGGTTAAATAATTTTTTTCGATAAAAAGCAAATGAAGCCGTGCATGAACCAAAGGAAGCTGCCAGTTTATTTGTGCCTAGTGCCACATGGGGCGGTAAACCAGAAGTGAGTAATGTCGGAACCGTAAGCATGCCGCCTCCGCCGGCAATTGCATCTATTAGCCCAGCAATAAAACCAACACTGCATAAAGTTATCCATAAACTTAAATCTAGGGCAGGATCAAAAAACATAAAACTCATGTACTAAAAATTAAAAGTTAATTATATCACAATGAAGTATTGATTTTATGGACATTTTTCAGACACCTTTTTGTGGTAAGAAATAATTTGACATGATTTACACATTTGAATGTGTTGCTAAAATTTTCAAGCAAGATGGTTTTTGTTTTGTTGTTGTTGATTAATAAGTATTTTTCCATCAAAACAGTTTATGTCATTGCGTGTGTGGAAAAATTGAATAAATATAACCTATTGGTTTTTATTGATTTTGTTTTTTGTAATTGTTTCAGTCGTTAAAGCTGTAGATTGTTGTGAGAGAAATGTGTAACTGATGTTTTTTTACTTTAAGTATTGATTAATAAGGTTAATTTTGTTTTTTCTTACTATTTATTTTTAAAAGTGTAAGTGTAATGTTTCATAAGGTTATAAATTGAAATATTTGTCATTTTTTTATCTATGCCTCGGCGCATAGTATGTCTCTAAATCGTTGCTTAGTCTCACTTTACTTTTAGCTACAAATTGTATTGCTATCGGTAACCGTATTACTACAAGCGGTGAAGTCAACAAGACAAATTAATAGTCTTGAATTTTAGAACATGAACATCACGAAAGTGATGCAGGGAGAATAACATGTATAGTAAAAGCAAAATTTCAAAATCTATAAAACTGGCATTGATGTTTAGTGCCAGTTCTGCACTCGCTACTATGCCAAGCTTTTCTGTTGTGGCCGAAGAAGCTGCAGATGAAGTAGAACGAATCGAAGTTACGGGCTCGCGTATTAAACGTACTGATATGGAAACACCAGTTCCGGTTACTGTAATCGGGCGAAGTGATATCTTAGAAATGGGTGCAATTAATGTTGCCGACGTCTTAAATACAAGTCCTGTTGCTGTTGCTGGTTCAGATCAGTCTAATACCTCGTTTACTAACTCTAGTGTAGGTTTAAACACGACGGCGTTACGTAACCTTCAAGAAGAGCGTACGTTAGTTTTAGTTAATGGTCGTCGATTTGTTTCTGGTGTTTCACCGTCGGTTGGTTACGCTGTGGATTTAAATGCTATTCCGGCAGCGATGATTGAACGGATTGAAATACTAAAAAGTGCATCATCTGCTATCTACGGTACTGATGCGGTAGCGGGTGTTATTAACATTATTACGCGCAAAGATTTTGAAGGTGTAGAGCTTAATGTTCAAACCGGTATTTCTGATGAAAGTGATCGTGAGAAGTACGCAATTAACGTAACTGCTGGTAATACATGGGATACTGGTAGTGTCACTATGGCATTCGGCTATGATGAAGATAAGGGGCTTAAATCGTCAGATCGTGATTTTTCAGCAGTTGATAGAGCAATAATTCTTGATGATAACGGAAACGAGGTTATTGGAGACGTATTCTCATCTTTCCCTCCTCAAGGTCGTATAGGAAGTACTGGCAGTGGCTATAATGGCGATGGTACGCCTTTCGACGGTGATGCAGGCTTTGATGGCGATCGATTTAACCGAGCCGCATTTCGTCAGCTAGTTACTCCATTGGAACGTAAATATGTTGCAATGAATTTTAATCAAGAAATTGGCGATGATATTAATTTCTTTACAGAAATGAACTGGAATTCAACAAAAACCAACGATTCTACAATTGAACCATATGCACTTACGGTTCATGACGATATTTGGTTTAATGATCGTGGTGGTAATGGTGGTATGAGCGTTATGTCACCGTTATTACCTGATTTATTAAGAGACAATTTAATTGCTGATGGTGTAACTGATCTCAACGAAGTTGGCTTTCGCCGTCGTATGGTTGAATTTGGACCACGCTCAACAGACTTAGAAAGATCTACTATTCGAGTAGCTTCTGGCTTTGATTGGAATATTGATGATAATTGGAATTTGAACACTTACTTCAGCTGGGGTCAAACAGACCAAACACAGCAAAATGGTGGACAAGTAAATGTTGAACGAGCAGCTTATGCACTAGACGTTGAAGAAGCCGCAGATGGTTCATTACAGTGTGTGGATGAACTTGCAAGATTGCAAGGATGTGTGCCATTGGATATGTTCGGTGCAGGCACTATCTCAGACGCAGCGGTAGCCTATGTTAAGGCGCCAGCTAAAGTTGCAGGTCGAGTTGAGCAATTTGTTTTTGCTGCTTCCGTTACCGGTGAGTTACCATTTGAAATGTCAGGTGGTAATGTTGGTGTTGCATTTGGTGCAGAGCATAGATTAGAAAAAGGAGCATTTAGCCCAGGTGATTTGGCCCAAACTGGTGCGTCATCTACTAATAAATCTGATGCAACCAATGGTTCTTTTTATAGTAATGATATCTTCGCAGAAGCAATCCTTCCGGTAACTGATGAATTTGAAGTTGATTTAGCTGTTCGTTTTTCAGACCATGAAATTGTTGGTGAGGCTACCACGTGGAATGTTGGTTTGCAGTATCAACCTACTGATGAATTAATGTTTAGAGCATCAGCTGCTACGGCAATTCGAAATCCAAATGTAGCTGATTTGTTTGGTGGACGCGGTGAAACATTTGCTGGTGTAACTGATCCTTGTAATGGCATTACAGCAGCCTCTACTTCTCAAGAAGCTATAAATTGTTTATCAATTCCAACTATTGCTGCCCGTGTAGCTGCAAACGGCGCATTTGAGCTTACTCAAATAGAAGCACAAAGTACTGGCGGAACAATTGGCGGTAGCCCTGATATTCAAGAAGAAACAGCTGATACATGGAGTGTAGGTGCTGTATGGCAGATTATGGATGGCTTATCCATGACTGTGGATTATTATGATATCTCTATTGAAGATGCAATTGATACAACCAGTCGTACAACAGTTTTAAATCGTTGTTTTGCAGTGTCATCTGCAGAGTTCTCTGCAACTTGTAATGGCGCGACAGTTCGTGATGCTAACGGAGCCTTAACTGAAGTAGATTCTGGAACCAGTAATGAGAATAATATCGAAACCTCAGGTGTTGATATTGAGTTTAATTACACCGCAGAATTTGGACCTGGTACATTTAAAGCTGATTTAATTTGGAACCATACACGCGAATGGGTACAAACTGCAATTGAAGATGGAAGTTCGGTCGACTTTGCTGGCGAAGTACTGAACCCAGATAATAGAGCAAATTTAAACTTAAATTATGCTCTGGAAGATATTTCATTTTCTTGGAGAATACGTTACTGGGATCAATCAGTAGATTCAGTTGAAGGCGACAACTTTAACTTTACAGATTTTGAACCATTAGTTGAATCAAATGTATACCCATCTATGGTATATCATGATATTTCTGCAAATTATCACATGACTGATAATACAGAATTGAGCTTTAATGTGCGTAACTTATTTGATAAGCAACCTCCATTTGCTGGACAAGGGCATGATAAAGGCGGTACAGGTATAAATACTGTATCTGAAGCATTTGATGTTACCGGTCGTTATTTCCAAGCGAGTGTAACAACTAAATTCTAGTTTTTAGTTCGAAACACCAACAAAAAGCCAGCTTATGCTGGCTTTTTTTATGCTTTGTGTTTTAAATCTAATTGTCAAATTTAAAACACAAAGAAAACTAGTGATCGCTCTTAATAAATATAATTACGATATAGTTAAATTGTTTTCAATTGTTTACAGTTCATTTTAGCGTCTTTTTAAGTCTTTGTTTATATTCGGCTATATACTTTTTTTAGATCTGGTATGTGTTTTGTTTTTTTGTTACAAATGTATCTTTTAAATAATGTTTAATATGTAGTCTAAAATTAAGTTGTTGTTTTTGTTTGTTTTATTTTTTTTGTTATTTTTGGGATATTGGCAATATATTGGGGTTGAAGATTTGTTGTGCAGTTTGTAAATTTTCATGCGTCCCTGTAATTATTTTAACTCTATGTATATAAAGGTTTTTTTTGTTGTTTTTGCAAAGCTTTATTTGTCTGTATCTAGCTAGTGTTGTCAAAATGTAACTCTTTGTATTGACCCGTTAACAATTTTAAGTTTAATATCTTACCCGACAGATCCGGTTTTTGACCGAAATAATAAAACAACAAGGCAATATAGCCTTGATTTTAAACACTAGAATCACGAAAGTGGTCCAGGGAGTAAATATATGTATAGCAATAGCAAAACTGCTAAAGCTGTCCGTCTTGCCATGATGTTTGGTGCAGGCGCAGCTGCAACTATTTCGACTCAAGCATTTTCTGCTGAAGAATCAGCTGAAGATGTTGAGCGAATAGAAGTTACAGGTTCACGTATTAAACGTGCAGATATGGAAGGTGCTAACCCTGTCCAAGTTATCACACGTCAAGACTTGGTTACATCAGGTATCACTAATATGGGTGATATTCTTCAAGAAATTCCATCAGTTGCTGGTGCAGCAACTAACACCGCAATTAATAACGGTGGCTCAGGTGCTATCCGTGTTTCATTACGTGGTTTAGGTTCACCTCGTACACTAGTACTTTTAAATGGTCGCCGTATGGTTGCCTCGGGAACTGGTGCTAATAGTTCTGTTGATTTAAGTACCATCCCAACGGCAATTGTTAAACGGGTTGAAGTATTAAAGGATGGCGCATCAGCCATTTATGGTTCAGATGCTATTGGTGGTGTTGTTAACATTATTACTCGTGATGACTTCGAAGGTTTTGAATTTAATGCGGGTTACGATATCGGCACTGAAGAGTGGGATGGTGAAACAAAACATCTTGACTTAACTATCGGCTTTTCTGGCGACAAAGGTAATGCTGTTGTTAACGCATATTATGTGCAACAAGGGGCTCAATGGTCTGGTGACCGTGATTGGTCAAAATTTGATTATTCGAAAGATCCTGAAACAGGTGAGTTAATTCCAGGTGGCTCTTCGGCTCCACCATGGGGACGTTACAACGGTATTGATGGTGAAGTGAATGGAGAAGAGTGTAGTTCATTTACTCACGGTGCAGCAAATGGTCCAGGACAATCTGATCCTTCTAATCCAGCAAATGCTACTGGTTATGATTGTTGGGATTGGGACAAAGATACATATAACTTTGCTCCAGCGAACTATCATTTAACACCGCAAGAACGTTATGGTATTTATGCATCTGGTTCATATGAAATAACAGACACTACTCGTGTATTTACAGAATTGAGCTTTAACCGTCGTACATCGAAGACTAAGTTAGCGCCATTACCATTAGCTCCACTTGCTTTCTTTGGTTGGACTGATGCGACTTATTCAGCCGATAACTATTATAATCAACAATTTGGCCCGAAAGACGTAAATGGCGACTCAGTAGATATTGCTGATTGGCGCCGTCGTATGGTTGAAACTGGCGGTCGTGATTCACAATTCCGCATTGAAACTGTACGTGCTATGTTCGGTATAGATGGTGAATTTGAAAATGGTTGGGGCTGGGAAGCAAGCTATATTTTCGGACGCAATGACTCAGCAACACAAGGTGCTGGTGGTGTAAACTTCGAAAAAGTTAGCTTGGCTGTAGGTCCTTCATTTATGGATGACCAAGGTAATGTAGTTTGTGGTACTGTAGATGATCCAATTGCTGGTTGTGTATCATTAAACACCTTTGGTACTCCAGGTACAGATAATGAAATCTCTCAAGAGATGATGGATTATATCTTATTTGAAGCTCATGATGTTGGTTCTAATGAACAACAAATCATGTCTGCAAGTATTTTCGGCGATGCATTTGAGTTACCAGCTGGTACTGTTGGTTTTGCAGCAGGTATTGAACATCGTGAAGAAAAGGGGGCTGATTACCCAGATGCATTAATAGCATTAGGTATCACTTCCGGTTCATCACGTACATCAACAGTAGGTAGCTACGAAGTTGATGAAGCATTTGTTGAAGCAAATATTCCATTATTAAGTGGAGTTGCTGGTGCAGAAGTGTTGGAAGTTGATGTAGCTGTTCGTTACTCTGACTACAATACATTTGGTGATACTACTAATCATAAAGTTGGTGTTCGCTGGGTACCGTTTGACGGTTTAATGGTTCGAGGTACATCATCTACTGCGTTCCGTGCGCCTTCTACATCTGATTTGTTTGCTGGTTCTTCAGATAACAGTCCTGAAGTAGTAGATCCATGTAATACTAATCCTACGGCGTTCTGTATTGCTGATGGTGTTCCTGCAGCAGGTTTTGAACCTATTGGTGATCAATTATCCTCTACTCGTGGTGGTAACACAGAATTACAACCAGAAGAAGCTGATATTTTTACTGCAGGTATCGTATATAGCCCAGACTTTGTTGAAGGTTTATCATTAACTTTAGATTACTGGGATATTGAAATTACTGATGCTATCAGTACTTTAGGTGAGCAGTTAATTTTAGATAGTTGTGCTGCGACAGGTGAACACTGTGACAAAATTACTCGTTTTGGCGCAGATAGCCCATTGTACGGTAACTCTATCGACATCGATGACCGCACAACAAACGTTGGTGGTGTAGAGTCATCAGGTTATGATTTCAATGTTCGCTATACTACTGATATTGAAGGTGGCACATTAACTTTCAACGTTGATACTACTTATTACGATACGTATGATATTACGCAAGCAAATGGCGATGTAATTGAAAATGCTGGCTATTTCTACCGTAATAGTGGTGACGGTAACTTCCCAGAATGGAAAACTAATGCAGATGTTCGTTACTCAAGTGATGATTGGTCAGCAGCATGGTCTATTCGTTATATTGGTGAAGTTGATGAGCCGTTTGATTCAACGTCAGGTTTCCGTACAATCGATTCTCAAACTGTGCATGATGCGCGCTTTAGCTACTTCATGGACAACATGACGGCTACTATTGGTCTGAACAATATATTTGATGAAGATCCACCGTATGCTGATACTGGTTTCAACGATAATACTGACCCTCGTACGTATAACACAACAGGACGTCACGTATATGTAACTTTAGGTTTATCTTTCTAAGATAAGTTTAAATTACAATTAAGTAGATAAAGGCCATTGAGTTTTGCTCAATGGCCTTTTATTTATTTTGTACTTAGTTTTAGTTTATGTTTATGTTAATTGAGCCTGAGTGTTTTTGTAGCGGCAAAGTATTCGCAAACTAATGTTGTTCTAAAGTTATTAAATTTTGACATCAGAGGGAGGTTGATAGGGCAAGTAAAGTGTAGGGAAGTATGTTTATCATTTAAAGTGCGTACAATAAAAAAGCCGCCAGAAAGGAGGCTTCAAAAGTTTATGCTTATATAATTAAATTGAAGAGCCTGCACTAGTCTGGCCTTTACTTTCTTGTGACCTTAGTGCTTCTTGATTTCTCCTTCTAACTTCGTCTGACATTTCTTTCGTCATACAGGTACGTTTTTTACGGTGACTACCAGTCGTAGCTTTATATTCGCAAACCATATTTTTATCTTTAGCCATTTTTGCATATTTTGCATCGTTTTCTTGTGACTTTTCAGCATAGCCAGGCTGTGATGAGCTGCAAGCTGCAAGCAATACTGCTAGAGATATCAGTGACAATTTTTTAAACATATTGTGCTCCTTTTATATTAAATTTATTTTATTCACTATTTTTTGCTTTTAAATAAAGTCGAGCATTTTATTAAAACGCTCGCAAATAGTTTCAAAGTTTACAGTTAGCTATTATTGTTAAGTTCTGAAAGGTGAAATCAGGCAAAGAAGTGAATGTGTTCTGAGTTCTTATTAGAAAATTTTTCATTATTTGCAACAGTTGAAAGCTAAATGTAGTCAACATGTCTAATATATTGCAATATCGAATAAATAATCCCATAGCTAAAATCCCCACCATATTCCTTTACTTAATTTAGCTTATCATCGACCACATTATGTTGTATATAACAATATTGCAACAATGTATTCGATATATTTATACAAATGCCTCAGTAATGTTATGCTAATTATTCATAATGTTTACGGTAATAATGCTTAAATGGATAATAGTTATTTGAAAAATGTAAGAGATCAATACGAAAATTACCCGTACCCCCATCGAGATCCGAATGATGAAGATGTTCGTTTGCTAGAAATCGGCATTGAACGTTTAGAACTAATTAATTTTTATTGTTTTAAAGGTAAAAGTGATTTTAATAATTTTAGGGTTTTAATCGCTGGTGGAGGAACGGGGGATTCAACTATATTCTTAGCTGAACAACTAAAATATAAGAATGCTGAAGTTTGGTATGTAGATATTAGTGAAGCATCTATGATTATCGCAAAAGCAAGAGCCAAAAGAAGAAACTTGAATAATATTAACTGGTTGCATGGATCTTTGTTGTCACTTGGAGAAAGTATAGGTAAATTTGATTACATAAGTTGTACAGGGGTTTTGCATCATTTAAGTGATCCATTAAAGGGTCTTAAAAGACTAAAAACGCTGTTGAAAGAGTCAGGAGCATTAGGACTCATGGTTTATGGAGAATATGGTCGTACTGGCGTATATCAAATGCAAAAGTTATTGAAAATGGTAAATCAAAATGAAAGCTCATTACCTTGTAAAATCGAGAATACAAAAAAACTGCTAGCGAATCTACCTGAAACTAACTGGTTTATGTACAACCAAAAAATACTAGTCGATCATAGAAATGGGAATGATAGCGGCTTAGTAGATTTATTATTACATGAGCAAGATTGTGCTTTTAACATTGTAGAGGTTTTTGACCTGCTTGAAAGTTCACAATTGAACTTGGTTGAGTTTACCGATGTAGGTATGAGAATGTCGTATCGACCAGAACAACACCTTACTGATGAAGCTATGCTTAAAACTGTAAAAATGCGGCCATTAAAGGAACAATACGCTATTTCAGAACTAATTGTAGGAGCTTTTAAAAAGCATGAGTTTTATGCTTCTAATGACACTAATTCTATAGCTAGTTTTTATGACTTGGACAATATACCGTTTTTTTTTCCTGCTGACCGTTATAAAAACTTAGGTGGAGAATTAGCAGAAGCTATTTTAAAAAATCAGAATAAGACTATATCAATGAAGCATCATACAGGCTTTGAGTTTGATATTAATGCAACCCAATTGAATTATTTATTGTTTAAAAATATTAATGACCAAAATACGCTGTTGGCGATATTTGATGCTATTAGACTTGAGTTAAAGGACAAAAATTTAACAAATAAAAAACTATTAGCTCATTTTTCTTCGTGTTTTAGGCAGTTTCAGCAATTAGATTGGCTATTACTTCGAAGTATTTGATCCTTTATTTGTCTTTATCTTTAACATTTTGTCTTGTAATTGGTCATTACCATAATAATGGGGCAATTCTTTTTACAAAAGATGCTTATAATTCTTGATTTAAATAGATATGCAAGTACATTTCAAATTGTTGTAACAAATTACTTTGTAAATTTAGTGTTGACATTTTTTTTTGCTTTATTCATATGAAATGTAAGGTGTTATTTTTTAATGGTATTCTAAATTTACTAAGTAAATTGTGGAGCTTCTGTTCTGTAGATGAAAAAAATATACTGTTAACTAATTGTATTTTATGTGTTTTTACTTTTCTGTAAGTGCCCTGTAACACTTGGGTTGCTTCTTGTTACATTTTTATCTACTTTGAACTCTTAGTTATTAACTTTTTTTTTATCTTATTGTTTTTAATGTTTTTTTATTTTTATTTTTAATTCCATATTTCTCTTAAAATTATCCTTCTTTGACCCATTTACAAAGCCACGTTTATTATCTTGTCAGTTTTTTCTGAACATGTGTTCAAAAAATTGAAAGGCAAAATAGCCTTAAAAAAATAATATTAAAACAAGATATTAAAACAAAAATGAGGGTCTTCATTGAACCCGGGAGCAAATATGTTAAATAGAAGTAAAGCAGCCAATGCTGTGCGTCTTGCCATGGTTTTAGGTGCAAGTTCTGCAGTAATTTCAACACCTGTATTTTCAGCGGACGAAGCAGCAAAAGGTGTAGAGCGTATTGAAGTGACTGGTTCTCGCATTAAGCGTGCGGATATGGAAACAGCTAGCCCTGTAACCGTTATCGACTCTTCTGCAATTTTAGCCACTGGTGCAACATCGATTGACGGCGTGTTACAAAGCATGACATCAGCTGGTGGTGCCATGACTAATCCAGGTATCAATAATGGCTCAGGTGGTAATGCGCGAGTTAATTTACGCGGTTTGGGCTCGGCTCGTACTTTGGTGCTTGTTAATGGTCGCCGTATGATTGCTTCGGGTACTGGTGCAGCTTCTTCTGTTGACTTAAATACTATTCCTGTGTCTATGATCCAACGTATTGAAGTACTTAAAGATGGCGCTTCCGCCGTATACGGTACTGATGCGGTAGCGGGTGTTGTTAACGTTATTTTAAAACGTGATTACGACGGTTTTGAAATGAATGTTCAAACCGGCATGTCAGGTCAAGGTGATGCTGATGAGTCTAGCATTGATTTTACTTTAGGCGGTTCATCAGATAAGGGCAATGTGGTAGTTGGTTTGCAATATACTGACCGTGGTGAAGCTAGCCAAGCAGATCGTGACTTTTCTGATTGTCCAATTGCTGAAGGTGATGATGGCCTATATTGTGCTGGTAGTGTATACGCTGAGGGTGGCCATATTTGGGGAGATACTGCCGACTTAAGTGGTCGTAACGGTGAATACCATGATTTTGATTATGATAGCGAAAATAATGATCGTTATAACTATGCAGAAGATAGTTACTTATTCACCCCAATGCAACGCTTAAACTTAACCGTAAACGGAAGTTATGAGTTAACTGATGATTTAATGTTTTTTGCCGAAGCTATGTACACTAAGCGCTGGTCTGAACAGCAGATGGCGCCGCAGCCTATTTGGAACAGCGAAGCATGGGTTTACGACTCATCTTGGATGAACCCTGAATTGTTAGCTCATGGTATTGTCGATGGCGAGGAACTGGATTATGGCCGTCGTATGACAGATACCGGTACTCGTGACTTTTCACAAGTAGTAGATACAGTAAGAATTGTATTAGGTTTAGAAGGAGAGTTCGAAAACGGCTTTATGTGGGATATGTCATATAACAAAGGTCGTAATGATTCTGTTGATAAATTATCAAACTTGCACAATATTGGCGCTATCAATGATGCGGTACAAAATCAAGAGTTTGACCCATTCACTCAATCTTCATGGACAGGCGATTCAATTTCTCCATATATCTACACTGAGTTAAATTCTGGTGGTAGTGAAATGGATATCTTTGCCGCATCTTTATCTGGCGAGTTAATGGAAGTGCCAGCTGGTGTTATTGGTTTTGCAGCAGGGTATGAGCATCGTTTAGAATCTGCTTACTATACACCTGACTCATTAACCGCACAGGGTATGGCCAACGATCCTCGTGTTGAACCTACATCAGGTTCATTTAATGTTAATGAAGCATACCTTGAGTTAGCGATTCCATTGTTAGATGGTATGGCGTTTGCGGAGCATGTCGAATTAAGTGCCGCTATGCGTTATTTTGACTACAACACTTTTGGTGATGACAATACTTGGAAACTAGGCTTAACTTGGAAAATTAATGATCAAGTGATGCTGCGTGGTGTTGCCTCTACTGCCTTTAGAGCGCCGACAGTTGATGAATTATTTGGTGGTGAATCACCGTCTTTTGAACAAATTACTCATGATGCATCAAGTCACAGTCAAGCAGAAGTTACCGTTGGTGGTAACGCATTATTGACGCCAGAAGAAGCCGATATCATGACCTTAGGGGTAGTATTAGAGCCTGATTTTATTCCTGGTTTATCTTTAACGGTTGACTATTACGATATTGAAATTTCAAACGCAATTGGTTCAGTTGACAATAACTATATCGCTAACCTTTGTATGGGTGATGATGGCAGCAAAATCAATACTAGTTCTGCTGTCTGTCAGTCAGCAGATATCTCATTAGACGGTACTGGTCGTATTTCATTCAATAATGGTTTACAAAATATTGGTGGTCAATCAACCGCGGGTTATGACATCAATGCAACCTACGTTTTTGAAACTGCGGGCTTAGATTGGCGTGTAAGTTTAGACACTTCGATTCTAGATCACTTCGAAGAGTCTGACCAAGATCGTAACATCATAGAGTACACAGGATTTGTAACTTCTGGTAGTGGTGCGTATGCTGACATTAAATCTAATTTAACCGTTAATGTTAAAGGTGATAGTTGGGAAGCAACCTACGAGGGACGTTATATTGATGGTATGGATTCATTATCTTGTGATGAAGATCCTTCAGCGTGTTACGCACCTACTGTAGGTTCAGTGGTTTATCATGATTTATCAGGTGCTTACTTCTTAAATGAAAGTGTAACTTTGTCAGGTGGTGTTAATAACTTATTAGATAAACAACCTCCGTATTACTCAGGTAATAATGACTCAAATACTGACCCGTATACTTATGATGTTTTAGGTCGCTATTTCTTTGTTAAAGCGAATGTGAAGTTTTAATTCGTTATTTGTTGAATAAAAAAAGCCAGTCACAAGACTGGTTTTTTTGTTTCTAGTTATATTCACGCTGGCTCCAATATAGGCATGAGCTAATGCCTTCGCAAAAGCAAGCTGAGGGGGAAAGCGTAAAATTAGCCGAGAACTTCATGTTGGCTGTGTGTCTATATGTAATAAAATTCTCAATTATTCACAGTATTACTTAACACCGGTATTATCTAAAATTGATTATTAAGTCGTCGTTTTTAGCTTTTTCCCTCGCTATTTTGTAATTATTATTGACTTACTACGAAAGAGTTAGTAAAACATACTCAGCATATATTTTTACAATTAAGAGGAATGTTTGTAATAGCGTCAATTAACTCTATTATTCTTTATAACTTGAATAGAGTGTTCAATTCTCGTTACAAAAAAGTTTTTTTATCCCATTAAGGGTAAAATAGACTGTCTTTTTAATGTACTTAGTTGACAGCTCGGCTGTCGTCTGGGAATATTGCATGGTTTTATTCTAGAGAAATTAAAACTTAAAATGGCAGATTATTAAATTTGCGTTAACAATAAGCTTGTTATCAAAATTCAATAGCAATTGGTTGGGAACTATGTCCAAATTAAGCAAGAAAAGCCTAATCGCTTCGACGATTATTGGCGCACTAGCATTTTCAGCGAGTAATATCGCTGCAGCAGATGCTTTAACAGATCTACAAAAAGCAGAAGCTCAAATTTTTAAAGCTTCAAGTAAATCACAAAGCAAAATTGACAATATTTACGAGCAAACTCAAGAGCTATTAGCTGAGTACCGTAACACTGTTGATGAAGCTGACGTACTTAAAGGCTACAACGATCATGTTCAACTTATGGTTGATGATCAAAAAGCCAATATCAAATCATTAGAAGATCAAATTGCGGGTATCGATAAAACCAAGCAAGGTGTTGTACCATTAATGTACAAAATGATTGATACCTTAGAAAAGTTTGTTGATCTTGATGTTCCGATGAACATCGAAGCACGTAAAGAGCGTATTGCTGGTTTACGTGACGTAATGGGCGATTCAGACGTATCTGTTTCTGAACAATTTCGTTTAGTACTTGAAGCCTATGAAATTGAAGCAAACTACGGCACGGTTTTCGCAGCTTACCAAGCTGAATTAGACCTTGGTGATCGTATGGTTACTGCTGATTTCCTTCATATGGGACGTATTTCATTTGTTGCTCAATCTCTTGACATGAAAAATGCTTGGGTTTGGAACAATGAACAACGTGCATGGGAAGCTTTAGGTGACGAATACTTGAAACCAGTTACTGATGCTATTCGCATGGCTCGTAATCAATTACCAAAAGATTTAACTAAGTTACCAGTATTTGCAGCAGGAGCAAAATAATGAAAAAAGTTATTAATTTTGTATTACTTGCTGCTTCTATGGCAGTGGCAACTTCAGCATCAGCAAATCAATTAGATGACTTGTTAAAACAAGTTAAAGCTGATCGTATCTCTGAAGCTAAACTTGATAAAAAGCGTGAAGCTGAGTTTATGTCGGCTCGCTCTGACAAGCAATCTTTGTTGAATAAAGCTAAAAAAGAACTAGCGGATCAAAGAGCTCGTAATACTCGTTTAACTAAAGAGTATGCTGCTAATGAAATTACCCTAGCGCAAAAAGCCGTTGAATTAGACAATGCTAAAGGTACTTTAGGGGAAATGTTCGGTGTTAGTCGTGCTGCAGCAGCTAATGCTTACGGTGCTATTGCAACGTCAATTGTATCTGCTGAATACCCGGGTCGTGGTGCAGCGTTAGATGTGATTGCTAACTCAAAAGCCATTCCAGAATTAGAACAACTTGAAGAGTTATGGTTTGCATTGCAAACTGAGATGACACAATCAGGTGAAATTTCTAATTTTACTACTGAAGTAACTAACTTAGACGGTTCAAAGTCAACAGAGTCTGTGACTCGTATTGGTGCCTTTAACTTAGTTTCTGACAACGGTTACTTAACTTATAATGACGAAGTAGAACAAGTTCAACCGCTAGCTAAGCAACCTGCAGGTTATATAGCAGGAACTGCATCGTCATTCTTTGGCGAAACATCTGGTTACTCTCCTTTATACGTTGACCCTTCACGTGGTGCTATCTTAACGCTTGAAACCCGTAAGAAAACCTTAATGGAATTCTATCATGAAGGTAAAGAAGTAGGTTATGCAATCACAGTTCTATTAATTATTGGTTGTTTAATCGCTTTAGAACGTATGATTGTTCTTGGTGGCATGAGTGCGAAAATAAGTGCTCAAGAGAAAAACCTTGATCAACCGAACGAAAACAACCCACTTGGTCGTTTATTAAAAGTTTACTTTGATAATAAATCAGTTGATGCTGAAACACTTGAGCTGAAATTAGACGAAGCAATATTACGTGAAACACCTAAAGTTGACCGCGGTATTAACTTAATCAAAATGTTCGCAGCTATTGCACCTCTAATGGGTCTGTTAGGTACGGTTATCGGTATGATCATGACCTTCCAAACGATTACATTATTCGGTACAGGTGACCCGAAAATTATGGCGGGCAACATCTCATTAGCGCTTGTTACAACGGCACTAGGTTTGATTTGTGCACTACCTCTTATCTTAGTTCATAGTATTGTGGCTAGTAAGAGTAAATCTGTATTACAAAAATTAGACGAGCAAAGTGCTGGCTTAATCGCTGCAATTGCAGAGAAGGAGTCTAAATAATGTTATTCCTGATAGAGCTTTGGGAATCTGTCAGGAGTTTTATTGCGACTGGTGGTGACGTATTGTACGTTGTTGCCTTCGCACTCTTATTGATGTGGATAATGATGATAGAGCGTTATTGGTTCTTATCAAAAGTATATCCAAAAATGAAAGACGATATAGTCGGACGTTGGGATGCGAGAGAAGACACAACTTCTTGGTATGCACATCGAATTAGAGATACTTGGATCTCCGAAGCGACAGAACTACTAGAGCAACGTATGCTCACAATTAGAACCTTAGTGGCAATGTGTCCACTTATTGGACTACTTGGGACCGTAACCGGCATGATCGGTGTGTTTGAAGTTATGGCACAACAAGGTACAGGTAATCCGCGTCTGATGGCGTCTGGTATATCAATGGCAACAATCCCGACAATGGCGGGTATGGTTGCAGCATTATCAGGGGTGTTTTTCAGTTCAAGGTTAGACGCTAAAGTTAAACTAGCAAAGGCTAAACTGGTTGACAGTTTACCTCATCACTAGAGAGATATTCGAATGGCACGTAAACGTATTCGTGAAGACGAAGAAGCAGCAATAGATATGACACCGATGCTAGACATCGTATTCATTATGTTGATCTTCTTCATCGTTACTACTTCTTTTGTAAAAGAAGCTGGTATTGAAGTTAATAAGCCAAAGGCGGCAAACCAATCTAAACAAAAGTCAGCTAACATCTTTATTGCAGTTAAAGATAACGGAGAAATTTGGTTAGATAAACGTCGTGTTGATGTTGAACGCGTAGCGGCTAACATTGAAAAACTATTGGCTGAGCAACCAACTGATGTCGTCATCATTCAAGCAGATAAAGACGCTAAACATGGTGTCGTTGTTAAAGTGATGGATGCAATCAAAGAAGCGGGCATAGACAGAATTTCTATTGCTGCAGCTAAGGGGTAGTCTATGGTTCGCTTTTTAGTATCTATACTACTAGGCGCCGCAGTAACTTTTGCTTTGTTTTCTTTTATGGCATTTCTTGTTTCTAGCGGTGATAGAAGTAAAGAAGAGCAACTAGAAAACATCGTTGTAGAAGTTAACACGACGCCACCTAAGTCAGCTGCTGAACGCCGTCAACGTGTTCCGCCGCCGCCACCGCCGCCGCCTAAGACGCCGCCTAAGCCTCAAGCTCCAGAGCCTGAGACTAATAGTGATTCAGGTGGATTAACGTTTAATATGCCTGGCGTGCAGTTAGCTGGCGCTAATGCAGGTATTTCTGCACCTGGTGCAGGTTTCGGTCGAGATGGTGATGCCACACCTATTGTGCGTATTGAGCCTAAATACCCAATACAGGCTGCTCGTGATGGTAAAGAAGGTTGGGTTAAACTTTCATTTACTATTAACGAAATTGGCGGTGTTGAGGATGTTAAGGTTATCGAAGCTCAACCTAAACGTATTTTTGACAAAGAAGCTAAGCGTGCACTACGTAAGTGGAAGTACAAGCCGAAAGTTGTTGATGGTAAAGCCATGAAACAACCAGGTTTGACAGTGCAACTTGATTTCAAAATGGACGCGGGGAATTAATAATGAATAAGATTTTTTCATCTTTACTGTTAATTGTTTCAGTTGTTCTAGTTCAGTTACCTATTGCTGCAGATGTATCTGCAGCTGGTGCTGAAAAGTCAGAAAAGCCAAAGCGTAAAACACAACTTGTCGGTCCGAGTGTCGGTAAAAAAGTAGGGAAAGCTTTCGAAGCTTATTCTGCTGATGATATTCCTGGTGCGTTAACTATTCTTTTGGATATTGACGCTAAAAAAGACTATGACAAGGCTTATGTTGCGCGCTTTATTGCTGTCATGTATGCCACTATGGGTAATGAAGAAGCGAAAGCGATTCAATATCTTAAAGTTGCAGTTGCTCCTGATATCCTTAATGAAGTTGATCATGGTGAAGCGATAAAGTTGTTGGCCGATTTGCAGATGCAAACCAAAGATTATAAAGGTGCGTTAGTTAATTATAAAGCCTGGATGGACTTTACTGGTAAATCTGACGGCGATACCTGGACTAAGATAGCAAATGCTCATTATGCGCTGAAACAATTAGATAAAATGATTGTTCCTGCTGATAATGCTATCGCAGCTTATGGTGATAAGCACAACAAAAATCCATATATTTTAAAAGTTACTTCATATTATGAAAGTAAAAAATATAAGGATGCTGTTAAAACGCTTGAAACCGTTATTCAGATTTTCCCAGAAGATAAAACTTGGTGGACACAACTTGGCATGTTTTATTTGCTAGTTGAAGATTATAAAAAGGGTTTAGCTACATTAGATCTGGCTTATAAACAAGGTTTTCTGGTTAAAGAATCTGAAATTAAAACCTTAGCAAGTTTATATGCACAAAATGAAGTGCCATATAAATCAGCTTTGTTGTTAGAAAAGCATATTGATTCTGGCTTAGTAAAACGCGATGATAAGAATTTAGCTTCTTTAGCTAATGCTTGGCATGCAGCCCAGCATATTGATAAAGCAGCTAAATATTATGGCGAATTAGCTAAAATGACAAATCTTGCTAAGCATTATAGCAAGCAAGGCATGTTACTAAAGCAAGATGAGCAATTTAAACCTGCTATTGTAGCTTTAAACAAAGCGCTAGAGCTTGGGGTGAAAAATGAAGGTAAACTGCATATGAGCATTGCAGAGTCACACTTTTATTTGGAACAATACAAGCAAGCTTACAAAGCAATTAATTTAGCCATGAAAGATCCTAAGACCCGTAAGTCGGCGAAAGGATGGGTTAGCTTTATTAAAGATACAGCACAGCGTAAAAAAGTTTCTATTTAATTATTATCGCTATGCAATTAAAAACCAGCCTATAGGCTGGTTTTTTTATATATAAAATAAGGAGTTGAGTGAGTAAACTTTAAAGGAACTTGATCTAGATCAAATAAAGCTATGCTTTTTAGAGTTTTTAATCTACAATCCGCGCGTTATTTTATTGTAGGATCATTACTCATGTCAGAAGAAAACTTTAAAGATTGCTCGTCAAAACGTCATTTATTCGCCGCAGTATTAGCTATGTTCGCCGCACCTTTGTTGCCAATGTTAGCAGGCTGGTTTACAGTACTAGCAAATTAAAATAGCTATATTTCTTACATAATGAATATCCTTGTAGTAGACGACAAGCAAGCAATATTGACCAGCCTAGATGCATTGTTAACGGCACACGGCTATTATGTCGATACCGCTTGTAACGGCCTAGATGCATCCGAAAAGTCGCAAAATAAAATTTACGACTTACTGATCATTGACCATCTCATGCCGATTATGAATGGTATTCAGTTAGTTAAAAAACTTCGTCAAATTAAAGAGTATGTTGCTACTCCGATAATTTTTATGACGACGCAAGGTCAAGATTCTGTACAAGCAGAATGTGATAGCGCTTTGTTTTCGGCATTAATTGATAAACCAATTAATGAAGATGAATTGTTAAGTTTGATTGAAAGTCATCAAAGTTCAAATACCCGCTACCTGTCACTATAAATTTAGGGTGAATTGCTTTATTCTGTAGCTAGAATTTATTTTAACTTTTAGAACATGACAGAAACACAAATCAATACACTTAAATCTGCAATACACACGATTCCCGATTACCCAAAAGCCGGCATTTTATTTAGAGATGTCACGGGTATACTCGATGATGCTGAGGCGTTCAAACATACCATCGACATCTTAGCCGATAAATATAAAAATGGTGGTTACACCAAAATTGTCGGCACTGAAGCGCGTGGTTTTTTATTTGGGGCTCCCTTAGCGTTAGCTATGGGCTTGGGTTTTGTACCTGTGCGAAAGCCAGGGAAATTACCTCGAGCAACTTTTGCCCAAGACTATCAACTTGAATATGGTCATGATACTTTGGAAATTCATCAAGATGCATTAACAAAAGACGATAATGTTTTAATTATCGATGATTTGCTAGCAACGGGTGGCACTATCGAAGCAACAACTAAGCTGATACGACGCTTAGGCGCAAATGTCAGTGATGCGGCATTTGTAATTTCATTACCGGATTTAGGTGGTGAAACCAAGCTTGAGAGCATGGACCTATCTGTATTTTCTTTATTGCAATATGCTGGAGATTAAGGCTGAAAAATGAGTTATCAGGTTTTAGCAAGAAAATGGCGTCCTAAGTCCTTTAATGAATTGATGGGCCAAGAGCATGTTGTCACTGTTTTAGTCAATGCACTAACTCAGCAAAGATTGCATCATGCATACTTATTTACCGGCACTCGTGGTGTTGGTAAAACAACCATAGCTAGAATTTTTGCTAAAAGCCTGAACTGTTTACAAGGAGTGACAGCCAAGCCTTGTGGAACATGCGATGCCTGTGTTGATATTGATCAGGGAAATTTTGTTGATTTACTTGAAATTGACGCCGCCTCAAGAACTAAGGTTGATGATACTCGTGAGATATTAGACAACGTTCAATATGCACCGACAAGAGGGCGCTATAAAGTCTACTTAATTGATGAAGTGCATATGTTGTCACGCAGTAGTTTCAATGCACTGCTGAAAACCTTGGAAGAGCCGCCCGAACACGTTAAATTTATCTTGGCAACAACCGATCCGCAAAAGCTACCGGTTACTGTGCTGTCTCGATGCTTACAGTTTCATTTAAAAGCGCTAACGATTAAACAAATTAGTGACAAAATTAGTGAAATCCTAAGCAACGAAGCAGTTAGTTACGATGATGATGCCATTGCGTTGTTAGCGAAAGCTGCAAGGGGCAGTATGCGTGATTGCCTTAGTTTGACGGATCAAAGCATTGCTCAAGGGAATGGTGCAATCAATCGAAATGATGTTCAACAAATGCTAGGTGGTGTTGATCGAGATTGGGTGTACAAGATTGTTATTGCCTTGTTAAAGCAAGACGCTCAAGCATTAATGCACCTTTCATTAGAAATTGCCTCATATGCCCCTAGTTATAGCCGCCTAACAGCAGAGCTTATTCAGCTATTGCATCAAATAGCGATGGCACAAGTTGTCGAAACAAATTTTAGCTTGTCTACCGAATATCAGAGCATGCTTAAACATTTTTGCCAGTTTATGTCGCCTGAAGACGTGCAACTTTATTATCAAATAGTGTTAAGTGCCCGCAAAGACTTGCCGTACGCAGACGATGAACAAGCAGCATTTGATATGATGCTGTTGAGGTTACTGGCATTTAAACCCGTTGCTAATAATCTGCAATTAGTCACAGCTAATGTAGATAATATCGGTGAAGCTAACCATGTCAGTAAACAATTGGACAATGTGCAATTCCCGGTAGAAGCGGTAGAGCAAAAAACACAAATTGAAAGTGTTCAACCACAAGTAGCTAGCTCATCAGCAGAGCCAAATGAACCGACCAATAGCCCTTTGTTAAAAGATGAGCATCAAGTAGAGCAAACATCTGTCACCGACGATATAAGTCTTGCAGAAAAAACTGTTGATGAAACCTTTGCAGGGGACACCACGCTTGAGGAGAATATTGATAATATTCGAACTCAAGACGCTAACCAAAAAACTGAACAGTCGACTGAGTTTGATGCACTAAGCCATGAAATGTTAGCGATTGAACAGCAAGCCGAAGTTTTGCGTGAAAATTCAGCGGAAATAGAGAAGAGTCGTGAACAGCTCACCGGTGGCCATGACAATAGGAATATCGATACAAGCGTAAGTGAAAGTAAGGTTGAAGTGGCTGATGTCGAACAGCATCAAGCAGAGGTCGCTACTGAGACAGCTGGAAACCATACCACCGCATTTGAATCGCCAGTTGCTGCTGCTATTGCAACTAGAAACATGTTACGAAGTCGCAAAAAGTCTTTGGAGGATGGTGAAAAAAAGCCTAGTGACGCGAATGTGCGTCAGCCTCAAAGTTCGGTTGGCGACACTGTTGATAACGCGACAGCGCTGCAGAGCGATGTAAAGCAAGATCAGGTCAATGTGCCAGCATTATCAACATTGCCTGAGCAGCCCTATAGTGAAGATATTATTGACCCAGCGACGATAAAAAAAGCCAATCAAGTCGATAAATGGGCACACATGATTGATAGCATGTCTTTGATTGCGCGATTACGCCAATTAGCGATACATGCGACAATTGATGAAACATCTACGGATGAGTTGTTGATCCTGCAACTCGATCAATCGATAAAGCATTTAAATAGTGATGCAGCTCACAAACAGCTCGAGCAGCGTATTTCTGAGTACTTACAACGAAAAGTGACTGTAGAATTAAATATAGTTGAAAAGACGGTTGCTGATCCATATCAGATCCAATCCGATATTAATAGCAAGCGCTACGAGTATGCAAAGCAAGTGTTAGCGGAAGATGATGTTGTCATTGCATTACAGGAACAATTTCAAGCTGAGCTTGATCAAGAAACTATTGTAGCGCGTTAATCGTTACTTGAATTTTAAGCCGTTAACTACTATCTTTGGCGGCATATTACTTTTGGAGTGAAAATTATGATGAAAGGTGGCATGGGCAACTTAATGAAGCAAGCCCAACAAATGCAAGCTAAAATGGCTAAAGCTCAAGAAGAGCTTGCTAATATGGAAGTCACGGGTGAGTCAGGTGCTGGCATGGTTAAAGTCACCATGACAGGCAACCATAATGTTCGTCGTGTAGCTATCGACGATAGCCTTATGGAAGATGATAAGGACATGCTAGAAGACTTAATTGCTGCAGCGATGAATGATGCTGTGCGTCGTGTTGAAGAGCAAAATAAAGAAAAAATGGGTGCTTTAACGGGCGGTATGCAAATGCCTCCTGGGATGAAAATGCCGTTTTAAGTTTTTAAGCTTTTAACCGTATAAACCCAGTTTTACTGGGTTTTTTATTGGGTAATTTTTATCTATTTCATATCTATAGTGTTGAAGTGTAAATTTAATGTCGGCGGGGTTTTATATGAAAGCAAAATTATACTATGTCTATGATCCCATGTGCAGTTGGTGCTGGGGTTATGCACCAATTTGGAAAAGGCTTGCAGAAGAGCTGAGTAACTTGGTCGATATTCAGTATTGTTTAGGTGGCTTAGCTGAAGATACAGAGCAAATCATGACTGATGAGATGCAACAATTTCTACAACAAACTTGGCAAAAAATATCACAACAACTAGGTACCAAGTTCAATTTTGATTTTTGGCAAGTTTGCCAGCCAAGGCGCTCTACCTATCCCGCTTGCCGAGCTGCCCTGATTGCACGTCAGCATAATAAAGAAGCAGAAATGTTGACTGCGATACAGCATGCGTATTACTTGCAAGCTAGAAATCCATCTAATAGCGATGTCCTTTCAGAAATAGCGGCAGATATTGGCCTTAATGTTAGTCATTTTATTGAACAATTAACTAGTGAAAAACTACAGAGACAGTTAGTTGATGAAGTTGATATGGCGAGAGCATTGCCGATTCGAGGCTTTCCGTCTTTAGTGTTGTTTCACAATAATCAATATCTGGCCATTGCAATTGATTATAAAAACTGGCAAAGCAGCTTTGATAGCATAATAGATAAAATAGAACTCAACTAGGGTCTATTGAGCTTTCAGTTTACAACTCTGTTGCTCTTGAAAAATATGGCTATCAAGGCACTTAATGTAAAATCTGCTTGTTCCAAATGCATATTAAGTACAGGTTATCAGTTCCAAACATAACCTAAGTACCTAAATCCATGTAGGCAACACACAGAGACAATTTTTCAAGGCAACTCAAAGAGCTATGACTAATTTTCAACCTAACGTTGTTGAAAAACGTTAAAGTAGAACAACTACATTGCACATTTTTCGTCTTGTTATCTTTAAAATTAGTCTATAGCAGAGACAAAAACGAAAGAACAACAGACCCTAATATTGTGATTAAAACAGATAATCCTTTAGTTTTAACGTCAAATGGGTGATAAAAATGGGTGTATGCCGATAAAAACAGATATTTTGTAGTATCATGAAAATATTAATAGAAATTTGTTTTACTCGCTTAGTCGCGAGAATTTTTGTGATAAAGGTTAAATATGACATTTGCAGCGATTACAGGCTGGGGTAAGTGCTTACCGCCAGCGACATTAACTAATGATGATTTAGCAACATTTCTTGAAACCGATGATGAGTGGATCACCACTCGTACCGGAATGAAAGAAAGGCGAATTTCTCATGTCACGGTTAGTGAATTAGCTCATATTGCTTGTGCTCGAGCATTAGCTGCGGCAGGTAAGAATGCTCAAGATGTCGAGTTAATAGTCTTTGGTAGTACTACTTTCGATGAACTTTGCCCAAACGCGGCATCGAATGTTCAGCGCTTACTTGGGGCAGAAAATGCCGCTTGTATGGATGTTAGTACGGCATGTACTGGCGGCATGTATAGCTTAAGTGTGGCAACGGCTATGATTAAGAGTGGGGTGGTAAAATCTGCTTTGGTTATTGGCGCTGAAACTATATCACCTATTATGGACTGGAATAATCGAGATGTAGCTGTGTTGTTTGGTGATGGTGCAGCAGCATTATACTTAGAACACAGTGATGAAGAGTCTGGCGTTATTTCTGAAGCTTTAGGTTGTTATGGCGAGTCACGAGATATCCTATCTGTCGAAGGATGGGGCATGAAATATGCCAATAAGGGACGTATTTTAGGGCAAAGCAACTGGGCGTTTTTAGGTCAAGAAATCTTTAAAAAGGCCGTAGCCGGTATGGCACAAGCATGTGATAAAGCACTTGATAAAGCACAATTAAATGCTGAGCAAGTTAAAAGTGTTGTACCTCATCAAGCGAATCTTCGTATTATTGATACCTTAGTTAAGCGCTTGAAAGTAGAAAAAGAAAAAGTATTCGTCAACATACACAAATATGGCAATATGTCGGCGGCGACGACATTGGTGGCCTTTGTTGAAGCCATTGAAGAAAGTTTCATTGCGAAAAACTCTTATGTATTACTTCCTGCTTTTGGTGGTGGTTTAACCTGGAGTGCTCATGTTGTGAAGTGGGGCGATCGAACTCATGCTTTGGCAACAACAGATATTGATTTACCCGAATGTGAAAAAACGGGATTAGAGTTAGTAAGTGAGATAATTAACGCCAAGTCACACTAAGTTAATTCAGCAGTGTGTTATATAACGCTGAGCTAACCTAATTCTTGTTAGCTCTTTTTTAATGTAAGGACAACTATGCGATTTTTATCTCGTCGGCTAATTTTACCTAATGATTTAAACTATGCTAACTCACTGTTTGGGGGGCGTGCACTGGCATGGATAGATGAAGAAGCTGCCATTTATGCGATATGCCAACTTGAAACAAAAAGTTTAGTCACTAAGCATATTGGCGCGATTAATTTTGAGTCCCCTGCGTTACAAGGTGATGTAGTTGAGTTTGGCTTATCCACCAAAGCCGTAGGACGCAGTTCAATTACTATCACTTGTGTAATGCGAAATAAAGTGACAAAAAAAACCATATGTTTAGCTGATGATATTGTATTTGTTCAGGTTGACCCTGAAACTAAACAACCTATTCCGCACGGAAAAACTTTGGCATCGTTAACCGATCCATTTCAAGAGTAATTTGTTTTTTGCTTGTAGTGAAGTAAACGAAGAACTCAATAGCGTTAATAATTAAGTTCTTCGATAGTATTAAAAGTACTTTAAGGAGCTGAATAGCCTTTATTTTGCGGGAAGAATAGTGTTGAAAATTTTTGTTTTATTCGAGCTCTAATTTGTTTAGATAGCCCTAAAGTAAACAATAAAGTGGATAAACTAAAAACTATGCTAATAGTTTTAACAAGTTTAGCACCAGAAAATAGCATTAAAATTAACATCAGCACTGTGTAAGTAAACCCTAACGCAGCAATACATAGGAACAACCCTTGAAGTTCTTTTTTCATTCTTTGACTCCTTATTTACTTTAGCTTAGCAAACCTTTTAGTTGGGCACTAGTACAAATATTTCTATAAATGTTACTAAGTTTTGCATTATCAAAGAATCAGAATGTAAACAGTATATTGGCTAGGAGCTGTATTTTTTACTTATTAATTACCGCAACTTATGCCATTGCCTTGACCATTAACACCAAGGACTTTATTTGCTCCGTCTATCATAAAGGTGAGTTGGCAATAATTTCCGGCTAATTTTTCTGCGCTAGCGTAATGAAACTGGATAACTTTGTTACCATCTTCAAGCTTGAGAAAGCTTGCTGGCGTACCATACTCAGCGATTAAGCTACCTAAAGATTCTCCTTGCCAATGGGCAACTTTAGGCTTTGATGAACATGAACACAATAGAATTATAATGATAAAACTTACAGCAATGTTTTTCATCAATAGACCTCATAATATACGGGTAATTAGTATTGCGTTGATTATAAAGTGAACAATGTCTAAATGTAAAATATGTGTCTAAATGTTAGGGGCGGGAAATATTAGGCATGTGTGCAGTAAAATGAACAAGCTGTAGTTAGGTGTTTGTTATTCATCGACTTCGTCAATCAGGAATTGTTGATAGTCAGCAACAGCAAAATAACGTATTGATTTTTTTAAGGTGACTTTTTTGGCAATAAGTTGCTTATGACAATAAATTTTAACGACTTGCTTATCGCCATTTTTATCGGTTTCATATTCATGTTGAGAGTTTTTACGCAAATTATCAAACTCTGTTCTCATGATTAGCTTCATGCATCCCTCGCAGATATTATAGAAAACTTAGACTAAAGCTTATTAATTTCTTTCTGTACGTTGTAACCTTCTTCAGTGACGATTTTTTCCAACACTTGTACCCGTTCTTCTAGTGTTTTTAGTTGTTTTTTCATGGCAATCGCCTGCTCATCACTTTGGCTATTGTGATTTAGCGTTCGCTCCTTAAACTCTAAATGCTTCTTGTACATATCATACATAACGCCAAAACCAACAGAAATAAAGACAATAGCTACAACCATCGCAGTACCAGACATATTCTTTCCTCTTAAAATTGTTTATTTATAAGCGCTTTAATGCCTTAAAGCATAGCCGATCTTTAAGGCAAATTAAATGACTAGCTAAATCGTATTCAGGCTGTTGAGTTCTTGTTTTGCTAAATAATTATCCATTGTTGAACGTAATAACTTGTACAGTAAGATAGAACCATCAATCTCTTCTTTACGGTTGGTTAAACTTTCAATGTTTAAGCCGAGCGGTAAATTATAAGGCAAAACAGCATCTAATATTTGCACTAAGGTATTGCTACAAATTCGAATTGATTCATACAGTGGTTTTTGTGCATTCAAAATACGTAAACTGGTTGCTTCAGGTACACTAACCCCAAGCCATTCAATAAATTCTAAAGTTTTCTTACTTCCGCAAGGGGAGAAGGTTAAAATAATGCGCTGTGGCTTTAAGCCTTGCTGCTGACACTCAATTGCGTATCGCGTTAACATATCTATGGTTGCTTGCGCGTTATAAATAGCTTGAGATATGAAAAAATTACAACCTTGCTGATGTTTTTCAATTAATTTATCGTGTTCATTTTTTTTACTTGCATGACGCTCCGCAATGGTAATTCCACCAATAAAAAAATCATTTTCATTTGCTACTAAGGTTTTATAAGCATCGCCTAACGGCAGGCTGACATTATTTCGTTGCGATGGGCTGCCAACCAGCACAATATCGCGTACACCATATTCTTGCCAAGCCTGATTTGCCCAGTGATTAAAATCATCACCATTTGATTGCACAACACTTTTATACGTAATAACAGGTCTGGATGACTTTTTGTTTAAAAGTGAAGAGTAGAGCCTAGGATCATGAGTTGACTTGAAAGGGAAAGGACGTGGCTGCGAGGTGCGAGAGTCCTCATTTTGAATGTCATAAACAATCAAGCCGTCAAAGTCGATATCACTGACTCGTTCAAGTAATTTATCGGCAATTGCAGATACTTGTTCGATTGGCGTATCACTTTTGGGTGGCGTTGTACCAATAAAATATACACCACGGTTTACGTCATTATAGCGTGCTCTTAACTCTGAACCATTCATCACTTTTATTACTTCTTATTTACGTAGTTGATTGCCTGTTAATAATTATCTTACCGTGTTGCATGATAAAAAGCTGCGCTAGTTTCATACTAATTTTTTCTACATTATGCTGTTACAATTCGGCTGATTTTAGCCAGATCATCAATAGAGCTTTGTTATCAATACTCGCGGTCAGCTATCAAGTCTATTTGGTGAAGAATTTCGTCTTTATTTTTTAATAGCTTTATGGCATTAAAAAGTAAGTTTGCTTGTGGGTATTGTAGTTTTAGATAGCGTAACCACTGCTTTAAACGGCTTGAAAAATAAAAGCTTTTATCACCTTTTAACTCCAAATGACTATAGTGCTTTAACAGTGAACTTAGCTCAAGCCAAGGCATAGGCAGTTCATCAAACTTAATGACGTTAGCTAAATTTGGTAATGCTAAAGCACCGCGTCCAAGCATGATATTTGATGTTTGGCTTTGCGTGATACAGTTGTCGGCATCACTTTTACTCCAAATTTCACCATTGGCAAATACTTCAATATTATATTTTTCTTTTACCTGGCCAATAAAGTGCCAATAGGCGGGAGGTCGATAACCGTCTTGCTTAGTACGAGCGTGGATAGTTAACTGATTGGCATTAGCTGTCTCAATGGCGCTAACAATTTCATCTAATTTTGATGCATCAGTAAAACCAAGCCTGATTTTAGCTGACAAGGTGTTCTCAAAACCAATTGCGCAGCGTATCGCCTTAATTATTTGATAAATTTGCTCGGGATCGTTAAGAAGAATTGCACCACCTTTACTTTTATTGACGGCTTTTGCCGGGCAACCAAAGTTTACATCGATGCCGTGTGAGCCCATTTCTAAAGCGCGAACGGCATTTTCTGCCATCCATTTTGGCTCTTGCCCCAGCAATTGTAGGCGCAAAGGTGTGCCGCTTTTGGTTGCGCAACCATTTTCTAGTTCGGGGCAAATTCGTCGAAAAACATGTTTAGGTATTAATGAGTCAACCACCCGAACAAACTCTGTGATACAAAAATCATAATGGTTTAAAGAAGTCAGCAAATGACGCATAAGTTCATCGGCAACACCTTCCATCGGCGCGAGTATTATTTTTTTTACTTGAGGTTTCATGAAGATAACGATAGGCTCAATTAAGTTGTGGAAAATAAAAAAGATAAATTCACAACGCTTGAAATTTATTTACACCCTGTATGGTCTTTGTAAATAGCTATACTTATAGATGTAGTGTCAAATTGAAAAATTAAAAGGAAAACATAATGAAATTAATCAAAAAATCTTCAATTGCAGCTTTGTTAGGCTTGTTTGCATTAACTGTAGCGGCAACTATGCCAGCTAAAGCGGAAACTAATCCATTTGCTGTGCAAGATGTAATGACTATTGTATCTGCTGATGACCATAAAAAAGGTAAGTGTGGTGAAGGCAAATGTGGTGAAGGTAAAGCCAAAGCCAAAGGTAAATGTGGCGAAGGCAAATGTGGTGAAGGTAAAGCTAAAGCCAAAGGCAAGTGTGGTGAAGGCAAGTGCGGTGAAGGTAAAGCTAAAGCCAAAGGTAAGTGTGGCGAAGGCAAATGCGGTGAAGGTAAAGCTAAAGCCAAAGGTAAGTGTGGCGAAGGCAAATGTGGTGAAGGTAAGAAAAAAGGTAAAGAAGGTAAGTGTGGCGAATAAGGCCGTAGCTTAAGCAAAATTCTTATTGATATTGCAGATAAAAACCACTTCACTTGAAGTGGTTTTTTAGTTTTAATGCTAAGCAATAGTAACCTAGCTAATTTTAAGGATATTTATATGAGCAATAATGTTGTGATCACTGGCGCTAATCGCGGTATTGGTTTAGCTATGGCAAAGCATTTTAAGCTACAAGGGGACAATGTTTTTGCCCTTTGTCGACAAACGAGTAACGAGCTCGATAAATTGAATGTTAATGTGATTGAGCAAATTGATGTTGCCACAGAATCAGGTATTAATAATATGGTTGCGGCACTGCAAGATATCGCTATAGATGTTTTAGTTTGCAATGCCGGTATTTTGCGTGATGAAGGCCTCAAGAGCTTAAATTTGAATACTATACGAGAGCAATTTGAAGTAAACGCCATTGCACCATTAAATATTGTTGCTCAACTGCAAAGTCAATTACGCAACGGTGCAAAAGTTGCTTTAATCACCTCAAGAATGGGCTCTATCGCCGACAACAGTTCGGGAGGTCGTTATGGCTACCGCATGTCAAAAGCAGCTTTAAACGCCGCCGCAATGTCCCTAAAGCATGATCTGGCGAGTAAAGAAGTCTCTGTTGGCATTTATCATCCCGGCTATGTACAAACCGATATGGTTAATTACGGTGGTGATATAAGTGCCAGCGAATCAGCGGCACGATTAGTAAATTTAATTAATCAGTTAACTATGGCTGAAAGTGGCGTATTTAAACATTCAAACGGTGAAGTATTACCTTGGTAATTGCTAAAAATGGTAAGTGAAATGAGTGACTGCAGCAGCCAATATAATGCAAAGCATATTAAAATTTGGCAAACGGTACAGGCAATACCTATCGGGAAAATAGCTTGTTACGGCCAAATTGCTGATCTCGCTGGTTTACCAGGTCGAGCAAGACTCGTTGGCAAAGCGCTAGGATCTGTTCCTAAGGATGGCTGGCGAGGGCAAGATGTACCTTGGTATCGGGTGCTAAATTCGCAAGGGAAGATTTCATTTCCACTGGGCAGCGAGCATTTTGAGCGTCAGAAAAACTTATTACAAGACGAACAGGTGGTGGTTATTGGCGCACGAGTTAAATTAAAAGAATTTCAGTGGCAACCTGACTTAGCTGAATTATTATTTGTTTTAGAGCATTAATATTTTGCATTTAACCAAAGCACCATAGCTATTCGGCAAAGGTGCTTTGTAATCACGAGTTATAAATGTGTTCGCACTTCAAATAACTCTGGAAAAAAACTGACATCTAAGGCTTTTTTCAAAAAGCCTACACCGGATGAACCACCGGTTCCTTGTTTGTAACCGATAATACGCTGCACTGTGTACATATGCTTAAAACGCCATTGCTGAAAGGCATCTTCAATATCGACCAACTTTTCTGCTAATTCATAAAGCTCAAAATAGGTATCAGGTTGCTGATAAACATTTAGCCAAGCAGCCAGCACAGAATCATTACGTTGATACGGCTGAGTAACATCGCGTTGTTTTACACTATCATCTATAGCAAAACCCGCATTAGCGAGGGCGATAATCACTTCATCATAAAGGCTATTTTGGTTTAGCAACCGGCTTAATTCTCGGTGTGCATTTGAGTTGGTTTTGTGTATGTTGAGCATATCGGCATTTTTATTACCTAATAAAAATTCTAATTTGCGATAGCCATATGATTGAAATCCTGAAGAGCGTCCTAAATCATCACGAAACTTTAAATAATCGCTTGGCGTTAATGTTGACAAAATATTCCAAGATTGTGTCAATTGGAGAAAAATTTGTTTTACTCGGGCAATGACTTTAAAAGCGGGTCCAAAATTAGCTGACTTTATATGCTCTAGCGCTCGCTGTAACTCATGACCGGCAAGTTTTAACCATAGTTCGCTACTTTGATGAATGACGATAAAAAGCATTTCATCATGTTCATTACTTATTGGTTTTTGCGCCGATAAAATTTGTTCTAACTGTAAGTAATCGCCATAAGACATTTCATCGTCAAAGTCTTGATGAATACCATCTTCTAATGGTCGATAATTTTCACTATCAGCACTCGTCTTCGTATGAAAAGGGCAACCGCTACTTTTACTTTCTTGCCCTTGTTTTAAAGTATCTTTAGTCATGAATTTAATCCTTATTCTTAAATGCAGCTTCGGCAAGTTGTTGCAGCTTTTGATAAACAAACTCTTCCTGCCAACAGGCTTCAATATCAGGTATTCGCATGATCTGTTGCATTATTTTTTGTTGAATATCGCCAATGGCTAACGCTTCTGAATAGGGCAATAAAGGTGAAAAAGTCACCATGGAATAAAGTGGTGTCCATAGTGTTGGATGACGTTGATGAAATTCCGCTTCTATTCTTTTTTGTAATAAAAATGCCGGTCGACCTGAATGCTCGCTCATTTCAATAAAATTACGCTGCGCTAAAGTGGTTATCGCATCGGCATTAATTTTACGGGCCGCTTGATAGGCAGGAAAAATTTTCGACCAATCATGATGATGTTCAGTGATTAATTCGTTTAATACCCGACAATCTTCAAAGCCGCAATTCATGCCTTGACCATAAAATGGCACCATGGCGTGAGCAGCGTCACCAATTAACGCGACTTTATTATTGATCACCCAAGGATCGACATTGACTAAAAATAGCGGACTAGCCGTTTTTGCCATAAATTCATCGATAGGATTTTCTAGTAATACCATAGCATCAGCAAAGTTACTTTCAAAAAAATCTATAACATCACTGCGTTGCGTTAAAGATGAAAATGATACTTGGCCCTGATAATCGAGGAAAAGTGTGCAGGTAAATGTGCCATCTGGGTTTGGTAATGCAATTAGCATAAAGTCTTTTCGTGGCCAAATATGCAGGGCATCTTTGTCCATTTTAAAAGAGCCGTCTTCATTAGCTGGAATATGTAATTCGATGTAGCTTTGCGGCATATAGGTTTGGCTATAGCTAAAACGTGGCGTTTCTTGTGCTAAACGACGAACCTTGGAATATGCACCATCGGCACCGAAAAGAATATCACCATTAACTTTATGAGTTGAGTGGTCGTGACTAAAGCTTGCTTGTGCACTTTTAAAGTCAACATCAATTAGGCGTTGTTCGAATGCGATATTTATTAGTGGCTCTTGCTCTGCTAAATCAAGCAGCTGTTCGTTGATGCCTGAACGTGAAACAGACCAAATTGCCTGTTCGTCTTTCCCATATGCTTGCTCAGAAATCGTACCATCAATAGCATGTATTACCCGCTTTTTCATGGCGATAGCATTTTGCTTTACTTGTGTTGCGATACCGACGGACTCCAACGCTAACCAGCCGCGATCGGAAAGGGCAATATTAATCGACTTGCCTTGATAAATATTATGAGTTCTAGAGTCAGGTCGCGATTCAAGTAAGTTAACTTGATGGCCATGTCGAGCCAAAATAACCGCGAGTAATGTGCCAACCGGACCTGCACCGGCGATGGTTATTGTTTCCGGCGCTTTCTGTTTAATTATTGTTTCATCAGTCATCAGATGCACTCCTTTAAAATTCTGACAAAATGATAAACATCTTGAAAACTATTATATAAAGGTACAGGGGCTACGCGAATCACATTGGGCTCGCGCCAATCTGTGGTTACACCATTTGCTTCCAAAGCGTTATACATGGCTTTGCCGTCTAGCCCAGCAACATTAACCATTAACGATAATTGACAACCTCGCTCATTTGCTTTTGTTGGGGTAATAACACGAATTTTATCACCTAATTCTTCGGCGATAAGGTCGAGTAAGTATTGGGTTAGCTTAAGTGATTTCTCCCGTAAAACCGACATACCTCCCGCAAGCTTAATGGTATCGAAAGAGCCTCGCACTGCCGCTAGCGATAAAACCGGCGGATTGGATAATTGCCAACCTTCTGCACTTGCAATGGGCTTGAAGGTATTTTCCATTTTAAAACGGCTAGCTTTATCATGTCCCCACCAGCCGGCAAGGCGATTCAATGCGGTATTTTCAACATGCTTTTGATGAATGAAACAACCTGCTACTGAACCTGCGCCGCTATTAAGATATTTATAGCTACACCAACAGGCAAAGTCGACTTGCCAGTCATGTAGCGATAATTCGATATTACCAGCAGCATGTGCAAGGTCAAAACCTACCTTGATGCCTTTTGCGTGAGCGGCTTCAGTAATGCGCTTCATATCCAACACTTGACCAGTATAATATTGCACACCTGGCAGCAAAATTAGGGCGATTTCATCGCCGTGATTTTCTAATATTTGCCATAAATCATCATAGTTAAGTAACTCTTCACCCGCGCGAGGAGTCCAAAGTAAAAGGTTGTCATCGACGTTTTTATTATGATGTTTTAGTTGTGATTCAACCGCGTAATGATCCGATGGAAACGCATGATCTTCAATAAGAATTTTACTGCGCTGTGCTGTAGGTTGATAAAAGCTTGCCATCATAAAATGTAAGTTAGCGGTTAATGAATTCATCATCACAACTTCTTTTGCTTGTGCTCCGACAATTTCTGCGGCTTGCTCTGTGAGGAATTCATGGTAAGGCATCCATGGAAAGTCACCTTCAAAATGGCCCTTAACGCCACGTTGTTGCCATGCATCAAGTAACTCTATTACCGCCTCACGAGCAAGTTTAGGTTGTAGCCCCAATGAATTGCCAGTGAAGTAGTATTCGTTATTGCCCGACGCTTGTTTTGGAATAGAAAAATGCTCGCGCATATGGGCGAGAGGGTCGGCTTTATCTAATGCGGTTGCATAGCTTAAGGTATTAATTTTATTGTCTAACATATTATTCTTGCTCTTATTGATGTTTATTTTTTCATTTCGCATGGTATTTAGGTGCCGAGTGAATCATCCGCCAACAACGGCATTTGCTTCATAGAGCATAGGTCTACTGGGGGCAGCATCATTAACAAACGCGGGCGTTTGTAAATTAGCGAAATAAAAACCGTCAGCTATTGCGTTATCGATATAGGCCATTTCAGTAATGGTTTTGTTGATTAAACTGTTTGGATTTGGCTGATGGGCGCCCTCAGTAACTTGCCAAAATAAATGATGGCAGGTGAGTAATCCGTCATCATCGAGTCTATCTAGCGATGGAATATCTAAAATTAAATGTTCTACGCCGCGTTCGTTGAGGTATAAAACGGCTTCTCGAGTAAAAAATGCCGGTTGATTGTTGGCATTATAATTTTCTTGGCATTTAGTTAAGGTATTTGGCAAGGTTCTAATTACGACGCACTGTAATTGCTCATTACTATAAACAGACAATTGTTGCTCAAGTTGTTGGTGGTTAACCACCAAGTCATCGGTATTGAAATTCGGGCTATATTCATCATTGCAAGTCATTGCCGGTATGGGCGTTACAGATATTAATGCACAGGGCATTAATGGCGGTAATTCAAGCGATGAGATTTTAAGGGCAAGGGCACTACTTGCATCACAAATATGAGCGATAGTTTCGGTGTGAGTACCATTACAATGTGGGTTGAGGGTGAGCTCGTTAACATTGCAACTTCCCCCTTGCTCAGTATCGCCAATAAAACCGCCTGCTTGCATTGGTGTTGCTAGCGCCGGTGTTGCAGCAAAATGGTTTGGTTGCTGCTCAGCATTGTTAAAGTGAACGTCAATAGCTAAAGAATGCGCGAAGTCCGTATTAACATTAAAGCACTGTTTGCCTAGGGTGATAGTGGTTAACATCGAAACCTCTTTATACGTATTTTCAAACTTATTCGCCGTGCCATTATTGATAGCATGCTCATAGAAACTGCTCCTTAGTTAGACCTAACCAATTGAGCGCGCTGCCATGTAATAATTTGGCCTTAATATCATCGCTAAAAGTGCTTTCTTCGATAAGTTTACCGGGACTCAGTTCGCCGAGAGGAAAGGGGTAATCAGTGCCGAGGGCAATATTATTTGGCCCCATTAAATCGACTAAATATTTCAATGCCAATGGATCATGCACCAGTGAATCTAGGTAAATTTGCGATAAAAAATCACGTGGATTAATGGAACAATCAACGGCGCAAAGATCGGGACGAACATTAAAGCCATGTTCAATTCTTCCAATCGTGGCAGGAAATGAGCCACCGCCATGAGCAAAGGCGATTTTTAGCTTAGGTAAGCGTTGCAATACGCCGCCAAATATCATTGAACATATCGCTAAGCTTGACTCTGCTGGCATGCCGACTAACCACGGTAGCCAATACTTAGGCATTTTTTCTTTTGCCATCATATCCCAAGGGTGAACAAAAACTGCCGCGCCAAGATCTTGCGCCGCTTCAAAAATCGGGAAAAGTTGTTCGTGATCTAAATTCCAGTCATTAATATGAGAGCCTATTTGAATGCCTGCTAAGCCAATATCTTTTACGCAACGCTCCAATTCTTTGATGGCTAAGTCTGGCGCTTGCATTGGCACGGTACCTAAGCCAACAAAGCGTTTGGGATGATCAGCAACAATACCTGCGATATGGTCATTTAAGTATTTTGCTAAGTCTAAGGTATCATTAGGTTTGGCCCAATAATTAAACATCACAGGAACAGTAGAAAGCACCTGCACATCAACATTATGTTGCTGACAATCTTGCAGGCGTATTTTAGGATCCCAGCAATTGTGCTCAATTTCCCGGAAGAATTTATCGTCAACCATCATACGGGCACAGCCGCATTTGTGATGTTCTAAGCTGACAAAACCACCATAGCCGTACTTTTCCCGTAAATTGGGCCAAGTTTTTGGTAAAATGTGGGTGTGGATATCAATTTTTAACATATGTTATTGCTCCGCCCGTCACTATGGTTTTGTTGTGATGAAACCGCACTTTTTACACTGGCAGTTTTCAGTTTTACTATAAAAATTATTAAAGACGATAGGTAAATCAGTTTCGATATTGTCTAAACAAAATTGCTGGTTATACAGTGGCGTTTTACATTGCTGACAAAACCAAAATAGTGCATCTTGCTGTCCTGGAGCTCGTTTTTGCTCAACCACTAAACCAACACTGTTTTCAAAGCGTTGTGGGGAATGCAAAACCTTAGGGGGTAAAAGAAAAATTTCGCCAGCTTTAATGGGAATGTCAATGAAATCAACGGCCTGAGTCGCATGTTGTGCTGATTTTTCACATAACTGTGGGTAGCAATCTTGTTCATCGCTATTAACGATGCTGAGCACCATTTCTCCTTCTAATTGATAAAAAAGTTCTGGCGTTTCATTGTAATGAAAGTCGGTGCGATTATTTGGACCACCCACTACCATAACAATGTAATCATCTTGTTCGAATATCTGCTTATTACAAACCGGTGGTTTGAGTTGCTCTCGGTGATCGTCAATCCACTGTTGCAAGTTAAATGGCATGGCAAAGTTAAGCATGACTAAGCTCCTTTTGAATTATCTGTAGAGGGCAGTGCCGCGATACATTTCAATTCAATTGCAATTGGGGTTGGCAGTTTATTAATTTCGACTGTGGTACGACACGGCATGTTTTCTGAAAAGTATTCTGCATAAATGCGATTGTAGGTGGCAAAATCATCTTTCATATTGGTGAGGAAAACTGTGACATCCACTAAGTCCATCCAGTCAGCTCCTGCGGCGGCTAAAATAGTACTGATATTTTGAAAAACGCTGTGACATTGAGCTGCAATATCATAACTAACAATTTCACCATCTTGGTTTAATTCAACGCCCGGGATGTCAGAGCTGCCAGCTTGACGGGGGCCTACGCCAGATAAAAATAGTAAATTGCCAACTTGGCGAGCATGTGGATATAAGCCAACTGGTTTAGGGGCTTGTTCAGCGTTAAATATTCCAGACATAAATTTTTCCATTTTAATTATTATTTGTTATGTGTGTTTTGTCAGTTTTTTAATACTTTGCCGTGAAGGTTCATCGAATAGGATTATATCGATGATCTACGCTCTAGCTATTGCGCTGAATCGCTACGGATAACTAGCTAACGGAGGTTCTTAACGTGCAAAAATTAAGTGCAGTTAAAATGCATAAACAACATCAACTGCCATTACTACAGTTTAGTTCAATAAGAAAAGGTAGGAGATCAGATCAAGGTCCACTTGCAGCCTAATACGCTGGCAAATATCGCTCCTGATGATTTAAATTTGCAACAAACTTGATTCATATTTCAGCCATATCGCTAATATTTAATACAAACATTTTTACTTTCGCTAAAAAATCGCATCGCTTCAAGGCCACCTTCACGGCCTAAGCCTGAGCGATTCATACCACCAAAAGGTGTACGTAAATCTCTTAGTAACCAACAGTTAACCCAAACAATGCCCGTGTTTACTTGTTCGGCTAATTGGTGTGCACGAGGTAAATTGTTGGTCCATATGGTAGCCGCTAAGCCATAATCACTGTCGTTGGCTAATGTCAGCGCCTCTTCATCGGTATCGAATGCTTGTAGAGTGATCATTGGACCAAAAATTTCTTCTTGGTTGCATGTCGCTTGGTTATCTAAATTTTCAATAACCGTTGGCTGTAAAAAGTAACCTTGTTGGCATCGTCCAGATAACTGAACTTGCTCGCCGCCAGCTAGTACTCGGCCTCCTTGAGTTTTAGCAAGCTCAATATAAGCGAGTATCTTTTCTAAGTGAGTTTTTGAAACTAGCGCGCCCATTTTACTTTCGTTGAGTAAAGGATCGCTTGGTATTAACGCTTTAGCTTTAGCAACGAGTGCTTGTTTAAACTTTTCATATATCGGCCGCTCAATATACAGCCTTGACGCGCATAAACAGATTTGCCCTTGATTAGCGAAACTGGCTCGAAAGACTTGTTCGACTGTGTTGTCAAAATCACAATCAGCAAATATTAACGCTGGGTTTTTTCCGCCAAGTTCAAGTGAAAGTTTTTTAAATGTTGGGGCTAATAGGTTAGCAATGGCTGCACCTGTGGCGGTGCCGCCAGTAAAAGATATCGCCTTAACGTCTTGGTGTTGGCAAATGGCTTGGCCAACGTTGGCCCCCTTGCCATGAAGGATATTCAACACGCCATTAGGTAAGCCAACCTTTTGGCATATTTCACCTAGTAAAGCCGCGGTCTTAGGTGTTACCTCTGACGGCTTAGCAATAACACAATTTCCGGCGGCTAATGCTGGTGCAATTTTCCAGGTAAATAGATAAAGCGGTAAATTCCACGGTGAAATACAGCCGACGATGCCAATAGGTTGGCGTAAAGTGTAATTTATAGCGGTACCGGCCATGGCATGAGATTCACTGGCAAATTGTGAACATGCGTGGGCAAAAAATTTAAAGTTACTGGCGGCTCGTGGAATATCAACTTCACGAGCTAATGCTACCGGCTTACCATTGTCAGTTGCTTCAGCAATGGCTAATTCGTCAATGCGATTTTCAATTTCTTGGGCGATAGCACTAAGGATATCGGCGCGTTGCTCCAAAGGCATGGTTTGCCATGCTGGTAGAGCTTTTCTAGCCGCAGCCACGGCAAGTTCAACATCTGAATGATCACTATCAGGAATTTTGCCATAAACCATACCTGTTGCTGGTTCCATGTTATCGAGATAGCGCAAAGCTTGTGGAGCTTGGTATTGGCCGTTGATAAAATTTGCAATAATATCCATCAAAATATTCCTATAAGCAGCTTGTGCGGCCACCATCAACAGGTAGGTTAATACCGGTAATATAACCCGCAGCAGGTGAAGCTAGGAAAGCCGCTGCGGCAGCAAATTCCTCAGGAGCCGCAAATCGACGCATGGGGATTTGCGCTTTTTCATTAATGGTTGCTTGTTCGATAGAGATATCTTGCTTTTTTGCCTTGCCAGCAATTATGGCATCTAAACGAGCGGTTGCTGTGGCGCCCGGCAAGACATTGTTGACGGTGATACCGAATGGACCTAACTCGTTTGCTAAGGTTTTTGCCCAGCTCGCAACGGCACCACGTATGGTATTTGATACACCTAAACCTGGGATGGGTTGTTTCACCGAGGTTGAAATAACATTAATAATTCTACCGAATTGATTCTTTTTCATCGCAGGCAATAGCGCTTGTACCAAATGATGATTGGTAACTAGGTGTAAATTAAAGGCGTCAATAAAGGCACTAACATCGCTAGAATTTGCTGGACCTGGGGCTGGGCCACCGGTGTTGTTAATTAAAATATCATAGCCGCCATTTTTAGCGACATCAGCAAGAATAGTTTGTTTAACTTGCTCAGGGTTTGAGAAGTCAGCAATTAAAATTTGATGATTTTGTCCTTGAGCGCAACAAAGCTCTTGTTTGACGTCTGCTAGTTTTTCTTGATTACGAGAAAATAGCGTTACGCTGGCGCCTAAGCTGGCAAGTTCCATGGCACATGCGCGGCCAATGCCTTGACTACTGCCACAGACTAACGCGCGTTTAGCGGTAAAATTAATATCCATTACTGACCTTTTATTATATTTTTAAGCTTAAATTGTGCATCGAAAATCAGCTAATACTTGTGCAAAAAATTAATCTGTTATCAGGCTAATTCAATAAACAATTTAAGTTGTCATTTTTTTGTAAGGACTTTTTTAGCACAATAAAAAATTTAATGTCAGCAAAATTTTGCCAAAAATTGTGCAAAATTGTTGGCTAACTGTCATCTTTAATTGCCGCTGATAATTTGTTCGTAAGTTGCGGTAAAAAAAATCTTATTCCCGAGTTTCATAAATCAAGAAGTAAGCAGAAAGAATTGAAATGGGTATGTTAGTTAAGCTAATTGACGGTTACATGCCCATTTTGCGGTAAGTTTAAACAAAAACAGTTAGTACAATTTTTTGTCTTATTTAAAGTAAAAATTAGTCACTAACTAGTGCCGAATGAAAGTGGACTGTCGCTAAAAGTGTGTTGCGTATCGAAAATAACAAGACATTAATTATTAGCCTAGGTAGAGTAAGTTGACAAAATAATAATTAAACACGCCATGACATTTAGACAAAAATTGTCTATTTAAGGTGAAAATGGAGTCGCAGATGAACCGTAAACCTCTTTCAATTTTAATCGCAGCAGCGTTGACCTTAGGATCGCTATCAAATGCCTTTGCCTTCGAAAAGCAAACAGCCAGCGATATTGCCAATGATTATCACCAGCACTTAGCGCCATTATGGGATCATTTTCATCAAAACCCTGAATTGTCGTTAATGGAAACGAAAACAGCTAAACGGTTAGCGAAAGAATTGCGTGCGGTTGGTTTTGAAGTGACTGAAAAAGTTGGCAGCACCGGCATTGTCGCGCTAATGAAAAACGGTGATGGTCCTATGGTTATGGTGCGTGCCGATATGGATGGTTTACCGGTTGTTGAGCAATCAGGTTTAGCAAATGCTTCAAAAGTTAAAATGAAAGACTGGAATGGTGAAACGGTAGGGGTAATGCATGCTTGTGGTCATGATGTTCATATTACCAGTTTAGTGGGTACCGCCCGTTATATGGCTGAAAATAAAGATAAATGGTCAGGCACTTTGATGTTAATTGGCCAGCCTGCAGAAGAAAGGGGCCCAGGCGCATCAGCTATGATGGCAGATAATATATGGCAGCGTTTTGGTCAACCTGACTATGCTTTCGCTTTTCATGTTAGTGCTAATACCGAAGCCGGTAAAGTCGTTGTTGATGAAGGCTCTCCGTATGCTGGCGCTGATACGGTTGATATTACGGTACATGGCATTGGCGCTCATGGCGCATCACCGCATCAAGGGAAAGACCCTATCGTTATTGGTGCGCAAATTGTTAATAACTTACAAACCATCATTAGTCGAGAATTAGCCCCGCGCTATGCTGGTGTTATTACCGTTGGCGCCTTTCATGCGGGCACAAAACACAATATTATTTCCGATGAAGCTAAGCTGCAGCTGACTGTGCGTAGTTTAACACCAAAAGTTCGAGAGCAACTGTTATCTGCTATAAAGCGTATTGCTATTGGTACGGCGCGTACGGCGGGTATGCCGGAAGATAAATTGCCAGAAGTTGTGGTCAGTGAATTTTCTTTTCCACCGACCTTTAATGATCAAAAATTGGCGAAACGTTTAAAAGGCGTGCTAAGTGAAAAAATGGGGATAGATGCCTTGCTTGAGCCTGCTGAAACTGGCATGGGCGCAGAAGATTTTGGCTTTTTTACCACTGAGCCTTATATTCCCAGTGTCTATTTCAAAGTCGGTGGCACACCTAAAGCTGATTTTGAACGTGCGGCTGCCGGTGGTGCTCAGGTACCCAGTCATCATAGCCCACAATTTAAAATCAGCCCAGAGCCAGCAATTAAATCGGGTGTTGAAGCAACCGTTCATGCGCTGTTAGATATTATGGCGAATAAATAACGTTATTTGGATAAGTAGGTAAAGGGATTTATCTACTTTTAATGCGAATGCTGTATTTGGGGAGGCCTATTCCTAGTGCAGGACATAAAGGTTTAAAGGCATCTCTTATGGGTTAATAAGGTTTACCATGCTTCGTTGCCATTTCTCTTTGATGGCCGAGTAGACACCTTGTTGCTCTAATTTCTTCATTGTGTTTTTTAGCGACTTAACTATGGCTTTATCTGTTGTTAAGCTACAGGCGAAATAAAAGTCTAGTGTCAGCTCCTTCAACATAAAAACACCTTTATATTTTGATGCTTCGGCAGAATTTTTAACTCTGTTTTTAAGTAGGTCATCATTGAGTACAACCAAATCTATTTGCCGACTAGGTATTTCCAGTAACTTTAATAATGAGTCGTAATTATTCATCACATAAAGGTTTTCGTTTTCTACAAAACCTTTTGAAATCAGAAAATGATGGGTAACATCATCTTTAATCACCGCCGTTTTATAATTTTTAGCTTGTGCTAAGTTCTCAACGGTAATGTTACTTTTACTTAAAGCATAAAGTGAAATCGTACTATTAGTAATATGGCCAACCCATTGAAATAGCGGTTTTCGATTGGGAATGTAAGCTAAAGAGTAAATGCAGGTATTTTTAACGTGTAATGCTCTATTATACGAATGTGACCAAGGGTGTGCTTCTATGCTGTATTCAATTTCTGTCGCTGTTAGCGTGGCATTAATAATTTCCGTTGATAAACCACCAATAGCCTTTTCGGTAACAATCTGAAAAGGTGCTAAATGCTCGGTTACTATATTTATTTTTGCAGTATAAGCCTTGCTACAAAAGCATAGGGAAATGATAACAACCCCAAGTACCTGCTTATGAATGATAGGCATTTTAGTAATAAACCCTTTTGTACTAATCGATAAACTTGAGTTCAGCATTTTATTACTATAATAGCAAATTGAAGATTTATGAATAGCAGATGATTTTACCAGCAGTATTGTTTTAAAATAAAACGGTATTGGCGTTTTTATAAAAAAGCCCAGTCAAAGACTGGGCAAAAAAACATAAGGGAGAAACTAGTCTAAAATAGCAGTTAACTTGCTACCTCTGAGTCGTCTTGTTGCAATAAGCTTTTACCGTTAATGGCAATTTTTCTTGGTTTTAAAGCTTCAGGAATTTCTCTCTCTAAATCTATATGTAATAAACCGTGCTCCATAAAAGCGCCAATAACTTTTACATGATCGCCTAACTGGAATTTGCGTTCAAAGTTACGTTCGGCAATGCCTTGGTGTAAAAACTTACGTTCTGCTTTGTTGACGTTGCCTGCTTTTGTGCCGGTAACAACTAAGGTATTTTGTTTGGATTCTATTTCCAGTTCTTCTTCCGCAAACCCTGCAATGGCCATGGTGATGCGATATTGATCTTCTGCCAATAACTCGACGTTATATGGAGGGTAAGAAGACTGTTTGTCTGCTCTTGAAGCTTTGTCGATTAATCCTGCTAAGTGATCAAATCCGATAAATGAGCGGTAAAGTGGGCTAAAATCTGTAGATGTACGCATAATTCATATCCTAATTTTAATTAAGCAATATGTTGTCTCTTTAAATATCTTTCGGATGCTAAAACCAGCTTATGCTGCGAATTATTACACCTGAAATTTAATATTCTCAGAGTTTAATTGTGCCTTTCAATATTGAACAGGCGGTTAATGTAGACCCTATCGGCGACTACAATATTAAAGATGGGATTGAAGGTTTTATTTTCAAGGGAAATGTGAAATTTATTTTTTCTTTATTGGTGGTTTTTCAGGTAATTCTTTGATATGTAAGTTTTTTATTTATTTGAAAAACTGGTGCTTAACACCAGTTTCTATTTTTTAGTCAGAAAAAATGTTATTCAGATGACTCGTTCGTTGTCTCTTTTACCGGCTTAGTCGCATGACTTAGTGATTTCAGTTTTGCTAAGGCAGTATCATAATCAGGGTGTTGAGATATGTTGCCAACCAATTCTTTATAAGCGATTTTTCCTTCAACATCGATGATAAAAATCGCCCGAGTTAACAAGCCCATATCTTTAATTAATAAGCCATACTTTTGGCCAAAATCACGCCAAACGGCGTCAGATAAAACCTTGATACTATCCACTTTTTCTGTTTTACAAAAACGTTTTTGGGCGAAAGGCAGATCATTGCTAATGGTCAACATAACGACATCTGCGGGTAGGTTAGCTACTTCTTCATTAAAACGTTTGGTTTGTATTGAACAAACGCCGGTATCTAAACTTGGCACCACAGAAATTAACACATGTTTATCATTAAATTCACTCAAGGTTACCGGCGCAAATGATTCGGTGACAACTTTAAAGTTTGGCGCACTTTCTCCAAGCTTAACTTGTGTTCCAAGTAAGGTGACATACTTTTTCCCTGCCATCACTAAATTGGTGGTTTCTGTTAAATTGGGCGAGACAGTTTCAGCAGCAGCGGAGAATATGATTAATGCACTAAGCGTGGAAATTAATGGTAATTTGAAAAGTTTCATCATTTGGTCATTTAACTAAGGTAAAATATTGATCAAGCTTACCTTTGCCTAAGAAAAAATGCGAATAAAACGTGTTTTATTTTCAAAAGCTATCTATTGTTTATTATAATGTAATAACAGTTTTACCGTGTTTACCGTGCATATGTATTTGCGAATATACCTTGCTGAGTAATTTGATTTAGCTAATTTTTAATAGCAACTTAGGGTTCTTTCCTTTATGCCAACATCTTTGTTAATTTGTGATGATTCCAATATGGCGCGCAAACAAGTGGCGCGCTCGCTTCCCGACGGATGGGATGTCGATATAACCTTTGCTAAAAATGGCGTTGAAGGAATAACCGCAATTAAAGAAGGAAAAGGGGACGTACTATTACTTGATTTGAATATGCCAGAGATGGATGGCTATCAAGTGCTAGAAGCCATTCTAAAACAAGACCTGCCAACGCTGGTTGTGGTTATTTCTGGCGATATTCAGCCAGAAGCCCACGAACGGGTTAAAAGTCTTGGGGCTTTAGATTTCATTAAAAAGCCGGTTGATAAAACTAAGCTGACTGAAATACTACGAGCTTATGGTGTTTTTAATAAAGACGATTTAAAGCCAAGTGTAGCTGTTGCACCTCAACCCATTATTGAGCAGAGTCACTCTGACAATCATATTGAATTGCCGCCTGTTGTTGAAAATGTTTCTAAAGGCATTGATACCTTCGAGAGGCCTGCAGAATCAACGATTGAGCTTGATAGTGACATGCGTGATTGTTACCAAGAAATTGCGAACGTTGCGATGGGGCAAGCCGGTGATTTACTGGCGCGTTTACTCGATGTTTTCGTTTTATTGCCGATTCCGAATGTTAACTTAATTGAAGTCAGTGAGTTAACCATGGCGCTTTCTGATGTTGAGTCAAAAGAAAAAACCTCTGGCATTTGCCAAGGTTTTATTGGCGCGGGTATTTCAGGCGAAGCGCTATTAATTCTTAACGATTCTAGTTTTAAAGATGTTGCGTCCTTGATGAATTACCATCATGAACTTGATAATAATGTTGAATTAGAACTACTGATGGATATGGCTAATTTATTGATTGGTGCGTGTTTAAGTGGCATATCGACGCAACTTGATATGTCTTTTAGTCAGGGGCACCCTGTGGTGTTAGGTCAACATCGAAAAATTTCCGAACTGATTGCCACCAATACTAATAAATGGAAAAAAACTCTCGCCATTGAAATAAGTTATAGCATTGAAAATTACCCAATAAAATGTGACTTGTTGCTTTTATTTACTGAAGAGTCAGTAACCACGCTTAATAATAAAATTGCTTACTTATTGGATTAATCATGTCAGTACAAACAGATCAGTTAAATGAATTACATTGGTTGATGGAAATGCTGCATACCATCGACGTAGGCTTAGTGGTACTTGATAGAGATTATAGTATCCAGATATGGAATGGCTTTATGGAAAACCACAGTGGATTGTTACCACGAGAGGTGAAAGATAAAGTGCTATTTGAGCTGTTCGATGAAATACCAGAAGACTGGTTTCGTCGTAAAGCAGAGTCAGTATTTTTATTAAAAAATAAGGCGTTCACTATATGGGAACAAAGACCTTATGTATTCAAATTTAATAACTACCGACCAATAACGGGTACTGCGGACTTTATGTACCAAAACACCACGTTTATTCCGCTAATGTCGGCAACAGGTGAGGTCAGTCATTTATGCTTGCTGGTTTATGATGTAACCGATAATGCCATTCACAAGAAAGAATTGGAAAAAGTAAATGCCGATTTAGCGATCCTTAGCCAAACAGACGGTTTGACAAAATTATTTAATCGTAATCATTGGCAACAGTGTATTGAAGCTGAATTCAAGCGCTATACTCGCAGCCAGCATTCTAGTAGTTTAGTGATGCTAGATATTGATCATTTTAAAAAGGTTAATGATAGCTATGGCCATTTAGTTGGCGATGATGTTATTCGACACTTAGCCAAGTTGATCCGTGAGCAAGTACGCGAAACTGATGTTACTGGACGTTATGGTGGCGAAGAATTTGTCATTCTATTGGCTGATACTCACATTGAAGATGCAGTGGTTTTTGCAGAACGTCTGCGCAAAACGGTAGAAGACTCTGTGGTTATCTATAATGATATTGAAATTAAATATACCGTGAGCTTAGGTATCGCAGAAGTAGAGCCCACCTTTAAGTCGGTATCGCAGTGGCTTGAATACGTTGATAATGCCTTGTATCAGTCGAAAGAAAATGGCCGTAACAGAGTAACTATTCATCAGCAGTCTTAAATAAACATAGTAAATAAAAAAGCCCGAAAGGGCTTTTTTTAATAATGCTAAAAAAACTGAACTGGAGAATGTTTTGTTAGTGACGAGCCTGTTTTGCAATAGACCAGTGTATACCTTGAGCAATTAGTATTGCTATTAGCACTCCGCCAGCGTTGGCTAGCATATCTAACCATTCACCATAGCGGTTAACATAGGGTTGAATTAGCTCGATTAAGCCACTCCAAGCGATAAATACTAATGCCAAAGTGAGCCAGTATTTAGGCTTTCGAATTGCCGTTGGCAGCATTAACGCGCAATATGAAATAAAATGATGGGTTTTGTCACTGCCAGGCACTGCTGGTAGTTGATCAGCCGGAAATAGCGAAACAATGGTGATCAGTGCTAAAACTATTAGGGTAATGCTCTGCCAAAACCGGTTGATAAAGTTTATTAATGAGATCATTTCGCTTTCTTATAAACTAATTTGCCATTAACCCAAGTTTTATCAACTGAAATTTGCCAAATATCTTGCTCTGGAATATCAAACAGGTTCTGTTCTAGTAAAACAAAATCAGCTTTTTTACCTTTAGCTAAACTGCCAATAATGTTTTCTTGATGACCAGAATAAGCGGCGTCAACGGTAAAACTTCTAAAGGCTTCCAGTGCGGTCATTTTTTCCTCTGCAAACCAGCCACCTTGCGGGCTATTGCTATGATCTTGACGCGTTATAGAGGCATGTAAACCATAAAAAGGATTTGGCGATTCAACAGGGAAATCCGAACCTGCAGCAATAATCGCGTTAGCGTTTAGTAATTTTCTCCAGGCATAAGCACCAAGTATTCTTTCTTCGCCCAGTCTATCTTGCGCCATATTCTTATCGCTGGTTGCGTGTGTTGCTTGCATTGAGGCGATAATATCAAGCTTGGCAAAGCGTGGAATATCTTTTAGGCGCAGCACTTGCGCATGCTCAACACGGTGGCGTAAATGCGGTGTGTTAGTTGTTTTTATTTGTTGTTCATAAGTATCCAGTACTAGTTTGTTGGCATTATCACCTATTGCGTGGCTATTGACTTGAAAGCCTTGTTTCATAGAAGTATTCACCAACAGCTCAAATTCTTCTGGGGTGTTCAGTAGTAAGCCTTTATGACCGGGGTGATCTGAATAATCTTCAATTAACGCGGCGCCGCGACTTCCTAAGGCGCCATCGGCTTGAATTTTTACGCTGTTAAAAGTCAGCATGTCATCATGACTTTGATATTGGCCATTCGCTAAGGTTTGCTGCCAATTTTCTGAGGGTAAATACAACATGGCATTAATGCGAATACTCATGGCACCTGCTTGGCTGAGCTCTTTAAATGCCGTTAAATTATTGCTGTCGATACCGGCATCATGAACACTGGTGAGGCCATAACTGGCCAGAGAGTCCATAGCTTTAACTAGCACTTGCTTTTGCTGTTTGATGGTTAATGGTGCAATGCTGTTATCAATTAACGCCATGGCATTATCGATAAAGATACCGGTAGGTTGACCATTTTTATCTTTAAGTATCTCGCCACCTTCAGGTGATTTGGTTGAAGCTGTGATGCCCGCTAATGCCATGGCTTTTGAATTGGCCCAGCCTGCATGGCCGTCGACGCGTTTTAGCCAAACCGGTTGGTTGGGAAATAGCTTATCTAAACTTTTTGCACTAGGAAATGTGTTACTTGGCCATTGTGTTTGGTTCCAACCTCGACCTTGTATCCAAGTTAATCCGGCGTTTGCTTTAGCATAGTTTAGTGTTTTATTTACAGCATCTTGCTCTGAAGAACTGTTAACTAAATCCGCGCGTAATAAGCTTAAACCGTAACTTAAAATATGACCATGGGCGTCAATTAAGCCAGGGATTAAGGTTTTTCCCTGGCCATCAACAACCGTTAATTCATTTGTTGTAGGAAGTGCCTCAGTCGCTAAATACAGTTTATCAATTTTGTCATCGGTAAATTGAATTGCGGCAAACGTTTTTAGCTTATCGTCGTTAATGGTATAACCCTGAATGTTCTTGATAAGTGTGGTTTCTGCGAACACTAATGTTGGGCTTAACGTTGCTAAAAGTAGCGTGTTTTTAATGGTGGTTGCCAAGCGAGTCATGATACTTCCTTCAAATATTCCTTTTTATTGTTGGCAAATACTAGCATGAAAAATAATGAGTTTTTTATCTTTTTAGTTATAAGAACTAAAAGCTAAAAAAGGGCCCGAAGGCCCTGTTCAAAAATTGCTTAGTTTTATTAAATAGTTCTAGTTGCGGTCGCTGGCGCTATCAAGGCTGCTTTTCTGGCGGGGTAAAGTACTGCTAATTGACCAACAATAAATAGCGCAACTACGCCAAACATTACTAACTGGAAGCTTATTGGTGACAAATTAAAGGTATTTACTAGCCACATATTAAGTGCAACGGCGCCTACGCAACCGATGACATTACCTATGGTAGAGATAATGAAATTTTCCATCATAAAGTAACGCATTATTTGGCCTTTGGTAGCACCAAGGGCTCGGCGCGTTCCGATTTGCTTGGTGCGGCGATTGATACTAAAAATAGCGAGGCCAACAATACCAAAGCCTGTAATTAACGTTAGAGTAATTACAACAGTGGTTAATATTTTATTAGTAGCGTTATGCTGACGGTAACTACGTTCACGCGTTTCTTCAATTGTACGTACGCGGCGAATAATTCGCTCTTTGTCACTTTCTGCTAAGGCTTTTTCAATCACCGGCATTAACTCATCACGGCGTCCTTCTTCCGTACGGATAAAGTAATAACCACCTTTAGATTCGCGGTGAAATGGCACTAACATGCTGCGTTCGACGCCATTCCAACCATTCCATGGTGCTTGTAATGCTTTGATAACACCAATAATTTGCATCGGTTGAGTTTGTGAAATATATACGGTTTTGCCGACTGCAGACTGCCAATCATCTGGGAATAAATTTTCAGCAAAGGCTTGGGTAATAATCGTTTTCGCTGGCCAGGTTGATTGACCGTCTTTACGTATTTCAATATCTTCTTGAGTAAAGTTAGCACCAGCAATAAGTTCTAATCCCATGGTATTTATTGCATGTTCATCAACCATATAAATGGCGGTGCCAACTGCGTCTTTATCTTCACCTGGTTCGTGCTGCAGTGCCATTGACCACCCACTACTACTGAGCGGTATCGCATTGATTTGTATGGCGTCAAGCACACCTGGGGTGTTACGTATCATGTGCAAGTCAGTTTGTAAGTGCGATATAATATTATAGTCTTGGCCAAATATAGTATTGGTTAAATAAAAGGTATTAGCTTCGTCTAAACCGCTTTCACGTTGCATTTGTTGCTGGCGATCTTGGATCATAAAAATGGCATTGACCATAATAGTCATGGTTAGTGCTATTTGTAATGCAATGAGCAAGGCGCCAATTTTATTTCGCGCTAAAGCGCGGATAATAAGTCCTGTTTCTAACATAATGAATTCCTATTACTGGCTTTTTAATTGTTGTGCGGGCTGAATATTGCAGGCGCGCCAAGTGGGGTATAGACCGGCTAATATGGTTGAAACTAAAGCTAATACAACGGCTAAAACTGCCATATTGGTATCTAAACTGGCTAAGCCCTGCATGTAGTCGCCATAAAGCCCTTCAACACCTTTTAGCCCTAAATATGCCAGTAATAAACCGAGCATGCCGCCCAAGATGCCAATACAGGCAGATTCGACAATATATTGGCTAAATAAGGTTGCTTTGCTGGCACCTAAGGCTTGGCGTAAACCAATTTCAGACGCTTTACCTAAGAATTTAGCCAGCAATAGTCCAACGGTATTTAGTAAACAAACGATCAAGAACATAAATGACATAGCCATCATCATTTGCGCATCATCGGCAACCACTTCTTGAACTTCCAACCACTGCATAACATTGTTTAGACGGTTGTCGAGCGGGCGTTGAAAGCGGCCAAACTGTTTTTGTTCTTCGACATAGGCATTAAGAAATTGCAGATAATCTTCTTTTTCTTGCTCGGTTTTCAGCTCAACCCAAAACTGGGTCCAAATACATTCAGAGGCTAGAAACGCTTTAAAGCCATCGCCAGTTGGTTTCCAACAATTGGTGTTGCCTGAACGTGATATTTTTTCATCTTCAATTAAATGAAAAGGAACAAAAATATCTTCCGATTCGTTAAATGCACCTGTGGTGATATCATAAAAACGTGGCTTAGGTTGCCAGTTGTCAATAACTCCAACCACACGGAACATATTGCCTTCGAGCTTAATAGATTTACCTACCGAGTCGGCACCGCCGAAAAGTTTGTCGTTAGTTTCTTTACTTAACACCACAACATACTCTTTACTTTCATCCGCTTGATTTGACCAACCGCTTCCGTAAATAAAGGGGACGTTAAACATAGGGAAAAAATCAGCGGAGTTTGCACGGCCATTAACAATCAGCGGCAGCATTTCAGGATCTTCAGGCTCAATAACGCCGAATGCTTGTGCCTGCACGTTTTGGCGAAAGGCTTTTTGCGCGCGCATTAAGTTTGTTGAGTCGGTAAAGGTTAATTGATCCGGTGGGTTTAGGCCATCATCAAAGGGATCATTAGCATCCCAACTGTCGAGTTGGACATAATAGAGTTGCTCGCTTTTTTCAGGGATCGGGTTGGCTGACATTAAATAATTAACCGTAACTGTGGTCATTGCAGCACCGATACCTAAACCAATAGCGCATACCATTAATAGGCTTAAGCCCCAATGGCGAACTATGCTGATCCAAGCAAGTCGTAAGTAATAACTAAACATAAATTTATCCTTGTTCTTGTTGGATTATTCGTTAAGCAATGGCTTGATTGGCGGTTGAGGCAACAATTTCTAACTCACTAACGCGCCCATCCTTAACTTGAATGGTACGTTTGGCACGCTGCGCTAATTCGGCGTCATGGGTCACCATTATTATTGTTGTGCCTTGCTGGTTAATTTCTTCAAGTAAGCTCATCACGCCTTTAGCCATTTCTGAGTCTAAGTTTCCGGTTGGCTCATCGGCTAATAAAAAGCGAGGATCGGTTGCTAATGCTCTTGCTATTGCAACACGTTGCTGTTGTCCACCGGATAATTGACTGGGTAAGTGCTTCATGCGAGATGCTAGTCCAACACGTTCAAGGTTTTCTTCGATGCGGCGTTTACGTTCTTTGGCATTGAAGCCACGATAGCGTAGCGGTACGTCAACATTATCATATAGGTTGAGATCTGGAATTAAATTAAAGCTTTGAAAAATAAAGCCAATTTTTTGGTTTCTCATCCGAGAGCGACCATTGTCATTTAATTTACCGACATCTTCACCGTCCAGTAAGAATTCTCCGTTGGTGTAAGTTTCAAGCAGTCCTGCGATGTTAAGAAAAGTGGTTTTCCCCGAGCCTGAAGGGCCGGTTACACTGACAAAGTCCCCTTCATTTACCTGTAAGCAAAAATCGCGGAGGGCGTGTGTTTGAATATCAGCGGTTTGAAATATTTTATTGATGTTTTTCATTACTAGCATGATGAATTCCCCTGTATCTGATGAACAGTTGACTGCTCTTTAATTATTTCTGCGTTAGTGATTAATTTAGTTGGCGCTATGGTCGATTAGTCGCTGAGTAATACTTGTTCGGCGGCATTAAAGGTGTCGGTGCCAGAGATAATGATTTGGTCTCCCACTTTTAAGCCTTGTAATATCTCGACATGGCTTAAGCTGCGAGCGCCGGTGGTAATTGGTGTTTTTTCTGCGAGACCATTAACGACTTTATAGGCAAAGCGGCCACCACTGCTGTCTAAGAATTGCCCGCGTTGCACTTGTAATACGTTTTCTTTGTACTCAAGAATAATTTGCGTGTTTAAACGTTGGTTTTGGCGTAGCTTTTTTGGAATATCGTTAGTGAAACGCACTCGCCCAGTAACCTGATTATTCAGTATTTCGGGGGAAATTGTTACTAAGCGAGCACGAAAGGGCTGCTGCTCAAATTGAATATTGACCTCCATACCTATCGCCAAATCATCGGCGTAGCTTTCCGGTATTTCAATTTCAACTTCGAACTGCGATAGGTCAACTATAGTTAAAATAGCTTGGTTTTTACTTAAAAAGGTTTTGTTATCTGTGCTTAAGTTGCCGACAATGCCGTTCACGGGTGAGGCGATATTTAGCCCGTCTACTTGGCGTTGTAGCTCTTTAACTAATAAAGTTTGCCGTCTGATATCAAGTAATAAAGATTTGCTGTCAAAGTCTAAACTTTCTGCATTAAGCGCCGCGTCTTGTATGGCATGTTTATGCTGTAAATTAGCTTGTTCTAACTCGTCTTGTGCTTTCTCGTAATCGATTTGGCTAATGGCACTTTTTTCATAACCGAGATCGGCACGGCGTTTTTCTCTATCGGCGGTAACAAGCTTTACATTGGCTAAATCAACGGCTTTTTGGTCAATCAGGCGCTGTTTTTTAGCTTGAATGTTTTGCCGTTCAAAACTTGATTGTAAGCTTTCTAAGCTCGCTTGCTGTTGGAAAAGCTGGCTGTTTAATTCTGGACTTTCAAGCTTGGCAATAACTTGCCCTTGTTTAACTTCGTGACCGGCTTCGATCAATAAAGTAATGGTACCGTCTGCCGGGCTGTATACCGTTGGGCTGACGGCTGCAACAACCCGTCCTAATACTGAAATATCTCGGGTGAAATCCCCTTGTGTAATAGTCGCTAACCTAACCCGTTCAAGTGAGATTGACTGCTGTGCTTTGCTCCAACGAGATGCTGCTGGCGCGACTTGCCAAATCAAACTTACAACAACTACGCTGGCTAAAGTAATGATTGCCCAACGCTTTTTCGGCGATGTTTTTATTTCTATTTTACTATCTTGTTCACTGGTATCTTTAATCGACATGACTTTCCCCCCGAATGTCAATATCAGTATCTTGTGCTTAGCAAAGCCATTTGCTGAGACATACTGACATAAACTTAAGTCGTATCTAATGAGGAAAAGGTTTAAAAAGAATGCGATTAATTCTTATTATCTTAAGGTTGAATAATAAGGAACAAGGCAAATTGTTAGTGTTTTAGTCTCTTGCAAGGCGTTTTGGCTATAAAAATTTTATCGAAAATATTTGTATGAATAACATTAAAAGAGCTAGCTGAGTCAATTTGATGACACAAAGCGCTATAGATTAGCGCTTTATATTTGTGGCTAAGAAAGTAGCTAAGATCTACACTGCCATCGACGTATGAGTGCCATCATTAGCAATAATAAAGGTATAGCGAAGTCAATTATGCGGGTATAGCGTGCGTATGGCGTCAGGCCTTTAACCAGTGGTACTTGAGTGCTGAGCACGGCTTCTTCAAATTGTGGGATTTTCGTTATTATCTCGCCCTGGTGGTTAACAACGGCCGTGATACCGTTGTTGGTGGCACGCAGAAATGGTCGGCCAAATTCAAGTGCACGCATTCGAACAATTTCTAAATGCTGATGTGGCCCGTGAGAGTTACCAAACCATGCGTCATTACTTACGGTAAGTAGTAAGTCGGTTTGATTAGAAAAATTAGCACTGAGCTGCTCTGCAAAAGCAACTTCAAAACAAATGAGTGGTAATAAGTGGTAACCATTGGCGATAAGATTATTTTGCTGGTAATCACCGCGACTAAAAGAAGACATAGGTAAATTGAAAAGTGGTGCTATTGGCCTTAACCAATCGGCAAAAGGAATGAATTCCCCTATCGGCAAAAGGTGATTCTTGGAATAGCGATTGCTATTGTTATATTGGTAGCTGCCTAGCTGATCTTCTTGGCTGTATTTACCAAGCACAATTAAATTATTGTAGTAATGTTGGTTATTGATATCGTAATCGATAATACCGGAAATTATCGCACTGTTATTGAGTAGTGCAGAGCTTTGAGCTAGTTCAAGAAAGTCTTGTGCTTGAGTGCTCGGTTCAGCAGCGGTAATGGCTGATTCTGGCCAAATAACAATATCTGCGGGATAACTTTTTCGGGTAAGATCTAAATATTTCAGCATAGTTGGCCAAGTTTGCTCTGGCGACCATTTTAGCTCTTGTTTAATATTGCCTTGAACAATAGCGGTTGTTACTGACTGTCCTGTCGAAGTTACCCATGTCGTTTTATTCAAGATTAATGTGAAGATAACCGTAGTAATAATTAATGCGCTATGAAAATAACGTTGTTTATTTTTGACGATATATACCAGCGCGATGCTCAGTAGTATGACTAAGGCACTAAGACCTTTCTCGCCAATAACGGGGGCAAAACCGGCTAACGGACCATCAATTTGACTGTAGCCTAAAGTTAGCCAAGGAAAGCCGGTTAAGAATACGCCGCGTAAAAATTCAGCCAGTAGCCAAATAGGCAGAAGCAGCCATAAATTAAGTTGCTTATTGACGGAAAATCGAGCGGCTAGATAACAAGCAAGTGTCAAGAATAAAGCTAAATACATACAAAGCATTAGCATTAATAATAGGGAAACCGGTAATGGTAGACCACCGAACTGGTCGATGCTGACATGAACCCAGCTAATGCCGGCAGCAAACCAGCCAGAGGCAAAAATAAAGCCTTGTTTTGCCGCTGCTTTAGGCGATTTTCCTTGCAGTGTAAATAGCCATAGTGGCAAGATCACCGCAATTAAGCCAAAGTAAGAGAAAGGTGCGTAGCAGAACACTAAGCACATTCCTAATAGCAAACTCAGACCATTTTCTTTGCTGGTTATATTGCTTTTAAACCGAGACATTAACGTGTTCAGCATAAGGTATTAGTCAACGATTTTACCTGTGACTTCATGCTCTTTAGGGATAGTGACTTGTAAAGTTTGAATACGGCGACTATCAGCAGCAGTTACTTTAAATACCACTTTATTAATCGTTACTTTTTCACCTTTTTTAGGCATATGGCCAAAGTGCTGTAATACAATGCCACCTATGGTATCGGCATCACTTTCATTAAATTGTAGGTCAAAGTAACTATTAAAGTCAGGGATGTCAGTGAGAGATTTCACTTGATAGACTTGGCCTGCTAAGTGTTTGATATCTTCTTCAATGGCATCATCGGTTTCATCTTCAATTTCACCAACTATGAGTTCGAGAATGTCTTCGATGGTAACAACTCCAGAGACACCGCCGTATTCATCAACAACAATCGCCATATGGTAGCGTTGCTGGCGAAATTCTTTTAATAGCGGATCAACCTTTTTACTTTCAGGCACGATTATCGCGGGGCGAATAACTTGTCCTAAAGTAAACTCTTCTTTGACTTGCTTGAAACCATAAGCGAGTAAGTCTTTTGCTAGTAAGATCCCTTCAATATGATCAATATCTTCATTGATGACAGGGAACCTTGAATGGCCTGATTCGACAATGATTGGCAATGATTTCTCAAGTGCGTCGTTGATGTCTAATGTCACCATTTGTGAGCGAGGGATCATAATATCGCGTACACGCATATCTGATACTTCGAGTACACCTTCAATCATTTGCTTGATTTCAGGGTTAATAAGTTCGCGGTCTTCGGCATCGTTTAATACGCCTACTAACTCTTCTTTATTTCTCGGCTCTCCTGTAAATACTTGCACAATCTTATCCAAGATAGATTTATTAGTAGAACCGTTACTAGAATGGGGGTGGTCGTCGCTCATAGAGCTTTGTTATTTCCTTGTTGTTCGCATTGTTAATGCTAAAAGAGTTGGTTAGTTTGTAACCGATTTTTAATTATTTCAAGTAATATATGATGATTTTCTTACTCAGTTACAAATTAACTGAGGTAAATCAATATTACGGTGCTCTGTTTTATTGCAAGAGAATCAATGATTTTTAATGATTCACATCGTACGGCGCGGGAAATCCCAACGCAATAATTATTTTAGTTTCTAATGCTTCCATTTCATCAGCTTCGTCATCTTCAATATGATCATAGCCTAATAAGTGCAGGCAACCATGAACGACCATGTGAGCCCAATGTGCCGTGAGAGTTTTCTTCTGTTCCACAGCCTCTTGTTCAACTACTGGTGCGCAAATAATGAGGTCGCCGAGTAAATCTAGTTCAATGCCTTCGGGTACTTCAAAGGGAAAAGACAAAACATTGGTTGGTTTATCTTTACCACGATATTGGCAATTTAATTGCTGACTTTCTTGCTCATCAACGAGCCTAATGGTTAGCTCAAATGGTTTTTCATATTCTGTTAATGCCGCTTCAAGCCAATGTTGAAAATCTTCTTGGCTCGGTAAATTTTTATTGTCGCAAGCTATTTGTAAATCTAACACAATACGATGCTTGCTACTTTTCATTTGAACCTTCACTAAGGCTATTTGTAGCACGGGCAAGTTCATCAGCTTTGCGTTGTTGTTTTTCGTTTTTTAAACGATTTTCTTTCTGTTCGAAAGCATCGTAGGCATCAACAATACGCGCAACCACAGGATGACGCACAACATCTTTTGATTGAAAAAAGTTAAAACTAACACCAGGAATGTCTGCCAACACTTCAATGGCATGGCGTAAACCTGATTTTTGTCCACGTGGTAAATCAACTTGCGTGATATCGCCGGTAATAACGGCTCTTGAGTTAAAACCAATACGGGTTAAAAACATTTTCATTTGTTCAACGGTGGTATTTTGGCTTTCATCGAGGATAATAAAGGCGTCGTTTAAGGTTCTACCGCGCATATAAGCTAATGGCGCTACTTCAATAACATTGCGCTCAATCAGCTTTTCAACTTTTTCAAAGCCCAGCATCTCAAATAGTGCATCGTATAAAGGGCGTAAGTAAGGGTCGACTTTTTGTGACAAATCTCCAGGAAGAAAACCTAGTTTTTCACCAGCTTCGACTGCTGGGCGAGTCAGTAATATTCGTCTAATTTCTTGACGCTCTAATGCGTCAACTGCACAGGCAACGGCTAAATATGTTTTGCCTGTTCCGGCAACACCAACACCGAAGCTAATGTCATTGGTAATAATATTTTGTACGTAACTTTGTTGATTTTCATTACGAGGTTTTATAATGCCACGTTTAGTTTTTATCGTTAGCATATCGTCATATTTTGCATCTAATTTACTGGTTTCGACTTCTAATGTGCCAGCGTCAAGAATGGCTAAATGTACCATTTCAGCAGTGATGTCTTTTGATTTACCCTTAACAATTTCGGTTTCTAAGTATAAATTTATCAAAAGTTTTTTAACGGCTTCACAATTGATAACTTTTCCCATGACCTTAAATTCATGGCTTCTATAGCTAATTTCAACACCCATTCGACGTTCGATGGTTTTTAGGTTGTCATCCATTGCGCCACATAAGTTAGCTAGGCGATTATTGTCAGCCGGAGAAAGCTCGAAATTAATGCTGGTATTTTTGCTCAAAAGTAATTCCTGATATGTGTAACCTTGATTGCAAACGGTAAATAAGTGGATTATTCACCGTTGCCATCTTCGTTAAGGGATATAGGTTGCGACACCTAATTCATCGGCTGGTCTTTCACCTACGGTAACTTCACCGGCTTGGTGATGGCTATTAGCCAAAATATCAGCTGGTGAGTGCGCTATTCTCAAGCCCATTTCACTTTCTTGGCGGACTAGCTCACCACGTAGTGAGTTGGCATAAACGTCGGTGATTTTTACGTCAACAAATTGGCCTATGACTGAATGAGGTGCAACAAAGTTTACGATACGGTTGTTCTCGGTACGGCCACGTAGTTCCATCGGGTTTTTCTTCGATGGTCCTTCAACTAAAATACGCTGCTCGGTATTAAGCATTTGGCGAGCAATACGCAATGCTTGTTGACTAATGCGGTCTTGCAATATTTGCAAACGCTGTTTTTTAACATCGTCACTAATATCGTCAACCATATCTGCTGCAGGCGTACCTGGACGAGCGCTATAAATAAAGCTGAAGCTTAAATCAAAATCAACTGCTTTGATCAAGTTCATGGTAGCTTCAAAATCAGCATCAGTTTCACCTGGGAAGCCAATAATAAAGTCAGATGACATGCAAATATCTGGACGTGCTTTTTTCAATTTACGAATTTGAGACTTATATTCGATTGCCGTATGGCCACGCTTCATTTGCGTTAAAATACGGTCTGAGCCACTTTGTACTGGAAGGTGTAAATGGCTGACTAGCTCAGGTACATCAGCATAAACATCAATGATGTCGTCAGTAAATTCAATTGGGTGAGAAGTGGTATATCGAATACGATCAATGCCATCAATAGTGGCAATTAAGCGTAATAATTCTGAGAAACGACAAATGCTGCCATCATGCGAGTCACCACGGTAGCCATTAACGTTTTGTCCTAATAAGTTTACTTCACGAACACCTTGCTCAGCTAATTGTGCTATTTCATATAATACGTCATCAAGCGGGCGACTAACTTCTTCACCACGAGTGTACGGTACTACGCAGAAGGTACAATACTTACTACAACCTTCCATAATAGATACAAATGCTGTTGCCCCTTCGGCTTTAGGCTCTGGCAAACGGTCAAACTTTTCAATTTCTGGGAAGCTAACATCAACCACCGAACTTTTAGTGCCAGTAACTTGTTGGATCATTTCAGGTAAGCGGTGCAAGGTTTGTGGACCGAATACCATATCGACATAAGGAGCACGTTGACGAATAGCGTCACCTTCTTGCGAAGCAACACAGCCACCAACCCCGATAACAAGATCTGGATTATCAGCTTTAAGGTTTTTCCAACGGCCTAACTGATGAAATACTTTTTCTTGGGCCTTTTCGCGAATTGAACAAGTATTTAGCAAAATCACATCAGCGTCTTCCGCTTCTTCGGCTAACTCAAACCCGTGGGTAGAGTCTAAAAGTTCCGCCATCTTCTGCGAGTCATACTCGTTCATTTGACAGCCCCAAGTTTTGATGTATAGCTTTTTACTCATTTATTCACGCCTAATCTTTTCTATGAAATTGATTCTAGTTTTTGCTAGAGAATTTAAGGAGGCGTATTTTACTCTTTCTTTGCCTTTGATGCTAGCTTAGAAAATAGTGATGAGAAAATACGCGTTGGGAGGTTAGGATATTTTCATTAAAGGGATAGAAATGATTATTTCACTGCCGTGTTCTTGGTTATCATAAGTGTGAAATGTAGCATTAAATTTATTGGCTATCTGGCGAATATAGTACATCGCCATGTCAAAATTAATTTTACTATTAAACTGAGCGAAGCTTTGCTCATTATCGGTAATTTTTAACCAAATTTTTTCATTCGATTCATTAACGTGAATTGCAAATTTACCACCATTGCCGTTGTTAATTGCCGCCAATATCGCTTCGTATATGATACGGTAAATAGCCGTTTGAATAGTGTAATCAATTTTCTCACAGGCGATATCAAGTTGCACAGAAACAAGTACATGGTATTGCTGATGAAAGTAATCAGCTAAATATGGTAGCGCTACCGTTAATGAACTACCTGATAAACAACTAGGCTCAGAATTGTTGTGCTGAGTTTTAAGTTCTGTAAGGCATTCACTTATCAGAGCAAGAGCTTCATGTTCATTGTTAGTATTGGTTTGTTCTTTCCCATCAAGCTGTTGAACGTTAGCTTGGTGAGTCATTAAATTTTGTACCTTTCCCAATTTTCGGCGAATTATGGAGGTAGACTTACCGTGAGTTTTAATTTCTTCATCTAACAGCTGATGAATATGACTAATCGATCGACTGCGCAGGTATAAAAGCCAAAGCGTTAACAAGACGATGACTATTATTAATACGGTGTAGATTATTCTAATGTTGGGATGCCAATACCAAGGATAGGCAACACTAATATCCGCATAGGCTTTAAAGCTGCTCCACTGTCCTAAACTGTTCGTGCCCATAATCTCGATATGATAATCACCTGGAGATAAACCGGTCAAGGTTAACTGGTTACCGTTAATATCATGCCATTGGCCATCATTAATCTGATATTTAAATTGCTTTTCTTGCCCAGGTCTAAAGTCTAGGCTGGCGAGTTCTAATGTCACGACATCGTTAGGGGAGTCTATTTCTATGGTATCACTTAGTAGCCGAGCTTTTCCTGAGGCGATTGTTTTACTGATATATATTTTGGCATCTAACGTGTTTTCGATGGATAGTGGAACCTCTACTACACCACCATAATGGCCGACATATACTTTGCCATTAAGTAGTACCGGCTTTTTTGTAAAAGTATATTGTTCTGTATTGGCAACCATTTTTAATTGATATGTATCAGGATTAAGTCGATATAAACCTGGCCGACCAGATATCCAAATCTCACCTTTAATAAAACTCATGTAGCCAAAGCTTATATTTTTTGCAAAGTGTGATAGGAGTTCGCCCTGAAAGTTGAATACAAAGAAGCCATCACCTCTGGTTGTAACAAAGACTTTGTTTTTATACTCAAGCAAAGAGATGACTTTATTTTCACCAAAATTATTTATATCTGTTATTGAGTTCGTTTCTGTGTTGACAATGTTAATGCCAGCAGGGGTTGCTATCCATAACTTATTATTAGGCAGGGGTAGTACATCAATTGTCTCACTTGAACTCAGCCTTTCTCCTTTAATATGGTATTCGACTTTTCTGTTTAATATGTTGTATTTTATTACACCACTGGCATTAGTTGCCAAATATAACGCACCATCTTTATATTTCATATTGAGTAGTAATTTATTGTTATCCGGAAATTCAACTCGAAATAATTTATTAGTATCGGTATTGTAGTGCCATAATCCATCAAATGTAGCTATGTAGATAATTTTCCCGTCGGAGTATAAGTCAGTAATTATTTTACCATCAGCACTAAATCGTTTATTAATATCATCGAGTAATAAACCATTATCTTGAGGTAGTACACCTAATCCACCACCGTAACTGCCAAGAATCAATTGACCTTCATGGGCTGTCAACGCAATAGCATTAATCGCGACGTCAAATATTTTAGGTATGCTCTTCGTAGTAGATGGAATGACTTGTTTAACGCCGTGATTAGATAATACCCATAGAACTCCTGTGCTGTCGTGAAATAATTTTTCAACGAAAACAGGTTCAATATTGGGATAATTATGTGAAAGTTGGTTTAAGTCGCTTAATTGGTATTGATTAATATTTCCTATTTTATCAACAGAAAAAGCACTAAGCATATTATATGAAGATGTTAATGAAGTAATAGGAGTATTGACCGTTATGCTATGCCGTTCACCGGCATCTGAGAGCGTAATTAGTTGCTTATCTTTTGCAATAATTAATGTTGAATTGGACGCTGACATAGCGGTGATTTTTCCTACTTCTAACTCAACTAAACTGTCATTGACTATTTTGAATACACCTTCTGGTGTTGAAATATACACATTTTTATCTGTGCTTTGCATGTGCTTAATATAGATATCATTAGCTAATACCTGGGTTTTTTGTGATTTTGGGTCAATCTTGTATAAGGTGTTTGGGGCGTTTAGATAATATTGGCCATTATGTTCTATAACGTTATATATGCTATTACGATGGATATTTATAGCTAAACGCTTTGCATTACCATTGGTGGTATCAAATAACCACAATTGGTGGGTTTCTGTTGCTAATAGTAATTTGTCATTGTTGACTAAATGAATATCGTTAATCCAATTAAACACCAGCGGCCAGTTTTTATTATTGCTATTAATCGTTATATTATTTTCACTGTCGTGTCTGATTAAGCCATTTGGTGTTGCCAACCAAATAAATCCTTTATTATCTTGAACTATTGCGCTGCTATTAATGAATTGATTGTCTATGCCTTGCGCGGCAGTTTGACCGGCAAAACAGCTAAAAGATAAGGTAAGAAATGAAAAAACTGTAAATCTCTTAGCTGTGTTTATAATAGAAAAAATACTATATGGCTTAAGTAATGCTTGCTGGTGCTTCTTTAGGTGGATGACGCTCTTCACCACATGCTGCATAAACATTTGGAACCTGGTCATTAAGCTCGGGCTTTTGTACCAAGAGGTAGGTTGGCTTTCTAGGAGAGCTCTCTCTCTGCTTATTTGCCCATGCTTCACGCACTTTATCTGCATGTTCTTTTCCATATTTTACTTCAAAAGCAGTGGCGAGCATATCGACACCAAAATCGTCCATCACCATGATGGCGTTATCATGGTAGCCACTTGTGCTGTCAAAATCTATATCTACGGTTAAAATCTTATCGTTAGGTAATACTAAATCTGCTTTTAACTTTGCTACAACTGCTCGATCTTCATGGGCTTTAAGCTGACTTAAGTTAGGTTTTTCAGACAGGTCATAAACTAAATTAATATCTTTAGCAATGCGTTTTTCTTTTCTTAATGCTGACATAATGATTTCCTTTTATTAATTGTCTTTTTGTTTAATTATTTTTTTTGCAGCTTTTTGATTATAGCGAAGATAAATGTTAATGGTAGTGCTAATGACATTATTTATTAGGTGGTGCCTCAATGCAATGGGTTGAAAATTTAGAAAAAAATGGCTTTGTGCAAATTGATAATTTTTTGCCTGATAGTCAAGCCGTACAATTAAAGAATGCAATTATTAAGAACAATCATTTCAAAAAGTGGAATTTGTTAACATCGCCATATGGTCCATTGAGTAATATAAAGGATAGAATTTCAACAAATACGATTGATAAATCTAGACACGCACAAGCACTAAGGGCTTGCAAGCGCCGACAGTTTTCATTTTCCTTTTATCGTTCAAGTAATAAACATGCGAAACAGCATGGCCAGTCAGTGCTACATCAAAATATTGGCAATAAGGTGGTGAGCCAATTAAAGGCACATGGATTGATAGAAGGACGGTTACAAGATTCATTTTTTGCAGCATTTAAAAAAGGTCAATTTATTAGCTATCACACCGACGGCAGTGCAGGAAAATACGCCTTTATTTACCAATTATCACAAGGTTGGCAGAAAAAATTTGGTGGTCAATTGGAATTATATCCAAGGAAAATAAAATTTTTCAAAAAATTGTTAGAGCCTAAGTTTAATAGCTTAGCTATTTTAAAGTTGTCACACCCAATGCCGCACAGTGTTAAGGTTTTGCAAAACCCTGCACATAAACATCGAATTACCGTCTCAGGTTGGGTAGAATAAAGCGATGTTCGTCAAAGTATTAGTCTTGATATGAAGCAATTTGATTGTGTTATTGTTGGTGGAGGAATGGTCGGAGCGGCCAGTGCCTTATCATTGGCTGAATTAGGTTTAAAAGTTGCCGTCATAGAGCGCAGCGAGCCATTGCCATACGAGCCTGAGCAAACTTATGACTTAAGGGTTTCTGCAATTTCTTTGGCCTCTGAGCAATTATTAAGGCAATTAGGGGCTTGGCAGCAGCTACAGCAATGGCGAATGTGCCCGTATAAACGTTTAGCTGTTTGGGAATGTGAACAATCCTATACTGAGTTTAATGCAAAAAATATTGTGCAATCCCATCTAGGGCATATTATCGAAAATAGGTTAATTCAACTTGCTCTTTGGCAGGGAATTCAACAACACCTTAATATCAAATTATTTTGCCCTGAATCATTAGTTAGTCTTGAACAATTTACAACACATGCAAAGCTGACATTATCTTCGCAGGTGATAGAGGCTAAGCTTGTTATTGCGGCTGATGGTGCCAATTCGCAAGTGAGAAAGTTAATGAATATTGGTACAACGGGATGGGATTATGCCCAATCAGCGATGTTGATCAATGTCAAAACTGAAAAACCCCAGCAAGATATAACATGGCAGCAGTATTTTCAGACCGGTCCTCTTGCTATGTTACCTATGCCTGGTAATAGCGCATCGCTGGTGTGGTATCATGAAAAAGATGAAATTAATCGCTTATGCTCTTTATCCAATAGGAATTTACAGGGAGAAATTCAGCAGCACTTTCCCACGAAATTGGGCAAAGTTGAAGTGGTGGCAAAAGCCGCTTTTTCGTTGACTCGTCGACATGCAAATCAATACATTAAAGGGCGCACTATATTACTGGGAGATGCTGCCCATACCATTAATCCAATGGCCGGGCAGGGGGTTAACTTGGGCTTTAAAGACGTGAAAGCACTACAAAGTGTACTTGCTGAAGCGATCGGCAACGGCGAGTCATGGTATAGCTCGTCGGTGCTTGCTAGATACGAGAAAAAACGTCGAAAAGATAACTTACTAATGATGACGACCATGGATGCATTGTATTTGTCGTTTGGGCATGTTTCACCCATTGCAAAATTGGCGCGTAACGCTGCTCTATCTGTTGTCAACAAAATACCCAGTATAAAAAATAAAGCACTAGCCTATGCTTGCGGTATTTGATTACTGCCCCAAAAAAATCATTTAACGCCCGTTGTTGGCTATTATCGACAAGTAAGAGCGGTATGGATAAAGGGTTTGTGTTGCTTGATAACGCGCAATGAGACTAAATAATCTAATCGTTAGTTTTATAGAGAACTAGTGAATATAAATTTAGAAATAAAAAAGGATTTGAAATGGTACGGGAGGAGAGACTTGAACTCTCACATCTTGCGATACTGGAACCTAAATCCAGCGCGTCTACCAATTCCGCCACTCCCGCATTTTAAGGTAGTCTTCTCAATATAATTTGAGAGTGAAATCAATCAAAAGAAAGTGGCTGGGGTATGAGGATTTGAACCTCAGAATGACGGGATCAAAACCCGCTGCCTTACCGCTTGGCTATACCCCAACTGGATACTTTTAGATTAAAGTGAGTAACATTGATGAACTTTCGAATAATACTGAGAATAAAAGAAAGTGGCTGGGGTATGAGGATTTGAACCTCAGAATGACGGGATCAAAACCCGCTGCCTTACCGCTTGGCTATACCCCAGCAATGTACTTACTTTCGTAACTATTCATTTGCATGATAAGTTACATTGAAATGGTACGGGGTGAGAGACTTGAACTCTCACATCTTGCGATACTGGAACCTAAATCCAGCGCGTCTACCAATTCCGCCAACCCCGCATTTCAATTCTTACTTTGAGAGAAGTGGTGGCTACACCGGGATTTGAACCTGGGACCCCATCATTATGAGTGATGTGCTCTAACCAGCTGAGCTATGTAGCCTTTCCATCTTGCCTCTCAGCAAGTGGCGCGTATTATGCAAATCTCATTGAGCTACGTCAACCGTTTTTTATCAAAAAAATGAGACTTTTTGATTGTTTGGCTAATCACTGTGCAAATCGTTGGATATCTGCACAAAATGGTAGAGAGTGGTTAAATAGCTCATTAGATAAGTTACCCAATGAGCTTTATCAAAATAACTCTAAAGTTACTTAATACGTTGCTTGGCTACTTTTGCCAAATGGGCAGAACTTTCAGTAACCGCAGCTAAGTTTTCAGTGACGATTTTTACTGGTAATTTGCCAATTACATATTCTCCAACATCTAGAGCATTAGATGCGGCAGCAAAAACCAAAAGATTTTGACCATTACATTGAATATTGTCGAAAATTGAGCGTATTTTAAGTTTGCTTGATTTTAAATATTTACGTAAACGTTTTTTATCATTAATGGAAACATATTCACATATGCGTAAAGACATGCTGTCTTCGTAAGCTAAGCTTTGTGGTGCATATGATAGAGCTGTAGCGAGAACGAGAGAGGTAATAAGAGAAGTTTTCATAGTATTCCTAGAATATTGATATTGTTGTAATAGCAAGTTTAATCAGAAAAATGGACTTTGCCAGTTTTGTTGGCAAACATTAAATATTTTCCAAGTAAACTTACTTGTTCATCTTAATCTAGTCCCCTAAGAGAAAATAGTTTTATTTAGAGTTTAGTTCGCTGGTTCGACCTTCTGCTATTAAAAATATTTATTTAAGAAAGTTATATCTGTAGACAATAAAAACCAGCAAATAAAAAAGAGAGCCTTAGCTCTCTTTTTTATTTGTCGCTATAATCAATTAAACATTAAACCTAAAGTGAACGACATCACCATCTTTCACTAAGTAGTCTTTGCCTTCTAAACGCCACTTACCGGCTTCTTTAGCACCTGACTCACCATTAAATGTGATGAAATCGTCATAAGCGACAACCTCTGCGCGAATAAAGCCTTTTTCAAAATCGGTATGAATTACGCCAGCGGCTTGTGGTGCGGTAGCGTTTTGCTTAACAGTCCATGCACGCACTTCCTTTACACCCGCGGTGAAGTAAGTTTGTAAATGCAATAAACCGTAGCCAGAATTAATCACACGATTCAAGCCTGGTTCTTCTAAGCCCATTTCCGCCATAAACTCTTCACGGTCTTCATCATCCATTTCAGATAATTCGCCTTCAATTTCGGCACAAACAGCGACAACAACCGCGTTTTCTTTTTCTGCAATAGCGCGTACTACATCTAAATAAGGGTTGTTTTCAAAGCCGTCGTCGTTGACATTGGCAATGTACATGGTTGGCTTAATCGTTAAAAAGTTAAGGTAAGCAACGGCTGCTTTTTCTTCTTTAGTTAATTCTAAAGAGCGAATCATTTCACCGTCTTCAACGTGTTTTAATATTTTTTCTAATACCGGGATTTCAAACTTAGCATCTTTGTCACCGCCTTTTGCTCTTTTCGCTTGGCGTTGAATAGCGCGCTCTGCTGTGTCCATGTCAGCTAAAGCTAATTCAGTATTGATAACATCGATATCTTCAGCAGGGTCAATTTTATTGGCAACATGAATAATATTGTCATTCTCAAAACAGCGTACCACATGGCCAATGGCGTCGGTTTCACGAATGTTTGCTAAGAATTTATTACCTAAGCCTTCACCTTTTGACGCACCCGCTACCAGGCCTGCAATATCAACAAACTCCATAGTTGTTGGTAGTACACGTTCAGGGTTAACAATTTTTGCTAGCTTATCTAAGCGAGGATCTGGTACTGGCACTACGCCGGTATTAGGTTCAATTGTACAAAATGGAAAGTTAGCAGCTTCAATACCTGCTTTAGTTAATGCATTGAAAAGTGTTGATTTCCCGACGTTGGGCAAGCCAACAATACCACATTTAAATCCCATGATGATTACCTATAATGTTGTCGCAATATACGTTATTGCGCTTTAAAAGAATGTAGACGATTTTGAGCTTTTTTAATATCGTCTTTTTGCCAAATTTCAAAACAGCGCACAGCTTCGTCTATTGCTTGGTCAATTAAGTTTTGTTCGTTGGCAGGTGCTTTACCAAGCACATGCCCAGTGACGCGATCGCGATGACCTGGATGATCAATACCTATGCGTAACCGATAAAATTCTTTATTATTTGCCATACGTGAAATAATATCACGTAAGCCATTGTGTCCACCGTGACCACCACCTTGCTTGATTTTACAAACGCCAGGCAACATATCAAGTTCATCGTGTGCAACAAGGATATTCTCAACAGGAATACGGAAAAAGTTAGCTAAAGGTGCTACTGCTTGTCCACTTCGGTTCATAAAAGTTGTCGGTATTAATAGGTGGACAACTTGCCCCGCAATTAACCCTTTACCGTAGAGGCCGGAATATTTTTTTTCTGGCTTTAATGAAATGTTGTAACGGGATGCTAGTTCTTGAACGAACCAATCACCGGCATTATGACGGGTTCTACTGTATTCAGAACCGGGATTTCCTAAGCCGACTACCAATTGAATCGTCATCTAATTGATTACTCTCGTTATTCAAACTTTAAGGTTGATAAATTCAAGTGCATTTAAAACTAAAAAGCTTAAAGGGCATGTTAAAAACATTTCCCTTTAAGCTTGTTCATCAAGAGTAAGTTAAAAATTACTCAGCTGAAGCTTCTTCTGGTGCTGCTTCTTCTTCGCTATCATCATCACTTGAACCTTTAGGTGCATTCAATGAAGCAACGGCTTGGTCATGGCTTTCGCCTTTTGCAAGTTCGTCAGATGTAACGCCTTTCGGTAACGCAACGTCTGATAAATGCAATGTTTGACCAACTTCTAAGTTAGCAACATCAACTTCGATGAACTCAGGAATGTCAGCAGGTAAACAAGTTACTGCAATTTCATTCACGTGGTGAGCAATTTTGCCACCTTTTTTCTCTGCAGCTTCTTCGTTAATGAAGTGAACTGGAGCGTTAACGTGAACAACGTGTGTAGCGTCAACACGTAAGAAATCTAAGTGCATTACAAGTTGCTTGTACGGGTGACGTTGCATGTCTTTTAAAAGACACTCAACAGGCTTGCCGTCAACATTTAATGTTAAAACGTGAGAGTAAAAAGCTTCTTCTTGTTGTGCACGGTAAACCGTTTTGTGCTCAAGTGTTAAAGAAACTGGCTCTTGGCCTTCACCGTATAAAATCGCCGGGATTTTGTTCGCGTGACGTAGGCGGCGGCTCGCACCTTTCCCTAAATCTGTACGTACTTCTGCATCCAACGTAAATAAATCAGTCATGGTTAATATCCATTATATAAATAATTAAAAGTTGTTGTTTTTTGCGACCAAAAACAACCTGTTTCCGTAATTTAAAAAATGATAAAAATATTAAGTAAATTTATCTTTAGTTAAAAAAGGCGCCGCATAATAACACTCCGACAAGACGAGATCCAATCATTATCGATAAATTTACTGCAAATTATAGCTTTTACCTATTTGCTCAACCTAGGTATTTAGACTTTGCGCAATGTTTGCTAGCTTGGTACTGCACTTCAAATGTGCAACGAGCACTATTAAGGTGACACAATTGTTATTTCATCTTTACGATTTAGCTTTGTTGTTTTCTTTAAGTTTATGATTTTTAATGTATAAGGTTTTATTTTCTGATGCTGGTATTAAGTTTGCTGAGTGATGTACAGATTTATTAAATTTTTTAAGGATAAACTGCATGGTAGAGCAAGCTGGGATTAAAATTTTTTCATTTGTCGGTAAAATGAAAGTGTTGCATTTAAGTTGGATGGCGTTCTTTATTACCTTCGCAGTATGGTTTAACCATGCGCCATTACTTTCTGTTATTGCCGATAGCCTGAACTTATCAGCGTCCGAAATTAAAACCTTGCTGTTATTAAATGTTGCACTGACCATTCCGGCACGCGTCATCATTGGCATGTTAACCGACAAATATGGTCCTCGGCTTGTTTATGCCTTATTGCTTGCACTTTGTAGTATTCCTTGTTTTATGTTTGCCGTTGCATCTGATTTTGAACAAGCCGCTTTATCACGGTTCTTACTTGGTTTTATTGGTGCTGGTTTTGTCATTGGTATACGTATGGTCAGCGAGTGGTTTCCGGCCAATGAACTTGGCACTGCTGAGGGAATTTATGGCGGTTGGGGCAATTTTGGCTCGGCAGCGGCCGCTATGTTACTTCCTAGTTTAGCGCTACTTTTCGGTGGTGAAAATGGTTGGCGTTACGCCGTAGCATTAACTGGCATGATGAGTTTAATCTTTAGTGTTATTTGGTATCTCAATGTTAAAGATACCCCACAGGGTTCAACCTACTTCAAACCAAGAAATAGTGGCGCTATGTTGGTGACTAGCCGAAATGATTTTTTTCTGTTGGTCTTAATGAAAATACCTATGTATGGTGCATTAGCATTACTGACTTGGAAATTATCACCTACCGGTGTGAGTTTACTTTCAGAGCAAAGTGCAATTTTGGTTTATTTGGCGTTGTTTGTGCTTTTTGTGGCTGAGTTAATACAAACTTATAAAGTGAATGCTAAGGTTTTTCAATCGACAATACCGACAGCACAACAATATAAATTTAAGCAAGTTGCGGTGTTGAATGTTTTATATTTTGCCACATTTGGCTCTGAGCTTGCTGTCGTTTCTATGTTGCCGCTATTTTTCGCCGAAACCTTTGCTTTAGACATGGTATTTGCTGCTATGTTGGCTTCAACATATGCCTTTATGAACTTAATGTCACGCCCTGGAGGAGGTTGGTTAAGCGATAAATATGGTCGTAAGAAAACCTTACTAATTTTAACTGCGGGCTTGGCACTAGGCTACTTTGCTATGTCGATGATTTCTGCATCTTGGCCATTAGCTTTAGCGGTGATAGCGGCAATGTTATGCTCGTTCTTTGTTCAGGCCGGAGAAGGGGCGGTGTTTGCTGCTGTGCCATTAATTAAACGCAGTTTAACCGGCCAAATTGCCGGCATGACTGGTGCTTACGGTAATGTAGGGGCGGTAGTTTACCTAACCGTGTTAACCTTTGTTCCTTACAGCCAATTCTTTTTGGTTATTGCGGCAACCGCTGTACTCGGATTTGTTGCGCTACTCTTTATGGAAGAGCCTAAAGGCAGTATCGCTGAAGTGCATGAAGATGGCACGGTTGAACTCATTAATGTCGGCTAAAGCCATGATTAATACCAAAGCAGATAAGTCACAAAAAAATACAACTAGCGAAGAAAGTGTAGCGCAAGGCGATGAGGCCGCTGTGTTGGAGGCTGTCATTGGTGGCACATCTAAAAGTGGTCATAAACCTAAAAACCAAGATGCCTTTGCTGCATTGCAACCGGATCCGATTGAGCGAGAAGTAAAAGGTATTGCTATCGCCATTGCCGATGGCGTTTCAAGTGCCAGTCATGCGGCACAAGCCGCACAACTTTCTGTGACACAATTTATTCAGGAGTACTATGCAACTGCTGCATCTTGGTCGACTGAAAAGTCTGCTGCTAAGGTCTTAAAAAGTTTAAACCAGTGGTTATTCACTCAGGGCAGCAAAACTAATGAGAATGACTTTGAAGATGAAAAAAATACTCAGCAATGGTTAAGCACATTTACTGCCTTAATTATTAAGTCATGTCGAGCCTATATTTTTCATGTTGGCGACACCCGTGTCGCAAAATATAGTCGCCAAGAATTTAGCGCGAGTAAAGGTGATGAATATAGTATAGTTACTCGCGATCACAGCCAAAAGCATGGACTAGGCGGCAGTATACTGACCAGAGCTTTAGGTGCCGATAGTCATTTAAAAGTTGACCAATATCTGTTGGCCATTAATGCTGGCGATATTTTTATCCTGACCAGTGATGGTGTGCATCAGCATTTGTCGAAAGCACAGCTGATAAAAGTCTTAGCGTCACTTCCAGTTAAACCCAATAAAGCTATGCTTGAACAAGCGAGCTCAGAAATTACCGAACAAGCTATTGCGGCGGGAAGCCAAGACAATGTCAGCTGCGTACTAGTTTATATTCGTAGTGTGCCTAAGCGAAATTTGGCAGAAATTCAGCAAGAGCTGCTATCTCAGGTTATTCCGCCTGCATTGCAGGTAGGCCAAAAGCTTGATGGCTATCACGTAAAAAAAATATTACATGCTAGTGTGCGTTCACATTTATATTTAGTTGAACATGCCGAACACGAGCAGCCGTTAGTATTAAAAGTGCCATCGGTGAACTTTATTGATGATGCTATTTATATTCAGGGCTTTCTAAGAGAGGGGTGGGTAGGAGAGCGCATTAAGCATGGCAATGTTATGCGTGTTATTGCTGCCCAAAGCAATCGAAAATCTTTATATCATGTCTGCCAGTTTATAGATGGCCAGCCATTAAGTGAATGGATGCATGACAACCCAAGTCCAAGCATTGCACAAGTACGTGATATTGTTAGCCAAATCATCAGTGCGCTGCGTGCCTTTCAACGCTTAGATTTAGTGCATAGAGATTTAAAGCCTGACAACATCATGATTAACTCGTCAGGGAAAATTACCCTTATTGATTACGGTACTGTGCTGATAGCCGCGCAAGATGAAAGCATAAATTCACTGCCCGAAACGGTACCGCTGGGAACACTAAATTACATTGCACCCGAAACATTGTTGACTATGCATGCTGATCACCAAAGTGATTTATTTTCACTCGGCGTTATCTGCTATGAGTTACTATCGGGTGCACTACCATATAAGCCTATGGCATCTAGTCATAGCAAGGTAAAAGACTATCCATTATGGCAATATCGTAGCATTAGAGAATATCGCCGTGATTTACCGTTATGGTTAGACTTAGCTTTGAAAAAGTCATTGCAAGCGGATCCTAGAGATCGCTATCAAGCCTATTCTGAATTTTTCGCAGATTTAAACAAGCCCAATATTGATGTTTTACAAGCATATCAAAACTTGCCGCTGGTAAAGCGTTATCCGGTACAATTTTGGCAAGCTATAGCGTTTATATTATTTTTCGCGCTACTTATGGCGCTTGCTTTTTAAAATCTCGACTCACTAATAAAAAAACATGCTGCACAGCACTGGTGCGATTGCATCATCAAGCTAGTGCACTAGTTCGCGTTTTGTCTTGATGGAAACTTTTAATCATTGATTTATAGGATAAAAATTAACTGGCACTTGCTTTGCAAACTCTCTGTTTAAGTTGAGTGAAGCGAAGATGAGAGCATGAATAGAGATAATCAGGAAGTTGAAAAAACAAAAGTTGTTGTTATTGGCAATGGCATGGTTGGTCATCACTTTGTTGAACAACTGGTTGAGTTAGGCGCAAAAGAGAAAAATATAGAGATAACAGTACTCTCAGCTGAATCGAGATTGGCATACGATCGGGTTCACCTCTCGGAATATTTTTCAGGTAAGTCTGCCGAAGACTTAGCCATGACCAATGATAAAATTTATCAAGCATGGCAAGTTAACTTTGCTGTTAATGCTAAAGTCACCAATATCAACAAAGCTAAGCGTGTTGTTGAAACCGAGCAAGGACAGCAATATCACTATGACAAGTTAGTGTTAGCTACTGGCTCTTATCCCTTTGTGCCACCTATCCCCGGTAAAGAACAAGCGCATTGCTTAGTTTATCGAACTATCGATGATTTAGAAGCAATAAAAGCCAGCGCTGTAGTCAGTAAAGTTGGTGTTGTTATTGGTGGTGGTTTATTGGGCTTGGAAGCGGCAAATGCTTTAAAACAGTTAGGTTTGAAAACCCATGTGGTTGAATTTGCGCCACAGCTAATGGCGGTGCAAATTGATGCCGGCGCGGGACGGTTGCTAAAAGCTAAAATTAATGAACTTGGCGTTGAAGTGCATACCTCAAAAGCAACCAATGAAATTATCGCTGGTGACAACTGCCGCTATAAATTGTGTTTTAGTGACGGTAGTGAATTAGAAACTGATGTGATTTTGTTTTCAGCAGGTATTCGTCCTTATGATCAATTAGCGCGCAACTTTGACATTGATGTTGGTGAACGTGGCGGCATTGTTATTGATAATCAATGTCAAACGTCAGTGGCAAATATCTATGCCATTGGTGAATGTGCCTTATGGAACAACTTTATCTTTGGCTTGGTTGCGCCAGGGTATGCCATGGCCAAAGTGGCGGCGCAGAATATTTTAGGGCAAAACACTGAATTTACTGGTGCAGATATGAGTACCAAGTTGAAATTAATGGGCGTTGATGTTGGCTCTATTGGCGATGCCCATGCAAAAACCTCTGGGGCACTTTGCTATACCTACGAGAATCAAGCAAGCGGTGTTTATAAGAAATTAGTGGTTAATGCTGAGAAAACCCTGCTACTTGGCGCGGTGTTAATTGGTGATACCAGTGAATATGACACGCTTTTACAATATATGCTTAATGGCATCGATTTGCCTGAGTCGCCAGAATCATTAATTTTACCTATGGCAGCTGAGCAACCGGCTTTAGGTGTTGATGCCTTACCTGACAGTGCGACAATTTGTTCTTGTCATAATGTTACTAAAGGCGACATTGTTAGCGCAATTGATAACGGCGCGTGTACGGTGGGAGAGATAAAAAGTTGTACCAAAGCTAGTTCTGGTTGTGGCGGTTGTGCGGCATTAGTGAAAAATGTTACTGACAGCTTGTTAGAGCAACGCGGCGTTGAAGTGAAAAAGGATATCTGTGAGCATTTTGCTTATTCACGCCGAGAGCTGTTTGATATTGTTAAAGTTGAAAAAATCAGAGAGTTTGAGCAGTTATTATCGTCTCATGGTCAAGGCTTGGGCTGTGAAGTTTGTAAGCCATTAGCCGCGTCTATTTTTGCCTCTGTTTGGAATGATTATATTTTAGAAAAGCCTCATGTCGGCCTACAAGATACCAATGACACCTACCTCGCCAATATGCAAAAAGATGGCAGCTATTCCGTCGTGCCTCGTATTGCTGGCGGAGAAATTACCCCAGATAAATTGATTGTGTTAGGTGAAGTGGCAAAAAAATATAACTTGTACACCAAAATAACCGGTGGTCAACGTGTCGATTTATTTGGTGCCCGCGTTGAACAGTTGCCGACTATTTGGCAAGAATTAATTGCTGCAGGCTTTGAAACCGGTCACGCCTACGGAAAGTCACTTCGAACGGTAAAATCTTGTGTCGGCTCTAGCTGGTGTCGATACGGAGTTCAAGACAGTGTGAGCATGGCAATACGCTTAGAGAATCGTTACAAAGGCTTGCGTGCTCCTCATAAAGTTAAGCTTGCCGTTTCGGGGTGCACCCGAGAGTGTGCTGAAGCTCAAAGTAAAGATATCGGTGTTATCGCAACGGATAAAGGTTGGAACCTTTATGTATGTGGTAATGGTGGCATGAAGCCACGTCACGGGGATTTATTCGCCACTGATTTAGATGATGAAACTCTGATCAAGTATATTGATAGAGTGTTGATGTTTTATGTTAATACTGGCGATAGATTACAGCGCACTTCCGTTTGGATGGACAACTTAGAGGGAGGCCTCAGTTATCTACAACAAGTGGTTATTGATGACAGTTTGCAGCTTGCTAAGGAACTTGAAGCGCAAATGCTTAGTATTGTCGATAGTTATCAATGCGAGTGGAAAACCACACTTGCCGATCCTCAAGCATTAAAGCGTTTTAAACCTTTTGTTAATTCCGAGAAAGCCGATGCTCATATTCAGTTTGTTGAAGAACGTCAACAAATTCGACCCGCTTATCAACATGAGCGTATTGCGGTAAATACTAAGCAACCGGCACCGAAGACAGCTAGCTCAAATGAAATTGAACCCGCGAAAAGCTCAAGCGTTGCTGAACCGGCATAAGGAGATAAAGATGTCATTAAAAACAACAGTAAAACCAGCAAACGCAGTCGATGAGCAACAATGGCAAACTGTCTGCCAATTGGAAGACTTAGTTGCACACTCCGGTGTCTGTGCGCTGCTTGAGCAAAACCATGATGCGGCAGTTACGGATGAACAAGTGGCTATTTTTCACTTACCTAATACTGAGCAGCAAGTTTTTGCCATAGGTAATTATGATCCTATCGGGCAAGCGAATGTGCTCTATCGCGGTATTGTTGGCAGTGTAGGTGACGATCTTGTTGTTGCATCGCCGCTGTTCAAACAGCATTTTTCATTACAAACCGGTCAATGTTTACAGGAAGACGTACAGGTAAAAAAATATCCAGTTCGTATTTTAGATAAACAAATTCAATTACTTGTTTAACCGTTTATAACAGCATTTTACCGATGTTATTAGTCATGTCAGTAATAAGTCATTTATAACATTGTTTTGATATAGGAGGCGTTGCTTGAGGGCGATGCACCATAGGGGATAATTGTGCCGCAGGATAAAATTATTGAAAGTACTTGTGCCTACTGTGGGGTAGGTTGTGGCGTCGATATTACCAAGCAAGGAAATAAGGCGACAAAACTGCAAGCCAGTGTTGATCATCCGGCAAATTTTGGTCGCCTTTGTGTAAAAGGTACTAATCTTCTTAATACACTCGATGTTAGCGGGCGTTTACATGCGCCTGAAGTTAATGGAGAAACCGTGTCCTGGCCTGAGGCGATTAAACAAGTTGCTAGTGGCTTTGCTGACACTATTAAGAAGTATGGTAAGAACTCAGTGGCATTTTATGTTTCCGGGCAACTATTAACAGAAGATTATTACCTCGCCAATAAGCTGATGAAGGGCTATATCGGCTCAGGTAATATCGATACTAATTCACGGCTTTGCATGTCATCAGCAGTTGCGGCTTATAAGCGTAGCTTTGGTGAAGATGTGGTGCCATGTAATTATCGCGATTTGGAAAGTACTGAATTGTTGTTGATCACTGGCTCAAATGCGGCATGGACACACCCCGTCTTGTTTCAACGTATCGAAAGAGCACGGAAAATTAATCCGAAGATGAAGTTAGTGGTTATTGACCCAAGGGCGACAGCAACTAGTGAATCTTCAGATTATCACCTTGCGATAAAGCCGGGCACCGATGCGGCATTTTTTAATGGCTTGCTAAGCTATCTTTCGTTATATGGCGGACTTGATGATAACTATATAGCACAGCACACAGAAGGGATTGATGACGCATTAGACGTGGCTAAGCGGTGGCCGATTGAACGTGTGGCGGCATACTGTGATATTAAACTCAGCCAACTGGTGCAAGTGTATCGATTGTTTTCTCAAAGCAGTTCAGCCATTACACTGTATTCAATGGGCATTAACCAATCAAGCAGCGGTGTTGATAAATGCCAAAGTATTATTAATTGTCATTTAGCCAGTGGTAAAATAGCCCAGCAGGGCAGTGGCCCATTTTCAATCACCGGGCAACCTAATGCCATGGGAGGAAGAGAGGTTGGTGGTTTAGCGAATCAACTAACCGCTCATCTTGATATTGAAAAAGCAGAACACCGTGACTACGTGCAAAGCTATTGGCAATCTCCCACCATGGTGGAAACTGCCGGTAAAAGTGCGATAGCTATGTTTGACGCCATTGAGCGTGGCGAAATTAAAGCGGTGTGGATCATGGCAACGAACCCGCTGGTGAGCTTGCCTGAGCGTGATAAAGTTGAGCGCGCGCTAGCCAAATGCCCACTGGTTGTGGTGTCTGATTGTGTTGCTGAGAATGACACGCTTGCCTTTGCCGATATTAAGTTGCCGGCAACGCCTTGGTTGGAAAAAAATGGTACGGTAACTAATTCAGAACGTCGTATCTCTCGACAACGAGCTGTGCAAACAGCCTACGGCGAGGCTCGTCATGATTGGCAAGTAATTGCTGATGTTGCTATTGCCATGGGCTTTAGTGGTTTTGATTATCAAGATGTCAGTGAAATATTTACCGAGTTTGCTGGCTTAACCGGAATAAATCAGCAGTCAAAGCGATTATTTGATATTTCTGGCTTAGCTCATTTATCCAAGAAAGCTTACGACGAGCTTAAACCTATACAGTGGCCAGTGAATAAAGAGTTTCCTGATGGTTGTTCACGGGTATTTGAAAATGGCGGTTTTGCGACAACAACTAAAAAAGCTCAATTGTATGCCGTTGAACCTCAGTTACCAAAGTTAGTCACCACTAAACAGTTTCCATTTAACTTAAACAGTGGTCGTTTGCGGGATCATTGGCATAGCATGACCCGGACCAGCTTGTCAGCTGAATTAACCCAGCATACCACTAAGCCTTTTCTGTGCATTAATCATCATGATATGGCACGGCTTAATGTAGCTGAGGGCGATGTTGTTGCAGTAACATCGGCCAGTTCTGGCTCTAAACCTATACTCGTGCCGGTTAAAGTTGATGATGGTTTACGAGCAAAAGAGTGTTTTATGCCAATACATTGGAACAAACAGTTTGCTTCTGATGCCAATATCAGTCGTTTATACCCAAGTATTGTCGATAAGCTGTCTGGTCAACCGGAAAGCAAACAAGTGCCAATTGCCATCAGCAAAACACAGTTTACTCAGTTTGTTGATTGTCATATCAGTAAGTCATTACTATCCAAAGTCAATTTTGAGCCAGCATTGAAAGGTATGAGTTTTTGGCTGAAAAATAATAATGACTATGGTGTACAGTTAAATTTTGCCAATGAAACGGCAATAGCTGATGTATTGCAGTGGTGCCAAAGGCTGGTTGAAATTCAGCTTAAGCTCAGTGACAAAAGCAATATTGAGTGGTTAAGCTTTGGCGATAATACTAGGAACCATATTATTTTATTAGCTGATAAAAAGTTACTATTGGTGTGCAATGTCTCATCTCAATGGCTTGAAGTTGAAGATGCTTGGATTCAACATTTATTTGCCAAAACAGCATTAGCGTTTAGCGATATACAAGCATTGTTGTTGGGTCAGGCAAGTAGTGAGTTTAGTCTTGGTAAGCAAGTTTGCTCATGTTTTAATGTCGCTGAGAATAGCATTGTTGACGAAATAAAGGCTGGTGTTAATACGGTGGAAGCACTAGGGAATAAGTTAAAGTGTGGCACTAATTGTGGTTCGTGTAAGCCTGAGCTGGCGCAATTAATAACACAGCATAGTGCTGATATGGCCGCTGAAATAACAGAAGTTGTATAAGGCGGATTATTTTCAATGGTTTTTTGATATTAAAAAAGCACCCTAAGGTGCTTTTTTTGCGCTGTTTATGAATGAACTAGGTTTGATTAAGCATCAAACATAGCTGAGATAGACTCTTCGTTACAAACACGGCGAATGGCTTCAGACAACATACCACTTAAGGTAAGTTGGCGAACATTGCCTAGCGCTTTAATTTCTTTTGACAGTGGAATTGAGTCAGTCACTACCACTTCATCAATAACTGAATTTTTTAGGTTTTCAGCAGCGTTGCCTGAAAGTACCGGGTGAGTTGCATAAGCGAATACACGTTTTGCACCGTGATCTTTTAATGCTTCAGCAGCTTTTGCCAAGGTACCGCCAGTATCAATCATGTCGTCAACGATGAAACAATCACGACCTTTAACATCACCAATAATATGCATAACTTGTGCAACGTTAGCTTTAGGGCGACGTTTGTCGATAATGGCTAAGTCAGCGTCATCTAATAATTTTGCGACTGCACGTGCACGTACAACACCGCCAATATCAGGTGAAACAACAACTGGGTTTTCAATGTTTCTATCTAACATGTCTTCTAGCAAGATAGGCGTACCGAACACGTTATCTACTGGAACATCAAAGAAACCTTGAATTTGCTCTGCGTGTAAATCAACCGTAAGAACACGGTCAACACCAACACTTGATAAGAAGTCAGCAACAACTTTTGCTGTAATTGGTACACGAGCACTACGAACGCGACGATCTTGACGAGCGTAACCAAAGTAAGGCATAACAGCAGTAATACGTCCAGCAGATGCACGGCGTAGCGCATCGATCATGACGATTAGTTCCATTAAGTTATCATTGGTAGGCGCACATGTTGATTGAATAATAAAAACATCCGCGCCGCGCACGTTTTCAGTAATTTCAACACTAATTTCACCATCACTAAAACTACCGACCTTGGCTTCGCCTAAGGTGATATATAGGCGATTAGCAATTTGTTTGGCCAGTTCAGGGGTGGCGTTACCCGCAAAAATTTTCATGTCAGGCACTGTCAGTTCCTCAGAAACTTTTGACATTAACATTACAATACTGAATTAAACGATGAGTTAAATATCAGCAAATTATTTTGATTTCGCCAGTATTAGTGGCAATTTAGGTGAATAAATTCACCTTAGCTTAATTGTTTTTCAATCGCCGAAATCGCATTGTGCAAGGGCGATTGATTTAAGCCTTTTGCAACGAAAGACTCAATGCCCTCGGGCAATAAAGACTGTACGTGGCGTGCCTCATTTTCAGCACTAAAACGTGAGAAAATACACGCACCAGTTCCAGTCATTTGAGACGGCGCGTATTCTATCAACCAACTCAGTAGCTTGGCAACCTCAGGGTAGTGTTTTATTACCCAAGTTTGACAATCATTATGATAATTTTCTATGTCGGCATCGCTGTATCGTATAGCTGGTGTATCTCTGGTTAAATCTGCGGCGGTAAAAACACTTTGTGTAGAAATGCTGCAATCAGGTTTTGAGACTAAATACCAATAAGTTTTTGGCGCAGCGGGCGTCAGCTGCTCACCAATACCTTGAGCAAAGGCGGCAAAACCATGGACAAAAATAGGCACGTCGGCGCCAAGTTTTACGCCAAGTGCGGCTAGTTCCTCAATTGACAGTTGGCTATTCCATAATGCATTTAATGCCAATAAAACTGTTGCTGCATCAGAAGAGCCACCACCTAATCCTCCGCCCATTGGCAGTACTTTTTCAAGTTTTATTTCCGCTCCCTGTTGGCATTGGGTGTGCTGTTGTAATAGCTTTGCGGCTTTAACTATGATGTTGTCATGATTTTCCACACCAGGAATTGGCGTTAAAAGTGATATAGCGCAATTTTTCGTTGCCCTGATATGTAAAGTATCACTGTGATCTAGAAATTGAAAAACGGTTTCCAATTGGTGGTAGCCATTATCCAACCGGCCAACAATATGTAAAAAAAGGTTTAACTTTGCCGGTGCAGGAAAAGAATGAAATGCTTGAGCGTTCACGAATACCTCGTCAAATTTTCCATGAATGAATAACAATTTTTATACGCAAGTCGTTTTGCTTAATAGTGAATTGCTTCGCTAATTGAAATGGGCCGATATGATGATATTTACTGTAATTGATATGCCAATTTTGATTATTGTAGTTACTGGTTAATGTTAATGGTAAACGCGTAACCTCATGATAAATAATTTCATCTGCAGGCAAGTACGCTATGCCTTTTAGCCAATTATTCATGGCTCTGGTCGGTAAATTCAAGCCCGTGAGTTGATATATCAGCTGGTCTAAGTCTTGGGTTTGATAGTTTTCACCGTCAACTTCTAAATAAAAGCTATTGTCTTGGCGAGTTAATTCTAATACTTGAATGCCAAATACGGTAGATAGATTCAGTGTTTCAGCATTGTTCGTTGCATCTTTTTGCCAATGTAGAGTGGCACTTTGCCTTTCTTTGCCAGATATAAAGGCGATTTTTCCTGAAATTGTCCAGCTATCTAGGGAACTCATTTGCTGAATTCGGCTGGTACTGTCTTGCCCTAACTGGCGGTTATCGACTGGTTGGTCTTTAATACTGCTACAAGCACTTATAATCGTGATAAATAGTAACGTAATGAATGACTTGTTAAGCATGGCTTTCCTAGCGTCGTTGGCATAAAACGAAATAAACAATAAATCTATTCAATTATATAAATAGCTTGCTTTCAATTTAATGTGATCTTTCGTAAAATTATCGCGATTTTTTGTCGCAGATCATAGGTTTTTTTTATTATCTGGCTGATAATAGGGTCAATTAGTTATTGCTGGCTTATAATTAGCTTTTAGATAACTAATCTTTCGCAGCAAAATTTGCTTGCCATAGAAATTTAATTGGATTCACTATATTCATATGTCGATAGTTGCAGTAGGTATCAATCATAAAACCGCTCCGGTTGCTGTTAGGGAAAAAATTTCATTTAACCCTGACAACTTGAGCACTGCGTTACAAGAACTGGTTAACTCCGTGGAATGTAAAGAAGCAGCGATTTTATCTACCTGTAATAGAACTGAATTGTATTTAGTACAAGAAGGTGAGGTGGCTTTAACACAAGAACGTTTAGTACGTTGGTTAGAGCAACATCACAATGTTCCCGCGTCGACTATTACCCCAAGCTTGTATTGGCACCAAGATCAACAGGCCGTTAATCATATGATGCGTGTCGCTTGTGGCTTAGACTCTTTAGTCTTGGGGGAGCCGCAAATATTGGGGCAAATGAAACAAGCCTACAACCAAGCTAAAGCGGCCGGTTCTATGGAATTGATCATGGACCGACTTTTTCAGCGTACTTTTGGTGTTGCAAAACAAGTTCGTACTGATACCGAAATAGGGGCAAGCGCTGTTTCAGTTGCTTTTGCCGCCGTTAATTTAGCAAAACATATTTTTGCCAGTTTAGACAAAGCACGTGTATTGCTTGTTGGTGCTGGGGAAACCATTGAATTAGTGGCTAAGCATTTATATGAAAATAATGTCGGTCATATTACCGTGGCTAATCGTACGCTAAGTCGCGCGGAAAATATGGCAAAGCAATTCGGTGCTGATGTCATCACCTTAGCCCAAATTCCGGAAATGATGGCAAATGCCGATATCGTCATTAGTTCGACGGGCAGTACTTTACCTATTATCGGTAAAGGCATGGTAGAAAAGGCATTAACGAAAAGAAAGCATCGCCCGATGTTTATGGTGGATTTAGCCGTGCCACGTGATATTGAAGAACAAGTTTCTGATTTAGAAGATGTGTTTCTTTATACCGTTGATGATTTGCAAAGTATTATTGCAAAAAACCTAGAAAATCGTCGTAAAGAAGCGGTATTGGCAGAAGGCATAGTGTCAGATCAATCTTCTAGCTTTATGTCATGGCTGCGCGGTTTAAATACCCAAGATACGGTGATTTCTTATCGTAAACAATGTTTAGATAATCGTGACCAACTGCTCGAAAAAGCCATGCAGCAACTAGCGGCCAATAAAAAGCCTGAAGCGGTGATCGCTGAACTTGCCACTAAACTCACCAATAAATTTATGCATGCGCCAACCAGTGCTATTCAATCAGCGGCACAAGGTGGCGAGTTGGATAGATTAGTTTATCTGCGTGATATTTTTGATATCGACCACCAAAAATAACCGTCGTCATTATCCATTAGCTATTACTGTTTTAGCACTGCTCAGCCGTTGAAACTGATAGCTAAGCTCTTTATACTGCCCGCGTATTTGCCTACTTTAAGAAATTACTGCTATTTACCTGCTGAGTCGAATATAATGCGCGGGTAATTCATCAATTATTGACTATATAAGATCATTTAATGAATAAATCTGTTTATCAAAAACTTGAGATACTTGTAGAGCGCTTTGAAGAAGTTCAAGCCTTGTTGTCTGATCCTGAGACCATTGCCGATCAAGAAAAGTTTCAAGCCTTATCGAAAGAATTCTCCCAGTTAGAAGTGGTGACGTCTGCATTCCACGCCTTTCAAGAAGCCGAAGATGACTTTGCCACCGCAGAAGAAATGCTTAAGGATGATGATCCTGATATGCGTGAAATGGCGCAAGAAGAATTCAAAGCAGCGAAAAAAGCGGTAGAAAAAATGACCGACGAGCTGCAAATTTTATTGTTGCCACGTGATCCAAAAGACGACAATAACTGTTTTGTTGAAATTCGCGCAGGTGCCGGTGGTGACGAAGCCGCTATTTTTGCTGGTGATTTATTCCGCATGTACAGCCGCTATGCCGAAAAGCAAGGTTGGCGAGTCGAATTAATGAACTCCAACGAAAGTGAGCAAGGTGGTTTCAAAGAAATCGTCGCTAAAGTTAATGGTGAAGGTGTTTACGGGCAAATGAAATATGAGTCAGGCGGTCACCGCGTGCAGCGTGTACCGGAAACTGAATCGCAAGGCCGTGTTCATACGTCAGCTTGTACGGTTGTGGTAATGCCAGAAATTCCTGAGTCACAAGCCATTGAAATCAATAAAGCTGATTTAAAAGTTGATACTTTCCGTGCCTCTGGTGCTGGTGGTCAGCACGTTAACAAAACCGATTCAGCAATTCGTATTACTCATATTCCAACCGGGGTAGTTGTTGAGTGTCAAGATCAACGTTCGCAACACAAAAACCGTGCGCAGGCAATGTCGGTGTTACAAGCAAGATTACAACAAGCTGAAGATGAAAAACGTCGCAGTGAAGAAGAGTCTTCTCGTCGTAACTTAGTGGCCAGTGGTGATCGTTCTGAACGTATTCGTACCTATAACTTCCCACAAGGTCGCATGAGTGATCATCGCATTAACCTGACGCTTTATCGTTTGAATGAGATTATGGAAGGCAACTTGCAGTTGGTATTAGAGCCAATAATGCAGGAGAGTCAGGCTGACTTATTAGCTGAGCTTGCTGAGCAAAACTAGTGTCTGAACTCGCAGTAGCGCAATTGTTATCGGTTGAACAACTCTCAACGATGACCATTGCGCAGTTAATCTCATATGGACAACAACATCTTTCGCCGATATCTGATAGTGCTAAGTTAGATGTTGAGCTATTAATCTGTTTTGCTATAAATAAGTCAACAACCTATTTGTTGACTTGGCCAGAGCAAACTTTGTCCAAAGCGCAAACAAAACATTTTGCTGCGTTGTTATTGCGCCGTATTGACGGCGAACCAATTGCCTACATTTTGAAAACCCGTGAGTTTTGGTCTTTGGCGTTGCAAGTTTCTCCTGCGACCCTAATTCCACGTCCTGATACTGAAGTACTCGTTGAGCTAGTGTTAAATAATCATCAAGACAATAAATTAACCTGCTTAGATTTAGGCACCGGCACGGGAGCAATAGCACTTGCCTTAGCGTCAGAGCAACCTTCATGGCAAATAGATGCGGTTGATTACAGTGATGAAGCTGTCATTCTTGCCCAGCACAATGCAAAAAATTTAGCATTAAACCAGGTGAATATTTTTCAAAGTGACTGGTTTAACAATATTGAACAGGGTAAGCGATACGACGTAATAGTCAGTAATCCGCCTTATATTGATGAAGATGATAAACACCTGAGTGAAGGGGATGTGCGCTTTGAGCCTAAATCGGCGTTAGTTGCCCAAGACAAGGGCTTATCAGATATTAAGCTTATTGCCGCCCAAGCTAGGCATTACTTTAACGCCATCGGCTATTTTTATGTCGAGCATGGTTTTGAGCAAACTCAAACAGTGCAAGAGATTTTGCGTGAATTTGGCTATCAAAAAATAGCAACGGTTAAAGATTACAATGGCAATGATAGAATAACCTCAGGCTGTTTTATCAAAAATTAACAACATAAAATAAATATAAAAATAAATGGAGAACACCGTGCTTAAACATTTACATATGACAGTGGCTGCAATCAGTATTTTACTTTTTACTTTTCGCTTCGCGTTAGCATTAGTTAATTCGGAAAAGTTAAACTTGAAGTTTTTAAAAATTGCCCCACATATTATCGATACTTTGCTATTAGGTTTAGGTATAGCATTATCAATAAAATTGGCCTTGAACCCTGCTGAACAGCTCTGGTTGGCGGAAAAATTATTTGCTGTTGTCGCTTACATATTTACCGGTTATTACACGTTAAAGTTGGCCCGTAATCGTGCCATGCAAATTATTGGTTTCCTAGGCGCTATGGGCTGGGTAATGCTGATTGTGCGTATTGCCATGAGTAAAGAAACGGTATTTTTAGCTGGGCTTTAAGGCATTAAGAAATAGATTAGCGTATTAAAAGAGAATTCATGAACGAGTTGTTGTTGTCAGAAATAAAATCTGAACAAAATGAACCATTACAAACTTTTTTACTGTTAGAAGAATATATCTTTGGGGTAAATCAAAGTGATATTGATGAACTGAGTGATTTAGTGACTTGGTGTCAGAATGAAACGAGTAAAGTTAAAGAGCCGATAGAACGGGCAGAAGTATTAATTAATGCCTTGTTTGTTGATCAACTTTTTATCGATAAGCAACACGCCGTTTGGCCAATAATTTCGCACCAATTACCATCAGCATTAAGTCATAAGTTAATTTCACCTACCTTAAAGGCGGTGTTAATAGCTCATGTTGCCAATGCTTGTGAGTGCAAAGCGGATATTGTTTTTGTACCAGAAAAAGCCATGATCAGAATTATTTGTGATGATAGCTACGCCATTATATTTGACCCCGTCACAGGCGAGTCTCTTAATTGGCATGAGTTAGACGCGCGAATGAGTGAAATTTCAGGCGACCCATTTGAGATACAAATGGATGTGATGAAACAGGAAAGTTTAGTGCTTGAACATATTACTAGCCTCAAGGCCGCCTTTATTCGTGAACAGGCTTATGACAATGCCTTGAAATGTGTTGATATGTTATTGGCGTTAAACCCAAATGATCCGTTTGAACGTCGTGATCGTGGTTATTTACTACATCAACTTGATTGTTTTAAAGTGGCTTACGACGATTATCAGTATTTTGTTGAGCAATGTCCGAAAGATCCCGCCGCTCAATTATTGAAACTACAGCTAGATAAAATTTCAATTTCAGATACGATATTGCACTAATAAAAACTTAACAATGATCTGTTAGAAAAAGAATAAATAGCAATAGCTTAAGTTATAAAATTAAAAGGATAACTAATGCAAGATACAGTTGTGGCGAATGCGCCATTAATCACTAACGATGCTACCGTACTCGGTATTTTGGCGCTTATTTTAGGTTTTGTTTTTTATACTTCCAACAGCAGTAATGCCGCTTGTCGTTCATTTTATAAATACGTTCCGGCATTGTTAATGTGTTATTTATTACCTTCGTTATTAAATACCTTCGGTATTGTCAGCTCTGATGTTAGCCAAGTAGACGAAGTGGCCAAGTATTATTTATTACCCGCCTGTTTGGTGCTGCTAACTTTAAGTATCGACATTAAAGCGATTGTTGGTTTAGGTAGCAAAGCGGTCATTATGTTTTTAACCGGCACCGTTGGCGTCATTATTGGTGGCCCTTTGGCCTTGCTGATTGTTTCTGCTGTTTGGCCAGAATTAATTGGTGTGTCAGGCCCTGACGCTGTATGGCGTGGCATGGCTGCTTTGGCAGGTAGTTGGATTGGCGGTGGCGCTAATATGCTTGCCATGAAAGAAATTTACGGCGCGGACGGCAAAATTTTCACTATTATGGTCACGGTAGATATCGTGGTCGCCAATATTTGGATGGCGGGACTACTCTACATGGCCGCTAATCACAAACGTATTGATGCTAAAAATGGTGCCGATACTTCAAGTATCGACAGATTAGTTGAAAAAGTTGAAGCGCATACGAAAGCTAATGCTAAAAACCCCGAATTGAAAGATTACATGCTGATTTTGGCGGTTGGACTAGGGGCCGCGGGTTTTGCTCATCTCGCCGCTGACTATCTAGTGCCATTTTTCCAAGCCAACTTCCCTGAATTAAAGAAGTTCAGCTTACATAGCAAACTATTTTGGATTATCGTATTGGTAACGACTATTGGTTTAGCATTGTCGTTTACTAAAGTTAGAAAGCTAGAATCTGTTGGTGCGTCAAAGGTTGGTAGTAGTTTTTTATATGTCTTAGTGGCAACTATAGGCTTGCACATGGACATTACACAAATTGTTGAAGCGCCTAAGTACATGGTGATTGGTTTAATTTGGATGGCAGTGCACGTGATATTGTTATTTGCTGTTGGCAGGTTTATTAAAGCGCCAGTATTTTATTTAGCCGTGGGCAGTAAAGCGAATATTGGTGGCGCGGCATCGGCTCCTGTTATCGCTTCTGCATTCCACCCATCTCTTGCGCCTGTTGGTGTGCTGTTAGCTGTACTCGGTTATGCTTTAGGCACTTATATGGCATGGCTATGCGGCCAGTTATTAAGAATTGTGGGTAGTTAAAGTCACCATTAATAGTGGGCTAAATTTTTAGCCCCAAGATAATTTTGGAAAATATTATGTCGAAGCAATTAATTTCACTTGGCGATATTGATATCGCAAATGATAAACCGTTTGTGCTATTTGGTGGTATGAACGTTCTTGAGTCACGTGATTTAGCAATGACCATTGCTGAGCATTATGTTGAAGTGACACAAAAGCTAAATATCCCTTATGTATTTAAAGCATCATTTGATAAAGCTAATCGCTCTTCTGTTAGCTCGTATCGTGGCCCTGGGTTAGATGAAGGCCTAAAGATTTTTCAAGAAATAAAGTCGACCTTTAATGTGCCGATTATTACCGATGTACATGAAACTTTTCAGGCGGCACCTGTTGCTGAAGTTGCTGACATCATTCAGTTGCCGGCTTTTCTTGCCCGTCAAACTGACTTAGTAGTCGCTATGGCAAAAACGGGCGCTATTATTAATGTTAAAAAACCACAATTTCTAGCAGCACATGAAATGCGCCATATTATTAATAAGTTTGGTGAAGCGGGTAATGAAAATATTATTCTTTGTGAGCGTGGCAGCTGCTTTGGGTACAATAATTTAATTGTAGATATGCTAGCAATGGACGAGATGAAAAACTATGCGCCAGTTATGTTCGACGCGACCCATGCTTTGCAGCAACCTGGTGGTCGTGCAGACTCTGCGGATGGTCGACGCGCGCAAGCAGCACAGCTAGCACGTAGTGGTATGGCAATAGGTATTGCCGGTTTGTTTATTGAATCTCACCCTGACCCATTAACAGCCAAGTGTGATGGTCCTTGCGCCTTACCTTTAGATAAACTAGAGCCATACTTGGCGCAAATGAAAGCGTTAGATGATTTAGTGAAAGGATTTGAACCGCTAATCACAGGCTAATATAACGACTAAATTGATTAAAATAAAAGAGCGCTAATTAGCGCTCTTTTTTTATATTAGTTATGTCGATAACATAAATTTAAGGAATCGACAGAACAATTACAATGTGAAGGGTTAACTTTTATCTAATGTGATGGAAGTCGATATTTTCAATACTCTTACCGGCATTTTCATCATTAAATACGCTTTCATCAAATTGCTCTTCTGATTTTCCAACAATCACGGTAACCATGCTATCGCCAGTGACATTGACTGCGGTGCGTGTCATATCCAATAAACGATCGACACCGATGATCAGTGCGATACCCTCTACCGGTAAGCCTACTTGCTCTAACACCATAGCTAACATAATTAAGCCAACACCAGGAACACCGGCAGTACCAATAGACGCTAATGTTGCTGTTAATATTACCATCAAGTAGTCAGCAAGCGTTAAGTCTTGGCTAAATACTTGGGCGATAAATACCGTCGCAACACCTTGCATTATCGCTGTGCCATCCATATTAATGGTGGCGCCTAATGGTACGGTAAATGAAGCTATTGAGTTTTTAACGCCCATTTTTTTGGTTGTTGTTTCTAATGTGATCGGTAAGGTTGCATTACTACTTGAGGTTGAAAAAGCAAAAATGGCAGTATCTCGCATTTTCTTCAAGAAAATTAGTGGGTTTAAACCCGTTAATAGTTTAAGTAATGTTGGATAGGTAACAAACGCGTGTAGTACCAGTGCAAAAACTACCACAAGGAAATATTTTATTAAATTGCCGAAGGTACTTAAGGACACGTCAGTAAACAGTCCTGCTAATAAACAAAATACGCCATAAGGAGCAATGTTCATCAATATTGTGACCAAACGCATGATCACTTCACTCATATCTTCAAAAAGTGATGCAATACGCTCACCGGCTTTACCAGATAAAGCAATGGCGATACCAAACAATAAAGCAAAAATAATCACTTGTAGCATATTGCCTTTAGCAAAAGCAGCAAATGGATTACTTGGGAACATTTGAATAATAACTTGTGCGAGTGACGGGGCTTCACGACTAGTAAAAGTTGTTCCTGCCGTCATATTCACCCCTTCACCAGGACTGATCAGTAAGGCTAAGGTCATGGCAAAACTAATGGCGATGGCTGTGGTTAACAAATATAAGCCAATCGCTTTACCACCAATTCGGCCAAGTTTTGTGGTGTCTTTCAACGAACAGGTACCACAAATTAGTGAAACAAAAACTAATGGCACAACGAGCATTTGCAAGCTCGAAATGAATATTTGTCCACCAACCTCAAATACTCCATCAACTAAAAATCCCCGTAATGAAAGATCAAAGAGATATAAGGGAATAACGGCATCAGAGCCATCAGGCATTAACCATTGTAATATTGTGCCAACCAGGATACCGGCAACCATGCCGGTAACTATTCGGGTGGTTAAACTTGCTTGCTTTTTTTCGGTCATATTATTCTAGTTTTATTAAGCGATATCGTATTATGTTGTTGCTGCGAGCAGAAATCAAATGATTAGCGAATATTGCTAAGTACAATGAAATTATGTTTTTTTTGCTAATCACTGACCTTTTTAGAAAAATTCGGTTAAGATGGGATTAGTTGATGATAAAAATTACCAGGGAGATGCTTTTTATGGCGCTACTTCAACGCTTTAGTTTTGTTTTACTGTTTGCAGCTTTACTCAGTTTAGTCGGGTGTGGAGGCAGTAGTGGTGGCTTTGACGATTCCACTGATGATGGTGATGCTACGACTCCTGACGCGATAACGATTTCACTCGTTATTTCTGATGAAAATTTAGCTCAAGCGACACCTCAAACTCTAACAGCTACTGTAATGCAGGGAGCAACGGCTCTATCCGGTAAGCTGGTAACTTTTTCAATAGACAATGCCGATTTGGCGAGCTTTGCTACTGATGTAAGCACTGATAGCACTGATTCTGACGGGCAGGCTGTTATCACATTATTAGCTGGTGCTAGTAGCGGTGATGGTTTGATCACCGCATCGGTTGACGGTATCGATTCAAATTCGGTTACTTTTAAAAGTGCAGGTGATGGCGACGCTATTGGCGCACCAGTTGCTAGTGCTATTAGTTTATTTGCCAGCAGCCAACAAATTGCCTCTAGTGGTAGTGACGAAGTGGCATTAACCACAATTGCAAAAGATGATAATAACAACCTTGTTGCAGGCGTAACGGTTGCTTTTAGTGCCACTTCGGGACAAATCGAAGTGGTTAATGCGGTTACTGGCGCTGATGGTCAAGCTACTGCGATACTTAAAACTAATAGTGAGCCGACAAACCGTGTTATCACGGTTACATCTCAAAGTGGTCAAGTCACTGATACTGTTAATATTCAAGTAGCAGGAACCACCATCAACTTGACTGGCTCATCATCATTAGCCATTAATGATGAGAATAGCTTTTTTATCCAAGTGCTAAATTCTGATAGTGAAGGTATTTCGGGCATCACGGTTGATTTATCACTTTCAGGTACAGCCAGTGGCAATGTTGCAAATATAACCCTGCCAAGCTCAGTGACGACAGATAGCTCGGGACAAGCCAGCTTCTCTGTTATTGGTACAACGGATGGTAGTAATACTATTATTGCCAGTGCAGTGGGGGCGACAGTTTCACATGATGTTTCTGTGCAAGGGGATTCTTTCCTATTTAGTAGTTTTAGCAATGGTGCGCAATCAGTAGACCCTGAAGTAAGTAGTTTACCTGATGTATTGCTTTCCAATAGTGCAGAGATCGAGGTTACTTGGACTCAATCTAATGTACCTGTTGCTGACGGCACAGCGGTAAGCTTTACCTCAACACGAGGAACTGTAGTACAAAGTTCGGCTACAACGGTAGACGGGAAAGTCACCGCTACCATCAGTTCTACCAACGCAGGTAAGGCACTTGTTATTGTGACTGGAACAGATGGCTCGGTTTCGCTTAACAATCAGTTGGAATTTGAATTTGTTGCTGAAACAGCAAGTACTATTGCTGCGCAGGCATCACCGAGCTCAATAGCGCCGAATGGTGATACTTCAACTATTTCAGTTATCGTAAAAGATATTAATGGCAACTTGGTGAAAGGTAAAACCATTGAGTTTGCCTTAACAGACACCAATGGCGGTTCAATTTTACCGGCAACAGCCGTCACGGATAGTAACGGCAGTGCAAGTACAGTATATACCTCGAACTCGGTATCGGCGCAAGATGGAGTGTCAATAACAGCAACGGTGCAAGAAGATACTAGCTTAACTGATACCGTGACCTTAACTGTGGCGGAAAGAGAGTTGTTTATTGCCTTAGGTACAGGTAACGAATTAGTTGAAGTCGATACTACAACCTATAATAAGCAATACTCAGTATTTGTTACCGACGTTGACTCAACACCGAGAGAAAATGTTGTACTAACGGTTTCTGCGGTGCCGAAAAGCTATTACAAAGGTGAGTGGGTTGCGGTTTTAGATGACAGTGGTGAGTTTGCTAGATGGACCGCTGGCTACACAACGATTTGCTCTAATGAAGATTTAAATGTTGATGGCGTACTCGATGTTGGTGAAGACATTAATGGCAGTGGCACTTTAACACCAGGAAATGTTGTGTCAGCTTCAGGAGAAGTAACAACTGATGCACAAGGCCGAGCGATTATAGATATTTTATATGCGCAAAGTTTCGCGCTATGGGTAGATGTCGACTTAATTGTCAGTGCCAAGGTCGCTGGTACTGAAAGCTTTTCTCATACCATTTTTAATTTACCGGTACTAGGCGCTGATGTTTCAAATGAAGACGTTGCACCGCCAACATCAGGGATTGGTGGTGACGGGCCATTTGGTGTGATCGGTGACTGTACTGTTGTTGATTAAAGTTAGCTTGATTTTGTAAATTAAAAGCCGCTCCAATGAGCGGCTTTTTTATTTTTTCTATTTTGATTAAGTGAGTAAGTTGACGAAATCATGACTTTCAACTTTAAATCTCTACCAGCATAATAATTGAAAAACTACTTATTGATTTCTTCAATTAAGAAAGCTGAAATTTCTGCGCCAGCTTTAAGGGTTCTGTCACGGCTTTCTGCACCTAAACCGGTACTATCGGTAAAAGGGGCTATTTCCATCATATCGGCACCGGTAATAGGGCATTGCGCAGCCACAGCACGTAATATCTTCATTGCTTCGTTAGGGGATAACCCATCTGGCTCAGGTGTACCCGTTGCAGCGGCATAGGTCTCGTCAAGCGCGTCGATATCAAAACTGACATAGACTTCATCAATATTATCCGCTTTTAACTGTGCTACAATTTTTTCAATAACGGCATCAACTCCTTGCTCTTTTACTTCGTGAGCCCAATGTTGTTTAACACCAAAGGTACCTTCCCAATGTGATTTAGGTTTGCCACTTGAGCGAATACCCACTTGTATTAAGTCTTTGTTTTCAGTTAGATCATCTAAAATATGCGTACACCACGAGCCAAAACATAAATCTATGCCTAAACGCTCAACCAGCAAATCAGTGTGGGCGTCAAAGTGGACAATTGCCGCGCGTTTCCCTTGTTGTTTTTTAGCTTGTAAGTAGGCTTTAGTTAACGGATAACTTACAGAATGGTCGCCACCAATACCAAAAATACCTTTATTTGGAAATTCAGCATAAAAGTCATGTAAGACATCTTCAGTAATGGTTAATGGGCTAACCGCAAATGCGCTTTCTGGGTTTTGGTATAAGGCTTTACGACAGTTTACTAACGTTGCTTCATTTAGATACTTATCATGTAATAAGTGCGGAATAACGCGGACATCACCTAAATCAAAGGCAGTTAAATTCGGGTATTGCTCCAATAATGTCGAGCGAACAAATAATGGCCCCCAGTTAGCGCCGCGTAAAATGCCGCCACCACAATCAGAAGCTACACCTAATATTACCGCTTTGCCTGACTCCGGCAAAGTGTCAACACTTGCTTGCCAAAGCGCGTCAATATTGTCTGCTTGACCAAAGAGGGCATTATGCAACTGTGCTTTACGTTCTTTGGCGGTATTGACCGTAAATACGCCATTGCCTGGCGGGCATAAACATTGAGTGATTTTGTTTTTAAACGTTGACCATGAAGTTGTCATGTATATTCTCTTCCTAGTAAAAGGTATTGAAATTCACTTAAATGAACGCAAACTACCTGGAGTGATTGTAAAAAATTGTCTTTGCGGGCGAGAAACTAAAGTTATTTAAGCTTTAGCCCTTAAGTTTTTATAAAAAGTCGATTATGATGGCGCCGAAAAATTCGTATCATTATAGCTAAAAGTAGTAAAAAGGCATATATATAAAAAATTATTGCTTGTCAGCTTGCTAAATTACAGATATATCTAATAGTAATTTTAGTCTCAAACTTAATTTTACGTCTCAGCTTTATTCTCTAAGGTTATTTTTACTTGATATTTTGCTCGCGCAATATTTAGTAGTAGAGTGCAGAAGTCTGTGACGAGACTGACGATGGTCAGCTTAGTAGGAATATAGAATAATATGGCAAAATCTCTGGTAATTGTGGAATCGCCAGCCAAAGCGAAAACAATTAACAAGTACCTTGGTAAAGATTTTATTGTAAAATCGAGTGTAGGTCATGTGCGTGATCTACCACACGGCAGTACAGGTAAAAAAGTCGCCGCTAAATCTCCCGCTGAAGTACGTAAAATGGCGCCGGCAGCCAAAGCTAAATATAAGCAAAAACGCGATAAATTAGCGCTAGTAAATCGTATGGGAATTGACCCAGACAACGACTGGCAAGCTAATTATCAGGTGCTGCCAGGCAAAGAAAAAGTGGTTAGTGAATTAACTAAACTTGCCAGCACAGCTGACACTATCTATCTCGCAACCGATTTGGATAGAGAGGGAGAAGCGATTGCGTGGCACTTAAAAGAACTTATTGGTGGCGATGACGATAAGTTTAAGCGCGTGGTCTTTAATGAAATAACTGAAAATGCTATTCAACAAGCATTCTCAACCCCAGGTGAGTTAAGCATGCCGGGTGTTAACGCCCAACAGGCTCGGCGCTTTCTTGACCGCGTAGTGGGCTTTATGGTCAGTCCATTGTTGTGGAAAAAAGTGGCTCGTGGCTTGTCGGCAGGACGAGTACAATCCGTCGCGGTTAAACTTGTGGTGGAAAAAGAGCGCGAAATTAAAGCGTTTGATCCGCAAGAATTTTGGGAAGTTAGTGCGGAAACTAAAACCTCATCAGGTACTGATTTCGTTTTGGATGTTACCCATGAAAACGGCAAAGTATTTAAGCCTACCAATGAAGCTGACACCAATAAAGCGCTATCGGTATTAAAATCTTCTAAATATAGTGTTGCTAAACGTGAAGATAAACCTTCGAAAAGTACCCCGTCAGCACCGTTTATTACCTCGACATTGCAACAAGCGGCAAGTACTAAATTAGGCTTTGGTGTTAAGCGCACCATGGGGCTTGCACAACGTTTGTATGAAGCCGGTCATATTACTTATATGCGTACCGACTCGACCAATTTAAGTAAAGACGCTGTTGATGCATGTCGTGGCTATATTAGTGATAATTTTGGTGATAACTATTTGCCAGAAAAAGCAAAAATATACAGTAGTAAGGGCAACGCGCAAGAAGCGCATGAGGCTATTCGTCCATCAAACGTTAAGCTTGAAGCCGCATTTTTGAATGACGTTGATGCTGATGCTAAGAAATTATATGAATTAATATGGCGTCAATTTGTTGCCTGTCAAATGACTGCTGCCCGTTACACGGTTAGTACCATTACAGTATCGGCGTCTGAGTTTGATTTAAAAGCGAAAGGGCGTGTTATGCAATTTGATGGTTGGACACGCGTTCACCCACAATTGTCGAAAGGTGATGACAAGCATTTACCGGATTTAGCGGTAGGTGAAGTGTTAACTTTAGATAAATTAGACCCGTCCCAACATTTTACTAAACCACCAGCGCGTTTTGGTGAGGCATCGTTAGTAAAGGAATTAGAAAAACGTTCTATTGGTCGCCCGTCCACTTATGCGTCAATTATTTCAACCATTCAAGATCGCGGTTATGTACGTTTAGATAAGAAACGCTTTTACGCAGAAAAAATGGGTGAAATTGTTACTGATAGTTTATCTGAAAGCTTTAAAAACCTGATGAACTATGACTTTACCGCAAATATGGAACAAGAGCTTGATGAAGTTGCGGATGGCAAAACTAACTGGAAAGACGTATTAAACGAATTCTACAAGAACTTTACTGAACAATTATCGTTAGCTGATAAACCTTCTGAAGAAGGGGGGATGCGCAATAATGAACCTATCGTTACCGATATTGATTGTCCAACCTGTAGCCGTAAAATGGGCATTAGAACCGGCTCTACTGGCGTTTTCTTAGGTTGTACTGGCTATGCGTTACCACCAAAAGAACGCTGCACAACCACCATGAATTTAACGCCGGGTGAAGAAGCGGTTAGTGTTTTAGCGGAAGATCAAGAAACAGAAGCATTACGGGCTATGCATCGTTGTCGTAAATGTAGCACGGCGATGGACAGTTACTTAATCGATGAAACTCGTAAACTGCATGTTTGTGGTAATAACCCGGTTTGTGATGGCCTTGAATTAGAGAAAGGTGAGTTCAAACTTAAAGGTTATGACGGCCCCATACTTGAGTGCGATCGTTGTGAATCTGAAATGGAGCTTAAATCAGGTCGTTTTGGTAAGTACTTTGACTGTACTAACAGTGAGTGTAAAAACACCCGTAAGTTATTAGCTAGCGGTGAAGCTGCGCCACCAAAAGAAGATCCTGTGCAATTGCCAGAATTGCCTTGTGAAAAATCAGAGGCGCATTTCGTGTTACGTGATGGTGCTGCTGGGATATTTTTAGCAGCAAATACTTTCCCTCGCTCGCGGGAAACACGGGCACCGAAAGTAGCTGAATTAGCACGTTTTCGCGATAGAATTTCAGAGAAGTTCTATTATCTTGCCGATGCACCTGATAAAGATCCAGAAGGTAATTTAGCGGTTGTGCGCTATAGCCGTAAAACTAAGTCGCAATATGTGATGACAGAAGTTGAAGGTAAAGCAACTGGATGGAATGCTAAATATATTGACGGTAAATGGGTTGAGGAATTAGCGAAGAAAAAAGCGCCCAAGGCTAAGGCGAAAGCTAAGCCAAAAGCGAAAGTTAAGAAAACAGCTTAACTAAATCTTAACCTGAAGAAATTAAAAAAAGCGCTCTATGAGCGCTTTTTTTATGCACTAGATGTACGCTATATCGCGGCTGCATGGATGCACAGGAGCGTCTATCTCCAGGGTAATGGGTATGGCAGGATTGCGGAGATGCAAAGGAGTGCTGTATTTAGGACAAGAGGGGGGCGCGGTTGCAGGTGGATAGGTATCTCGATGTTATTAGCGGCTGTTGATTAAATCAAATTACTCGTCAAACTCTATCTTATCGATAACTCTTCTTGCTTCCGCGATAGTACAGTCGGTACGCTGCATAAGCTCTGTGACTGTTATACCTGGTTTTTTTAGTGCTATGCTTACCAGCATATCAAAACCTAAATTTTTGCGTTGTTTAGAAAGGTGAGTCGCTAACCATTGCCAACTGGGTTCCTCACTTGCTTCTATGGCAGCTATCGTAGCTTCAAGTTGCTCAAATGTGGCTTTGAGTTGCCAATTACGTGATCGACCAATACGATTGACTTCACAGCCTTGTTCGCGCATCAGGGCTTTAATTGCATAAGCTTTTAATACCCGGCGTAAAAAAGAGGGTAAGGTGATGTAGGGGATGTGGTTTTTGGGGGTCTTCATGATCTGAAAATCCAAAATAAAAGCCAGCAATTTTGCTGGCTTATTTTCGTAAAATTTAACTTACCACTTTTTCTTAGGTTGAAATAATAAGTCTAAATCATCCTCTTCCGCTTTGGCTTTTTTAGCAGCATCTTTGGCGTTGGTATTTTTTAATGAAGAGGTTATTTCTTCCAAAGTTGTTTCAATTTCAGCGCGCTTAGCTTGGCAATAATCTGTTTGTACTGGGCTTTCTGATATTGTTTGCAAGGCCTTTTCAAAATATTGTCGTGCCGAGCCTAACATCTCTTTTTGATGAGCCATGTTGCCACGTTTTTGTAAACTTTCTACGCCAATTTTTAGTTGCATCGCAGATAGTTTAAGATCTTCTTGAGTAAAGGTTTGCGCATCCAAGTTACCTTTGGTTTGTTCTGATTTTAGTGTTGCACGTAATTTTTTGATGCATTGTAAAATGCCGACCAAGTGCTGTTCATTATCAGGTAAGGTAAAATGTTGTTCTCCTGCAGAGGCTGAGTTATTGCCTTTACTGGCATTAACTCGTGCCTCCATTTCTTGTACGCGCTTAGCCAATGCCTTGTTCTCCGGCATGATTTGTACCATAGTTTTAGCGGCATTCAGGCTGCGATTATTCAGTATCTCAATTAATAATGGATTGTTAGGCAAATTAGCTAAACTTAAAATTAGCTCTTCTGTTTCATCAATAATAGCTTTTTGTTTGGCGACCTTGGCACGTTTTTCTTGTTCTAATTTTTCTTTATGCTGTTGTATTGCGTTGACTACCACGACAATGATAATTAAAGCGATAATTAAAGCGATGATAATGCCCATGTTTAATTCTCTATTTTAAAAAATATAAATTACTAGTGTAGCAGTCTACAAAAATTGTTAGGTGAAGCAAAGGAGAAAGCAGTTTCTTTTCATATATTAACAACAAAGTAACATTTGGTTTTTCGCGTTTATAGGTAAATATCTTGGCAAATTATTGTGAAAATTACTATTTTGTGGATTAATTGTACAAAATCTAAAAAATAATATGGAATAAATTTTCATTTAAGTATATATTTTTCGAATAAGAAAATTCCGAATTATAATTATGAAGCTGCAGCAACTCCGTTATATCGTCGAAGTATTGAACAATAATTTAAACGTTTCCGCTACCGCAGAAAGTTTATTCACCTCTCAACCTGGTATCAGTAAGCAAGTTAGAATGCTTGAAGATGAATTAGGTATTCAAATTTTTGGCCGAAGTGGCAAACATTTGACCCATGTAACCTCTGCTGGTAACGAAGTGATCAATATTGCTACCGAGATATTATCTAAAGTTGAAGCGATAAAAGCAGTTGCTCGCGAACACACCCAGCCTGATGAAGGCAAGTTGCGTATAGCTACGACTCATACCCAAGCGCGTTATGCTTTACCTGAAGTGATTCAGGGCTTTATGAAGAAGTATTCAAAAGTCTCATTGCATATGTACCAAGGAACGCCGTCGCAAATTAGTGATGCGTCGAGTAAAGGTGAAGCAGATTTTGCAATTGCGACAGAGTCGTTGCATTTGTATAACGATTTGGTGATGCTGCCTTGTTATCATTGGAACCGCAGTATTATTGTTAAGCCGGATCATCCACTAGCAAATAAAACCAATATTACCATTGAAGATATCGCTAAATATTCTTTAGTGACCTATGTTTTTGGTTTTACTGGGCGTTCCGAATTAGATGCAGCGTTTAGTGAAATTGGTGTTGAACCTAAAATAGCTTTTACCGCAACAGATGCTGATGTGATCAAAACTTATGTACGCTTGGGTGTAGGTGTTGGCGTTATTGCCAGCATGGCGATGGACCCAGATATTGACGACGATTTAGTCACCATTGACGCGAGCCATTTATTTACGCCAAGCACCACCAAAATCGGCTTTAGACGCGGTACATTCTTACGCGGTTATATGTTTGATTTTATCGAACGCTTTGCACCGCACTTGAATCGCGACTTAGTTACTAGAGCGATTTTGTTAAAGAATAATGCGGAAATTGATGAAATGTTTGCCAACATTAAATTGCCAACGCGTTAGAGCTGAAAAGTTTAACCAATAAAAAAAGCCGTATTCATTTAATACGGCTTTTTTGTTTTTGCAATATCATGAATTAATTTTTAGTGATTAACACTCAATGATATTAACCGCTAAACCACCACGTGAGGTTTCTTTATATTTCGTTTTCATATCATTACCGGTATCCCACATGGTTTTGATAACTTTATCTAATGAAACCTTTTGTTTGCCGGTGCCGCGCAAAGCCAGACGAGAGGCGTTAATTGCTTTTACCGAGCCCATCGCGTTGCGTTCAATACAAGGCACCTGAACTAAACCGCCGACAGGATCACAGGTAAGGCCTAGGTTATGTTCCATACCAATTTCAGCAGCATTTTCTACTTGCACTGGTGAGCCGCCCATAATCTCAGTTAACGCGCCAGCAGCCATAGAGCAGGCAACGCCGACTTCTGCCTGACAGCCACCTTCCGCGCCTGAAATCGTTGCGTTGGTTTTATATAAAATACCAATGGCAGCAGCGGTTAATAGATAACGTATACAGTCGTCATCTGTGACGGGTTTAATAAATTTATCGTAGTAACATAAAACTGCAGGAATAATGCCCGCAGCGCCATTGGTTGGTGCGGTAACTACACGGCTACCAGCGGCATTTTCTTCATTTACTGCTAAGGCAAAGAGATTAACCCAGTCCATTGCGGCAAGTGGATCGGTGTTTTTTTCGACATTAAGCGCGCGGTGCAATGCCGGAGCGCGGCGAATGACTTTTAAACCCCCCGGTAAAATACCTTCGGTAACCATGCCACGATCAACACTCGCTTTCATTGCGTGCCAAATATCCAGTAAGCCTTGACGAATATTAACTTCATCTTGCAGACATTTTTCATTGTCCATCATGATAGTGCTGATACTTAAGCCTTTCTCATTGGCCAACTGTAGTAATTCGTCAGCGCTACTAAAGCGATGTGGGCGGTTAATGTTGCTATGGGTTGAAAGCGCTTTATTTTTTTCCTTTTCAAAGTCGCAGTCTTTAACAATAAAGCCACCACCTATTGAGTAGTAGGTTTCTTCGAATATTACCTCATCGCCACTATAAGCGAATATGGTCATGGCATTGGCATGAGCCGGTAAGGTTTTACGACGATGGTAAATAATGGCGTTAGATTTTGGAAAATCAATGAGCTGTTGCATATTCAGATTGATTTTTTCACTGGCAACAACGTCAGCCAAGGTTGATTCGATTGAATCAACTGGAATCGTTTCAGGACTTTGTCCGGTAAGGCCTAAAATTACTGCTTTGCCTGTACCATGACCGACACCGGTTTGACCTAGTGAGCCAAATAGTTCACATTTTACTCGGTCGGTTTGGCTTAGTTTATCTTCAGCAATTAGGTTTTCAACAAATAACTTTGCTGCTTTCATTGGGCCAACGGTATGAGAACTGGAAGGACCAATTCCTATTGAAAACATATCAAATACACTAATCATAAATAAACCTGAATATATATTGTTAAATATAAGTGAAAGTAAAATTTTGTTCGGTGATTGTAGCTGAAAGCTTTCAGCATGCAAAACAAAATATTGTCGCAAATAGTATAATTATAGTGGCTAAGTCAATGTGTCACTGTTTAATTTAGTATGACGCTTAGATCATGTAAAATTGCTGCGGTTGCGCCCCAAATATTGTAATTTTGATAAGGCATAAAGTGCACGTGATGACTTTTACCCTTATGGTAAAATGGCACTTTGATATGATGTTCACGCAATAAAAAATGCGATAAAGGAACATGAAAGACCTCGGCGACTTCGTTGTCATCAAATTGATAGTTATCACTTTTTCTGGCGAAGGCAACAATGGGCGTTATCTCATAACCTGATATGGTTTGGTAGGACTTTAATTGGCCAAGCACCTGAATATTCTCGGGTTTCAAACCTATTTCTTCTTCGGTTTCACGTAAGGCGGTGGCGATAATATTTTGATCGCTAGGCTCAACTTTACCGCCGGGAAAACTAATTTGTCCGGGATGATGGGTTAAGTGGCTTGCTCGTTTGGTTAGCAGTATTTCAAGCTGACCGTGGCTAATAACAATTGGAATTAATACCGCGGCACTTTTGAGTTTATGAGGGGAGCGAAATTTATGTGTTGAAACCGGTAATAATTGCATTTGAAAGCGTTGGACAAATTCATCTTTAGTCATACATCACCTTCAACGTTTAAAAGCATTACTACGCTTTATTCGACACTAGTATATTATTCTGCGTTTAATTTACTTAACACTGGCAGTATTTTATTTACTTTATCGTAAGTTTCTTGGTATTCACTGTCAACATCTGAATCGGCAACTAAACCGCCGCCAGCCCAGCAATATATTTGCTTATCGTGACATATTAAGGTTCTGATGGTAATGCTGGTGTCCATTTTTCCACAAGCGGAAAGATAGCCAATAGAGCCACAATAAACACTGCGTTGATTTGGCTCTAGTTCTTCAATGATATCCATGGCACGAATTTTTGGTGCGCCAGTAATTGAGCCGCCGGGAAATGCGGCGCGTAACAAATCGCTGCCGTCATACTCTGGTAATATTTCGCCTTCAACTGTGCTAACTAAATGGTGCACCGCAGGAAAACTTTCAATATTGAAAATTGATGGCACCTTTACCGTACCTGCACGGCAAACCCTGCTGATGTCGTTACGCAACAAATCAACAATCATTAAGTTTTCCGCCTTATCTTTGCTAGCATGTTTCAGTTCGTCGGCATTTGCTTGATCAATTATGGCGTCATCACTGCGCGGACGCGTGCCTTTAATGGGCTTACTTTGTACTTTATTGTCGGTAAGTTGTAAAAAGCGCTCAGGTGAAATACTTAAAATGGCACTATCTTGAAAGCGCAAGAAAGCTGAGAAAGGCGCTTTGTTCTCCTGACGTAGAGCACAATACGCCTGATATTCGCTGCCGGTATAATTAGCGGTAAAGCGTTGGGCTAAGTTAATTTGGTAACAGTCTCCAGAAATTAGGTAGTCTTGTACTTGATTGAATTTGTCACGATACTCAGCCGGTTGCATGTTGGATTGCCAAGCGGAGCTTAACTGGAAGCTTTCTTGAGTATTGAGCTTTTTCGTTATTGCTTTAGCAAAGAAATCAGTGATCTGTGTGCGCTTTTCATCTTCACATACTAGCCAAAACGAATGAGTATGCTTATCAAATATAATCGCTTGTTGGTAGATACCTACTGCCATTTCAGGAATATCGATATCCTTATGATTTTGTTGCTCTATAACTTCAAAACGTTTACCTAGGTCGTAGGCAAAGTAACCAACACTGCCGCCTTTAAACGGCAATTGACTATGCTTAATGTTAATTGAAGAAAATAATGCTGCTTGCTCATTTTTAATGAGTAATAGTGGATCTGCTTGGCTTTGATAATGTTGATTCTTGCAACAATCGCTCACGGTAGTGGTGTTGCCGTAGGTTGTTAAGGTAATACTGGGTTGCCAAACTATAATGTCATAACGGCTGTCAACATGTTCACTATCAGATGAGTCTAACCACATTGCCCAAGGTTGGAGCTCAATAACGGAAAAAAGCATTTCGCTATCGAAGGTTAGTTCAAGTTGCAGGCGTTGGGCTGACAGAGTTTTAGTTGAATTTGTTGGCAAAGTATTCTCACACAATTTTGCACTAGATAATTCAATCAAAAATGACTGAAAGACCATGAAATTAAGCATTAATTAGTTATCTAAGGTCATTATATTAGACCATTTGATACTGGTAGCTATGTAATAAGCAAGGTATGATATCGGCAAATTTATAACTTTCAACTATAGATTGAATATCTCTCGCTGATCTTCATATAAAAGAGACCGTTATGGCAATTATAAAACAACAAGATTTAATCGAAAGCGTTGCAGATGCGCTGCAGTACATTTCTTACTATCATCCCCTTGATTTTATTCAGGCACTTGAACAGGCATATCACAAAGAAGAGAGTCAGGCGGCTAAAGATGCAATAGCACAAATTCTGATTAATTCACGCATGTCGGCACATGGCAAACGACCTATCTGTCAAGATACTGGAATTGTCACTTGTTTCGTCAAAGTGGGTATGGCTGTGCAGTGGGATAACACTGATCTGACCGTGCAACAAATGGTTGATGAGGGAACTCGTCGTGCGTATTTAAATCCAGATAACCCATTACGAGCGTCAATTGTTGCCGACCCGGCTGGCAAACGACTTAATACTAAAGACAATACGCCATCGGTTGTTCATATTGATATGGTACCAGGTGATCATATTGAAGTGATGATTGCGGCTAAAGGCGGAGGTAGTGAAAATAAATCGAAAATGGTGATGTTAAACCCAAGTGATTCTATTGCTGATTGGGTGGTGAAAACGTTACCAACTATGGGCGCAGGTTGGTGTCCGCCGGGCATGCTTGGCATAGGCATTGGTGGTACGGCTGAAAAAGCGGGTGTATTGGCAAAAGAAAGCTTAATGGACCCAGTCAACATTCAAGAACTAATTGATCGTGGCCCTGAAAATGCTGAAGAAGAGTTACGATTAGAAATTTACGACCGTGTTAACAAGCTCGGCATTGGTGCTCAAGGCTTAGGCGGTTTAACAACGGTTGTTGATATTAAAATAAACTCAGTACCAACCCATGCGGCATCAAAGCCTGTGGTGATGATCCCTAACTGTGCGGCAACTCGTCATGTGCATTTCCACCTTGATGGCTCAGGTCCAGCAGATTTAACACCGCCGAAGCTAGAAGATTGGCCAGAAATCACTTGGGAAGTGGGCGAAAATGTTCGCCGTGTCAATGTTGATGAATTATCAAAAACAGATATCAGCGAATGGAAAACCGGTGAAACGGTATTGCTTAGCGGCACTATTTTAACGGGTCGTGATGCCGCCCATAAACGTATTCAAGATATGTTAGCAGCCGGACAAGAGTTACCTGTCGATTTTACCGATAAATTTATTTATTACGTTGGCCCAGTTGACGCTATTGGTGATGAAGCTGTAGGTCCAGCTGGCCCGACAACAGCAACCCGCATGGATAAATTCACTGAAATGATGCTGGCTGAAACAGGCTTGTTAGGCACTATCGGTAAAGCCGAACGCGGCCCTGCAACAGTTGAGTGTATTAAAAACCATAAGTCGGTTTATTTAATGGCTGTAGGTGGCGCAGCTTACCTGGTATCTAAAGCGATTAAGAAAGCGAAAGTGGTTGCCTTTGAAGATATGGGAATGGAAGCAATCTACGAATTTGAAGTAGAAGATATGCCAGTAACCGTTGCTGTTGATAGCTTAGGTGAATCAGCACATGTTACCGGACCTGCTATTTGGCAAGCCAAAATTGAAGAACTTGATAGCAAGTTAAAAGGCGCATAGCTTTTAATTGATTAAAACGCCCATATAGGGCGTTTTTTTATGTACAGGATGTACGGTATGTCGCGGTCACATGGATGTGAAAGAGCGTGTATGTACAGGAACAATAGTCAATTTTTCTGTTTCAGAGAGAAGCTAATTGTCTACATTTATATAGGCACTGCCATGCTGTTAAGCTGGCAAGAAGTGATAAGAAAAAGTATAAGTAGGATGTTATGAGTAAAAAAATAACCAATTTAAGTGCATTCGCAACATTGGCACTGGCAGGTGTAGCAAATATTACACTAGCTGCAGAGCAAAATACCTTAGATGTAACGGCGTTAACTGAGTTTAATCAAATTCATGATTTTGTTGTTTCTCCACAAGCTGATAGTTTCATCTATCGTTTAAAAAAAGGCATTCGTTCTGACGACAACCATCTTTACCTACAAAATGTTAGCTCAAATCAGGTGCAGCAATTAACCAGCAATAAAAGTGGTGAAAGCAATGTGATTTATGCACAGGACGGTAAAAGCATTTACTTTCTGTCTTCACGTAGTGGTAGCTCTCAAATTTGGCAATTACCACTCACCGGTGGTGAAGCACAGCAATTATCAGCACTGCCTTTGGGTATCAGTGGTTTCCAAATGTCTCGAGATGGACAACGATTTGCACTTGAATTAACTGTGATGCCTGGTTGTGAAACTATGCAATGTACCCTTGATGCACAAGCAGCAGATGCAAAGAAAAAATACAATGTTAGAGCTTACGACCAATTAATGGTACGTCATTGGGATACATGGAACACTGACTATAAGTCACATTTATTTATTGCGGATAGAGCTGAACATGGCGCTTTTACCCAAGCTACGGATTTAATGCCGACATGGCAAGGAGACATTGCTGGTGCAGGTGAGGTAAGTTTTCACCCAGATGGTACGCTTTTAAGTTTTTCTGCGAAATTGCCAAGCAAAGACCAAGCTTGGAATACTAACTTTGATATTTTTGAAGTAAATCTAGCGAATAGAAAGCTTAATAATTTAACTGCAGAAAATAGCGCTTGGGATGCCAAACCGGTTTATTCTCCTAACGGTAGATACTTAGCGTACAAAGCAATGTCTGTTCCAGGTTATGAATCAGACAAGTTTACGGTCATGATCCGAGATGGCCAAACCGGTAAAACTCGCGCGGTAGCTAAACAATGGGATCGTTCGGTCAGTGAATTAGTCTTTGCAGATGACAATCGCACTTTGTATGTTACGGCCAATGATGTTGGTCAAAAAAGTATTTTTGAAATAAACCCAGAGTTTGGCGATGTTCGCACAGTTTATAGTGATGGCACTGCTGGTAAAATTGCTGTTACTGCTGATAAAGTCTTTTTTACCCGCCATGCACTTGCTGCACCGACTGATATTTTTGCTATTGACCGAGATGGTTATCAATTAAAGCAATTAACGCAAGTGAATAAAGATAAATTAGCTAATATTACTTTAGCTGATTTTGAGCAATTCAGTTTTAAAGGTTGGAATGATGAAGAGGTACACGGATATTGGTTAAAGCCTGCCAATTATCAAACGGGCAGTAAATATCCAATCGCCTTTTTAGTGCATGGTGGCCCACAGGGCAGCTTTGGTAACATGTTTCATTACCGATGGAATGCGCAACTTTGGGCGGCGCAAGGCTACGCAGTTGTGATGATCGACTTTCATGGTTCAATTGGCTACGGTCAGAAATTTACTGATTCAATCGCCCGTGACTGGGGTGGTAAACCGTTAGAAGATTTACAAAAAGGTTTTGCTGCTATTACCAAGCAACAGCCATGGATGGATGCCGGTAATGCCTGCGCACTAGGCGCATCGTACGGTGGTTACATGATGAACTGGATCCAAGGTAATTGGCAAGATGGCTTTAACTGTATTGTAAATCATGCTGGCTTATATGATATGCCAAGCTTTTACGGTTCAACGGAAGAGCTTTGGTTTCCAGAACATGATATGGGCGGACCGGTTTGGGAAGGTAGTGAAGACTACAATAAATATAACCCAGCAGCTTTTGTAAAAGAATGGCGCACGCCTATGTTAGTGATCCAAGGTGAGTTAGATTATCGCGTACCTTATGCGCAAAGCTTAGGGGCTTTTACCGCCTTACAACGTCAAAATATTCCCAGCCGATTAGTGATGTTCCCAGACGAAGATCATCATATTCGTAATCCTGACAACTTAAAGGTTTGGTATCAAGAAGTGTTTAACTGGATGAATAAATATCTTAAATAAGGTTGTTTAACCTGAGCTCGGGATAAGCAAAATGCTACAGCAGCACTATTAAAGCCTATTTCTACGTTGTTCAAGTTACCAATAACTCGTTATTGGGCACACTTAAACGCCTTGAATTAGACATAAATACCACTACTGTAGATTGGGGGTTGATAATGCTTTGAAATAGTTATGTTTTCATCCTCATCATCCCAAGTTCAGGTTATTTAGGCGTCAGTTGAGAAGCTAAATTATATAAAACGGTAATTCAAGTCATTGAATTACCGTTTTTATTTTGTCAGGCAGAAAGTAGCATAGTGGCTCTATGGCTTTTCTTTGCAATGCTGAGGCGTTAGCTCAAGTATCTGCATGAGCAGGCAACGTTAACTGGCTGCTTAGCCAGTGCATAGCTGCCAATTAATGCCATCGGTACTACATTCTTTGATGTAAGTGTAATCTGCTTGGTAGGTTAGGCGCTGCCAACTCCCATCGCTAAACTTATCAGTTTGCACTCGAGTGGCTTTGCTGTCATCGGTAATGCGCTTATGCCACTCTGACACTTCGATAACGACTTCGTCATCGAATCGATAGGGCAATTGTTTTAAATGAGCAATTAACTCGCTGTGATCAAGTTCAGACGCTTTCTCTGCCAAAGACTGCCAATGGCTCAAACTATCAAACTCTGCTAAATCACTATTAATCGTGAAATTAGCGTAATAGTGGATGTTTGATTCTTGATAGCTAACCGAATAATACTTAGTGCTGCCATTGCCAAAGCTTTGGTTATTACAAGCTGCAAAGCTAGGCGCTGTAGTATTAGGGCTGCTATTTGATAATTGGTATTCGATGCCATTTTCAATAAATGTTGCAGACTCACTATTTGAGCAGATATATTGTGCACCGCCGGTGTGGCTATAAATATCTTTTTGTAGGCTTAAGCTGCCATTGTTCCAGGTTGAAACACTTTCTTCTCGATCATAAATTACCCGTTCAACCGTCTTAAGATCATCGTTGAGCTTTACTGTTTTCGAACTATGGCCATTAGGTAGAAAAACTATGCTATGGCGATACCAAGCCTCAGGGAAAGCGTTATCTTGATCGGCAGGCTCACCTTGATAAACCTCTACTCTTATTTCGTCTGCTGTTGTGAACTCTGCGTCAAGAGACAACTTGTGGCTATAGGCGGCTTTTAGCCCGGTGACAATACTTTGTGCTGCTTGATATGCCGTTGCATTATCTGTGGCAATAAAGTCGGCGTAAATAGCGTCAGCAGAGATGTTGTAATGGCTAACAAGGTTTCTAATAACAGCGTCTATTTCTGTGGCTAATTCTGCCCGTAAGGTATGATTTTCCTTGAGTGTTTGACAACTTTGTACGAATTGACTACTTGCTGAGACTTTATTTTCTAGCTGTTGCCATAATACGGTGGTTAACGGTGAGATATGAAGTAAATCAGTATCACTTATCGGGGCCAATAATGGTGGCTTTGACATTTGATAGGCTTCGGTGACTTCGCCTAATTCCTCATCTATTGCGCCAACAGGAACATCAACATAAAGCGTTGCGTATGCCAAACAGTCTTTTTGCTCGTCATTGAGCTCTAAAGTATAGTTTCCTGCATCAGTAGAAATCGCTGATGGTTCACTATTGTCATGTTGTTTATTACCATTGATATCAAGCCATACCTTGGCGCCAGAAACATAACCATCAATAACTTTGCCGTTAAATTCCTGTGTTGTTGTCACTGTAGTCGCTGGTGGAGTGACCGGAGCAGGTGCTTGAGTAGCCGTTTCTTTAGTCGATGAGCCACCGCCACATGCGGTCATGAATACTGTTGTTGGGAGAATTAAATATCGACAAATTTTTTGTTGTAGCATTACTTATCCTTAAGTAGAGGGAATGGTTTTTTAACAAATATTTTACATTTCAGGTTTTGTCGAGTCAACTTAAGTCTCTGAATAGATAATTAATTTTTTGCATTATTTTATTTAAGACTACACTATATAAATACTAAAAAAATTGTAGAAAGCTAACATGGATGAAAACCAACTTGATAAAAGTAGTGAAGTAGAAGGGCGTCTTGTCACTATTATTTTCTATAGTGATGTCTCACTAGAGCTTATGCATGAAGTGCATACTTTTCCACAAAGTAAAACCGGCCGAGTTGTGATACCAGACAGCTTTAAAGTTGATAAATCTATCGTTGCTGTTTGTGATGGTGATGTCTCTATTTTAAATAAAGTCGGCGACAGAACTTAAAAGTTATTAACCTCATCAATAAATTATGCTCTAATAACTGTTAATATTTACAGTGTCTGGCGTTTTTTATGAATTCAACTTTTCCGCTAACTTGGTTAACTTTAGACAATACACCGATATTGCTTGCTACCTCTATCGTTTTGCTGCTCTTCTTGTTTGTTGTGATTTTTTTATTATTTCGAAAATTAACCGCTAATCAACAAGCAGTATTGGCCCAGCAAGAGCTGTTGCAGCAACTAGTAGAAAAAGTAAATCTTAGCTACGAAGTTAGTGGCAATAATCAACAACAGCTGCAACAGCAACTCAATATTAATCATCAAAATTTAGCCAACCAACAAAGTGAATTAAAAGCTTATTTTCAGCAACAAATTGCTGACTTTAAATTAAAGTTATTACGCCAACACGGTGAGCAAGGGGAAAAGCAAGCTCAGTTACTGCATAGCCATAGTGAACAGCTTAAAGCAACATTGCATGAACATCATGTTAGCTTTAACAGTAACCAGGTGAAGTCACTAGAGCAGCTGATTAATCAATTAACAACTATGACCAAGTTGGGTCGTGAAGAAATGGCTAAGTCGTTACATTTGGCCAGTGAACAAATGACTAAACGTATTGATGAACTTACCATTTCTACCGACAACAGACTAAAAGATATTAGTGGTCAGGTAGAAAAACGTTTAGCGGACGGTTTTGAAAAAACCACGAAAACCTTTAATGATATTTTACAACGCTTAGCGCTCATTGATGACGCGCAGAAAAAAATTACTGAGCTTTCCAGTAATGTTGTTAGCTTGCAGGAAGTGTTATCAGATAAACGTTCACGAGGTGCATTTGGTGAGGTGCAGCTTAATTCTCTGATTCGAAATGTTTTACCTGAGCAGCATTTCGCTATTCAACACACCTTGTCTAACGGTAAAATTGCCGACTGCATTTTATTTTTGCCAGAGCCGACTGGCAATGTTGTGGTGGATTCTAAATTTCCGTTAGAGAGCTACAAGAAAATGGCTGATAATAGCTTAGGTGAATTTGACCGTAAAGCGGCAGAGCGCCAATTCAAGCTCGATATTAAAAAGCATATTAATGATATTAGTGATAAATATCTGATTGAAAAAGAAACCGCTGATGGTGCTGTGATGTTTATTCCTGCCGAAGCTATTTTCGCTGAAATTCACGCCCATCAAAGTGACTTGGTGGAGTATGCGAATAAAAAGCGTGTTTGGCTGGCATCGCCAACCACGTTAATGGCGATTTTAACTACGGCACGATCGGTACTAAAAGATGAGGCAACACGCAAACAAATACATGTAATTCAAGCGCACTTATCACATCTTGCTGCTGACTTTTCTCGTTTTAAAGGGCGTTTTGCTAACCTTGCTAAGCATATTGACCAAGCGGCAACTGATGTAAAACAAATTCATACATCAGCAGATAAAATTAGCAGTCGCTTTGAAAAAATAGAGCAAGTTGAAATTAACTCGGAAGAACAAGATACGGCATTAATAAGTGATTAATTTTTTGTCGTAACTAGGAGCTACCAACGGCACTATTATAGTTTACTACTCTATTTCGCCCGGTAAGTTTTGCTTGGTATAGCGCTTTATCGGCACAGTTTAGTAGCGTTTTTAAGTCGCTATGGCCTGCATCTGCTGACTCTGGGTCAGAGGAATGATTGCAGGCTAAGCCAAAACTAACCGTGCAGTTAAAGCTTTTTTCACCAATCACAGAAACTTTGTGTGCTTTTATGGTATTACGGATTAAGTTTGCCCGTTGATTTGCTTCTTCTAACTGGGTATTGGCCATGATCATTGCGAATTCTTCACCACCAATGCGAGCAAATAAGTCCTTTGGCCGACAAAAGCTGCTGATCAATTTGCTCACTTCAACTAAACAAAGATCACCGGCACAGTGACCATATTGATCATTAATGTTTTTGAAATAATCAAAATCAAGCAAACAGATGGTTAAAGGTTGCTGTTGGTGGTTACTGTTGTTAACTAGCGCTTCCCCTTGTTCGAAGAAATAGCGTCGATTAGCGATGCCGGTAAGAGAATCTGTGGTTGCTTGTAGAATAAGTTTTTTCTCATTGCGCTCAATTTCATTGGTAAATAAGGTCATAACAATAACGACTTCGAGCATATTAACAAAAACTACTGATTGGTAAATAGCTTGGTTTAATACTGAGCTAAGAGTTATTAAGGGTGTAACATTTACGGTATTTTGGCAGTAAAAAAATAAAAATATAGCGATAGTGCTGAGGGTTATTTTCTCCGCTTTTTCATTGAGCTCGAATAACAGAAATGCGCCGGTGGGGACAAGGAAGTAATATAAATGAAACCCTGATGCATTAGTGACATAAACATTTGTACAAACAAAAATATGCAGCATTAAGACACAGAAAAACCAAGTTTTAGCGCCACGTTGGGCACGATAATAATGAAAGCGTAAGGTGACTAAATAGCTCAGGGTGAATAGGGTATTTAGCAGAGCAACTAAAGGGTGTTCAATAATAAAAATGTAGCACAGCGTATAGAGCGCGGAAACAATTGTGGAAAATATGACGATAAAATTTAACGTACGAATTCTATTCGCACTGGCAAAAGCTTGCGATTCAGTGCCGATATCTAATATATTTCGCAGTAAAGACATATTGTTACTTTTTTTGTTATGTTTTTTAATAGTATAGTTGCGTGATACTTAAGGCTTTAAGCCCACACAGTGTTGCGTTTTATTATACAGAGTTAACGTCAGTTTTCATTGCGATTATTGGGGTTAAAAAGGTAGGTAAGGTCGAATTGGTCGACATTTTTATGTGGAGTTACGCTTGATTCAGTTTTTCAGCGGCCTAAAACATAGGTTTATTAGCTTAATTGTTTTCTTTATTGCATTTTGGTTGTTGGCTGAGTTTCAATCTGTTTGGTTGGCAAAAATTAATCTTATTGAACAAGTGCTTTACGGTTTACTTGTTATCACTATTGTTTTATCAAGTTATTTTAATCGCAGTCGTTTAGCTATCAGCGCTACGTTATTGCTAATATTCTATTTGAACCTGTCTAATATTTTACCTTGGAGTAAAACGTTATTTGTCAATGACCAATGGCTAACGCTATCTTTAGCTGCGATATTTGCGCTACTGAGTTTAGTGAAAGATCGTGGTTTGTTGTCGATACATGGCCTATATCGAGCGATATTAATAGCTAGTGTCGCATTGGCGAGTTTTTATTGGTTGGATATTCAAACGGATGTTTTAGCTAAGTTAACAAGCTTTTCTATATTGGCTCCTTGGCTTAAATATGTTGGCTTAGAACTACCATTGTTGTTGTGTGGTCTAGTGTTATTGTGGCAAATATTGCGAGAGAAAAGCTTAGTTAGCACTGCGCTGCTAACAAGCACTGTTATTTGGTTAGGGCATTACTATCAGTATATTCTGCTACCTTGGAGCGTTTTACTGACGTTAATGACGCTGCATTATCTTTGTATTGTCTTGGTCGATTCCTACCTTTTCGCTTACCGAGACGAACTTACTAGTTTACCGTCGCGCCGAGCCCTGAACCAATTAGCGTTATCGTTGGGGCGAAAATACACTGTGGCAATGCTTGATATTGATCATTTTAAAAAATTTAATGATACCTATGGTCATGATATTGGCGATCAAGTGTTAAAATTAGTGGCAAGTAAATTGGCGCAAGTGAAAGGTGGCGGCAAAGTTTTTCGTTATGGCGGAGAAGAGTTCACTATTGTCTTTTCAGGTAAAACACCTGAGCAAGCACTACCTTTATTAGAAGCGGTTAGGCAAGCGGTTGAAGATTATAAAATTGTTATTCGCCAAGCGCAGCGGAAAAGCAAAAAAGCCAGAGCGAATAAGAAAAACACTAATGCTAAAACTGTAAGTGTCACTATCTCTATTGGCTTAGCGGCAAGAGCGAGTAAATTGAGTTTTGAGCAAACATTGAAGTTGGCCGATCAGGCCTTATATCGCGCTAAAAAAGCGGGTCGAAATCAAGTGAGCACGTAAGGGCTCAACCACTTTCATAAAATAAAAAAGCCAATGACATCTATCATTGGCTTTTTAGATTAACGCTAAGGAATACTGCTAATTTAAAATCGCGACATTAACAAACACTACAGTTAACAATAACGGACAAACAAAGCGTAAGTAATTGCCCCATATCGGTAGCCACTTTCTGCCTTGCTGTAGTGAAACATCACGTAATTTGTTGCCACGTTTCCATAACCAACCAACAACAATAAAGTAGAACAAACAACTTAATGGCTGCAAAATAGTGGTTAGTACTTGTATTACCACGCCAAACAAACTGTCAAAGAAGGCAATTAATATCATACTGGCGCTCAATACTATGCCTGATACTAACCAAGTTGCTTTTGAGCGGCTAAAGTTTTTATCTTCAACTAAGTAAGCAACGGGGACTTCTGTCGATGAAATGGTTGAAGTCAATGCGGCAATGGATAACAAGGAGAAAAAGCTAATCGCCACTATCATGCCGACTGTGCCCATAGAGTTAAATAATTCAGGTAAAATATTAAAAATTAATTGGCCTTCACCGATTAATTGATCCCCTTGAAAAACTTGTTGCCCGGCTTCTTGGGCGACATATAGCGCAGGGATAATTAATAAACCCGCCATAAAGGCAATAAAAGTATCGAGTGCGGTAATAGATATCGCCAATTTTCCGATATCTCGATCTTTTTTCATGTACGAGCCATAGACCATCATGCCGCCAACCCCGATAGACAACGAGAAGAAGGCTTGCCCCATGGCAGAAATAATTAACTTAGGGTTCGTTACTTGTGTAAAGTCAGGTATTAAATAAGTTTTTAGACCTTGCTCAGCACCAGGTTGTTGTAAAATATAAATGATTAAGCCAATTAGCATAATAAGCAGCACTGGCATTAAACGCGCTGACCATTTCTCAATGCCGGCATTAACACCTTGGTGAATAATAGCCGCGCCTAATAAAATAAACAGTGGCGTAAACATTAAGTTTCTTTGCGTACTTGAGGTCGCTAGCCATTGTGAAAGATCATGATGACCCAATAGCTCAAAGAGTGGTGATAGGGCGTGCGATAACATCCAACCAGCCACTATGGTGTAGAAACTTAACATCATAATTGCGCCACTTAAACCAATGAGTCCGGCGTATTTTCCAAGCTTAGGTGCGGTATCACGACAGGCATCTTGTAATGCTGAAACGGGGTTTTTTTGTGCTTGGTTCCCAATATAAACTTCAGCATATAAGGCGGGAAGTGCTAATAAAACCGTAACAATGAGGTAAACGAATAAAAATGCACCGCCACCATTGTTTGCCGCTTGTGTGGGAAAGCCCCAAATATTACCTAAACCAATTGCTGAACCTGCAGCGGCGAGAACAAAACCTATTCTCGAATGAAATGAATCTCTAATAGTGCTCATAAATGATAATTATTATTGTTGTTAATACTTTGGTTCGAGCTTACCTAGATCACACTCGTTAGCAAAGTGTTTTTACCAATTTGTTTTTGATAAGTTTATGTTTTTGTAAATTTACGCAATTATTTTACGCTCGATATTACGAGAATATGGCTTGTAATATGGCAATTGAACCTTATATTACTATGTAACCTGAGCTCGGGATAAACTAAATGTTACAGCAGCGCTATTAACGCCTATTTCTACATTGTTCAAGTTGCCAATAACTCGTTGGCACGCTTGAACGCCTTAAACTAGACATAAATACCACTACTGTCGAATTGGGTGTTGATAATGCATTGAAATAATTGTGTTTTTAATTTTTATTATCCAAAGTTCAGGCTGTGTACTTAAAACTCATTACTTTTATTGTGTAATGCGTTGTTTTTATATTAGCTAATGAGATTAATGCCTGTATGTTGCAATATCAGATCATCCCCGTTACGCCATTTCAGCAAAATTGCACCTTGTTTTGGTGCCAACAAACTAAAGAAGCTGTGGTGATTGATCCCGGTGGAGATATCGAATTAATTCAAGCGGCGATTGAACAACAGCAATTAACTTTAGTGAAAGTGCTACTAACCCATGCCCATATTGATCATGCTGGCGCGACACAAAGTGTTGCTAATTTTTATAATGTTCCAATTGAAGGACCTCATCAAGAAGATCAATTTTGGATAGACTTAATTCCCGAACAAAAAGCACGTTTTGGTTTTGAACATGCTGACACATTTAGCACCGACCGTTGGTTAAACCAAGGCGATAAAGTTCACTTTGGCAATATAGAACTTGAGGTTTACTTTTGCCCAGGCCACACCCCAGGGCATGTCGTTTTTTATCATGCGGCGTCAAAACTTGCCCAGGTTGGTGATGTTCTTTTTCACGGTTCAATTGGTCGTACTGACTTTCCACGTGGCGATCATGCAAGGTTAATTAGTTCTATTCGTGAAAACTTATTTCCCTTGGGAGATGATGTACAATTTATCCCTGGACATGGCCAGATGAGTACCTTTGGCGCAGAGCGAAAAAGTAACCCTCATGTCAGTGATTATGCTGTCGGTGTAAAGTAAAAGCCTATTTGTCATTAATTAATTAACCCAATAAATTTAAAGAGCTAATTGAAATGTCTTCATTTGTTTATCAAGCACAAAGTCGATTAAAAAAAATAGATTCCAGTCCTATTTTCCAGTGGTCGGTTATAACGGTTATTGTTATTTCAGCGTTACTTATTGGCGCTAAAACTCATGATTTACCCGAGCAAGTTGTTAGTTTACTTGGCTTCTTAGATAGTGCTATTACGGTGTTTTTTGTGATAGAAATCACTATTCGTTTTATTGCCTGTAAAGACAAAAAGTCCTTTTTCAAAAGTGGCTGGAATGTGTTTGATACCATTATCGTGATTGGCAGCTTAATACCGACAGGAGGCTCAGGCGTACTGTTGGCGCGTTTATTACGGGTATTTAGAGTGCTACGTTTAGTTTCTATGGTGCCAGAGCTGCGGTTGTTAATTAATGCCTTAATAAAAGCCATACCTCGTATGGGCTATATTGCTTTACTAATGTTTGTTATTTTCTATATCTACGCGGCTATTGGCAGCATTTTATTCCATCAAATAAATGAAGTCTTGTGGGGTGATGTTTCCATTTCTATGTTGACACTTTTCCGCGTCGCGACATTTGAAGATTGGACCGATGTTATGTACGAAACCATGGCGGTGCATCCGATCAGTTGGATTTATTACTTAACCTTTATTTTCCTGACCGCATTTATCTTCTTGAATATGATGGTAGGGACAATTTTAGAAGTGATGGGGCAAGAGCATGAAAACTTCCGCGCTGAAGCTCACGGTGAAAGTGCTGAAGGTGGCGAGCCTGCGAGTCGTGCGCAAATAGAAAAACTTGAGCAAGAGCTCAGTGAAATTAAGGCGCTATTGATTGCTAAACAGCCAATTGACAACGCGAGTGAGAAAATGACGTCATAGTATAAAGCAGAGGCAAAGTCTTGCCGATTGCATAGGTTATTAACATATAAGCAATACCATAGTGAAATAGAAAAGAGCTAATCATGGATTAGCTCTTTTTTTGTCTCAAAAATAAGAAAAGACAATTTGTACCAGCTCAAAAAACAAACAAATATAGCTTTGCGTTCACTAATCAGGTTATTTTTTTGCGGCAATATCGGCAGTTATTAATAAACCTGTAGCATCTTTACAGTTCTTTACGTTTACTGACATTAAAAGAATTAAAATAGTCTGCAAATTGCATTTGATTCGTTGAGTGAAAAATTTTTATTTCAAGGAATACTAAATGAACATTACATCAATTAATAACCCAGCGGTTCATGCTTCATCGTTTAATGATGCCAACAAGGTTAACGCGCCTTTAACTAATGAGCCATTATCTCAGGAAGCAGCGCCAGCAGTACAAACCAACATCAGTAATGAAGCGAAAATAGGAAATTTTTTAGCAAATTTAAATCCTGCGCAGCAAGCGGAAGTTGAAGATTTTTTAAGTGAAGTTCATCAACAAAAGGCAAGTGGAACATTTGATGCTGAGGCAATGACTAAACAGGCACCAAATGCCATTGCTGGCTTGTCTTCAATGTTAGGTGTTTCTACTGAGGGCTTGTTGAGTCATATACCTACAGAAGCAGTGCCAGATATACAACTCAATGAAGTGGCTCAGGCTAATTCACCTGCCATTAATGCCTATATGGCTGTGTCACCACAGAGCCAGCGTGTGGCAAGTGCATAAGTGTTTCATTGCATCGAAGCGGCAAGGAGTTGCCGCTAGTGTGCAACTCTTTGCCGTAGATTGGGGGAGCGCTATGTATTTGAAAATAACTCTGCCGAAAAATACGGATAAATATGACGACTAGTCAAAACTCTCATGGATGATAGTTGTAAATGATAATTAAAAAAGGGTTACTGTTTAATGAGAAAAACAATATTGCTAGTTGTCAGTGATAATAATCTGTCAGCAAAGGCCACATTAGAATTAACCAATGACGGCTTTGATGTCACTATCAGCCGTGATGGAATGAATGTGTTTTTGCAAGAATCTACCGCAGATTATCATTTGATTTTACTCGATATTTCAATTCCGAAACTGTTCGGCTTTGAATTGCTTAAGCGTTTTAAAGACAGCAAGTTAACGCCGATTATTATGCTATCAAATCGTGAAGACTTTTATGATCGCTTATATGCTTTTGAAATTGGCGCCGATGAATATTTAGCCAGTAACTTAGATGAACGTGAACGTAGAGCGAGAATTAATGCCATCATGCGGCGAAGTAATCACGTTTTACTAAAACCCAAACGACAGACATTAGACGTAAATAATATTTCTCTATGCTTAGCTACTCGTGAAGCTTATTGTGGTGACGATACCCTTGAACTTACTGGCTTGGAGTTTGAAGTCTTGCATTGTTTAATGGCAAATGCCGGAAAAATAATGGCAAAGGAAGATATTAGCATGCAGGCATTGGGTCGAACGATTTCTTATTATGATCGCAGCATCTATGTTCATATTAGTAATATTCGTCGTAAACTAGCAAAATGCTTACAACAGCAAAGCCAAATGAGTGTGATTAAAACGATTCGCGGTGGCGGCTACGTTTTTTTACAAGAGTCTTTAATGCAAATGTCTGCACGTTAATTTTTATTACTCTATCTGCTGGCGTAAGTTTTTATGTCAGCAAATGAACCGTACTTTTAATCTCATTGACTAGTTTCATGTATTAATAGCCATTAAGTTCGGCTTATTTACCAGTGTAAAATCCTATCAAGATATTCTGCACTAGGCGATATGGAATATTATCTGTGACGAGTATTCTCGTGGCAAAAGTTTATTGAACAAATGTTGACGACATTGAAAGGACGTTGATTACTTATCTGTTAATCATGGTATTGGTCAAACTAACGATAGCTGGGTGCTGGCTTTGATGAATTCGTTGGGGTGTCATCGGCACTGAACAATAACTCGCTAAAGTTAAAATTAGTTATCTTATCACTTATCGATGTACCGCTCATATATTCTATTGCCAAATCTGCAGCCGAAAAGGCCAAACCAACAGTGCCACCGTATAGAAAACCACCACCAAGTTTTGCTGCAGCTTCGATAGTATCCCCAGTTGAGCTTTGATAAATACTTGAAAGCAGTGGGATGTGTTGAAGGATATTAACGGTATCAAATCCGTCGGTTAAATCTATACCATTATCACCAAAAGAGTAGTCAGCAAGCTGTGTCAATATTGAACTTTGCTCAGCCACGGCAGTTACCGCATTACTCAAGCTTGAACCTGTTGTCGAGTCACTACTCATTGTCGATGGTGTTGGGGTGATAAAAGAGCTAAATAAATTACTTTGTAAATTTGTTAATAGTGATGATTGTAAGCTTTCTAATGACGCGTCAGATGTTGATACTAACTGTGAAAGTATGTCTGAGCCATCACCATCGCTGAGTGCTGATAAACCCAATGTTGACAATAAGCCGCTTTGCATGCTGGCCATACTATCTGCATTAAGGACTAAATTTTCAGAAAACTGTTGAATATTTGCGGTTACATCAACCACATCATTGGTTTGACTGGCGACAGTTTCAATTGCAGGTTCTTCAGTAGTTTCACTTGCTTGATTTAGTAAGTTACTAAAGCTATTTGAAAAATCAAAATTAGCCAATTGCTCAATAGAGTTCTGTGCCCAATCACCGAAATCATCAGCGACACTGGCGAAGGTGTTTGTGGTATTCGACAGGTTTGTTGTCGTGCTTGGAACAATATCTGACTGTAAGTTTAATGCGTTCATATTCAGCGTTGTCGCTATAAATAAATTTATTCACATAAACTATTGTTGGTGGCTGAGTTTAAAGTAGCAAGTAGCTTTACACTTCATTACATAATTAATATTTCTTTAGTTTTATTTAAAAAAACTGTAGATAAATCTATCTGCTAGGATGAAATAATAAAGTATGGTTTTATTTTGACTCACCCTATTATATGTATAACAAAATTTATCAAACTCTGGTTATTGCCATAGTGCTTCAAGCGTGCAGTAGCAATGCTACGCTTGATGAACAAGTGGTTGCAGATGCGCCCAGTAACCCTAAAGTTAGCCAACGACCGATAACAACAAAACCTAAAGAAATTATGCGTGGTGAATCGGCTTTTCGTCCGATTAGAAGTACGCAAGTTGAGCAAGTGAAATCACCATCAGGTTCACTTTTTTCACCTACCAAAGCGGTTGGCTTGTATCAGCCAAGCAGCCATTATCTAGTAGGCGATATGATCCTTGTTCGCTTGGAAGAAAAAACCTCTGCGACTAAGTCATTAAATTATCAAACCGATAAGTCAGGTAGTTTTGCCCTCGAACCTGTGACTTTGAACTTGGGGTCAGTGAATGTCGGTAATAATGATTTAAGTGCGGATTATGAACAGGAAAAAGAGTTTGATAGTTCGGCGCAAACAAAACAAAAGAACTTTTTAAAAGGCGACATTACTGTTTATGTTTGGGAAGTGATGAGCAATGGCAATTTAATTGTCGCTGGTGAAAAATGGATCACCCTAAATAAAGGCGAAGAATATATTCGTTTTTCCGGTGAAATACGGGTTGAAGATATAGCCTTAGATAACACCATTAGCTCGGTTAAAGTTGGTAATGCGCGGATAGAGTTTAGTGGCAAAGGTGATATGCAGGAAAACCAATCACCTTCTTTGCTAAGTAAACTTTTTGGCATTATAGATTAAACATCATTATGTTAATTCAAACCGCTAAAGCCAGAAGCTTTAAAATATTAATGGGTATAGTTGCCCTTGCTTTTATTAGCTTTACCAGCAAAGCGCAATGGTATCAGGGCAGTGCACAAGTTCGCGTCGGCAATTTTGATTTTGCCGAAAAACGCACTATGGCAATCAAACGAGCAATAGCGAATGCATCCCTATTGACCAGTAGTTTTGTCAGCGCTGAAAATGTCTCATTGGACGGTTTACTCATTAGCAGTAAAACGGTATTGAGAAGTGAAAACCGCATTCGTCGAGTCGAAATCATTAATGAATCAATTGATGACGACATTCTTTCCGTCACTGTCAAAGTTGATATTGATATTTTTAATGACTGTGATGTCGAACAACAGCTTAAGAAGTCTTTAATTGTTGCTCAGCTACCTTTACTTAAACAGACTCAAGCCGCCCCGGGTGGCTTGTTCGATTTAGGAGAGCAAATATCTAAACGCTTTAAACAGCAGCTGCTTTCAGAGCCCAGCATCGCGAAAATTGAATTATTAAATCAATCGCTGACCAGTTCAGAGTCATTAGACATTGATTCAAACTATCTTGGTAAAACTGCTCGTTATTTAGCTAACTTGCACGGCAGTCAATTCATTCTGTTTGGTTATATTCGAGATGTTAGTTTATTTGAGCAAGTTAAAGACAACTTGCTAATTGATGATATTAATGTTCGGAGAAACTTTACGCTTAATGTGTATTTATACGATGCGCTGAGAAGCAGAGTTTTATTGGAAAAAAGCTATCATCAAGAAGCAAATTGGCCATTTGAAGATGCCTATGTTGTCGATACTAACGGTAGTTTATTTTGGCGCAGTGACTTTGGTCGTATGATGTTAAATACCGTCAACAGTGCCGTTACTGATATTAATGATAGTTTAGAGTGCCAGCCAAGTATTGCCCAAATCGTGAGTAAAGAAAATAGCCAAGTCATCATCAATAATGGTCTGCAGCATGGTGTCAAACTTGGTGATGTTTTTGAATTGTCGAAGCTTAGGTTAATAGATGAGCCTAGCGGCACTATTTTACCGGCTCTTAATCAAGACCACTTACGTCGCTTACATGTCATTCAAGTTGATAGTCATAGCGCCACGTTAACTAGTGATAGCGTCAGTGTTATTGGCAGCAGCCAATTACTCGATTTGGTAACCCTAGTGAATTCTTCGTGAGCATATTTAAAATTTAAGCCGTGCTGCTATAGGTAATAGTGGCAAGTAACGGCTTAGTTCTTTAGTTTTTTGTTGTAAATTTTATTGGAGTTTTAATGTTTAGCTATTTACGCGCCACAACTTTGGCGACTATTTTTATTATACAAGGCTGTGGCTCAAGCAGTTCGTCTGAATCAGAAACCGAGCAACCGGATACAGAATATCAGTTTACACTCACGGCGAGTTACACTAATGCTTGTGGTAGCCAAATTCCTGTCACTGAAGTTAATTTGCTGCTGCAAGACGACAGCTGGCAAACATTACAGAGTTATAGCGCGGACAGTAATGGCCAAATTTCTTTCACAACAACATCACAGTATATTAATTATACTATTGTAGCCAAGGACGTTGATGATGATGAAGAAATAGCAGGATTAGATATCGCTAGCTTTTATCATAGTTTGGCGAACAATGAATACCAATATTCATCCCCTTTTGAGCCTAATGAGTTGAGTCAGGAGTGTCAGTGCATTAGTCAAGATCTGGTTTTACGCCACAGAAGTTTTGCTAGCATCACGCAAGCAGCAAGTTCGTTATCTTATCAGTCTCTAACAAGTATCGATGATCAGACAACTCAATTTAACCAAGTGGAAGCTTGTAGGGAAAGTGATAGTGACTGGCCAATGGCAACATTTATGGTTTCAGGTGTTGATGGTGATGGCATTGCTATCGGTGCAGGGGACTTTTTAGCGGATTTTGATAGTAATGACGAAGGCACTTGGCAGCTCGCCGCAGTTGAGGTTGCTACCAGTGAAGCGCTAGCGGAACAACATGATAGTTTTTCACATGTTCAGCGATTTTCTTCGGGACAACATTTTCATACTGAAGTCGCACAAGATGCGGCACAGACATTGGTTTTTGACGATCATAGTTATACCAGTGAAAGTGAGTACTTTAGTGAGTCTGTGCAATTACTGCGACTGACGGATAGTGTCTTCGGCAGTTCTCGTTATGAAAGTTTGCACCAAAAAATATCCACCCGTACGCAAGATGTTTTTGATGTTGAAGCTATTAAGTCTGCTCCTGAACTTGATGATAGTTATTACAGTGAAATTTCCAGTGATGGTAGCTATGACTATAGTGCGGTAAGTAATTACCCAATGGCGATAATTGCGTTTGATTATATTGCTTATGCTCCGACCACAGAGCAACTGATCCCAGTAAAGTGGACTTCCTATGGTCAAGCGTCAGGGCTGTTAGCGAGCAGCGTTAATTTACCTGGCTATGAAGATATTATTAATCAGGATAATGATGTCTATAACACCCAAGTCACGTTATTACGTAGCTTAGAAAGTGATGACTATCAAGATTACCTTAATTTTCATCAAGGTATCGACAGCACTAACTTTGATCACGATTTACTGCGTTACAAGCTGACATTAACCTTAAATTAAGCAGAAGTTAAAAATCAGTAACTTGCTAATAAGAGCATAAATTATGCGAACTCGTGATAAATTAATCTATTTGTTCTTTAGTTCTTGGATATTTATTTCCTTGCCACTGACTGCGCGCGCTCCTTCGATAGGTGAGCTGTCATCGCTTAATGGCAACATGTCAGCTTTATTTGAACTGACGAAACAGGTTCGGCACAGTATTTTGCAGGATAATTTCATCAGTGTCAGTCGCTCTGCAAAGAAGATTGTTCAACAAAGCAAAACACCTGGGCATGTCATGGCGCAGCTAGTTGAACAATTAGGCGTCGATGTTATGCGTTACAAAGAATTTGAAACATCAATGTACTTTCAAGCGCAAAATTTAATGTTGGCAGCAGAACAAAAAAATGGTCAAGAAACCGTGGTGCAATACCGCAAATTACTTACCTTGTGCCGTGCTTGTCATACCGCCTTTGAAAAAGAGTTCGCTATCGAAGTTAACCATAAACTTGACCCTTAAACACCATTTCAACACGCAAATGTTAAGCAATCGTATATTCAGCATTGAGAGAAGAATTGCAAAATGCTATAACTAGGTTTCTCATTATAATAATAAGAAACCTGCGTGTTTTAAGGTGTTATCGTTGGCTATTGCCGGTCGAGTTTTTCTCTTGTTTATCTTCCTTTCGTTCAGTCTTTTACCGGCTTGCTTTGCCGTAAATACTCAAAACCTCGGACAAAGATTATTAGTCATTGAAAATATGCTTGATAAAAAACAAGCACTGCAAGAAGTTACCTTATTATTGCAAAATAAAGCACTGCTACCACTTGATAAATTATCTGTTTTAACGGCGCAAGGGCGTTTGTATCAGCAATTAGGCATGCTAGATAATGCCATTGAAAGTGCGGTTTTAGAGCAAGAATTAGCTAAGAACAACAAATTTGCCCAGCTGGAAGCTGATGCACATAAAAGAATTGGAGTTTATGCCTATTATAAAGGTAATAACAGCTTAGCATTAACATCATATCAACAAGCACTGAACTATTACTTATCTATTAACGAACCCATAGCTCAAGCAAATTTACATAACAATATTGCTTTGGTTTATGGCGCGATGGGCAAGCTTGAAGAGGCGTTATCTAGCTATCAGCAGGCAGAGCCTTTGTATCAGCAATATGGCAGTGTTATTGATAAAATTGACATTCAATATAATATCGCCATATTTCATTTACAATTAAAGCGTTTTGATACAGCAATAGCCATGTTCAAAGACGTTATTGAACAGCGTACTGAAATTTCCGATGAGCAAGGTTTGGCAATGGCCTATGGCGATTTAGGCTCATCATATAAATATGCTGGCGATTATCCGCAAGCGTTACTTTATATGACTCGCTCACTGGATTATCACCGTAAAAATGGTGATGACTATAATGCTGCTAGCATTTTGCATAACCTTGCTGAATTAAATAATTATCTTAACAATACCGCTCAGGCGATTGCGTATGCCATTGAGGGAGTCGCTAAAAGCAGAGCGCAAGGCCATGATAAGGCCTATGTTGGCAGTTTATATAGTTTAGCTAAAGCCTACTTTCTTCAAGAGAAGTTTGATTTAGCGTTAACGCAACTGGAACTATCGAATGAACTGGCAAATAAGATGTTATACAAAGAACAAGTAAAACATAATTTATCACTGCAATCACTTATCTTCGCTGCTCAAAAGCAAACCTTAAAAGCGGTAGCGAGCCATCAGCAGTTTCTACATGCCCATATTGAAATGGCAAACGATGAGTTAAATAGCAAATTGGCTCAGTTTGACTCTGAGCAATTGATACAACAAGTTGATCAACTCAAACAGCAAAAGCGTTTGCAAGTGCTTGAAATGGAACGTTCCGAGCAGGAACGAAATTTCATTATCATCGTGGTTTTTGGCGCTTTGTTGATTGCTTTTTTAATTGCTCGAAGAGATATTGAACGCCGCTCCACCCAGGCACTAGAGTCAAAGGTGAAACAAAGAACCAATGAACTCGAGTATTTAATGCAAGAATTGCAAAATGCCAATAATATCAAAAGCCAGTTTCTCGCAAATATGAGTCATGAGATCAGAACCCCGTTAACCACAGTTATTGGCCAAGCGGAAGCGATCATAAGTGGTGATGTAGATGATGAATTTATTAGTAAAGAAGTTGAAATTATTCATGGCAACAGTCTGCATTTGTTAGAGTTGACCAACAATATTTTAGATTTAAGTAAAATTGAAGCCAATAAAATTGAGCTTGAATTACAAGCGCAAAACCTGCATGAAATATTGCAAGAGTTAGCTAATATGTTCACCTTGCAAGCAACGTCGAAAGGACTGACTTTTGAAATTGTTCATAGCCTAGCGTCGCCATTTATCATTGAAATTGATGGTTTTCGGGTAAAGCAAATTCTAATAAACCTGTGTTCAAACGCCATTAAATTTACCTCGAAAGGTCATGTTGAGTTAAAAATCAGCCAAAGTGAAGGCCGATTAGATTTTAAAATTACCGATAGTGGCATTGGTATGAGTAGTTCACAGCTACATCACCTATTTGAAAGTTTTACTCAAGGTGATAGTAGTATCAGCCGTCGTTTTGGCGGTACCGGACTTGGTTTATGTTTGTCAGATCAACTTGCTAAAATTATGGGGGCGACCATAGAGGTTGAGAGTGAGTTAAATCAAGGCAGTGTTTTTGTTTTTAGTTTGCCGTGCTCGATAAATACCGATAGTGATGTCATTGAAAGCAAAATTGTCGCTAATGATGCAGACAACAATGCCGTACCAGAACAGCTGCAAGGCACAATTTTATTGGCCGATGATCATAACGATAACCGGCGCTTAATTTCCCGACTGTTAGCATCATTGGGTTTAGACGTGATCACCGCGTGTAATGGTCGTGAAGCGGTGATGTTATGTGAACAGCATGAACCCAAGTTAATTCTTATGGATATTCAAATGCCTGAAATGGATGGTATTGAAGCATTTAAAATACTTCGACAAAAAGGCAATGAAACCCCAGTTTATGCGCTGACGGCAAATGCTATGTCGCATGAAATTGAACATTATTTATCGCTTGGTTTTAATGGTCATTTATCAAAACCCATTGAGCGACAAATATTTGTGCCGACAATCGCTAAGTATTACGAAGGTGATATCTCAACTGAAAAAGCCAATAACAATTTTAATAATGTGGCGATGGCAGATTTAGTCGAAGAATTTAAGTCTAATTTAGTTTTAGAGCAGCAAGATCTGATATTACATATTAATAATGACGACTTAGAAAAGCTCGCTAGGCTTTCCCATCGAATTGCCGGCGCGGCACAAATGTTTGGTTTTGCTGATTTATCAAAATATGCCTTACAGTTAGAAATAGCAATTAAGAAGAATCAAACTAAAATAGTCAATGCTCATGCCCAAGACCTACTTAATGAGATTGACCAAGTGCTTTGGTAAATGTTTGCCCAATTGATTTATTGATATTGAAATACGCTATCTAACGGCACATTAAAATACTCGGCAATTTTAAATGCTACTTCCAAAGAAGGTGAGTATTTGTCTTTCTCAATGGCGACTATTGTTTGTCGCGATACGCCAACGACATTAGCCAACATTTGTTGGGTCATCTCGTCAGCGTCAAAACGCAGGCGGCGGATATTATTGCTAATTCGTTTTGCCACACTAAAACCCTCTACGGTAATAGAATACTTGTGTTGAAAACTTTATGATTTCAGCGCTTAAGGCGCCAAAAATAATGATATTAATGAGTACATACTCACTTGGTAAATTAAGCGCATCTACCAAGCCTTGGCTCATCACAGGGAAAAGCAAATGTAGTACCGCAGTAATGGTGGTAAAACTTAAAATAAAATAAGCATTTTGGCTGCCAATAAGTGATATTTGCTTGTCTCGTTCGTCTTCATCGTAATTAGCATTTTTATTGTCAATAATGGCGATAACAATATGATGTAAAATCTCTAAAACTATGGTCATGACCACCACAGTTAATAGCGCTGACTGCATACTGCTTGTTGTTAAGCTATTTTGCTGTGCCGACCAATAAAGTTCAGAAAAATAATTAAACCAAATATACAAGGTTATCGCTAACGACACCCAAATACTGCGTTCTTTATAAGACATATCTATCCCTTATGTTGTATTTTTACTGCCAATAGGTTCTTACAATAGTTAATTTTCATGTATGAAATTTTTGACATAATGTAATAATATTTCGACTATAGTAGGACTTGCCAGGTAAGTCAAATATTTTTTACATTGTGTATTGTATTTTTAACTTTGCTACGGTGATTATTGCAAGCTAATTAGCTTGTGTGGAAGAGAGATGAGCTGATATTAAAGCGTTTTATTGACAGTTTAATATTAAAGTCTGGCGGGTAGGGCTCTGAAGCTATGCACTAGTGCTAATAAGTGCTTGCCATCGCAAGTAACTTATCAACTGTTTTCAAATTGCGTGCAGTGGCACTAACGTTTAGTTTTTTCTCTATCTGGCTGTGGGTTAATTTGGAACGACCAAAACCGTCTTCACAGTGCAAGTAAAGCACTTGGTCAATAATATCCATGCGCTCATTAGCTTTTAGGTAAGGGCTCAATAATTCAATTGAATTACTTGGTACTTCCGACAGAAAACAGAGCAATATTTTGCTACCGTCTTGGGCAAGATTGATATCGTTAAAAGGTAAGTTATTTCTGGCATTTTCTAGGGCTTCTGGCGTGAGTACAAATATTGGCACCTCAAACTGGTATTTTGCCCAAATAGCCTTATTTATTTGCTTGGCAATATCGCTACATTGACTTTCATTACTGGTAAACATTAGGTTGCCACTTTGAATATAACTTTGCACATTGCTCAATGAAGTTTGCTGATATAAGGCCCGTAAATCAGCCATTTTAATAATTTTTTGGCCCGCGACATTTATGCCGCGTAATAAAGAAATATATACTGCCATGGTTTTAAACCTTACATTCAATTTGATAAAAATAGTGGATTAAATCTTTACTTTGCCCGTTAAAATGTCTTTATACATTACCCAGTCGCCAAGTAGGCTATACCAAGGGTAAGTAAAAGTGGCAGGTTTGTTTTTTTCAAAGAAAAAGTGTCCAAGCCAAGCAAAGCCATAGCCCATTAATGGTAAAGTCCACAGCAGTATCCAAGCTGAACTAAGCAGAATGTAAACCAGCATAAAAATGATTAAACTAGAGCCAATAAAATGTAACCTTCTACAGATAAGGTTTTGATGTTGGCTTAAATAAAATGGATAAAAAGACTTAAAGGTTTTGTATTTTTTGGTTGGAAAGTCTGTCATTTCAAAATGCCTCAATTAATTTTACTGCTAAGTACTTTCAGGCCCATTAACACCATAGCACCACCCAGTAGACGATCTATCCAATGTCCCAATTGTTGGAACTTACCATTGATACTCGGGCGAGAAAGTAAAAGTACAACCGTTGAAAACCAAAGTAATTGCAATACCATCATCCAAACGCCAAAAATAAACAAGTGTAGTGTCGGCAAATTTGGAGAAAGTACAACAGTAAATAGCGCGACGAAATATATCGGCGCTTTTGGATTCAGCGCATTGCAGAAAAAGCCTTTAGAAACAGCTTTTAAGCTTGAATACTTTGTCACCTTTTTTTGTTCAGTAAGGTTAGTTTTAGCTTTCGCCTTAATTCCTTGTACACCCAAATAAATTAAGTAGCAGCCACCAACAATTTTTATCGCCCATAAAGCGGTTGTAGAACTAGCAATAACAGCGGCAAGGCCAAGTGCAGAATACAATATATGCACCGACAGCCCTAAGGCAATACCAACACTGACCATAAAGCCTGCTTTTTTACCATTAACTAATGTTTGTTGCGATACCAAAACAAAGTCAGGACCAGGAGAAGCCGCGGCCAATAAGTGTATCGAGGTGATTATCAAAAGCCCTTGAAATAAGTCCATAATTAATCTCTTAATCATTAGTGGCAAGCCACAAAAAGTAGTGTTTAGGTTAACATCGCTAAAATTCACCTGCAAATACCGTAGAATAATAAATTTGTTGTTCTAATGTGCAATTAATGTCGGCTTTGTTATTGACTTTTAAACTGCGTGAGGTTAGGTTAAGTCGCTGAAATTAATAGTTAAATAATTTGTTTTAAGCGCTTGGTGCTGTCTGGGGTTTATGCCTTAAAAAGTAAAACAGATTTAGTTGCTTGCAATGCTTGTACTGTCTTTATCTATCACATTCATACCTGTCGACTATAAATCTTGGTAAAGCATTAATAAATGGCCAGCACTCCAACTGAAGTTTGTTGCTCCTTGTTCTGCACCTGTTTCCGGGTTGTAATTTTCACGAATGGCACCGTTTGCTGTTAAGCCTTTAGCGTTTTGATAAAGTTTATCGTTAAGCATATGTGCCTGCTTATCGTAGCCATAATTTTTTAAGGCGCGAATACCAAAATAAAATTGATCTAACCACACTCGACCACGCCAATAAATATTAGCGTCATAGGCAGGGTTCGACTTTGCTGCGGTACCTAAAGGAATAAAGCTATTGAACTCTTCTTCGTTTAGCATAACTTGAATGACTTGTTGTGCTTTGTCATTGTCGGCTATATTCGCCCAAAGTGGACTCCAACCTTCTGGCCCTTTACCTCTAGCTACTAATAAAGTGCCTGCACAGGGGGCTAGCTCCGTGTTATTACTCGCGGATGTTAATGTTGTGGAAATTTTTCTATCATAGTAATAACCCGATTCTTGATCGAAAAAACATTGATTGATGCGCGTTGACAGCTGCTTTGCTTGCTGTTGAAAAAGTTTTTCGTCATGAGGTTTGTTGAGCAGTTTTGCCATTTTAGCTAATAGTGTTTTTTCTTGTGCTAAATAGGTGTTTAGTTCTACCGACTCTTGATCAATAGAAAAGCCTAACAATTGCCCAGAATTTGCTCTGTTTTCAAAAAACCTTACTTGCCAATCTTGTCTTGCCTTTTTAATATTACCGCTATAATTTTCGTTGGCGTAGTTTTGTAATTGTTTTGGATTAATAAAGCCAAATCGAGCTGCATTGTCCATCCCAGATTCCCAAGCGCTACCGTGCTGAACGCCAGGATCTATAGCATTGTATCTGCCGTCAGCTAATACTAACTCATAATCTTTTATACCCTTGCATTGATACCAATAATTTTCGGAGCTTTTGCAGTTTTTTAGTGCGATTTGTATTTGAGGTGTTAACTGATTTACAGCGTTTTTATACTGAACATTGAAAAGCATATTGCCATTTTCATCGTTATGATATCTATGCTTAGTGGCGCCGTACTCAATTAAGCCATTTTTGTTATGATCTCTATTACGGTACCACCATTGATGATAGGCAATTAATTTGGGATACATTTTTGCTATAAAATTGCTATCTTTAGTTGCTAGATAAACTTGCCATACCGCCCAACTTGCTAATGGCGGTTTAGTATTTCTTTCATTCCAATTACCACCATCACCGTCTCTTACTGAATCTTTATTATAAAAAATAGCATCGACAATCATGCCATGATCTTGCGGTCGTATTGAATCGTTAGGCTGTACTTGATAATCAAACATGGCGTGAATATTATTCTTTGCCAATTGAGGGGCAACGGTTGCCATTGCCGCAGCGTGTTTCCAACTATCCCAAGCCCAAGTGCCATTAAACCAACGGGCAGTAACCGACGGGGTAACGCTGTCATGTCGTAAATTCCCTGCAGCACTACGCCAATTACCTATTAGTGTTTCAATAGCTTTAATCGCGATACGCTTAGTCTGCTGATTAATGTTTTTTGCATTGCGACCTTGCAGAGCACTCTTGAGATAACCTTGCCAGCGCAATTCATTTTGTCTAATGAAAGCTTCTGGCTTATCAAGTACATCTTTAATCGTTTCATCTGCGGCACTTGCTTCATCATTGTTATGAAAATAGCTTTGTACGGTGTAAATTGAGGTTGTTTTTTGAGCTGGAATTATAACCTTTGCTTTGCTTGAGTAGTGTATCTGTTGTTGAGAAAGCTTAGTGTCAGTATAAATAGAGCGAGCAATATTATACTGAGATGAGTCACTAGTTAATATATGCCATGGTGAGCGAACCTTGGAGAAATTTATATTTACACCATTGGTCGTTACTCGTAGCTGACGGTGCCAATCGGGTAACGCTTCTAAAACACTTTTCTTATCATCCCACTTTTTTAGTAACTTTCCTTGCCAGTTTAACGTTAAATTCAGCGCTTTATTGCTACCATTTACAAACTGAGTTTTTATTAATGCACTGCGATTTGAAACAAAGTGCAATGATAACGTCACGACTAACTGCTCAAATTCATATTGCTGAACGAGTGCGCCGGGTTTGGAGTAGAAGCTTTTCTTGGCGTCAGACCAGTGAAGTGCTAGGCCTGTACTTTGAGTGGTAATGGTCAGTTGCTCCAAGTTTTTGGCAATAAATAGTCCATATTCTTGTGCGATAACCATAGGACCTGTGAATCCTCCCAAACTCTCTTCACTGGCGGGAAGTAAAAAGCCGTGCCAAGAGCCTAAGTCAAACAAAGGGTTATATTTTTGATTTTCGTAACTATCGTAATCTTTGTGGCTATCAGGGTCGCCAGTACGATCAATTAGATTGTGGAATTCAGAATGTTGGGCACGGTTTATCGAAACATTAATCGAATTACTATTTTGTTGGCTATTAGCTAAAGAAGAAAATAACAAACAAAATGTTACCGCCGTTGAAAGTAGCCACCGCTCAATAGTCTTTAGTTTATTCACACTTAATATACCCAGTTGAAATTTATTATTTTTGCACTTAGTTAAACTTTATCTTAATTTTTGTATATTTTATACCTTGGCGTTTTTGATATAAATAATGTGAAGCTGTGTGTTTAATTGGCTTAGGCCAATCATTGATGTAATGCAGGTTTAAGGTTAAAAGTTTGCTGGCGAAACAACGGACGAATTTATAAGCAATCATCTGGTGTCGATTGCAAAGCAATTTTTAATAGTCATTTTCAAGTACAACCTTCTATTCATCATTACTTACATTGGCGAACTTTCTAGCCGCTATCGGCAAAATCTCGAAATCGAAATTATAAGTCAAATGTGTCGTCTCGATATCGAGACGATACATTATGATCTTATTATGAACTTTATTTAACTTTTTGATATTTATGGTTTTTAATTTTTTGGCTTTGCATTTGCAAACTAAGCATTAGTTAACCTATTTAAACATGTATGAGTCAGCCTAATTATGGATATCATTCGTTCAAAACAGAAAAAAGTCATATCAAAAAGCGCAGTTAATATTGTTATTTTGCTGCTACTGGCCATGGCAATATTTGTCTGGGTGCTTACTCGAGGTGAAGGGGCTCATATCGTCAGTAAAAACACCTTAATGCTAGGTAAAGTTCAACAAGGTGATTTTAACGTGTCAGTACGTGGTATTGGAGTTTTAGCGCCGAAAGATATTCGTTGGGTGTCGACATCTGTTTCAGGCCGGGTTGAACGTATTTTAATTAAAGCGGGTGCTCAAGTTAAAGCTGGAGATTTGTTATTAGAATTAAGTAATCCTGAACTAGTTCAGCGCTGGGAGGAGAGTAAGTGGGAGCTAGAAGAAATGGAAGCGGAAATTATTGCTGAACAAGTTTCACTTGAGTCTCAGCTACTTGATCGAGAAGCCGCGGTGATTAATGAACGACTAAATCATGAAAGAGCACTTTTGACTTTAAATGCTCAGCAAAAGCTTCTTGATCAAAGTATCGTGGCGGTTTCACAGATTGACCATGCAGAAGTAAAAATTGAAGTGGTACAAATAAAGGAACGCTGGCAACTAGAAATTAAGCGTTTGAAGAAAGGACAAGAAAACCTTGTTGCGCAACGAAAAGCGTCGCAAGCAAGGCTTAATAGAATGAAGCGTATTGTTGAAAGAGCGGAGCAGCAAGTTGCTAATTTAAAAGTTAAAGCAACGATGGACAGCTTAGTGCAAGAAATGCCGATTGAATTAGGTCAGCAAATCAATACCGGTGCTAACTTAGCTAAATTGGCCAGTAATGGACTTTTTATTGCTGAGCTACGAGTGCCGGAGAAACAAGTCAACGATGTTGCTATTGGGCAAACAGTTGAAATCGATACTAGAAGTAGTGTCGTTAAAGGGGTTGTTGAGCGTATAGATCCGACCGTAATCAACGGGCAAGTGCAAATTGATGTTGCATTGGTCGGAGATTTACCAAGTGAGGCAAGGCCGGATTTAACGGTTGAAGGTATCATCGAAATAGCAAATATAGAAAAAGCACTTTTTGTGAAACGACCTATGTTCTCGAAAAGTTTTAGCGAAGAGGATGTGTACTTACTTGATGATGAAGGAGATTTGGCGCAGTTGAAAACGGTACAGTTTGGCCAAGTTTCAAATAAATATATTGAAATAAAATCAGGACTTAAAGCCGGTGAAAGTATTGTTGTATCAGATACTTCAGATTGGCAAGGGTTTGCAAGCATTAGCCTTAATTAGGAGAGAAGCATGGAAAATGATAATAATAAAAAGCTATTGGTAGAACTACTCGATGTAAAGAAAATGTTTTTTACTGATGAAGTTGAAACTCACGCATTGAACAATATTAATTTGCAAATAGCCCAGGGAGAGTATTTGTCGATTACCGGCCCGTCGGGTTGTGGCAAGTCGACCTTATTGTCTTTATTGGGCCTGCTTGATACCGCTACCAGTGGCCAATATCAGCTTGCAGGTCATGAGGCGTCTAGTCTAGATAGAGATGAAAGAGCAAAAATCCGTAATAAAGAAATAGGGTTTATTTTTCAGGCGTTTAACTTGATTAGTGATTTAAGTGTCGCAGAAAATATTGAGCTGCCGTTAACTTATCGTGATGATATTACCAAAGAGCAGCGTGAAGCTATGGTTAGATCTTCATTAGAGCGGGTTGATATGGTGCATCGTGCCAGTCATTTTCCATCGCAATTATCCGGTGGACAACAACAGCGAGTTGCCGTTGCAAGAGCAATAGCGGGAAATCCGTCAATTATATTAGCCGATGAACCAACCGGTAATTTAGATTCGAAAAATGCCCAAATGGTGATGACTTTACTTGACCAATTACATCAGGAAGGTGCCACTATTTGCATGGTAACTCATGATCCTCAATCTGCTGCTCGAGCCGAGCGCATAATTGACGTTTTTGATGGCAAGATTGTTTCAGACCAACGCAGTAAAAGTACGCAAGCAATTGCGGTATAACACACTTAGTTAAAAGGATATCTCTATGTCTGTTGCAATAGATATTAAATATGCCGCTCGGCTGTTATTTAAAAAGCCAGCTTTTACTGCCTTAACCGTATTAATTGTTGCGGTTGGGTTAGGGCTCACCTTGTACACCTATTCATTACTGAATAACTTAGTCTTTAAGCCACTTGTAGTTGATGGTGAACGGCCTGTTATCGCGCTCGAAGCACAGTTTGACTATAGTCATTTATCAAGGCGAGCTGCCGACCCTTATCACCTTTTACGGGCATATAATGAACTTGATATGCTCGATGAATTTGGTTTTTATGAAGATTACACCGCTCTGGTTGGCGGTAGTCATTCGAGTGCTGATAAAAAAGCAAAAATGTATAATGCGACATTTGCCAGTTGGAATATTTTTGAATTTGCAGGTGTTCAACCTATATATGGCCGCGGTTTTAAAGAGCAAGATTTAGATACTGGCGCTGAACCCGTGATAATCTTAAGTTATAAGGTTTGGCAGAGTTACTTTGCGGGTGATGAAAGAGTTATTGACACTATGGTACCTGTTGATGCTGTGCCAACGCGTATTATTGGTGTTATGCCAGCCGGTTTTTCTTTTCCCGTTTCTGCTGAAATCTGGCTGCCATTAACCCGAGCTGAAATATCACCAACAGAGCAATCTCGTGCAAGCTTATATGCGTTTGGTTACTTAAAAGCTAATGTTTCAATGGCCCGTCTGCAATTGGCACTAGATGATATAAGTAAAGATATAATTAAAAATTTGCCGGAAGACTTATCTTGGCGAGCGGGTAACAATGGTAAATATTTGGTTGCTCTGCCATTTAAAGAAGCCGGTATTATGCAGTATTACACCATTTTCATTGCCATGTTTGTTGTTACCTTTTTAATTCTGCTTTTAGCTTGTATTAATGTTGCCAATTTACTGCTAGCGCGGGTCAATGAAAGATATAAAGAAATTGCCATTCGAGTTGCTTTAGGGGTACCGCGTAAACGTCTAATTCTACAGATGTTGTGGGAGAGTATCTTTATATGTAGTGTTGGTGGCTTTTTGGCGGTATTACTTGCTATCTGGGGCTTAGATATCAGTAATAGTGTTTTTGATAGTACTTATGCGGTCAATAACTTAAAGCCATTTTGGTGGCAAGTATCAATAGATAGCAATAGTATTATAGTGCTAATTATCACGGTTATTGCAATGATCTTAGTCACAGGCTTTATTCCAGCTCGACGAGCGTTATCAGGAGATTTTAATGCGGTGTTGCGCGATGGTACCCGTGGCGCTCTTGGAAAGAAAGCTGCAACAGCGAGTCAAGCCTTAGTTATTTCTGAAATCTTACTGTCATGTGTGGTGTTAATCATGGCAACAATTATCTTATCAACGAGCTATGCAGCAAGTAAGGCTGATTACGGTGTTGAAACTGAAAATAGATTAACGGCAAGGTTGCAATTACCACCGATAAATTATGACGTAAGGTATGACACCGAGCATGAAGAAGCTGACCGTTTAAAGCGTACAACATTTTATTACAAGCTAAAGGCAGAGTTGGAACAACAGGTAAATATAGAATCGGTTGCCTTTATGACTCAGTTTCCAGGCACTGGTGGTGGTACCAGTCACTTTGAAATAGAAGGACGAGCAGCGCCAGTTTACAACGAGAACCCTTATAGTAATAATGAAGTTGTTGGTAAAGACTCATGGCGCGCGGTCGGTATGAAAATTATTGAGGGCCGTGATTTTGACCACCGAGATGTGGGTATGGAGGTGCGTAGCATTATTATTAATGAGTCGATTGCTCGTGACTTTTTTCCTGATGGCGATGCTATTGGTAAAAGGGTGCGTAGATCAGGCAGAAACCGAGTAGGTGATTGGAATACCATTATTGGTGTTGTTTCAGACACCTTTCATGGCACAACAATGGACTCTTCAAGTGCGTCTTATAATTCTTATCACTTAATGGACTCCTTTGGCTTACCCAATGTGGGTATTGCGATACATTATACCGGTACAGAGCAGCGCACACGTGAGGTATTACTTGATGCTGTTGATAAAGTTGATGGTGATGTTGGAGTTTATCATCTGCAGAGTTATGACAGTATGATCAAACAGCCGATGTTATTGGTTTCAGCAGTCAGTAAAGTGTTTTTACTGTGTGGTATTATTGCAGTTTTTCTCGCGGCTAGTGGCATATATGCGGTTGCTTCAAATAGCATTTTACAACGTACCCAAGAAATTGGCGTAAGACGTGCGCTTGGCTCTTCAGATAGTAAAATTATGCGTTTGTTTATGAAACAAGCGAGTAAACAGCTAATTTTAGGGTTAATTGTTGGCATTGGTTGCTCAATTGCTTTAGTTAAATATATGTCTGAAACTATGATTATTAACATGAATAGCTATTTTATAAGCTTGTTTGGTGTGCCGATAATGATTGTTGCAATTGTTATGTTTGCCACCTTTATACCGACGCGAAAAGTGGTACAAATGGAGCCAAGTGAGGCGCTTCATCATGATTAATTTTGAGATGAACTTCAGGATAATATCTTTAAAATTATAGCGTTAAATAGTAAATGCTTTGAAAGAAGCAGAAATAATGTCAGCACTTTGCTAAGCTAAGCGCGGTGCTGACATTTAATGGAGTATTTTGCCTGCATGAAACCAACAAGTCCCTCGATTTTAATTGCTGATGATGATGCACGAATCATTACAGCATTGAAGTTGCTTTTAAAATCTGAACATTACCAAGTTGTTACGGCGAGTTCTCCAGAAGAGTTTTTACGTATTCTTAAGCAGAAAGACTTTTCAGTGGCATTGATTGACCTAAATTATCAAAGTGATACCACTTCTGGACGGGAAGGTTTGCAATTAATAGCTGACATTAAAGCCATTGATGAGCAACTACCAATAGTAGTGATGACGGGATACAGCAGTGTTGATATCGCGGTTGAAGCGATGAAGCTAGGTGCGGCAGACTTTGTGCAAAAACCTTGGGGTAATGATCGCTTATTGGCAATTTTGCAAACGCAAGTACAAATGCACCTGATGGCTAAGCAGAGCGATAGGCTCGCGCAAGAAAATAGCTTGCTAAGAAAGCAACTGTCGGCAGCAAACACGACGATTGTCGCTGAATCTAAAGCTATGAACCAAGTTCTGGCACAGTTAAATAAACTTGCCCAAAGTGAAATGAGCATTCTACTAACGGGGGAGAATGGCACAGGTAAGAGTTTGTTGGCAGAGTATATTCATCTGCAGTCCGCTAGGCAGAACAGGCCTCTTATTTCGGTTAATATGGGCGCAATTACTGAATCATTATTCGAAAGTGAGATGTTTGGCCATGTCAAAGGCGCATTTACTGATGCGAAAGAAAATCGCATTGGCCGGTTTGAGCTGGCAGAAAATGGTACGATATTCCTTGATGAAATTGCCAATGTTTCACTTGCACAACAAGCAAAGTTGCTACGAGTGTTAGAAGAGCACCAATTTGAAAAAGTAGGGAGTTCGAAAACTCAACAAGTAGATGTGCGGTTAATTTCAGCGACCAATGCCAATTTACCGGAATTCATTGAGACCGGACGTTTTCGTCAAGACTTGTTATATCGTCTTAATACCGTTGAAATTAAAGTTCCGGCATTACGGGAACGAAGCGCTGATATCTTACCGTTAGCACAACAGTTTTTAAGTCAATTTTCTGAGAAATATCGCTTAGCATTGCCTGAAATTGATAATGACGCTAAGCAAGCTATGTTAGCGTATCAGTGGCCAGGAAATATTCGAGAGTTAGGTCATATGATGGAAAAGGCCATTTTCTTAAGCCAGAACAATATCATTAATGCGCAAGATTTAGGCTTAAGTCCGAAAGAAAATTATCGAGACTTTGATATCGAAAATGCGAGTTTAGATGCGATTGAGAAGCATATTATTAGTCAGCGCTTAGCGCGTTTTGAACATAATGGTCATGATACGGCGGAATCTTTAGGCTTGAGTCGTAGTTCTTATTATCGACGTTTAGAAAAACACAATATGTAAAACTAGGCAACTGAATGAAATGAAAGCTTCTACAAAGCTAACGACACATGAAAATAAGCTACTCTATCTCGCGTTATTCATTGGACTAGTACCGACAGTCTGTTTATTCGTGGCGCTGTTTTTTTTGTCTTTTTCAGTCGCTGCAAAAGTATTACTGATGTTTTTTTTATTAGTCATGGTGACCTATGGCGCTTTTGCGATACGGCAAAAAGTTGTTTTTCAGCTTAGAACCTCAACCAACCTGATGGAGTCAATGAGCTATGGCGATCATTCTGTTCGGGCAAGGGAAAGCAGTGCTGATGGAGTGCTAGGCGAATATAATCACATGTTTAATAAACTTTCGGTGTCACTTGCAGAGCAGCGTTTGCATAGTAAGGAGCATCAAATTTTGCTAAATAAAGTTATTACGCAAATTGATGTTGCGGTTATTGCTGTTGATGACAAATCAGGGATCACCTTAATGAATCCTAATGCTGAAAAGCTATTTCGTTGTCGATTTGAAGAAGTAGAAAACTGGCCAGTCAGTCGCTTAGGATTACAGAATGTTGTTGCGGGTGAACATCGTAAAGTAGTCGAATTTGAAATCGAGCATGGTAAGAAAAAAGTTTATATTTATACTGATGAATATTATGAAAAAGGCGTTAAACATAAACTGGTTTTTATTACCGATATTCAACATATATTGCGTGATGAAGAGTATCTTGTTTGGCAAAAACTCTTACGGGTATTAAGCCATGAAATTAACAACTCGCTGGCGCCAATTGCCTCAATTAGCGAAACACTTGCTCGCTTACTAAAACAGCCTGTGGATGCCGAACATTTTGAACAGGAATTAAAAGCAGATGTTCAAGAGGGATTAAGTGTTATAACGGAGCGTTCTAATTCATTGAATAACTTTATTAAGCGTTACCAAGAGCTTACTAAGTTGCCTTTACCAGATAAAAAACTGTTTAATTTAGCTGTGTTGATTAAAGCAATTGTCGCTCTTTTTCATGAGAACACAATATCAAGCAGTGGCCCTGATTTAATGGTGTACGGTGATGAAGATCAAATACAGCAAGTGCTGGTTAACTTAGTTAAAAATGCCGTTCAGGCGATAGAAAAATATAGTGAAAGTGCTTTAGCAATAACATGGGATAAATACGACAACGACGTTAACATTAAAGTTGTCGATCAAGGTACAGGGATTAGCAATTTAGATAATATTTTTGTGCCATTTTATACCACCAAAGAAGAAGGCAGTGGCATTGGCCTAGTGCTTAGTAGACAAATAATCAATAATCACGGTGGTGATTTAACCCTAGCAAACCGTACCGATAGGCAAGGCGTAGAGGCAACAATAATTTTACCCGCTACATAATTGTTTTTGATGTTGTTATCAAAATAAAGCGGCTGAAGCTGCTTTATTTTCCCCCCTAATTCAAACCGTACTCTTTATAATGAAATTTTAACGATTATAGCAACAAGCACTTTGTTGTTTTGATTGCTATAGGAATGGATAGTTTAATCAGTTAAGAAAATTAGCTCAGCTTTATTGATTATCTGGCGTTGAAGGTTGATATGTAGGTTATCGACAAAAAGAGGAAGTTTAAAATTATCTTTACTCTTGTGGGTGTAGTCGCTAATGTCTTGTAAAAAACAGTGTTGTTAATCAAAATGGATTTTTCAAATCAACCCGACTGCCTTAATTGTGGCAGCACACTTGATACTGACTTTTGCGGTCATTGCGGACAGAAAAAAGTACAGCGTATTACCTTCAAAAATTTATTGCTGTTAATTCAACGTGGCACGTTAGAGCTACGCTCTCCGCTATTAAACACTATTGTTGGTTTAACTTTAAGGCCAGCGCAGACCTGTAGAGAATATCTCGATGGCAGGCGTATTCATTATTTTAATCCTGCAAAATATGCTTTTTGGTTAGTACTTTCTCTATGGTCTTAGCGTCGTTTTTGAATGTGAATATGGTTGAAGCGAGTATTGAGACTTTCACGCCTGAAAATGTAGCATCCGAGAGTTTTAATGCTATTAAAGGCATGTTGCAAAATAGTTTGGTCTATTTCTTTTTTATTACTGCGTTTTTAATGGCTCTTGCATCAAAGTTAGCCTTTAGGAAAGCAAAGTATAATGTTTTTGAGCTTTATGTGGTTTATTTGCTGTTAAATGGCCACTTAACTTTTTTATCTATTGCCCTTTTGGCTGTTGGCCAATACAACAACCTTTATACCCAAACCGCTTGAAAATGCAGGATTCAGCAAGTCGAAAAAGGGTTAGCACCAAGACATTGATTGAAAGGAATGGTTGTTCCATTGTAAAAATCAATAACGCCGGAGATGACCCTTTATCGCCTTGCCCTGCGGGAGCTAAGCTAGAAAAACAGTGCAGCGTTGCATCACTTGATAAGGGAATAACCATTACCTGCGTGCCGTGCCTTGCTCTGATTTCCTAGCTTAACTCTGAAACTGCATTTTCAAGTGGCTTGGGTATATAGCCAAATTGGCTTAGTGACCATGTCGATTGTCTATCCGGCAATTGTGATTGCGCGCATATACCTTCCTCAAAAGTCATCCGCATATGTTAAATCGTTCGTCGCAACTATTTTCGGTTTCTTTTTTGCAAGTACCGTTTTGGGTTTCGTCGCTGGATTTACCACTGGGTTTTTAGGGCTATAAAGTAAGATTAGGTTTGCAACGCTTAGCTCAATGGCTATTTTCTAAATTAATCCAAGACTATTGGCGAGAAAAACACGATAATTAGCAACATTGAATTATTTTGCTGTAATGGCAGTTATACGTGGACCCTGTTAATGGAAATCAAAGTTAATTTTCTCGACAATTTAAAAGTTGAAGCTAAGTTTGACGACTTTACTGTCGTTGCCGACCAACCCATTCGTTATAAAGGCGATGGCTCTGCGCCAGGGCCTTTTGATTATTTTCTAGCTTCTTCAGCCATGTGTGCCGCATACTTTGTTAAGGTTTATTGTAATTCCCGTGATATTCCGACAGAAAATATTCGCTTGTCACAAAACAATATTGTTGACCCTGAAAACCGTTACAACCAAATTTTTCAAATTCAGGTGGAGTTACCGGAAAGTGTTTCTGAAAAAGATCGCTTAGGCATTATGCGCTCTATTGACCGCTGTACGGTGAAAAAAGTGGTACAAACCGGGCCTGAGTTTAAAGTTGATATTGTTGAAAACTTAGAAGAAGACGCACAAGCCATGTTAATGGGGCAGTCTGACAATGAGACTAGCACCTTTATTTTAGGCAAAGACTTACCGTTGGAAGAAACCATTGCCAATATGACAGCGCTATTGGCTGATCTTGGTATGAAAATCGAAATCGCATCATGGCGTAATATTGTGCCAACTGTATGGTCATTGCATATTCGTGATGCGGCATCGCCAATGTGTTTTACAAACGGAAAAGGCGCAACTAAAGAAAGTGCCTTATGTTCCGCACTAGGCGAATTTATTGAACGCTTAAACTGTAACTTCTTTTATAACGACCAATTTTTAGGGCAAGAAATTGCTAATAGTGACTTTGTTCATTATCCAAGTGAAAAATGGTTTAAACCCAATGAAAATGACGAATTGCCGACAGGTATTTTAGATGACTACTGTTTAGCTATTTATAATCCTGACGATGAATTACGTGGCTCGCATTTAACAGATACCAACTCCGGCAATGTTGAACGCGGTATTTGCGCGATCCCATATCAGCGCCATTCTGACGGCGAAACAGTGTACTTTCCGTCAAACTTGATCGAAAACTTATTCTTAAGTAATGGTATGAGCGCGGGTAATAACTTAGCCGAAGCGCAAGTACAATGTTTGTCTGAAATATTCGAACGTGCAGTTAAACGTCAAATCATTGAACAAGAGATTGTGCTACCTGACGTACCTAAAAGCGTTTTGGAAAAATACCCAAGCATATTAGCCGGTATTGATGCCCTTGAAGAGCAAGGTTTCCCTGTTGTGGTGAAAGACGCATCATTAGGCGGGCAATTCCCTGTAATGTGTGTAACCTTAATGAACCCTAGAACCGGCGGTGTATTTGCCTCGTTCGGCGCACATCCAAGTTTTGAAGTGGCATTAGAACGTAGCTTAACTGAATTACTGCAAGGTCGTAGTTTTGAAGGTTTAAATGACGTACCACGCCCTACATTTAATAGTATGGCGGTTACTGAGCCGGAAAATTTTGTTGAGCACTTTATTGATTCAACCGGGGTTATTTCATGGCGATTCTTTAGCTCACAGCATGATTATGAGTTTTGTGAATGGGACTTCTCAGGCACTAACGAAGAAGAAAATGCTAGCCTATTAGCCATTATGGAAAGTTTAGGCAAAGAAGTGTACATTGCGGTTTTTGATCAGCTTGGCGCAACTGCTTGTCGTATGTTAGTACCTGATTATTCTGAAGTGTATCCCGTTGAAGATTTAATTTGGGATAACACCAATAAAGCCTTAAATTACCGTGCCGACATCTTAAACCTACATATTTTAGATGACGACGCGTTAGAAAGCTTAGTAACACGTTTAGAAGATAGCCAACTCGATAATTACATTGATATTCGCACCTTAATTGGTATTGAATTTGATGAAAATACCGTTTGGGGGCAACTAACCATTCTTGAATTAAAAATTCTTATTTATTTAGCTTTGGGTGCATTAGAAGATGCAATTGAGTTAGTTGAAGAGTTTTTACAGTTTAACGATAACACCGTTGCTCGTGGCTTATTCTATCAAGCCATGCATGCCGTGCTAGAAGTTGAGCTAGATGAAGAGATGGAACTTGAACATTTCATTGATAATTTTAACCGCATGTTTGGTAAAGCCTTGATGGAAAATGTTGTTGGTTCAATTACCGGTGAAGTTAAATTCTATGGTTTAACCAAAACCAGTATGAACCTTGAAGGATTAGACAAACATCAGCGTTTAATTGAAAGCTACAAGAAGCTTCATCAAGCGCGAGCTAAAGCTCAGTAGCGTGGTTAAAGGTAAGCTAGTTCTAGCATTGCAGAGCTAGCTTTCTATGTTATAAAAGGTCTTGGCAAAAGGTTAACTACCGAAAATTAAAACAGAAAAAGCTAAGGAGTTTGTTATTAAGTCATTGTTTCAAATAGCGTCATTTTTTGTATTGTTAGGGGTTAGTACCCTCTATGGTTTTTTGTCGTTAACCACGGAAATGGGCTTAGCGATATTAGCGGGTGCATTAGGTTTAGCATTTTCAAATATTGATAAAATATCAAAGTTTAAAGGTGCAGGTTTTGAAGCGGAAATGAACATGGTACACACCATGTTGGAAAACCAAACTGAACCAACACTAGAGCAAAAAGAACAAGCAAAATCGCAAGCTGAGCTGAGCCATGACGAGAATTGTATTCTCGTATGTTTACTGCAAGAAGGTTATACCTGGCGTTATGCCAATACTATTTCAGCAGAAACCGGTATTAGCCAAACCCAAACCGGCGCCTATCTTCACGCGTTAATGGCCAGAGGTATTACTAAAAATGGTAAAGGTAGAAATGGCGAAATATGGTCGATAACGGCACTAGGCAAAAGCGTTCAACAGCAATATTTATTAAAAGCAAAAAGTTAATAAAATAGAATCTAATTTGCTTTGTGGCTTGTGCTTAGTCTCTCATATTTTATCGGGCACCATTTAACTTACTCATCGTACATTTGATAAGGTCGGCAGTTAGCCTGAAATAGGTTTTACTATTGCCTGCTGGTGAACCTATGTTGCTAAACATAAATAATGGCAACTGATTTGCTGCAGTTGCCATTATGCTTTAACGCTATTTTGCCAGCTCTGTGGCAGTATCTACGAAAATGCCTTGCATATCTTTTGCTTCTCTTTCTGTTTGGCCACCATGTTTAAGAAAAGCAGCAATAATGGTTTGGGTTTTTTCTTCTTTTGCTCGCTCAAGGAAATATCGCAACTCAAGTTCAGTGCCGACAGCTTCATCTTTTATGGAAGTGGCGATTATTTCTTTGTACATCACAATATCTCGCACTTCCCAACCCGCAACGATTGATAATAGTTGTGTTAAGAATGCCTCTAACTCTGCTTTAGGAATGAACTGAGTAATGATATTTAATGACTCAGCTTGTTGGGCAGTAAAATCAGCCCCAGTTAGCAATGCTTGAAGTGCTTTACCTTTTCCTAAACGACGAGCAAATTGCACTGCACCTTGGCCACCCGTTGGAATATTGATATATAGTTCTGGTTGCGCAAAAGCAGAGTTTTCAGTGCCATAAGCTAAGTCACACGCCATCACAAATTCATTACCACCGCCACGAGCGACACCATCAACTACGGCAATAGAAAGCTGTTTCATTGCTTTGATATTAGCGATCATATGATTGAACTCAATTGATGCTGCTTGTCCGCCAGAAGTACCGTTAATTACATTAAGGTCTAAGTGAGCAATAAAAAACTGGTCATGAAATGATTTAAAAACAACAGCTTTAGTCTTGCGGTCATCTTTTAATGACAGAATGAAGGCATTCAGCTCGTTAATTAAATCAATCGTTAAAATATTCACCGGTGGATTTTTAATTACAACTGTAGCCACGCCTTCTTCTTGGGTTATCATTAATTTATTCATAATCATTTTCCTCTTAAGCTTATAAGTGTAGCGACAATTTTTGCGTCACTTCGAATTTACCTAGCTATTTTATGACTAGAATAGATGCTTAAAAACAAGGTAAAGTGAACTATACTGATTCCAAATAGGAACCAATGAGATGAGTATGGATCTTGCTAGCCGATTATTACTGTTACTTGAAGTGTCAGAATTAGGTAGCTTTGCGAAAGTATCAGAGCACAGAAATGTCAACAGGTCTGCCATTTCCAAGCAAATTAGCAAGCTTGAACAAGAGCTTGGCGTACATTTATTAAACAGGACTACGCGTTCATTGTCATTAACCGCCGCGGGTTCTGAAATGATAAACCAAGCAAAGCAGTTGAGATCGTTACTTAATAACTCAAAACGCTTGGCAGAAAACTATCACAGTGAGCCTAGGGGAGAACTCAAAATTTCCAGCTCTACATTGTTTGGTCGTCAATATGTGCAGAAGGCTATTTTGAGGTTTCAACGGCAGTACCCAGATATTCGTATCGAGTTGCTGTTGGAAGATAGGTTGGTCGATTTAGTGGGAGAAGGCTTTGACATAGGGTTTCGTGTTGGCAAACCAAAAGAATCTAACCTAATTTCTAAACAAATTGCCAGAAACAGACTATTAATTGTTGCCGCACCAGCATTTATTGAAAAACATGGAGAACCGAAGACAATCCCAAAGCTAGAAAGTTTGCCAGCTGTAGTGTATTCGGCTCAGGGGTTATTGATTGATAAAGCTAAATATCGTGACAGCGCTGGAAATGAGGCATTTATTCAGCTCAATAGCGCTTATAAGGTTAATGAAGTTGAAATGCTGATCAATACTGCTTTAGCGGGAGAGATGTTCACGATAACGACGGCGCAAATGATTGAGAATGAAGTGTTAGAGGGTAAACTTGTGCCTATTATGACCCACATTAATTTGGCGGACTACGGAACATTTTATGCCGTGTATCCTCATCGAAATTCCCCGTTGAAAACCAAATTATTTATTGAAACTCTTAAAGAAGTGGTGGGTGATAAGGTACCTATTTGGGAGACTAAAATTCCAGGGTTTAATAAAATGTATGGTAACGAAGCTTGAAGTAATTATCAGAATAACTTGATAATTTTATTTTCTCAGAAGCTAAATTTTCAAATGGATGTTTAGCCAGAAAAGTTACTGTTAGCCTTTGAATGCCTAGGTAACTCCGAACCGAAAGCTGTCGTTAGCTAAGTGTATAAGGATAGTGAACAGTTTGTATTTTAAGCAATATCATTGGCGTTTCTATCTAAAGAGCTCAAAGTACCAGATGAATACGAGCAGATAACATGTGTATATTTGCAACAAATTTAATTCGCTTATTACTAAGAAGTCTCAGCAATGCAAAACATAAGCTGAAAGACAATAAGTCACTAAAAATAAATAGATAAGTATCAACAAAGTGAAGTGTAATTGGTGAGAATTCTCACTAGTTACGAGCTTTTCCCCATGGAATTACCTCAATGTTAATTTAACAAATTGAATTTATTGTAATGTCTGCTAACTTATTGAATATCGAGGTAGACGTTATTACTGAGACGTCTACATAATAAGTTGTTAGGTTCATAAAGGAGGATGAGCAATATGACAGATAGATTAAATAAGGATGAATTGAATAGTGATTTGGTTGCAAAATATCTTGCAAAGCAAATAGCAGAAACAGATTCTGAAAATAGGCTAATTAAAAAAGTTAGTGCATATACTGCTTTGATTGCTGCATTTGCTACCCTTCTAGGGGCCGCAACTTCTGTTATTTCAGCTAACAGTGCTAACAATACAGCAGAAGGTATGCGAGAGCTTCTTGACGCTAAGAAAAGTTCGGAATTTAGAATTGCACGCCGTGAGGAAAACACTGCGTTACTAAATTTACATTGTAAACCTATGCTTATTGTTGAGGCCGATTCTATTTGGGAAACTTACAAAAGTTGTATAACCAGAGAGACAGGGTTGCAAAGCTTTGATTGGGGAACAGCAAAAATTTCAGACAAAGCTCGGCTAATATGCGGGCAAGAATCAAAATCTTGTGATAAACAAAGCTTACTAGCCAATTAAGCGGGACAAAAAACAGTTTGCTGTTTTTTCAAACCTCAATATTTTCGCAAACAATTTTTTGCCCACTGTTAGGGCGTTATGTTAAGGGAGCCACCAATGACAAAGTTTGAAGGCACGACATTATTTCTTTCTATAATTGCAATCCTTATAAGCCTATCTAGCGCAGTATATACTGGCTTTCTAAGTGAGAAATTATCTAGTAGTGATTACAAAGCGAAGGAAAATGTAAAAGCAGATACAGCGAAGTTATTGTCTGCCTTGAGAAGTCTGATGCATAAAGGCGCACTTTCATCTCAAACAAAAGATGAAGTAGACATTACACATGAAAAAAATGCTATTTCTGAGTTTACTCTAAGCCAAACAGGGCTTGCATACTACGCCTGGGTTGATGAAAAAAGCTCTGAAGCAAATGAAGAAGGAAGGGAAGGGGAGTCTTGGAGGGTATTTTTTCTATATCTTGCTGATCTTTCAAACGCCAACCATGCTTATTCGGCAGCTAAACGAGCAGCCGATGTTGAAATTTTGTTTGATCAATTGACAGAAGAGGACATTAGTAGAATATCTGAATTTAACTCAGACTTGATTACCGCTATTGCAAATAATTCAAAAAATCGAGATGGTAACATAGTAATTAAAGCATTCTTTAATATACAGTCAGATTTGCAGGAAGAAAGATCAAGCGGTGTTATTGAGGCGAAACTGCGCTATCTTAAAAGCATCGGAATAGAAGACCCTAATATAGATCTGTTTCTAGTTATTATGGATGGCGATGACAATGTTGATGCCGCAAAGTCTGCGATTGACGCGGGTGCTGATGTTAATATAACTGACAGAGAAATACTTAATAAATATAAGGAGGAACTAGAAGGTTTTGACCCTATTATCAACAGGTAACAAGTCATTCAAAAAGACAAAAAGTAGTTGGTTTATTCTCCTTTGTCGCTTATTTTAACCAACTATTTTTAGTCTCTTAATGAGGTGTTACAAGTAATCTCTAATTGTGAGGAAAATCAACTATGAAGTGTTCCGTTTATATTGCAACAAGTGCCGATGGCTATATAGCAACACTTGATGGTAGTGTTGAGTGGTTGCATAGCGCAGGAAATCCCGAAGCGGATATGAGTAATAACCCTGATATGGGGTTTAATGATTTTATCGTCTCAATTGACTGTATGATCATGGGGCGCAAGTGTATGGATGCCATTTCTAGTTTCAACTTAACTCCTGAGCAATGGCCATATGGCAACGCCAAGATCTATGTGTTAAGTAATTCAGTAACAGAGCCACCTGAAAATTTACGTGGCAAAGTTGAAATGTATTCTGGTGATATAACAAAGCTAATCAGCCAACTTGAAAATAACGGTTATAAGCATGCTTATGTTGATGGTGGCACAACAATTACGGCTTTTATCAACCTACAACTTATCAATGAAATGACAATTACCAAAGCGCCAATCATTTTGGGTAATGGCATTCCCCTTTTTGGTGAAATCAATAATAGTATTAAGTTAGCAAATTCAGAGGCTATCGCATTTTCAAATGACTTTATTCAAGAGAAGTACACTGTAAATTACTTATAACAAGCTATGCAAATGGGACTTTTTACCGTTGGTTAATTTAAATAAATTCCAGGATTTGTGCTTTTCAGGCTAAGTTTGCTATCGATTTTGAGAACATCACCAATGCTCAAAGCTGCAACGCAACTTTGAGCATTTGCGTGATATGCTTGATATCAAAACGATGTAATAAGCTGTTTAAGTTAACCCTTTATTCAATCGCTGCCCATGGGCTCTTGCGGCGCTGAGGAGGGTGAGGGAGTGTTATACCAATCCCACAATTTCTCTATAATTTTAATAATTAAGTAAACAACAGTGACCACAACCGCAACCATCACCATGGCTTTTATCGCGATTGTTAGCACTTTAGCAATCAAGACTAAAACCACAATCACCACCCAACCTTCAGGACCAAAAATAACCATAAGTCCAATTATCAGCGCGACTACTAGAAGTAATACGATTAAAAATATGACGATTTTCCAAACCCATTTGGTAAATTCGCATATTTTTTCAATAATGCCGCTACCAGAAAGGAATGCTGTAGTCGGGTCTTCTAAGCCTTGCCGCATAAAAGCCAAATCGTCCAAAAGGCCACTGTTTTGCACCATATTGTCTAACGTGGCGGTTATATTTTTGCTGATACCACTTTGATTTAAAATGGTAATGGCTCCTTGAAAGGCTTCTAGACTTTTTGATGCTTCACCTAATAAAAGATTGGTTCCCTTAATCAAGGTGCTGGCTTCTGCATTTATTGCAGAGGAGCTCAGCGGTTGAAAATATGGAGAAGAAGCGCCAAGGCGGTTGGCCATTAAACCAAAAACATCGCGGGTGCCTGAAATAAATCTATCCAAATCTCCGGTGGCTTTACAGGAGTCTATCGCATCTACTATTACTTCGTAGGAAGTGCTACCTGCAGGTGTTTCAATGCTAAGGTCACATTTACCTGTATCCCAATCATAGCTGTCTTTAGTGGGGGTTACCGGTGCCACAATGCAGACCACGAGTGAATTTTCGGTTACCATTGACACCGGCAATCGCATACCACCGAGCCGGACGATATTTCGCGAAGCAACTGTGTCAAAGCCTTTACCCCAAACGGTCACTATCATCCCCATTTTTAAGCTTTTTAATTGCTGACCCTTTTTCGGGCAGCAAAAGTCTTGCCCGGGCGGGGTTGTCGTTATTTCCGTAATTTCAGGCGTAGTGTGGGGAACGCAGCAATTGTCTTTAACTGTGCTCATGTTAGCTATTTTATGCGCAGAGCCGAGCATTCGAGTATGAAATAAAGAACTGGTTATTGGAGCGTTTAGATCTAATTTTACACCTAGGCTATCAAGGGCTGCTTTGCCGATTGGAGAATCAAGTTTTTTTCTTATCTCAGGATGCTCTAAAACTTCTTTGATTGGAGCAAAAAGAGATTCAGGTGCATAGCCAACACCATTGGAAAATGCATCGTTAAGAGTATTGCGGGCCGGTTTGTAGTCCACGGCTAAATGAAACAAACTTTCAATAGTTGGATCCTTTTGAGTTGTCATATTAATATCCTAATTATCAATAGTGAATGTTTGCTTAACACAAAATTAAGGCGTGGGATGCGTCAGCAGTATGACAATTTACAGAAACTAAATTGGCGGTAGATATTGCAAAAAAGGAAAAAACTACACAGCTTTCTTTATCTATTTAACTTAGTAAATCAACTGTAATGTTTAGGATGAGATTAGCTGAAAATGGCTAAATGGCAAATTTTCACCGGCATTTGCAGAACGCCAAAATAATGGTTCTGTAAAGTCATTTGAATAGGGCTAACGCGGTTAAGTAGGTTTTGATTTACATCTTACTATAGCAAGCTTAGCTCTTATCTGGTTTGCGGTGATTAACATTTTTTATCAGCAATAAAATATTAGCGATTAATCAAAACAACCCTTACTTAATGACGTCGAAATACATTAAAATAATGCTCACTTGTACTATCTAGATCGATAAAGCGTATTGCGCTTTTTACGATATTCAAACAGCTATAAAATACTAGGAAAAATAACTCATGCGCATTGCCGTTACTCAGTTTGCTACATCTTTAAATTCTCAAGAAAATCTAGCAACTTGTATTCGCATGATAGACGAGGCCTCAGTGTGTGAGCCTACGCTAATCGTTCTGCCTGAATATTGTAATACTTTGCCTTGGTACGTTGACCATAATCAGGCCTGGGAAAATGCCTTAGCTGAAAACGGTTGCTTTTTACAAGGCATCGCGGAGCAGGCGAAAAAGTATCATTGCTACATTGTGCTCGGTGTGACATTAAGACGAGATCTTATCCGTGACCACCAAGACGGCCAAATTAAATCTAACATTAGTGTCACTTCATGTTTATTTTCACCACAAGGTGAGCTTATACAACAAGTAGATAAACAAACCTTGATCGGGCATGAAAATGACTTTTTTACTCGTGCCTGTGAAAAGTCTGATGTCGCAACAACTCCTTTGGCTAAGCTTGGCTTATTAATTGGAGGTGACATAATTACCTTTGATGCTGCACGTGAGCACGCCTTAGCAGGTGCACAATTATTGTGCCATTCAACCAGTTCGTTCGCATTAGATCAAAGCCATTTAAATGGCCCAACCCGAGCATGCGAAAACAAAATATTTTTCGCTTCAGCCAATAAAGTTGGTGCGCTTGTTCCGCAGCAACAAAATTCAGTTATTGCATCACCTAGTTTGATTGCTGAAGAACATCTTGTCGGAATGGGTCACAGCCAAATAGTTTCCCCGAACGGTAAAGTGCTAGCGAGAATGGCTAATAATGATGAAGGTTTTGTTTTTGCAGATATTAACTTGGCTGAATCTACTCATAAATTGCGAGCTGATGGCACTGATATTATTGAGCAGCGTCGCCCTGAGCTTTATTTGCAGAAAGCTGTAACGACAATACAATTAGCCAATGCTGAATTAGATAACAGCGTGCCAGAAACTGCCAATGTCGCGATATTTGCAACGTATAAGTCTAATGAACAGGCCATAGAAGATGTTTGTCATTATATTGAAAATAATCTTAGCGATATTATTCAATTACCTGAATTATTCTTTCTTTCGGATAAAACACTCACCCAAAATGCGCAGCAATTAGTTGCAATAGAAAGTTTGTGCGAGCAGTTGGTTAGCCAAATTAGTGCTATGTTAAGACCATTTCAATATGTTTGCACAAGTTTAATACTTGAAGGTGTACATCAAGCGGTATTGATCAGTGAAAATGGTATATTGGCAAGGCAACAGCAATTGCACTTTTGTCAACGGTATCAATGGACTGCGCTAGGTAATGAGATCAATATTGTTGAACTAGCATTAGAGCAAGGCAATATTAAACTGGCTATGTTAACCGCCGACGATGCCAATGTTCCTGAATTAGTTAATGTCGTGGCTGCAAATGGTATTCAGTTAATGTTAGTGCCGTTTGATATTCAAGAGCCGTGTGAAGTTGAATATAGCTTGTTGTCACGCGCTGCTGAAAATAGAATTTGTATTGTTGCCGCGACTCGTGAGAAAAGTTTTGCTAATGATTTATCTTTTGCTAATCGTAATGACAATAATAAAAATAAAGTAAAATCTCATAAATCCACTGGCTTGATCGCCAATTTAAATAAAAATTTCGATTTGCTAAATCCTTGGGGAACAAGAAAGTTGGATGACTACATCAATAAACCTCTGGTTAAAAATCAACACGGAAAAATCACTAAAGCCTTGGTTTACCCAATTGCGGCATGCAATAAATATTTTGCTGACTAAAAAGCCGCGTCGTTGAGTTGAACGTTACACTAATAGATATTTAGGCAATTAAAGAAAGCATCCAAGTAACACTCTTTTTTTGACGTTTGATAACGCTCTTTTTATTTGAACCATTTTTTGCAATTCAATACGCTTGAATAACCGGCATCGGATTGTCTAGTGCCGGTATTTTTCTGGTAATAAAAAACCTTTAGGATTTTCACGTTAGGCTGTTTACTTACTCCGCGCATACGATGCTCTGCGTTATGGTCGATAATTTCCAGCTTCAATTTCTTCTATTATTTTCTCGGCCAGTTCATCTAATTTGCTTTTACGTAACCGATTTTGATTGGCAAATTTATCTAAGCCTTGATCAGATATATTTGAATACTCAGGTGAAAATAACTGTAGTACTTTCATCCAAATATAGGCGTTTTCATATTGTTTAAGCTTAAGATAAGAGCCCGAAATAGATTGCATTATTTCAACACTAAATTCGATATTACGCAGCGGATATGTCAGTGAGTTCATAAAAAATCGAACAGATTTTCGTACGTTTGATTTTTGGTAAATCGTGCCTAATAAATATTGCCCGCCCATAGATTTCATACTGTCGCTGGTTTCCAATGCAATCAGTTTGGCTTTTGCCTCCATATTGTTATAACGATTCCATTGAATATACAGAAAACCAGGGTAATCAGAGTGTTTTGTTTGTTCGGTAATTTCAGATACTTTTTGGTTCGCAAGTCGCAAATTTCTTAAGCGTTTGTCTTTTGTTTCTTTGTTCTTGATGTAATGCACGTCCAAAAATGGTTCGATACAGTGTGCATAATTTTCGTAAGCGAGTAATAAGTAGTATAACGGACGCTCTTTTTCTGATTGCTTTGCCAAACTATTTTGTGCAATTAAATGTTTGTGCTCTTTCAGGCAATAGTTGTCAGGCGTTAGCTCTATACATATTTTCGACTTAGCATCGCATTGCCCGGTATCTGACTGAGCAGTGCTTTCTTCATTTGAACATGCAAAAAGTAGGCATGCGAGTAATGTTATTACTATTCTCATTTTTCTCATCCAAATTGAGCTGCTTCTATCATGAAAATCACCAGAAGTGCTGGTTATCATTACGGTATTAATTCAATTGCTAGTCTTTAGTGGTATTAGTTTATAAACCGCTATTGATAACATTAGGTTAGCAATGTCGCTTTATTAATATAGGTTAATTTCAGTTTAAAGTGGTAAAAGCTTCGCTAAAAACCCTGCACTAGATCAAAGTCCCAAATAATAATGTCTGTAAAATCTTTCTTAACATAAGCCCTGTTACGCATAATGTTTTCAAGTTGTTGAAAGGGCACCTATGCCATTTAGAGAGATTTTATGCTGTATTTATATTTAGGTTATATTTTTGCCCAGTCATATGCGGTTACCGAAAAGCTCGTTACGGAAAGTATTTCACCAATTGCGATGTTTTTCTCAATTGTCGTTTTTATTATTTGGTCAACATTTCCGGTGGCAGGGTATTTATTTGGTAGGGCATTTAAAGCCAAAGGTAACTTGAATAATAAAGCGCTATTGGCGAGTGGTTTTGCTTTAGGTTTTGTCGAAAATATTTTATTTCACTTCAACATTTTACCGTACGGCTCGGAAAGCGCAGGGACATTTATCGTATTTGGTTTATCGTTTGGCTTGGCATTTGTTTACATAGCTAAGCCGTTGCAGTTGGTTCGCCAGTAGTTTTTATTTTGTTAGTTTAATTAGGTGTTGGTTTAATTGTGTGGGCAAGGACGTTTGCTATGCCTAAGTTACCCCCTCTTATATCTAAAAACCGCTTTAGGCTCAGGACTACCGTTCAATTTCATTTATTGAGCGCTCACTTTGAGCCTAAAATTGACATCAAGTATTAATTATAGTTGCTAAAAAAATAGACTAAGAAGTATCTACACAATACCCATAGATACAACGAAAGCATCAGCCTCATAAAACCGACCAGTTCAGCAAAGCCGTTACACATAATTATATTAATTTAATTAACTTAATTCACAAAAGGGTCACTAAACTTCTTGTCAGTTAAAAGTGATTCATCAGATAGTGTTTTTAAGAAACTAACTAGTGCGGATTTTTCCTCTTCACTAAAGTTATAACTAACTGGAGAGCCTTCTTGCCTTTCACGAAGTATGCGAGATAACGTAGGATGATCTTGAATACCTGTACTGTAGTGTTCTACAACTTCTTCTAATGTGGCAAAACGGCCATCATGCATATAAGGAGTACTCTCAAAAATATTGATCAGCGTAGGTATTTTGAATTTGCCTTCATGGTTTGGATCGCCTGTAGTTTCAAACACACCTAAGTCATCACCTGACTCAGCGTTTATACCGTTATTGCTTGCACTGGTGAGTGCTTCGTCAATAAAGGGTCCGACAAAGGCTTCTGTGGTGTGACAACCTGCACAAGGGGGAATGTCTCCTCGAAAATTCATGAATAAACTTTTCCCTAAGTTTTCTTCATCTGTAAATCCCACAAATGGTTCAAAGGGAGAATTAACTGCTTCTCGATGACGAGCGTATTTTGAGTCAACACTTACCATAGATCTAATAAATTGTGCCATTGCAAGGCTTATACGATCAACGGTTATCATCTCATCACCAAATGCAGCTTGAAATAAAGCAGGATAGTAATCTAGATTTGAAACTTTTTCTTCTAATTCTGATAAAGTTAATCCCATTTCAATTGGGTCTTGAATAGGCATTAATACCTGTTGCTCTAATGTATCGGCTCGTTCGTCCCAGAAAAACTTACCACTATCATAAAATCGAGCATTAGCCAAAGTCATTGAATGCCGCCTAGTAAACTCTCCTTCAAACCCTTCACTAAATTTACGATCATCTGTAAACCCTAAAGACTGCTTGTGGCAAGATCCGCAAGAAATACTATTATTTGCACTTAATTGAGTTTCATAAAACAACACTCTACCTAAAGTAGCCTCGGCATTAGTAACAGGATTATGCAGAGGAGTATTATCTATGCTGCTAGCAGATACTTGAAAGCCAAACTCTTCTGGAAAGAAGTTATTCAATAAATGCTCAGGTAACTCGATATCTGCGTAATTAAAGTATTCATTTGGTAAATTGGGCATTCTGCTAACTTGAGGTTCCCATTTTTCGGGGTCGTTAGGAAACGCATCCGAGTTGTCACCAACGCCATCGCCATCTGTGTCTGTCGTTTCTGTTGGATCGTTAGGAAAGGCATCCGAGTTATCACCAACGCCATCGCCATCTGTGTCTGTCGTTTCTGTTGGATCACTAGGAAACGCATCCGAGTTATCGCCAACGCCATCGTCATCTGTGTCTGTCGTTTCTGTTGGATCGCTAGGAAATGCATCTGAGATATCACCAACACCATCGCCATCTGTGTCAATAACTATAGGTGCACTATCACTTTCAGAGTCATCGTTTCCATTGGAGCCGCCACAAGCTGATAAAGTTACTAATAAAAAAGCAATATAAATATGTTGCATACCATCTCGATAAATTTTTTTACTTGTCAACCAGCATAAATGAATTTAAGTAAAGTATCGTAAAGGTAATGCAAAGAAAGGTAAGTTGCTTCAAAAACTCAAATACGTTCTAGTAATTTTGGTTCTAAATTTATACAACTAATGACCGCTTTGGTGGCAAAGCGGACTATATATTAAGTAAAGTTTGTGCCTAAATTAGGATCGCTTTACAAGATTAGTAACCGTTGCAGAACACCAAAATTACATTTTCTGTCACAGTGCCCATTTTACTGCGCTCTAAACTTACTATTGCCTTTTGCTTAAACCAGCACGCCGTGCTTAATTTCTTGTTGGGTTTGTTCAACCACATCGGCCAGTATATTAATAATTTTATGTACGCTACTGGGCAGTTGGTCAACATCAACGGCGTCGATTAGGTTTTTCACTTCTAAACCTAGTTCGGTATCGCCTTCAATGTGCAAGCGGCGCTGGAAAAATAAGGTGTCTGGGTCTTGTTTGCGGCCAGCAATTAGTAACAAATAATCACCTGAAGCACAAAAGCTTACATCTTCTTCAATGGCTAGCTGTGGCGCTGCCATAATAAGTTGGTCTTGATCAAAGCTTAACCACCAATGTAGATCAATATCGGTAATAGATATTTTTAGCCATTTGTCGGTTAAAAATTCAAAATCACCATCTTCAATTGCTTCTTTAAATACTGAATGTAGCGCGGGCAGCAGCAGCTTTTTTTGTGCGCTAAACGGCACTAAGCGCAGGCTAGGTTTTAGTATTTTAGGCAGTAACGAAAGTGCGCGACTTCGCACACTAAACGGTAAGTTTTGTAAGTTAACTCGTTCAGTAATTTGATTAATCAAGGTAAATTCCACTCGCTAAAGAGTGACTTATATCAACCCGTCACCACTTTAGGTTTTACTCATTTAAATTATGAGCAATAGGTTAGCACGCAGATGTCCATGCTTTTATGAAACAGATCAAGTTAACAAGTAAATATGTACTTGAAGTAATATCGGTATAGTTAATTTATATCAAATAATCTCTGACTGAACCTAGGTACACTCCCAACAAAATAAATTTTGGTTTGGATAATATGGAACTTTTGTGTCCTGCGGGTAATTTACCTGCGCTAAAAACAGCGATTGATAACGGTGCTGATGCGGTTTATATCGGTATGAAAGATGATACCAATGCGCGTCATTTTGCGGGTCTTAACTTTAATGATGGCAAGTTGGCTAAAGGTGCAGATTATGTGCACGACCATGGTAAAAAACTTCATGTTGCCATTAATACTTTTGCTCACCCTGACGGTGAACAGCGCTGGCGTAAAGCGGTTGATAATGCCGTAGCTATTGGCACTGATGCCTTAATTATTGCTGATTTGGGCGTGCTTGATTACGCCGCGACTAAATACCCTGATGTTGAGCGCCATGTGTCAGTGCAAGCGTCAACAACCAACTTAGAAGCAATAAAGTTTTTCAAAAACAACTTTGACGTTGAACGTGTGGTTTTGCCACGGGTATTGTCAGTACAACAAGTTCGTCAATTAGCCAAAACCAGCCCAGTAAAGTTAGAAGTATTTGCCTTTGGTAGCTTGTGTATTATGTCAGAAGGACGTTGTTATTTGTCTTCTTACATGACAGGTGAATCGCCAAATACGGCGGGTGCCTGTTCTCCAGCTAAATATGTTCGTTGGCAAGAAACGGATAAAGGCTTAGAAAGCCGTTTAAATAACGTGCTGATTGATCGCTACCAAAGTGATGAAAACGCCGGTTATCCAACCTTATGTAAAGGCCGCTTTGAAGTGGATGACAATGTTTATCATGCCTTAGAAGAGCCAACCAGTTTAAACACCTTAGAGCTTATTCCTGAGTTAGTAAAAATGGGCATTGCTTCAGTGAAAATTGAAGGACGTCAGCGCAGCCCCGCTTATGTTGAACAGGTAGCGAAAACGTGGCGCATGGCGTTAGACCGTTTTGCCGAAAACCCAGACGCTTATGATGTTGAACAGGCTTGGATGAATACCTTATCAAACCTTTCTGAAGGTAGCCAAACCACGTTGGGCGCATATCACCGTAAATGGCAATAAATATTAATAGTTGGAAATGAATATGAAATTTTCTCTTGGTCCTAGTTTGTTTTTTTGGCCAAAAAACGATGTTGAAGCTTATTATCAGCAAGCATTAAATAGCAAAGCCGATATTATTTATTTAGGTGAAACGGTTTGTTCTAAGCGTCGTGAATTGCGAGCAAAAGACTGGATTAATCTTGCCAAAGAACTTAACAGTAATAGCGATAAACAAATTGTGTTATCGACTATGGCGCTGTTGGAATCGCCAGCGGAAATTCAAACCATGCGCCGATTATGCGGCAATGGTGAACTGCTTATTGAAGCGAATGATTTAAGTGCCGTGCAAATGATGCACGAGCTAAATTTACCTTTTGTCGCAGGCCCAGCAATTAACTGCTACAACATCGCGACCTTAAAAGTATTGCTTCGACAAGGCATGAGCCGCTGGGTAATGCCAGTAGAAGTTTCTGGTGATTGGCTGAAAACTTTGCTGCAACAAGCAGAGGAAGAGAATATTCGAGACCAGTTCGAATGCGAAGTATTTTCTTGGGGCTATATGCCGCTTGCTTATTCAGCGCGTTGCTTTACCGCTCGTTCGGAAGATAGACCAAAAGACGATTGTAAATATTGCTGCATTAAATACCCAGAAGGGCGAAAAATGAATAGCCGAGAAGGTGAGCGCATGTTCATTTTAAACGGCATTCAAACCATGTCAGGTTACCAATATAACTTAGTTAACGAAGTGCCAGAAATGGCAAACATTGGCGTTGATATTGCCCGTATTAGCGCTGATAACGACAAAGCATTTACCATGCTTGACCGCTTTGCTAATCAGCTCGTTAACCCTGAAAAATACCCGCTTGACGGCGTGGAAGAATGTAATGGCTACTGGCATAAAATTGCTGGCATGTCAGTCGCGTAAACCACCATACAGATACAAAGCTGCCAATAATATGATGTTAATTGGTATGAATGAGAACATAAAAGGTTATTAATATGGTCCAGTTAAATGCTGATGAATTCAACCAAGAACATTTTTTACGTGAATATTGGCAGAAAAAACCTGTGGTTATCCGCCAAGGCTTTAAACATTTTCAAGACCCAATTAGCGCTGATGAAATTGCCGGGCTCGCCTGTGCAGAAGAAGTTGAATCTCGCTTAGTTTATAAAAAAGGTGAACAATGGCAGGCAGAATTTGGCCCATTTGAATCTTACGAGCACTTAGGTGATAAAAACTGGTCGCTGGTTGTGCAAGCTCTCGATAACTGGTCAGAAGAAGCGGCACAAATGATAGAACCATTTCGTTTTCTTCCGCATTGGCGCTTAGATGACTTAATGGTCAGTTTTGCAACCCCTGGCGGTGGTGTAGGGCCACATATTGATTGGTACGACGTATTTATCTGCCAAGGCTCAGGTAAACGTAACTGGCGTGTTGGTGATAAAGGCCAACATCGTGAGTTTGCAGCACACGCCGCACTTTTACATGTTGAACCTTTCGAAGCCATTATTGATGTTGAGTTGGAGTCAGGTGATATTTTATATATTCCACCAGGTTTCCCGCATGAAGGTATAACTTTGGAAACAAGTTTAAGTTTTTCAGTGGGCTTTCGCACTAATTCAGCGGTGAGTTTACTCAGTGGTTTTGCCGATCATTTAATTGATAACGAGCAAGGTGGTCAACTAATTACCGACCCAGAACGGCAAGCGACTGCACACAGCGGCGCAATTGATTCGAATGATTTTGCAAAAATAAAACAGCAGTTAACATCGTTAACCGACAATGATGAAATGCTGCGTGACTTTATTGGCGCTTTTTACACTCAAGCTAAACACGAATTAGACTTGCAGCCTGATCTTGATTTAATTGCCGATGACGATATTAAAGTCGCCATTGCCGAGCATAATTTAATGCGTTTAGGTGGCGTGAAAGCCTTTTACTTTCCTGAAACGTTAACGGAAGGTATTTGCTACATTGATGGCAATAAAGTTGAGTTTTCGCCTGCTATTGCCAATATCGTTCAGCTAATGTGTGATCAGGTTGTCATTACGCAAGAGCAATTACAACCGTGGATTAACAGCAGCGATTTTATCGCTTTTGTTTCAGAACAGCTAAGCGCAGGCTACTGGTATTTTGCCTGCTGATAGTTTGGGTATAATCTTGCTAAAATAATTTAAATGGCGATAATAGCGTCGCCTTTATTTTATTACCCTGTTAGCGACATCATTTCTTATGCGACTCGATAAATTTATTTGTAAAAGTACCGAACTTACCCGCTCAGAAGCCAAAAAAGTGCTCAAAATGGGTAAAGTGCGAGTCAATGATGAAGTCATTAAAGACCCTCGCACACAGGTGCATGAAAATAATTCTATTACTATTGAAGGGCAACAATTAACGGCTCGCAGTTCTCGATATATTTTACTGCATAAACCCGTCGATACTATCTGTTCAAATGTTGATGAAATGTACCCATCTTTACTGCATTTAATTGATGTTGATAGAGTGTTTGATATGCACATTGCTGGGCGTTTAGATGCTGATACCACAGGCCTAGTATTGGTTACCGATGATGGCCGTTGGTCGCACAATATTATTTCGCCGAAAAAACAGTGTGAAAAAGTTTATCGTGTTTGGCTACGTAACCCACTAAAGGACGATACTGAGCAGAAGTTTATTGAAGGCGTACAACTGCAAGGTGAAGACGGTTTAACCCGTCCGGCTAAGCTCGAAAAAATTGATGAACAAGAAGTACTGTTAACCATAACTGAAGGTAAATACCATCAAGTTAAACGCATGTTCGCTGCTGTTGGTAACAAGGTTGTTGGTTTGCATCGTGAACAAATTGGGCCTATAAAGCTGGCCGACATACCGTTAGGCGAGTGGCGTTATTTAACGCAAAGCGAAGTTGAGGCGTTTTTATAGTCCTTGCTGTTAACTAAGATTTTATTTCGCTGATTTATTATCTACATTGGCTTTTACAGCTAAAGTTTGTGTGTGAGTTAATAGCTCAGTATTACCTATTTTTCCATGGCCAGGCAGTACTCGTTTAACTGTCGGGTAGTTATTGATGAGCTTCTGCATTGAATGTGGCCACTTTTCGATATCAGCATCACCGGTATAACCTAAACTTTTACTGTTTAAGCTTTTAACAAAGCAACCTCCAAACAGAAATTTATGCTCAGGTAACCAAACCACGATATTATCACTTGAATGGCCAGGGCCGGGATAAAAAACCTCAATTGCACCTTCTGCAACGGTTTGCTTTTCCGCTTTATTATCGCTGGACAATAAGTGATATTTAGCTGCTTGTTTACTATCAGCTGTTAGTAATTGGTTAGTTGCCTCGCTGGCATAAGTATCAATGGCTATGTTATTCAGATACGAAATACCACCCGCTCGATCGTCATGAAAGTGCGTGGAAATGCTGCTTTTTAGTGTAAATCCTTGACTAGCAATCCAAGCTACTAAGGCCTTTGTGTCAGCATCTGTCCACGGGGTATCAATAATATAAGCATTCTTCCCTTGAACAACAATTAAACCGTTGGCAGGCACCATGCCATAATTCTCAACTTCCTTATATGAAACATGCTGAAAAACGTTAGTCGCTATCGGAGTTATCGTGAGTTGAGTTTTTTGCTGAGCAGTATTTGCTGAATTATTGGCATTGGCACAGTTTGAAGAAAGCAATAAAGGAACGATTAAGCAAAATGCGAATATTTGGCTGAACGTTTTGTTGAGCATGGGAGTTTTCCAAGTAAAGGTTATTCAATAGCCAAGGGGCTTTTGATCTTTCATTTTTGTCTCTGCTATAGACTAATTTTAAAGGTAACAAGACGAAAGACGTGCAATGTAGTTGTTCTACTTTAACGTTTTTCAACGAAGTTAGCTTGAAAGTTAGTCATAGCTCCTCGAGTTGCCTTGATAGTCATTTTTTCAAGAGCAACAGAGTTATAAACTGAAAGATCAACAGACCCTGCAAGAGGCTAATTTCTTGTCGAGAATATTATCAAAGTATTTTGTTTTTGAGTGAAAAATCAGCAAAAAATAATTAAACTTTTTATTACAACTGCCGATTTAATGAACAGTGAATCACTATTTTAAGCATTTGAAAGAGAAAAATTAATGGACGTTTTAGCTGAATTATTGCCACCTAGTTATACTGCGAAAGCTGAGCCATCAGCAAGAGATAGTCGTCGGCACCAGCAGCAAGAAAAAAAACAGCAGAATGAGCCCGAGCCGGAGTTGAAGTCGGACCAAGAAACGATAAAAATTACTGCGAACCCTTTACCTGAAACTGAGCGTCGTAATGGCGAAGACCGTCGTCAACAGCGAATGAATAGAGGACGCTGGTTAGAATCTCGTGCCCGCAATGATCGCCGGGCAAAAGAGTCTGCAATTTTCGTTAAAGTTTAAAAAACATATTACATTAAAGGCGCGATAAAATTAGCTAAATTACCAAGGTTCTCATTATTATTCTATCCTGTGATCTGGTTAAAATTGTACTTTGCTAGAATGGAGGAAAATGTTCCATTGCCTTTTAACTTCCTAATGGCTTTAGTTATTTTTTTGAATTCATGCTCTGTCACCGCGGGCGAAAATACACAATGAATATTGTTATTGTTGAGTGGAACTATGCTATCGAAAGGTGTTAGATTAAAAAACGCCGCCTCCGCTTTGGCACTAACAAATGCATCACTTTTACCTTTTCGGTAGGCCAAATAGCTTTGCTCAGCACTTAAGTTTCTAATGACCTTAGTTGAAGGTGACTGTGTTTTACTTTCCAGTTCAGGGTAAACATAGCCTAAAGTTAATCCAAGTGTCAGGCTTTTGTTTGCTTCAAATTGCTCGAGAGATTTGATGTTTAATCGGTTAATTAATACGTCTGGGTTATGGTAAATAGGTTCGCTCCAGCGTAATTTATTAGAACTATACCAATTTGGATTTGCCACACAGTTCATATCAACTAAGTCGCTGACTAATGCCTGTTCTAAACGCTTACGCGGAATGGGTAACATTTCAATTTTAGCATCTATCTCAGCCGCAATTGCGTGGGTTATATCAAATAAAATTCCACTTATTGGTCTATTATCGAGATCAAAAAATAATTGTGGTGGAATATTCTGCAAGTAATATGACGAGGTTAAAATACGGTGTTTTGCCTGTGCAGCAAATATGGGTAATAACAATGCGCTAGCCAATATTAGGCATTTACAGAAATTTATTAAAATTTTCATTAATAATACAACATCTTAAATCATTATTAGTGCATCTATTCTATCAATATAGCTGGTGCGCATTTGTACAAAATTGTAACAGAAATGTTACTGGGATCTCGGGCTTGTGCTTAGTGTGGTTTAATTACCGGCAGATATTTGTATTTAGTTAAAACCTTTTCTATTTCTCCTGATGCTTTTAAAATATCAATGGCATTATTTATCCGCTTCACTGTCACTTCATTCATGCTAGGGGCAAACACACAATGTATATTGTTGTCGTTTAAGACAATGACCGAGTCTTCAATTTCCTTGTTAAAGTATGATGCTTCAACGGATGCACTAATAAAGCCTGCTACTCTATTTTTTCGATACTTTTTAAAACTTTCGTCAGGAGAAACGCTGGTTACTTGTATTATATTTTTATTTTTAACGTGAGTAACTATTTCAGGGTAGATATAGCCCAGGGTTGTGCCTATTTTCAAATTGTCATAGTTTGATAGCTCAGTTATTGATGTCATGCTTTTTCGATTGATTAAAATATCAGGGTTCTTATAAAGTACATGGCTCCAGCGTAAGCTTTCAAGTGTATACCACTTAGGGTTCGAGACGCAGTGCATATCAATGATATTTTTAACTAACGATTGGGTAATGCGCTTACGTGGAATAGGCAATAATTCAAGTTTTACGCCTAATTGCTTGGCAATAGCGTGCGTTATATCGTAAAGAATGCCACTTGTCGGTCGGCCGTTATCATCAAAAAATAATTGCGGCGCGATATTTTGTCGATAATAGGATGTACGAAGGTATTGCTGATTTGCATAAGAAAAATCAGCAAACAATAGCAATATAATTACTACGATACTATTAAGTTTAATCACTAGTTAATACCTTCGTATAATTCTAGAAGTGCTGTATTATTTTTTAGGGTTCAGCTCATTATACTTTGCCATTTGTTCGTCAGTGGCGGGCAGTTGGTGTTTCTCTTTCCACTCACTATAAGGCATGCCGTAAACTTGCTCACGAGCAGTATCAATATCGACATCGACACCAAGTTTTTCTGCTTCAACAACGGTCCATTTTGAAAAGCAATTACGACAAAAACCCGCTAAATTCATTAATTCAATATTCTGTACGTCTTTACGACTATCTAAATGTGCTAATAAACGACGAAATACCGCCGCTTGAATTTCAATTTCTTTATCCATAATATCCTCTAAATATGGTTAACTTTTACCTAAAAAAATGTTTTATTTATCTTGCTCAGGTTTTGGTTTTTTGTAAGGTCTAATTTGCACGATCATGCCCATGTAGGGATGATCGAAATAATGCACTTCACCACTAATTACGCGCCGATCTTGCTTAAAACGGATGGCTTTAGCTTGCACAGGTGCTTTCGATACGACATTGCTATTTATTGCACTTGTTGGTGCGCCACCGGCTAATTGTGCTGTGGCAAGTTCCGCTAAATTTTTATCCAAAATATTAAAGTCGGCAGTAATAAATAAGTAATGCTTTAAATGAACATTAAAGAAGCCATTAAGAAACCAATCTTGTACGGGAGGGATTGGTACGGCTTGCTCTTCAACTACCAACCTTGTCTTAATGTCGGTTTCTAACGATAAGTCATCACTTTCAATAGCGCTAAGTAATTGCTCAGTGTCTTCGGTAACCGTTGATATTTGCTCAACTATTCGAGCAATACGTGCCTGTTTAGCTTGCGCTAGCAATAGACCTTGGTTATCGAGCATTGGCTTGTCAGCAGGTGAGAGTTCAGCAGAATTCTCTTGGTTATCGTCATAGGTAAGGGCAGCATGTAGTTTATTCTGCTGTGCTTGGTACTTTGCCACTTGCTTTTGATAGTCAGCGGCGAAATTATCGCCGGCGTAAACTTTCACTGGGATCGATTGTTTTTTAGGCCGAGCAACTTGACGCCAGCCCATGTGCAATAACGGTCGGAAATTTTTGCTGTATCTTAGGTCTGTTATAATGTCACCAAGCTTTAATGATTCTTTACTGAGTAAATGTGTGCTGTTATTGTCAATATTTTCAGGGGCATTGATTAATAAAGGCATTTTGTCGACAGTAAAGCCATTGTAAGCAAAGCTCGCATCGTTGGCTTTGAGTTCTGCAAAATGTACTTCGTCAATTCGACAGAGTATTATAGGTGAGCGGCGTTGTGCTGATGTTGGCGCAACTTTTGCTGTGTAGTTAAAAGTTAAACGGTTAAACTCTTCATCGGCAGCAACTACTAAAGCTTGTATCTCAGCACGCTTTTCATCGGAAAGCTCAGTCGTCAATGGCGTTGCTAATGAGTTATTAGCGGCATTGTTATTTTGCGAAGCCAAGGTCTCTGTTGCTGTTTCTCCTGTTGAAGTACCATCGCTAAAACTATTTGTCGTACTAAATTCATTTAGTGCTGATGATTCAGCGACAAGCGGCGGCATTTGAGCTATTTCCGCTAGCGATTTTTCAGAGAATAGCGCTGGTAGCTTAGCATTTTGAGTCACTAAGTCAGGCTTGTATTGTGGTGAGTCACAGCTTGGTAATAACTGTTTTAAACTAGCAATATCAGGATTTAAATAGCGCGCAAGTAAATCAGTGCTGCGGCGATATTTCGGTAACTCACTGCTATCAGGAAAGCTTTCTTTTAATTGGCTTTTATCGCCTAATTGACTAAATAGAATGACTTCAACGTCGAACCATCGGTCGTTACTTTTATTAGAGGCTGCGTTAACCGATAACGGTAACAGGGCAGTGATGGCACAAAGTAAAAATTGCTTAAATTTCATTCAAGTTCCAGTTGTTAGTATCCGTTATCGGCGATGATAATGGCGATGTTACCATCGGATAATAGCAAAAGTTGATCAATACTTAAATTATCAATCATTTACCTTTTGCCATAGGTTTTTCTTATTTTGACGACCAGTTAGCTGTCTGCTCGTAAATGGTTCGCGAGTTCATTGAGCATGGTTGTTATTAAAACAAAGCGTGTTTTTGCATCTTCACTTGCTTGTTTAAATTTAAGCTTACTGCCACCCTCCATTTTATAAATTTTAGGTTGCTGCTGAATCAAGGTCATGATGAACATAGGATCAACTTTGGTGTCGCTACTAAATTCAATTGTACCGCCGGCAGGCCCTGCATCAATGCGTGAAATGCCAATTTTTTCTGCTTTTAGTTTAAGTTTAGCAATGTGGACTAAGTTCTTTGCCGGTTGTGGTAGTAAACCAAACCGATCGATTAACTCAACTTGCATATCGTCTAAGGCTTGTTTGGTTTTGCAGCTGGCAATTCGTTTGTATAAACTTAAGCGTAGGCTGACATCGAAAATGTAGTCATCAGGAAGTAGTGCAGGTACGCGTAAATCAACTTCCGTTTGCGTTTTCATCACTTGCTCAAGTGATAATTGTTTACCGTCTTTAAGTGCTGCAACGGCGGCGTCAAGCATTTCCATATAAAGGCTAAAGCCGACTTGGCTCATAGAGCCACTTTGATCTTCACCTAATAACTCGCCAGCACCACGAATTTCTAAATCGTGAGTGGCTAGAGTGAAACCAGCACCTAAATCTTCCAGTGAGGCTATCGCTTCAAGACGTTTTTTGGCATCTTTGGTCATGCGCTTTTCGTGTGGCGTTAGTAAGTAGGCGTAGGCTTGATGATGCGAGCGACCGACACGCCCACGTAGCTGATGCAATTGTGCCAAGCCTAAACGATCAGCACGATCCATAATAATGGTGTTGGCACTTGGTACATCGATGCCGGTTTCAATAATGGTGGTACAAACCAGTACATTGTAGCGTTGGTGGTAAAAGTCACTCATGATGCGCTCAAGCTCACGCTCGCGCATTTGCCCGTGGGCGGTGATAATTTTTGCTTCTGGCAATAATGCTTGAATATCGGCGGCGGTTTTATCTATGGTATCGACATTGTTATGTAAGAAATAGACCTGACCACCACGCAGTATTTCACGCAATATTGATTCTCGGATCAGCGGCTCATCGCGTTCTCTGACAAAGGTTTTTACCGCTAAGCGCTTGGCAGGAGGTGTGGCAATAATCGATAAATCGCGCATACCACCCATGGCCATATTTAAAGTACGTGGGATAGGTGTTGCGGTTAAGGTGAGAATATCGACATTTGAGCGCAGTTGTTTGATTTTTTCTTTTTGCTTAACACCGAAGCGATGTTCTTCATCAACCACCAATAAACCCAAATCTTTATATTTAATAGTATTTTGCAATAATTTATGGGTACCAATCAAAATATCAATTTGTCCAGATTCAACATCTTTAATGACTTGATTTTGTTCTTTAGTAGTTTTAAATCGCGACAGTACTTCAATACTGATCGGCCAATTGGCAAAACGATCGCGGAAGTTTTCGTAGTGTTGTTGTGCTAATAGTGTCGTTGGTACTAATATCGCCACTTGTTTACCGTCGTTGACTGCAACAAATGCTGCTCGCATTGCCACTTCAGTTTTACCAAAACCAACATCACCACAGACAAGTCGGTCCATGGCTTGTGGCGACAACATATCGCTGAGCACGGCATTTATGGCTTGTTCTTGATCTAAGGTTTCCTCAAAGCCAAAGCTGTCGGCAAAAGCGCGGTAATCACTTTTGTCACGTTTAAATGTGTGGCCATGATTACTGGCACGTTTGGCATATATATCGAGAAGTTCAGCAGCAACGTCACGAACTTTTTCTGCGGCCTTTTGTTTCGCCTTACTCCAAGTATCGTTACCGAGTTTATGTAGTGGTGCATGTTCTGCGTCAGTGCCGGAATAGCGGCTAATTAAATGTAATGACGCAACCGGAACATAGAGCTTAGCTTCACTGGCATAGTTTAACACCAAAAACTCTGTGGTTATGCCGCCGTTTTCTATGGTTTGTAATCCCATATAGCGGCCAATCCCATGTTCGATATGAACAACGGGCTGACCTATGCTCAATTCCGCTAAGTTTTTAAATATTGCGTCGTTTTGAATATCTTGTTGTTTGTTGCGACGACGCGTTTGGCGAACAATATCTCCTAATAGCTCGGCTTCGGTCACTAAGGCAATGGCATTTTTCTTTGCGCTGCCTTTTGCTTGAAAAATAAAGCCAGCACTTAAGGCATTGACTGTTATACCAAGTGTACTGTCACTGTTGACAAAATCTTCGATACTATCGAAATTAGCAGGCGTGATATTGTTACGATGCAGTAATTCTAAAACACTTTCCCGACGACCTTGACTCTCAGCAACAAATAACAATTTTGCTGGTGTTTCTTTGCTGGCTATAAAGTTATTTAATAGCTCGAATGGCTGCTTTAATTTATGATCTATGGTTAAGTCAGGTAAGGGTTTTACATCAAACTGTACCTGCGAGGTTTTAACTTCTTCATCAAGCTCAGTTGGTTTTAAGTTGATGCGGTCAAAGGGCTTTAATGCGCTGTATAATTCTTCAACATTGAGAAATAATTGTTGAGGCGGCAATAGTGGACGGGTCGGATCATAACGTCGGTCTTCATAACGGTATTCAATGTCGGTCCAATAATGAGCGACTGCTTTATCGATATCACCACTAACAATAACTAAGGTATTTTCTGACAGATAATCGCATAAGGTATTTGATTGCTGGAAAAATAGCGGTAAATAATACTCGATGCCTGCGGGCATAATGCCACTACTGACTTGATGGTAAATGGATTCTTTGTCTATGGTACTAGTAAATTGTTCGCGGTACTGGCTGCGAAATAAGTTAATACCGTCGCTATCGGTTGGAAACTCATGAGCAGGTAATAAATCAATACCGTTTACTTTCTCACTTGAGCGTTGATTTTCTGGATCAAATAAACGAATTTCATCAATTTCATCATCAAAAAAGTCTAAACGAAATGGGGTTTTGCTACCCATAGGAAATAAATCAAGAATTGCACCGCGGGCAGAAAATTCACCGTGTTCCATGACTTGGTCAACATTACGATAACCACTTGCTTCTAGCTCTTGTCGTAATTGATGTAAGTCCTTTTTATCGCCTTTTTGAATAATTAGGCTATTCGCTTCTAAATATTGTTTTGGCGCTAAGCGTTGCATCAGCGTAGTTACTGGCACAATAACGATGCCTTTTTTCATACGCGATAATTGGTACAAAGTGGCTAAACGCTGAGAAATAATGTCTTGATGCGGAGAAAAGGTATCGTAAGGTAAGGTTTCCCAGTCAGGAAATAGGCAAATAGATAACTGCTGTTGTTGATTTAAGCTCGTTAGTTCTTGCTCTATACGTAATGCTGATGGCGTGTCATGAGTTAATAATAGAATCGGTTGTTCAGCCGATAAGGCACCGTGAAAAATGGCCAAGCTGGCACTACTGCCGGGTAGGTTTTGCCAAACTTTTTTATCAGCATTTTTACCACGACTTTTTGCTAAAACAGGATTGAATAGATTAACGTTTTTGCTCATGACTGCTCTTATATATTTCTTGGAAATTTGATCACTGTGTCGGAAAATAGCGTCGCGTGTACAGTATAATTTGCGCGTATCTTAGCATGAGTTTTCATGAAGTTTTAGCGGCTAAATGTATTCTCAATTCTTTCGATAGATATTTCACGACTAATTAGTTGTGACAACTAAAGATATCACTATTTAAAGCATGTATAATATTGGGCAATTAAATTACCGTATTTTTGCTGCTATTTACCGATATAAAAAGGGTTCATAGTTGCAGTAGCCAGCAGTTTTGTTGGTTTTCTGGAGAAGTTTGTGACTAATAACGATGTTTTACGCCGCCTGAGATATACTTTTAACTTTAATGATCAAAAGGTTATTGCCATATTTGCCTCGGGTGATTTAACCGTGACTCGTGACCAAATTAGCAATTGGTTAAAAAAAGAAGAAGATCCGGCTTATATAAATTGCCCAGATACGACTTTTGCTGCATTTTTAAATGGCTTTATTAATGAACGTCGTGGCAAAAAAGAGGGTGAACCGGCAAAAGCTGAAAAGCGATTAAATAATAATATTATTTTAACTAAACTTAAAATTGCCTTTAATTTAAAAGCTGAAGATATTATCGAGATGCTAGCGTCAGTTGACTTTCGCTTGAATAAACCAGAATTAAGTGCCTTTTCTCGTAAGCCTGATCATAAAAACTATCGTGAATGTAAAGATCAAGTATTGCGCAACTTTTTACAAGGTGTTGATAAAAAGTTTCATGTTCAACGTCGAGCGAAAGAACAAGTTAAAGGCCAGACAGTTGTCGAAAGTAAAGATAAGCTGGAAAAAGTTTTAGAAAACAAGAACTATAACTCGGCTAAACCTAAGGCAAGCAAGATTTATGTTAACCCGAATAAAAGCAAAGTTGAGCGTAAGCCTGGCGAACGTAAGGTGTTAAAACTGAAACCAAAAGATATTTGGGGAGAATAGTTTTAATTAGCAAATTTAGGTGTTTGTGCTATAAATGTCATATGTTTCTCGCTCCAATTGCATTAGGTATTTTGTAGAGGTTTGGATACATTCTTAACAATAAAAATAATAAGGAAGAATTTATGTCTGAAAACAGCGCATCAGAAAACAAACAAGCCCCTGAAATTGTTGCTATTCCAAGTTGGTTTAAAGTTGCAGCAATTTTAGCCTTGGTATGGAATTTACTCGGTGTGATGGCGTTTGTTGGCCAAATGATGATGACGCCGGAAATGATTGCTGAGTTACCACAAGCTGAACAAGACTTATATGCCGCTACGCCACTTTGGGCCATTGCTGCCTTTGCTGTTGCGGTATTTGCTGGCGCCTTAGGAAGCCTGGCATTGTTAATGAAGAAAAGTATTTGCTATCAATTGTTTGTTGCCTCATTTTTTGGGGTGATAGTGCAAATGTTTCATTCCTTTTTTATCAGTAATTCGTTTGAAGTTTATGGGCCAGGTGGCACTATAATGCCGATTATGGTTGTGGTTATAGCCCTTGTTTTAGTGCGTTTTGCCGCTAAAGGTATTAATAATAAGTGGTTTAGTTAACGAATTAATCTTCGATGGTGTAAATTACGTTAGAAGCCTGCAATTGCAGGTTTTTTTATATTTAAGCTCTAGAAAAACAATAATATTGTCATCACTAGTGATACAATTTATCGATACCTTTTATGAACATTATTTTTACGGTTTAACCAATAAATGCTGGCAAATTTGAAAGCTAAATTACTGGGGACAATATTGTGCGCGGTAATAGCTATGGTCGCGGCAATCATTGCTACTCGTTATCAAGCACCCATTATGCTATTCGCGTTATTGCTTGGTTTAAGTGCTCACGCTTTTTACCGTAATAAAAATGTTCAACCAGGCGTCAATTTTTGCTCTCGGGAGTTGCTGCGCTTTTGTGTTGGTTTATTGGGAGTACGTATTGCGTTTGCTGATATTGTTTCTCTGGGCATTACTCCGCCACTAATTGTTATGTTCAGCATGGCATTAACCATAGTTTTTGGTGTGTTGTTTGCTCGCTTACTCGGTTTACCTAAAACCTTTGGCGTGCTTTCTGGTGGCGCGGTCGCTGTTTGTGGTGTTTCTGCCGCCGCCGCTATTTCAACTGTACTACCTAAAGATAAATCACAAGAAAAGTACTTTGCTCTTACGGTGATAGGTATTACCACCTTTAGTACCTTATCAATGATTTTTTATCCTATTCTGGCGGGCTATTTAGGCTTTTCTGATGAGTTGGCAGGCGTATTTATCGGCGGGGCAATTCACGATGTAGCACAAGTTGTTGGGGCTGGTTATACCATTTCACCGGCAGCGGGTGATGTCGCAACTTATATAAAACTGTTAAGAGTCGCGCTACTAATGCCTATTGTGATGCTAGTATTTTTTGCCTTTAAAGAACGTGACAGTAAAATGAGCGGCGGTGTTAGTGCCTTTATTCCCGGTTTTTTAATACTATTTTTTGTTTTAGCTTTTTTAAAGAATATTGGCGTAATGCCGGTCTGGTTAATTGAGATTATTCGCGCTTTATCGAGTAATTTACTTGTGGTGGCAATTGCCGCCATTGGCGTCAAAACATCGCTAAAACAAGTTGTTTCAGTGGGATGGCGCCCAGTATTATTAATGGGCACCGAAACGTTATTTTTAGCAAGCTTGATTATTGGCAGTATTTTGTTTTTTTATTAATATTCGCTATCAACAGCGTTAGCTTCACTGATACGCTCAATTCTTGCTTGCTCTTCAGCGAATGCCGCTTTAATTTCTTCTAATACGGTATCAACATCTGCACTGGCCGAACTTTCTTTGAATAAACCGGTAAGTGTTGATTCTGGTGTTAATTCACCACGTTCAAACAGCGCCCACATTTCTTCGGCATATTTACTTTGCTTTAAGGCTGGGCTGAATTGGCCGTAGTAATTGGTCATATTGGTTACATCACGTTTAAGCATAGCTTTGGCATTGTTATTCGCTGATGCATCAACCGCTTGTGGTAAGTCGATAATAACTGGACCATAGTCATCGACCAATACATTAAATTCTGACAAATCACCGTGAATGATACCCGCACAAAGCATTAGCTTAACGTAGTGCATGACTAGTACATGATCTTCTGCTGCTTGCTCTGCTGACATCACAACATCGTTTAATCGTGGCGCAACGTCACCGTCATCATCGGTAACGAGTTCCATCAATAAAACACCGTCAAAGCAGCCAAAGGGTTGTGGTACTCGTACTCCAGCTTCTGCTAGTTTATACAAGGCATCAACTTCTGCATTTTGCCATGCGGACTCTTGTTGGTCACGACCATATTTTGAGCCTTTTTCCATTGCGCGAGCACGGCGGCTATTTCGGCTTTTTCTGCCTTCTTGATATTGCGCTGCTTTTTTAAAGCTGCGCTTAATCGCTTCTTTATAGACTTTTGCACAACGAACGTCATCGCCGCATCGTACCATATAAACGGTGGCTTCTTTACCGCTCATTAACTGGCTTATTACTTCATCTACTAGGCCATCATCAACAAGTGGCTGTATGCGTTTAGGTACTTTCATGGCGTCGTTATACCTTAGTTCGTTGATGGATGATATAACAAAATTATAACTTTTTATTTATCAATAGATTAAAACCTAGCTATGTTAGGGTAAAATAACAAATAAACGCCAACAACATTAGTGTGACCATGATCCCATTCGTTAGCCAATTACCTAGAATTGAACAAGCTTTATGGCTTGAAGCGCTGAGTCAAGTGCTCACCAATGAAACTATTGTTTTAGCTGATGATATCCCGCAAGAGCAGCGACACCTTTGTAAATTAGCAATTGTTGCTAACCCTGATATATCGACGTTGAAGCAGTTTAAAAACTTGCATTGGTTGCATAGTGTTTGGGCGGGAGTTGAGAAGCTAATGGAGTCCTTACCAGCGTCACCGATTAATGTGGTTAGGTTAGTTGATCCTATGTTGAGCCAAACCATGGCAGAAGCGGTACTTGCGTGGAGCCTGTACCTGCATCGTGATATGCCGACTTATGCAAAACAACAGCGGAAAAAACAATGGCAACAGCAAGCTTACGTGTCAGCGAGTGAGCGACGTATTGGCATCTTAGGTTTGGGGGAGTTAGGTTGTGCTAGTGCTAAGCAATTAAGTAATGTTGGTTTTCAAGTGTTGGGTTGGAGTCGAACGACTAAAACCTTAGCTGGCGTTTCTACATATAGTGGTATCGATGGATTGGCGAGCATGGTTTCGCAAAGTGACATTTTAGTGTGTTTACTACCATTGACTCCGGCGACAAAAGGTTTAGTCAACACAGAGTTACTTTATAAAATGCCAAAAGGGAGTTCGCTAATTAACTTTGCTCGCGGCGCTATTATTCATTCGCATGACTTACTTCAAGCCCTTGACGATAAACAGCTTAGTCATGCGGTGCTAGATGTTTTTGAGCGAGAGCCATTGTCATCAAACAGTGAACTCTGGCAACATCCCAATATTACGGTTTTACCGCATATTTCTGCGCCAACGAATATGGCTACGGCTTGCCAAATTGTTGCTAAAAACATTATTGAATATCGCGCTACTGGACAATTACCTGAGTGTGTCGATAAGGCGAGAGGTTATTAACAGTACAATTTAGCACTTGAGCTAAGGTGTTAAATGCTCGCTTAAATAGTCTACTAGGGCACGTATTTTCGGTGATAACTGTCGATTATGAGGATACACCGCCCAAATGCCGTCATCGGGTTCTTGAAATTTCGTTAGCAGTGGAATTAACTTGCCTTGCGAAATATGATCTTTAACGTAGTAATCGGGTAGTTGTACTATGCCTAAGCCTTTTAAGGCCGCATCGGTTAAGCCCGAACCATTGTTGTAGCGCAGAGTACCTTTTACTTTCACGGTTTTTTCTTTTCCTGCTACTTTAAAGCGCCAGTAATCTAATGTGCCCAATAGACAGTTATGATCACTAAGTTCAGATAGCGAGTGCGGCATACCATATTTTTCTAAATACTGTGGTGAAGCGCAGAGGTAGTTTTTTCTTTTACCTAACTTTTTTGCTATTAATGTCGAGTCGGCTAATTTGCCTAATCGAACAGCTAAATCAAAGCCTTGCTCGACTAAATCAACATTTTGGTTACTCAGGTAAGCACTGATCTGTATTGCACTGTGTTGTTGAACGAAGTCATTAATTAGTGGCAGTATTTTCTGCTCGCCGTAGGTTACGGGAGCGGTTAACTTTATATGACCTTGTGGTTTTTGTTGTAAGTTAGTCACCACGCGTTCAGCTTCTTCTATGCCGTCTAATACGCTGCGGCAATGCTGATAAAATAACTGTCCTTCTTGAGTTAGTGATACTTTGCGTGTGGTACGGTAAAGTAATTTAATGTTTAGCTTTTGCTCAAGCGCCGTTACCCTGCGACTGACATGTGCTGTCGAGATGTTGAGCTTCTTAGCTGCTCGGGTAAAGCTTGCGGTTTCTGCCACATAAACAAATTCGCTAATACCATCAAAATTCATACCTATTACCTAAGACTTCTAATTGTTATCACTCTTATATTTATATTGTTACGTATAAGTAATAGTGAATTGCTGTTTTGCTATATTATCATTTAATGTGAAATAAATATAATAACCTCATCGACAAAGTTTACCGTGCGATTAAAGCCGTCACGTCCGGTTATATTCAACTATAGTTATTGATACATTTTTAAGAAGCGTAACTGAGTTTGTAAACTACCAATTTAATTTTTATACCTTATCGAGGATTCAAAATGACTGATAAATTTATTAAATCAAAAGCCGCAATTGCCTGGGGACCTAAACAACCATTATCGGTTGAAGAAGTTGATGTTATGTTGCCTCGTAAAGGTGAAGTGCTAGTAAAAGTGATTGCGTCTGGCGTTTGTCATACTGATGCCTTTACATTATCAGGTGACGATCCCGAAGGTATTTTTCCGGCTATTTTAGGTCATGAAGGTGGCGGTATTGTTGAGCAAGTTGGTGAAGGCGTGACGAGTGTGCAAGTAGGCGATCACGTTATTCCTTTATACACGCCAGAATGTGGTGAGTGTAAATTCTGTTTGTCAGGCAAAACTAACTTATGTCAAAAAATACGTGAAACTCAAGGTAAAGGTTTAATGCCTGACGGTACCACGCGTTTTTACAAAGATGGTCAGCCAATATATCACTACATGGGCTGTTCAACCTTTTCGGAATACACGGTTTTACCAGAAATATCATTAGCAAAAGTTAATAAAGAAGCGCCTTTAGAAGAAGTTTGTTTATTAGGCTGTGGTGTTACTACCGGCATGGGCGCGGTAATGAATACCGCAAAAGTTGAAGAAGGGGCAACGGTTGCTATTTTCGGCTTAGGCGGTATTGGTTTGTCAGCGGTTATTGGCGCAACCATGGCGAAAGCGAGTCGTATTATTGCCATTGATATCAACGAAAGTAAGTTTGATTTAGCGAAACAGCTGGGGGCTACTGATTTTATCAACCCGAAAAACTTCGATAAGCCGATTCAAGATGTGATTGTTGAAATGACTGATGGCGGTGTTGACTACTCGTTTGAGTGTATTGGCAACGTTAACTTAATGCGCTCTGCATTAGAGTGTTGTCATAAGGGTTGGGGTGAGTCAGTGGTAATTGGTGTGGCTGGCGCTGGTCAAGAAATATCAACTCGTCCATTTCAATTAGTGACAGGACGAGTATGGCGCGGCAGTGCATTTGGTGGCGTAAAAGGTCGTACTGAATTACCTGATTATGTCGAACGTTATTTAGCCGGTGAATTTAAGTTAAGTGATTTTATTACCCATACCATGGGCTTAGAAGATATTAATGAATCATTCGAGTTAATGCATAAAGGCGAAAGTATCCGCACCGTGATCCACTTTGATAAGTAGTTTTTAACGTCTAGTTCTTAAGAGCTGCCTTGAAAGTAATTTCAAGGCAGCATTAGTGTTCAGTTAGAAGGTTTTAACATGACCATAGAAAAGATCAGTGCTAACAAAAGCTTTGGTGGATGGCACAAACAATATAATCATTATTCAAAGACGGTAAATGGCACTATGCGTTTTGCTATTTATTTACCGCCACAAGTGGCAAATGGCGAAAAAGTACCGGTACTTTATTGGCTGTCGGGTTTGACTTGTAGCGATGAAAATTTTATGCAAAAAGCTGGTGCTCAGCGTATAGCGGCTGAGCTTGGCATGGCGATTGTTGCACCTGATACTAGCCCGCGTGGCGAAGAGGTTGCTAACGATGAGGGGTATGATTTAGGCCAAGGTGCAGGCTTTTATGTTAATGCCACTCAAGCGCCGTGGAATAAACATTTTCAGATGTATGATTACATTGTCAATGAGTTGCCTGAGTTGATTGAGTCAACATTTCCGGTAACTCAACAACGTGCAATTTCGGGTCATTCAATGGGGGGGCATGGTGCGTTAATGATCGCGCTAAAAAATGCCAATCGTTATAGTTCCGTATCTGCATTTAGCCCTATTACTAATCCGGTGAATTGTCCTTGGGGGCAAAAAGCATTTACGGCCTATTTAGGGGACGATAAAGCGACATGGCATGAGTACGACAGTAGCGAATTAATGCGCAATGCGAGTGAGTTTGTACCTGCGTTGGTTGACCAAGGTAAAGGTGATGACTTTTTAGTTGAGCAACTAAAGCCTGAAGCCTTAGTTGCTGCAGCCAACGAGAGTCGCTACCCATTGCAGTTAAATCAACATGAAGGTTACGACCACAGCTATTATTTTATTGCCAGTTTTATTGCTGAACATTTACGTTTTCATCGTCAGCACTTTTCTAACTAGTATGAGCCTATTTATGACGCAGAGTTGAAACCTGTTAGCCGTTAAACTCAACCTAAAGAGCTAGCTTTTGATTAATGAAGCTAGCTTTTTCTTATTTTTACAAAAAGATCTTACTATAGGCGCTTAGCGGTAATCACATAACGCTCATTGGCATTCTGATCAATACCGTTAAATGGATAGCAAGTTATTAGTATTAAGCTGCTGTCATTTGCCAGCACAGGAAGTTGCCCGGTTGCAGCATCAACAATATCAATAGCTTCCACTTGATACAATTGGCTTTGCCCATATTGGTCTGTCATTGAAATCACATCTTTCATTAATATATCCTCTAAAAATGCAAAATGGCTATCGCGATGTCCCGCCACCACAAAAGGTTTGGCGGAATTTGTTTGATTAAATGGTGCAATGGCACCAGCAGAGAAAGCTAAGGTGGTTGGGTCACCGCCGTTGAGTATCACAATGTTTTTTTGCAAGCGCTTAAATGACAACTCAGCGATAGGAAAGGTGTCTGCCCAGGGCCAAGGTTTTATGGAGACATTGAGATTATTGCTTAAGCTGCTTCTGGAATTTACTGATTGTTGCCAGCTATAACTGATTAACTCTTGTGATAACCAAGCCTTAACTGGTAGCCAACTGGCATGAATGCACAGCAAGCTGCCAGCAATAAATAAGGCTTTAAAGATAACAGCGGCCACGTTATTTTGACCAAAAACGTAAAATTAATGGTGCCAGTAAGATTAATAGCAAACCAATGAAAAATTGTTGATGCCAGCCAAGCGCCGTTTTAGGCATAGCGACCATCAAGTTTTCATGGGCCTTTGCCAGCATGTTTTCTTTATGTGTTGCCATTTTAGCTTTTTGCGCTGCTGTCAGTGTCTCAAGCTCAGGTTGTTTTTCCACGGCAATAAAGCTGGTGTAAGGAGAAATGATCTGGTGAGCAAGAGATGTTGTGATAACTTGTTGCTTGACCTGTAGTTTATCAGCTCCCATGACCAAGCCATCTAATAAATCTTCAATTTTACTGCGTGCCCAAACAGTTGCTATGCCCTGAGATGGCTGGCTATCGTCAATGATTAATTGTTGATACCAAGGTTGGGTTGCGGTATCCCCGATGAGTTGCAGGCTAGCGATGGGAAATTGGGATTTAATCGCCACTTGCATAGGTTCGCCCAGGTATAAATCGGTGAGCTTTTTCGGGTAAACATCAATTTGTTGGTGGACTTGGTTATCAAACATTAGTTGAATATCACTTACCGCAGGTTGGCTTATTTTTGTCATCAATGCCGACATACTGGCTTGTACATCATTATTATTCTGAATAAAAACATAACTACCGCGGCCAAATTGTGCTGCTTTTTTCATAAAATATCCATTCGGTGCCGCGCCAATACCAACAGTAAATAAGCGAAAGTCTCCTTGTGCACCATCAAGTAATTGCATTAATTCAAATTCGTTAGCAACGGCGCCATCGGTAATGAAAACAACTTGCCGAATTGCTTGTGAAGATTGGTGATTATTTTTTGCCATCACTAGTGCTTGGCTTAGTGGTCGGTACATTTCAGTGCCGCCATCCGCTTGTAAATTATGGATAAATTGTTGAGCTTGCTTGATGTTTTGAGCTGTGACCATTTCAGTGTGTGAAAAGAGTAAATCGACAGAATCACTAAAGGCAATAATGTTAAAGCTGTCATTTTCGTTCAATAACGATATCGCTTGCTTTAGACTCGCTTTAGCTTGTGCCATCGAACTACCTTGCATTGAACCTGAGGTATCAATTATGAAAATAATATCGCGGGCAAATACTTGAGCAGTATCAACACGGGGCGGGAAAAAGGTCAGTAGGGTAAAATATTCACCGTCGACTTGCTCGGTAAAACTACTAACCTGCGGTTGTTGGCTGGGCTCAAGTTGCCAAGTTAAATTAAAGTCTCTGTTGGCAATGGCTTGTTGTTTTGAAAGAGAGATCAAGTAGGATGAGTGCTGATTATTAACGGCTTTAGCATGTATTTGATGGCTAGCACTGCGAATCGATGTAACCGGGACTCCAGCATTAAGTTCGATAGTTATTGAAGCCTGACTTTTGGCTAAAATTTTGCTATTTGTTTCAGTAGCAGGCCGCTGTGCTGTGCTTGCAGTATCATCATTTAACACTGAAAATTGGCTCGGTTTAAGGTTTGAAGTGTAAGTTTCAGCTGATAATTCAGACGGAAGCTCGGCAGGAGAGTGCTGGTAATGAGCAGGGTGATAACGAGCGGTCATGGCTAACGGTAAATTTATATTTAACTCGTTATTAAAAAAAGTCACTGGCATGATAAAAGTTAAGGTAACCACAACTGTCGACTGAGCAGGGATGTTGGCAATGTTATTGGTAAACAAATTGGCTCGTTTTTGTTGTACTAAACTCGCTTTTTTACCTTGTCGTTTAGCTTTGTTATACACTGCCTTCGCGGCCTTTTTTTCCATGATTTGGCCAACAATCTCCTTGTCAGCCACTTTGACCGTTAAATGCTTAATGGCGGCGTTTTCAGGTAATGGAAATTGATATTTTCCCTCAAGTTCAAGATTATATGGATTAACAAAAACTTGTTTTATTTGTGCATAAGCGATTAAACCACTGACTTCTATATTTGCCGTCATATCGACAGGTAGTGCGACTCGCTTGTTTTGATCTGGATGATCGAATAATAACTGTGGCCCGTGGATCAGCTTGTTTTCGATATTGAGGTGCGGTTCAGAATCTAGTTGACGACTAATATGTTGGCTTTGTGCCAGTGGCACAATAACGGCTACAAGTGTTACTAACAAAACGATTAGTAAAAAAGCTTTTAGCCACCTCATACGTTGCTTCTTACGCTTTTGTTGATAAAAGTATGAGTCTTGATAGTCAATGAGTCGTAAATTTTTATTTGAGTTAAACACCTGTTTCTCCAATATCCATGTGATATTGGTTATTACAACAAAGCAAAAAGTGTTGCTTGCGGCGATATTAGGGCAATTTAATGAGCAATAGTGGCAAGATTATGACAGCCAGTAGTAGAAATGAGGTTAAACAATTTCAGTAATGCTTTGTTGACGACAAATAACTATTACCCGTCAAGGTAGTGATAGAATTAGAGTGAATAGCACAATAAAAAGGTGAAACGGTGGAATACATATTTTTATTTACATATTCTGTGATTGTTGCGGTTATTGCCGGCGTGATTTTAGCCGCTATCGTGGCATTGTTTAGCCGAGAACGGAAGCTCAAACGCTTCAAAATGACTCTTTGCTATACAACGATAGTCGTTAGCGCTGCTATTTTTTTAATGACTTTAATCAACTTGTAACTTTAAGCCTTAAAGCAAATTAAGGTTAATTTTTGCTATTAGCCAAGAATTTTTTATGTGCTGTTGACCAAAACTGGCTGGTTATTTTATTAATAACATTTGATTCGGCATTAATGAGTACCGCAAATCCAAGGCCTAAATCAGGTGAATAGCCGATGTCAGCGCGAAATCCAGCCACCCAACCTGAATGATAGATTATCGGACGGTCGTCTATTTTATATATGCGCCAGCCATAACCGTAGTGGGCATCGGTTAAATGCTCACGCCAGTAGCGACGGCGTAAATCTTTTTTAGTTTTAATACGCGGCGTTGTTAGTTCTTCTAATAATGCCGGTGAAAGTACCTCAGGTTGGTGGCCTAAGTTGGCGATTAACCATTTTGCTAAATCAGTAATACTGGCGTTTACCCCAGCAGCGGGAGCTACTTTGTAATAGTCTGGCTCGACATCAACCGTGCGCCAAACATATTTTCTAATCTCTTTGCCTTGTTGATCCTTTTTACCTGTTTTTATTCTTTTTCTTAAAATATGAGGTTTAGCCGTGTTGTCGTTTTGACGAAATACATCGATACCGACGGAAGCATTTTCCATGTTCAATGGTGAAAAAATTCTTTCTTGTAATAAAGCTGGGTAACTTTTAGCTTGGCTAGCTTCTATTGCCGGTTGTAAAAAACCGTAGGCAATATTTTGGTAGCTATAGCACTTCGCCGGCTGACAAATCGGAGTAACACGATCAAAGCGGTTAATTATTTTTTCCATGCTCCAGTTTTCATGCAGCAAATTGTCGTAGGCATTTGGCATTAACCCACTTGAGTGACTCAGCAAGTGTTTTAACTGAATTTTATCGGCAGCACCTTTAGTGGCAAGGGTAAAACTAGGTACATATTTGGTGATTGGATCTGACAGCTTGAGTTGTTGCTGCTGCGCAAGCATAGTTGTAATGGTAGCGGCAAAAGGTTTTGATACTGACGCTAAACGAAAAACCGTTTCGTTGTCGACTTTCTTTAATTTTTTCGTGTCGGTATAGCCGAAATTTTCCAAAGCAACGACTTTATTGTTTTTAACAATGGCATAGGCTGCGCCCGGAATATTATGCTTTTTTAATTCTTTGGCAAAATCGGCCGCTAGTTGTTGATTGAAGTGATAAAGCTCGTTTGCGTGAGCAGTTGCATGTAAGCAAACAGAAAAAAGTGGCAAAACTATCGTTAACAAGCGAACAAGCATGAATTAGGCTCAATTTAAAAAAACAGCTAATTCTATCGGCTTGCTAAAAAAATACAATGTAAAAAAAATCTTCGAAAGAAAACACTTACTTATCAACGGCCAATAAAAAATAGCAATTAGCTTTATTTCAATTAGATATAAGCAATGACAATAAGCATCGAAAGTAAGTTGTCAAATCTTGATCTGCATCAAGGAAATGGCGGGCCAGCAACTTAAAATGGCAGAATTAAGCAAGCTGTCGCCAGTAAAAAACGTACAGCTTTTACTTCTTTATTTGTTTGAGTTAGCAAGCAAATAAGTGCTATGGAATACCTAATGAAAAATACCAAACCTTTAGTTTTTGCTTGTTCAGGTTGCTCGCACTTAGCAACAATGGCCAATGATATTGCCTTAACCCTTGATAGTGATGGCATTGCTGAAATGTCTTGTGTTTCATGGTTAATGGCGGCGCCTGAAGCGGATATTAAAGCCAAGTCAGCTAATAGAAAAGTGATCTTGATTGAAGGTTGTGGTGATTCTTGTAGCCGGGATTGCTTAACAAAAGCCGGTGTTGGTATTGATGTTCACTTTAATATTTCTGACTTGGGTTTTGCTGCTCGCTCCGCCAGTGATTGTTCGTTACAAGAAAACAGTATTGCCATGAGCCATATTTACGCTGAATTAGCAAAGTTAGGCATGAAAGCTGAATAGTTAAATAAGACTATTTTTTAAATTAATAATCTGCCTTTTTTAATTACTTTTCAGTGTGGTAGCATGATGGGAAAATAATAATGATTACAATCATATGCCTACCGAATCAACCACTCAAGCATTAGCTATATTACGAGATACAAGTCAATTTTCTTGGTATGTTATTCCATTACTGTTAATTGTAATCTATGTTTATGCTCAAGAAGCTGACAAAGGTAATTGGTCGAGAGTTTTAGCCGGTTTAGCATTTTGGGGCATGGATTGGTTTAATGAGATCTGGAACTCATTGGTTTTTCATTTTAGTCAATATGCGCCAGTATGGGCAGCGCCAAGTGATACCGCTTATTTAATTTTCATTGGTTTAAATATCGAAATTTGTTTTATGTTTGCCATCTCAGGCATTGTGGCGACTTTGGCATTACCTAAAGATCCAAAAATGAAAATTTTAGGGTTGAATAATCGCTGGTTTTTTGCGGTATTGTTTTCGTTGCTAAGCGTACTAGTCGAAATTACCTTGAACCGAATTGGTGCTTTAACTTGGGATTGGACATGGTGGAATGCTGATGCGCCATGGTTGCTATTTTTAGTTGGCTATATGAGTTTTTATAGCATCTGTTATTGGGTCTATGATATGACATCAAGAAGAAAGCAATTACAAGTTGTTGGTGGCTTATATGGTATAAATATCACCGCTATTGTCGTGTTTGGTGGCATATTAGGTTGGTTATAACGTCTTGCTATATAAATAATATAAGCGAAAGTAGTCCTTGGATTTAAGGCAAGATGTCATGCTTTTCTTTGTCTAAAGAATAGAAGACTAATTTGAGTGATTTCCTTCTTTTATTGAGTAATTATTTTGATTGATATCCGTTTATTTGCTTCACAAGACTTTCCTGATGTTCAGGCAATATACCAACAAGGTATTGATGGCGGCAACGCCACGTTTGAAACCACGGTTAAAACTGAGCAACAATGGTTAGACTCAACCTTAGCGGTTGGAAGGCTTGTTGCTGTTGATGAAAACCGGGTTGTTGGCTGGGCTTCATTATCATCGGTATCTGCTAGAAAAGTGTATGCAGGTATTGCGGAAGTGACCATTTATGTGGCTGATAATATGCAGGGTCAGGGGATAGGAAAAAAGCTATTGATTGATTTGATTGAAATATCTGAGTCGCAAGGGTTTTGGACATTACAATCGGCAATATTCCCAGAAAACCAAGCCAGTATTCTTTTGCATCAACAGCTTGGTTTTAGGGTTATCGGCATACGTGAAAATGTTGCGCAATTAAAAGGTGTTTGGCGAGACTCAATATTATTGGAAAGACGCAGTAAAGTGGTGGGTGTTAGTTGATTTTGTTATTAAGTATATATTCTGTTAGTTTGGACATGTTGCGTTCGATAAACTGAGTACTTATTCCGTTTTAATAATTACAGATAAATCCGGTTGATTGCATAACCTATTTATTGGATGAAATTAGGCTCTTATGGAAGGTGCTGTTAGTGAAAGGCATCAACGTAAAGCTTAATTTTCCGTATAAGCAAGTACATAGAGCCTTCGCTAGTTTCCTCAGCTAAAAACCCTTTTTTGTATTTCATTAATTCAGTAGATAATTTGTTAATATCGTACCATTTAAAGTAATAAAAAAAGTGCCAGAGGTTGGTCCGCTTAACGGAATGTTTGTTTTATAAATAGTTGAAATTTAATTTTATTTATTTGTTAGTGTTATAAGTCTTCAAATTTTCCTCTGATAAATTCTGTGGTTTTTGTAGGTTGTTGGGTTAGTAGTTCAGGTAGGGCATCAAACAAGTATTTATTGATAGGATAGCAATTCTTTTTAAGAAGGGAATTAGCTAAAATCTCACGGCATTTTATTCAAGCGGCAGGTAGCCCAGAAAACATGCCAAATGGGCTATTTCTACACATCGAAAGTGGTGTGCCACTCTCCGAGCGTTGACGTTGTATTAGAAATATAAATGGTCAATGTTAACGGTTATAGAAAAATAACTCGTTTAGGCTAACCTTACAGTGTTTGTATCGGGATATGCTTGCAGTTGTTATTACTATAAGTAAACCAAGCTTTACCAGCCCTTGGTTTATTACCTGTTTGTGAAATAGAAGAGTAAATAACCTGAGCTCGTGATAAGCACAATGCTACAGCAGCGTTATTAAAGCCTATTTCTATGTTATTCAAGTTGCCAATAACTCGTTATAAGGCAGACTTAAACGCGTTGAATTAGACATAAATACCACTACTGTAGATTGAGTGTTGATAATGTTTGGAAATAGTTGTGTTTATCATTCTCAGAAACCGAGTTTGGGTTAAATAAATTTAGCTGAGAAGCTTTGAGTGTTTGAGTTATACGCTGTCTAGCATTATCTATTTTTTTAAAAATATTGACTCAAACTCGCATGCTAATACGGGTTTACCAATTAAAAATCCTTGTGCCGAGTCGACAACTGTTTTATCAATAAACACTTGTTGTGCTAGTGTTTCTATACCTTCAGCGGTAATGCTAAGGCCTAAATTTTTAGCCAGGGAAATAATCGCTTTGGTGATGGCAATATCTTCTTGGTTTTCCGGAATGTGTTGAATGAAGCTTCGGTCTATTTTTATTCTACTAATTTTCAGCTTTCGTAAATATGATATTGAGGAATAGCCGGTACCAAAATCATCAAGGGCAATAGATACACCGAGCTGCTTTAACTTCTCAAGCCTTTGTCGTGCAACCTCGACATCTTTCATTATGGTAGTTTCGGTTAACTCAAGTTCTAAAAAGTGGCTTGGGAGCTCCGTCGTTTGTAAACATGACTCGACAACACGGATAAAATCTTTTCGTCCTAGCTGCTTAGCAGACATGTTGACTGATATAACAAAGTTGCTATGGCCTAAATTATGCCAATGCCTGTTTTGTCGGCACGCCTCTAACAATACCCATTCACCTATGGTGTTAATTAATCCTATTTCTTCCGCGATAGGAATAAATACGTCCGGAGGTACACTGCCTAGTTCTTTGTTGTTCCAGCGTAATAGTGCTTCAGCACCTTTAACTTTTTTTGTGTGCACATCAATAATGGGTTGAAAATGAAGAACGAATTCATTGCCTTCAATGGCTTGTCGTAGCTGATTAGCGACAATAAGTTTATTACGAACTCGCTTATTTAGTTCATTGGAATAAAACCTGAAAGTATTTTTGCCTTCATGTTTTGCATGATACATAGCGGTATCGGCATGTTTTAACAGTTGTGATGCCTTTTTGCCATCATTCGGGTACATGGCAATGCCAATACTCATACCCACTGTCGTTTCATTAGCGTTAATTTGAAAAGGCGCTTGCACACAGTCTAATATTTTTTTCGCTAGTATAGTGACATTATTAATGGAACCGACAGCCTCTAGCAGTATAATAAATTCGTCGCCTGCAAAGCGAGATAGGGTATCGCCTTTGCGTAATTGACCTAGTAGCCTTGCGGTAAATTGTTTTAGTAGGATATCGCCAGCATCATGACCGTAAGTATCATTGACCTCTTTAAAGTTATCTAAATCAATAAACAGTACGGCGGCTAAAGCTGATGTTCGAGCAGATTGATCGAGTATGTGCTCAAATCGATTGATACAAAGCTCTCTATTAGGCAGGTCAGTGAGGCTGTCATAGAAGGCTAGTTTTTTAATGCTTTGCTCGGCTTTTCTTCGTTTCTGGATCTCTTGCTTTAAGCGCTTACCATTTCTAAAAGCAATGGCTGCGAGTGCAAACGATGAAATCATTAACAAGGTCAGTAATTCATCAATTTCATATTCTTCATGTGCTCTTGAAATTGCGACCAAATATTCGAAAACATCAAATTCCTGTGCAAACCAAAAAGCTAATAATGCTAGTAGCGTGATCATGATGACATCGATAGCAAAAACGGATGGGCTAGATATTTTTGTTAACATTATTTTTATTGAACCACGAACCATGAAGCTTACTTTCCTTAGAAAAAAAACTTAAGCGTTATACACCTATGAATTCTGTGTTATTTACTTTAAATATTTAAATAACATCGCTTTTCTAGCGTTAACTTAATCATAGCTGACGGATTGATATTTACTTAAAATCAGTATTAATTTTCTTCAATTATTTATCGTTCGATATGCTGCGGGAGTACTGAAAGCATAGATGGTTTGCTAGGTTGATATCTTTAGGTTGATATCTTTAGGATGATTTTTGAGTGTGCTTAACAATGACGATTGCTATCGGTGAGTTATTTATACCAAGCACGTTTTAAGGTAGCTAAAGAAAAGCCAGCGATAACAGCTGGCTTTGAGTAATCTGCTGTTGTTGAATGCGCTACAATTGCGATTGAATGTAGTTTTCTAAGCCAATGGTTTTGATTAGGCCAAGTTGCTGTTCTAACCAGAAGGCGTGATCAACTTCGGTATCATCGAGTAGTTTTTCTAAAATTTCACGAGTGACATAATCTTTTTCTTGTTCGCACATGGCAATGGCAGATCGAAGTGCTTTGGCGACGGCATATTCAACATCTAAGTCACTTTGCAGCATTTCCGGTACGGTTTTACCAATATGCAAGCCTGGGCGCGTTTGCATATCAGGCGTGCCTTCTAAAAACAAAATTCGCTGAATCAACATTGAGGCGTGCAGCTTTTCATCGTCAAATTCATGATCAATTCGCTCGAATAATTTATTGATGCCCCAATCTTCATACATACGTGAATGAATAAAATATTGATCCATTGCTGCTAATTCATAGGCAAGTAGGCCGTTTAGCGCAGAAATAACTTGTGTATTACCTTTCATTTTCATACCCCTTTAACGGTTTTAAAGTTGTGCCTGAATATACTTTTCAATGCCGATATTATCAATTTGGTATTGCTGGGTTTCTAGCCAATCTAAATATTCTTCTTCGTCATTTAAAATGCCGTCGAGTATTTCACGGCTAACGTAATCCTGTTCTTGCTCACAAACAGTTATGGCGTTGCGAACCACGTCAATTTGGGCGGTTTGAAAACGTGTGTCACAACTGATCATTTCTTGAGTGTGTTCACCAATTGCAAGAGGGGAAAGCTGTTGTAAATTTGGCAAGCCTTCGAGGAACAAAATGCGTTCAATCACTTTATCTGCTTGCTTCATATCAAGGATAGATTTTTTATAGCATTTACTATTTAAGGCATTGATGCCCCAGTTCTTATACATGCGGGCGTGAAGAAAGTACTGGTTAATTGATGTGAGTTCACTGGTCAGTACTTTATTAAGTGTTGCTAGAACGCTTGCGTTACCTTTCATTAGAGCCTCGAACTTTATGATATTCAATAGTGGCAGTAATTATAGGAAGAAAACCAAGGAATGCAAAAGGTAATTTGTAAAAAACCTTTAAAAACAACTGGTTGCTAATGGTAATCGTTATCAGTTGTAATTAGGATTTATGAAATAAAATAGTAAGTTAGCTAAGCCTAGCCCACTTCTTTAAATAAGCTTTCATCAACGATAGTATTATCAATAATATTTTGCGCCACTTTAACACAAGTACCACATTGTGAACCTAATGGTAGATGCTGCTTCAACTCTCGCATTGAGCCAACGCCACTTTCGGTTACTAATTGCTTAATTTGATGGTCTGTGATGCCTTTGCAAATACAAACAAACATAATATATATTCACTGATGATTGATAACGCGATTGATAATAGTTCTTATTTGGGTTTTGTTCAACAACTAATTTAATGTCAATTGATAGCGCATTGATAAGTAAAGAAATAAAAATTTAAATAATTTTCTCATCTGGTTATAAACCAGTAGGAATAAAGGTTTTACAGAAATGTCGGTTAAAAATTCATTGTACTAGCTAAGTACTAAATGAGGGAGCTAACAGGAAGTTTATCTTAAAGTTCAATGTTCATTACAGCAAGAAAGATTGGCTTTAAATAGCGTCGAGCTTCTTACCGAGTAAATCTAACATGGTTGCATTAAGAGTATTTAATTGCATTTGTAGTTGTGTACGTTGTTGTTCAGCTTCTTCGCTTTTGTCATGTTTAATTCGACTGAGCTGTTGCTTGATGTTTTCTATTTGCTCTTTAATTTGTTCTATCAGTTTATCGTTAGCGCTGTCTTCTGAACTCTTACTTTCCGACTTTTTGCTCGCGTCTTGACGAAACATTGCTAAGGCTTCTTCAGAAATGGTTACCTTTTCTTCTTCTAACATTTTTGGTGTTGAAGCTAACTGACGTTCAACATATTTCATATGCTCAAGCGGTTCTTCACTTGCTTTACCTTTGGATAGCGGTTGTTTTAGTGAATTCAATGCTGTTGAGCTGTCACTGGTTATTGTATTCATGTCAGTTACCTTATTATGTTGGTTAATATATCGACCAGTCAGCAATTAAGTTGAGGATTATAATTAAGAAAATAATTATATAACTCATTTGTTATATAATTATTTTAATATATATGTTTTATGTTATATACTAGCGAAACGTCCAACAATGTAGAGTGCAGCATGCGAGCAACTGAATTTTTTAAACTTTTGTCTGACGATATTAGGCTAAAAAGTATCCTAATGATCACTGAAGAAAAAGAGCTGTGTGTTTGTGAGTTAATGGTCGCGCTTGATGAAGTTAGCCAGCCTAAAATATCTCGCCACTTAGCATTATTAAAAAGTGCAGGGATATTGTTAACTCGTAAACAAAAGCAATGGGTTTTTTATGCCATTAATCCCAACTTACCGCTGTGGACTCAACAGGTATTAGCAACAACGTTACAAGAAAACCAAGCTTTGATTAGCCCGCATTTACATGCACTACAGCTGATGGGTGACCGTCCAACCCGTATGGTAAATTGCTGTAATTAAATTGGAAAAAGGTAAAATTTTGCCGCGTAGCAGGTAGTTCAGCGGTTAACTCTATCAGCGAAATATAATTGAATTAGGAACAAGGTAATGACAATTAAAATAGGTATTAATGGTTTTGGTCGTATGGGGCGTTTGTCAATGCGTGCGGCTTATGACTGGGATGATGTTGAAATTGTGCAAATTAACGATCCAGCGGGCAATGCTGAAACTTTAGCGCACTTATTAAATTTCGATTCTATTCATGGTATTTGGCAGCATCAAGCTACGCATATCGGCGAAGACATTATCATTAATGATAATAAAATAACCTGTAGTCAAAATAAAAATATTGCTGATACTGATTGGTCGGCTTGCGATGTGGTTATTGAAGCCTCTGGCGTGATGAAAAGCAAAGCGTTATTACAAGCTTATTTGGCACAAGGGGTAAAGCGAGTTGTTGTTACTGCGCCAGTTAAAGAAGACGGTATTTTAAATATTGTTGTTGGTGTTAATGATGACGAATACAGCGCTGATAAACACCCAATAGTGACGGCAGCTTCTTGCACTACTAACTGCCTTGCGCCTGTGGTGAAAGTTATTCACGAAAAAATCGGCATTAAACATGGCTCGATGACAACAATTCACGATATCACGAACACGCAAACCATATTAGATGCGCCACACAAGGATTTACGCCGCGCTCGTGCGTGTGGCATGAGTCTAATTCCAACGACTACAGGCTCAGCGACAGCGATAACTCATATTTTCCCTGAACTTAAAGGTAAGCTTAATGGTCATGCGGTGCGCGTGCCATTGGCAAATGCTTCAATTACCGATTGTGTTTTTGAGCTAGAACGTGCAACCACAGAGCAAGAAGTTAATGCCTTATTAAAAGCCGCCGCCGAGCATGAATTGAAAGATATTTTAGGCTTTGAAGAGCGTCCTTTAGTTTCCATTGATTATAAAACCGATCCGCGTTCAAGCATTATTGATGCGCCGTCAACTATGGTGATTAATGGCACACAGGTAAAACTTTATGTTTGGTACGACAACGAGTGGGGCTATGCCAACCGAACGGCGGAAATCGCGCGTATGGTGGGACGCTCTGATTTAGCGTCGAAATAGTGCAATGTTAAAAAAGTACTAGCAGAAAACAGATGCAAAAAATAAGCGAATTACCGAGTCAAGTTAAGCAATACTTGCTCATTACTGGCAATTATTGGGCGTTCACCTTGACTGATGGTGCGTTACGTATGCTGGTGGTGCTGTATTTTCATCAGCTTGGCTACAGCCCGATCAGCATCGCCATGTTATTTCTCTTTTATGAGATTTTCGGCGTAGTGACTAATTTAGTTGGTGGTTGGTTAGGAGCTCGCTTAGGGCTCAATAAAACCATGAACATCGGCTTGGTCTTGCAAATATTGGCGTTAGCTATGTTACTGGTGCCAAGTCACTTGCTTACTGTTGCTTATGTTATGGTGGCGCAAGCACTGTCAGGTATTGCAAAAGACCTGAATAAAATGAGTGCGAAAAGCTCGATTAAATTGCTGGTTAATGATGGTGAAAGTCAAAAACTCTATCAATGGGTTGCAATACTCACTGGCTCTAAAAACACCTTAAAAGGCATTGGTTTTTTTCTTGGAGGGCTGTTATTAACATTATTTAGTTTTAGCGGTGCCATTGCCATTATGGCGGCAATGTTGGCGGTTATTTGGCTGATAAGCATGTTGAAGTTAAAACAGGATTTAGGCAAAGCGAAAAATAAACCCAAATTTACCGAGGTTTTTTCTAAAAGCCGAGCCATTAATTTGCTCTCTGCGGCCAGGTTATTTTTATTTGCTGCCCGCGATGTTTGGTTTGTTGTGGCACTGCCGGTATTTTTGGCGGCGGAATTTGGCTGGCAACATACCTGGGTTGGTGGTTTTATTGCTGCGTGGATCATTATTTACGGCTTTATTCAAACCATTGCTCCTAAAATTACCGCTAAGTTCTCTGGTCAACTACCGAGTGGCAAAGATGCGGCAAAATGGGGAGCATTACTGTTTTTTGTACCGGCGGTAATGGCGGTAGCGTTAAGTAACCAAGTATCGGTTTTTACCGTGATTATTGTTGGCTTGATGGCATTTGCTGTGCTATTTGCCATTAACTCTTCATTACATAGTTTTCTAATTGTCGATATGGCCGGTAGAGATGGAGTCTCGCTCGATGTTGGCTTTTATTATATGGCCAATGCTGGGGGGCGATTGCTTGGTACTGTGTTATCGGGCTGGATGTTTCAAGTGTATGGCTTGATAGCATGTTTAATTGTCTCAGCCCTATTTATCGCTTTTGCCGCTATTTTCGCTGCTATGATCCCCAATATCAGATTACCAGTGGATTAACTTGCATCCATATAGGGTAATTTAGTGACTCGGCCTTTATTGGTCGAGTCGACTTTCAACTCACTTTTTATATCTTTCCAGGCTGTTACTTTACCGCCAACATTCAATCGCTCAAACCCTGAACCTGCCACTTCATTTTCTTCAATGGCTAGAAATTGGAGTAATTTTTGGTAACTGTCGTTAGCGCTAATATCTATGGCTAAAAATTTTTTTTCCCGGTGTTGAAAGTATGCTTGAGCTTGTGCTTGATGTTGGCGATAACAGTCAGTTAAAAACGCAAAGTTGTTTATGTTCTCTAGTGAATAAGGCGCGAATGTTGTTTGATAGCAACGCTTTATTATCGGATTAAAGCCGCCATCGTCGCGAATTAAGTTGCTATGCATACGCAGCAGTAATTGCTGAATTGACGGTAGCCATTTCTCCATGGCGCGCGCTAAGTATATGAATTTTGCATTAGGATATGCTTTATCAAGCAATGGGTAATCACAAAATATTGGGGTGTCTGCAATAACTTGTGCTTCATTAAAGGAGCGATCTGTGTAGGCAGTGTGAGCAACGCGAAAGCCTAAATCAAGCATAGCGGCACAGACACTTGTGGTGCCTGTTCTAGGTAAACCAATAATGAAAATTTTTTCTTCGTTAGACATATATTTTTGCTAGTAATATTTTAGCTTTCATAAACTGCGGGCGGTTATTTTGCCTTAATTCCGTTGTTAGCGTAAGAAAAATGTCACTTATCTGTCATTTAATAAACCTGCAACATTAGTGAAACCAGATTGTCATATTGAACCATTAAAATTTTTGCCAAGTGATTAAGCCGATATTAGTAACCTAAACAATACTGGCTTAATAAATCTCGCTTCTAAAAGGTTTTATGGACAATGAAACAAAATACTTTATCTAAGTGTATGCAAGTCGCTTTTATTGCTGCGGCGATTTCAATGCCTACGCTAGCACAAGAAAATCAGTTAACTGATGTCGTTGCAGCCGGAGAAAAAATTAATCAATCGGCTAGTCAATCACAACAAAAAATTGATGCCATTAACGGTAAAATATTAACTAAATTACAACAATTTAAAACGGTTAATAAAGAGCTTGATGGTTTAAATGTTTATAACAAACAAATGCATAAGCAAATTGAAAACCAGCTTAAAGAGTTATCACAACTCGATATTTCAATGGAACAAGTGAGCATAATCGAACGACAAATATCACCACTGATGGCCAGAATGATCAGTACACTTGAAGAATTTGTGCAATTAGACATGCCGTTTTTACCTGAAGAACGTCAGCAACGATTAGCCAGCTTAAATACCATGTTAGAACGTGCCGATATTGCGGTATCAGAAAAGTTTCGCCGGGTATTAGAAGCTTATCAAGTAGAAGTTGATTATGGACGAACGATTGAAGCCTATACCGGACTCTTGACCGTAGATGGCATAGAGCGTGACGTTGATTTTCTTCGTATTGGCCGAGTGAGTTTTGTCTATCAAACACGAGATGGTCAACAACTTGGTATGTGGCAACAGTCTTCACAGTCTTGGCAGCCACTATCTGGTGAGTTTCGCTTACCGATAAATAAAGCATTACGCATTGCACGCAAGCAACTTGCTCCTGATCTCATTACTGTGCCTGTCGCGCAAAACTCAGCAGAATAAGGAAGAATAATCATGACTTCTTTCAAAGAATTTGCTTTTAACCGAGTTGTTTCAAATTCATTAAAAGCCACGAATACACTATTAACAAGGTCAGTGGCGTCAATTGTACTGGCTTCATTATTTGCAGCATCAGCGGTATCAGCGCAGCAATCAACTAACTTAGATGATTTGTTATCACGGTTAGAGAGCGGACAAATTGCGCAAACTAAGCAAAACCAAGACCGAGAGCGCGAATTTACCTTAAAAGTAAATGAGCAAACTAAGCTGTTAAAGCAAGCACAAGCAACACGCGATCAAGCGATTAGCACTAGCACGCGTTTAGAAGCGAACTTTCAAGATAATGAAGTAAAGCTTGCTAATAAAACCGAAGCGTTAACGCGTCGTATGGGTGAACTGAAAGAGCTTTTTGGTGTTTTACAGCAAGTGGCAGGTGATACGAAAAGTAAATTCCAAACCTCAGTGGTTTCGGCGCAAATTGCCGGTCGTGGAGAGTTTTTAGATGAACTTGCACAAAGCATGGGCTCTTCGTCAAAGCTAGCGTCAATCGAAGAAATAGAGCGTTTATGGTTTGAATTACAGCGTGAAATGACGCAAAGCGGAAAAGTACATAACTTTACCCGTGACGTGGTTATGGCAAATGGTGAGAAGCAGTTAACACAAGTGACTCGCGTTGGTGGCTTTAACCTTATCGCCAATGGTAAATATCTAGAATATATCGATGAAACAGGTTCAGTTGCGGAGTTAATTCGTCAGCCTTCAGCACGTTATTTAGCAAGTGCACAAGCATTAAGTTCCAGCGCAGAGCAAGTTGTGCCATTTGCTCTCGACCCAACCGGCGGCTCTATTCTCGGCTTGCTGGTACAAGCGCCTGATACCCAAGAGCGTGTTGAGCAAGGTGGCCCCGTTGGCTATGTGATTTTAGCGATAGGCTTGGTGGGATTATTAATTGCGCTGGAAAGGTTTGTGACTTTGTTTTTGATTGGTGGTCGCGTTAATCGTCAATTAAAAAGTGCCACCGCCAGTAGCGATAACCCATTGGGTCGCGTCATGCTAGTGAAAGAGCAAAATCCAAATGCGGACACGGAAACCTTAGAGCTTAGGTTATCTGAGTCAATTCTTCGCGAAGTGCCTAAGTTATCAAGTCGATTAACACTGATTAAAATTATTTCAGTTGTCGCGCCGCTTATTGGCCTACTTGGTACCGTTACCGGCATGATTAATACCTTCCAAGCGATTACCTTATTTGGCACTGGCGATCCTAAATTAATGGCAGGTGGTATCTCTCAGGCGCTTGTTACTACGGTACTTGGCTTGGTAGTTGCCATTCCAATGGTGTTTATTTTTACCTTATTACATACCCGTAGTCGCTCGATTATTAACCTGTTACAGCAACAAAGTGCAGGCATTATTGCCGAGCGAGCTGAAGGCACGGAGCGCAGTGAGCAAGGAGCATAAACCATGATTTGGTTTATCGAGTTAATGAATACTATCGGTGAATTTATCGATACAGGTGGTCAGGTACTAAGTGTTATCGCCATTGTTATTGCCGTGATGTGGCTGCTGATATTTGAGCGCTTGATTTTTGTTTTTTGGGGCTACCGCCGAGTTAAAAAACAGCTTAAACATAGTTGGCAAAGTCGCACTGAGCAACACTCCTGGTATGCAGAACAAATTCGTTGCGCCCTGGTTGCCCGTGGTAGCGCCATGCTAAGTACTAACTTACCGCTTATTCAAAGCTTAGTGGTACTTTGCCCATTGTTAGGTTTGCTAGGCACAGTAACCGGCATGATTGAAGTGTTTGACGTAATGGCGATTTCAGGAAGCGGTAATGCGCGCTCAATGGCATCGGGTGTTTCGCGTGCCACCATACCAACTATGGCGGGCATGGTGGGATCATTATCAGGTGTTTTTGCTGCGACTTGGTTACAACGTAATGCCAAGCGGGAAACAGAATTGCTTGAAGATGCAATGGAAGTTGATCATTAACCAGTGGCTAGCAAAAGGCAAATTTTGCTAGCTCAAAACAATTTATAAGAGAAAAATTATGCGTTCGCAATTAAATAAAATGCTGCAAGAGCAAGAAGAAAGCGAAGAAATCAACATGACACCTATGTTGGATGTTGTCTTTATTTTGCTGATATTTTTTATCGTTACCGCCTCGTTTGTTAAAGAAGCTGGAATAGAAGTTAATCGCCCAGAAGCGGCAACAGCCGTTAAAAAAGAACGGGCGAATATCTTAGTGGCTATCAGTGACAAAGGTGAAATTTGGATCAATAAGCGTCGTATTGATGTTCGCGCTGTGCAAGCAAATATTGAACGTCTGAAAGCGGAAAACCCGCAAGGAACTGTCGTGATCCAAGCAGATAAAAAGGCCACAACCGATGTCTTGATTAAAGTGATGGATTCGGCCAGAGCGGCTGGTGTTTATGACGTTTCAATTGCGGCACAAGAGGCCTAACCATGGCAAATGTACAGATGACGAATGTGGCTCAAGCCCCTTCAGTATTATTGCAAACGAGTAGCCGCTATCTTATTGGACTCGTGCTAGCGGTAGTGACAACGGTGGCTTTGTTGTGGGGAATGCAGGCGTTAATTTCAGGTGGCAATGATGTCATGTCAGAGCCACCACGCGGCAATGTACTGGACTTTATTCGCCTTAAAAAAGAACAGCAGGTGGTAAAAAAAGAGCGAAAACCGCAAAAGCCGGCCAAGCCTAAAACTCCGCCACCGCCTATGGTGCAGCCACAAATGGCGCAAGCGAATCCTAATGCCCAAGCCGTTAGTAGCAGTTTTTCTGCCGATGTTGCTTTAGATGCCGGGCTAAGTGGTGGTCTTAGTCTTGATAGTGGTGATGGCGACTATTTGCCGATAGTTAAAGTTGCACCTATTTATCCGAGACGTGCGCAAGCACGAGGCATAGAAGGTTATGTGATTGTTGAATTTACGGTCACGAAAACTGGCGCTGTTCGTGATGCGGCCGTGGTAAAAGCTGAGCCAGAGAATATTTTTAATCGTGCAGCGTTAGATGCCGCATTGAAGTTTAAATATAAACCGCGGGTTGTTGATGGTGTTGCCATGGAAGTGGCAGGTGTACAAAACAAAATATCTTTTGCTATTGATGGTTAACCATTAATACAAAAGCACAATTGAAACAAAGAGGAGAGCAGATCATGTTAATGAATAAATTAGCTGTACCTTTACTAAGTATTGGCCTGTTATGTGGCTTATCAGCTGTTAATTTAGCGCACGGCCAAACAATTGAGAAAAAAGATAATGTAAACGAACAAAAATTTACGGCAAAACGTAGCGCGAAGAAAGTGCCCGCGATGCGAAATCGAGTTTATAGCCAATTAGCGAGAGCACAAAAGTTAGCTGATGAAGGCGTTAAAATTGCCGGTTTTGATGTTCTTGATGAAGTTAAAGAGCGCTTAGATAGCTTAAATAGTTATGAGCGGGCAATGCTGTGGAACTTCTATGCATTTATGTATTATGGCAATGAAGACATTAGCTCAGCCATTGAACATTTTGAATTAGTAATCAAGGAAGAGGCGATTCCTGATTCATTATATTTATCAACGCTATATTCATTAGCACAATTGTCGATGCAGCAGCAAAACTACCAGCAAGCGTTAAATTATTTGCAGCAATGGCAAACCAACAACAGCAAAGCATTAACGGCTCAACAGCACATAATGTTTGCTCAAGTTTATTATCAAGATAAACAGTTTGATCAAGTCATTCCACAGGTGGAGCAAGCAATTGCGTTAGCAAAACAAAATAACGCAGCTATTAAAGAAAATTGGTTGATCCTGCAACGAGCTAGTTACTATGAGTTAAAACAACCTGAAAAAGTGGTTGCAGTAATGGAGCAATTGGTGCGCCTATTTGATAAACCTGAGTATTGGTTGCAGTTAGCTGGCATGTATGGCGAAGTGGCAGAAGAAGAAAAACAATTGGCAGTTATGGAAGCTTCATGGCAAGCAGGACACATCACGAAAGCGAGTGAGGTGATGACGTTGGCGCAATTATATCGTTTTCATCAAGTGCCATACAAAGCAGCTGTGTTATTAGAACAAGCCATTGCCGATGGTACTGTAGTGGCGAGTGAAAAAAGTTTAGAAGCACTGGCGCAAGCCTATGTCGCTGCGAAAGAAGATGAAAAAGCATTACCAATATTAATAAAAGCGTCAGAAATTGCAGACACTGGCAAGTTTGATGTGCAATTGGCACAAGCGTATTTGAATTTAGAGCGCTGGCAAGAGGCGATAAACGCCGCCAACCGAGCGTTACTTCGCGGGCAAATAACCCGAACAGGAGATATGCATTTAGTGATAGGTATGGCGCAGTTTAATTTACAAGCGTTTGACGAGGCCTTAATTGCCTTTACGCAAGCGCAAAAAATACCACAATCAGCAAAAACCGCAAAGCAATGGTTTCACTATGTTGAACGTGAGCAAGGGCAACGTGAACGTATAGCTATGCTAAATTGATTTGATGCCAAACTCGCATTAAAAAAGGCTTAACGATTATCGCTAAGCCTTTTTAGTTTTTATCTATTGAGAAATCTTAGTTACTTTCAACCGAAACTTCTAAATCTTTTAAAATGCCGTCATGTAAATTATAAACAAAACCATGCACGGTAATATCTTGTTTGGCATCCCAAGCTTTTTTCAAAATAGTGGTGTTACAAACGTTGGCAACTTGCTCTATAACGTTTAGTTCGCACAATAATTTTAGTTTTTCATCTTTGTTTTCAACCGCGTCTAAGCGTTCTTTATGAAAACGATAAACATCTTTTATATGATGTAACCAGTTATCGATTAAGCCATGGCTTTTATCATCAAGTGAGGCAATAACGCCACCACAACCATAATGTCCACAAACAATAATGTGCTTTATTTTTAAAACATCGACAGCGAATTGAATCACTGAAAGACAATTTAAGTCAGTATGAATAACTTGGTTGGCAATATTACGGTGTACAAAAACTTCACCAGGTTGCATGCCAAGCAATTCATTGGCTGGCACACGTGAATCTGAACAGCCAATCCATAAGTACTCTGGAGTTTGTTGTTCTGATAGGTTTTTAAAGAAGTTTGGATCTTCTTGTTTTATTTTGTCTGACCATTGCTGATTATTATCAAATAAATGCTGTATTGAACTCATGAGAAAACCAATAAGGAAAATATAAAGTGATTTTAGGCTGTTGTGCTAACAAGTAAAGGAAAAACTGGTCTTAGCTTTGTGGCGTGGAATGAAAATGAAGTAATTATTTTTGCCTTGAACAAATTTCGTTATAATGGCGATATTGAATTTATCGAGGAGAAGTCTATGGCAACTGCCTGTGCGCGTCATATTTTAGTGAAAAGTGAAAAGCTTGCCCAAGAATTAAAAGCTAAAATTGCTAAGGGCGCTGATTTTGGACAATTAGCAAAGAAAAACTCAACTTGCCCGTCAGGTAAAAAAGGTGGCGACCTTGGCGAATTTAAACGTGGCCAAATGGTTAAGGCCTTTGATGATGTGGTATTTAAAAAAGCCGTGTTGGAAGTGCATGGGCCAATAAAAACCAAATTTGGCTTTCATTTAATTCAAACTATTTACCGAAATTAATTCGGCAGAGCCTTAATAACTATTCTTGGTCGTGATCTTTTTTAACTTGCTCAGCTTCTCTTTCTTTAACCTTTTGTTGTTGTTCGTCAGTGAGCTCAAATTTACTCGCTGACTGCTTCAATAATAAAATCCCAGCGAAAACTGAGCCAACGGCAACAACAATAATTAAAATCGTGGTAAAGGTCATATTGGTTTCCTTAAGGTATCTGCCTGATACGGTATCTCAAGTTTTTCTATTTAACGGAAAAAACTAATAGTAAATTAGCACAATAGCATGTAATTTATTTGCAAACTTGCAACATGGCGTATTGGAAATTTCTGATCAGCGCTAAATTTTAAAATAATTATAAATTGTATTTGGAAAAATGATGTCGAATCGCCTTAGTGTTAAATTGCTCATCCCTACTGTTGTCATAGCTTTTATGGCAATACTCGCCGTCATATTCTTTGGCAGCGCTCTTACGCAAACATCCATTATTATTTTGTTAATCGTTATGGCTTGTGCGCAAGGGCTAGTCGGCTATATTTATGCTCAGAAAAAATTGACGCAACGACTCGAAAACTTGCAGCAATATATTGATAAAGTAGCTAGTGTTAATGAAGCGCCAACTCAATTGTCTAAAGATGAAAATAATGACGATCTCGCTAAAGTTGTTAATGATCTTGGTAAGTTTATCGCAAACTTGGCAGATGTGATTAGTGAAATTCGCGGTGAATCTGAACGCTTAAAGCAAGGCTCAGCGTCATTAGCCGCGCAAATGAGCGATTCCGTTGGTGCAGTTGACCAATCTGCCAACCAAATTGAGCAAATGGCAAGTTCGATAGATCAAGTCGCTTTAACGTCGACAACATTATCTGAAAGTGCCATGCAAGTGAGTGAAACAACCAACCAAGTATTATCGATATTGGAACAAGGCACAAACGCTTCAAATACCAGTCAAAATACTATTGAAGATTTTGCTAATGAAGTTACTGCCATGGCGTCTGAATTGGCACTATTGCAAGAAGAGTCATCTCGCATTGGTTCAGTATTAGAAGTTATTCGTGGTATTGCAGATCAAACCAACTTGTTAGCATTAAATGCCGCCATTGAAGCTGCGCGTGCTGGTGAGCAAGGCCGGGGCTTTGCCGTTGTTGCTGATGAAGTACGTGCGTTAGCGCACCGTACACAAGAAGCGACGGTTGAAATTAATTCTATGGTTGAAGGTTTACAAGAAAAGTCTGCCAACGCCGTAAATGCCATTAGCCGCGGGCAAAGTTTATCTCAAGACAGTCTGACTCATTCCGAACAAGTGGTTGATGCATTGCAACAAATTGGTCAAGTGTTTACCGAAGTAGATACCTTAACCTCACAAATAGCTCACGGCACCACAGAGCAGCAGCAATCAACGGCATCAATTAACGATAATATGTCAATGGTGGTAGATTTAAGCAGAGAATTGAATACGGGTTTATCGTCAGTTGCCGAGCTTGCGGAAATGCAGCAGCAAACCGCAGAAGAAGTTGATACAACCTTGAATAGAATTTGTGTTTGATATATTTACTGACGAAATAAATTAGATAAGGTTCGCATTGCGAACCTTTTTTATGTTCCATATCTAATGTATCCAGAAGGCATAGAATTGCTTTTTCCCGATGGACAGCTAAGCCACCAAAGGGGTTGTTCATCATTAATTAATGCTAACTTTATAGGAAAAGTTGACATTAGATATTCAAAAACGCAATCTATAAATAGTGCTGAGGTTGATTAAATATCGCTTAAAAGTTTTCTGTACCCAAGTAAACAGATAACCAGTTTAAGCTTTCATTAGTAATGTTAAGCTGAAGGCATATTTCATGCGATATTTCTTGATTAACTTGGTCGTTTTTTTAAATGCAATTGTGATGTTTCTCTTAACAGGTTAATTGAATGATAAACAATGATTTAAATTTTATTCCGCCTGCCAACTTTCATACAATGGGCGTAACAGTACTAGAACCACCTCCTTCTATTTCTAGATGGGTACAGTGTTTTTGGCTGATTGATGGAAGAAAATCCTCTCAGCATTTTATTGAAGAAAAACTTTACCCTGATGCTGGAACCAGTCTTACTTTTACTGTTAATGAGAATAATGCCAGCGTTAGTTTTCTTAATAATACTCAGGTGTTTATGAAACGCTGGAATATGTTGAACAGTTATATCAGTATAAGATTTAAGCCGGGAGGTGCTTTTGCTCTTTTAGGGGTAGATGTAAGTGAAATTAAGGATATTGATGTTGATTTTACTGATCTAAATTGCACACACAAAATCCACACCAGTTTATTATTAGACACATTACCTAAATTAAATATTATTGAACAGCATCATTTATTGCAGGACTGGTTAATAAACCTTTTATGTCGGGATTTTCCTCGTTTCGATAAATTGAATGCACTTTTGATTCAAGCTTCTAAAAATGTTTTGCCGCCCCTAAAGGTGGCAGAGTACTATGGCGTAGGGCATCGCACATTACAAAGATATGTTCGAAAGCATTTGGGAACTACACCAAGCCAGTTATACTGCTATGCACAAATACGTAACGCTAGGCAGAAATTAATTTCGACTTCAAATGCTATAGCAGCTATTGGTCTAGATTGTGGGTATTTTGACCAAGCACACTTCACCAACGCATTTCGGGAACATACTTTAGAAACGCCATTGCAGTATAGAAAACGTAAGTTGTCGCAAATTTCCAATTATATATTTTAGATTCTATTTAAAGTAGCTATTTTAACTTTAAGAGAATATTTAAAATGCAATCGATAATTACAGCAAATTCGTTATATAAGAATTATCCTCATTTTGTCAACCATCTAACAGCTTTAGGTGAAGTCCCCAAAAACACTGGTCTTTCCAAGCAATTGCAAGACTTAGTTAAATTGCGTGTATCACAGCTAAATGGGTGCGGTTATTGTCAACACATGCATTCAGAAGAAGCTCGTGAGGATGGAGAAACACAAGCAAAATTGGACGTTTTGTCTGCATGGAGGGAGCTTTCTTGTTTCTCTTCAGACGAAAGAGCTGCGTTAGCTTGGGCTGAAGCATTAACACTACTAGCTAGTTCACAAATTGATAAAAATGACTATTTGACTGCAAAAAACGCTTTTGGAGAGAAAACACTTATGGATCTGACAAGTATAATTTTACAAATTAATAGCTGGAATCGTATATCGGTAGGCTTTAATTTTCAGCCTGAATTTATAGAACAGAACTCATTATGAAAACAACATTATTTCAGCGCATAAAGAATATACTCGGTGTTATCGCGAGTTTAGTCTTTTTCGTTGGCAGAATATGCCACGATTGGCGTTGGCAATTTATGACAGGTTCTGCTTTGATATTAATAGATACTATAAAACAGAAAAGTTAATCAGAAAATGCTGTCATAAGCTTCTAGGAAAATTAGGCCGACTTGAGTGAAAAACTCAAGTCGCGATTAAGTATTCTGATAGCTAACTAAAGTTGAGTTAACTTGAGTTCTAAGGATATTTTATTTTGTATAACAAATACCAAAAGTGAGAATAAATATGAAAGTGCTTTTTTATTTCATGGCTTTACAAATTGCTTTCTTGCCTTCAGTGATGGCAAGTGAATTCAAGGAAATTGAACTAACAGACTTTAGGTCTAACAAAGTAGTTAACTTATCAAAATTTAACGAAACTAAGCCTACTTACATAAAGTTTTGGGCTACATGGTGCAAACCATGTATGGAGCAAATGCCTCATTTTCAACGTATTCAAGAAAAATACAGCGACAGAATTAATATTTTGGCTGTTAACATCAATATTAATGAAAACATGGAATTTATTGATGATGTTATTAATAAAAAGGGATTAACAATGCCGGTTCTTTTAGATAAAGGTGGGAAGTTGAGTGAGGCTCTTGGTTTAGTGGGTACACCATTTAGCGTGCTTATAAATTCAGATAACTATATCGTATACACAACACACGAATCGGATACCGTACTTGATACGTTTGTTGATAAATTGGCAAATGGAAGCAAGCTTGCAACTAAGAGTAGTAAAAGAATTACAGTCGAAGAAAAGAAAAATATCATTAAGCCTTGGCTGGAAGGAAGTCATACATTGTTTTTTACCGCTACGTGGTGTGATTGGTACTTAAAAGATTCTAGACCTGAAATGGCGAGTGAATGTAAGGAAGTCCAGTCAAATATTACTCAACTCTATGATAAATCAGAAGCTAAAGAATGGCATGGATTTGTTAATCATTTATGGACTGATCAAAAAGCACTCACAGACTTCACTCAACTATACGATATAAGCTTCCCATTCGACATTGATACTAACGGTGTGCTATTTACCTATTTCAATATTAGAAGCATTCCAACGATTATTAAAATTGAGGGTGGTAAAGTCATCAAAAGAATTACTGGTGATGAAATAAAAAAGCTTTTTAAAAATGAATAATTGGTTTTATTTTAGTAAAAAGGAAGGCTGTCTAATTACCCAAACAGCCTTTAGGTATTGTCTAACTAAGGTTCCAATGCGACATCTGGTAAAATAGACTCCACTGGCAGCTATGAGCTTACAGAAGATATAAACTTCTCTTCTAAATTGCATACGCTATCTATTGGCAACAAACATCAAAGCTGTCGTTCAGGTAACTGTGTAGGCATAATTTCATCGTTACGGAAGTAGAAATTACGACTCTAAGTCAATTCGCTTTTCCTTATTAGTTTATTAGTCTGGGACGGTCGATATAAAACTTGAGCAAATCATATCAATTGCTCAATAAATATATCTTCCGTGCCCGTTTCACCGCCGGTTGTCCTAAAATAATTAAAGAAACCGTTTTTGGGGAAACTAGGAAACAACATCTGCAATTTCATCCCATATCGCTAAGTTGATTTCAAAGCCCGTCATACCAGCCGCAGCACCTATGAAGACTGACCACCATGTTTCAAAGGATGCAGTTAAAATAAATAGTGCAACAAGAAAGAATGCATAAGGTGACAGTAAAGGTGAAAGAACGAGTGCTAACAAGGTGGAAAGCGCGGCTTTTGCTGCAGCGGCCCCTAGTGCTGCAAAGCCTGCGGCGGCGGCACCCGTTAAAACACCAAATCCTTTTCTAGCGACACTGCCAACACTATAGTAATTGGTCATCAGCGTTATTGGCATTGGCTCACCCCAAAGAGCAACCGTGCTCGCATTGACATCATTAGGAAAGCGAACTAACGCATTAAACTCCTCTGTGGCGATTTTTGCTTCAAGCCGTTTCGACGACAGATCAACTTGGATAATTTGGCGAAAGTGGATCTCTTCATAACAGTGAAAGGGGGTATCAACCCCAAACGTGCAGTCCAGTTCAATTTCTGGAGAGCCGGGGCTTCCGAGCCGAGTTTTGCGCTCACTTTTAACCAAGCGATAAACTGCAATTTTGTAATCCTCAGTATAGGCCTGCTCAGATTGATCGGATTGAAATGAAAGAGAACTGTCATATAAGCCAGGCTTTACTTCGAAGGGCACTTTTAGCGGGATCAAGATATCAACTTCGGAATGCGGCGCCAGCATGACTTGATCTGGGTAGTGTGAACTTGTGATAGCTTTATCTAGATTAAAATGAATGTCAGTGATCTGAATAGGCGTGTCGCCCGTGTTCTCAAATAACAAACGCATATGGCCGTCCTGACCAGAAAATAGCGCTTCAGAAAGTTCGTACAGTACCTCACTTTTACCCCACAGCTGTGGTTTGAAAAGCAAGTTGTTACCTGCGCTCACGCTCTTGCGTGGGGCGAACTGTGCACCTTTCAAAGATGCATCGAAGTTGGCTTCGTAAAATTTTGGTTCACGGATCACCACGTCTAGAACTGCCGCGCCCTCTACGCGCAATGTCTGTTCTGGAGTGAAACATTTTTTCGTCGAACCATCATCCCTGCCGTTAAGCCCAAGCCAATCTATGTGTAAATCACGTGGAGATGCTTTTGACCACGCGGCCTGAATTTCGGTAGAACTAGAATTGCAAGACATAGCATAGCGCTCCCTTAGTAGGAAAAATCTATAAACTACGATAGACAGAATTGAGACAGAAACCTTGCGTTCCTGTTAATTTAGTATGGCTTACAATTGGGCTGTCGTCTAGCAAGCCACTCTACGCTCCATTTAATGTACAAGCGTTTTTGTAAATTTTAAATTCTTTCATCGATTCGTTACTTCGCATATGAAAACAGATATTTTCGGCGCAGCAAAAAGTGATCGAGGGGGAGAGGGGCGAAATTAATGTTTCAAATCATGCCGTAATGCTAGTGATTGATATGTATGCATTACGGCATTTTGATTGCTAGTGTAATTTCGAAAGAATTTCTTCAAACAATACTTGAATTAGTTTCCCTCCGTTCTCTGAACTCCAGTCTTGTGCTAGTTCGGCAATTAACTGGTTTGTTGATGTAAGCGTTACGCCATGGCTTTCCATTCTTCTTAATGCCGTTTCATCTGCAAGAGTGGTTGGCGAGCCTGAGCCATCAACGACAACCTGTACATTATAGCCGTTGTTAAGTGCTGTAATGGCAGGATAAACCACACAAACATCGGTTGTAATACCTGCAATGATGATATTTTTTCGTCCTGTGGCTTCGACTGCGGCGGCAAAATTTTCATCTTTCATACTGTCAACAACACCCGCTCGAAGGATGCGGTTTTCGTAAGCTTCAGGCACAGCTTGAATTAACTCATCAAAAAGTGGTCCTTGTGCTTGATCTTCCATGCTGGAGGTTAAAATTAGCGGCATACCGGTTTCTTTAGCTGCACGAGCTAAAGCGACGGTGTTCTTTTTAATTTCATCAAGTGCTAGTGAGCCAACCCAGCCCATAGTGCCAACCTGATGGTCGATAAGTAACATTACTGAGTTTTCTGGGGTAAAAGTTGTAGTATTCATAATTGACCTCTTATTTAAGAAATTTGGCTAATGCCATGTGTGTGCAGTTGCTGTATTTTTTGTACTCCTGCGATTAAATTGGTTCTGTTGCTATGAACAGACGCGCCGTTGCTAATAATTTTTTGCTTAAGTGGCGCACCTAAAACCAATAAAAATTCTGCCTCTTGTGTTGAAGTGTTAACGACTAGAGCCTCGGTTCCTTTTTCAAATATGCCCAGTTCACCAGACGATAAATGCACACCTCCGGTATCAACTGAGCCATGTCGAACATAAATAAATGCTGTGGTTTGAGACTCATGGCTTAAATGCTGCCACTCACTTCCTGCTTCTAGGTTGACGTGAAGATAGGTCATATCTACAGGGGCTTGTGCGCTGCTTTTTTTGTTTTGGAATTGGCCAATAAGCACTTTGGTTTTTGAGCCATCTGCCTCGACAATCAGTATGTCTTGTTGCTGTAGAGTAGAATAGCTAACCGGGCCCATTTCTTGAGCATTTTCAGGTAAAGCCACCCAAAGCTGGAATGCATCAGCGACACGCTTATCGGGATATACTGTCTCTTTATGCAATACGCCTGCACCTGCTGACATAATTTGAACGCCGCCGGCTTTTAGCATACCTGAGTGTCCACCGGTGTCTTCATGGCCGATATCACCTATTTGTGGGTAGCTTATTGTCGCAACGCCAGAGTGACCATGAAAATCAAATCCTGCGCTACCTGCTACGTGTGGAAGATAAAAGTGATCCCATAGTACAAAAGGATTGAGCTCTGTAACATTTGCTGAGTTGACAAAACTAACTACTGGTCCATGCCTTTTGCCGCTTCTGATTTCTTGAATTTGTCTTGTCATCTTTTTAGATCCTGTGTTAATTGCTATTGATAAATGTTAAGACAAGACCTATTGTTTGATTAGATGGTTTATTTGGTTTTTTTAATCCCATATTTGAAGGTAATGAATGGATCTTAATGATATTAAAGTATTTATTAGCGTTGTAGAGGCTGGTAGTTTCTCTGGAGCAAGTAAAAATTTAGCTATGCCTGCGACTACGGTTAGTCGCAAAGTGGTGCAGTTAGAAGCCAGTCTTGGTGTCAAGCTACTGCATAGAAGTACACGGAAACTTTCAATGACTGAAGAAGGGCGACATTATTTTCACTTATGTCAGCAACACCTAATTGCGCTTGAGGAAGCGAATGACGCTGTGATGCAGGCGCAATCCAAGCCAAAGGGAAAAATTCGCATCTCATCGCCTTTTGATTTTTCCATGCAATATGCACAGGCATGGATAACAGAATTTTTGAAAGAATACCCGGAAATTAGTATTGAATTAGATACATCTGATAGCTATATCAACATGGTAGAAAATCGTATTGATGTGGCATTTCGTTCAGGTCAGCTACAAGACTCTTCATTAATTGCTAGAAGAATAGGTCCTAAACATAGCGTTTGTTGTGCGAGTCCTGAGTTTTTAGAAACGGTAAAAAAAATAAATCATCCCGACGACCTTACCAAGCTAAATTGTCTTATCATGGGCAAGTCATTGTCAGCAAGTCATTGGCAATTCATTAAAAATAAACAACAGTATCAAGTAACTGTTTCAGGAAGATATGCAACGACCAGCATGCATTTAATTATAGATTCAGCTCTCAATGGGCTAGGAATCGCCTATGTACCGATTGCATTAGTCAAAGACCACCTAGAGTCTGGGCGCCTAGTAGAGGTTTTGGCAGATTATCAAACACCTAAATCAAACATGTTTTTGATTTATCAATCACATAAGTACATGACGAAATCTATTAGACTTTTTATTGACCATGTTATTGAAAAAGTCTCACCCAACGCTCCGTGGACAGTTTAATTCAAAAGCATTACTAAGTATTAAGGTTGCTTTGGACTTGTAGAATAGCTAAGGCTGGCCCGTTCTATGCCCTTTATTGACAAGTTGAAAAATTTATAAAAATAAAAAAGCCCTAACATTTCTGCTAGGGCTTAGTTATTAATGGTGTCGCCAAGCAGTCATTGGCCTTTTTCAAAATTCAGCTGAATTAGAGCAGTACTCCATTCTATCCTGTTAAATCTAGTTCACCTGAAGGTGAGACTAGATTTTATTTAATAAAGCTAAGGAATAAAAATGCAGCAAGCACCACAGCAACCCACATAGCCATACTACCTGATGGGTGGTTTTGTGAAAGCAGCGCGCTCAGTCGATTATTCTTGCCAGAAAAATAACTTAAGCAGCTATACAATCTTAATTTCATTGCATCCCGTAATGCCCGATCTGCTTGCCATATAACGCTAAACATTTGCTGTAGTACACTTGGTACAGCTCGGCGATACAGCCAATCAAAATCTAAAACCGTTGAGCGTAGTTCAGGTGGATACATTCCTTTAAGATTAAGCCATACAAAAGCCAATGCAGAAAAGAACAACAACTGCGCCTGTGCTAGCACATGAGTTGCATCGTAAGGATTGTAACCTGTGTCGTAAGGTAACAATGAATATAATGCTTGTGGGTATATGCCGATGCAAATACAAAGCGCAGCAGCAATTGCCATTGCTATCAACATGTTATTAGGCGGATCACTTGCTCGAATACCAGAGTCGTGAGCAAAGAAGGCAAAATATGGGATCTTTATGCCCGCATGATGGAATACCCCAGCAGAAGCAAATAGTAGCATTAACCATATCCAATCAAACCCTTCTTCTAGTGCCGCTGACATCACCATAGATTTACTGACAAAACCACTAAATAGCGGGAAAGCAGAAATAGACGCGGCACCGACGATACAAAGAATCGTTGTTTTAGGCATAGTTTTATATAAACCACCAAGATCAGAGCCATTTATCCGCCCAGTCATGTGTAGTACTGCCCCCATCGACATAAACAACAAGCCTTTGAAAATGACATCATTAAAGGCATGAGCAATGGCACCATTGATGGCAAGCGCTGTACCGATACCGATACCAACCACCATAAAGCCGACTTGGTTTATCAAGCTATAGGCCAATACGCGGCGTAAGTCATTTTCAATAACCGCAAAAAATATTGGAAAACAGGTCATGGCCGCGCCGATATAGACCAATATTTCAGTCCCTGGATAGCCACGTGCTAAGGCATAAACCGCTATTTTGGTGGTAAAAGCGCTGAGAAATACAGTACCGGTTACGGTCGCTTCCGGGTAGGCATCGGTTAGCCAGTTGTGAGCAAACGGAAATGCACACTTTATACCGAAAGCAATAAAAATAAGCCAACCGGCAATACTGTCTAAGCCAATAAAACCAAATTCTAAGCTATTGTTTTCAGAGGCATAAAAAAGCGCGCCGGCAAGCAATATCACACCGGAAAGCACTTGAATAATCAGATAGCGAATCGCCGCATCATAGGCGCGCTGAGTTCTGCGAGCCAAAATCAGAAATACCGAAGTAAATGCAAGTAATTCCCAGAAGATAAATAATGTTAATAAATCTCCGGCAAAAACAGCACCTAAGGCGCTTCCTGCATATAACATTGCCGCGACTTGTTGCATGGTATCGCGAAGGTGTAACGAATAAATGATGCCAATTAGCGCCGCGATGTGAAAGACATAGCCAAACATTAAGCTAAGCTTATCTACGCGGTAGGGGGTAAGTTGATAATCAAGAAAAGCAAATTGTAGATATGCCCCCTCTGGTACCATCCAAAGATGAAAGGCACTCACTATCGGAATAGCCACCATTATGGCACTTCGCAGCATGCCACGAGTAAATAGTATAATCAGTGCACCGATAAAAAATGGCACAAAAGGCGGGAGATCAATCATCCACATGATGCTCTCCTTTTTTATTCAGCGCATTTTTATCAAGGGCGTCGGTATTGATGTCTGCTGTTGAGGCATTGTCATAATAATCTTCAGCACGCATTAAAAAAGTCCGCATCCATTTTGCGACAATCACCAAAACCACACAGCCAACAAAGCCATAGATAGGGTAGAAAGCCCACAAACCATCCCATTCATGCATAGTATGGCGATGAATAACAAAATCCAATATCACCAATATCGCACAGCACAGATAAAAAATATTAAGGAGTCGCTTTATATTTTTGGGATCATCAAATAAGTGTTTTTTATCATCTTTCATCAACTATTCCCTACCAGTCAATACTGCTGAAGCCAACTCAAATAATGGTTGGGGGTAAACAAATAAGGTTAAGCAACCGATCGTGGTTACAACTATCGCGATTAATGAAGGCAAAGGCGCTTCTTTTATATCAAAACTTGGTAACGTATTTCCCGAGGCTGGCCCCTGACTCGTAGCGTCATTAGCTGCATTAAAACGGCTAAGTTTGGGAAAAAATGCATGAAAAGAAATAGGTAATAAATAAGCAATATTGAGTAACGAGCTCAACATTAATATCGCCATCAATACAAACTGTTCCGTTTCTAATGTGCCCATCATTAAATACCATTTACTCCATGTGCCACCAGTAGGAGGAACACCAATAATACTCAGGCTAGCAATAAAGAATGCGGCCATAGTCAGCGGCATTTGCAAGCCAATACCACGCATTTCACTGATCTTTGATTTATGTAAGGTCACGAGTATGGCACCTGCACAAAAGAACAAAGTAATTTTGCCAAAAGCATGCATAGCAATATGCATAGAGCTACCAATGACGCCTGCAGAAGTGGCTAATAAGGCACCTATGGTTACGTAACCCAACTGACTCACCGTTGAATATGCCAGCCGTGCTTTTAGGTTGTCTTGACGCATAGCGATAATAGAAGCAAGTAAGACAGACGCGCCGGCCAAATAAAGTAGGAATTGGGTCGTCGGTAATACCGCCAATAAATCTATGCCAAAGATAAATACGCAGACTTTGAGTACGGTAAATACCCCCGCCTTAACGACGGCAACCGCATGTAATAACGAACTTACCGGCGTTGGCGCCACCATAGCCGCAGGTAACCAGCGATGAAAAGGCATAATAGCGGCCTTACCAATACCAAATATAAACAATACTAATAAGATGCCAGCCACGACTTTATTGACGTCTTCAGCAAATATCCCGCCGGGGGTAAAATCTAATGTACCGGCAACAAACCAAGTGCTGACAATAGCAAGTAGCAAGAAAACGATTGAGGTAGTAAGCAAAATACCTAGGTAGGTTCGCCCGCCTTTTTTCGCTTTTTCGGTACCTGCGTGCGTGACTAAAGGGTAGGTCGATAGGGTCAATACTTCATAGAAAATAAACAAAGTGAAAAGGTTAGCTGAAAAAGCCAGCCCCATCACAGCGCCAATGGCAATCGCAAAACAGACATAAAAGCGTGTTTGATTTTTTTCATGGTGACTACGCATATAGCCGATGGCGTAGCAGGTCGTAACTAACCAAAGAAAACTCGCGATTAATGCGAACAACATCCCCAATGGTTCAATAGCAAAGCTGATGCTTAAACCGGGTAATAATTCCCACCAGAAAGCGCTAATGGATTCCCCTGCTAATAGTCCTTGGTATAACTGCACCACTAAATAAATCAATATTAAGCAAGTGGAGATTGTGACGCTTTCTCGTGCATTAGGATAACGACCAACAGCAACTATGCCTATAGTTGACAATAACGGCATAATAATCGCCAGTTGCAGCATCAACTCTAACGAAAAATTCATAGTGATACTCCAAACAAACTCTGGGCGGCGGCTTCTGCTACTTGCACACTAAGGCGAGTATCGATGCCAAAATAAACATTGGCGATAACCAATATCCAGATCGGCACTAAAAAAATGGCCGGTGCTTCTTTCACAACTGGGCTATTCGCTAATGGTTCTTTGAAATAAGCAACCTCGACAATACGCCACACATAAACAACGGCCAGCAATGACCCTAACAGAATAAGCACCGCGATAGGCCACCAACCTTGTTCAACCAAAGCGGTTAATAAATACCATTTACTGACAAAGCCAACCGTTAACGGCACACCAATTAAACTCAATCCGCCAACAACAATCGCTGCCATCGTCAGCGGCATTTGCCGCCCGAGACCGCGAAAGTTATCCAGTTGAACATTACCAACTCTCAACATAACGGCGGCTAAGGCTAAAAATATGGCACTCTTCATTAACGCGTGGTTAAATAAGTGCAGTAATGTTGAGGTTAAACCCGCCACGGAACTAAGGCTGAACCCAACAATCATATAGCCAATTTGTGCGATGCTGGAATAGGCAAAAACATGCTTAATATTGTGTTGGTAGATGGCAGTACTTGAAGCGACAAAAATACCAATCAGACCTAGCGCCATAAATAAGGTTTGCAACGGAATTGTTGTGAAGGAAAAAGACAGCCCGAAAACTGAAAAGGTAAATCTGATCAACAAGTAAACGGCAACTTTTGTTGCGGTTGCGGCAAAAAATGCAGTGACAATAGACGGTGCGTATGCATAGGCATTTGGCAACCATAAATGCAGTGGAAACAATGCCAACTTCAGACAAACGCCGACAGTCACAAAGGCAAAAGCAACAAATACGGTTCGTGTTTCTGCAACTTCAGGTAAGCGTTGTGATAAGTCTTGCATGTTCAGCGTACCGGTCATTTGGTACATCAGCCCAATGCCAATCAAAATAAATGTCGCGCCGATAGTGCCCATAATTAAATATTGATAGGAGGCCCAAAGTGCCTGTCTGTTTTTGCCCAAAGCAATTAACGCATATGCCGATAATGAAGAAATCTCTAAAAATACAAAGACATTAAATGCATCGCCGGTTGCGACAATCCCCAACATGCCGGTAAGCGAAAGCAGATATAAAACATAAAACAAGGTATGTTTTTCTTTCGGTATTTCTTTTTCAATACTGGATTGCGCGGCAATTAATACTAAGGTACTAATTGAGGTAATAATCAACAATAAGAAGGCATTGAGCTTATCGATTCGATACTCTATTCCCCATGGTGCTTGCCAACCACCTAGTTCATAACTGATCACGCCTGAGGTCATTACTTGTTGTAGTAATAGCACGCTGATGGTAAATGCCAAACCACTAGCAAATAGAGAAAATAGCCATACCAGTTGAGTACGTTTTAAAATTAAACAAATAGGTGCCGCCATCAGCGGTATAATCACCTGCAAAATAGGAAGGTGTGCTGTCACGCTTGATGCTCCGTTGCACTCTGTTCGAGAGGATTATTGTCTTGTTTTTGAATATTCTCTTCTTCAATACTGCCATAAGCTTCTTTGATACGAACCACTAACGACAAGCCCAAAGCCGTCGTTGCGATGCCAACGACAATGGCAGTAAGAATAAGCACATGAGGCAACGGATTCGAATATTGACTGATGCCGTCAGCTAAAATGGGGGCGGTTCCGCCATCCACCTTTGCCATACTGATGTAAAATATAAATACCGATGTTTGAAAAATAGATAAACCAATGAGTTTTTTAATCAAGTTACCGTGAGCGATCACGATATAAAGTCCAATCATCATCAGCACTATAACAACCCAGTCATTAAAAAGTCCCATTAACATTTTGACGACTCCTGTTTTTTAGTTTGTTTTTTATGTGGAGGTAGCTCTCTGCGGCCGGCAAAATTGAAAAAGATAATAACCATCACCGAAGCAACCGTACAACCTACACCCCATTCAATTAATAAAATACCTAAGTGCTGGCCTGCAACAGGGTCGCTAGATAACACATTGTAATCAAAGAAATTACCACCATTCATTAACGAAACTATACCAACACTGCCATACAGCAGCACACCAATGGCGGCAATTAGCTGGATAAAGGTTTGGTTAATGACTTTGCGCGCCGTACCTAAGCCAAACAGCATCGTATACAAGATAATTGCTGCAGCAAAGATAACACCGGCCTGAAAACCACCACCTGGACCAAAGTCACCATGAAATTGAACATACAGGGCAAACAACAAAATGAACGGGATTAACATTTTAGCGACAATGCGAATGACAAGGTGCTGTTGATGCATAGAATCATTAATTGAAGCAATTTCTTCATCATCTTCTTTACGACGACCTGCGGATAACATAGCCAACACGCCAATACCTGCCGTGAAGATCACAACCACTTCACCAAAGGTGTCAAAGGCTCTATAGCTAGCAAGCACAGACGTGACAACGTTAGGTATACCGATTTCTTGCATTGAATCGTTAATATAGCGAGGGGACGTGTGATTATGAATCGGCGCGTCAGCCGAGCCAAAATATGGCATATCTAACGTGCCGTAGATTAGTAAACCGCCAGTGATGAGCACCACAAACAATGCCGATATCGGCTTATGTCGAGTTGGTTTCTCTTTACGCCCAGTCATAGTGATAACAACAAGCATCAGCAAGGTTGATATGCCAGCCCCTACAGCAGCTTCAGTAAAGGCAACGTCGACCGCATCCATGGCAACAAAAAAACTTGCTGATAAAAGCCCATAAATACCGGCGAGCATAACCACAGCGAACAAATCTTTCATGCGAATGATCGCAATGGCAATAACAACCAGTAGCGTTAATAATACGATGTCAATCAAAGCGTCGATGAGGTAGTCTCCTTGTCATTACTTTGCTCAAGGTTGTTTGAAACCTTAGGTTTTAAGCCATTGTGATAAGCGGCCTTAGCCAATACATGACTTGTTGTTGGTCCAATTAACAAGGTCAACAACAGCACCATAACTAACTTAGCAAATACTAAAACATCAGTACTGATAATCATCAGTCCAACCAAAATCATTCCAGCACCTAAAGTATCGGTGACGCCAACGGCATGCATGCGGGTATAAAAATCAGGAAAGCGCAAAAGGCCAATACCGCCGGAAAAACAAAGAAAGCTACCAATAATTAAAAAGAAGCCACTGCTAATCGTTATTACCATATCCATTTAGCGCTCCTTTTCTACTTGTTCATTATGAGTTGGCGTATGCTTAAATTGATCAGTATCGGAGTAACGTAATACTCCAATAACACTAATAAAGTTGATCAGTGCATAGACAATAGCGATGTCTAAAAATTCTGGTCTGCCCATGACAAAACCCAATAAAGCAATCAAGAGTACAGTTTTAGTACCGAACATATTAACCGCCAAAATACGGTCGTATAAGGTGGGTCCGGCAACCCCTCTAATTATTGCTAAAAGCATGGTGACAAAAATAGCAAGCGTAGCGGCAATTAACATGAGCGTTCCAACCTAGTTACGCGGCGATCCATCTCACCGACTTCTAATGATTCAATGTCCTTTGATAACAAGGCATGGACAATAATTTTGTCTTCAACTAAGTCGATGGCAACGGTACCTGGCGTTAAGGTAATAGAATTGGCATATATTACTTTGCCCATATCAGTTTGCTGACTGATTTTTATCTCGGTTAGGGAGGGGGAAATTGCCTCTCCTTTTAACCAAATATGTTTAACTACCGTAATATTCGCTTGAACAATCTCTTTAATAAGCCAGCAAAGATAGCCAAATATGTCAGGTGTTAGATGTATCGGTTGCGATTCTTGATCGATAACATCCATTCTATGCGCAATGACTAAAATTAACACGATAGACGCGAAGCCAAGGGATAAAATCAACAACGAATAATGACCCGAGTTAAGTAGCCAAAATGCTGACAACGTTATAAACAAGCTGGTTGTATGCTTCATAAATCCTCAATAAGAGCCATTTTTACTAACACTACTTCGTTAAAAAATGACGGTTAATCACCCATTACGTGAAAGTTTTCGTGAAAGCGCCCGAGACGCTTTTTGAATAACACGGTCAATGACGAAATAGAGATCAGCATGAGTTTCCTCAGTGACTATATTCGGCATATGATAAAGTGACAGTGTTAGCGAGCAATGCTTTTCAGTTTTACCATCTTGGTCAATAACATCAGATATGGTGAAGTTGATAGACAAGATGTATGAGGCCATCTTAGATAGCGCCAGCCTCAGTACGCGCTGAATATGTTCTTCTAATGATTGGTCAATTTCACTTAAACAATTTTGAATGTCTATTTTCATTGTTTAGTTACTTTTTGCCATGCGAACATGCTGTTGTTAATGTCTCTATTAGAAAAGAATTAAGCTGCTTTACTGACAGGAAGGTACTTGCAGAGTCATCAGACAAGCTTTCAAGTATAAGTACCTTTAATTCATCAACCGTTATACATGAATGACTTAACGGCTTACGCGGAGCTATTTTACCGACCCTATTAGCGTATGCTCTCTCTACTAATGTCGAAGGTTTCTTATTCTTTTCGTCAATTTTTGAAACCGCTGAATTACCAGCATTTAATAAGCCGTTAAAAAAACCTTTAATATACATAATACACGGCAAGGTTTTGTCATTATCGCTAGTCGCTTTAAAAGCATTACATGAGTTAAGTAAGTATTTATCAGTATCAACCCCATTCACTTGGGTCGCTACCGATGAGAACGACAAAACTGATGTTAACAACGCAATAATGACGCTGCGACTTTTTAGTTTCTTCGTTTGAAAAACTGACTGAAGAAGAGTTAAAAATAGAGTACAATTTTTACAAGATTTCATAATAATTCAATCAAATAACTTACAAACATTATCTTGTTATAGCTCACTTGCTGTTGTTGGTAAATTCGAATATTATTTCACTTATCATCGAAAAAAACTGACGATAAAATTATGAGTCCACTGAATTATAACCATCTTTTCTATTTCTATATCGTCGCTACCGAAGGGACAATCTCTAAAGCAAGCGCAAGATTAAATCTGACCTCGCAAACGATAAGCGGTCAAATAACCAGCTTTGAAGCGCAAATAGGCGTCAAATTATTTGAACGAAAAGGAAAGAAATTAACACTTTCAGAGATGGGGGTTCTGATATACAGCTATGCCGAAGAAATTTTTCAGCTCGGTGATGAAGTAAAGAATATCTTAAAAAGGCGGCAACCTAGTCTATGGCATACCTTCACGGTCGGCATAACCGAAGTTGTACCTAAAGTACTCGCACACGAATTACTGTCACCTGTTCTAAAAATGAATGAACCTGTTCGATTGATATGTCTTGAAGGCGATCAGGATCATTTATTGGCAGATTTATCGGTTAACAAAATTGATTGTATTTTAACCGATCAGCCACTTCAGTTAGGTAGTCATGTTAAAGCATATAATCATCTACTCATTGAAAGTGGTTATAGCTTTTTTGCAGCTGAAACCTTATTGGAAAGTAGCAATGAAGTGTTCCCTAAAAATTTATCCGATTTTCCTTGGCTTATGCAGAGCAAAAAATCAGCGGTGAGAACTCGTTTATCGTCATGGTTAGAAAAGCAAAATATTGTGCCAAATATTGTCGCAGAATTTGATGATAGTGCGTTAATGAAATCTTTTGGACAGACAGGTTTCGGTGTTTTTAGTAGCCCGACTCTTATCGAAGACTACGTTGCAGATAAATATGATGTTAAAATCATAGGTCGCACTGAAGAGTTTAAAGAGCCGTATTATATTATTTCTCCGGAGCGGAGATTAAAGCATCCGGCGATTGTTGAAATTGTTAATGCGGTGAAAGTGTAATGGCGGTGTCAATTTCCTCATCCAACTACAGATGCTTCGATTGAAATAAATAACCTAAAAATCTTCGATTGTTGCGGCTAACAAAAACTCAAAAGTAGCCTGCTTAAATACAGGGTTAGCTCGCTGCTATTTTTTACTGCTATTTTTGCTGGTAATAGCTTCGACTTTGTTCAGCTTTTTGGCATAAATCAGTAAGGGCGCCCAAGCTGCGAGTTGTCATTCGGTGTACGACATCAGCATCAAGTTTGATAATTTGTTGATGTTTAACCGCCGATATTACTGGCCATTTTTGCCAAGGATAACCTTCTTTATCCGCTTGATTTTCAGATAAGGGTTGAATAATGATATCAAGGTCGAGTTGTAAAATTTGTTCAATATTCACTTGCGGGTAACGCGCTTGTGCTTGAAAAAACGGATTTTTAATACCGCAAACATCGAGAAATTGTTGTGGCCAACTGTCCTTGGCAATGGTGGTTAATGGTCTTGACCATACTTCATAAAAGGCTGTAAGTGGCGGCTGATTTTGATATTGAGTTTTAATTGTTTCTAGCTCATTCAGAAACTTAGTGGCAACTGCTTGACCTTGGGCTTTATGGCCTGATAGCTCACCAAATAAGCGTAGCTCTTTTGCAACATCATCAAAACTATTGGGTTGTGAGTACACCACGTTAAAGCCTAACTGTTTGATACGCGCCAAATCATCGCTGGGGTTGCCACTCTTCCATGCAATAATGAGATCAGGTTGAAGCTCGATAACACGTTCAATTTGTATCCGTAACGAGCTACCAATACGAGGAATGGCGTTGGCAGCTTGTGGATAATCTGAGTGCTCTGTCGTCGCAATAATTTGCTCACCGGCACCAACATCAAAAAGCATTTCGACGATATGTGGCGCTAGTGCAATGATGCGCGGTTTAGCAGAGCCATTTTCTTGTATGCTATTGGCGTTAGTGGTAAACGCTAAGCCCAATAGCGCAATGAGCATGTAGTGACTAAGTTTCATTATTATTCCAGTTTGTTACGGGCGTTGAACCTGATTTTTTGTCGCGAGAGCAAGTTACCAGTCGATACCTTTTTGTGCTTTGATGCCATTGTCAAAGGCATGCTTAGTGGGTTGTACTTCGCTCACGGTATCAGCAAGCTCAATAATACTGCGGTGACATGCTCGACCTGTGATGATGACATGCTGCATGGCGGGGCGGTTAACAATCGCTTCAATCACTTCATCTAAGTCTAAGTATTTGTAAGACAGCATATAAGTTAGCTCATCAAGTAAAATTACATCGACACTATCATCTTTTAGTAAGCGCTTTGCTTCAGCCCAAACTTTAGTCGCTGCCGCAATATCTTTAGATTTATCTTGGGTATTCCAGGTAAAGCCAGTTGCCATAACATGAAACTCAACGCCGTTCTTTTCTAATAAGTTACGTTCGCCACATGCCCAGTCACCTTTAATGAATTGCAATGCTGCAGCAGTATAACCATGGCCAACCGCACGAGTTAAGGTACCAAAACCTGAGGTTGACTTGCCTTTGCCGTTGCCGGTAATAACAATTAATAAACCACGTTCTTCTTGAGCGGCGTCAATTCGAGCATCAACTTTTTCTTTGACGCGTTGCATACGTTCTTGATGTTTTTGATTTTTATCTGCATCTGTTGTCATAATTTTTATCCTGTTTTACGAGTGCGATACATGATCGCTAAAAAGAAAATACTGCCGATGGCGGAAGTAATAATACCAATAGGGATCTCAACATTACTCAAGGCGCTGCGAGCTAATACATCAACCCAAACTAAAAAGCAGCCACCGACCAATGCTGAGCCAAATATCAGTGGCATAGTTGTCACGCCAACGAGTTGCCTAACAATATGCGGGATCATTAAGCCGACAAAGCCAATACCACCGCAATAGGCAACAATGGTAGCGGTAATTGCTGCACATAAGGCAAGTAAAATAATACGTAATTTATCAACGTTAACACCAAGACTTGCGGCGCTTTCATCCCCAAGTAGTAGTGCATCTATTTGCCGATGAAGGGCGAAGATTGTTATTAACGTGATGATGACCATAGCGCTGATCAAGTAAAAGTGGAACATTTCCACCCGAGTTAAACTGCCCATTAACCAAAAAATAACGCGATTGGTGGCAAATGGATCTCCTAAATAAAGCAGAAAATGGCTAATAGAGCCGAGCATAAAAGATACGGCAACGCCAGTTAACAGTAAATGATTCATGTTGCGCAACAGGGTTGCAATACCAAAAACAAAAATAACGGAAAATAGTGCGCCAAGAAATGCCGCTAATGGTAGCGCCAACATTTGCTCTTCACTAAGCACTAAAGTGGCTATAGTGGCTCCCAACCCAGCACCAGAAATTATGCCAAATAAATAGGGGTCGGCAAGCGGATTACGAGTAACATTTTGTAGTATTGCCCCTGCACAAGCTAGCCCCATACCTGCGACTAAACCAACCAGTACCCGAGGAATTCTCACTTGCCAAATTACCATATCATGCATGGGTGATGCGCAACTGCTGAGCACACACTGTAAAATGTTTGTGCTGGTTATTTCTGCCGGCCCAAAGGTAATGGCGGCAACGATAGAACAAAAGGTAATGGCTATTAAGCAGCTAAAAACCCAGACGGTTTTACCTTTAAATGCTGTTAATAATCTCATTTAAGTTCACCTAACTTTTTGTTATTTGAACTGTTAGGCATAACATTGAATCTTGATGTTTGTTCGGCCCAATGTGCTGTGTTTTCGGGATAAAAGTAAATACGTGGAAAACCGCAATGTTTGGCATCTTCTCGATAACAAGGTAAACCAAAAACCTTACTTAATACACTTGGGTTCAGTGCCTGATCTATTTGGCTATCTAAGACTAATTTTCCTTGGTCTAATATCAATAATCTATTGCAGTATTGCGCCGCTAAGTTAATGTCATGTATGGTCATAATCACCGTAATGTTGAGAGCTTTAACCAGTTGCAATACTTGATGTTGATAAAAAATATCTAAATGATTAGTTGGTTCGTCAAGTATTAATATTTTAGCTTTTTGCACTAAAGCTTTTGCGATTAGTACTCGTTGTTGCTCACCACCAGACAAGGTATTAAAAAACTTATTTTTACTCTTGGTTAAACCTACTTTTTCTAAGGCTAGTAATATTTCTTTTTTATCTACGTCAGTATCACGGGCAAACAATGTTTTGTAGGGTAAGAGCCCCATTCTAACGACGTCGTAAACTTTTAAATCAAATATTGGCGGTGATTTTTGTACAACTAGAGAAAATATTTGTGCGAGCTCTTTTGGCTTATACTCATGTAGGCTCTTATTCTTAAGCTTTATATTGCCATGCCAGTTTTTATATTGATTGAGCAAGCACTTTAATAAAGAAGTTTTGCCGGCGCCGTTAGGGCCAATAATGCCAATAATATCGCCTTGATTGACGGTAAATGAAACATCATCGAGGATAGTTTGCTGCTCAACTTGCCAAGAAATATTACTTACCGTTAATAAATTAGCCATGGTTAGCCGTTAACTCTAGGGTTGTGATTTGTGTTGTTAACGATGCAAGTAGCACTGACGTTAATCATCAGAAATATACTATTTACTGTTTTCATTTGCTGTCAGGCATCCGTTTTAATAACTTAATAGTGTTGAGTTATAACGTGCTGAAAATAAAAGATAAGTGACATGTGCCATAGCGGCAATAGTAACTCTCGTGTATTCCCGCACGGTGTTAATGTTTTGGTTATTGACCATCATGATACTAGGTGTCCTGACTTTTAGTGAAAAATACAAACACTATGTACAGTTGCGGGTACAGTCACGGATTCTAACCGTGTTCCCTATCATTCAACGGAGAATTTCGCATTCGAGTGTTGAAAATATCATTTAATTGTCGGTCGATTTTACGTGTATGTGCAACGCTTTACAATGAAAACCAACCCGCTAGTTGCTTGCTAGTGCAACGAAACGAAATTAAAAAGGAGCCATTAGACTCCTTTTGTTATTGATGTAATTTTATTGCTATTAGGGCAATGCTTACCAAATTTTAACGCGTTTTTCTGGTGCGATATACATAGCGTCACCTTCTTTTACGTCAAATGCACTGTAGAATTCAGGCATATTTGATAATGAGCCTAATGCGCGGAACTCGCCTGGCGAATGTGGGTCAGTCGCTACGCGGTTACGTAGTGATTTCTCGACCATTTTTCCGCGCCATACTTGTGCATAGCCCATGAAGAAACGTTGGTCGCCAGTTAAGCCTTCAATAACTTCTGCTTCTTTACCATTTAGTGATGCTTTGTAAGCTTTATAAGCAATAGTGACACCTGATAAATCACCGATGTTTTCGCCTAATGTTAAAGAGCCATTTACGTTTAAGTCATCGAATACGGCATAGTTATCGTATTGCGCAACTAAGTTATCAGCACGCACTTTAAAGGCCGCTAAATCTTCTTCAGTCCACCAGTTACGCATGTTGCCGTCAGCATCGTATTTGCTACCTTGGTCGTCAAAGCCGTGGCCCATTTCATGGCCAATAACTGCGCCAATGCCGCCGTAGTTAACTGCGTCATCTGCTGCTAAGTTGAAAAATGGCGGTTGTAAAATAGCTGCTGGGAAGACAATCTCATTTTTAGTTGGGTTGTAATAAGCATTTACGGTTTGAGGTGTCATGCCCCATTCTTGTCTATCGATTGGGCCGCCAAGCTTAGCCACTTCTTTTTGATGAGCAACAATGCCAGAACGCATTTTGTTGCCGACTAAGTCATCACTTTTAATGACAAGTTTAGAGTAATCTTCCCATTTATTTGGATAACCGATTTTAGGATCAAAGCTAGCTAATTTTACATGTGCTGCTTTTTTCGTTGCGTCAGACATCCACTCTAATTCATCGATGCTTGCGCCATATGCGCCGCGCAAGTTTTCAACAAGTTGCGTCATACGGGTTTTAGCTTCAGGTTTAAAGTGACGGCCAACATAAACTTTACCGATAACTTCACCTAAGTTGCTATTAACTACTGCAACACCACGTTTCCACATTGGACGTTGTTCTTTGCGACCACTTAATTGCTTTGAGTAAAAGTCAAAGTTTTCTTTATCTAATGCACTTGTTAGTGAACCAGCAAAGTTACTAAGGGTGTGGAAGGTTAAGTAGGTTTTCCAATCAGCCAAAGAAGTTTCTGCAAATGTTTCACCAAAACCTTTAACGAATGAAGGTTGATTAACAATCAGATCTTTCTGAGCAGCTGCACCTTGAGCTTCAAGATAAGCAGTCCAGTTAAAAGCATCTGTTACTGTGTTTAAATCGGCAACGTCAAATTTGTTGTAACGTTTTGTGCTGTCACGAGATTCAACTTTTGTCCAATGAAAACCAGCTAATTTTGTTTCAAGCGCCATAATAGTTTCTGCGGCAGCTTTGCCATCTTGTAGGCCAGCTAAGTTATACATGTTTTCAATATGTGCAACATAACCTTCGCGTAATTTTGTAAAGCGATCGGCTTCGTTAAAATAGTAATCTCTATCAGGTAAGCCTAAACCACTTTGCCAAACGTGCGTGGCGTAGCGAGTGGAGTCTTTTGCGTCAACACTGATGTAAAATGCTAATGGGCTACCGACACCAATTTTTTGATTTTCACCAAAAAATGCTGCTAATTCATTCTTGTCTTTCAAACCGTTAATGTTATCAAGTATAGCTTGCACTGGCGCAATGCCTGCCGTATCACGTGCTTCTGTATTCATGTAAGAGCGGAATAAGTCTGCAACTTTTTGCTCGTCACTACCCATTTTCAGATTTTCAGTCGCGGCAAGTTCTTCAATAATGGCTTTGACATTGTCGTCCGCTTCATCACGTAAGTCGTAAAAAGAGCCAATCGAGGTTTTGTCACTTGGAATTTCATTTGTATTTAACCAAGCGCCATTAACATAGCGGTAAAAGTTATCTTGAGGACGAACGGTTAAGTCCATGTTGGCTTTGTCAATACCTGAGGCTAAGGCTGTTTTCTGCATCGCAGGAGTTTCAGCAACTGTTGTTGTACTGGTGTCGTTATTACAGCCAGCAATAAACAGTAAAGATGTGCATACTGCACTTGTTATTATAGTTTTCATTCTACACTCACAGTTTTTAAGAATATTTTTGTTAACCCAGCGATACTAATGATTCTCGGCGCTATTTACTAGTGAAATGAAACCTTTGATTACATATTCTAATGTAATGCTTGTATTCTAATATTTACATATCAATAGTGTCGGCGGTGTTTTTAGTTTAATTAATTGTTAATTAAGTGCTTTACTCTTTAATGTAAATTCATTTAGCAAGGGGAATGTGGATAAGTTATGGTGCTGTTTATCTCACGTAACATCACTTTTGTTATCGATTTTGTCAACTCTATTGATAATTCTCGTTAAATGGGGAAAAGTTAACAAACAGGCCAGTCATATTTCATTAAGCTGTGCTATGCTCTCTGGCAAATTTGTCTTGGCGTTTTGCCATTTTTTAGGTGAAGAAAGGATTAATGTTTCAACCTGTTAGTGTCTACATCGGCTTAAGATACAGCCGCAGCAATCATGGTAAAGGCTTTGTCTCCTTTATTACCTTTTTCTCTATTATTGGTATTGTGCTTGGTGTCGCCTCATTAATTACCGTGGTTTCGGTAATGGACGGCTTAGAGCAAGAGCAAAAACGTCGTGTTCTCGGACTTGTTCCTCATATTTTAATCTCCCAAGACAGTGAGCAGCGCAGCAATAGTCAATTAAAAAATTGGCGACAATTGCAGGCCGAACTGGTTGCCTTACCCACGGTAAAACACGTGACACCATTTCAAGAAAGCGAAGCCTTGATCCAGTCAAAGTCAGCATTACAGGGAGTGTTAATTCACGGTATTATGCCTGAATACGAACAGCATAATATTATCCATAGTGCTATGGAATATGGCGATTTGAAGCAACTTTCCGATAAACCCTTTGGGCTTGTTTTAGGGCAAGCACTCGCGCGCAATTTGAATGTTGGTTTAGGTGATACTGTACGTTTAACTTTACCGAATAAGACCTTATTTACCCCAATGGGACGTGTACCCGTGCATAGAGCATTTACCATTGTTGGAATTTTCAATGTTGGTTCACAGGTAGATGAGTCTATGGTTTATATACATATTAAAGATGGCGCTAAATTACACCGCAAAAAAGGTGATGGCGTTGAGCAACTTAGGTTGTATTTAAATGACGCTTTTAATGCGAAGACGGTCATTAACCAACTAAACATCAGCTATCCACAATTTAATTATGTTAGTTGGCAAGAAAGCCAAGGCGCATTATTTGCGGCCGTGAGTATGGAAAAAAATATGATGTGGCTGATGTTAAGTTTGATAGTGGCCGTTGCGGCTTTTAACATAGTTTCTGCGTTAGTGATGGTGGTGATAGATAAGCAGGGAGAAATCAGTATTTTGCAAACCCTTGGATTAGATCGCACAGGTATCGTAAAAATATTCATTACTCAAGGCTTAACCAATGGTATTTGGGGCGTGGTATTAGGCGTTACTTTTGGTGTTGTTTTAACGCTTAACTTGAATACCATATTTGCTATGCTTGGCGTCAGTTTGCTGGGGGCAGGGCAAGAGTTACCTATAGCCCTTGATCTCATCAATATTGCAATTATTGTGCTTTCAGCCTTGTTAATGAGCTTTATTGCGACACTTTATCCGGCTTATCGGGCGGCACAAACTCAGCCTGCCGAGGTATTGAGAAATGAATAATAAAATAGAGAATAAAGTAGCGAGTGAAAAAGTAACTGACATGGAAAATATGCTAGAACCAGAAAATGCGGCAAGTGACGTTAATAGTGTCAATAAAAACAATGATCTCACTCTGGGTTTAGAGTGTCGAAAACTAAGCAAAGTTTATCAGCAAGGAGCGATTAAAACCCAAGTGCTGGCAGAACTAAACTTAGCGGTAAAAGCCGGAGAGCTTGTTGCTATTGTCGGCAGTTCGGGTTGTGGTAAAAGTACCTTTTTACATTTGGCAGGCGCTTTAGATACGCCAAGCTCAGGAGAGGTTTTTATTAATGGCATTAATATCCATCAGTTGTCTGAAAAACAACGGGCTAGCTTTCGTAATCAGCAGATAGGTTTTATTTATCAGTTTCACCATTTAATGATGGAATTTACCGCAGAAGAAAATGTCGCGATGCCGCTATTGATCCGTGGCGACAAGCCTAAGCTTGCTTTGGCACAAGCGAAAGCAATGCTAGCAGAGGTTGGCTTAGCGCATCGTGGTCATCATCGTCCGTCTGAATTATCTGGCGGTGAGCGACAACGTGTCGCAATCGCAAGAGCGCTCGTTACTAAACCGTCACTTGTGTTAGCAGATGAGCCAACAGGAAATTTAGACTTTGATACCGCCGAGCAAATTTATCAATTATTAAAAGAACTGAACCGAACTGTTAATACTAGTTTCGTGATTGTCACCCATGATTTAACCTTGGCGGCGAAAATGGATCGGCAATTACGCTTAGATCATGGTCACTTAAAACCGCTTGAAGATGGAGCTGCCGGAAACATGATGAGCGAGGACGGCTAAGTGTTAAAACCGTTAAGTGTGTTTATTGGGTTACGTTACGTACGAAGTCGCCAAAGTAAGGGCTTTTCATCGTTTATTTCCGCATCTTCTACTATCGGCATTGCGCTTGGTGTGACTGTGCTAATTGTTGTACTTTCAGCCATGAATGGCTTTGAAAAAGCATTAGCGCAGCATTTGTTATCGATAGTGCCCCATGGCGAAGTGGTGGCGGTAAACGACCCGATTGATAACTGGCCTAAAAATGTTGCAAACATACAAAAACACCCAAATGTTATGGCCGCTGCACCCTTTATTAAAACTCAGGGCATGATGCAAAATGGCGCAGAGTTAAAGGGGGTAGAGGTGCGCGGTGTCGATGTTGAGCTTGAACAGCAAGTGTCAGCTATATCACGCTATATGACGGCGGGGAACTGGCAAGATTTAGCACAAGAGCATAGTGTGATTGTTGGTGCCGGTATTGCGCGTAAATTATCATTGAAGGTTGGCGATAAGGTGCAGTTATTACTACCACCAGCCAATAACGGCAACATAACTGCAGTTAATGCTAAACAGCAATTCCCCGTGCCAGTGACACAACAGGCGAATGTGGTTGGTATATTTAAGTTTGGTGGCACGGTAGACGAGACACAAAGTTTTATAAATTTGGCGATGGCGAGTCAATTGCTCGGCTATCAAAGTGGTCAAGTACAAGGCATTCGCTTAGCGGTAGATGACGTCTTCTCAGCACCACAAATTGTTCGAGATGTCGCGTTTAACTTTGATTTTTATGTTTACATGCTAGATTGGACTCGCAGTCATGGCCACTTGTTTAATGATATACAACTGGTGCGTTTGGTGATGTTTATTGTTTTAGTTTTAGTGATTGCGGTGGCCAGCTTTAATATTGTTTCGACTTTAATCATGGCAGTGAATGAAAAAAAATCAGATATTGCTATTTTAAAAACCATGGGCGCTAAGCCAAGTACCATCATGACAAGTTTTATGTTTCAAGGGCTGATGAATGGTATTTTGGGCTGTTTGTTTGGTGCTGGTTTAGGTATTGTGATTTCGTTAAATTTAACGGAAATTATCCGAGCCACTGAAAGTTTGTTATCGGTTGAATTTTTATCGGCAGATGTCTACTTTATTGATTATCTACCGACAGTATTACGTGAGGACGACGTTGTTACTACCGTTGTTACAGCATTGATAATGAGTTTGTTGGCAACGATTTATCCAGCCTGGCGAGCAACTAAAGTTGAACCCGCACAGGTGTTAGGGCAAGCGTAAGCCGAGTTTGCTAAAAAATAAAAATGCTTACGGTTTTTAATTACCCCGTTAGTATTAGCATAAAAAAATCAGGCTTAGTGCCTGATTTTTTATGTGCTATTTGCTATTTTCTTCGTGCTTGCCGTTTTTGCCATTCTTTTGCCACCGAAAAGCGCCAAATACTATTTATCGCGATGTAACCTAATATTGCAAAAACTGTTGCGAGCACACCACAACCAATAATAAATGCTGGGCCAATGGTTGAAACACTGTCAACTAACCATTGCCAACTGGCTTGAAAAGCAAATTCTTCCGTTGGCGCACCGATAATCCAAGTACCGACCAAATAACAAAAGTAAAAAATTGCTGGCATTGTCAAAGGGTTAGTGATCCAAACTAAGGCAATTGATAATGGCAGGTTTGCATGTACTATAATTGCAATGCCTGCGGCTAAAACCATTTGAAATGGTACGGGAATAAACGCAAAAAATAGCCCAACAGCAAAGGCTTTACTTACTGAACGGCGATTAAGGTGCCACAAATTGGCGTTATGCAGCAAATCGCCAAAAATCTGCAAATGCTTATTGGTTTTGATCGTTTGATGATCAGGCATCAGGCGTTTAATCATTTTTTTCGGCATAAATATTACTTAACTTCAAATTGCTAAATGGAAATTGATCACTATGGAATGGTGGCTATTAACCTTTTTTCTAGGTGCTATTTTGTCACTATTTATACCGGTAGTGCCAGAGATTTCTTTACTGTTCTTGATCTTAGTATTTTCTTTGTTGTTATTCTTGTTTAAGGAAACTCGACCGATTGCCATGATGGTTTTCGGTGCCTGCTGGATTTTAACGGCAGCAAGTCAATACCAGAATCGCTTATCAGAAAATAATATCGTTTTAGAAAAAAGCCAAAAAGAAAGCATTATTATTCGTGGCGCCATCGCCAATATTGTCCATCAAAAATCGAACATCAATCGCTTTAACTTTCTTGTTAGTCATTGGCGAGGCAGAGCGCTTAGCACGCAGTTTCTTGTCCGGCTGAATTGGAAGTTACCGATTAAGAAATTACAGCAAGGGCAGCGATGGCAACTGCTGGTAAAGCTTAAACCTGCCCATGGTTTAGCTAATATCGGCAGTTTTAATTATCAAACTTGGTTGAAGCAGCAAGATATTGTCGCAACAGGCTACGTTAAGCCAAGCACATCAAAAAACATCAAAAATGCTAAGCAATTAAGTAGTATTCTTCTTGCTGAGAATATTTCTTGGCGACAGCACTTATATCAAAAGCTAGCGGTGCTTTTAGCGGAAAAGCCACTAGCAGGGTTGCTACTGGCATTAGGTTTTGGTGAACGTGGCGAGTTGACTAAGCCGCAATGGCAAGTTTTATCGGCAACGGCAACTGTGCACTTGATCGCGATTTCAGGGTTACATATTGGAATTATTGCATTTTTTAGCTTTATATCGATTCGTGCTTTGATAAAGGTATTACCTTTGTTTGCTATTTTTTCTTCACAGAAAAATATAAAGTTAATGCGGGGTAGCGTTAAGTATTTGCCGATATTATTGAGTTGCACTGTTGCTTGGTATTACGCTTATTTAGCTGGCTATTCCATTCCAACATTACGGGCATTAGTCATGCTTTTCCTTTTTTGGTTGTTAAAAATAAGCGCAATTAATGTTTCGTTAATTCGTTGGCTTCTATTGAGTATTTTAGTCATTTTATTGTTTTGGCCGTTAAGTTTATTGAGTGCCAGCTTTTGGATGTCGATCAGTGCCTTAAGTATTATTTTTGCGAGTTCGTCACGCTTTTTGAATCAAAACAATATTTCAGATAATAAAAATAGCAGCAGCCAAGCAGATGATATTGCTAATCATGAGGATGAAACGCCAACGACTACTCGTTGGTTATTAATAAAGCAACGGTTTTACTCTTGGGGTAAAGCATTAATTGTTATTCAGTTGGCGTTAACCGTTTGCATGTTACCTATTGCGGCTTCTTTGAATTACCAGCTACCGCTGATGGCGTTTTTTGCCAATATTATTGCTGTACCTTTAATGAGTGTGACGACAATCCCGTTAACACTTTTTGCTGTGATTAGTTTGCCCTTGAGTGAGCTTTTAAGTCAGTTTTTTTTGAGTTTGGCGTATTTTAGTTTAGAGCTAGTTTGGCTTTGGTTATCATACATCTCAGAGTTGAAATGGGCTCAGTTAACGGTTTCAAATGCGCAACTGGAAGCTTTGTACTTAATTGTTATTGCAATTTTTTCATTGTTATATTTTCGCGTCAGTAAGTTGCATTCAATATTTGTCGCTGGATTTGTCGCACTTATACTGTCAATTGATTTTATGATTAGAAATAATGATGAAACATGGCAACTTTCTGTATTTGATGTCGGGCATGGTTTAGCAGTCGTTATTGAAAAGAACGACCGTGTTTTTATTTATGATACTGGTGCCAGTTATCCCAGTGGTTTTAATATGGCAGAAGCGGCTATTTTGCCTTACTTAAAGTATCGAGGGTTTAGTAATATTGATATTGTTATGCTGAGTCATAATGACAACGATCATGCCGGCGGGTTAAAGGCGTTACGTGAACAGTTTGTTATCAATGAAGTTATTGCCAATGACAGAACCTTAATGCCCGATGTTCACTGTATTGCAGAGCACACGTTTAGCTGGCAAGGTTTAGCTTTTGAAGTGTTGTCTCCTGTGCAGGTAAAAGGTGATAAAAATGATGATTCATGTGTTGTCACTATCAGTGATGGTTTTCATCGGGTTTTATTACCTGGCGACATATCAACTAAACAAGAAAAGCGATTGCTTAATAATGATGCTGTAAAAAATAAACTTGCTAGTGATATTTTGATTGCACCACATCACGGTTCAAAGTCGTCTTCCAATCAGCATTTTCTTACTGCCGTGGCACCGAAATATGCAGTTTTTAGTGCCGGTTACTTAAATCGTTGGCAAATGCCTTCTGAGCAAATACAGCGGCGTTATCAAAAACAAAACATTGTAACCTATAGCACTGCGGAGCATGGCATGGTGAGCTTTATCTTTACGTCATCGGGTATTGAGCCGCTAAGTTATCGGCAAGATCTTGAACCTTATTGGTTTGTTAATTAACTCACTACGATTGATTTTTGCTTAAATGGCGCCATTTTAATGCTTTATAACCGTTTATAAGTTGGTTGATTGGCAAAATAACGCTAAAATACTTTCGCAATTCATCACCAGACCTTTTGATAAGCATTGAGAGCATAAATGTCGACAACATCATCACAAGCGACAACAGAAGAAAAAACTAAACATAATTTTAGGCGCTTATTAGCTTATGCAAAAGCTTATAAGGCTGCAGCGATAGCATCTATTGTTGGCATGCTTGGCTATGCAGCCATTGATAGTTTTGTTTTCTCACAGCTGCAACCTTTAATTGACCATGGTTTAGATGGCCAAGATCCAACATTTATGAAATGGGCACCATTCTTTATTGTCGTGATGTTTATTCTGCGCGGTATTTGTCACTTTGCCGGCAACTATACCTTGGCTTGGTTGGGTAACAATGTTGTCGCTAACATTCGTCAAGAATTGTTTGAACATGTGATGTCGATGCCTGTCGCTTATCATGATAAAGAATCGACCGGCAGCTTGATATCAAAACTAACTTTTGATACTGAACAAGTGCTAAGCGCGGTTTCTAAAGCCCTGTTAACTTTGGTACAACAAGGGGCATTTGTTATCGGCCTTTTGATCGTTATGTTTTATCACAGCTGGCAATTAGCGTCGATTTTCTTACTGATAACTCCGGTTATCGCGGTTATCGTTACTGTGGTTTCACGTCGTTTTCGTCAAGTGAGCAAAAGCATACAAGGTGCGATGGGGGAGGTAACTACCGCCGCCGAGCAAACTTTTAATGGCCATAAAGTGGTATTAACTTTTGATGGCCAGCAACGTGAATTTGCTAGATTTGAAAAAATTAATAAACACAATCGCCAGCAACGGATGAAACTTGTTGCCGCTAAAGCCGCTAGTGTGCCTATTATTCAAATTATTGCTTCTTTTGCTTTAGCCTTTGTTTTATACGTGGCGAATCTTGATTCAATGCGGGAAGAAATTTCTGCCGGTGTCTTTATGACCGTCTTATTGTGTATGGTGACGCTACTTCGTCCGTTAAAGCTTTTAACCACCGTCAATAGTGAATTTCAAAAAGGTATGGCGGCCAGTGTCAGTATTTTCGAAGTGCTAGATCAAAAAACTGAACCAGACACTGGCACAATTGCCTTAGAACGTGCGAAAGGAACACTGGCGTTTGAGCAAGTAAACTTTTTTTATAGTGATGAAGAAAAACAGGCGCTAACCGATTTAACTTTTTCTGCCAATGTTGGTGAAACGGTAGCATTGGTTGGACGCTCAGGTAGTGGTAAGTCAACAGCAAGTGCTTTGTTGTTAAGATTTTATAATGCCACAACTGGTAAAGTGCTGGTTGATGGGAAAAATATAACTGACTATAAACTTAAAGATTTACGCAAACAGTTTGCTTATGTTTCTCAGCAGGTGGTGTTATTTAATGACTCTATTGCTAATAATATTGCCTACGGCAAACCGGATGCCACACGTGAAGAAATAGAAGAGGCGGCTCGTAAAGCTCATGTGATGGAGTTTGTGATCGGCTTACCGGAAGGTTTAGATACTAATATTGGTGACAATGGTGCCATGCTTTCAGGTGGTCAGCGTCAGCGCGTTGCCATTGCTAGAGCATTATTATGTGATGCGCCATTTTTAATTTTAGATGAAGCCACAAGTGCTTTAGACACTGAGTCTGAACGCCATATTCAAGATGCGTTAAGCGTATTACAAAAAGACCGCACTTGTATTGTTATTGCACATCGCTTGTCGACCATTGAAAGTGCCGATAAAATTATTGTGATGGAGCAAGGAAAGATAAAAGAGCAGGGCGATCACCAATCGTTATTGGCTCAAGATGGTGCATATGCCCAACTGCATAAATTTCAATTTGGTGCCTAGCTGATATGTTAGTTAAGCAAACTATGTATTTTACTCATCAGTGTCTTTATAACTCATGCGCTTAATTGAGAAAGTTTGGTTTCATGGTCATTCGGCAAAGTGGTTAATGGTGCCGCTGTTATTGCCATTAACACTTATTTTTTCAGTCGCCAGTATTTTTCGTCGCCTAGCCTATAAACTTGGCTGGTTTGAATCGTTTGAAATGTCGGTGCCGGTTGTGGTTGTTGGCAATATTGGCATCGGTGGTAATGGCAAAACTCCAGTAACTTTGTCTTTAGTTGAACAGCTACTAGCAAAGGGCTGCACTGTTGGTGTTGTCAGTCGTGGCTATGGCTCAATAGCGCCTTATTATCCCTATCAAGTTAATGAAAATAGCACGGCAGAGCAGGCTGGCGATGAACCTTTGCTCATTTTTCAACGCAGTGGTGTTCCGGTTGTTATTGGCGCCGATAGAATAAAAGCTTGCCAGCAATTAATTGACCAAGGCTGTGACATTATTATTGCTGATGATGGCCTGCAACATTATCGTTTAAAAAGAGCATTTGAGTTTATTGTTGTTGACGGCAAACGTTTATTTGGCAATGGCTTATTAGTACCAGCAGGGCCGTTAAGAGAAACTAAAAGCAGGCTTAAGCAAGCCGATTGCGTTATTATTAACGGCGAAAGTCGATGGTTGACGGACGCTGAAAACTTAAAATCACCTGTGATAAGCATGCAGCTCAGTGCGACAAAAGTTATTAATGTTAAAACTGGTGTTAGTGTGGAATTAGCAACTTTTTTAGCGCAATACTTAGCAAGTGATAAACGTGTCAATGCCTTAGCGGGTATCGGCGATCCCAAACGATTTTTTACCACCCTTGAACACCTTGGTTTTTCCTTAGCAACGGCAAAAGGTTTTATTGATCATCAAGCATTCTCAGTAAACGACTTACAGCAGTTTTCTGATGATTTACCTTTGTTGATGACTGAAAAAGACGCGGTTAAATGTGTAGATTTTGCTAAAGAGCACTATTGGTATTTGCCGGTTGATGCGCAATTTCCAGCAGCGAGTGATGATCAAACAATGACATTGCTAATAGATAAAATTACGTCATTAGTTCACTAACATTATTGTGGCTAGTTTAACTAAAGTGACGCAGGAAATAGATAAAATTTAAACTTGATGCCAATTCATCAAGTAATTAAGTGTAAAATTAACAGATAAAATATATTTAAGAGAGAGTGTTATGGCGTTTGATACTAAGTTGATGGAAATCCTAGCGTGCCCAGTATGTAAAGGGAAGTTGGACTACAATAAAGAACAACAAGAATTAATATGTAAATTTGACCGTTTAGCGTACGCAATAGAAAAAGATATTCCAGTATTGCTTGAAAGTGAAGCGCGTCGTATTACTGAAGATGATGCATAATCCGTAAAGTGATATAGCTAAACAGATTAATGAGGTTTTTATGTCGTTTGTGGTAGTGATCCCGGCACGATTTGAATCGTCGCGTTTACCCGGTAAGGTTTTAGCCGATATTGGCGGTAAACCTATGATCCAATGGGTTGTAGAAAAAGCGTTAGCCAGTGGTGCAGAACAAGTTATTGTCGCAACCGATAATGACGAAGTTGCTAGTGTGGTAAAAAGTTTTGGTGGTGAAGTGTGTAAAACCCGCGCCGATCACCAATCAGGAACGGAACGCCTTGCTGAGGTAATGGAAACGTATCAGTTTTCAGACGAACAAGTTATTGTTAATGTTCAAGGGGATGAACCCTTTATTCCAGTTGAAAATATTGCGCAAGTAGCGGCTAATTTATCGCGTCAGAACCAGGCTCGCATGGCTACGCTGGCTATGAATATTAATGATGTCAAAGAAGCCTTAAATCCAAATGCGGTTAAGGTGCTTTGTGATAAAGATGGTTACGCCTTGTATTTTAGTCGTGCGACTATCCCCTATGATAGAGAGCGTTTTCTCAACAACGATAATATTAGTGAAATTGGTGATTTTTACCTCCGACATATTGGTATTTATGCCTATAGAGCCGGTTTCATTAAAGATTATGTGCAATGGCCTGCAAGCCAGTTAGAGCAAGTAGAGTCGCTAGAGCAACTACGCGTACTTTGGCAAGGGGAAAAAATTCATGTTGCGGTAGCAAAAACACGTTTAGCAGTTGAAGGGGTTGATACCCCTGAAGACCTTGAAAAAGCGAGAACTTACGCGGCATCGTTATAATCTATTGACTATTAAATGTGATTTGATTTTGAAAACAAAAAAGAGGCTTTATGCCTCTTTTTTATCCCAGAAAATTATGATCGTGAAGCCAAGTATAAACTTATATGAGTTTACGTTTTCCGATACCGCGCGAATATATTTACCGCGCTATTGTGCGGTATTTATCCTAGCTTGATGAACTAAATCTCTGACTTACCATTTTTTATTTCTGCATTGTCTATCAAGGTAAAAAATTCTTCTGCGGCATCAAGTTTTAGCTCAATAGTCATAAATAGCTTTTGATCTTTTTGCTCATCAGTTAAGTTTTCTTTTTTCTTAAGTTTCGCGCCGACGGAAAAACCAAAGCTGTTTTCTTGAGAGGTTCTAAGTTGTTTTTGCAGCTTTTTAAAATCAGCTACCGCGACAGGCGATAATTGTAATAAATAGGTTTGACTTGCCGGTGTTGAGGAAAAGAAGCTTTCAGTTGCACTGTTGCCTGTCAATGTTAGCTTTTCTAAAGGAAATTGCAGCGCTAAATTACCCTGTGAGCTTTCCACCGCTAAGCCTAACTTAGTATTTTCTAAATCAATGTCGATGAAATTATTAACAGTTATTTTTGCCCTAATGTTTTCCGGATTAATGCTTAGTACACTTTGCTCATTAAAGCTTGAAAGCTTTAACATTGTTGATAGTGGCACGCTAGAACAGGCAGTGAGCATGTTGGTTATTATTAGCAAAGAAATCATGGCTATTTTTTTAAGCATAAAGTTTCCATGTTGGTTTGTTAAAAAGCTTATGGTTTGTCATGCTAATCACAATGGCTCGATATTAAAATATATATTTAAATTCAATTGTTTGAAAATGTTAACATTGCAGTTCAGTTTATTAAGGTTGTAATAATTCATGGGGTTAACTAAAGGTAAAGCCAAGTGGTTAATGGCGCAAAAGGGCTTTTTAGATATGTTGCCGTTAAATTTAGCGGTATTACCATGGGGAATTCTCTGTGGCTCATTGGCGATACAGCGTGACTTTACTGTGCTTGAAGCATTATTGATGCCTTTGGTTGTTTTTGCTGGCTCTGCTCAGCTTGTAGCGATTGAGCTCATTGCAAATAATGCCTCATTAGCGACGATTTTATTTACCACCTTAGTGATTAGTTCTCGGCATTTTCTTTATGGGTTGGCATTGCGTGATAAGTTGAAGGTGTTATCGACAAAGTGGCGTTATTCTCTTGGTTTTTTGCTAACGGATGAACTATTTGCTTTGTCGGGAAATAGTAAAGCCTTTATAGGAAAGTTAAGGTTAATTTATGCCTTAATAGCGGGCGGAAGTTTCTATTTATTTTGGTTACTGTGGAACGTTATTGGTATTGTCGCTGGAAGCTATTTACCTGATTTAACTCAGTTAGGGTTAGATTTTGCCATTGCCGTGACCTTTATTGCTTTGGTGATCCCAACCATTACTACCTTACCGGTTTTTATCACCGTTGTTGTTGCTGGTTTATTGTCGGTAATATTTAAATTATTACAACTTGAATTAGATTTAGTCGCCGCCGCTCTCATCGCGATGTATTGTGGTTACATGACCGAACGTTGGCAAAGCCGAAACCAGAGTATTGAAGTTAGATCAGAGAAAGACTTAACTGACAAAGCGTCAAATAATAGTAAAGAGCGTGGTGATAAATCATGATTCTACTCACCATTTGTTTAATGGCATTAATTACCTTCGGCACACGGTATTTGTTTATTCACCCGAGTTTGCCGATTCGTTTAGGCGCTAAGTTGGCAAAATTTTTAAGTTATAGTGCGCCGGCGGTATTAACAGCGATTTGGCTGCCGATAATTTTTGTGCAAGCAGGACAATTGAACTTATCTGTGACTAATCCCTATTTTGTTGGCGCTTTTTTTGCGGTGATCACTGCCGCTAAAAGTAAAAGTGTTTATTTAACTATGCTTGCTGGCGGCATCACTTTTGTTCTCTGTCGGTTTATTATTTTGGCCTAGCCTCAATACAACTTCATGGTGCGCGCTCAGGCTATATTCCTACTAGAACCTATTCTTACATGGTATTTACGGCACAAAATAGGCGAGTTATCGAATAATGCTTGTCAGTTGTTCTTATTAACTTTTATGATGAGGCACATATTTTATTTGGGTCTAGTTTTTAAAAATATCGTTATGAATTTTATTAAAACATTAACAAGTCTGGCTGTGGTCAGCGCTTTAACACTTTCTCAGGCTGCTGTAGTACAAGCCGCTGACACTAAAGCTAAACAAGCTTCACCTTCAAGTTGGTTGAATTTAACTGCCAAAGAGTTAAAGGCGGTAGAGCGCTACGCCACTGAATATAAAGACTATATTTATAAGGTGCCGACTGAGCTAACCTTTGTTAGTGAAACCATTAACAGAGTTGAAAAGTTAGGCTTCAAAAAGTTCAGTGAAAAAAGTCATTTACAACCGGGCGCTCGTTTTTATGATGTTAATCGTGATCGCTCAATTACCTTGATGGTTATCGGTAAAAAGCCACTGGAAAAAGGTGCTCGTATTGTTGGTGCACATATTGATGCGCCTCGTTTAGAGTTGAAAGGCAGGCCTCTTTTTGAAAAGCAAAAGTTTGCGATGTTTCAAACGTATATTCATGGTGGCATAAAAACTTATCAGTGGGTTAATATTCCGTTAGCGTTAGTAGGGCGTGTCGATAAAAAAGATGGTAGTACCGTCAATATCTCTGTTGGCTTTGATGACAATGATCCAATTTTTATGGTGACAGATTTAGCCCCTCATGTTGATTCTCCTAATCGAAAACGCACCAGTCGCAATGTTATTGGCAAAGAAGAGCTTGATGTTATTGTTGCCGCTAAACCTGAGCTAGATAAAAAAATAAAGGATCAGGTTAGTGATTATTTGAAAGCCGAATATGATATTTCAGTAGCAGATTTAGTTTCTGCTGAGCTGGCGTTAGTACCCGCGACAAAACCACGGGATGTTGGTTTTGATCGCAGTATGATCGCCGCTTATGGTCAAGATGATAAAGCGTCATCAATTGCTGCGGTAAAAGCACTGACTGAGCAAAAAACACCTGAATATACATCGATAGCGTATTTGGTGGATAACGAAGAAGTTGGCAATATTAATAATACTGGCGCGAGCTCAAGTTATTTAGTCGATCTAATCAGTGGTCTTCTCTATAACCAAATGGGTGACAGCTACAATGATTACCAATTGCGTAAGGTATTACGAAACACTAAAGTCATTTCTGCCGATGTCAACCCCGGCGTTAACCCGACGTGGTCAAGTGTTTGGGAGTTAGGTAATGCGCCTCGCTTAGGTAATGGCGTTAACTTAAAACTTTATGGTGGTGGTTTTAATGCGAATTCTGAGTATATGGCATGGACACGCAACTATTTAGATAATGCCGATATAAAGTGGCAAACGTCGACGTATAAAGGCAAAGCATCTGGCGGTACTATTGGTAGCGACTTATCAAATGACAATATGGATGTGATTGACTTTGGCATACCTATTTTGTCAATTCACTCGCCATATGCGGTAGGCTCTAAAGTTGACTTATACTCGCTGTACAAAGCAATGTCGGCATTTTATCAAGAAAAATAGCCGGTTATTGTCATAGTTGAAAACAAAAAAGCCGCATTGAAAAATACGGCTTTTTTTGTGCTTATGAATAGCTAATTTTATAATGCTTGCTTAGCTGACACTGGGTTGGCGTACATAGTCAATAACCAATGCTTTTGCTCGTTGGTGAGGTTTTCCATACGCTGGTTTAATTGTGCAAGTACGGAGCTGTCAGCTTGCCCTTTATTCAATGCTGCATGGGCAACTAAGTTACTATCGTAAAGCTTATAATTGGCAATAATTTCCTTATCGATAGTTGCTGCAATCGCTTTACTATCGGCAAATTCTCCTTGAATTGGCTGACAAAATTCTAAGTGAACACGGCCTTTTTGTCCTGTTAAACCTTGCGTGATACTTTTTAGGTCTTCGCCATCTTGCTTAACATAGTTGCCAGTCGCTTCTTTCTCAGCCAATTCAATGGCTTTATCATTATCGCAAGGGTCGAATTCATAAGAAATTGATACCGGGATAATATTAAGCTGCTGTAAATATTCTGCGATTGGCATCTGCTTATCTTTGTTCAGTAAAAGCATTGAAATCAAAGCGGCGTTGGTTTTATCAATACCATCTTTTGCTCTACCTTCACGTTGAGCTATCCAGATATTTTGTTGGCGATTAGCCACGGTATCGTGAATGTAAGCGGATAATTGTTTTGAGGCTTTTAACATTGCTCGTTTGTTTTCCTCGTTACGTTTTACGATAAAACTTTTGTTAATTCGCATTAAATCAGCAACCCAAGGCTGATGTAACAAATTATCGCCAACCGCAGCTTCTACAGTATTTATATCATTTTTGTATAGCGCTAAGTTCACCAGTGCAACGTCTAGAACAATGTCTCTGTGATTACTAATAAACAATGCCGGTTTAGATGGGTCGATATTTTCAATGCCACTAAAGCTAAAGCCGTCAGTGCTTTTTTTGATTAAGTGGTGTAGATATTTTGCTACTTCAATTTGAATTTGTTCAATGTTATGAAACTTTTGAGCCCGAAACTTTAACGACCATTTTACAATTGAACAAGCTAGGCTTGGCAGAATTTTGTATAGTTTTGGTAACTTCAAGCTAGCAATTGATGCCTGTAATCCTCTTTCATTAATTAACTTTTCGATTACGGCAGCCACCTCATCATCACGATAAGGTCGTATATCATCAAACATTGAGGGATCTCTTTAAACGGTAAAAATAAACTATAACTACTTTTTCGATTATAACTGAATCAATTTTAAAAATATGCTTATTGTTTAATACATTTGCGCAAATAAGAAAAAATTTAGTTAAGCTTGGCACTTAGCCAGTTTTTTGCTTAAGTTCCTAAATATTCGAATGTGGTGGTGTGCAAAATGAAAACTAATCGAGGCTGGCAGCACTAAGATTGATTTTGGAACAACTCATGCTCATTTCGTCTCATGCTTAAATGTTCACAACCCTGTCGGTATTAGCTCGACGACAATATTTACTCGAATAAGTTTTAGTTATAGCAAAAACATAGGCTTAGTTTAAAGTAATAAAAAGTGATGTAATTTTCATGTGATGGTGATTGCAGCTAAGTGACTCAAGCAAAACCTCGAACAGATCATTAAGCCAGGAATTAAATAAATTAATTGTCCGGTTTGACTTGCGTTTTTGCTATTTAGACCCAAGTATTGATATGGAGTAACCAATAAAAAGGAATACCTATGAAAATAAATCTTTCAGGTCATCATGTCGACGTTACTGATTCAATCAAAGAACATATCCATGAAAAATTTTCGAAAATAGCGACCCATTTTCCCACCTTAATTTCTTTAGATGTTATTTTATCGCAAGAACACAATAAGCATAATGTTGAGTTACGAACCACCTATGAAGGCGGTCGAATTTCAGCGTCGGCGAACGATGCCGTTATGTATCCAGCGATTGCTGGTGCAGCTAAAAAACTAGACGCAGCATTAAAACATAGAAAAGGTCTATTAAAAGCGAACTTGCATAGTAAACCAGCAGCAACAGCGCCAGAGATTGCTCATGAGCGCGTTCAGGAAATGAATTTAAATTAACTGCACCCCTTTATTTCAAGGAGGCTGAAGCCTCCTTTTTTCTTGCACTATTCCTTTAATATTCACTAATAGTTTATAATCATTAATACCCTATCAAACAACCGTGAGCGACTTATCAGAACATTATGTTAGAGATTTCTAATAGTATTACTCTTGCTGAATGGGAAATAGAGCTTAACGCGATTCGCTCGCAAGGCAATGGTGGTCAGCGTGTTAATAAGGTTGCCACTGCAATACATTTACGCTTTGATATTACTCGGTCATCATTACCTGCGATATACAAAGAACGACTATTAAAACTGCAAGATAGTCGGATCACAGCCGAGGGCATTATTATAATTAAGGCACAATCTTTTAGAACCCAAGACCAAAACAAAGATGACGCACTTAATCGACTTAAAGAGATTATTTTAGCTGCCATGGTTGTCCAGAAAAGGCGTCGAGCAACAAAACCAACTCACAATTCACAAAAGCGACGCGTTGATAATAAAAAGCGTAAAGGGCAAACCAAGTCGCTGCGCGCTAAAGTAAGTTTATAACCCTATAACCCTATAACCCTATAACCCCCTCAACGATTTCTAATACTTTTAATTTTTTGATACTTCTTGCTATCTGACTACATTTTTTGTAGTTTACTACATAATATGTAGTTGGTGGGTTGACTATTTAAGAATGTATTTTTACGAGAGGTTATATGTCTTTACCTATTCCAGGCACTCCGGTTAGGGGATCAAAAACTGGTAAGCCGATTATGGCATCATTAGATTTACTCGGGCGAACTTGGGCGTTGGGGATTGTTTGGCAACTACGACAGGGGCCTTTGAGTTTTAGTGAATTACAGCTGCGTTGTGAGAATATTTCCCCGACCTTATTAACTAACCGCCTAAAAGAGTTACAACAAACAAACTTGGTGGAGAAAAATATTCAAGGTTATCAATTAACGACCATTGGCCTAGAGCTGTTTAAGGTGATTTCGCCATTAAGCGAATGGGCTAAGCAATGGCAAGCAACATTTGCTGATCCGCAAAGTTAGAAAAGGAAGTAATATGAGCATTGATTTAACATTTTGTAAAATGTCGTTGGAGCGGGCCAGTCATTTAAGAAAAAACCAAAGCTGGCTTAGTGATAAAATATCAGCGAAAGACAGTAGCTTTTATTTCTTTTGGCGTAATAAATTTCTCTATATGGATTTAGCTATTTTTACTTATAGCGCTGATGAGCAAACTATGAGTGCTGATGTGCTTTCAACACTTAACCCTGAACAGCGCAATAATGTCATATTTTTGGGATTACAAAATGATATTGCGCATTTTATCTATGATCTTTCAGCAATGAGTGAACAAGAACTTGAACAATGGCTAATGAATACTAGGCAAAGTCTTGTTAACGATAATATCAAGTTTATCGATTTTAGACGTTCTCTTTCGTTGTTAAATTCAGCACAAAGCGCAATGTTAGGTTATGGGAAGTCGTTAATTCATTGGCAGCAAAATTCCTTGTATTGCGGTTGCTGTGGTCATAAAACTCAGTCAATGGACGGCGGTCATCGTCGTTTATGTGGGAATGAGCAATGTCAGGCTGAGCAATTTCCTCGCACCGATCCCGTGGTAATAATGCTAGTTGAATACCAACCAGAAGTTGGCCCGGCTATGTGCTTATTGGCAGAGCACCACCGAACTCCTGAGCAAGTTTACTCAACTTTAGCGGGATTTGTTGATCCAGGCGAATCACTATCTGAGGCGGTAAGCCGAGAAGTGTTTGAGGAAGTTGGCATTAAGGTAAAGGAAGTCAATTATGTTGATTCACAGCCATGGCCGTTCCCTAATTCATTGATGTTAGGGTTTATTGCTCGAGCAGAAAGCATGGAAATTAATCTTGAACAAGAAGAATTAAGAAGTGCAGCATGGTTTACGGCAGAGCAATTGGCAGGTTTTAATGACTGGGGGGATGAAGTTGATGGCCCTAAGCTACCTAGAAAAGAATCGATAGCGAGGTTGCTAATAGATTCTTGGTGTGAAAAACAGCGTCAAACTAAGTTATAAATAAAATAACAGCCCTAATTAGGGCTGTTATTAACTCAAGAGTCTTTGTCTTTTATCTGCGTTTATTGATTTTTACGCTATTTCTTTAAAAAACGTCTCATAGATACTAATGCAGCAAAAGCTAAACCTAACCAAGCGATTGAGCCACCACCACTACTTGATTTAGGTGGTTCAGGTGTCACTGGTGGTGTTACTGGCAATGAAGTGTTTTTTACTGGCGATAAGCTGTCGGCACTATTTACCGATGAGTCAGTTATAACCACAGATACTATGGTCACGAAGTTATCAACACCGGGAACAAAGTTAGTATCAGTGCATTGTTCTGTTGTTAAATCAGGAGTTGGTATGCTGTTACAAAGTGTTAACCCCGATATAATGTCAATATTATCCATTCCTTCAACAACTTCGCCAAATACAGTGAAACCACCATTTTGAGTATCTAATTTAGCGTCTCCTACACTGTTATCAGATAAATTAATAAACCATTGGCTTGTGGCGCTATTTTCATTTCCACTTACTTTAGCCATCGCAATAGTGCCACGAACATTTGAATAAACGGGTTCGTTTATGATCGAGTTATCTGTTGGAATTGCATCTAAAGGAAGGTTACCAGTAAATTCAAAGCCACCTGCTTGCATCACAAAGTCAGGAACAACACGATGTACAACTGTGTTGTTATAATCTCCATCTGTTACATATTTAAGAAAATTACTGACTGTTTCGGGAGTTGTTTCATCGTGTAAATTAACTTTGAAGTTACCATGTGATGTTGTGAACTCCACTACGGTTGCGGAAGCTGAAAGGGTAACGAAAGTGAGTGCCGCGATAGATAGTTTTGAAACGTTAGATAAATTCATAAGATAAATCATGTCATTGTTGGTTTTTGAAAAGAGCACGGATAATAGTTTTTTTTGCACAATGCGACAAGACCTAATATTAGAATAAAGTAATATTAAGATTATTCTTTATTTTTCTGCCGTATTTTACATTCCCTGTAAACTTCTTCTGCCAAGTTGACGAACGTTTGATGTAAATAGCTAGGTAGAAATATGATCTTGATCATCAGTCAGTTTAATTATTCTTAGTAAAGTCCTCAGCCTTTATGAAAATAATGTTTAAGGACTTTTTTAGTGTCAATTTCATATGAAATGAATTTAGGCAAGGCTTATAACGAAAGCTTACCGACATTAGGTGATACCATTACTGATGTTATTAAGTTCTTCGGTGCCGAGCGAATTTACGGTGTCGGTGGCGACTTTGCCGCAAATTTAATTGCGGCCATTGCGCCGAAAATATCAATTTGTCCGTCAAGTAATGAAATGCATGCGGGTTTTTCTGCCTGTGCAAAAGCAGAAGTTGATGGCATTGGCTTTTGTTTATCTACCTATATGGTTGGCAGCATGCCTTGCACATCGGCGGCGGCATTAGCGGTTACCGAAGGCTTGCCAGTCGTTTTTATTTCCGGGGCACCTGCTGAAGCCGAAGTCGATAATCTCGCTATTCATCATACTTTACATCCGAATACAGCCTGGAAAACCGAGTATGACAACGCCTTAAGCGCTTTCGCAGCGTTAGGCGTTAAAGTTGAGCGTCTACAAGGGCAAAGAGCACCAGGTCATCCCAATGTTGCCGGCGAGCGCTTTTATCAATTAGTTGCCCATGCCTATAAAACCAAACAACCAGTATTTATTGAAGTTCCTCGTGATCAAGTTTTTCAAAAAACACAACCCATTCAACTACCTAAAGCGGTCGGAGAAATATGTGGTTGTGAGCACGTACTTACTGGCTCGGAATTAGTTGTTGACGCGATAATTGAAAAGTTAACTAATGCACAGTTTCCATTACTGTATTTAGGCGATAGATTAAAGCACAATAAAATATTGCAAAACTTGCTGTTAGAATTTGCTAACAAATTCAATATTCCTTATGCAACAAGTTGGTTTGCAAAAGGTGTTTTTGATGAATTTCAACCGCTTTGCTTAGGTGCCTATAACGGTGTTTTTACTCAAACATCTGGCCGAAATTATATTGAAAATAAGGTTGATTATGTTATTGATGTTGCCAGCAGTATTTTACCACAAGACAGTAATATCGCCTTTGCTACTGGCACCCATAAAATTGAAACCTTTGACAATAAAACCTTGCTCAAAGGTGGCACACTATTAGAGCAAGATTTAATAGAAATATTTCACTTGTTGCTGCAACGCAATAGCAAAGTGTTCGAGTTTATCGCACCGCCCACTGAGTGCGAAAAGTTAAATATTGATGATGAAGTCGATTTTAATAATTTGGCAAACACGTTAAATCATTTGCAAAGTGAAATAAGCACAGCTTTAGTTTACCTTCCTGAAGTAGGTAATTCATATTTTTCTAGCTACAGTTTGCATGTTAAGCAGTCCTCATTAGGACGAGGTTGGCTGACCAATCCATGGTATGGCGCTATGGGCACCGCATTGCCATATGCGCGCGTAGTTGCGCAGCGTATTCAAGATAACGGCCAAGATGAAAGGGCGGTGGTTATTATTGGTGATGGCGGATTTCACTTCCAATTAAATGAACTGATTCATTTTTTAAAAGATGATAGCGATGTCACCATTGTCTATATGCGTAACAATGTCTTTCACTTAGGCAAAAGTGGTGACGACGCAATATATCATTGTAATGATGAAAGGTTTGATGTTCATCAGGTGATTAAAGGCTATCAGGGAATTTCTTCGACGGTTAAAACGACAGGTGAGTTTATTACTGATTTTAAAGCCAGTTTAAATCGCACTGGGATCTCTTTGATTGAGGTGTTGGCGAAACCCATTGAAGAGCGACAGTGCCATGAAATACGTTTACTAAATCTTTATATCAAAGCTAAAAATGGTCAAACTGATGCACTTAAACAGTGGCAAGCGTTGACTTTATAACTATAAACTCTGAACACAAATAACGAAAGCAAGTGCGATGACTAATTCAGCCGTCGCACTTAAACAGCGTAGAAATACGCTTTAATAGCGCTGCTGTAGCATTTTGCTTATCCTGAGCTCAGGTTAGTTAGTATTTAAATCGCTTTTAGAAAACGTTCACTGCGTGGCATTAAGTATTCGTCATAATTTAAAGAAAAAGCGACTTTGTTAGAACGACCAATAATTTCTTCACGTGGCACTAAGCCAATGACCCGTGAATCTGCGCTATTATCTCGATTATCTCCCATCATTAAATAATAACCTTCAGGAATGGTCACCTCTCTAAAGTTCGCAAGTTGTGAATTACTGGCATTTCCAGGTTGCACTTTCGTACGTATCAAATGGCTGTTTCCAGCAATACTTTCCTCACTTAGTATATAATCACCTTTGTTCGCTATCACTTTATAACTTGCAGCTTCTTGGTTGATTAATAACTGATTTTTATCCATAGACACGGTATCGCCAGGAATACCGATAACTCTTTTTACTAAACGTTTGTCAGCGACTTTTGATTCAAAAATGACGATATCGTTGCGTTCAGGATCAGTAAACGTTATTAATGTCTGCTGGCTAAATGGCAGCTTTAAGTCATATGCCATTTTATTAATCAGAATGCGGTCACCTTCGACAATCGTTGGTTTCATTGAGCCAGTAGGCACGTCATTCCAATCAGCCACGGCGCTGCGAAAAACCAGCATCAAACTGATGAATAATAAAAGTGATTTGTTTTCTTTAAAGAAGTTTGAAGTACTTTTTCTCATGACATTCCTTTTCAGTTGTTCAAATAAAATAACGACTTAGCTTTCGACTCAGTCGTTATTTTAAAGTTCAAGAATTTGAAGGAAAACAGCGATGTGAAATGTAATTATTTATTTCTGTCTCTATAAATTAATATTTAATTTTATAAATTGCCATTCAATATATTTTACTTATCACTATAACCCCAAGGTGCAGCTGGCGGCGTAATAGCTGTTGTTAAATCAAAATCAACACGAAATTCACGCCCTTGTCGAATAAGTCGATAACTAAACTTTTCAGGGTAGATAAACATCTGCCAAGTATTGCCGGCTGATTGCGGAATACCCGTTTTAACAAATAGCTGCTTTGAATATTCATCTGCCGGAAATGACTGCACTTGTGGCCAACCAGCGTCAGTGGTATGTCCGCCATACATGGTTGATTCATCATGACTACCATCTTGATGGCGATGATCGTGCTTTAATGAAAGTCCGGAGCCCGTTTTGCTGATTATCCAAGTTCTTGAAGCATCGTCACCGACATGAAAGGGTATTTCCAATTTATCATTGCTGCACTTTCTAACATGCATAATAAGGAGCTTGTTGCTAAAGCCATCACCTTTGGCATTATCAATCGAAACCTTGCCTTGAAAAGCCTTCCCACAGTGTTTTTTAATACTATTAAAGAAAGTGTCGTGGCTTTCGATAGAAACGAGCGGCGCTTCACTGGCAATGGTTGCACTTGCGTAAGTGCAAAAAATAGCCGAGATTATTTTTTTAAATGTGTTTATTTTGATTACCATTACAGTGACCTACCTTTAATTCGATTAATATAAGCTAAAGCATGATGCTAGCAGAAATACAGCAAAGATATACGAGAAAATCGCGTTCGGTAACCATATGCCTGCAGTTAAAACGCTTGAGACATATTTGAAGAGGTTTTCAATAAAATTTTCTTGTAGTCTTTGCTATTGCAGCGCAAAATTGCCTGGAATTTACCAGTGAAGTTATAAGTATTGTTAGAAATGATAAAAGAAAATGTTGTTATTGGTTTAACAGATCCTAAAAGTCCGACAAACGTTGGTGCGGTAATGCGCGCTGCTGGTTGCTATCAGGCCAATGAAGTGCGCTATACAGGTGTAAGGTATGCGCGAGCGGCAAAGTTTCATACAGATACTAAAGATGTATTACGAAAAATTCCGTTAAATTCGGTTGAATCGCTAATTGACTGTATATTGCCTGAGCAGCGTGTGATTTGTGTTGATTTAGTCGAGGGAGCAACGCCATTACCTGAATTTGAGCATCCTGAAAACGCGCTTTATATTTTTGGACCTGAAGATGGCACTATCGCACAAGAGGTTATTGATAGGGCGGACGCGGTCGTTTATGTGCCGACCATAGGATGTATGAATTTAGCGGCGAGTGTTAATGTGCTACTTTATGATCGTATGGCTAAACGAACGCCAACACATCTAGGTGATGAATTAATAAAAAAAAGCCGTGACACGAACAATAAAGTAAAAGTAAAAAGTTAATTAATGCTCAGTTGATTTTTGTTAAGTAAATTGACTACTAAGTCAGGTATTGACCGTTATAATGGATTGTTAGGGTAATAAAGTGCATTTTTCGAAAAGAAAGTGGTCTTTTCTCCGAAACGACTTGACTCTTTGCTGAAAGTCGCTATTATCCGTCTCAGCTAGAAAGTAAGACCTATATTTATGTACAAAGTTTCGAAGTTATATTAGTAAGTAGCTCGTCCTGTTTAATAAGTAATAGCAACACTTCCTGCAACATCGCCTTATTTTTGAGGCATCAATTACGATAAATAGGATAATACAATGTCTAATACAACTACTGGTACAGTTAAATGGTTCAACGAGTCTAAAGGTTTCGGTTTCATCGAGCAAGAATCTGGTCCAGACGTTTTCGCACATTTCTCTGCAATCTCTGGCGACGGTTTCAAAACTCTTGCTGAAGGCCAAAAAGTACAGTTTACTGTAACTCAAGGTCAAAAAGGTCCTCAAGCTGAGAACATCGTAGCACTTTAATTAATATTTTTAGCTGGCTACGCTAGCTGTTATATTAAATAGTGTTGAAAAAGGGGAGACGAAAGTCTGCCCTTTTTTTATGTCTAAAGAATAACTATGTCTGTCGTTGAGCAATACCAACAATTAATTGAAAGTAATAAATTAAAGCAAGATAGAGCACAGTACCTGGCTGTTGCAGCGTTAGAGGAATTATCTCAACGTCTAAATGAAAAATTCACCCCTCAAAATCTTATCTCTACCCTAAAGCGTATAATTAAGCCACCAGCACCAATTCAGGGCATTTATTTTCATGGCCGGGTTGGTCGCGGAAAAACCATGTTGATGGACCTGTTTTATCAACAGCTTAATATTACTCGTAAAAAACGCATGCACTTTCATCGTTTTATGGAAAGCGTGCACTTAATGTTAAGTGATTTTAGTGGTCATGATAATCCACTAAAGCTGATTGCCAGTCACTGGGCTAAAGAAGTTGATGTGCTTTGTTTTGACGAGTTCTTCGTCAATGATATTGGCGATGCGATGTTACTTGCTGGCTTATTTGAAAGTTTGTTTTCCCTTGGCATTATACTAGTTGCAACATCTAACTGTGCACCGAGACAGCTTTACAAAAATGGCTTGCAGCGAGAACGCTTTTTACCCACTATTGAGCTTATTAACCGCTTCTGTCGCATTATTTCAATTAATGGTCCACAAGACTATAGGTTGAATGAAATAACGGCTGCGGTTGTTAGCTATCGTGATTTTTATATAAAAACTAATACAGAGTCGTTATTTTTAAAGCAACATTTCGCCAACTGCGCTGTTGGCAATATTAACTATCAAAATCACGTTATGATCCACGGTAGACATATCAATACTATCGCTAGTGCTGACAACGCAATTTGGTTCGATTTTATGGCAATTTGTTCAGGTCCGCGCAGCCAACGAGACTATATTGCCCTTGCAGATAGTTATAACGTTGTTTTAATTGCCAATGTACCTCAGTTTCGTGGTGAGCTTGTGCCAGCAGTATTTTCCGGTGTTGAAGATAGCTATCAACGTAGTGGGGTTGTTATGGCAGAGCTTAACGCCTTAGACGATGAAGCAAGACGGTTTATTGCCTTAGTTGATGAATTTTATGACCGAGAAATACGTTTAATTATTGAAGCTGATGTTGATATTGCAGAACTTTACCAAGGCCGCCAATTAGCTTTTGAGTTTGCTCGCTGTCAATCAAGACTTTTTGAGATGCAAAGATTAAATTACTCCTAGGGGCTGTTGATCTTTGTTTATTAATTCAGCTGAGAATTAAAATTGCCTTAATTAAGGCGAAAATGGTGCAATTTAGTCATCTAGATCAGTCATTTTCAACGCAAAGTAAGGCAATTTTAGACTCAGCCCTTTGGGCAATGACTATTTTTAACGCTAGCAGCATTAGAATCTCACTTATTTGGAACAACCAAACATCGTTCATTCTGCTTTGCTAACGTTAAAAAAAACTATTGCTGAAAATATAAACAAAGATCAACAGCCCCTAGTGGTATATCCTATTTTTTAATTTGTTAATTTCGCCAAATGATTTGTTATTTAACGAATTAGTGGCTTTTGTGTTACTTCTGAAATATCTGTTATTCTTAACTTATTAATAAATATAGTTTTTTAATTTTGGCATCAGACTTGTAGACAATAATAACTGAGAAACAGGTCTCTATTTTTGATTGGTTTATAAAGGAAGGTAAATATGAAAACTTTGATTGCTACTGCGTTAATTCTTGCAAGTTCAACAAGCTATGCTCACGATAATTCTTTTTCTAGTAATTCATGTAATGTTGATTTAAACGGTGGAATTAAAATTAATGCCAAAGAAATTACTTTCTCAAAAAATAAATCTACGCTATATACCATAGTTAATAACGATACGCTTATTGTTAACGGCGATGAAGTTGACTTAACCTCAAGCCAGCAATCGTTATTGGCCGAATATTCCACTAGTATTCGTGATGTTGTGCCTGAAGTTAAAAGTATTGCCCTTGATGCCATCGACTTAGCCATTGACGGAGTTAACTTAGCCTTCAATGAATTATTGGGAGAAGGTAATGATGTTAGTGCTGATTTAACCACGCAATTAACCACGATTCGCAGTGAAGTTGATAGTGAGTTTGATGGTTCAAAAGACTTCTATATTGATGAAAATGGTTTTGCTGGGGACGACTTCTTTGGTGAAGAGTTTGAACAACGTATTGAAACGGCTGTTGAAACAACGGTTCAAAATTCAATAGGCAGTTTGATGATTGCAGTTGGTCAAGAAATGCTATTTTCAGGCGGTGATATGGACGCTTTTGAAACCCGTATGGAAAATTTTGGCCAACAAATTGAACACGAAATGGAGTCGCGTGGTGAAGGGTTAGAAAAACGTGGCGAAGCACTTTGTCAATCAGTGATCATGATTGATGAAATGGAAGAACAATTAAAAGGTGAAATTGATGAGTTAGCAGACTTTAATTTCATCACGGCTAGTCACAAGGGCAACCACAATGAAATTTAGATAATTAGCATAGTCCTTTGATAATTTCGTCAAAGTTTATAGCAGCGTTAAGGGAAATTCCTTAGCGCTTTTTTATTTCTGATAAAGCATCATGTTTTTATTGCTAAGCACTAAGCTGCACGTTACAGTAGCGCCCCCAAATTACCTGATAGTTCACTTATGCACGCTGTTCAACGACTTCATCAATACCGTAAAAGCTTAAGCACAACGACCTATAAATCGAGAGGGCAACGAGTTATTCGTTGTGAGCTTTGTCGCTTGGCTAAACAGTTTTGTATTTGTTCATTAGCGCCAGAAGTGCAATCTAACGCCGGCTTTTTATTGCTGATGTACGATACGGAAGTATTAAAGCCAAGTAATACGGGTAAATTAATTGCCGATCTTATTCCTGATACCTTTGCTTTTTTATGGTCGAGAACCGAAGAAAACCCTGACGTTTTAGCCTTATTAGCCGATCCAAGTTGGCAGCCTATGATTGTATTTCCCAAAGCTTATGTCGGTGAAAATCGACAAGTGTTTGATAATGAAATAACACTTGAGTCAGGTAAGAGACCATTGTTTATTATGTTAGATGGTAGTTGGCGCGAAGCGAAAAAAATATTTCGCCGTAGTCCGTATTTGCAAAATCTACCAGTGGTGTCATTCACACCTAAAGCGCCTGAAAGTGAGTCAGAACTAAGTTCACGATATCAAATTCGTTTGGCGGCCAATAATACTGAATTAGCAACAGCAGAAGTTGCCGCACAAATTTTAGCCTTGGCAGGTGAGCAAACCAATGCCAATCTACTCGATTTATGGTTTGATGTTTTTAGTTATCAGTATCAACGTGGTGTTTGCCAAGAAAATAGAGGTAATCCAGGGGCAGTTGCCGATTACAAGGCTTTTACAAAACTTAATGGGATAACTATTGCTAGCGATAAGGTATAACAGCTAGCGGGTAAGAATTGGTTAATAGCTTTACTTTAAATGTATGAAAACACTGCAGCTTAAGTAAAACTAATTTATAATAACGCAGACAATAGCAATGAGGTTAATTTATGAAAATATGTGGTGTTGAGTTAAAAGGTAACGATGCAATAATTTGTATCATGTCAAAAGAAAATGGGTTGTACGACATACCTAAAACGCGCGTACAAAAAATTAGCCTTGTTGATGCTGGCGATGCCGAGCAAGTTCAATACTTCCAAGCAACTTTTGCTAAGCTGATGGAAGACTATAAAGTTGATAAAGTGGTTATTAAAGGGCGAGCTTTAAAAGGTAAGTTTGCTGGTGGCCCGGTCGGCTTTAAGTTAGAAGCAGCCATTCAGTTAATCAAAGATTTACCCGTTGAAATTTTAGCTGGCAGTTTCATTAAGAAAGCTTTAACGCGTAGTCAAATCGATATTGATTTTCGTGATACCGGCTTAAAGCAATATCAACAACAAGCTTTTGAAACCGTATTTGGTTTTTTTGAAGGTAGCTTATACCTTCAATAGGATTTATGTAACATATTAAAAAAGGGTCGCTAAATAGCGACCCTTTTTGTTTCAGTCAAATAGCTACTGCTATTATTTACTGGTTAAACCACGACGCTCAATTAGTGCCTCTACTTTTGGATCTTGGCCGCGAAAACGACGATACATTACGGTTGGATCATCTGTGCCACCACTTTCTAGCACATGCTTACGATAAAGATCAGCGGTTTTTTGATCAAATATGCCATTTTCTTTAAATGCTAACCAAGTGTCAGCATCATAAATATTAGACCAAATATAACCGTAATACCCCGCAGAATAACCGCCCGCGAAGATATGTGAGTAATAGCCGGTTCTGTATCTCGGCGCGATTTGCTCAATCAAGCCTATTTCTTTTACGACATTACTTTCGAATGCATTGGCATCTTGTAAATCTGCTGTTTCTAGTGAATGCCAGCTCATGTCAAGTAATGCGGCAGCAAGATACTCTGTCGTACCAAAGCCTTGGTTAAACTTACCTGATGCTTGAATTTTCTCGACTAACGCTTGAGGAATAACTTCACCTGTTTTGTAGTGCTTAGCAAAGTTTGCTAATACTTCTGGTTCAGTCATCCAGTTTTCCATTACTTGCGAAGGATATTCTACGTAGTCACGTGGTAGCGCAGTTCCCGTTTGTGAGCGATAGTAACCGTCGGACAATAAACCTTGAATCGCATGGCCAAACTCGTGGAATAAGGTTGATGCTTGATCAAAAGTCAGCAAGGTTGGTTGGTCGCCGATTGGGCGTGGGTAGTTCAACACATTGTAGATAATAGGTGTAACGTCTTCACCATTCATACGGTATTGTTTACGGAAACTGCTCATCCAAGCACCACCACGTTTACTTTTACGCACGTAATGATCAACCATGAAAATACCAATGTAGCTGTCGTCACGGTCATAAACTTCAAAAGTACGTACATCTTCATGATACTTAGGTAGATCATTACGCTCTTTAAAAGTAACACCCCAAAGTTTCTCAGCGGTATAGAAAACACCTTGCTGTGTTGCTTCTAATGAAAAGTAAGGTTTAGTTTCAGCGGCGTCAATATCGTAACGTTGTTTACGAATTTTCTCTGAATAGTACCACCAGTCCCAAGCGGCCACTTCAAATTTACCGCCTTCTGCATCGATCATTTTTTGAATGTCTGCTGTTTCTTCTTTAGCACGCTCAAGTGCTGCCGGCCAAACTTTATTTAATAATTCAAAAACATTTTCAGGTGTTTTTGCTGTCGCATTTTCAAGTACGAAGTGAGCGTGAGTTTTATAACCTAACAGCTGTGCTTTTTGGTAGCGTAGACTGGCCATTTCACTGGCAATGGCTTGGTTATTATTAGCATTATCATTGTTACCGCGCATGGTGTAACCCTTGTAAATGGTTTCACGAAGTTTGCGGTTTGTTGAATAGGTTAAGAATGGGTTTTTACTTGGTCTATGAGTGGTGAATACCCATTTGCCTTCATGGCCACGGGCTTTTGCGGTTTCTGCCGCAGCAGCGATAATATCATCAGGTAAACCAGCAAGATCTGCCTTATTATCAATAACCATTTCAAAGCCATTAGTTTCAGCCAATAAGTTTTCACCAAACTTTAGGCTAAGGCCACTAAGCTTTTCATTTAATTCACGCAGTTTTAATTTATCTGCATCATTAAGGTTTGCGCCGCCGCGAACAAAGCTTTTATAGGTTTTATCTAGCAGACGTTTTTGATCTGTGCGAAGTTCTAGCTGCTCTTTTCTATCATAGACTTGTTTAACACGTTGGAATAATGCGTCGTTAAGAGCAATATCATCACCTAAAGCTGAAAGCTTTGGTGATATCTCTTTCGCTATCGCACGCATTTCTTCATCAGACATCGAGCCTGTTAAACCATAAAAGGTATTACTAACTTTATTGAGAAAGTCGCCAGATTTTTCCATGGCGACAATAGTGTTCTCAAACGTTGGGCGAGACCGCACTTTAGTGATCGCGTCTATTTCAAGTTTATTTTGTTCAATGCCATGGTAGAAAGCAGGTAAATAGTCGCTTTTTTTAATTTTATCAAATGGTGGAATACCATAAGGCGTATCGTATTCAGCAAAGAATGGATTATTGGCGGTACTTGCTACTTTTTGTTCAACCTGAGCGACATTCGCTGTGGTGTTATTTTGTTGGCAGCCTGCTAAAGCAATCGCAATTGCAAGTGGCGCTAGATAACGAGTTTTCATTAAATTACCTTTTATTAGTATATCCTGGCGGATGACAAGGTTTATTTAATACGACACCTTAAAAGTATCGCATTAAGCTTGCATTGATTCTATGTTGTGCACGGTTCTGGTACAAGCGCTAAGCTTGGAAATTGGGATGAGCTGCCTAATATTGGCGTTAAGATATCATGACACTGAATTAGTTTGCGTTAAGTCTGATTAAGTTCTGTAAGCTTTATTCAAAGTAAAAATGAAGATTATTAGATTAGAGTTGATATTTGACGTTGGCAAAAATACAACTGTAAATATGAAAAAACTAGACAAAGTGAGTTGTTTTTTTGTACATTGAATTACGACTTTTCTCGTACTTTGTGGGTTTAGTTTTTATTTTCTGAAGTTAGCAGGTAGCTATATTGTAACTATAAATCGTTTTACAATACGTATTCAGGCATAGGGGCGTTGTGATGTTAAAGAGATTATATTGGCTTGTAGTCATATTTATGGCGATGACTATAGGCTGTTCAAGTGTTGAAAAAAATAATATAAAGAATAGTAGGGTTTCCTTAAATACAGCCTTATTCTCTTTAGAACCTGTTGTTTCTGAACAAGAGTTATTTTCTTTATCAAAGTCGCAACAACAAATGTTTCTGAAATTTTATCACTTACAAACAGCACAGGGGTATTTACCTCATGAAGCCGTTGAGCGCTTTTTACAAAGTAATCTTGGTAATTTTACTTATTACGGCAAAACTTATATAGCGAGTAAAGCAATGTCAGACAATAGTGGCAATTGCATGAGCTTAGCAATATTAACTACCGCGTTTTCTCGTTTAGTCGGTGTTGAAATGGATTATCGCAAAATGCACTCACTACCTATGTATGAAAAACATGGCAATGTGATTTTGTCGTCGAGTCATGTACAGTCACTGCTATATGATCCTAGTTTTATTCCAGAAGAAAATTATATTTACCTTAGTCGTCCAGCTATTGTCATTGATTACTTTCCACAAGAAGGCAACATTCGCTCTAAAACTGTCGATTCAATTCGTTTTCTTGCTATGTATTATGTAAACAAGGCGGCTGAATTTTATATTGAAAGTGATTTTAACTCTGCTTTTGCCTATGCTCAGAAGGCATATCAATTGGATGGTGCAAGTGCATCAGCGATGAATTTACTCGCCCTATTACATAAGAAAAAGGGCGATGACGCTACTGCGGAAAGTTTATATCTCGCTGCGATTTCAAGCTCTGATATTAATATTAGTGTTTTGGATAATTATGTTAATTTGCTGAAAAAGCAAAGTCGATTTGATAAGGCGAAAGAGATTAAGCAACGTATAGAGAATATCTACGATCCTAACCCTTATCATTGGTTAGAGAAGGCGCAGTTAGCAAGATATCAAAATGAATTGAAAGATTCAGTACGCTTCTACCGTAAAGCAATTAAACTTGCTCCGTATGTTAAACAGGCTTATCTAGAATTACATGAAGTGTATTTACTACAAGGCAAAAAATCGTTGGCGATAACGACATTACAACAATCTTTGCCTTGGCTACATGAGCCAAAGCAAAAACGTCAGTATAAGAAAAAACTTTATCAGCTAAGTGCCGCTATTTAGCTATTTCTTTTGTGGCAAGTTCTAAGCGTGGGTCAGTAATATCTGAGCTGGTTGATTTAAAGATAACTTGATTATGCTTATTAATAAAAAATGTTGTCGGTGTGCCCTTTACGCCATAGCGCATTGCAACCGCATCACCATTTACTGCTGTGATAAAGTTGTAGCCACGGGATGCTAATTCATCCTGTGGCAGTGCACCTTCATCTTCATTAAAACTTATGGCGACAATTTTAACGCCTTTATCTTTATACTTTTTTTCAAGCTCTACTAACTTTGGCTGTAACTTTTTACAATACGGGCACCATGTTGCCCAAAAATGTAAAATAACGGCTTGTCCTTGAAATTGGGCTAATGAAATATCTTCGCCTGACTGTGTTGTTAATTGCCAAGCGGGAGCAATAGGAGCTACTGCTGATTTATCAGATGTTTCAGCGCTGGCATATAACGATGCCAAGGTGAAGGTGATAAGAAAGATAAAAGTGACAACATTTTTTATTTTTGCAACGTTGCTATTCAAAAAGGTATTCAAAAAATTCACCATAAATAAATGATTGGATTAGTGAACTTGACCTGCCAATCATCTATCTGGTTTCAAATTAATTTTTATTTCTTTATTAAGGTTATTGATGATTGGCATCTGCTAATATTGCTTCTGCAGCTTTTGCGGCAATCATCATAGTCGGTGCATTGGTATTGCCGCTGATGAGTGTTGGCATAATAGAGGCGTCAACGACACGTAATTTATTTATGCCATGCACTTTGAGGTTATCGTCAACTACGGCAAGTTCGTCACTGCCCATTTTACAAGTGCCAACAGGGTGATAAATAGTATTGCATTTTTCTTTTAAAAACTCGTGAATATCTTGCTCTGACTGACAGCTATCATCAGGGAATATGTATTTAATGTGAGTGTTTGATAGCGGTGGTGTCGATAAAATATTTTTGGCGATCTTTACCCCTTTGATCATAGCGTCAATATCATCTTGGTGGTCGAGCATATTTAATTGAATGTGCGGGTGCTGGCTGATGCTATTGCTATTTAAGGTAACACTACCTCGGCTTTTAGGGCGCAGTAAACAAACATGTACCGCAATACCATAACTGCACAGCAGCTTATGATTTCTGCCATGGTCGTCCATAGCGGCAGGCACAAAATGCAACTGTAAATCAGGCTCTGTTAACGCGGGATCTGACTTGATAAAACCACCACTTTCTGCAACCACCGTGGTAAGTAGGCCCTGACGTTTAGTAAAGAATTTAAGTGCCTCTTTGGCTCCCCACCATAACGCCTTAGGTCGGTACGCCAATACTTCTGTACGCTGATGCTGGGCAACATTGAGAATATCAACATGGTCTTGTAAATTTTTGCCAACACCTTCAAGTTCATGAATGAGGGGAATATTGTGTTTATCTAATTCAGATTTTGGACCTACACCTGATAACATTAATATTTGTGGCGAATTAATTGCGCCAGCACTTAAAATAACTTCTTTATTAGCGATAATAGTATTTAATTTACCTTTATGTTTATAACTGACACCTGTAGTAGTTTTATTTTCGATAAGAATTTTTTCAACTTGCACTTGGGTGATAACGGTGAGATTTTCTCGATTTAGGTTAGGCGTTAAGAATGCTTTTGCCGCACTATGTCTTAGGCCATCTTTTTGTGTGACTTGAAAGTAACCAATACCTTCTTGTGTTGCGCCGTTAAAATCATCATTGGCAGGGTAGCCAGCGGTAATTGCTGATTGTATGAAGTCTTCATTAATCTCAGGTTTTGAAACGGAATCAGCAACATTTAATGGTCCATTTATCCCATGATATTCGTTCGCACCACGCTCTTGGTGTTCAAGTGCTTTAAAGTAGGGAAGAACTTCGTCATAACTCCAGCCTTGATTGCCTAAACTATGCCAATGATCATAATCTTGCTTTTGTCCTCGTACATAAAGCATGGCATTGATTGAGCTACTACCACCAAGTGTTTTTCCTCTTGGAGTAAAAATTTCACGATTGTTGAGTGTTTTTTCTTGATGGGAATTAAAATGCCAGTTTAAGGTGCGATCACGCATTAAACCAATAATACCGATGGGTAGGTGTATTAGCCAACTTTTGTCTTCTTTACCTGCTTCCAGTAAACAAACACTATAGTTACCGCAGGCTGATAATTTATCAGCTAATACACAGCCTGCAGAGCCACCACCAACAATTACATAATCAAACGTTTTCACACCAGTACCTTTATATTAACTTTTTATTATTATGGTCTTAACAAGTCAGACCACTATGATATAAAAGTACGCTTTATTCAAGTGTGAAACATATTATTGCGTAGCAGTATCCTTTATGTTTACTTGTTGAATATTACCATATTTGCCAACTATATCTTCTAGCTCGGAAGCTTTTCCTATGATAACCGTTTGTAAGTTTTCTTTAGGGAAGTACTTGCTGATAAGCTGCTGAGTTTTCGCAACCGTTAATGAGTTAACTTGCTGCTCAAAAGTATTAATGTAACTTTCATCAAAATTATAACTATACATTTGCCCTAATAAGTTACTTAAATCTTGTGAGGTTTCAAATTTTGGCGGGAACTTGCCTTTTACATAAGCTTTAGCTGACGCGAGTGTTTTTTCGTCTATGCCTTTTTGCCATAAACGATGATAGGTTTTTAATGCCAAATCAATTGCTTCAATTGTGGTGGCGGTTTTAGTAAAGCTGGAAATCGAAAAACTACCTGATTGACTATAGTTAGTGAAATTGCTTCTTGCGCCATAGGTTAGGCCAGAGTTCACTCGCAACTCATCATTGAGCCAAGACGTGAAACGCCCACCTAAAATAGTGTTAATGACCGAAATACCAACTAAATCAGGCGTGTTACGTGCAATACCGATACCGCTAATAGCAAATGTCGATTCGATAGCATCATCTTTGTTGACCAATAGCACTTTTGCTGAGGTGAGTGGTTTAGGTTGCACAATTTCCGTAGGTGTTAGCTTAGAATGATTTTTCCACGCTGAAAACAGTGATTTTATTTGCTGCAGCATGGCTTTACTTTGAAAATCTCCAACTATGACAATGGCACTATTGGCAGGTTGATACCATTGTTGGTGAAATGCTTTGACGTCATTTAAACTAATTTTTTCTATTGAATTAGTATCACCAGCAGTTATGGCATTATAGCTAGATTGTGCAAATACCATTTCTTTAACATAGTTGTTAATCACAGATTTTGGACTTTCTTGACTTTGCTCTAGCGCTAATAGGTGCTGCTTTTTCTTTTTATTAAATTCATCGTCGGCAAATTTTGGGGTTGTGATGATATCTTTAAGTAGTGCCAACATAACCTTTTGATCTTTCTTGGCAAAAGAACTTTCAAGGTACGACGATTCCGTCCCCGCAGATGCCGAAATAGTTGCACCAATAAAATCGACGGCTGAATTTATTTCAGCCTTTGATTTGTGCTTTGTACCTAATGGTAAACTCTCTGCGGTTAAATAGGCTAAGCCGGCAATTGAATCATTGATAGCTCCTGCTTTTACTACTATGTTGACGTCGATAAGTGGTACTTCATGTTGTTCCATTAAGTACACAGTTAAGCCATTGTCTAAGGTGATTTTTTGATACTCAGGTAAGGTATAGCTAGCACTTGCTTGCGCTGCGAAAAAAGTCATACATAGGCTAAATGTGGTGAATAAAAGGCTATAAATCCGCATCGTTAGAGTCCTTTTCTGAAGATAAAATACCGACGGTGCGGTTTGATTTTATAAGATATTGTTTAGCGACTCGTTGAATGTCTGCAATGGTCACTTTGTTATATTCCTCTGGCGCAGAAAATAATTTATTATAATCTCCAAAATACATTTCATATGAGCCTATGGTATTGGCTTTGCCATTGATGGTTGCCATAGTGCGATAAAAGTTTACCAGTTTTGTGTTCTTTACTTTTTCAAGCTCTTGCTCGGTGACACCATTTTTTATGATGTCATTGACTTCTTTGATCACAGATTTTTTCAATGCTTGAGCGCTAACGTCTTTAGCTGCAACGGCATAAATATAGAATAGGTTAGGATCAATGCTCTCTGGTAGGTATGTAAATAAGTCGCTGGCTATTTGTTGTTCATCTATGAGTGATTTATATAAACGTGAACTTTGGCCCGTCGCTAAAATGTCATTAAGAATATCTAACGCATAATAGTCTTGATGCTGCGTGTTTGGCACATGATAGGCAAACATAATGTTAGGTGTTGTGACTGACGCTTTATGAACGTAAACGGTGCGTTCTCCGTTTTGCTCAGGCTCTACGGTACGAACTTCCTGTGGTGCTGGTTGGGCAGGAATCGGTTCGAAGTATTTTTCAGCCAATTTTTTTACTTGTGCTGTGGTAACGTCACCAGCAATAACAACCACGGCATTGTTTGGCGCATAATAAGTTGCGTGATATTTTTTTAAGTCATCTAAGGTCCAATTTTCAATATCAGAGGCATGGCCAATGACTGACCAGCTGTATGGATGAGCTCTAAATGCCGAACCTTTGACTTCTTGCCAAATCGATCTAAAGTTTGAGTTTTCAAGGCCAGTTGTGCGCTCAGACGTTACTACGCCGCGTTCGCTTTCAACACTTTTTTCTTCAATCGCTAAGTTAGCAATACGATCTGCCTCTAAATCAAAAATAGTTTCTATTGCGTCTGTCGGAAACCAGTTGGTATAGACAGTAAGATTTTCACTGGTATAGGCATTATTTGAACCACCAGCAGCTTCCATGGTGCGATCAAACATTTTTGGACCATACTTTTCTGCGCCATTAAACATCATGTGTTCAAAAAAATGAGAAAGGCCGGTAATGCCGGGAACTTCGTTTCGAGATCCTACTTTCCAAAATAAATACATGTTAGCGTTTGGGATTGATTTATCCTCAAGAACGATAATTTTCATGCCATTTTTAAGGGTGAAGGTATTAACATCATCGGCAGTTGTTATTGCGTAACTTGTACTAGAAAAACACGAAATGAGCAGAGCCAATTGCACGACCGCCAATTTCAACTTAGTAAGATTCATAGGTTAACTCCAATTAGCCTATAGATAATTTTGAGATGTTAATGCTATGTTAATCAGGTGGGGTTATCAAGACGTTTGCCGAAAACGTATGTAAAAATAAGGTTTTATCCTGCAAGTACTATTTTTGGAAGACTTAGCTTGGTTGATAAAAAGGCTAAACTTTCGTTTAGCCTTTGGAAGTTGTTGTTGTGCTTAAGGTAAGCTGATTTTTCAAATTGCTCGTTTAGTTACTCTTACTTTAAACCAAGTACTTTTTTGCCTTGATTGAAAGTAATATCAACTGGAATATTTGCGGTTTCTAAGCTGGCTAAATCATTTGCTAAATCAGCTTTGATCACGCCACTTTCTGCAACAAGTTTATCAACACCGTCGTAATCGCCATTGCCCTGCAAAGTTAATATCAGCTCTGATAATGAGTCGATTGCCGCTGTCATTTTTTCAACATCCACTGTGTACAAGCCTTGCTCATTACGTGTAAAAGCGCCTTGCTCGGCAAAGTAGTTGAATCTGACCATGTTAGCTTTACCGTGTGCAGAGCTTGCGCCAAAACGCACAGAGCGGAATATACCGGTTAAGAACGTGGTGTAGTAGTCTTCTAAGGTCCCTTCAGTAATGACATTTTTAGCCAGTAACTGACGCACCATGTAAAGGCCTAAAATATCTGCTTTACCTTCCTCTAACGCTGAAGCATGTTCTTTTAATGATTGGCGCACGGTGCCTTGGTCATTAATGGTATTTTTAATGCCTAAGCCGTGGGCAACTTCATGGAACATGGTATTGGCGAAGAATGCCGTGAAAGTCACATTTTTACGTTGTTCTGGCACGATCAACGTTTCAGCAATAGGTGTCATAATGGCGTCAAATTTTGCACGCATGGCATTTTTAAGTTGTAAACGACGAGTACCTTTCTTTAATTGCACTTCTTCATCATTTGGCAAGTTAATGGCGATGGTTTTGCCGCCAGCATTTGAATGTCCGGCATAATAAATAACATCATAGGCGTTTAAGTCAGCATCAGAGCCAGGAACTTCTGCTTTATACTTTTTACTAACAGGTAGTCCGCGCTGCAATTCAGGTAAGTATTCTGCATATTTAGCGAGCTTTTCGCTCCAAGACATATCTTTGATCAGGACATAGGACTCAAATGCCGCGCGATAGCCAAATAATTGATCTTCATAGGTTTCAATAGGACCAATAACAATATCAATAGGGTTGTTTTTCATGTCCATCCAGGCGAAATCTGATGCTTGGAAGTCGTCACTACGTAATGCTTTAGCACGCATATCAAGATAAGCCGAAAATTCTTTGTCGTCAGCAAAGGTTGCTGCTTTTTCAAGAATAACCGCAATGCGATTGATTTCATCAGCATAAGCTTCTGAAAACGCAATGGTGCTTAGTTGGCCATTTTCATTACGACGTACGAGCGAATATAAACCATTTTTATCTTCGAATGTCGCTTGCTCAAACTCAGCCTTAGTCATGTCAGCTGGGTAAAATTGTGCGCCGTGGCTTTTTTCTGCGGTATTGCTTAGAAAAGCTTTGTCACCATTTAAACGATCCCAAGGACCATAATTGATACGGGCAAACTCACGGACCTTTTCATCGCTGATAGAAGCTAGAAAACTTGCTTTGTCTTGGCCGAATGCTTGTTGCCAGAAAAGGTTGTCTATGATATCTGATGCTTCAATTAGCAGTGATAACATTTGCTTTTGGTTGTCAGATAAATGGGACAAGTCTGCGCTCAATGTCACCGTTTTATAGATGTCTAAACGATTTTGATATTCGGGAAGTAAGTTAACAGCTGAAGATTTTGTCGGTTTATTATTGTCACCACAAGCTGATAGGGCACCTGCAACGAGTAGCATAGATGCAATTTTTGAAAGTTTCATGTCTAGTCTCTCTTAATAAATACCGGCTAGAGACTAACAAAACCACTGACAAGCGCAAGGTCTTAGATCAATAAAAACGATGGTTGGATGTTTTTTAGATATAAAAAAACCGGCAAAAGCCGGTTTTTTAATTCTTTACAAAAATTAAAGCGCTTTGATAGCAGCGTTTAAACGGCTCTTGCTACGAGCAGCTTTATTTTTGTGAATAAGACCTTTGCTTGCATAACGATCGATAATCGGTGCAGCAGCAGCAAATTCTGTAGATGCTTTTTCTTTGTCACCGGCTTCGATAGCAGCAATTACTTTTTTAAGTAAAGTGCGCATCATTGAGCGACGGCTTGCATTGTGTTGACGGCGCTTTTCAGATTGTAATGCGCGCTTCTTAGCAGACTTTGAGTTAGCCAAGGTGAACTCCTAAAATTGAATAAATATAGCCTAAATTTAAGGCGACGAAATATGCCTGTTTTTAACTGGTTTGTCAAACAATTTACTGCTTTAATTTGACAGTTCGGATAATTACCCGTTGTATAAATAAAACCAATGCGCGCATTCTAAAGTTTTTAATTGGAAGTTGGAAGTAAAACTCTTCTGTTAATGCTATTAAATGCTTGTTTCTCAAATCATATAGGCCGCATAATATAGTGTGGTACTAATAATTCGCTTATATTCAACAGGCCTAACGCTAGTACGCGCTAAAAAATTAAAAATACTACTAAAGATATTGATGAAATAGGGTTGAGTCGTTTGAGTAAAAAACTAATTAAGTCAGGAATTATTGTCAGCGCGATGACCTTAATTTCACGAGTTCTTGGCTTGGTGCGCGATATTATTATTGCCAATGTTATGGGGGCTGGCGCGTCGGCGGATGTGTTTTTCTTTGCCAATAAAATTCCTAATTTTTTCCGTCGTTTATTTGCTGAAGGGGCATTTGCCCAAGCTTTTGTGCCTGTGTTAAGTGAATATCATACCATCGATGAAGAACAGGGACGTAATGACACCCGTAAACTTATTGCCCAAGTATCAGGTACTTTAGGTGTTATTATCACGCTAGTGACTTTATTTGGCATGATTGCCTCGCCACTCTTTGTTGCACTATTTGGTTTTGGCTGGTTTTTAGATTGGATAAATGACGGACCTGACAGTGGAAAGTTTGATCTAGCCAGTACATTGTTAAAAATAACTTTTCCTTACCTTTGGTTTGTCAGTATTACCGCTTTGTCGGGTGCTATTTTAAATACTTATGGCCGTTTTGCAGTTTCAGCGTTTACGCCAGTGTTACTTAATGTCGGTATTATTGCTTGTGCCGTTTATTTAGCGCCCGTGATGGACGACCCTGCTTTTGCCTTAGCTTGGGGGGTCTTTCTAGGTGGCTTTATTCAATTTGCTTTTCAGATCCCATTTCTTTACCGAGCAGGAGCATTAGTCAAGCCAAAGTGGGCGTGGCATGCGCCCGGTGTTACTAAAATTCGTAAGCTAATTATTCCCGCTTTGTTTGGTGTTTCAGTGACGCAAATTAATTTATTACTCGATACCATTATTGCCAGTATGTTGATCACCGGCTCCATCAGTTGGTTGTATTACGCTGACCGATTATTAGAATTCCCGCTAGGGCTATTTGGTATTGGTATTGCAACGGTAATACTACCGAACTTGTCAAAACTGCATACTAAAAAAGATAACCAAGAGTTTGGCGATACCATTGATTGGGGACTGAGAATTGTGTCTTTATTTGGCTGGCCAGCGCTTGCCGGTTTAATGGTACTTGCTCAGCCGATCATTATGGTGTTGTTTATGCGCGGTGAGTTTGATCAAGTTGAGGTGATACAAGTTTCATATGCATTATTTGCCTATCTTACGGGTTTGTTGAGCTTTATGTTTATTAAAGTACTGGCGCCTGCGTACTATTCGCGTCAAGACACTAAAACACCCGTTAAAATAGCCATTAAAGCTATGGTGGCAAATATGGCGTTCAACCTCATGTTGGCGCCATTTTTTGGCTACGTTGGCTTAGCAATTGCAACAACCTTGTCGGCAACATTAAATGCCATGATGCTTTATCATGGCCTAAAAGCCGCCAATGTTTTTCAACTATCGAGGAAAACTTGGTGGTTTATTGCTCGCTTGATTTTTTCCGCGGCTGTTATGGCATTAGTGGTCTACTACTTGTCGCCAACATTTGAAAATTGGCTATCGCTAAGTTTCATTGAGCAAGTAGTGAAACTTATTATTTGTATTACTGCCGGTATGCTTAGCTATTTTGTATGTTTGTTATTACTCGGTATTCGAATTTCTGATATAAAAATCAGGCAAAATAACTCGCACTAAGGGCTGATTCTTGCTGCTGACTGAGATATAATTCGCCAGTTTTTATTCTTTTATGATTTTGTCGATAGCTCGTGAGTGTTGGCAGTAGGGTTTATTAGATTCATGCAATTAACACGTGGCATTCACAATATGCAGATTAATGACGATAAAAGTCGTCAGGGATGTGTATTAACCATAGGCAATTTTGATGGGGTGCATTTAGGGCATCAGCAAGTGGTTTCAGCTCTCGTTAGCAAAGCCAAAGAGCTTAATTGTGAGGCAGCAGTTTTAGTATTTGAACCACAACCGCAAGAGCTGTTTTCACCCGAAACTGCACCAGCAAGACTGTGTCGATTACGCGATAAATATGCATTATTGAAAAACTTAGGTGTTGATCGATTAATTTGTATCAATTTCAATAAAAAATTTGCTAGTCTAAGCGCCGAAATATTTATTGAAGAATTATTGGTAAAACGATTAGCAATAAAGCACTTGATCGTTGGTGATGATTTTCATTTTGGTAAAAACCGCCAAGGCAATTTTTCGATGTTAAAAGTTGCTGGAGAAAAACTTGGCTTTTCAGTAACCGATACCGCTAGCCATAAACTTGCAGGCTGTAGAATAAGCAGCACCGCAATAAGAGAGAGATTAGAGCAAGACGATTTAGCCGCTGCAGAAGTTATGCTAGGGCGTGCTTACTCAATTATTGGCAAAGTATTTCACGGTGATAAACGTGGCCGTGAAATGGGCTTTCCAACCGCGAACATAAGATTAAAGCGTCGTGTATCTCCGGTATCAGGAGTATATGCGGTGCAGGTTAAAAGCCAGTTTGGTCGCCACTTTGGTGTTGCTAATATTGGCTCTAGACCAACCGTTGCAGGAATTAGGCAACAATTAGAAGTACATATTTTTGATTTTGATAACAATTTGTACGGTGAAGTTATTGAGGTAGTGATGTTAAAAAAACTACGTAATGAACAAAAGTTCAACTCATTAGCCGAATTAACCCAACAAATTGCTATAGATACAGAACAAGCCCGCACCTATGTGCAAAAGCTAACTTGAATGATGTTAAGTTAGAAAAATAAGACAAACCGACGCTTTAGTGACTACGACAACGGATATTTATTTTAATGAGTGATTACAAACAAACCCTAAATTTGCCAGCAACTTCTTTTGCGATGAAAGGAAATATGGCGAATCGTGAACCAAATATGCTAAAAGAATGGGCTGAAAAAGATTTATACGGCCAAATTCGTGCGGCTAAAAAAGGTAAGAAATCATTTATTTTGCATGACGGCCCTCCGTATGCAAATGGTAATATTCATATTGGTCACGCGGTTAATAAAATCCTTAAAGACATCATCATTAAAGCGAAAACTTTATCTGACTATAACGCACCTTATGTGCCGGGGTGGGATTGTCACGGCTTACCTATTGAATTAATGGTAGAGAAAAAAGTCGGTAAACCTGGTCATAAAGTTTCTGCTAGTGTCTTTCGTGAAAAATGTCGTGAATACGCGGCTAAACAAGTTGATGGTCAACGTGATGACTTTAAACGCTTGGGGGTTTTTGCGGATTGGGACAAGCCATACCGTACTATGGATTTTGACACCGAAGCTAATATTATCCGCTCACTAAGTAAAATTGCTGAGAATGGTCATTTGCACCAAGGCTTTAAACCTGTGCATTGGTGTACTGATTGTGGCTCATCTTTAGCGGAAGCTGAAGTAGAATATAAAGATAAACAATCACCAGCCATTGATGTGAAGTTTACTGTTGTAGACCAAAGCGTTGCTGATAAATTTGATCACCCAGAAAATCATCAGGGTGAAGGTGATATTTCGGTTGTGATTTGGACAACGACACCATGGACGCTGCCAGCAAACCGTGCGGTTTCATTACATGCTGATGTTGAATATACCTTAGTACAATGTGAAACAGAACAGGGCAAAGAACGCTTGATTTTGGCGTCAGACTTGGTGACTTCATGTATGGATCGCTTTGGTATTACTAAGTATCACGCGTTAGGTTTTTGTAAAGGTGCTGAATTAGATTTAGTACAACTTCAACACCCATTTTATGACTTTACCGTGCCGGTTATTTTAGGTGAGCATGTAACTACTGATTCAGGTACAGGTTGTGTGCATACCGCACCTGGTCACGGTGTAGAAGATTTTGAGGTTGGCAAACTTTACAACTTAGAAGTGGCTAATCCGGTTGGCGCGAATGGTGTTTATTTAGATGATACTGAATTGTTTGCTGGTCAGCATGTATTTAAAGCTAATGCCAATGTTGTTGAAACTTTAAAAGAACACGGCAAGCTCGTGCATCATCATGCCTTAGAACATTCTTACCCACATTGCTGGCGCCATAAAACGCCATTAATTTTCCGTGCAACGCCACAGTGGTTTATTAGCATGGACAACAAAGGCTTGCGTAAAGACTCGCTTAACGAGATTGAAAAAACACAGTGGATCCCTGATTGGGGTCAACGCCGTATTGAGTCTATGGTTGAAGGTCGTCCTGATTGGTGTATTTCACGCCAACGTACCTGGGGCGTGCCAATGGCATTATTTATCCATAAAGATACCGGCGCATTGCACCCGCGTAGCATTGAATTAATTGAAACCGTTGCAAAACGTGTGGAAGCAAAAGGCATTCAAGCATGGTTTGACTTAGAAGCGGCTGAACTAATTGGTGATGACGCGCAAGAATACGTTAAAGTTGCTGATACCTTAGATGTTTGGTTTGACTCTGGTACAACCCATTACTCAGTGATTAATGCCCGTGAAGAATTTGATGGCATTGCTGACTTATACCTAGAAGGTTCAGATCAACATCGTGGTTGGTTCATGTCGTCAATGATTTCTTCAGTGGCAATGACTAGCCAAGCACCATATAAGCAAGTGCTAACTCATGGTTTTGTGGTTGACGCTAAAGGTCACAAAATGTCTAAGTCATTAGGCAATGTTATCACGCCAAAAGAAATTACTAATACTTTAGGTGCTGATATTTTGCGTTTATGGACAGCATCAGTTAACTACACGCAAGAAATTACTGCGGGTGATGAAATATTTAAGCGTCAAGCGGATGCTTATCGTCGTATTCGTAATACTTCACGCTTTTTACTATCAAATCTTAATGGCTTTGATCCGAAAACGGATTCAATTGCTTTTGATGATATGGTGGCACTTGATCGCTGGGCTGTTGATAAAGCCGCGCAGTTACAAGCAGAAATTATTGCCGCATATGATGAATATGAATTTCATGTAGTAGTACACAAGTTAATGAACTTTTGTACTACTGAACTTGGTGGTTTCTACTTAGATATTATTAAAGACCGTCAATATACAGCGAAAGAAGACAGTGTTGCTCGTCGCTCTTGTCAAACGGCAATGTACTTAATTGCAGAGGCAATGACGCGTTGGATGGCACCGATTTTGTCATTTACTGCACAGGAAATTTGGCAAGCGTTGCCAACACTAGCAGGTGAAGCTCGTGAAGAATTTGTTTTCACCGGTGTTTGGTTTGACGGTTTACCAAAGTCTTCGACAACCAGTGTTTTAAATAATGATTACTGGAACGAGATTTTGTTAGTGCGTACCGAAGTAAATAAAGCACTAGAAAATGCTCGTAAAGAGAAGCAAGTGGGTAAAGCACTTGAAGCTGCGGTTACTTTATATGCTACAGCCGATTTAGCTGAGAAAATTCAGCAATTAGGTGAAGAATTACGCTTTGTACTAATTACCTCTAAAGCGACCGTTGAAATAGTTGAAAGTGCGCCAGCAGATACACTAGCAACGGAAGTTGAAGGTTTGTGGTTAACCGTTGCTCCAGCAGAAGGTGCTAAGTGTGATCGCTGTTGGCATGTAACTGAAGATATTGGCCAAAATGAGCAACACCCTGACCTTTGTGGTCGTTGTATTACCAACGTTGATGGTGAAGGTGAAGTACGTCAATTTGCTTAACACTGGTAGTGGCAATATGAAGTAATGATAAAACGTGCAGCACTTTAGTAGAGTCTGCACGTTTTCTAGTATTGGCAGAAGAGAATAAGCGTTAAAAGCGCAGAGAATATAAGAGAAATTATTTATCTATGAAAAGTTTATTTACTGAAACTGGATTACGCTGGCTATGGTTAACGATTATTTGTTTAATTGCCGATCAGGTAACGAAACAGTTGGTTGCTAATAATATGGACTTGTATCAATCAATTGATATATTACCTTTTTTTAACATTACGTATGTTCATAACCCAGGCGCGGCTTTTAGCTTTTTAGCAGATCAAGGTGGCTGGCAACGTTGGTTTTTTACCGCAATTGCCGCCATTGCTAGTATTGTTTTTATTGTTTGGCTGGCGAAAACACCTAAGCAGCAATCATTACTTTCCGTTGCGTTTGCGTTAATGTTAAGTGGTGCGGTTGGTAATTTAATCGATCGCGTATTGTTTGGTTATGTTATCGACTTTCTTGATTTTTATGGCTTTGGTTATCATTTTCCAGCATTTAATATCGCAGATTCTATGATTTTTATCGGTGCGGCATTAATGATCTTAGATTCATTTAAAAATGGTGAACCGAATAACAACGCAAAAAAAATTAATTCTTAAAGAGATTTTTATGACAAATTTAGTAACGGCTGCTTCTGAAATTATCGCCCATATCACCATGAAGTTATCAGATGGCTCTGCGGCAGATAGCACCAAAGTAAATAAAAAACCAGCAAAAATTATCATGGGGGATGCCAGTATTTCTCCAGCATTTGAAGCGCAATTGGTTGGTATGAAAGCTGGTGAAAGCAAAGAATTTACACTGGCGGCAGTTGATGCCTTTGGTGAACCATTGCCTGAAAATATTCACTATATGGATATCAGCAAGTTTAGTGAAGAAGCACCAGCAAAAGTTGGTAATATTATTACCTTTACGCAACCGGGTGGTGTTGAGTTGCCGGGCATGATAAAAGATGTTTCAGGAAGTTCAGTTACAATAGACTTCAATCATCCTTTGGCGGGTCAAGAAGTGACTTTTGTCATTGATGTTGTTGAAATTAAATAGCGAATAGCGGCAGGTATCAGATGGAAATTATTTTAGCTAATCCTCGTGGCTTTTGCGCCGGTGTTGACCGAGCCATTAGTATTGTTGACCGAGCGCTTGATTTATTTGAGGCGCCTATTTATGTGCGTCATGAAGTGGTACATAACAAATTTGTTGTTAATGGTTTAAAAGACCGTGGCGCGGTATTTGTTGATGAACTCGTTGAGGTACCCGATGACAGCACGGTTATATTCAGTGCACATGGCGTTTCAAAAGCAGTGCGTAATGAAGCCAAGTCACGTGGTCTAAAAGTATTTGATGCCACTTGCCCGTTGGTAACAAAAGTGCATATGGAAGTATCACGTACAAGTCGTAAGAATATTGAATGCATTTTAATCGGACATGCTGGTCACCCTGAGGTTGAGGGAACTATGGGCCAATATGAAAGCGAAGAAGGTGGCATTTATTTGGTTGAATCAGCTGAAGATGTTGCCTCATTGGTAATAAAGGATCCAGAGAAACTCTACTATTGTAGCCAAACAACTTTATCGGTTGATGATACTAGTGATGTTATCGATGCTTTGAGAGAAAAATTCCCATTGATCCAAGGACCTCGCAAAGACGATATTTGCTATGCCACTCAAAACCGACAAGATGCCGTTCGCTCGATTGCCGAGCAAGTTGAATTATTATTGGTTGTTGGCGCAAAAAATAGCTCAAACTCAAATCGTTTACGAGAACTGGCAGAAAAAATAGGCACAACATCTTATTTGATTGATACCGCTGCTGATATTGATATCAGTTGGCTTGATAAGGTGGCAAAAGTTGGTGTTACTGCTGGCGCATCGGCACCTGCTATTCTCGTGCAACAGGTTATTAGTGCGTTGAAATCCTTTGGTGGTCAAGAGGTTATCGAGTATCCTGGGCGAGAAGAAAATACCGTATTTGCGGTGCCGATAGAATTACGTTAGTCTTAACTAATAGATTATTTGCAACTATATTTTATTAAAGTATGTTTTTTAGCATGAGTTTTTTGCTAATTTATAGTTGTAAATTTATAACTTTCTACTAATTTATTTGGTTGTATCGGGAAAGTTACTGGTAATATTTTGCTAAAGGTATGGGTTAATGCTGTTCACAAAAGTGATTTTTAACACATATAAAGACTGGGTAAGTAGTGCTGTCTACACTCGCTGTAAGAGTGCCCTTTTCTCCAATATTAGTCGGATGTTTAATCACAACCAATCCCGTTCTATTTTAGCTTTTTTCTTATTCGTATTTAAAGGGAGATTAAATATTGAATAATTCAACTCTGCGCGCTCGTGCCCATAAGCCATCTTTAAATAATGGCCTTACTTTTATCGAAGTACTTGTTGCTGTTTTTATTTTAGTTACTGGCATACTTGGTGCTGTTGCAATGCAGGCTTCAGCTAAAAAAGGCAGCTTTGATGCCATGCAACGTTCTGTTGCTTCCGCGTTGGCACAAGATATCATTGAACGTATGCGCAGTAATGACCCTTCTGCACTTGCCGGATACGCCCGTACAGATTATGGCGAAACCTTAGATGATGTACCCGATGAACGCTGTAATACCTTAGCAGGTATCTGTAGTGCCGCTGAAATGGTGATTAATGACAGATATGAATGGGAATTGTCGCTGATGGGAGCGGATGTAGTAAATGATGGCAATAATCTTGCTGGCTTGGTTGGCGTAAGAGGGTGTATCAGCCAAAATTTAAATGCCGTTACTGTCGTCATCAGCTGGGAAGGGCGAACAGAAATAGCCGATGCAGTAAAGGATGATTGTGGTACCGCAGGCGATAAAAGACGTCAATTAATTGTTGAGGCATTTATAAATTAGTATGAATAATCAACGTGGTTTCACCTTAGTCGAAATATTTATTTCTCTGGCCGTCGGTTTAGCGTTATTTGCTGGCGTACTTAGTGTTTTTGTTGGTATGAAAACAACAACAACAGAAACCGCAACTTATGGTGAATTACAAGAAAATGGTCGTTTTGCCTTAAGTATTTTGACTGAGGATTTACTTAAGCAAGATTTTTGGGGTGACTACAGCGGTAGTTTAGACTTTTCGATGCTGACTTCTGTACCGGGTGCACCGGGCACAGAATGTAATGGCGAGGGGTTAAACAACGGTACATTTCCAATCGCCACAGGTCACTTTAGAACCTTGTGGGGGCAGACGATTGCCGCGGCATCGGTTATGGGGTGTATCGACGATGCTAAAACTACATCAGATATTCTGCAATTAAAGCGTGCTATTTCTCAGCCACTAACAGCGACAACAAATGACAACTATTATATTGTTGCCAATTTAAGTGGAGCTGAAATTTTTACCGGCACCGACATTCCTGAAGTCACGAATAGCCAAGTCTGGGAATATCAACACCATATTTACTATGTTAGGGAAGAAGCACAAGGCACTAATACCGTGCCTGTTTTGATGCAGGGACGGCTAACAACTAATATGACCTTTGATCCTATTATCGATGGTATTGAAATGATTCGCTTTATGTATGGTATTGATAGTGACGCCGAAGGAAGTGCCGGTTACGGGATTGTTGATGCCTTTGTCTCGGCGGCTAATATGACAGATACGCAGTGGGATAATGGTAATAACAATAGAATTATTGCCGTGCGTATTTATGTTTTGGCGCGCAGCATTTTACCTGATAATAAATATACAAACACCAATACCTATCGTTTAGGTGATTTAGATGTGACCTATAATGATAATTACCGCCGTTTATTATTTAACTCAACGGTAACGCTATATAACGCTGGAGTAGACTCATGGTAAGTGAAAATAAACCTTTAAGTCAAAATGTCACGGCTTTTAAAAAGCAACAAGGTGTTGTCTTAATTGTCTCACTGGTTTTTCTTATTTCGTTAACCGCTGTTGCTGCCGCGTTAATGCAAAATACGACATCTGATATTAAAATGTCGGGGGCTAGTGAAGAAAAGGTTGTTGCCACACAAGAGACGATAAGTGCTAGCGATGAAGTCATGTTCAGACAAATTAATGGTGGCACTGGAAATAATGCCTTTGCCTCCGCTTTAGTAAACTTTCCTCTTACGGTAACCGATACCTTAACAAAAACGAATACCCATAGTAATACCACGGCAAATATTGAGATTGCCAATAATGACCTTGAACTCGAGCCTGATTGCCCCCACTCCAGATCAGCCTCTTCAGCTCAAGTTTTTACTTGCAATGTTTTACGTGTGCAAGTAGTTCGTAAGTACGGACGAACAAATGCCAATGAAGTAGAAGTTAATACCGGTGTAGCCCAACAACTTTTACGATAACCCTTGGTGTTTCTGCTAAATACTGGAGTAGCACAATGAAAAAATTATTGGCTTTAAGCCTATTGTTATTAATATCTGCCACATCTTTTAGTGAGGATATTGAACTTTATGTGAGTGAGGCGGTGAAACTTGCCAGTAAGAAGACGCAAGTTCTGATCATATTCGATAATTCAGGGAGTATGGGAACCGAGCTTTCTGTTAATGAAGATTATAACCCTGACACGGTTTATCCTGCGCTTGGTAGCGACAATTCTTTGGATGAACGTTTTATCTATTTTACCAAGGGCGGCTCAGATGGTGTCGGTTTACCTGTGCCTGATAATAATGAATCACGTCGTTTTTTGGATGCCATCAATAGTTGTGAAACTGCGCGAGCTATATTGGCTGAGACCGGTTTTTATAATGGCCATATTAGAGAATATAGCATTAAAGGGAACTCCGGAAGTTGGAATGAAATACCAGACAATAATGGTGCTAATATCGAAATCATCGATTGTGAAGATGATGTGCTTGCCGCCGACCCGACTAATATAGCGTCATTGCCTCCAGGTTATCCGATTAATTACGCTGGAGACAAAAAAAATCCTATTTATCACACAACAGATATCGTTGCCTCAAATGTAGAATGGTCAGGCGAGTTAGTTACTCTTTATACTGATAATTATTTAAGGTGGCATCACGGTGAAGATATCGCCCAAACATTGAAAAGCCGTATGGATATTGCCAAAGACAGTATCACTAAAGTTGTTCAAGCGGCGCCGTCGATTGATTTTGGCCTACAGGTATTTAATTATGATGACGGTGATGCTGCTAATGATCCTAATGGTGGCCGAATAGTTTTTGGCATTCAAGAGATGACAGATGCTAGTGAAACGGTATTTTTGGATATAGTTAACAACCAACTAATAGCCAAAACTTGGACACCTTTATGTGAAACTTTATATGAGGCGCAGCAATACTTTGCCGGGAAAAATGTTGATTTTGGTGATGATGATGAAAGCCAAGGGCAAGGTTATACAAAAAATAAGCCGCCACGTGATACTGATATTGAAAGTGGCGGAAGCTATTTAACGCCTTTTGATTCCTGTAGCAGTAAAGCCTTTGTTATTTTAATTACTGATGGCGTACCTTCATACGATAACGGTGCCGATAGTAAAATATCAGCTTTATCAACAGTTGAAGATGGTACAACGATTAATTTTACTGGCTCAAAGTTTAAAGTTTCAGACCCCGACGCAGATAAACCATGGGAGTCAAATAATAATTACTTAGCTGCTGTTGCTGAGTGGATGTATGAAAATGATATCAATACTAATTTGGAAGGTAAGCAAACGGTAGAAACTTATACCATAGGCTTTAGTGAAGGGGCAGCAGATGCTGCGCCGCTATTAAAAGAAACCGCCAGACTTGGTGGTGGAGCTTATTATAGTGCGGCTGATAGTGTTCAGCTTACCGCCGCCCTTTTAAATGCTTTAGAGAACTTAGAACCCAGCAATGATAGCTTAACATCGGCTTCAGTTGCGGCAAATAACTTTGATCGTACAGAAACATTAAATTCTGTTTATTACGCTATGTTTCAACCCGAAAATGGTCCTCGCTGGCAAGGTAACTTGAAAAAATATAAAGTTGTTAATGGTGAGCAGGTCGGTAAACATACTAAGGCAGCTCTTGATCCAGATACTGGCCACTTCTCTGAAGAGGTAACGAGCTTTTGGTCACCTGATAATGCCAAAGACGGTGATGTGGTAAGTGAAGGCGGCGTGGCAGAAATGCTCAGAAACAAAACAGATAGGGTTATTTATAGTGATATTGGTACCGATAGCGCGCTCGCATTACTAACAGAAACACAAGCTGAAACCTCTTTTGGTGGTAGTGATGTACTTGCCACTGAAATGGATGTTCATGAGGATGATGTTGGGGACTACCTGGACTGGGCGATGGGCAAGAACGTTGATAATGTCAAAATTGAAGACGACTCAATTCCTGAAATGCGCCCAGATGTTTTTGCCGACCCTCTGCACTCTAAGCCGTTAGTGATAAATTATGGTACCAGTATTAGGGTGGTTATTGGCACCAATGCCGGTGCTTTGCATATGTTTGAAGATAACGGCACAACGGTTGATGAAAATTGGGCTTTTATGCCGAAAGAGTTCTTTAAAAATATTAAGCCACTTAGAGAAAACTATTCAACGGCAGAAAAAATATATGGTGTTGATGGCAATATTACGTCCTACGTGCAGGATAAAAATGGTGACGGTGTTATAAGTGGCACCGATAAGGTGTGGGTGTTTTTTGGATTGCGCCGTGGTGGTACATCCTATTATGCGCTTGATATCAGTAACCCAAACTCACCGAGTAAGCTCTGGCATATAAATAATGCTTCAACAGGTTTTAGTGAATTGGGACAGTCTTGGTCTCAGCCTAAGGTCGGCTATTCTAAACTTAATGTTTCAGGATCAGGCGATAGCAAAGTAGCGAATCCGGTGCTGTTTTTTGGTGGTGGTTACGATGAGCTAAAAGATGGTAGCTCACTTAGCGCTCTTGATAGTAGTGGTAGAGCAATCTATATGGTCGATGCCGCTACAGGGACATTAAAATGGAGTCTAGCGCCTGAAAATGCAACGACAACATTTGCCGGCATAGATAGTATTCCATCCAGTATAGCTTTATTAGATAGTGATGGTGATGGTTTAACTGATCGACTATATGCTGGCGATACTGGCGGTAATGTTTGGCGCGTAGATATGCCAAGTGATACTCCAAGTGATACTGATGATCCGTGGACCGTATTTAAGTTAGCAGAATTAGGTGGTAGCACAGACTCAACCGACTTACGCTTTTTTAATGAACCTTCGATTGTACGTACATTTATCAGCGAAACGATTGCCACTGAAGTTGTCGAAGACGGTGAAACAACAATAATTTATAGTCATCAAGAAAAGCCATACGATGCAGTATTATTGGGAAGTGGTGACAGGTCCAACCCTATTGGTACTGACACCAATGATACTTTCTTTATGATTAAAGATGACAATATTAAAACGCAGTCCTTTTACAGCAGTGCTGAGCCGACAATACCAAGTGCGATAACGAAAAGCGGCTTGTATAATTATACCGATAATCCCTTTGAACAAACTATGACGACGCAACAGCGCGATATATTAGCTGCTAACGTTAGTGATAAGTCTGGCTGGTATATTAATCTTGAAGATGCAGGCGAGAAAAGTACCGCAGAAGCCATTGTCATCAATGGCGTGGTCTATTTTACATCATTTGTGCCACCGAATTTAGATCCTGATATTGTTCATTGTGAACAGCCTAATGGTACAGGCTATTTATATGCTGTTGACCTAGCATTGGGTACCAGCGTTTATAACTGGGATGAAGATAATCCTGATGCGGATCTAGAACGTCGAGTAGAAATTAGTGAACAATTTTTAGGTGCGCCTACCTTGATTGTGGTGCCAGAAGATGATGGTGACGACAGCACTGATGATGATGCCACTGGTAATATCATTGTCGGTCGAGAAATTATCCCGGTTGGCTTTACGCTGCAAACCATGCGCACCTATCTTTATATTGCGGAGTAATGATGAAAATGAAATCAAAAATCAAAGGCTTTACGCTTGTTGAGTTACTGATTGCAGTAGCAATAGTTGCCATTTTAGGCGCAGTAGCGTTTCCTGCTTACACTGATTTTGTCGCTCGCTCTAATAGAACTGAAGCACAGCGAGAGCTACTGAGAATAGCAAATCTACAAGAACAACTTTATATCGATACACGAAGTTATACCGCTGATATGGAAAGCTTAGGCTTAGATAGCGACCCTTTCACGACAGAGAACGGTCATTACACTATTGATGCGGCGCTAGCAGATGGTGGTTTTGTCTTAACGGCTACCGCTTCAGCTCAGCAAAAAGCTAACGATAGTAGCTGTCCTACCTTATCAGTAAGTGATACTGGGCAAAAATTGCCAGCAACAAACTGTTGGGAGCAATAACATGAAACGAATATTAGTAGCTATTGCCGTTATCTTTGCGATTAGTTTAAATGCAGAAGCGGTAGGGTATGCCAAGAAAGACAAAAAGGTTGATGCAAAATGCCATGTGGAACTATTTGGCGGTCAGCAAACTATTTATTTAGCGACAGTGAAAGAAAATCATCTAAATAAATTGTCTGATCGCTTGGCTAATCGAAAAATTCGCACTGTTTTCTCTAAAGATAAGCAACAAGTATTTAAAGTATTTGAATGCGTAAAGCTAGAGAATACATTTAGCTCTATTCAGGCAAGAAACTTGTTTGCCAAGTACCCTAGGTAAGTAACCATCTATTTTATTAGGAGTTAGCATTACTTTGCCAGCTCCTAATAAAAACTATTAGCAAGATACATCGGTGCCATTTCTGTTCTCGTCTTTACCATCATCATCAGTATCTGATGATGCATATACTCGACCAGACAAAGATATAACAATACTACGTGACAACGTGCTGTAACCTTTAGGACAATAGCTAAAGTTGCCATTGCCACCTGAGACTAAACGCCCCGTTGGCGCAAATATAATGATGTTTTGACTGAATTTTAATGTATCACCGTTGCTTGCTTGCCCTTTAACCTTAATTAATTCTTCACTGTCACTATCATAACTTTGATTGTTGACCAGCGTATTGGCGTCATTAACAAAAACACTTAGCTCATTCTGCCAATTGGTGCCGCAGGTGGCGCCATTTAACGGACATACCGTGACGTTTCTACCGCTATTTATTGCGGTATTACGAGCACTTAACATTATTCGGTGCAATTCACTTATTTCGTTATCAACACGTGATTGCACCATATACTCACTTAAACTAGGCACGGCAACTGAGAGGAGAATACCTGTGATGGCGATACCAATAAGTAATTCTGTAACGGTAAAACCTTTAGTTCTTTTCTTCGTTAGGTGTGTTTTAGATAAAAGTTTAGGCATAACTTCAGCCTTGATTAATGCATATAAATTTACTTATAGCATTGATATTAGGGCACAGCTAGCAAAAGTTGTAATTCTAATAGTACTGTTCAGCTACAAATAATTTTTTTACCTGAACGTCTAACATTGGCGGTGTAACTTTTATTGGCGGCGCTAACGTAGCTTCTACCAGATACGGCGACAATAATGCCTCTACTTTTATCGCTATGGTTGGCCGGGCAATAACTGAAAGTTGCATTTTGTCCCCAGCCAGATAAGTGGCCTGTTGCTGCATAGGTCAGACCAACGCGAGTAGTTCCGTATTGTAATTTATCGCCTGTTTTAATGGCTGACTTTACAGCGATAATTTTTTCGTTTAATGCCGGCTCATAAATTTTATTATTATTCGCATCAGTGAAAACACTAAGTTCCCTGTGCCACTCACCGGTACAAATGCTTTGAGCATTAATCGGACATAAAGTGACATTACCGTTGCTGGTTAATGCTGTGTTTCTAGTGATAAGTAGCAGGCGATGTAGAGTGAACATTTCATTATCCACTCTTGCCTCAATAAGGTAGTTGTTAAGATTAGGAATGCCGATAGCAAATAAGCTTAATAGAATTGCTAGTGAGACTAAAGCTTCAATAATAGTGAATCCAATATACTTTGACATAACAACCAGTCCTTAGTTGAAAGCATTTTTCACCGCTAGGTATAGTCAAGAATATTGGATTTTTCCAAATAAAATAGCTTAGTTTTCGTAGATTGTTGGAATAGCACAGCGCTTATGTTGAGTTTTCAAATAGATAGCAATAATTTTTTCTTCAACAATTTTATCGGTGTTTTTCCCTTCCAAAAAATCATCAAGTTGGTCGTAACTTAACCCTAGCGCGTCTTCATCTTTTTTACCTGGCGATAGTTCTTCTAAGTCAGCAGTAGGGGCTTTATCTACTAGTTGCTCAGGAGCCCCTAACTCACATGCAAGCTGTTTCACTTGTCTTTTTGATAAGCCAAATAGCGGCGCTAAATCACAGGCACCATCGCCCCATTTGGTAAAGAAGCCAGTAATGTTTTCTGCGGAATGATCGGTACCAAGTACTAAGCCGCCTAATATGCCGGCGATATGATATTGCACGACCATACGAGATCTTGCTTTGACATTACCTTTGGAGAAGTCGATTTGTGTGGCAGTAGCAGAGGCGATATTAGCATTTGCTAAGGCATCTAGGGTTTCATTGTGAATTCCTTCTGCGGCAGCAAAAATATTGGTTGTTAAGCTATGACTCGGCTTGATAAATGTTAATGCTAACTGGGCATCGTCTTCATCTGCTTGCACATCATAAGGTAAACGCACAGCGATAAATTGGTAGCGCTGTTGCTCAATAGACTGTTCACTATTTAAGGAGTCTATTGCCATTTGCGCTAAACGACCACAGGTAGATGAGTCAACTCCGCCGCTAATGCCCAAGACTAATGTTGTTAATCCGGATTGTTTTAGTTTTGTTTTGATAAATTCAATACGACGCTGTATTTCGAACTTAGCATCAATGTTAGGTAATACTCTCATTTCATCGATTATTGCCTGCGGATTCATTATATTTCCTCTTAGTGGTGATCGGCATTTTACAAGTAAACAGAATTAGCGGTTAGCATACAGGTAGTGTAACAAAGTCTTTTCCTGAATAGAATTTTTGCTCTAACACTAACGGATAAATCTCGGCAATATATTGATATTAAGGGGAGATAAAGATGATAATATAGCTCATGTATCATTTGGGATCTCAAATCAACCTATAGGCTGTAAAGATGAAAAAGATAGAAGCGATAATTAAACCTTTTAAAATGGACGATGTTCGTGAAGCACTTGGCGAAATTGGTGTTACCGGAATGACCGTTTCTGAAGTTAAAGGCTTTGGGCGGCAAAAAGGTCATACTGAGTTGTATCGTGGTGCAGAATATATGGTCGATTTTTTACCTAAAGTAAAACTTGAGATTGTGGTTACGAAGGAAAATGTAGAGCGTTGTGTAAATACTATTTTGGAAACCGCACAAACCGGTAAAATTGGTGATGGCAAAATTTTTATTACCGATGTTGAGCGTGTTATTCGTATTCGCACCGGCGAAGAAGACGATGAAGCTATTTAATTAGCACTTTCCATATAAAAAAATACCAGCATTAAGCTGGTATTTTTTTATTAACCATTAATCTACTAAACTATTAATTTGCAATTAAAGGATTGTTTGGATAGTTTGCCGCTAGCACTTGTTTGGCGTTAATGCGTAAATCTTCTAACCCAAGCTTTTCATAGCAGTGGATCATAATCTCTAACGCTTGCTCAGTTTCTGGGCTAGGTGAAAAGTACTCAACAATATACTTGCCTCTGTTGGCTGACGAAACGTAAGCTTCACGTTTTAAATAGTAACGAGCAACCGCCAGTTCATATTTTGCTAAACGAGATTTAATACCTATCATGCGTTGGCGAGCATCAGCTGCATATTTACTTTCAGGGTACTTTTCTAAAATTAATTTTAAATCTTTAAAAGCATCACGAGCAGCGGTCGGATCACGATCTGAACGGTCAATACCGGCTAAATCTTGGAATAGATTTTCTTGCGTTGCAATATTGATTAAAGCGCGCATGTAATAAACATAATCTAAATTTGCATGGGTTGGGTTCAACCGTAAAAAGCGATCCGTTAAGGCAATACCTTGTGCGGCGTCACCACTTTTATAGTAAGCATAAATTAGGTCGAGTTGTACTTGGTGCGAAATAGGGCCGTAAGGATATCGAGAGTCTATCGCAGATAATATTTGAATAGCCTTTTGATATAATCCATTGTCAAGCGACTCTCTTGCATCGGCAAATAATGCTTGAGCTGACTTATCTGGCACCTTTTCAATTTCTTTTTCATTTGTTCCAGAACAGGCTGTTAAACCTAACATTACTGTTAGGCACATTATTTTTATTGTCATTTTTTCCATAGACTTCAATATCACTACTTTGTTTTAGTTAAAATAAATATCTTCTTCGCCGCTATTACTACTTAATGTAATTACTTAATGTAATTGCTTTAGCAAAGAGGTAAAATAAGCACTGGCATTCTAACCTAGCAATCATGCCTTGCACAGTGCTAATTAATAGAGAGTTTAATGGCTGAAATAATTCAACACCGGGATACGGTTCCCGAATCATGCTTAGGTAAACGTTTCGACCAGACTTTGGCCGAGATGTTCCCTGATTATTCACGTTCACGATTAAAAGAGTGGATTTTAGCGGGCCATGTCACGGTTAATGGTCAAGTAATCGATAAAGCACGAGAAAAAATGTTTGGCGGTGAACAAATTGCCATTAACACTGAAATCGAAGCTGAAATTCGCTTTGAAGCACAAGATATTCCGTTAAATATTGTCTATGAAGATGATGATATTTTGGTGATCAACAAACCAGCTGGCTTGGTGGTTCATCCAGGTGCTGGTAATCCTGATGGCACGGTATTAAATGCCTTGTTGCACCATTGCCCACAATTAGATGTTGTGCCACGTGCAGGTATTGTGCATCGTTTAGATAAAGACACCACAGGATTAATGGTGGTTGCTAAAACTATTGCGGCGCAAACAAACTTGGTTGAGTCATTACAAGCACGTGAAATAACACGTGAATATGAAGCCGTAGCCAATGGTATTATGACCGCTGGCGGTATTGTTGATGAGCCTATTGGTCGTCATGCCACTAAACGTACTCATATGGCGGTTACTTTTTCTGGCCGACCTTCTGTGACGCATTACCGTGTAATGGAAAAGTTTCGTCTGCATACACGCTTGCGTTTGCGCTTAGAAACTGGTCGTACACACCAAATTCGTGTTCATATGGCGCATATCACTCATCCATTGGTTGGCGATCCGGTTTATGGTGGCCGTCCTCGTCCGCCGAAAAATGCTTCAGAAGAATTACGTGAAATGTTGCGTCAGTTTAAACGTCAAGCTTTACACGCGGCAATGTTATCTTTGTATCACCCTATTACCGGTGAACAAATGACCTGGCATGCCGATGTGCCAAAAGACATGGTGGCGTTAACGGACATGTTACGTGTTGACTCGAAAGAACATGCCAGTGGTAGTGACTACTAAATCACTTGAAAATTTGCACTTAATTGATTGGCCAACACCTAAAGTGTTGGCCTTTTCTACAACACGTTTACCACCGAAATCTAATAATAACTCTCTTAATATAACTGCTTCTAGCGAGAACATTGCAGTTGCAGGAGTCGTTCCAAGCGCATTTGATTTTTTTAATTTGGGCTCAAATGTTGGAGATAGCACAAGCTCGGTTGTTAATAATCGAAATACCTTACTGCAGTTTCTTCCTAGCGAAACCAAGATACAGTGGCTCGAGCAAGTTCATGGTAGCTATGTTGCCTATATTGATAAACATAATGCGATCCCTATTGTTGCTGACGCCGCTATTACGTGTCAGAAAAAATTAACCCTAGCCATAATGACAGCAGATTGTTTGCCAATTTTACTGGCAGATAAAAATGGTGGTGAAATTGCCGCCATTCATGCTGGTTGGCGACCTTTAGCTGCCAATATTATTAAGAAAACTATTAGCCAAATGAAAACACCAATAGATGATATTGTGGTTTGGCTTGGACCTTGTATTGGCGCACAAGCTTTTGAAGTGGGTGAAGAAGTAAAAAAAGCATTTACCAATATCTCTGCTCAGTTTTCGGTAGCATTTACTCCTTTAGGTAATACACCACAGACTAATTACTCCGATAAATATTTGGCTGATTTAGTCACTATTGCTCAGTTACAACTAAAAGCACTCGGTATTAAAAATTTTTCCAGTGTTAACGCCTGTACCTATACCGAAAGCGATAAGTATTATTCATATCGAAAAGAAGGTAAAACGGGTCGTATGGCCAGCATTATTACGTTAGTTTAATATCGATAATTAAGCTCGGTAGTCAAACACTGTACTGAAGTTATTTAGCTGAAGAATTTGATAATAAGCTCTTGTTCTATGTCAAAAACTTAAGCGATATTCACTTGAAATTAGCCTGTGCTGTCCCTATAACATAAGTAACTAAAATGTAAGCCCAGTAATATGGCAATAGGAGACGATTCATGCGTTTAGATAGATTCACCCAAACTTTCCAGATGGCAATATCAGATGCCCAGTCAATTGCACTGGGTAAAGACCATCAATTTATTGAGCCTGTACACTTAATGTTGGCGCTATTAAATCAAAATGCCAGCAGCATTATTCCATTGCTAAAAAGCGCCGGCATTAATGTTCGTACCTTAAGAACACAAATCGAAACTGCCATAGGTGAACTTGCGCAAATCTCAGGTACTGGTGGTGAAGTTCAATTGTCTTCAGCGATGGGAAATATTCTTAATTTATGTGATAAATTTGCGCAAAAACATGGTGATAAATTTATTTCCTCGGAAATTTTTGTGCTTGCAGCACTGCAAGACAAAGGTAAATTAGGACAAATTCTTAAAGATCTTGGCGCTAGTGAGCAACGCATTCAAGATGCAATAGTGCATGTACGTGGCGGTCAAAGTGTCGACGATGTCAATGCAGAAGAAACCCGACAAGCGTTAGATAAATACACCGTTGATTTAACTGAGCGTGCAGAGCAAGGGAAATTAGACCCAGTAATTGGTCGCGATGATGAAATTCGCCGAACCATTCAAGTACTGCAACGACGCACTAAAAATAATCCAGTATTAATTGGTCAGCCAGGTGTTGGTAAAACCGCTATTGCCGAGGGGTTAGCGCAGCGTATTGTTGACCATGAAGTTCCCGAAGGTATACGAAATAAACGCGTACTTTCGCTTGATATGGGCTCTTTGGTGGCAGGGGCAAAATATCGTGGTGAATTTGAAGAACGCTTAAAAGCTGTGCTGAATGAACTTGCTCAACAAGAAGGGCAAGTTATTCTTTTCATTGATGAATTGCATACTATGGTCGGGGCAGGGAAATCAGATGGTGCGATGGATGCGGGAAATATGTTAAAACCTGCCTTAGCGCGGGGGGATTTGCACTGTGTCGGCGCGACAACGCTAGATGAATATCGTCAATATATTGAAAAAGATGCGGCTTTAGAGCGTCGCTTTCAAAAAGTATTAATAGATGAACCTAGTGTTGAAGATACCATTGCAATATTACGGGGTCTGAAAGAGCGTTATGAATTGCATCATAATGTTGAAATTACCGATCCGGCAATTGTCGCTGCCGCAGCGTTATCACATCGATATATTAGTGATCGACAGTTACCGGATAAAGCCATTGATTTGATTGATGAAGCCGCATCAAGCATTCGCTTGCAAATGGATTCAAAGCCGGAAAATTTAGATAGACTCGAACGTCGTTTGATCCAATTAAAGCTAGAACAACGTGCGTTATCTAAAGACTCTGATCCGGCATCAAAAAAGCGTTTAGATTTAATTTCTGATGATATTGCCACCTGCCAAGCCAGTTATGATGAGTTGGATGAAGTTTGGAAAACAGAAAAAGCGGCGCTACATGGCACGCAGGCAATAAAAACTGACCTAGAGCAGGCGCGTATCGAATTAGAAGCTGCTCGTCGGGCGGGTGATCTCAATGTAATGGCTGAGCTTCAGTACAGTCGAATTCCTGACCTTGAAAAGCAGTTAGACCTTGCTACACAAGCCGAAATGCAAGAGATGACATTACTGCGTAATAAAGTGACTGATGTAGAAATTGCCGATGTCTTGAGCCGAGCGACAGGGATACCTGTGTCTAAAATGCTCGAAGGCGAAAGTGATAAGTTATTGCAGATGGAAGATAAATTGCATAAACGTGTTATAGGTCAATTAGAAGCGGTAACTTCAGTTTCTAATGCTATTCGCCGTTCTCGTTCTGGCTTGGCTGATCCAAACCAACCGATAGGTTCGTTTCTATTTTTAGGGCCAACTGGGGTAGGTAAAACTGAATTGACTAAAGCTTTAGCGCATTTTCTTTTTGATAGTGAGGATGCATTGGTTCGAGTCGATATGTCTGAATTTATGGAAAAGCATTCGGTAGCTCGATTAGTGGGGGCGCCGCCAGGGTATGTTGGCTATGAAGAGGGGGGGTATTTAACCGAGGCAGTCAGACGTAAACCTTATTCTGTAATACTACTTGATGAAATCGAAAAAGCACATCCTGATGTTTTCAATATCTTACTACAAGTATTAGATGATGGCCGGTTAACTGACGGGCAAGGACGTACTGTTGATTTTAAAAATACCGTTATCATTATGACCTCGAATATTGGCTCAGATGTTATCCAAGAGTTTTCACAAGAAAATCAATACCAAGAAATGAAAGCTAAAGTGATGGCAGAGTTAAGCCATCATTTTAAACCAGAGTTTATCAACCGAGTTGATGAGACTGTTGTATTTCACCCGTTAATTGCCAAGCAAATTAAGCATATTGCCGCTATTCAAATATCAGCATTGACTAAGCGGTTAGAAGAGCGTGATATTACCATGACATTGTCAGATGAAGCCTTGTCTTTTGTTGCATCCGTTGGCTTTGATCCTGTATTTGGTGCTCGACCACTAAAACGCTCTATACAGCATGAAGTTGAAAATCCATTAGCACACAAGTTGTTAGCCAATGAATTTTTAGCAGGGGATCATATTGAAGTAGCGTTAGCTGATAATAGCTTACAGTTCACAAAACGTTTGCCATAAAACAAACCGGTTGCATGTAAGAGAGCAAATGAAGTTACTGCCAGTAAAAGGTTATTTATCTGTGCAGTAAACTTCAACCTGTTTAGTGTTCATGGCAAGTTGTTGCTGTTTTTCTATGGCACTTAATACTTTTAGCTCACCATTTTCATCTTTATACTGAATTTTATCAAAACCTTGTAAAGTGGCTACATTTTGGCGAGCACTGTTGCATTTATCATCACTGATGTTATTTGTGGTGTTGTTATTCACAGCTGAACTTTCTGGGGCGGGAGTGTTATTTTCATTATCACTATCGTCCAATGCCGATGACTTTCTATTGTTAGCCATACTAATGACAGTATATTGATCATGGGATGGTTGGTGTTGGCTGAAATGAACAATATTATTTTCATCAACCCAGCGATAAACCGTTAAGTTTTCTGCAGCCAAAATACAAAAAGACGCCAACACTGCTGAAAGAAGAACTAAGCTTTTGATGTTCATCATGCACCTATCCATAAGTTGATAAAATAAGCACTTAAAAGTGCTGCGACTAATTATTAAATTAGTCATTAAAACGTAATTGCTACAACATCTTATAACAATAGAAAGTCAAATTTACAAATTTTTACCACATTTATAGAGCTTTCAGCGTCACTTCAACTACCTTTCATATTTAAACTTATGCTAAATTAGCAGCCTTTATAGCACTTAACGTATTGCGATTTATCTATGCCAGACAAAAATAATAACGACTCTTTGCCGACACGTGGTATTTATCTTTTACCCAATCTTCTGACGACTGCAGGGTTATTCTCTGGATTCTATGCCGTAGTGTCATCGATGAACGGACATTATATCAGCGCAGCAGTTGCGATATTTATTGCGATGATTTTTGATGGGCTTGATGGCCGAGTAGCTCGTATGACTAATACCCAAAGTGAATTTGGTGCTGAATACGATAGCATGGCTGACATGGTTTCGTTTGGTATTGCACCAGGGTTAGTGGTCTATAACTGGGCTTTATCAAGTTTTGGTAAATTTGGCTGGTTGGCAGCGTTCATCTATGTGGCATGTGCTGCATTACGACTTGCCCGGTTCAATACCCAAGTTGGTGTCGCTGATAAACGCTATTTTCAAGGCTTAGCCAGCCCTGCCGCGGCAGGTGTCATTGCTAGTTTGATCTGGGTGGGTAGTGAATATCAAATTGATGGTCAACAATATGGTTTTATTATTGGCCTTATTACGATAACAACGGGCTTATTAATGGTCAGTAACTTTAGATACAATAGCTTTAAGGATGTCGACTGGAAAGGAAAGGTCAATTTTGTTGTTGTTTTACTCATTGTTTTAGGTTTTGTTATTGTGGCATCAAGTCCTGAAAACATTCTGCTTTTTATTTTTGCACTTTATGCTTGTTCAGGGCCGTTCACGACAATTCGTTCAGTTAAGAAGTTAAAGTTAGAGCATGTTGTCGGTGATGATGAAGATGCTGATTTTCGTCTAGACGCAAATAATGATAAACAAGAAACAAATAGTAGTACTGAGTCAGAAAATAAGAGCGATCACTAAATGCTAATATTATTAGCTGTGATGAATAAAGGCGCTACCTAGCGCCTTTTTTGTCTTTTAAGGACGTTAAAACGACAAAGCGCTCAAATAAAAAGCAAACAAACTTGTTTCTGTAAATAAAGTGACATTAGGTGTTGACGTCGCCGCAAAAATCCCTAAAATGCGCTCCACTTCTTCGGGGCAACCTAAGAAGCTTGTTTTAAAAGGTTATCTAACAAGGTTC